>NC_013665.1:0-1200000 GCF_000011005.1 Methanocella paludicola SANAE
GATCATCGTGGCGTTCATGCAAAATATGCTCGTCTGGCCCTAATTTGATGGGGAAAGGCCGGGTAAAAAATAGCGATAAAAAATGAAAAAATCTAAAAAATTATGTCAACGATATCCATACAGGTAATTAAACCCACGATATATTACACACTAATGTGCAAATAAGTGAAAGTTAGTTATTTATACTTTTAGCTTTTAATCTATACAACATTGTATTTTCATCGTATTAGAATACAAATGTCCCATTTGTATTTTCAATGTTCCAGTGGAAATGATGGGGTGGGCCTGTCCCTGCATACGTTATTTCCACCGGAAATCATGGCCTCACGTCGAGGCTATTTTGTTTAAAACAGTTTATTTTTCCAAATGGGCTGGTATTTAGGGCAAAATCAACGTTTATATGTTAATATAAACCATTAAATCCAAAAATAGCTTCTATTAAATCCCCGCTCCATTGGAAATGATGGGGTTCTCGCTACCACAACTATTAATATACATCGTAACTATCATTTCATTTGGAAACGCTCGGTTTGGGAGGACATACATGCTAATCGATAAGACGGTTTCACCGCCGTCTCCACAATCACAGCAACCTACGATGGACAATAACAGGGGCCTTTTTGATGATCTTGTCAAGGAGAACCCCGAGGAGAGCTCGATCGACAGGCTCTTCGAGAACCTTCTGAGCATGAAGCCCATTTTTTCCAACAGGGAAGTGCTCCGGCCGTCATATACCCCCGACTATCTCCCCCACCGTTTAGACCAGATCAACGCGGTGGCCGAGATATTAGTGGCCGCCCTCCGCGGCGAGTCGCCCTCGAACATCCTCATCTACGGCAAGACGGGCACCGGGAAGACCGCCACGCTGGAGAGCGTGAGCAAGAAGCTCATGGACCTGTCCGACAAGATGCACATCGAGTGCAAGGTACTTTTCATTAACTGCGAGCGCATCGACACCCAGTACAGGATCCTTGCGCACCTCGCCCGGCACTACAACCGGGACGTGCCCATCACCGGATGGCCCACGGACCAGGTGTTCAACGAGTTCCGGGAGGCGCTGGACAAGAAGGAGCAGATCGCCATCATCATCCTGGACGAGATCGATAACCTGGTGAAGAAGAGCGGCGACGACATTTTGTACAACCTGTCGAGGATCAACGCCGACCTTAAAAAGGCGAAGGTCAGCATCATCGGGATATCCAACGACCTCACGTTCACCGACTATTTAGACCCCAGGGTTAAGTCCTCGCTGGGCGAGGAAGAGATCATATTCCCGCCATACAACGCCGACCAGCTGCGAGACATTTTGGAGCAGCGGAGCAAGATGGCCTTCAAGGATAACACCCTGGAGCCGGCGGTGATCCCGCTGTGCGCGGCGTTCGCGGCCCAGGAGCACGGCGACGCCCGGAAGGCGCTGGACCTGCTCCGAGTTTCTGCCGAGCTGGCGGAGAGGCAGAGGGACACGGTGGTCAGGGAGGAGCACGTCAGGAAGGCCAGGGAGAAGATCGAGATCGACCGTATAACGGAGGTGGTCCGCACGCTCCCGACCCAGAGCAAGCTGGTGCTCTTCAGCATCGTGCAGCTCGACTCCACGGGCTCCCACGAGCTGAACACGGGCGACGTGTATAACGTTTACAGGCGTTTGTGCCGGATGATCGACATGGACGTGCTGACCCAGCGCAGGGTGACCGACCTTATCTCGGAGCTGGACATGCTGGGCATCATCAACGCCATCGTGGTGAGCAAGGGCCGCTACGGCCGCACCAAGGAGATCGCGCTGAGCGTGCCCGCCGAGAGCACGCGTAAAGTCCTTCTCGACGACTATCGCCTGAGGACGCTTAAGGACGCCCGCCCCCATTTCGAAACCCAGCAGCGATTTAACGAGAGCCAGCCCGGATAAAATAAGAGCCCTGCCCCTGGCAGGGCGCATGCCATCTACTTTTTCTCTTCCGCTTCCTTACCCTCTTCTATCAATTCCTTAACGCGCTGGCCGCCCTTCTTCCCGCCGATCTCGCCCCCTTTGTGGCCTATCTCCTGGTAGAACTCCTTCCCGTGGGTCCTCGCGGTCGCCTCCCCGCCTTTGTGGCCGCCAACTTCCCCGCCTTTGTGGCCTATCTCCTGGTAGAACTCCTTCCCGTGAGTTTCAGACGTCTTCTCCCCGCCCTTGTGGCCGATCTCCTGGTAGAACTCCTTGCCGTGGGTCTTCGCGGTCTTCTCCCCGCCCTTACGGCCCGCCTCCTCGACGGTCATATCGCCTTTCTCCTCTTTTTCCGCCATGTCATCACCGTCAAATGCTAATCCTCCGGAATTATAACCCTGCGGGCAATATAGCGCGACATGAGAGGGCTTACGCTCATAAGAAGGACCGGAGCAGGCCGAGGTAGGGTATCCGGAACTGCGAGACGCCCAGGACCCACTCGGGCCTCACCGGCTGATCCGGGGAGATCGAGGTGCTCTGGTCGTAAAAGAAGTTGTTGTCCCCGAGCGTAAGGAATCCTGAGTGGGGAGCGCTCGGGCCGCCCGGCCACATGGGCTGGCCCTCGCTCACCCAGCATGCGGCCCGGTGGATCACAGGAGTCCGGTTGCGGTCGCCCATCGGGATGTACACGATGACGTCGCCGTAGCCGTTGAAGGCGGAGTAGCTCACGTTCACGGCCTCGCACCCCGGGACCACGCCGACCCGGTCCAGCCCCCGAAGCACGATCAGGTCGCCCGGCATGAGGTTAGGGTACATGCTGGTCCCGTCCACGCTCACCAGGGGAGGCCAGACGCCCGCGTATAAATATAACGCTCCAGCCAGGGCCAGCACCAGGGCCAGCGTGAGTGCCGTATCCCTGAGCAGGCCCTTCACAAAGGTATCTATTCCGCCATCCCCCCGTCAATGCTTGAAAATCGACCTATAAGAATTTAAAAGCGAGCCATGCTTGTTGATAAATTCGGGAAATATTTTAAGAAGGCCTCGTGAAGTTTTAAACATGTACAAGCTGGTGCTGCGCCTGGACGTGGGGAGCCGGGCCGAGGATTTCACGCTCAAGGACTTTAACGGGAACGCGGTCAGCCTGGGCAGCCTCATCGGCAGGGGCATCGTCTTCCTGACCTTTTACAGGGGCGGTTTCGACAAAGAGTCGGTCAGGTACCTGAGGGCGCTGGCCGATAATCACGAGAGGCTGAAGGACCTCGGGGTCGAGGTGGTCGCGGTCACGCCCGAGCTCCCCGAAAAGGCGAGGGGCACTGCGGAGTCGCTAAGCCTGCCGTTCACGGTGCTGTGCGACCCGGAGCTTACGGCGACGAAGCAGTACGACGTCTACGATCCATCGATGGAGTGGTGCTGGCCTGCCGGTTTCGTGATAGGCGAGGACGGGGCCGTCCAGTACGTTTACCGCGGCGTGAGCCCGCCCAACACTCCCCCTGTTCCATATTTAATGAAAAAGTTCGAGCAGATGCGCTCGCCGCCCGAAGAGGCCGCCGGCAGGGCCGCGGCCCGCTAGTCACGCCCGCGCGCCCCCGGGAGGCGCGATCTCAAAGGCGTCGAACGCCTCGCCCGCCTCCTTCAGGCGCACGGCCGTCTTGCACCGGGGACAGGTGTTAAGGTCGCCCGTCCGCGTGCCCTCCAGAAGCGGGGCCTCAAGGCCGCAGGCAGGGCAGAAGTACTTCAGGTTCCCGTAGATGGACGTGACCGGCTGAGGCCCCTGGACCGAGACGAGCGTGGCCCCCCTCTCGCACGACAGAATGGCGTGGAGGGCGCCGGACGGCACGTAGACGGCGTTATTCGGCCCCAGGGCCTCCGTGTCCCTGCCCACGTAGAACAGGCACCGGCCGTCCACGACGAAGAACACCTCGTCGCTGCCCGGGTGCCGGTGCGCGGACAGCGCCTGCCAGGGCCGGAACGAGTACACGTTGAAGGCCACCTTATCGGTCTTTATGGGGCAGGCCCTCAGGCTCACCGGCCCGCCGCCCTCCGGTATGTCGATGCGGTATACTTCCAAAGTTCATCCTCAAAAAATAATATAATTTACTCAAATATAAATTATGAGGCGGCTATCGCCTGCGATACGTGACGAGGGCGAAGGCGCCTAACATCACTGCCAGCAGGCCGGGGAGCGGGCACCATGAGGGGTCCGGAGTGGCCGAAGGCACGTACGTGACGACCACCGGCGTCGAGGTGGGGGCCACTGTGGGGGTCGGCGCCACCGTCGGGGCCGGGGTTGGCGTGATCAGGGTCAGGGTGTCGGGCAGGGTGAGAGCGTACACCGTCCCGCCCGAGGCGCTCGTGCCGTACGAGCTGAAGTACAGCCTGTCGTTCACGGTGATGGGCGTCGAGGACACGGGCGAGTCGGCCTGGAACTTCCAGTACAGCCCGCCGCTCCTGGCGTCGATGGCGTACAGGTACTCGTCCCCGGAGCCCACGTATATGATGCCTTTACCCTTGTCGATGAGCGGGGCCGCCTTGATCGGGCCGTACGTGGTATATGTCCAGGCTACCCTGCCATTTGACGCGTTAAAGCAGTACAGCTTGCCGTCCCACGAGCCGATGTATATGTTTCCACCGTAGTAGACGGGCTTCGAGCTGATGGCCCCTCCTGCCTGGCCCTTCCAGTTGATGCTTCCCTGGTACTGGTCTACCGATACCAGGTAGCCGTCGTAGGTGCCCACATATATGGTGCCGTCGTTGGCCAGGGGCGAGTAGGCCCGCTCGCCCACCTTCGTGGACCACTTGATCTTGCCGAAGTTAGGCTCGATGGCGACCAGGCTGCCGTCCGAGGTGCCCGCGTACACGATATTATCGTAGTCCTCGAGGGCCGTGGATATGCCGCTGCCCACGCTCACGTTCCAGATCTCGCTGCCGGTGCCCGGGTCGAGCGCGTATACCCTGTTATCGTCCGAGCCCACGAACACGATGCCGTTCATCAGCAGCGGCGTGGAGTCGACGTTCGAGAGCGCCCTGAAACGCCACTTCTCCTTGCCATAAAGGGTCTCGATGGCGTAGAAGGTGCCGTTGCTGGAGCCCACGTAGAGCGTGCTGTCCTTGTACACGGGCGTGGAGTAGACGTTCACGCCCACCCTGAACTTCCAGAGCGGGGCGCCGTTCATCGTCTGCAGCCCGTACACGGTCCCGTCCCAGGAACACACGTAAAGGATGCCGTTGTTGTATAAGGGCGACGCGGAGATGTACGCTCCGCCCTCCTGCCCGAGCTGTTTCGACCAGTCGACCGCGGGCTGGTCCGCCGCGAGCGCCGGCGCGGCGAAGAGCGCCACGATGATGGAGACGATAAATAGCCTGGATATGTGTGACATCGTATACCTCAGATATGGAATGTCTTTTAAGCGATGGGATTTAAGCTTTGTGTTCCCTCCGGGAGGGCCGGGCAGGCCGTTTTCCAGATGAAATAGGGGGGTAGGGGCGCTTTTTATCTTGCGGCGCCGCTAAGCGCTTCCAGGTACTCTATGACGGCCAGCATGAAGGTGGAGTGCGACCAGGCCAGGGGCAGCACGGACACGGGCTCACCGTTTTTCCCGACCTGCTCGGGCATGAGGCCCGTGGGCGCCGAATTCCTGGCGCACCACTCGATCAGCTCCAGGGCCCGGGGCAGGTTATTTATACGGATGTGCCACTGGGCCAGCCAGAGCGTGCAGAGGGGCCAGGCGTTCATGGGCCCCTGGTAGCCGTCCCCGGCATACCGGGCCACGCCGCCGTTCGGCCTCGTGAGCTCCCGTTCGATGGCGGCCATGGTGCCCGCCGCCATGGGGCTGTCCGGCCCTACCAGGCCCAGGTACCAGGCGGCGAACGCGGAGGCATCCACAGTGTCGTCGAACACCCCCCGCCTGAACCGGCCCAGCGCCGGGTCGTAGAGCCGCTCCAGCGAGGCGCTCTTTAACCCGGCGGCGGCACCGTCCCACGCCAAGGCGCTGCCCTCGTCCCCGAGGATGCGGCCGATGGCCGCGGCGCTCCTGAGCCCCGAGTACACGGAGGCGCAGGAGTACGTGTAAATGCCCTTCCGCTCCTCCCAGAGGTCGAAGCTCGCCCGGGGAAGGCCGCCGCTCAAAAAGCTCATGAGCGAGTCGGCGGCGGGCTTCACCAGCGGCTCGTATAGCGAGGAAAGCTCCTTCACGTCCCGGGTCTCCTGCCAGTGCACATGCACGGCGTACACTGGAGCGGCCGTCTCGTCGATCTGGACCATGGGCAGGGGATGCCAGGTGCTCCCCAGGTCGCCCGCCGGCGTGTACTTGTGCCTGAAATAGCCCTTCGGGTCGATTATTTTTTTGAAAAAGCGGTACGTGTGCATGCTAAGGTGCCCGTACCCCGCCCGGTCGAGCGCCACGGCCGCCCAGGCCGCGTCCCGGGGCCAGCAGTACGTATAATAGTCGGCGCCCTGCTGCTTGATCTGGGAGTCGCACGACGCGATGATCGAGCCTCCCCTGTCAAGGTGGCAGGCCACGGTCAGCAGGCTCCTGTAGTAGGCTTCCCTGACTGAAGGGGGCAGCCCGTCGAGGCCCCGTGCCTTTGCCCCGAAGGCGTCCCAGAACTTCCTGCCGGAATGGTAGACCTCCCCGACGTCCCTGGCCCTGATCCAGTCGTGGATGCGCTTTGCCTCCGGGAAGTTCCGGCCTATGCAGGCCCAGAAGTGCACCGTGGCAGCCTCTCCAGGCCGCAGCTCAGGGAGCGTCCAGCCCAGGGCCGAGTCCGCGGAGCCGTGGGCGACGACGTTGCCCGACAGGGCGCCGTCCTCCGCGTCCTTCCAGGTGCCCTCCATGCCCCTCCACTCCGATATGCCCGCCGTGAACTGGTCGAACGCCGGCCTCGAGCTCTGCAGGATAAAACGGTCCCGCTTGTAGTGGCTCATCATGTCCCCGTCCCGGACGGCCGTGTTGGCGTAGTTGTTCTCCAGGATGTGGTAGTTCTGGGCCGAGAACAGCCTGAAGTGTTTCGCTACGTTCGAGGCGTTCCTCACCTCGAAGGACCGCAGGAAGAAATTCAGCTCGTGATGGACGGTCTCCTTGACGGTGACGGAGGCGCCGAAGCCGGGGCTCTCGTACAGGCTTTCCCCGGTGAGCGAGGAGCCCTCGTACCGCTGTCTCAGGCCCCACGTATCCAGCCAGCCGAACTTCTTCAGGTCTATATCATAGAGCCCCAGGCGAATGTTGCCCCCGTGGTTCTCCATGCCCGCGTAGGGATAGTAAAAGTCCCGGACCACGCCCCGCTCGTCGACGCAAACGAGAAGCGTGCCGTTACCATATATGAGCGGCCTCATTTCATTAGCCTATATCGGCCTCGGCCTGAAATAGCTTCGGTGTAAAAATCAGCGCTCGAGAAGCCGCTCCACGAACCAGTCGGGGTCGAACTTCCTGAGGTCCTTGTATTCCTGGCCCACGCCCAAAAACAGTATCGGCTTGCCGGTGATGTGGGCTATCGAGATGGCCGCGCCGCCCTTGGAGTCGGCGTCCGCCTTCGTGAGTATGGATCCGCTGATGGGCACCGCGTCGTTGAACAGCTTCGCCCTCTCCACGGCGTCGTTCCCGGCGATGGCCTCGTCCACGAAAATGACCAGGTCCGGCCTGATGATGCGGCTGATCTTTTTCAATTGCTCCATGAGGTTGACGTTCGTGTGCAGCCGGCCCGCCGTGTCCGCCAGCACCACGTCCTTCTTGTTGCTCTTCGCGTACGCCACCGCGTCGTATATGACCGCCGCCGGGTCCGAGCCCTGGTCGTGCTTGATCATCTTCACGCCAAGCCGGTCGGCGTGCTTCTGGAGCTGCTCGATGGCGCCGGCCCGGAACGTGTCCCCGGCCGCGATGACCACGCCCACGTTGCTCTCCTTCAGCCTCTCGGCCAATTTAGCTATCGTGGTGGTCTTGCCGGTGCCGTTGACGCCGGTGAAAACGACGATGACGGGCTTATCGTGGCCTTTGACGTAGTCGTCGAAGTCGAGCGTGTGCGCGCTCAGGATGGTGAGGATGGCGTCCCGGAGCGCGTCCTCCGCGATGTCCCCGGTCGACCGTAAAAATTTCTTGTGCTGCCCGCTCAGGTCCTTCCTGATGCGGTCGATGATGGACTCGGCGACGGGCAATGCCACGTCGCTCTCCAGCAGGGCCATTTCCAGCTCCCAGAGCGGCCCTTCAAGGTCCTTCTCGCTTAATATTACTTCGCCCCTCGTGATCGCTTTGGCCCTGTCAAGGATGCCCGACCTGGGCGCCTCCGCAGGGGCCTCGGCCTTCGGGGCCTCGATTTTTTCTTCTACCTTAGCCTCGGCTTTCTCTTGTACTGGCTCCTGGGGCGAGGCTTTCAGCTTCTCGTCGATGCTCTTCCTGAAGTCGCCGAGCTTCTCCCTGAGCCTGTCGAACATTCCCGGTCACTGGTACTTCTGGGCTTCCTGCTGTAGCCTGTTGAGCTCCGTGGCCACCTGGTCCATGGCGCCCGTCGTGTCCAGCAGGGCCTTCTCCAGCTCCGTCCTCCGGGACTGGATGATCCCCTTCGAGTCAGCGAAGCTCTTCTCCACGCTCACGCCCGCCCCCAGGCCGATGATGGCCCTGTCGGGGGTGGCCAGCTTCGCGTGAACGTACGACCCGGCGCCGATGGATACGAGCAGCTCCTGGTCCTCGCCCTTGCCTTCGAGCGTGGCGAGAGCCTTGAGCGCGTTGTCCAGGTCGTTCAGCGACATCTGCACCAGGCTCGCCTGCTGCTGGAGCGCGTCCATGCGCTGCTGGCTGACCTGGATGCGGGAGATGAGCTCCCTGATCTGTTCCTCGTTGGCCTCCGGGTTCACGTCTGCCATAACTTACGCTTCCTTGACCGATTCGATCTTTATCTGGTTCCTGTTGATGCCGTGCTTGCTGCCGAACGTGGACAGGACTTTTTCACGGGCGGTGTTCTCGTTGACCGACTCGACTTCCTTGGAGAAGTTCTCCCACTGGACGCCGGCCTTGAACCTGCCCTCTACGATATAGTTAGCCATATTGCTTCACTCTCCCAGTTGTAACGCGTCCTCGATCCTCCCCACCTCGGGGCCGGACGTCTTCGTGCCCGTCACCAGGCCCTTCGTGGTGGCCAGGATGGCGGACCCCACTAGCGGCGAGCCGAAGCTCACCGTGCCGATGTCTACCGGCAGTCTAAAGAGCTCCTCAAGCGCGCTTAACTCTTCCTCCGTGGCCCTAGGGTGTACCAATAATCCCTTATTGGTGGCCACGCCGGCCATGCCGACGGTCTTCAGGCCGCCGATGGTCCCGCGCCTCACGTCCACCTTGAGCGTGTCCCGGATGACCTCGAGGTGCCGGTCGCTCAGGGCGGGGTGCACGAGCGCCGCCGTATCGTTCGCCAGGATGATGTTCCCGGCGGCCGTCATCTTCCCCTTGAGGCGGGCCGTGGGCAGGGCCTTCTCGAGCGCGGCGACCTCCCTTTCCAGGGCCAGGTCGCTCACGATGAAGCCGTTGCTGTTCCCCGTCATCATGGAGCCGATGAGCGTGCTGTCGTTGATGAGCGTACGGATAGCGGCCACTCCCAGCGTCTCCGCGGCCTCGTCGGCCGTGTGAGCCGGCAGGTCGGGGGGCAGCACCACGTAGTTCTCCGTGTTCGCGCCGTATATCCCGACGTACGGGTAGCCGTAAAAGTCAAGCTGCCTGATCAAGCTATCACGCGCTTACTCGCCGACTATGTCGGCTTCTACGCCGCCGTCCTCGACCCGGGTCGCCTTGACCCTGATCTTGCGGGGCGGCTTCCTGATGCCGTGCTCCCAGATGGTCTCGTTGAGAGGGGCGTTGATCTTGATCTTATCCTCGTCCACCTTCATGTGCCTGGACAGGTACTCCCTGACTTTCTTTACGGCCAGGTTGCCCTTCTTCCAGTGGGGGTATCCCTCAGTGTCCAGAGGAATGGTGTATATCTGCTCGTCTGCCATGTTTCCACCTTACTCGGGTAGGCTGGTCCTGCGCCAGCTCCTGCGCTTCGGGTGGGTCATGACGGCCCTGTTGGTCTTCATGATGACCCACGCCGGGACTCTTCTGTTCTGGTTAGCGTACTTGGCTAACCGGATCTTCTTGCCCTTTGACTTCTTCGTCATTTTTGTAACCTTCTCATCACCCTCGACTGGGGGTGCTCTTGCGGGAACAGCCTGCTTACAGTTTCCTTCCCGTATTTTTCAATGATTGATGATCGTATCTCGGACTCGTAGTCCGACTTTTCGATCGCGGGGCCCTCGACGATTTCGAAGTGCTGTTTCACGAGGGCGTCGATGGCGTGCCTGCCATAGCCGGCCAGGGGCCGGATGTATTGCACGTCGAGCCGCATCTCGAGGCTCTTTACTTCGGCCATCGTGAGCGCCGGCGAATGGTCGTCCCGCCTGGTGCCGTCCGCCACGTAGCCGCCGCCCTTCGCCGCGGCCTCAAGCGCCTTCAGGTGCACGTAGTTAATGCCGTAGCGCGGGTAGCCGTACTTCAGCATCAGGTCGATACAGCCCTCCATGACCTCCGGGCTTAGTTTTAAAACCCGGAATGGGAAGCCGATGGCCTCGGCGGCCCGCCCGGCGTGCCTCCACGAGGCGGAGCCGAACGAGCACGTCACGAGCTCCACATCGAAGAAAGGCTCGAGCAGGACCGCGGACAGCGAGCTGTCCTGGCCGCCGCTGTATAAAACCCGTACCTTCATCTCAGATGCGTCTGATCTTGATGTCCCGCTTCTTGGGCGTGACCTGCTCCAGTATCTTCACGAGCTGGGCGTCGTCGATCTGTGACTTGAGCCTGCCCGACTGGGCCAGGGCTATGAGCTGCGCCTCGACGCTGGCCACGAACTCGGGCCGGGTCATGCGTATCGTGTTCAGGCGCTCGCGTGCTTCCGGAGTGAGTATCTGCCGCATCGCAGACGCCTTCTGCTGCTCGTACTGCTGGCGCTGCTGCTCCTGCGCATAGGCGTCCGATTGCGCCCTCTGGAGCTCCTCCATCTTGCGCCGCCTTATCTCATCCAGTTCATCGCCGCTCATCAGCATCACTTTGCATTTTATGGGTATAAATCTGCGTAGCGGAAAGCCTTACGTCTGTGCTTCCGGGGTGGCCTGCTTCTCGGCGGGCGCCGCTGCGGACATCTCGGTCGCTACCCTGTCCAGGAACGCCATGCCCTGGGGTGTCACGACCCTGCCGCCCTTGACGGCCTTGACGAACCCTGCCTTCTCGAGCTGCTGCAGCGCGTCCCTGATAATGGAGCCGCTGCCCCTCTCGTGCCTGTCCGGCTTGACGCCGCGGTTCTTCTTTCCGCCGTAGAGGCTCCTGAGCCTCTGGACGCCGACCGGGCCGTCAATATATATACGCCTTAATATGGAGGCGCACCTCGTGTACCACCAGTCCTGCTGGATCGGCGGGTACTGCCTGTGCGTGCCGGTCTTCACGTCTGCGGCCCACTCGGGGGCCTGGACCTTGCCTGATTCCTTTAGTTTTTGTCCCGCCTTTACGACGAACGCGGTAGCGGGTACATCATAGACTACTGCCAATCTGATTCCTCCGATAAACGGACTCAACGCCTTATGGAACCAATGATATGTATGGAGCGCACACAAAACGTGCCATAACTCTATCGGTTGCGAAGGGTTTTTACGTACTTATAGTTACTTATACTTTTTCATGTTTTTGCGCTGCGTAAATTAAGTTGTGTCGCGCGATTTTATTCATACCGGATACTATGGAGAGTATAAATAGATTTGTCCGCTGGCATGGAAAGCTTAGGATTCTTCGTTCAGCCTGTATGTGCCCGGCTTCACGGGCCTGCCCGAGGTAAGCCTGTCGATGATCTTCTCGTACAGGTCGGGGTCCTTGCCGTCCTCGAGGTCGGCATAGAAGCTCGGGTTATCGTTGATCTCGATGCAGAAGAACCTGCCGTCTATTTCTTTTACGTCAAGCCCGTACAGCCCGTCGCCCACGCACTTCGAGACGTTCACGGCCAGCTCCTCCAGCTTCTTCGGGGCGTTCTTCCTTAAAATAGGGACGACGCGGCCCCACTGGTTCTTGCCGTCGACGAGAGACCTCACCTTCCACCCGCCCCGGGGCATATAATATTTACACAGGTAAAGGATCTTGTTGTCCAGCATGCCGACCCGCCAGTCGAATCCCGAGGGCATGTACTCCTGCAATACGATCGGGGTGGCGTTCTTCAGGTATCGGGCCGCGATGAGCCGGAACTCGGCCCCGTCGTGGGCCTTCTCCACGTGCGAGGAGAACTTCGTATAGGGTGCCTTGAGGACGAGCGGGAAGCCCAGGTATTCGAAGACGTGCCTCAGGTTCTCCTCGCCGAAGTCGCCCGCGAACAGCAGCGACTTAGGGGAGGGGATGCCGTTCTGCCTGAACAGGTCGTCTAAAACCACTTTCGAGGAGCACACCCGGATGGAGTGGGGGTCGTCGATGACCACCTTGCCCAGGGCGTCGGCCATCCTCGACACCACGTACGCCGTGTTCATGGGGTCGGTGGTGGCCCGGATGAAGACCGCGTCGTACTCGGGGATGCGGTCCATGTCCCTCTTAAAAATATACTCGAAGAGGTGGCCCTTAGCCTCCGCCGCCCTTTTAAAGCGGTCGAGGGCCGTGGCTTCCTCTCTGGTGTGGAAACTATACTTTTCCACGAAACACCCGATCTTCATGATAAACCCGTTTTTTTAGTGGCACTTTACGGCGTGCACCTTATCCCTGACCAGGGCCCAGTCCACCTCTTTCTTCGTCGTGGGCTCGAAGTGGCACAGCTTTGCCTCGCCATCCACCATCTGCACGATCAGCTTGCCGATGGGTATCCTGAAGGTCTCGTAGAACTTCTTCGCGATGGAGCGCGCCTCGGGCACGTCCGTCTCCCCGAAGACCTGCACGGCCTCCTTTACCTCCCCGACCAGGGGCTGAACCGAGACCGGGTAGCGGTTGTTAACGCTCAGGCTCTTCAGAGTCCGGTATAATTGGGACTCCGTCTTGACCTGGGTAACCGAGTTGCACGTGTACGGGTTCACCGCGAAGCATAACGCCGGGCAGCCCATGTTGCGCTCGTCCCCGGCGACCAGCCTGTACGGCAGGCACGGGATGCCCGCCCTGGACGCCCTGATCATCAGCAGAGGATTTCTGTGCGTGTCAAGGATGTCCGAACAGCGGGGGGTCACGTTGCATCCGCAAAGTTCCGCGTGCATCGATACGTAATACCCCATTTTCTGGTACCGGTAATCGTGCGATACGTTCAAAATATCGTTCTTGACAGTCGTTTCTAAAAAGGCAAACGGACTATAATCCGCATCTTCGTCGTCTTCACTAACAACAATTGTCACTAATGGACACTTCCATTATTATTGCGGTATTGTAGAATCATTATATATGAATTTGATGGTCTGAATCCATGGCGGGGGCGGACGGGATAAAAAAGCGGCTTTTAGCCGGGCCTATCCGTCCACGGAAATGGTCTCGAGCTGGCTCGCGATGTTCCAGATGAGCGTGCGGGTGTGGAGCGGGATGTTCGGGTCGTTCGAGATCTCGTCCAGTATGGATATGCTGCTCGCGGCCCGCACTGCGGGGCTTTCCTTCGTGTTGAGCAGTATGTTTTTCACGCTATCCGCGCTTCGCCTGATGTTGCGGGGCACCGTGTCGTCGTCCTTTATCCTGGACAGCACGTCCACGCATTGCTTGATGACGGCTTCAACGTTTGACATTTTCTCACCTTTTTAGCCGGTCTTAATTATATTAAAATTAGCACCGTATGGGTATCCTATGTACCGGCATCAGAGAAAAGATTTTCGGTTATCTAAAGCACTCAAAGTATAATAAGCAGGCTCGAAGACTTTTTCAGCCACGAAGAGACTCGAAGAAGGGCGTGAAGCGACACGAAGACGATAAAAATTATTTTATAAAGTCTTTGAGAACTTTGAGCCAGCTTGGTGTCGCTTTGAGGCTGAAACGGTTTTCGTGCATTCTTATGATGCTTAGAGCTGCTTAGAACGGGTTGATGCCGGCCGCCAGGCACCCGAGCATGAAGCCCACGATGGCCCCGGTGCACAGGAAAGGCAGCCCCGCCTGCGGCTTTTTAAGCTCCACCACGATGTACATCAGGACGACGTAGCTGGCGAGCGTGCCGAGCATCGTGCCCAGCGCGGGCAGGCTCACGAACCCCAGGAGCCGGGGGGCGCTCAGGAACGCGTTGGCCGACACGGCGAGGATGGTGGGCATGACCGCGTCCCCCAGCCCCATGAAGTACGCCTCCTTCTCCCCGCCCTCGCTCGTTATGCCCTTCGCGTGGACGTACGAGTAGCCCCACCTCCGGGGCATGACGAACATGATGGGCATCTTCGTGTCCATGACGCCCTCGGCGAGCCTGATCATGTGCTTCGTCTTGTATACGGAGATGTAGTCGTATATGGCTAAAAGCACCAGCAGGACGATCGTCGGCAATATGGCCAGGGACGCGCCGAACAGTGCGCTCGCGCCCGCCGCCACCATCACGCCTACCGTGTCGATGACATACCACTCCGGGTACAGCACCAGCAGCGCGGTGAGCACGATCGACAGCACGACTGCCGCCCCCGAGACGATCAGCGGGTCCAGGGAAGGCGCCAGGAGCACGGCCAGGCCGAAGAATACGTAGGTCAGCGTGGACAGGATGGCGATGCCCATGATGACCTGGATGATCCAGTTCATCTTGAACTTGATGATGAGCAGCAGCGCGCCCGTGAAAAGCAACAGCAGCACGACATAATAGACGGAGTTCCACACGCTCTCCGGGTTCCCGAAGACGTTGTCCAGCTCGTAGCTCTGCAGCGGCGGCACCAGCAGGAGCGATATCACCTGTACCAGGACGATGAAGAGCGCGATGCCCCCGATGACTGCCCATTCGCCGGCTTTCAGCTTCTCCAGAGTAACTCCTCCCTGCTATTGGCGCGCTGCAGAAATAAAAAGCTATGCCATCAAGACGTATAGCGCTTTACCTGGCCCATGTGCCTGGCCAGCCAGGGAGGCAGCCCCTCCTCAAAGCGAAAGGTGCAGGCGCAGATCTCCGTGTCCTCGATGGAGAATCCCCGCCGCTTCACGTATATGCCGTCGTGGTCCCGCCTCAGGGCGCCGACGAAGCCCCTCACCGCCCCCGCCTCTCCCTCGGCGAGCACCCCGAAGCAGGTCTGCTTCGTCCTCAGCCCCGCGGAGCCCGCGAGGGCGGCCATCCGGCACGCCTGCAGCCCCGTCTCGGGCAAAATAAAGATCATCCAGGTCTCGTCCATGCTACCTCCGCCAGCTCTTGTCGAACGCGTCGAACCTGTAGAGCCGCGTGAGCAGGCACTTCTCGCAGGCGATCATGGCCATGACGGTGTCGATAAGCACTTCGTTCGTCGTCTCCGAGCTGCAGTTCGGGCAGAGCGCCTCGTGGCAGAAGCACCAGGCGCCGAGCGCCTCGCCCACGTCGCTGCCGATCAGCTCCGGCATCTTCTTCTCCTGGTACGCCCCGTGCAGGGCGTAGTGGGCCTCGGCGCCGCAGTTCGTGCACTGGGTCAGCAGCTCCCGGGATAATACTTTAATGCGCTGGATGGCCTGTGACCGGCAATTAAAGCAGAGCTCCTCTTTGTCGAACTCCCACCCCATCGTCTGTAGCCTGTTCCCCATTTTACACCCGATCAAAGATTTGGGCCGCGGGGTTAAAATGGTTGCCTGCGTAAAAAGGGCTACTTGCCAATCTTTATGTGAACAAGAGAGTAAAATATGCTCATGAAGATCCTGGCCATCTCGGACATCCACGGCAAGTTTTTCCGGCTTGAAGGCATCATGAGGAAGAGCGACCCGGTCGACCTCGTCGTAGTTGCGGGCGACCTCACCCAGGGCGGGCCCCCGGAGAACGCGGTGCGCTCGATATCGGAGCTGAAGCACTTTTGTAAGAACGTCCTCTGCGTCGCGGGTAACTGGGACACGCCCGAAGTGAAGGCGGCCATCGGCCAGTATGCCGTGGACCTGGAGGAGACGCCCCGGATATATAAAAACACCGAGTTCATGGGCCTCGGGGGCTCGAACCCGACAGGGAACAACACGCCCAGCGAGTACACGGAGGAGGAGCTCGAGTATAAGCTGGACGTCCTCCTGAGCCACAACCTGCCCCAGCGGACCGTCCTTGTGACGCATACGCCGCCCCAGAACACGCTGGACATGACGCCCCACGGCGCCGCTGGCAGCCCCGCCCTCCGCCGCGCGCTCGAGAAGGTGGACGTCGTCATATGCGGCCACATCCACGGCGCAAGAGGAAAGATCAAGGACGGCGCCTGGGTCATCAACCCCGGCTATGCGGCCGAGGGCCAGGCGGCCGTCATCGACCTGGACACGATGGACATCATCTGGATCGACTCTGTCGTCTAATTTTCTATTTTTTGACAACATTATTATATAAACAATTATATATTGTCTGATTGAACCACATGGCGCAACACATCGATTACGTCAGCACGGGGGTGCCCGGAGCTGACACTATTTTAAACGGCGGCATCTACCCAGGGTCCGCCGTGCTCGTCTCGGGGCCGCCCGGCTCGGGAAAGTCCATATTCGGCATGCAGTTCGTTTATGCGGGGGCCAGGGACCACGGCGAGGGCGGGCTCATCGTGGCCATCGAGGAGACCGACCGGTCCCTGTCCGAGTACGCGGGCTCCATAGGGCTGGAGGCCTGGGACAGCCTGGTGGAGAAGGGCGCCATCACCATGATGACGGACGACTACTTCGCGAGGACCGACCTTCCCGGCTCGCTTGAGGGCATCATGGAGGTGCTGGGCAGGACGGAAGCGAGGCGGATGGTCATCGACCCCATGAACCTCTTCAAGTACTACTTCCCCCAGGACGTGGACCGGCGGAGGTATTTATTGAAATTCATCCGGATCCTCAAAAGGCGCGGCATCACCTCCCTGATCATTTCGGAGGCCATGGGGGTGTTCCCCAACATGCCCCTGACAGAGGAGATGTACATGACCGACGGGAACATCAGCCTCTTCCTGTCCAGGTCGGGGAACAACGTGGAGCGGTGCTTCTGGGTGACCAAGATGAGGCGCCAGGCGTTCAGCATGAAGATCGTGCCCATGGGCATCGGGCGGGGAGGCATCGAGGTGTTCCCCGACGCGGTGCCGTACTCTCTAGGGGAGTAGTGATGCAGGCCACGCTCGACTGGCTGGCCGGCCTGGCCAGGCAGCACCCCGAGGTGTTCGGCGGCCATCCCGGCGAGATGGCCGTGCTGGAGGCCTCCAGGTCATCGTCCCACGAGTCCCGCGTATACGGGTCGGGCGGCGCCCTGGTCCACGTGAAGTTCTTCCGCCGCACCCTGGGGCGCACCAGCGTCACCTACGACCCCTGCCGGGAGATGAAGGCCGAGTACGACACGCTCAGGGAGTTCGAGAAGAACGGGTTCGCATCGGGCCGCCACCGGGTCGTGCGCACGCTCGGCATAAATGAAAGCCTGGACTGCGCCCTGGCCACGGCCTATGTGCCCGGGGACACATTGCTTTCGATCATACAGCGGACGCTGAAGGGCGGCGACGACGGCGAGCTTCTTGAAGCCCTCGGCCTGGCGGCCGGCTTCCTGAGGAAGGTCCACGGCCTGATGCCCCAGAGCCCGAAGGTCGACGCCGCGGAGACGTTCTACTCGTACATGAAGCCTTTATTCTATCTGGAGGAGCAGGGCGCGCTGGACGGGTTCCACAGGAGAGTGACGAAGGGGCTGAGCCGCTGGTATGGCCACAGGCCCCTATTCGAGCAGAGGGGGGTGACCGTCCACGGCGATGCCAACCCCTCGAACTTCAAAATACACGAGGGGGTCATCTACGGCTTAGACCTGGAGCGCAGCCGCCCGGGCCGGAGCCCCCTCCTTGACGTGGGCACCATGGTGGCCGAGCTTGAGCACCACTGCGCCTACGTGGCCGGCGACGCGGGCAGGGCGAAGCCTTACGTCGAGCGCTTTCTGCGGGCATACGCTCCCTCCCCGGCGGACCGGAAAAAGATCGACGAGCTCCTGCCCTTCTACGTGTCCCGGGGCCTGCTCAAGATCGCCATGCTGGGATACTGGAAGCACGGCTACCGCCGCTCGCTCGTCGAGGCGGGCGCCAGGCGCATCGAGGAGGGGCCATGATCACGACGATACTCTTCGACATCTACGGCACGCTCATCGACATCTCCACGGACGAGTCGGACATGGCGACGTACAACGCCATGTCGAAGTGGCTCGAGTACAAGTACATCTACGTCTCCGGGGATCAGCTGAAGTGGCTCTACCACGAGGAGTTCGCCCGCCGCCTGGGCTCGGAGGAGGCCCGGAGCCGGGCGGAGGCCGACATCTTCAAGAGCATCATCGAGGAGTTCGAGGCCCGCATCGGCGAGCACCGGGAGCTCTTCCCGGACGCCGACGTGCGGGACGTGTTCAAGAGCATCGTCACGAAGTTCGCCTCGAGGACCCCCGAGGAGCTCGACCACCTGTCCACGGACCTCTCCCACCTTTTCAGGTCCGCCACGCGCAGGAAGATGTTCATCTACCCCACCGTCAAGCCCGCGCTTGACCAGATGCAGAAGAAGTACCGGCTGGGCATCGTGTCCAACGCGCAGGAGGCGTTCACCATGCCCGAGCTGGGGCTCTACGAGCTGGCCCGCTACTTCGAGACGATCGTCCTGTCAAGCCAGGCCGGGGTAAAGAAGCCCAACTCCCGGATATTCACCCGTGCCCTGGGGAACCTGGGAGTGAGGCCGTCGGAGGCGGTCATGGTGGGCAACGACATGATGGCTGACATGATGGGCGCCTCTAAGCTCGGCATGCGGACCATCTTCGTCTCGGACAGGCCTGCCCGGCCCATCAAGGGGGTAGCGCCCGATGCCGTGGTCCAGGGCATCAACCTGTTCCAGGTGCTGGAGCTCGTGGACGCATGGAACCAAAAACAGGCCCGAGAAAATATATAACGTGACATATAAAATCATTATTTATGAAGGTCCTCCTGGTCTACACGAACCGGTATCGTCCCATGGCGCCGCCGCCCGTCGGCATCGCCTACCTGGCGGGGCCGCTGCTCCGTGAGGGCCATGAGGTAAGGGTCCTCGACCTCATGTTCTCGAGCGACCCGGAGGGCGAGCTATGGCGGGCCTTAGACGAGTTCCGGCCTGACGTCGCGGGCCTGTCTATCAGGAACGTGGACAACCAGGACATGCGCCACACGCAATATTTTATCGATGATGCAAAGAAGCTGGCCGGCATCGTCCATAAGGCCGGAGTAAAGACGGTGCTCGGGGGCACGGCGTTCACCACCTTCCCGGCCGAGACCCTCCAGTACCTGGGCGGGGACTACGGCATCGCGGGCCAGGGAGAGGAAAGCCTGCCCAGGCTCCTGGCGTCGCTGGCATCGGGGAGGCTGGACCGGGGGATACCGGGGCTCGTGTGGAGGGAGGGCGGGCGCATCATGGCGAACCCGCCCGACCTTGGAGGATACCGCTCTGCCGCCCGGTGGGACCTGTTGCACCTAAACGGATATACGAAGGGCTTCCTGGCAGGCAGCGCGGTCACCAAGTCGGGATGCCCCTACCGCTGCGCATACTGCAACGTGACCACGGCGTTCGGCGGGGAGCTCAGGCCCCGGAACGTGGGCGACGTCGTGGAGGAGATCAAGGCGCTAAAGGCGCAGGGGATCCGCATCGTCACGCTCACGGATGCCTGCTTTAACGTTCCCTCGGGCTACGCTAAAGAAGTATTGAACGCCATCATCGATTCCGGCGTCAGGGTCTACCTCAACACTACGTTCGTCCCCGTGGCCGGCCACTTCGACGACGAGCTCATGGAGCTTTTCAAGAGGGCCGGGGGCATCTACGCCTCGCTGGGCGCCGAGACGTTCTCGAGGAAGATGCTCAAGAGCTACCATAAGCCGTTCACGCTGGACGACGTGCTGGCCTGCGCCGGGCTCCTGGGCCGCCACCATATTCCTTTCATGGTTCAGGCCCTGTTCGGCGGCCCTGGGGAGGACGCCTCCACCCTCAGGGAGTCCCTCGATATGCTCCGGCACGTCCCCTACGCCGAGTTCACCTACACCATGGGCATACGTCTGCTGCCCGGCACGCTGCTCTTCGAGACGGCGAAAAAGGAGGGCCTGGCCGGGGACGCTTCCGGGCTGTTCAGGCCCAGGTTCTACATATCGAAGGACCTCGACGTGCCGTGGGCCGAGCGCCAGATACGGAGGACGATGCTGCGGTACTCGTACAGGGGCCTGAAGATGCTTCCCGTGGCGGCCCGGTGCGCCCTGGCGGGCGTCAACTGGTAAGAGATGTTTTATTCTTCCCGGCGCATATTCAATTAGAGTGACTTTTATGATCGAGAGGCTCACGCACGTGACCGTGCTTGTCAGGGACAGCGACGAGGCGCTGAAGTTCTACACGGAGAAGCTGGGGTTCGAGAAGGTCGAGGACTCAAAGATGCCCACGGGGGACCGGTGGCTGACCGTCAGGCCGAAGGGAGGCGACGTGCAGATCGTGCTCCAGCAGCCCGGCGCGGCCACGTTCGGGGAGGAGGGCGCGAAGGAGATGCTCAGGCGGGTCGGCCAGGGCACCACCTGGGCGTTCAAGGTGGACGACTGCCAGGGGACGTGCGACGAGCTCGTGAAGAAGGGCGTGAAGATACTCAGCTCCCCTCAGGACTTCGGGTTCGCCGTCGAGGCGATCTTCGCCGACCTCTACGGGAATGCCTACATCCTCATGCAGCCCCCTGCAGGCCCAAAATAGCCCCATCAGAAAACAACTTATATTATGAAAGGATAGATTGAGCCGGATAACATGACGTACAGGGTATTCTGGGCCGATTCGATCGCGGACGAGGTCGTCGAGCGGTACGGCAAGGGCGAGGTCGTGGTCAAGTGCGCCGCGTCCCCGTCGGGCGGCAAGCACATAGGCAACATCAACGACATCCTTCGCGGTTACTTCATCAGCGAATCGTTAAAAAGCCTTGGCGTAAAGACGAGGCACGTCCACACGAGCGACGACCGGGACCCGCTGCGGAAGATCCCGGAGCGCATGCCGGACCGGGAGGGCCGCTGGAAGGTCCTGTCGGAAAAAGAATTAAAAGAGCTGGGCAAGTACGTCGGCATTCCTTACGTTCATGTCCCCGACCCCTTCGGCTGCTGCAAGTCGTGGGCCGAGCACTTCAACAACGTCTGGCTGGAAGGCGTGGAGGCGCTGGGAGTCCACGTAGAGGACTACAGCAATGACGCCCTTTATGCGGCGGGCAAGTTCGAGCCGCCGATGCGGACGATCCTTTCGGACATCCCCCTCGCCAGGGAAGTGATCTCGAGGTTCCAGATGAACACCCCGGCCGACTACATTCCATTTAACCCCATTTGCGAGAACTGCGGCCGCATCACCGCGAAGGCCACCGGGGTCAACCTGGACGACTGGACCGTGGACTACGTGTGCGAGTCAAAGTCCCTCGCCGGCGAGTTCGAGGTGCCGGGCTGCGGCCACCAGGGCACGACCTCCCTTAACAACGGCAAACTGCCCTGGCGGTTCGAGTGGCCGTCCCAGTGGCAGATCTTCGACGTCAAGATGGAGCCCTTCGGGAAGGACCACTACGAGGGCTCATGGCCGTCCGGGCAGGAGATATCGAAAGTGATACTCAAGAGACAGCCGCCCGTGTATACGGTCTACGAGTTCTTCCTGATCAACGGCGCCAAGATGTCCACCCGGCACGGCAACGTGTTCATCACCCAGGACATGCTGGACATCATGGAGCCAGAGACGTTCCTGTACTTCTACTCGCTCAATCCCATGAAGCAGAAGAACCTGGACGTCAAGAACATCAACTTCATCGTCGACGCGTTCGACCGGTTCGAGCGCATCTATTACGACGAGGTGGAGACCCCCGACCCCGAGGAGAAGGAGCTCGCGAAGCGGGTGTACCCCATGCTCCCCATCGACCACCGGAAGGTGCGCATCCCATACACGTTCGCCGCCATGGTGAGCGTCTCGAAGAACGACGAGCACATCATCCGCACGCTCAAGAAGACGGGCCACCTGCCACAGGACGCCACGAAGCAGCAGGAGCAGGACGCCCTGACCAGGGTATACAAGGCCGGCACATGGGCGCGCAGGTACGGCCCCGAGGAGTACAACATCGAGATCAAGGAGAAGCTCGAGGTGCCCGCCGACATGGACGCCGCCGAGAAGGACGCGCTGTCGGAGCTCGCCTCGTACATCGAGGCGAAGCACACCGAGGAGGAGACGCAGTACGAGATCTTCGAGATGGCCAAGCGCCGTGGCGTCAAGCCCGGCAAGCTGTTCAAGACCGCTTACACGCTTCTCCTGGGCAAGCCCCGTGGCCCGAAGCTGGGGCCGTTTTTACTGGCGCTGGACGCGGACTTCGTGGCAAAGAGGCTTCGCCTGGAGGCATGAGGCTCCTACCATACCTTTTTACCGTCCGGCGTGAAATATTCCAGAGACATGATCATCCAGCATTTCTCAAAGCCTTCCATCGACCCCTCCGCCTTCGTCGCTGAAACGGCGGTCGTCGCGGGCAGCGTGCGCCTGGAGGAGGAGTCCAGCGTCTGGTACGGCGCCGTCCTCCGGGGAGACGAGGCCACCATCACTGTTTCTAAGAAAGCCAACGTCCAGGACAACGCCGTGGTGCACTCTGACCGGGGGGAGGACGTCCTCATCGGCGAGGGGGTCACCGTCGGCCACGGGGCCATCATCCACGGCTGCACCGTGGGCAAGTACTCCATGATCGGCATGGGCGCCATCATTTTAAGCAAAGCTCAGGTCGGCGAGCGCTGCATCATCGGCGCGGGCGCCGTGGTAAAGGAGAAGGATGTCATACCGGACGGCTCCATGGTGGTCGGCGTACCCGGCAAAGTGATCAGGCAGCTCACGCCGGAGCAGATGAAGTACCTCGAGGGCAACTGCGAGGAGTACGTGCGGCTGGCCCGTAAATACCGGGAGGCATCGAAGTGAAGGTGGCCATCGGCGGGACGTTCCAGCCCCTCCACGACGGTCACAAGGCCCTGCTCCGTAAGGCGTACGAGCTGAGCAAGAACGTGGACATCGGCGTCACCTCCGACGAGATGGCGCATAAGGGCCGGGTCAGGCCGGTGAGGCCGTACCGGGAGCGTGTCGAAGCCCTGAGGGACTGGATAAAGCAGGAGATCGGCGTGGAGGCGCACATTTTCAGAATAGACGACCCTTACGGGCCGACGCTGAACGAGGACTACGATTATATCGTGGTCTCGGCGGAGACGTACCCCATGGCACTAAAGATTAACGCGAAACGGAAGGAGCTTGGGAAAAAGCCTATCGAGGTCTACCGGGTCGAGTGCATCCTGGCCGAGGACGGCCGGCCGATCTCCGCCACCAGGGTCGTCATGGGCGAGATCGACGTGCATGGCAACCTGCTGAGGAGGCGGAAATGAAGATCGCGGTGGGCTCCAGGAACCCGGTGAAGGTGAAGGCCGTGGAGAATATCTTCTCCAGGCTGTACGGCATCGTCGAGGTCGAGGGCGTTGCTGCCCATTCGGGCGTCCCCGCCCAGCCCTTCGGCGAGGAGACTGTCACGGGCGCCATCAACAGGGCGAAGGGCGCATTCGCCCCTCAGAAGTTCGACTACGGCGTGGGCATCGAGGCGGGGCTGTTCAAGGTCGGCGACATCATGATCGACATCCAGTACTGCGCCATCTACGACGGCTCGTGGCTGACGCTGGGGTGCGGGAGCGGCTTCGAGTACCCGTCCATCGTCCTTGACGAGGTGACCTCGGGCAAGGAGGTCGGGGACGTGATGAGCGCCGTGTCGGGCATCGAGAACCTGGGAGAAAAGGAGGGCGCCATCGGGTTCCTGTCCCGTGGCATGCTGACCCGGATGAGGCTGACGGAGCAGAGCGTGTTCATGGCCCTCATCCCGAGGCTGAACCCTCAGCTGTACGGGCACTAATTTTTATCCGCCCTGACCGACACGAACGGGCTGCCCTTTATATAGAAACGCCAGGGCTTATCCCTGTATTCGCCGGCATAGTCCACGCCGATGCGCTTACTGCTGACGACCTCGAACACGGCGTCCTCGCTATCCTCGACGTAGAGCGGCCCCTTTCTGCATACGTCGGCGCCGTTGAGCGCCCGGTCGATCCCTAGGGCCATGCATAGCCTCCCGGGCCCGGAGGTCAAGTCGACGGGCTTTTTGGCCTTCCTTCGCAGGGCCCGCATGGCCTCGACGCCCTCCAGCGGCTCCCCGGCACGGACGAGCACGGCCGCGGGATAGCCGTCGCGCTCAGTCACAAAGTTAAGGCAGTGGTACATGCCATAAATAAAATACACGTAAGCGTGCCCGGGCTCGCCGAACATCACGCCGTTGCGCTCTGTCCGGCCCCTGCTGGCATGGCAGGCCTTATCGCGGGGGCCGCAATAGGCCTCCGTCTCGACGATCCGCACTGAGATGCGGCCTGCGGGCGTATCCCGGACCAGCACCTTCCCTAAAAGCTTTTTAGCGACATCGATGGTGTCCCGGGCGTAGAAGCTGCGGGGAAGAACGTCAGGCTCTTTCATCGTAGTTCTCGCAGGTAGTGCCGCTGCCGGTCTCCCTTATCTTACAGCCCGCATAGTTCTTACAGCGCTCGCACGTCCTCGCCTCTTCCGGCTTGCGGCCCCCGGAGGCGCCCAGTATCCTGTCAAGGAATCCCATCGCGGCCCGACCTCAATTTACGCTATGGTCGAAATCTACCACGCTATCCGATAAATACCTTTAGCGGAAGGCATCTAAAACCACAACATATATATCGTCCCAGCCATACAAAGGAGTCTCGCAGAACGGGACAATGGGGTAGCCTGGTCCATCCTCGTGCGTTTGGGACGCATGAACCCCGGTTCAAATCCGGGTTGTCCCACTTTCTTTTAAGAAGTAAGTGGTATCTCTTATATCCGGACTTTTTCTTGCAAAAACCGCTAATAATAAACTATGTGCCGACACGTCAAGCCAGTCATGCCCGGCATGCGGCGGCCCATCATGACGACGTCGAGCTTTGCGTTCTTCGCCATGTCGACGGCCCCGATGCCGTTCGTAGCCGGCATCGCAGCCCGGACCTGAAAGGATTAATATTAATTCGGGCCATCTAAATATTTACGGGATCTCATGAGCTTTAAACCCGCCCCCTCCAACCCTCCAGACGCAGGCAGGACGACGGAAGAGCTTCTATCCGAGCTCCAGGCGCTACGGGCCCGGAACGCCGCCCTCGAGGAAAGCGAGCAGCGATACCGGGAGGCGGTCGAGAGCGCCAACAGCATCATCATCCGCTGGGACATGGAGGGCAACTTGACTTTCTTTAACGAGTTCGCCGAGAAGCTGTTCGGCTTTTCGGAGGACGAGGTGCTGGGCAGGAACGTGGTGGGGACGATCGTGCCCCCGTCCGAGTCCACCGGCCGCGACCTGGCCGCCATGATAGACGATGTCCTGGCGCATCCCGAGCGCTACGAGCTGAACATCAACGAGAACATCTGCAAGAACGGCGAGCGGGTAACGATCGCGTGGACGAACCGGGCTATCCGCGATGAGCACGGGAACGCCGTGGAGATCCTCTCCGTGGGCAACGATATCACGGAGCGCCGGCGGGCAGAGGAATCCCTTCAGTTCGAGCGGCTGCAGCTGCTGAGCATCTTCGACAGCATCGATGAGGTCATCTATATCTCGGACCCGTGCACGTACGAGATCCTGTATGCAAACAAGGCGATGCAGGACAAGTTCGGCAAGAGCCTCATTGGAGGTATTTGTTATAGGGAGATCCAGGACAGGGACGCCCCTTGCGATTTCTGCACGAACGGCATCATCCTCAATAATAAGGACGAGCCCTGCCGGTGGGAATTCCATAATCCCACGGTGAACCGGGACTTCGGGATCGTGGACCGGATCATCAAGTGGCCCGACGGCCGGGACGTGAGGTTCGAGATCGCCCTGGACATCACCGAGCGGAATCAGGCCAGCGAGTCGCTCCGGGAGAGCGAAGAGGACCTGAGGGCGGCCTTCGAGCAGGCGGCCGTAGGCATGACGCACGTGAGCAGCGACGGCAGATTTTTAAAGGTAAACCAGAAATTCTGCGACATCACAGGGTATACCCGGGAAGAGCTTTTAAAAATGTCCGCCCAGGACATCACGCACCCGACCGACATGGACGAGGAAGCCCGGCTCATCGAAAGCTTATTGTCCGGCCGGCTGTCCACATTCTCAAGCGAAAAACGCTATATAAGGAAGGATGGCGCCGTCGTCTGGGTGAACTTGACCGTCACCCCCATATTCCATAACGGGGCGCTGGCGTACCTGATGGGGATCACCGAGGATATCACCGGCCGGAAGCAGGCTGAAGCGGCGTTACAGGAAGCGAAAGCCCAGGCCGAGCTTTACGTGGACCTGATGGGCCACGACATCAACAACATCCACCAGGCGGCCCTGGGCTACCTGGAGCTCGCACGGGATATGCCCGGCGATAGGGAGGAGCACCTGGATATGGCTATAGAGGCCCTGATGAGGAGCACCAGGCTCATCAGCAACGTGCGTAAGCTTCAGAAGATCCCGAACGCCGGCCATGCCCACGAGGTGGACCTGTGCGAGGTGCTGGGCGAGGTGTACGGCGAGTACGCGAGGTCCCCCGGCAAGACGGTGATGCTGAGCCTCAACGGCCGCGAGCATTGCCACGTCCTCGCGGACGACCTGCTCCGGGACGTGTTCTCGAACCTCGTGGGCAACGCGGTGAAGCACACCGGGAAGCGCGCGAGCGTCCTCATCAGCCTGGACGAGGCACAGGAGGGCGGGAAAGCGCATTACCGGGTCTCGGTGGAGGACGACGGCCCCGGCATCCGGGACGAGCTCAAGAAGACGCTCTTCAGCCGCTCGCTCAAGGGGTCGCCACGGGCAAAGGGCATGGGCCTGGGGCTGTATATTGTGAAGACGCTCGTCGGGAACTATGGCGGCATCATACGTGTCGAGGACCGCGTAAGGGGAGACCATGCGAAGGGCGCCCGGTTCGTGATCTTGCTCCCTATGATAAAATAGCTTTTTTCCGATATCGGCCCCGCACATATTGTGACTCACTGTTATCATAACGTGAATAAATAGGGCTACCGGGGTGCGAAAAATGCCCGAGAAGAAGGGGAAGAAAGGCGAGATGACCGTCGAGGAGGCGGGCCATAAGGGCGGGGAGAAGACCGCGAAGACCCACGGCAGGGAGTTCTACCAGGAGATCGGCCACAAGGGCGGAGAGGAGGTCAAGGAAGAGAGGGGCCCCGAGTTCTATTCGCAGATAGGGCACAAGGGCGGCCAGAAGGTGAAGGAGCTCGTCAAGAAGGGCGAGGAGAGCGAGAAGAAATAGCCCGGTGATGGAATGAGAACGGCTATCCTATTCCTCGTGATCGTGCTGCTGATAGCGGCACCGCTGCCAGCCTGTGAGGCCGCGCCAGGCAACATCGTCCACGCGGCGGACGACGGGTACGGGCTGGGCTGCCCCGGGTGCCCGGGATGCCCCGACAATCCGGTCAGGGACCCGAACGCGCCCGCGTGCTTTTAGCGCTTCACTTTTTTCCTAGCCTCTTGAACAGCCTGTTCCTCAGGAACTTGAAATAGACTACTGCCGATGCCGCAGCCAGAACGAGCAGCAGGGCCACGACCAGTATGGGGCCGAGGTAGCCCGACAGGCCCCCGGAAGGAGCCGGGGTCACGGTCTCCGGAACGGACGTAGGAACGACGGTCGGCTGTGCCGTGGGCTCCGGCGTCGAGACGACGATAGTGGGCAGCACCGTGGGCTCGGGAGTGGCCGTGGCCTCGGGGACGCCCGCGTATATGACCACCGTGCCGACCGGGGTGGTGGTATGGTTCGTGTCGATGCCGAACGTGCTCGAGTACCCCTCGCCGCCGCCGGTCTTGTTCACGTACAGCATGAACATGTTCATCCCCTGAGAGAGGGTACCGGCGCTGCCGTCGGGCCCTATCTGCCTCACCGAGCTGTACGTGGCTCCCAGGCCGCCCATGCTGAACTCGCCGTTCGCGCTCGTCGTCGTGTTGGCGTACTCTTTACCGGGGCTCATGGCGTCCACAAGCGCCACGTATGCCCCCTCTACGCCCAGGGACTGGTCCATGGACGAGACCACCTTTCCGCTGACCGTGCCCTTGATGTTGCGGTCTGTCCAGACCGTGTGGGGGTAGCTTGCCTTTTCGGATGGCATGAAGGCAAGGGCCCATCCGGATAGCAATAAAGCGCTTATTAATAACGACAGGAGAAGTATCGAGGTCTTTTTCATGGTATCACCCGCAAAGCATGCTTATCAATTCGAAAGGATGGCATATGAAGTTTATGTCATGATCACGTAACCATTACAAAAAAGGCGTTTTTAAGCCTCACACCTGGCTGGCCTTCAGGACCTCGGTGCCCGTCTCGTCCAGGATGACGTCCCAGTATACGCCCGCCTGGCCCACGCGCACCTTCCATGCGTCCTCGCCGTCATACTGTGTCCCGGCGATCTCGCCGATGTCGGTCTCGTCGAGCCTGTACTGGAGCGGGATGCTCATGAAGCCGCCGTTATACGTGAGGTTCGAGCCTACGAGAGTATCCTTGATGGCCTCCTCCGGGGGCGTGCCGTAGTCCTTTTGCCCGAACAGGCTGCCGCTGAAAGCGTCGCCGAAGCCCGAGAACACGTCGTCGTCGAAGATGGAGTACGACGTCGTCGAGGGCATGCTATAATACGGGTAGTTCCCGAGGCCGTAGCCAGTGAGCGGGCTGTGTCCGAACAAGCTCCCGAAAGGGCTGCCGAGCGGCGAGCCGAACATGCCGAGCGGGCTCGAGCCGTCCGAGGACGACCAGGAGTACGACGTCGACCAGGCGGCCGCGGGGGCGGCGAGCACGGCGAGAGCGATGACTGATACCATGACCTTACCCAATGACACCTCTAAACACCTCACAGATTATTATAAAAAAGTAATGATATATACATTATGCGCTCAAGCCGCAACTTTTAAAGCATTTTTTACGGCGGCGAACAGCATAAAAACCCCCAAATCCTATAAATATTAATGCGTAATGTAGTAGTATAGCACATTCAGGAGTTTTTTATCATGGCTGAGACCACACAGTTCGTTAAGGAGGTCAACGACGCCGGGTTCGACGAGGCGGTCAAGAGCAACCGGGTAGCGCTCGTCGACTGCTGGGCGCCCTGGTGCGGCCCGTGCAGGATCCTGGCGCCCACTATCGAGGCCCTCGCGAAGGACTACGGCGACAAAGTAAAATTCTTCAAGCTGAACACGGACGAGAACCCCAGGGTGACCACCCAGTTCCGCATCCGCAGCATCCCCACGCTGTTCATCTTCGTGGACGGCAAGCTGGCCGACACCATCATCGGCGCCGTCCCGCGCCAGTACATCGAGGGCAAGCTGAAGGCGCTGCTCCCCCAGTAAAACTATACTTTCACTTTTAACTTTTCCTTTAGCTTCGCCCTCAGGTACTTCTTATAGAACTCCTTTCTCTTTAGCGGGGAGCCCGCAGCGGTCCCGAGCGCCTCCAGCTCGGTCTTCTTGCCGGACTTCACGAACCAGGAGTTCTCGCCCTTCCAGTAGTCGTCCTGCATGTAGGGCAGGGACAGGTTGTTCTGGGCCCTGGCCGTGTCGTGTCCGCTCAGAGGCTCCTGCACGCTCTTCCACACGTCCTTGAGCCAGTCGTCCACGTCGGAGGACTCGATGCCCAGGAATGCCGCCTTCGAGGCGTGGAGGCCGCTCAGGTGGGCGGCCGCGATGCTTCCGCTGAGCACGGACTTTGCGATCATTCCCGACCACGGCGACAGGTCGGTCAAAACTCCGATCGGTATGCCCTTCTCGGACAGGAGATTTATTAAAGCCCTGCACCCCCGGGCGGGCTGGCCGCCCAGGTGGATCAGCCCGATGCCGAGCTCGTCGGCCACCTTCAGCTTTTTAAGGTCCATGAAGACGCCGGTCTTCTCTATCGCTATGACCGCCTTGACGTGGTGCGACTTCACCTCCCACTGCCCGGCCAGGCCCGTGATGCCCTGCTCCCGCTCATGGCAGTTGAACTCCTTTCCCTCCTCGTCCACGAGGGTGATGTCGCCATAAATAAGGCCCTTCGGGTCGGCGATGATGTTCAGGTTCTCGCGCTGCATGCGGATGATGCGCTCCAGCGTGTCGATCAGCCGGTCGCTCTCGCCCTGGCCGCTAAGGTCCATCCACGGGTACTTCTGGAACTGGTTCTTTAGCATGTAGTAGCAGTCCCTCTTCGTGGACACGGAGTTGGCGGCCACCGTCTCGATGACGTGGTTCACCAGGAACTGGAGCTTGGCGATGGTGGCCGCCTGGTCGATGTTGGCGGTGCTCATGGCCACGGTGTCCCCCGTGACGTTGTACCCGTCCACGTCGTCGTACTCGACCGAGCTGCGGTCGACCTTCAGGGCCTTGAACGTATAGGGCAGCGCGTTCTCCACCCGGACCATCGACCCCAGGCAGTAGGCCGACAATATCATGATCGCCTGCTCCTGGTCCCGGGTGAGCCGCCTATCGCGTAGAATATCCCGGGCCAGCGCCATGCTGGAATGCCCTTCCTCCTCCAGCCGGTCCAGCATCTTCACGAAGTCCGCCCGCTTCGCGGAGGAGGCGATATCGTAGAGGCCCTCGAAGTCGTCGGCCATCGCCGCCGCCTCGATCTCGTCGTAGAGGCGCATCCGGGCGGCCGCCTTTCCGCCCACCTTACTCTTTGCCGCTGCCATGGCTCAGGCGGCCACTGCCGCGCCCTTCGCCTCCTCTCGCTTCATTTTCCTTGGCGCAGTGCGCCACACGTCCAGGTGGTACTGGCTGACCACCTCCGCTAGAGAATCGTCGAACCCGAACGACTCCGCGTACGCCAGGTCGGCCAATTTCTTCCCGGCGAAACGGTTCAGCTCCCTGAGCAGTAAGGAATGGATGACCGCCTTCTTCTTGCCCTTGATGAGGTTCTCCTCCGTCCTCTTGACCTGGCGAATATGCTTGGAGATCTTGCGGCCGCAGTCCTGTACCGCGAGCCTTATTTCCTCGTAGTACTCGTCCACGGCCTTGACGGCCTCCTTGCTCTCGCTCGTGTACGGGATGTTCACGCCGGCAACGTGGACGAACACGTGGGACCTGGACTCGGGGACGACCTCGTATCGGCCAAGGCCCGCCTCCCTCACGGCCTTCAGGATGACGTCGCTCGACTCGGAGAAGAGGAGCGGCACCCGGTTGACGAACCGGTGGACAGACACGCCGGTGATGGGGTCGGGCGAGCCGCCGAAGTCCGCCTCGCAGCCGTAGGCCATGATAATCTCCACTAAGAACGGCTGTCCCCGCATGGCCGAGGGCTTCCGGGTGACGGCGGCGATGAACTTCGGCCTGAGCCGGTCCACCACGCCCTTGATGAGGATATCCTCGCCTACGGGGGAGAGGCATTCCGGCGACGGGGGCAGCGTCTCCACGCCCCGCATGGCTTCCACCAGGCCAGAAAGCTCCTTTCTCGAAAGCTCTGCAGGGGGCCTGTCCACGTCCACCGTGTCCTTGCAGCTCCTGACGATGTTCCTCACGATGTCCGGGCGCATCCGGTCGAACTCGCCCTTGAGGAAATCGTAGAGGCGCCTGTGCTTCGTGCGGGCGGCCATTTTACTCAAGAGGTCGTAGTCCGCGCCCAGGGGATGGGGCTTCGTCTCAACGGGCTGTCTCGGTAATACGTCCGTCCTCCTCTCCACGTCCAGCCGGTCCTTCTCGTCCACGCCGTCGTAGTGCAGCGCCATGTGGGGGTTGATGGCCGCCGTCAGCTCCAGGTACTCCATGATGCGCGACGAGAACATGGCCTCGAGCACCACGCTCACCTCCACGCCCCTCCAGCCGTCCGACTTCTCCTTACAGGCATTATGGATCTTCGCCGCGTTCTTGTTCACGTCCACCGTGAGCTCGTAGACGTGCGTGTTCCTCCCGTCCGTGGACGACCTCACGACGGCGTGCTCGCCTGTCTTGATCTGCGAGATGAGCACGACCGCGGAGACCCCTATTCCCTGCTGCCCCCTCGACTGCTTCCGGACGCCGAACTTGCTGCCGTAGAGTAGCTTGCCGAACACGGGCGGGATGTTCTTGGGCATGATGCCGGGGCCGTTATCCCGGACCGTTAAACGGTACCGCTTCAGCCGGCCTTTCTCGTCAATGCTCTTCAGGTCTATCCAGACCTCGGGGAGTATGCCCGCGGACTCGCAGGCGTCAAGCGAATTGGTGAGGATCTCGTGGATGGACATCGGTATCATCTTGAGCGAGCTCTCGAATCCCACCAGGTGAGGGTTAGTGGCGATGAATTCGCTGAAGGATATCTCCTTCATGTCCTTTGCCAGCTCTCTGGCCGTTTTTCTGTCTGCCATATTCGTGCCTTTTTTCGCCGATTTAGTATTATTATGCTGCGTTAGTGTATTGTGAAAGTAATATCTTTTGTGGAAGGCCCGCAATATTAATGGGCAAGACCGCCCCTACGGTGTAAACATGAAGATCGCCGTGTTCACCGACACCTTCTACCCCCAGGTCAACGGCGTGGTCAACGCCGTCCGGAACTTCGACCGGATGCTGTCGGGCAGGGGCCACGAGGTGAGGGTTTTCACCGAGGGCAGGAAGCCCGGCGTGGCGTCGATGGACGGGGCCGAGGTGCACCGCTACCGGGCCTTCACGTTTTTGCCGTACCCGGAGTTCGAGGCATCGGTGGACGTGCTGGGGCCGGTGAGGGACGCCTCCCGGTTCGGGCCGGAGGTCGTCCACGCCCACACGCCCTTCGTCCTGGGGTACTGCGCCTGGCGGACCGCAAGGCGCCTCAAGGTCCCCCTGGTGGGCACCTTCCATACGCCCGTGGACGAGTATGTTGTTTATTTATCGAGGCACTTCAAGATGAGCCGGCGCATGCTGAAGGGCATCGCGAGGGCCTACCAGAACTGGTTCTACGGCCTCTGCGACGTCATCATCGTCCCGGCGAAGTCGGCCGCCCGGTACATCGATGTAAAGGACAGGCGTATCGAGGTCGTGTCCAATGGCCTGGACCTGAAGAGGTATGGCCGTGAGGGCCGGGACGCGTTCAGGGAGAAGTTCGGGCTCGGCGAATCGCCCGTTATCCTGCACGGCGGGAGGCTCAGTTTCGAGAAGCGCATCGACGGCGTAATAAAGGCGATGCCCCTGGTGCTCGAGGCCGTCCCGGACGCGAAGCTGCTCATCGTGGGCAGGGGGCCGGCCAGGAAATCTCTGGACGCGCTCGTGGAGGAGCTCGGGCTGCAGAAGTCCGTCGTATTCACGGGCTACGTGAGCGACGATGACTTCCCGAAGGCGTTCGCCGCGGCGGACGTTCTCGCCCTTAACTCGCCCGTGGAGACGCAGTCCCTCATCGTGCTGGAGGCCTTCGCGACGGGGGTGCCCGTGGTGGGCGCCGACGCCGGGGCCATACCCGACGCCGTCTTGCCGGGCGAGAACGGGTTCTTATTCGATACTGACGACACGAAGGCCATGGCGGGCCGCCTCATACAAATACTGAGCGATAAAGCGTTACGAGAAAAGCTTGGGCGGGGCGCGCTGAGCACCGCTTCGGAGCACTCGCTCGAAAAAAGCGCCGAAAAGCTCCTGGCCGTTTACAGGAGCGCCATCGAAAAAAGAACTTAGCAGGTTATAAAATTAACGGGATATCCCGTGCAGCTCTTTGAGCACCCGTAGGGACCTCTCCAGGATGTCCAGGTATATCTGGATCTTGTTCGGGTAGGTCTCGGAGGCGAGCCGCACCGCGATGTCGTTGATCTTGGCGATGACCGCCGCCTCGACGGCCGCGTCGTCCAGCTCCTCGCTGCCGACCACGACGCTCATGCGCCTCTCGGGGATCTCCATGATGGGCGTGCTCTTCACTGTCTCCATGGCCTGGGGCGATACTGCCGGCCTCGTCTCAACGGGCACCGCCAGCCTTGCCTGCTCCTGAGTCTGCGCGTGCTCCTCTTTCTTCGCGTCGCAGATCGGGCAGACGACCTTGCCCTGGTACTTGAACAGGGGCGCCCCGCACTCGCAGTGTTTCGCGAGCATCGTGCCGCCGCGCTCCAGCATCTTCGTCACTTTCTCGAGGTCTTTGTCTTCCATGTGCCCACTTCCAATATGCATTGCCTGAGCCGGTCTTATAAGCTTTTCGCGGCTCCCCTCAAGCCGCTCGAAAATGAAATAAGAATGCTTGAAGACTTTTTCAGCCACGAAGCGACACGAAGCGAGCCTGAAGCTACACGAAGATATAATAATATTATTTTAAAAAGTCTTTGAGAGCTTAGAGCCAGCTTCGAGCCGCTTTGAGGCTGAAACAATCTTCGTGCATTCTTATTATTTTTAGTGTGGCTTAGCTAATATCGGCCGACGATGTGACCATGGCGATGGCCTCGGCCATGCGGTCGTCAACGCTTACGACGATGGCCTTGCTGGGGCAGACGTCGGCGCAGCGCCCGCAGCCCCGGCAATCGCCGCCTATGGCGGCGCGGCCGTCCACGACCTTAATGGCACTCAGGAAGCACGCCCTCTCGCACTTGCCGCAGCCGATGCATGAGTCCCGGACGGACACGCTCACGCCCGGCATCTTCACGAACCTGGAGCCAATGTCCCCGGACAGTACGGGCAGCATCTTCCACAGGCAGCAGCACGGGCAGCAGCTGCAGATGGTCATGAGCTTATGGCCGGGGCTCACGCCCAGCCAGACGGCGTCCAGCCGGTCCCTGCCGATCATGTGCACGAGCCCCGCGTCCCGGCACTTTTTCAGGTGCTCGAGCGCCTCCGCCTCGGAAACGGGGCGGCCAAGCCTCGGGTCGATGTGGGCGGCGGCCTCGCCTAAAAAGAGACAGCCCAGCCCGGCAGGATAATCTTCACAGTGGCTTGCCGAGCGGCAGATGCACTCGTTCATGACCCAGCGCCGGCTCGCGCTCCTCACGAAGTGCTCCGCCACGGCCGAGGGTAAAAAGGATTGGGAAGGCTCTTCGAGCTTTTTATTGATCTGCACCACGCGGTCCATGGGCAGGTATACCATCCGGTCGTCCCTGAAGAATAGATGGTCGACGATGCCCCCGATGACCGGGAGCCCGGTGGTACGGGCCAGCGTGAAACGGCCTGAGAAGGTCTTCTTGATAAGCGCGACCAGCCAGATGGACCGGGACATCCGCCTCACTTCTTCTTCTTGCGGGACGGCGGGAGCTCCACGCCGGGCTCCTCCGGCTTCTCCTCGGGCTTACGGGCCTCGATCATCTCCACGAGGCGGTCCCGGACCTCGACCACGCCCTCGCCCTTGAGCGTGGACATGCGCATGTCGGCCTCGACTTCCTCGTCCCCGCCCCGGATATCGACCTTGTTGGCGGCGACCAGGACCGGCATCTGTATGAAGTCCCGGACCTCTTTTAACAGGTTGTACTGCTCCTTGAGCGTGTACCCGCAGGTCTCGCTGGGGTCGATGATGAACAGCGTGACGTTGCCCACGTGGCGCAGCGCCGAGATGGCCTGGCGCTCGATGTCGTTCCGCTCTTCGAGCGGCCTGTCCAGCAGGCCCGGGGTGTCGATGACCTGGTAGCGCTTTCGCTTAAAAGTGAAGTGGCCGATGGTGACGCTCTTCGTAGTAAAAGGATACTGGGCGATCTCCGGCCTCGCCCCGGTGATGTCCGACACGAAGCTCGACTTGCCGACGTTCGGGTATCCGGCGACGACGATGGTGGGCTCCTCCTTGACGTCCGGGAGGTCCTTTAATTTATTCCTCGCGTCGTTCAGGAACCGCAGGTCCTTGTCGATGTCGTACACGATGGAGGAGATGCGGCCGTAGGCCTGCTTCCGTACGAGCACGGGGTCCTGGCTCTTCCGCATGATGCCCACGTACTTCCTCGAGATCTCCTTGACCTTGGACGCGGCCCAGTCCAGCGAGCCAAGGGACATCTTGAGCCGGTCAATGCCTACCATGATATCGGTAAGCTCCTTATAAAAGTCGCTCATCCGGCCCAGGCTGGGCCAGTCGCCGGCGATGTTCCTCAGATTATCGGTGATGATATTGCTCGACGTCAGGAGCATGGACTCCTCCAGCTCCTCCCTGTCGGTGACTTCCTTGATCTTTCCCCGTCCGGCCCTGGCAGCCCTGGAGTAGGCCTTATCCAGCAGCTCGTCGGCCGTGGGGACCGTGCGTACCTTCTCGAACATCATGGCTGTTCATATGACAAGCCCGATAGTATATATAATTACCATTTTTCGAGGAAAATACGCTTATCGTCGGAAACGGTTATATCGACGTGAGGAATCTTAGTAAAGCAGAGGAGGCGTTCCCCTGGTAGAAGATAGGGAAATCAACATGGGCGGAGGGTGGAAGATGACCATCCGCATGGACGTGGACAAGTACGGCAAGTCGTTCATCGAGATAGCCAAGGTCAGGAACGACCGCAGGATCGGCCGGTTCAAGCTGAACCCACGCTACGCTAAGGAACTTGGCGAGCTGCTCATCGACTACTCGAAGGAGATCGAGGCCGAGGGCATTCAAAGCGGAGAGGAAGAGGAATAGGCCCTTCAGGCCTGGCGCTTCCGGTATACGCCTTTTTTGCCAGCGTGCTCCACTTTCTCGATCATGCCCTTCATGAGCATGCGGTCCCTTATAAGCGGGAAGTAGAATAGCTTAAAAGTCGGGTACGGCACGCCCACTTCTTCTACGTTATAGCCGGGCTTGAACGTGCCGACGGTCAGTTCCTCGCCCCTGTCGAACTCCCGGGCGACGACCCCGAAGGCCCTCTCCATGGTCTCCGGCTTGATCTTCTTGTACTTGTCGCGGGAAATGAACCAGTCGATATCGGCGTGAACGTCGTAGCCTTCCGGTCCCGGGGCCTCGGGAACGATCTGCTCCTTCCTGGGCCGGCCCCTTCGGGATATTCGGCCGGACTCGAGGCTCTCCACCCGGTCCTGGAGGGACATGACCCTCTGCCGCAGAGTTTCCACGGTGCTCTTAAACTGCGATATGGAAGTAATTTCCCGCGGCGTGCCGCTTTCCATCGCGTCCCGGAGTATATTGTTCAAGTGGGTGGAAAATTTTTCCCCGCCCTTCGTCTTCGACAGCCACTCGGCGACGTCCCTGTCGATGGTGCCGCCAATGTGTACTTTCCTGTGTGCCCCCATTTTATTTGCCATAAATATCATTATATGTTAATTCTTTTTTATTTATATATATTTCTTGACCGCCGGCGCTCTTGTATTTTTTTGTAAAGATTACCGGTGCTCGCCTGTAGCCCTAGAAAGCCGACCGGCGTTCTATGTTTCGATTGATGCTCTTTTAAAATATGCGGCGCTGCAACGGTAAATTTACGGGAGGGCAGGCGAAAAAATATTAATAGGATGGGGGCTTTGTCTACAACAATTTGGTTAAGGATGAGTCGCCATGGTGAAGACACCCGAGTTCTTAAAGGCGTTCGCGGAGAAATATCCGGGAGTTTACGGGCTCTTACAGGACGTGGCCTTCTCCTTGGCAGTAGTGGCCGTCATCGCGGCGGCACTGTATTTATACGCGGGCATGTGGCCCCCGATGGTCAGCGTGAACGGCATCAGCATGTACCCCAACATGGAGAACGGCGACCTGGTCTTTATCCAGGGGCTGGGCCGGGGCGACGTCCAGACATTCGAGAACTCCACGTCGACCGGATACATAATGTACAACAACTATGGGGATGTGATAGTCTACGAGCCTTACGGCGACACGTCGAGGCCATACGTGATCCACCGGGCCATGAAGTGGGTGAACAAGGGCGACGTGATGTACACCGACAGCATGGGCGTGGAGCATATCGCCCAGGAGTCCGGGTTCATGACCCTCGGCGATAATAACGGAGGCATCTACGACCAGATGGCCCCCACGATATGCTACGACCAGCCTGTGCAGAAGAAGTGGATCCTGGGGATCGCCCGGTTCAAGCTGCCCTACCTCGGCTACCTGCGCTCGCTCATCTGATCATACCCACCCTTTTTCGCGCCAGTACCTGTAGTCGTGGGCCCACCGTTCCTTATTGGAGACGATAGTCTCCCCGAACTCCCGCAGAAAGCGCTCTTTCGCCTCCTCGTGTTCCGGGTAGAGGCGCCTTTCGTTTATTGCCAGGGAAAGCTCTTTTCCCAGCTCCTCTGCCATGGCGAGAGCATCGCCCTTCCCGTCGAACGATGCCGCCAGCCCGCCCGCCACGGCCACGCCACAGCCGTCCAGGAAACGGCCGATGTGCTCCAGCACATAGCCCTCGTCGCCGTCACGGGATATGGAAATGGCGGCGCCGTACTTGCCCTCGAAGCGCCTGCAGTGGGCAGCGTCGCACATGCGCTCCATGATCGTCTCCACGGGCGCAGTCACGCCCCCGGCGTACGCCGGACTGCCCATGATAATGCCGTCGGCCGCCTCCAGCCGCTCCGCCAAATAGGAAAAATCGTCGTCCTGGGCGCAGCGCCCCGTGGCGAAGCACCGGCCGCAGCCGCGGCACCGCCTTATGTTAAGGTGTGCCGCCTCAATGACCTCTATGTCCGCCCCCGCGCCAGCCGCCCCCTCGGCCGCAGCCTCGACTAGCCTAAGAGTGGCGCTGTTCCATGCCCTGGGGCTGCCGGCGAGGCCTATAACTCTCATGATCATCCAGAACCGGCCGGGATGAGAAAAAACTATTGGTAAAAAGGCTCAGGAGGCGTTAAGCCGGGGCATCATCCTCTTGTAGGCGGAAATGCCCTTGGCCAGGCCGTTCTTCTCTGACAGCAGGTAGACCTCGTCGATCACCTCTTCCTCCGACTTCGCGTTGGTGAAGTGGAGCGTGGTCTCCCCCTCGCTGTGTATGAGCACGAACTTACCGTCGAGCACGGTCACCAGGCCGCAGGCCTGCATGGGCGTGGGCGAGACCTCCTCGATCTCGTCGTCCCTGGTGGTACACAGGAAGACCCCCCTTGTGTTCTGCCTGTCCGGGAAGCTGACGACCTTGATGCGGTCGATGATGCGGCCGTCGTCGCCGAGCTCTTCCCTTATCCGGTCGGGTATGTAGTACATGATAACTTTTTTTGTTTCCTTGGCGAATTCCAACATGTGTAAGCTCCTGTTTTCCTTTTTCGGGTGTGTGATAGCTAGGTGCTGGAGGGGATTAACCCTGCTCTAACATGTCGTGGCAATTTTTTCCCGCGGGCGTTTTTTCGCTGAAAAGGGCGGGCCATTTCCGCGGAATATGATGAAAACACATTTGCGCGTGCCTATCTTCGCTAAATCGGCAAACAGGCAGGCTTTTTTTAATATATTATTCTTCATATAATAAAGACATTAGAAGGAAAAGCGCCCCGACTGAACGCCCTAACATGAGGTTAAGCTCTGCATTGGGCAAAAAGCCGTACGACTACCAGTATTTCCTTAGCATAACGTACAAATGCTCGCAAACTACATAGTCGACAAGCACAAAGAACTACAATTCAACGTGCCTGATGTCACGATAAAGCGGGATGACGATAACAAGACCAGGGAGTATATCCTGAACATGACGCCCGAACATCGGAATGAACTGGGCATTAACAAATCTACGCTTTGGTACATCCGGAAGAACCCCGCGAGGGTAAGAAGGTCAAATTATACTATAAGGTTAAGGCTAAAATCTCAAAATAATAAGTATGGTAATTGATATATTAGCCTTTATTATATTACAAAATATTTATAATAATTCATGTAAGTTTATCTCCGATATAAATATCAAGCATAGGGATTACTATCCAATGGATATATTTTCATTTGGGTCGGTGGTATGGGATTGAAATCCGAGTCCGGGAAGAAATCTGGCAGCACCAGTATTGTAGATTCCGGGGACAAGGACAGGATTATCGCCGAGCTAAAAGCCCGAAATAAGGAGCTCGAAGAATATAAGGCTAGAGCGGAGCGGCTGGAAGCCGATTTGCGGAATAACGAGGATACTACCCGCCAGTTGCTGGAGCAGAAGTTGTATGGGGTGTGGGTTAATGTCGACGGTAAGATCGCCTATATCAACGAGGTCGGGGCCAAAATATTGGGGGCATCTAGTCCCGGCGAAGTAGCAGGAAAATCGGTATTGGATGAGATCATCCATCCGAACTATCGTGACATCGTGAGGGACCGCATCAAGGCTATGAGCCATGGCGGCAGTGCCGTGCCCATGATCGAGGAGAAGTACGTCCGGGTCGACGGCCAGGTCGTGGACGTGGACGTCTGGGCGATGAGGTTCGTTTACAAGGGCGAGCCTGCCATCTTCGTGGCGTTCAAGGACATCACCGAGCGCAAGCGGGCCGAGGAAGCGCTGCGGGAAAGCGAGGAAAAATACCGTTTCCTGGTGGAGAACTCGAAGGACGTCATCTGGAAGATGGACCTCCAGGGCCGGTTGACGTTCATCAGTAGCAACGTGGAGAGGGTGACCGGATACAGGCCCGGCGAGATGGTGGGTAAACCCATATGGGATTTCATAGCGCCGGAGTGCCACGGATCCATCAAAGAAAAATTGCTTAAGCGCATGCGCGGAGAGGATATCCCTCCTTACGCAACGTGGATCATCAATAAGGCGGGCGACCTTATTCCCATAGAAGTGGCCACCACGGCCATTACCGACAGGGGCGGGAGGATCGTGGGCGTGCAGGGCATATCCCGGGACATTACCGAGCGCAAGCGGGCCGAGGAGGCTCTCCGCGAGAGCGAAAGGAAGTTCCGGGTGCTGACGGAGACTTCCCCGGTCGCTATCTTCCTCTACCAGGGCGAGAAGTACGTTTACGTGAACCCCATGGCCGAGGTATTGACCGGCTACTCGCGAGACGAACTTTTAACCATGGATGCATGGGATTGGATCCACCCTGAGTTTAAGTTCATGGTGAAAGAGCGGTCGAGGAAAAGACAATTGGGCAAAAAGGTGCCTAACCAGTACGAGGTGAAGTACCGTGCCAGGGATGGCCGGGAGGGCTGGGTGGATTTCGCCACAGGCCTCATTGAATACGGGGGCAAACCGGCAGGCCTGGCGGCGACCTTCGATGTTACTAAGCGCAAGCTGGCTGAGGAGGCAGTGAGAACGGCCGATGTCCGGTTCCGGTCGCTGATCCAGAACTCGTCGGATATCATTCGTATCCTGGATAAGGAGGAGCATATCATCTATGAATCGCCGTCATCGGAAAAGATACTTGGTTATCCGCCCGGCTATACGCTGGGAAAGTCGCCCTTTGAATTCATCCATCCGGATGACCGGGAGCGTGTGAGGAACGACCTGGGAGAAGTCTATGAAGGTACGAACCCTGGGACGCCCACCGAATTCCGGATCAGGAAAGCAGATGGCTCGTACCTGGAAGTCGAGTCGATCGGTAATAACATGATCGGCATCCGTGGGGTGGATGGGATAGTGATCACGACGCGGCCTATTACCGAGCGCAAACGAGCCGAGAAGGCACTTAAGGAAGCAAAAGCCCAGGCCGAGCTGTACGTGGATTTAATGGGCCACGACATCAACAATATGAACCAGGTAAGCCTCGGGTTCCTCGAGCTGGCCCATAACATCATAGAGTTGGAGGGCAAACTCGGCGAGGACAACATCGTTCTCCTGGATAAGGCGATGAATTCGCTGAAGGACAGTTCCATGCTTATCGAAAGCGTGCGGAAGATTCAGCAGGAAAAGATGGGCTTGTACGAGCCCCAGGTGCTCGACGTTGGCACCGTCGTCGGGGACGCCATAAAACATTTCGACAGAATCCCGAAAAGGGATATTAAGATTAATTACAGCCAGGATGATCATTATTTCATCAAGGCCAACAGCCTGCTGAAGGACGTGTTCATCAACCTCATCGGTAATGCGATAAAACACTCGAAGGGCCCTCTGGTGATTAACATCCGCGCGTGCCAGGTCATCGCTAAAGGTAAAAGGTATTGCCGTGTGGAAGTGGAGGACAATGGCTCCGGCATCCCCGATTCACTCAAGGCCACCTTGTTCGACCGTCTGAACCTCGCCGCCACCAGGGCGAAGGGCAAAGGCTTCGGATTGTGCCTGATTAAGATACTCGTGGATGACTATCATGGTATGTTCTGGGTCGAGGACCGCGTGAAAGGGGACCACGCACAGGGCGCCCGGTTCGTGGTCCTGCTTCCTGCCATTGAGAAATAATATTATCCACAGATTTTTATAAGAAAAAGTCCAGATTTAAAAGATACCTTATGCCCCGAAATAGACGTGGGACGAACTGAATTTGGACCGTCTGTCGAGAGTTGTTTCGGATAATTCAATTCGATATTATTGGAGATTTAAACCGATATGTATGAGCGCCCCGAGTGAACGCCCCAACACGGCGTTAGGCTCTACATTAGACGAAAGTCGTACGACAAACATTACATTTCTGTCAATCAATATACGGCTAAGTTTCATTGTAATGCGACTGCAATATATAATTATACGCATGAAATTCACCAAGCACTGTGTTCTACCGGGAGGCACATCGTCGTGAAGCGTGTTCCTGATCACCCGGGTACGGGTCTGACAGGGCTGACGGCTGCAAAGATAGTGCTCATCTACGTCTTCTTCGGCGTTATCTGGATCCTGACCAGCGACCTGCTCGTCAGCCGCCTGTCCCCGAACAGTACGATCTATACAACGCTGAGCATCGCCAAAGGCTGGATGTTCATCCTGGCCACTTCAGTGCTCCTCTATTTGCTGATACGACGCTATGCTGCAGAGCGAAACGAGATCGAGGCCAGGTTGCAGGAGGCCAGGGCAAGGGCCGAGCTATACCTGGACCTGATGGGCCATGACATCACCAACATGAACCAGGCCGGGATCGGTTTCCTAGAACTGGCGCAGGAACAGCTTAAGCTGAGCGACGAAGATCGACAGCTGATCGCCATCCCGCAGCATTCGCTCCGGAACAGCACCAGGCTCATCGAGTACGTACGGAAGCTGCAGCGTGCCAGCGCCGGCGGCGCGCTCCGCCCGGTGGACCTCGGGCCGGCATTGGGCTCGCTGGCCACGGAGTACCCTGCCCAGGACGGCCGCGGAATAACGATCAGTTACGCAGGCGGAAGCTGCCACGTCATGGCGAACGACATGCTGCCCGACCTGTTCACCGGCATCATCGACAGCATCTCCCGGCGCTCCGCCGGGCCAGCAGCCGTTGATGTCCGGCTTGAACGTACGGAGGCCGGGGGTGTACAATACTGCCGCGTGGTGTTCGAGGGCAGCGGCTGGTCGTGCCCGCCCCAGGCGAAAGAGGCGCTTGCCTACGACCGGCTCAAAGGGTACGGGAAGACCGTGGACCGGGACATCAGCATGTACCTTGTCCGTGAGCTGGCAGAGAACTACCGGGGCAGCGTGTATATGGAGGACCGCGCGGCCGACGGCCAGGACGGTTGCCGATACGTGGTGCTGCTACCGGCCATTGAGAAATAATATTATTCTATGATTTTTATAGGAAAAGTGTCCAAAACGCTGAACTGGCTATACACCCCGATATAGACGTGGGGGGATATAGACGGAGCCCATGATTTTGCCTTACTCATAACGAAGCGTTCTTTAAAAAGCAGATTTGAACCCTTGACTTTTATTCTGCTTTTATGGCTGGCAGCATGACCACGAACCGGGCGCCCTTCGTATGATCTCCTTTTACCCGGTCCTCGACCCACACGCGGCCGCCGTAGCTGTCCACGAGCGATTTTACTATGAACAGTCCGAGGCCACTGCCACGAGTCCTGGCGCCGCTATGGATTCTCCGGGTGAAGATTCTCGGTTTTAGGTCGTCGGGTATCCCCGGCCCATCATCCTCTACAATGAACTTGTTGTAATTCCTGCCATTAAACACAATGATTTCGAATTTGACGTTGATGGTCGGTTCCGGGCCGGCATGCTTGATTGCGTTGCCTACGAGGTTCTCGAATACCTCGTACAATAAATCATTGGCCATGACCGTGCAGCCCGGTGGTAGCTTATAGTTGAAAGTGGCTTTCACGCCGGGCATGTTCGAGTAGTGGCCGAGCACCCTCATGATGGCCTCACACGCGTCCACCGCATACGGCTTTAGTTCTCCGGTCTGGGACTTCTGCAGCTTCCTCACGTTATCGATTAGTCGAGTGCTGTTCTCCAATGCACCCATGGACTTCAGCAATAGCTCCTTATCCTTTTTATCGATGTCCGGCGATTTCAACGCTAGCTCGAGGAACCCAATGCCGACCTGGTTCATGTTGCGGATATCGTGGCTCATCAGGTCCACGTACAGCTCGGCCTGAGTTTTAGACTCTTTAAGCTCGTTCTCCGCATTTTTAATGCCCGTAATGTCGAACAAAGTCGTAATAATAGTCGGTTTACCCTCAAAGGTGAATACTCCTCCCGTCAGGTTAACCCATTTGGTTTGACCATCCTTTGTTAAAATCCTGGTCTCATAGCTAGTTGACGCCGATTTGCCGGCAAGCCTATCAGAGGCACGCTTTTTAATAGACTCCCTCTCGTCTTCAGCGAATACTTCCCAGAACTGCATTTTCAAAAGCTCGTCCTTAGAATGCCCCGTAAGCTCTACAGTGGCGTTGTTAACATATAATAAATTACCACCCCTATGGACGGCTATAGTGACGAAGGACGTGTCAGCTAATGCACGGAACTTCTCCTCGCTCGCCAGCAACTCTTCCTCTGCCTGCTTGCGCTCGGTAATATCCTGGACGGTCCCGAACATTTTTATTGGTGCTCCTCCCTGACCATAGGTGACTTCACCTTCCGCATGGATAATGTGCTCGCTTCCATCGGGCCAGATGACACAATAATCGATGCTATAGGGCTCTCCTTTATACAGGGCCGCTTCGACCGCCCGGTTAACTCGGTCCTTGTCCCCGGGGTAGAGCGTATCGATGAATTCTGCAAATGTGATGTAGTCCCTGCGGTCCAGGCCGAATACCCTGTAGAACTCGTCGCTACAAAATACCTTATCTTCCTTCACGTCCCACTCCCAATTGCCCAAATGCGTGATACGTTGAGCTTTTGCTAAGTTGGCCTCGCTCTCTCGCCGCGCCTCCTCGGCTCGCTTGCGCTCGGTGATATCGATGCCCATTTCGAGCACCAGCGGCGTACCGTCGACGTCTGTGAACGGGTAATCATAAATTTGATATATGTTGCCCATCTTATCCGTCCATTCCCATTGCTGTGGCAGAAGAGTGTCGAACACCCTAAACGTCGGGCAATCGGGGCAGGGCGCATCACTGCGTTGAATGAGCTCGTAACACGGACGGTTCTCGGGCTCACCGAAAATTTTACGGAAGGTCTGGTTGGCAAAGCGTATGGAGTGGTCCCGGGCCTGTAAATATATGAAAGCCGGCAGATTTTCCAGCACGTCGAAGAGAAGCTTCCGCTCGAATTCGACGGCATCGGCGACCTTGCGGCGGGCCTCGTCCTCCCTCAACTCGTCGTGCTGCGCTTTGATGCGGTCACGTTCGGCTTCGAGGTCGTACAGGCCACGATATAACTCCTTCTTGCCCGCGACCCGCTCATAACGATCCACTGCGGCCTTAAGCCGGGAATAATGGCCACGGAGGGCCTTCAACTCTTCGAGTAGCTCTTTCTTGTCCTTATCTTCATCCTTCTTTTGTAAATCCGGCTTGGAGACCATGACGCCCCTTAATTTTTATCATACGCATACGCCCCATATAAATTCTTTCAGAACACGGCATTCTCTCTAAACGCTCCCGATATTCATTTGTTGTTGAATCGGGCCCGATATAGACGTGGGACGACACGAATTTGAGCCGTCAATTTATAGGTTTTGTTTAAGTAAAGTACTCAGGATATTGATCCTGATCGTGGGATTTATACCAAAGAGTAAAGCGCCCCGACTGGGATTTGAACCCAGGTCTAGAGCTCCGCAGGCTCCAAGGATGTCCACTACCCTATCGGGGCTTCATGTAAATCGCGGATACGCTGCGCTCTTAGTTGACGTTACATTACATAAACTTATCGACCAGTTATGAGAAAAAAATGATCAATGGTGCCAGGCCATCGTGGATGTAAAAGCTGCGCTATGGATGCATTACGGTAGATCTTCATCGAGCGCAGATATGGCTTTTTACTTTTTAGCGGATTTTACCGGCTCATCGTCCCTGGCCGCGATGAACACGCTCTTCTTATGCTGGGGCTCGTCCCCGCCCTTGGCGTTGCCCATGTACCGCCCGCGGCCGTCCGCGACGATGAAGTGGTCCGCGGGATTATCCTCGACCTCCACTTCCTCGATGACGCCGGTGGCGGGGTTCTGCTGGAGCTTCTTGATCTTGTGGCCGCCCTGCGGCTTCGCGGGCTCGCGCTTATCGACGGCCGCCCCTACGGGGGCGATGACCGTCTGGCCGTTGCCGGCATCCATGGCCGACAGCGCGGCATCCAGCATCCTCGCGAGCTCGACCACCTTAAGCTCCAGCCTGGCCAGCTTGCTCTCCATGTCGGCCGGGTCGCTGCTAAGGCTCGCATCCACCTGCTTCAAGGCCTCGGCGATGTCCGAGTTATCCACATGCACGCCCATAGCGGACAGCTTTTGCTCAATCCGCTCGAAAACGGTAGGTCCTGCACCATCCATATAATATCCCTTACCTAACTAAGATTTTAAATGCGAGGCAGTCGCTTAAAGCTTTTGGTACGCCCCAGAAAAGGCCATTTTCCGTGCCAACGGAAATTATTTTATCCAGTCAGACAATATACAGCACATATTACCCTGACGCAATGGTAATCGAAGGATGTTTAGCGATGCAGGACTGGAACGAGGTCAAGGCGGTTAACGCCGGCATAGACAGGATCATCAGCGCGGTCGAGCTACCCGAAATAAGGATGAGCATAGCGCACTCGCTCAAGACGGCGGGCAAGCGGCTCAGGCCGGTCAGCGTGCTGCTCCTTGCCGAGATGAACGGGGGCCGCGCGGACGACGCAACGGACGCGGCGCTCGCCATGGAGTGCATACACACGGCGTCCCTCATCCAGGACGACATCGTCGACGAAGGCCTCAAGAGGCGCGGCGAGGACACGTCCCACGAGAAGTTCGGGATGTTCCTGGCGATGGTGAGTGGCGATTATCTCATCTCCCGGGCCATGATGCTCATGTCGAAGTATGACGAGAAGACCATCCTCGCTTTCAGCAAGGCCGGGCTCTACATGGCGGAGGGCGAGCTTCTCGACGTGAAGTCCCGGAAGTACAAGCCCACCGAGGCAGACTACGTCGAGTGCGTCAGGAAGAAGACGGCGATCATGTTCGAGTCCTCGTTCGAGATGGGCGCGCGCATCGCCGGCGCGGACGAAAAACACGCAGAGCTCTGCAGGCTCATGGGCATGGAGTTCGGCATCGCCTACCAGATCGTGGACGACCTCATCGAGTACACGCAGATCGACGACGAGCACAAGAAGTCAGCCCTGCAGTCATTCATACTCCCCATGGTGTACGCGCAGACCATGTCCGTCCAGGAGGCCGTCGACCTCTGCATGAGGCAGGTCGAGGAGCGCATCGCGAAAATTGACAGGGTGCTTGCCGGGTACCCGGACTCCGAGGCAAAGCAGAAGCTTTGCGAGGTCGTGGACCTGCTCAGGAGCTATAACGGCGTAAAGATAAAGTAACGATATCCGCCATCTATTTTTTTATCCGCCCGGCGCAGGCCGCTAAATCCACCGATTTCAGCTTTATATTATAACTTAAAATCCTAATTGTAAATATATTCATATTTATATACAGATACTTTGAGGATTATCGATGGCTGTGCAGAAAGAAGATAAGGCCAGGGTCCGGCTGAAAGTGGCGGAGGCCGATAAGCGGGAGGTCGGAAGGGGGATCGCCCGCATCAACGAGCGCCATATCAAGGAGATAGGCGTGTCCTACGGCGACATCGTCCAGATCAGCGGCCGAAGGAGCACGGCCGCCATCGTGGGCAGCGCCTTTCCTTCGGACATGCACCTGGACATCGTCCGCATCGACGGCATCGTGAGGCACAATGCCGGCACGACCCTCGGCGACCACGTCGAGGTGGCGAAGGCTAAGTGGACCGAGGCGAAGAAGGTCGTGCTCATGCCCGTCCAGAAGGGCATCCGCATCTACGCGTCGCCCGAAAGCCTGCAGGCGTCATTCCTGAACAGGCCCGTGTGCCAGGGGGACATCGTGTCCACATCAACGTATACTCCCCCGTCTCAATCATATAACTCGAACCTGATGTTCGAGGAGTTCTTCAGGGATTTTTTTTCGAGCCCCTCGTTCGGGCTGGGCGAGGTGAAGCTGGCGATCGCGTCGACCGTGCCGGCCGGCGTGGTCAAGATAACGGAGGTGACGGAAATACAGCTATTGCCTGAGGCGACCGAGGTCGTGAAGGACGAGGTGCCCGAGGTCACGTACGAGGACCTGGGCGGGATAAGGGATGCCATTGTCAAGATAAGGGAGATGATCGAGCTGCCGTTGAAATACCCGGAGCTGTTCCAGCGGCTGGGCATCGACCCGCCCAGGGGAGTGCTCATCCTGGGCCCGCCAGGCACGGGCAAGACGCTGCTGGCCAAGGCCGTGGCCAACGAGTCCGACGCGTACTTCACCTCCATCAACGGCCCGGAGATCATGTCCAAGTACTACGGCGAGTCGGAGCAGCACCTCCGGGACGTGTTCAAGGAGGCGGAGAACAACACCCCAGCCATAATCTTCATCGACGAGCTGGACTCTATCGCGACTAAGCGGGCCGAAGTGACGGGCGAGGTGGAGCGCCGGGTCGTGGCCCAGCTGCTGTCGCTCATGGACGGGCTGAAGACGAGAAAGAACGTTATCGTGATAGGCGCCACCAACCGGCCGGAAGCGATCGACAACGCGCTGAGGAGGCCCGGGCGGTTCGACCGGGAGATCGAGCTCCGGGTGCCCGACAAGACGGGCAGGAAGGAGATATTCCAGATCCACACGAGGAGCATGCCGCTCACGCCCGATGTCGACCTGGACGAGATGTCGGACCGGACATACGGGTTCGTGGGCGCGGACATCGCGGCCCTCTGCAAGGAGGCGGCCATGAACGTGCTGCGGCGGGTCCTGCCGAACATCGACATGACGGATAAGGCCCTGCCGAGGGAAATATTCGAGCGGCTCAGGGTCACCAGGCACGACTTCGAGGAGGCATTGAAGATCATTCAGCCTTCGGCGCTCAGGGAGATCATGATCGAGGTGCCGAACGTGACCTGGGAGGACATAGGGGGGCTCTCCCAGGTCAAGATGCTGTTACGCGAAGCGGTGGAGTGGCCTCTGCGCTACGCCGACTCGTTCAGGCGAGTGGGCGTGGAGGCGCCGAAGGGCGTGCTGCTCTACGGCCCTCCGGGCACCGGCAAGACGCTCCTGGCCAAGGCCATCGCCAACGAGAGCCAGGCGAACTTCATCACGGCCAAGGGCAGCGACCTGTTATCGAAATGGTACGGCGAGTCCGAGAAGCACATCAGCGAGGTATTTAAAAAGGCCCGCCAGGTGGCGCCCGCCATCGTTTTCCTGGATGAGCTGGACGCGCTCGCCCCCGTGAGGGGCAGCGCCGCGGGCGAGCCGAGAGTGACCGAGCGTATCGTGAACCAGCTGTTATCCGAGCTGGACGGCCTTGAAGAGCTCAGGGGAGTCATCGTCATAGGCGCCACAAACAGGCCTGATATCATAGACCCGGCGCTCCTCAGGCCCGGCAGGTTCGACGAGATCATCCTCGTGCCCGTTCCCGACCGGGGGGCGAAGAGGGAGATATTCAAGGTCCACATGAAGCGCATGCCCGTGGCGGAGGACGTCATCCTCAACGAGCTGGTGGACCGGTCGGACAACTACACGGGCGCGGACATCGCCTCCGTGTGCAAGAAGGCGGGGAGGCTCGCGCTGAGGGAGGACCTGAACGCCGTTGTCGTCCGTCGGAAGCACTTCATGGAGGCGCTCAAGATGACCGAGCCTTCCGTGACCGAGGAAATGATCCGGTACTACCAGAACATCGGGGGCGAGCTGAAGCGCAAGGGCACCCGGGAGATAGAGCGGTCTATGTATATTTGAGGGCGGCCGCCATTTATGAAAGCTGTCGTCTGCACGCCAGGGCAAAAAGACAGCGTACGGGTCATCGACATGGAGAGGCCCCGCTGCGGCCCGGGCGAGGTGCTGGTCAGGGTGCACAGCATCGGAGTCGACGGCACGGACGAGGAGATTAACGAGGGCCTGTACGGGGAAGCCCCGGAGGGCTGCGATTTTTTAGTCATCGGCCACGAGGCCGTGGGCATAGTGGAGGAGTCGGGAGCGGGCGTTCGGTGCACCCGGCCGGGGGACGTGGTCGTGGCCACGGTGCGCCGTCCCTGCCCCGAGCGATGCCTGAACTGCCGGAACCACCAGCCCGATTTCTGCCTGACGGGCGATTATCTCGAGAGAGGCATTAAGGGCCTGCACGGGTTCATGGCCGAATATTATACCGAGTCCATGGACTACGTGATCCAGCTCCCGCGGGAGCTGCTGGATACAGGCTCTCTCCTCGAGCCGCTGAGCGTCGTTGAGAAGGGCATCCGCGAATCCCTCAGGGTCCAGCAGCGCATGCTGTGGGAGCCCCGGCGGGCCCTGGTGCTGGGCGCGGGGCCGCTGGGCCTGCTGGCGACCTTCATCCTCCGGGACATGGGGCTGGATGTGTACACGCTGGCGACACGGGAGCGGACGAGCCCAAAGGCCCGTGTGGCCGAAGTCTCGGGCGCCAGGTACATAGACGTGGGCGAGGAGCCCCTGGACACGTTGCCTGAAAAGCACGGGCCGTTCGACATTATCGTCGAGGCCACGGGCTATAGCCCGTACGCCTTCAGGGCCATGGAGCTCGTGAACAGGAATGGCGTCGTGTGCCTGGCAGGGCTCTCACCAAAAAAGAAGGACCACGCTCTCTGTACCGACTGCATTAACATGAGCATGGTGCTCGATAACAAGGCCGCGCTAGGGACTGTGAGCGCCAGCCGCCGGGACTTCGAGAAGGGCGTCGACAGGATGTTGTCGATACGCAACAAATGGCCGGGGCTTCTGGAAAGCCTATTCACTAAGAAAGAGAGCCTGGATAGCGCCCCCCGGGCGTTGCGCCGCACTAAAGAGGATATTAAGGCGGTCGTCGTAGCCACGTGATCCGGGGGGCGTACCTTGCATACCACTTGATTATTTATTTATTTTTATTGTTGCCGTTGCCGTTCCCCTTGCCGTTGCCCTTGGTGCTCGACGTGTAGTCGATCTGGTCCCAGGGCCATACTGCACTACCGTTTGTGATGGTAGGAGTCGGGGTCTTGTAGCTCTTCTTCGCCAGTCCCGGAGGCACCTTGCTGCCATTGTTGATGGTGTTACCTATGACTCCGGCCTCCAGCTTCTTCGCCTGGCCTGGCGGGACGAAGTACTGCTCGCCGTTGTAGTAGTAGAACGGCATGCCGTTCTTCATCTTGATGATCTGTTCAGTGAGCTCGACCGTGCGGTTCTGGACATAGTACGTCAAGTCCAGGAGCTTCGGATTGTCTGTAAGGTCATCAGGGGTCTCATCCGTGATTTGGTCTGCAGTCAGGTAAAAGACTTCCTTGTGGTGATACAGTAAGGTCACAAGGTTCGAGTAGACTTCCTGATCGACGTCCGGGGCCTCACTCGTCTCGGTCATTGCCGTGAGCGTCGCTGAATATTGGTCTGCCGCCGCATCCATCGCAGCTATATTTTCCTCCTCCACTGCATCCTGATACTCGGCGACTCTCTCGTCCGCGAGGTCCATCTGCTTCTTAAGCTTCTCGGTGTTGTTGAACGTCAGGGCCAGGTCGAGGTTCTGGAAGCCGACCTTCAGGCCATACAGGGGCGAGTCGGCGCCGACCAGGCCACTATAATGTTTCTGGCCGCCCGAGTCCGCGAGGGACACCGGCGCAATGGTCGCCAGTAGCACGAGCGTTACGAACATCACGGTAATCTTCTTGATCATAATCTGCTAACCTCCTATCCTGCGAGGCCCTTGGGGGGCATCCGCATAAGTTACAACACTCAATAGGTGCCCTTAGTAAATAAGCATATTTAGCGTTCTATTAGTTAATTAAAGTTCAATTAAGTTCTGTTTAATGTATAAAGGTTTTATATGCTATATAATTAGTTAATGAACCTTATTGGACGGTTTTAATCACAAAGGGAGATAATTATGATTTTCAGTTGGGGGCCTGAGATGAGGGAAAAACACGAATGGGGAACCGAAAAAAAGTATATTTGCTTTCAGGACTTATGGTATAAAGAACAGGGCTTATTCTAAGGATAATAACGAGGTAAGGCAATGAAGCTAAAGGCACAGCCATATGACATCGAGGTAGGGCGATACGAGATCATCGTCAACGCGCTGGACGCGGACGAGCTGGGAATACACGCCGGGGACCGCGTGCAGGTCAAGAACAGGGACACGATCACCGCCGTCGTGGAGACGACGGACGCCATCGTTCCCCAGGGCAGGCTGGGAATATACCGGGAGGCATGGGAGGCGCTCAAGGCGGTGCCAGACGAGGTGGTCGACGTGCTGCCCGCGAGCAAGCCAAGCTCGGTCTCGTCCATAAAGAAAAAAATGGACAGGCAGAAGCTTACTAACGAGGAGCTGCACGACATCATCGCGGACATCGTCGACGGCAACCTCACCGAGGTGGAGCTTACGGCCTTCGTCACGGCCTCTTACATCTACGGCATGGACGCCGACGAGATCGAGTGGATGACCAGGGCCATGGTCAAGACGGGCGACCAGATCTCGTTCGACACGCACCCGGTCATGGACCACCACAGCATCGGCGGCGTGCCCGGCAACAAGATCACGCTGTGCGTGGTGCCCATCATCGCGGCCGCGGGCCTGCTAATACCGAAGACGAGCAGCCGGGCCATCACCGGCGCCGGCGGCAGCGCCGACCTGATGGAGATCCTGGCGCCCGTGAGCTTCAGCGCCGAGGACGTCAAGAAGATGACCACGAAGGTGGGCGGCTGCATCGTGTGGGGCGGCGCGACGAACATCGCCCCCGCGGACGATAAGATAATAAGCGTCGAGTACCCGCTCTCCATCGACCCGAAATCGCAGCTCATCGCCTCCGTCATGGCCAAGAAGTACGCCGTGGGCGCGGACACCATGGTGCTGGACATCCCCATGGGCAACGAGTCCAAGATCCCCACCATCCAGGAGGCCAGGAAGCTGGCCAGGGACTTCATCGATCTGGGGGACAGGCTGAAGATGCGCGTGGAGTGCGCCATCACGTACGGCGGCTCCCCCATCGGCAGGACCATCGGCGGGGGCCTGGAGGTCAGGGAGGCCATGGCCATGCTCGAGAAGTACGAGGGCCCCACGAGCTTCATGGAGAAGACCATCGCCATCTCGGGCATGATGCTGGAGATGGGCGGCGTGTCCGCGAAGGGCGAGGGCCAGAAGATGGCCGCCGAGATCGTGAAGAGCGGCAAAGCGCTTAAAAAGTTCAAGGAGATCATCGAGGTCCAGGGCGGCGACCCGAACGTCACGTCCGAGCAGGTCCCGGTGGGCGACAAGGTCGCGACCGTGCTCTCCCCGCAGGACGGCTACGTGCTCGAGATATACAACAAGCGCCTCGTGGCCGTGTGCCGCATCGCCGGCGCGCCCCACGACAAGGGCGCCGGCATACTCATCCACAAGAAGAAGGGCGAGTACGTGAAGAAGGGCGACGGCCTGTTCACCATTTACGCCGATAAGGAATGGAAGCTGGACGCTGCGATCAAAGAGTCGCTGAGGGACCCGATCATGTTCGTCGAGGGCATGATCCTGGAGAAGGTGCAGGTCGTATAAAAATTAGGTGAGGCGACTCCTGGAAGCCGCCATTATCTCTTTGTTCTCTTCCGGGGCTTCTCGCTCCTGGGGGCGGCCTTCGTAACGGCCTTAACCTCCATGGGCGTCTTGCAGACGTTGCATTCGGCTCCGGCGCACCACCGGTGGTAGACTGCTGAGCACATGTGGCACTGCAGGGCGTCCTCCTTCTTCACCTTGAGGCCGCACTCGTCGCACCTGCCCGCCTCGTCTCTGCTTATCTCGTCAGTGTCGCCGGCTTCCATGTCGTCAATGTCGTCATCGTCTACGTATGTCATATGAACCCTTGAATCAATGCTATACAATAAGGTATTTAAAATTTTTGGGCCGCACGCCCGTCGACGCGGCCGTATATCCGCTTTTCGAACGATAACTTTTTATGCTCTCGCGCCATTGCAAACTATTACGATGAGCGAGGAGAAGATCGACATCCAGGCGGAGATCGACGCCGCCATGAAGAAAGGCCAGTACTCTGACCGCAAGGACGCCATCGCCGCGCTCCAGAAGCAGCTCGTTGACTACCAGAAGGGGGCCCTGAAGGACGCTTTAAAGGGCGCGCCCTCCGTCCCCGCGATGGAGGAGGCGGTCTGGAAGGAGTTTCTCGCAAAGGCCGGCGGCGACGAGGATAAGGCCGTTCAGCTGTACCTGGATGAGCTGAAGAAGCTGAACCTATAATCTCTTCTATTTTACGCGATTTGTACAAGGCCCTCGGAAAAAGGTTAAGCTGCACGAGGACTTTTCCAGCCTCAAAGCGACACAAAGTTGGCTCAAAGTTCTCTAAGATATTAAAAATGATTTAATTATATCTTCGTGTCGCTTCAGGCACGCTTTGAGTAGCTTAGTGGCTGAGAAGTCTATTGCATCCATAAATATTTTTGTGAAGCTTATAAAAGATCCTCGGGCGTCATGATGCCCACCAGAGCGCGGGCGCTGTTGGTGAAGTCGATGTCACGGGTGAGCACGAGCGAGTTATTCCTCTGGGCGAACACCACGTGAAGGGCGCGCATGAAGGGCATCTCGTACTGCCGCATGGTACGCTCGGCCGAGCGCATGATGTCAGAGTTGGCCACCAGGACGTCGCTGCCGTTCAACAACAGTAAGGGGCGCAGCACCTGGTTGACGTACTCCATCGGCACCCCGAGCCTCAGCAGCTCGTAGGCAGTGTGCTCGGAAACCAGCACCTGGTACTTGCCGTCGGCCGCCTGGTAGAGGAGCTTCGCAACGTTCTCCCCCTTCCCCGACTCGTTCGTAAGCAGGCTAAGGATGACGTCAGTATTCAGGTAAAGCCTGAGCCGGCTCTTCACTATCGACATGATAAAAGAGTCTTATGGCCTTCCCGGTATTTCTACTCTGCGTCCTCGATCTGCTGGGCCAGGGCTTTCGCGTCCCGGGCTGCTTCGTGCTTGTTGAGGATCCGGGCGATCTCCCCGATGGCGTCCAGGTTCCGGGTCAGCCGGTCCAGATAGCCTAAAATGTCCCCGTCGAAGGCGCTCAGGTCGTAGTCGGCCGCAATGGCCCTGGAGATGCCCCGGGGGTCCTTGCCCTGGAGCCGGTATTCCACGATCTTTTTGCTGAACTTGCGCTCCGGGCACCCGCAGAACGGGGCGTCCTCGCAGACGCAGTCCAGAAACTCACGGGCGAAGTCCGTGAACTGGGCCTGGAGGCTCCGGTCCATCTTGGCTATTGATTCGCCGGAGAACACGATGTCCAGGCTCGCCGGGCTGAAGGCCCTGGAGGGCACGTTCACCCCGAGTATCCTGGACAGCCTCTCGGCGTTCCTGAAGTACGCGGCGTCGAAGGGCTCTAGCTCCACGGCGATGTCAAGGGGCCGGGCCTTCTTGTACACGCGGTCACGGATTAAAAAGGCGTCCTCCACCTTGAGGAAGTGGGTGGCGATGGCCCTGCCCAGGGGCGTGTTCCGCACACGGCCGTTCTCTCTTATCATCAGGCCCTTATCCACGCACCTGTCGATGAGGTACTTCGTGTCGCTGGAGATGCCCAGCGTGGCCTCGTTCGTGCGGCGTATGTCGGCCTCCGTGGAGGCGATGCAGGCGTTGGCCAGGCACTCCTCCATCTGCTCAGGCTCGTCATAAAGGACGTTCACGTGCTCGGCGCCGCCGCCCAGGATGCGGAAGGCCACCTCCTCCTCGGTCTCGCCCGAGAGGTCGAACTCCGGGTCCGCAAGGATGACCACCCTGCCAAGGTCGTGGTAGTCCGGCCTGCCGGCACGGCCCTGCATCTGCTGGAACTCGCTCACGGACAGCCACTCCCGGCCCATGGTCAGGGACTCGAATATCACCTGGGAGGCGGGGAAATCCACGCCCGCGGCCAGCGCCGCCGTGGTCACGACCACCTTCAGCTCGCCCTTACCGAACCTGTCCTCCACGCTCTTCCTCTGTACGTACGTAAGCCCGGCGTGGTACGGGGCGGACTGGATGCGAAGGGACTGGCTGATCTGGTGGCACTTTTTTCGTGAGTTCGTGAAGACGATGGTCTGCCCGTGGAAACCCTTCGAAGACGTTTTCGAGTACTCGCGGGTGGCGTACTCCTCGATGAGCCTGTTCTTCTCGTGGGCCCCCGCGAAGATGAGGTGTCTCTCCAGGGGCACCGGGCGGTGCTCGTACTCCACGAGCCGGGCGTGGAGGTGTTTAGCGATCTCCTTCGGGTTGCCGATGGTGGCCGACAGGAAGATGAACTGGGCGCCCGGGGCGCAGGCCCGCAGCCTGGCGATCATGCCGTCAAGCCGGTGGCCCCTCTCCTCGTCCTCCAGCATGTGCACCTCGTCGATGACCACGGTGCCGATATTCTTCAAAGGCTCGACTCCCGGGCCTCGCTCGCCCTTCCTCAGGACGAAGTCCAGCGCCTCGTACGTGCCCACGATGATGTCCGAGCCCAGGTTCACGTTCATCTTCAGGCTGTTCAGGGCTATCCGTGACGTGCCCACGCGAATGCTCACTTTCGCCAGCTGGCCGTAGCGTTTCTTGAACTGCTCGTACTTCTGGTTGGCGAGAGCCACAAGGGGCACAAGGAAGAGCATTTTGCCCTTTCCCCTCAGGAGGTTGTTCACGCCCGCCATCTCGCCGATGAGGGTCTTGCCCGTGGCCGTGGCCGAGACGACGAGCTGGCTCTCGCCCTTCAGCAGCCCCGCCTGCACCGACTTCGCCTGCACGGGCAGGAGCTCGTCCATGCTGAGGGCCTGCTTGAGCCGGGGTTCCAGGTCGAGGTCGCCGACCCTGACGGCCTTCACCCGGTCCGGCGACGCGGGTATGATGTCAAAGCGAGTGAGCTCCGGGGGCAGGTTGGACGGGGTCAGCAGCGCGATGATCCGGCCAAGGTCCTTCGTTTTTACCAGCAGCGACTCCAGCCGGTCCAGGCCCGCCTTCGTGATACGGCCCTTATACGAGACCTCCCGTTTCAATTCCTTCTTAGCGCAGTCCATGCAGATCAGCTCGTCCTTGTAGCGGACCATGTCGGGCCTCTTGAACGTGATCCGGTCCTCCAGGAGGCAGAACCGGCACACGTTCACCTTATTGGAGCCGAGCTGGTAGGCCTCGAGCATGCTGTCGAGCGCCGCCTCCCGGGCGGGGTCCATGGACGCGGCCATGATGGCCGAAGCCGCCTTGAGCAGGTCCACAAAGGAGGGGACCGGCAGGTACTCGTCCTCCTTTTCCCGGACGACCCTGATCCTCAGCGGGCGCATGCCCTTGTCGGTCCTTTGAAGCGATAGCACGCCGACGAAGAGGGGGCTCCCCTCGTCCCGGATGGGGTAGACCTTGAAATCGTCCCTCTTGTACGGCGTGACGACGATGATCAATGACATTGACGGGACGTGACTTTACACATGCATATATAAATCCTTATTCTTCGCCATGGGCTTGAGGAATAAATATTTAAGAGAGAAGATATTACGATTTTTTTAATCAAGGGCGCCGGAGGTGAAACGCCATGTGTAAATCCTGTGGATGCTCGACCAAGCCGAAGGCCGGTGCGAAGAAGGCCGCTGCGAAGAAGGCTGCTCCGAAGAAGAAGTAACTTCCTTTCATTATCTTTTTTAGCTTATGCTTTAATATCAGTCCATTCTTATGGTATTATCATGCTACGAGCGGTCACGAACCGGGATTTTCCTATGCTCCGGGAGTCTCTTAAGTCGCTTTTCGGCATGGAGCTCGACGTCGACCCCTCCCTGAAGCCCAAGGGCAAAAACCCCATAAAGCGTTTCTTCTATGGCCAGCTTTCCAGCGACCCCCGGGGCCGCGTGCGGATCATCTTCGTCGATACGGCCGACGTATCGTACGGCTGGCGAAAGGACGTGGACGTGACCGGCGTTAATATACCGTACAAAAAGCTGACATTCATCGGCGTCCCCGAGAGCGTCGAGCCCGTAGACGAGGAGTGCTACGGAAAGAGCAGCCTGGACGCCTACCTGCTCGCCGTCACCCTGCACGAGCTCTACGAGCTTTTCACGGGCGACTTCGGCCACTGCGATAACCCGGGCCGCTGCATCAACTCGGAGTGCGGCGTCTACGTGGTGGGCACCTGCAGCGCCTGCATGGGCGCCCTGGTCGACGAGAAGTTCCCCGGCCTGAAGCTCGAGGACCTGTACTGCCCCGAGCACCTTCGAAAACTAAAGCTGGCCCTGAAGAAGCTGGACTAAGCCACACTAAGCTGGATAAGCATGCTCTAAAACGATTTCAGCCACTCGTGCCTTCTTATGGAGCTTAGAGCCCCTTTATCGAAGGCCGGCATCGGCGACGGTGTACGCGACCCCGGCCGCCTCGAGCTTTTGTATCGCCTGCGGCGCCATGTCTGCCGTAATTACCAGCGTGCCCCTCACGCCCTTCACGGCGGCCTCCGCGAGAGCCTCGACGGCGGCGAACTGCACGTCAGGCTTCACGCCCGCCTTGTGGAGCGCCGCCAGGGCCTCGATGCCCGCGGCGCCGACCAGGCCCTCCAGCTCGCGCTTCAGCCGCGGGATATCGCACGACCTCGAGCCGCCGCCCTCGACAGAGGGCACCTTGAGGATGCGGACGCTCTCCCTGTTAAGCGAGATCAGCCCCTTGAGGTCCTTCACTCCGACGTCCTCGCCCTCCCGGGCATCGCCGACCGCCACACCGACGGCGCCGTCGGCGCCGGTGCCGGCGTACAGGACGCCGCCATCCATGAAAAGCCTCACATCGGACCCTTTCTTTAAGTCGGAGGCGGCGATGGCCGGCCACACGCTCACCTGGCCCACGACGTTGCTCAGCACGTACTTCGAGTAGTCCTGGAGCTCTTTTGCGCCCGAGATGATGGCCTCCACGCCCAGGGGCGTGACCTTGTAACGGCCCCGGCCGCTCGAAGTAATTAAGCCGTCCTCGATCAGGCTCTTGATGTACTCGGACACCGCCTGGGGCGTGATGCCCAGCGATGCGGCGATCTCGCTCTGCTTGATCTGGGGCTGGCTGGCCGCGGTCTCCACTAAGATCTGGAACCTCGTGATCTCGCTCTTCTTCTCCAGCACCATACCTATCGTTCCCGGGTGATCTCCAGCCGCTGGCCCTTGACCACGATGTTATGGGAACGCTTGGCCACGCCCTTCAAAAAGGTGGGGCTGCGCTCGAAGATCCTGGAAAGGTTCACCAGGGAGGCGTTGCCGCCCTCGATCTCCTTCTCCATCTTCTCAGCCATCTGGCGTAAGCTCTCGTCCATGGAGAACGCGATCATGATGAGCTCGCTCAGCTCCTTCATCGTGCACTGGAAGTTGGCGCGGACCTCGTTGTACGACGTCCGGTACTCGAGCACCGGGGACTCGCCGGGCTCGGGCATCCTCCACCGGCTCTCGATGAGGCCGCCCTGCTTCAGCGCGTCCAGGCTCTTGCTGACGTCCTTGCCGGTGATCTCCTGGAGTTCCTCCTCCGTCTTCCAGCCCGCTGATATCTCGTTGAACACCTGGGAGTGCAGCTTCGAGTTGAATACCTGCAGCAGCGGCACCAGGTCGGCTGGATCGTTAATGATCTTGGTCCTCTTTACGGTCGGCTCCATCGAAAATTATACTCCCGGCATATACTCTATTATGATTAGCACCATTAATAGTTAGGCCTCTAAGTAAATAACTTTGATAGAAAAATATATCACAAATCGGCAATAAACTTTTTGAAAGATTTATGAAAAAAGTGAGAATTTTGGCCCGTGGCATTGTCCAGGGCGTGGGGTTCCGCCCCTTTGTTCACAATCTTGCCGTCGCTCATTCTTTGTCCGGCCATGTCAAGAACCTGGGCACGAGCGTCGAGGTCGTGGCCGAGGGGAAGGACGCCGATGTGGACGCCTTCGTGGAGGGCATGAGGCGCGGGCCAAAGCTGTCGAGGATCGACTCGCTTGACGTATCGGAGGAGCCGTATAGCGGAGACTACCGTGACTTTCGCATAGAGAAAAGCTCGGCGTCGGGCTTCGGGGGTTTCATCCCGCCCGACACCGGCATCTGTAATAATTGCCTGGAGGACATGCGGGGCGAGTCCCGGTTCAAGGACTACTGGGCGGCCTCGTGCGTGGACTGCGGCCCCCGGTACGCCATCATGGACACCCTGCCCTACGACAGGGACAACACCACGATGACGGACTTCCCCTTCTGCGAGGACTGCCTCCGGGACTATAAGGATCCGAAGAATAGGCGCTATCATGCACAGGGATTCTCCTGCCCGAAGTGCGGGCCCCGGCTATACTTATACGGAGAGGACCGCAAGCCCCTGGCGCCGCCGGTCGAGGAGACCATCCGGCTCCTGAACGAGGGCAGGATACTTGCCATCAAGGGCGTTGGCGGTTTCCATTTATGCTGCAAGATGGACGTGACCCCTCTGCTGAGGCAGCGCCGGAACCGGCCCGAGCAGCCCTTCGCCCTCATGGCGCCCCTTCCAGTCATAGAGAAGTACGCTCACGTCAACGAGGGCGAGCGGGGACTGCTGGATTCTATGCAGCGGCCCATCGTACTATTAAGACGGAAGCACGGCGTGCCCGAGTCGGTCGCCCCGGGCCTGCACACGGTGGGCTTCATGACCCCGTACACGGGCTTCCACCACTTACTCTTCAAGGATATCGGCGAGCCTCTGATCATGACTAGCGCCAACCTCCCGTCCGAGCCCATGGTCAAGGACAACGAGGAGGCCTTCCGGCGCCTCAAAGGTATCGCCGACTATTACCTGTTGCACGACCGCCGTATCCTGAACAGGTGCGACGACTCTGTGCTCCGCTATAACGACGGCATGTTCTTCACGCGCATGGCCCGGGGCTATGCACCCGCCATGTTCCCCATGAAAAAGAGCTCGCCGAAGGCGATCCTGGCCATGGGCCCCGAGCTGAACTCCTCCGTATCCATATACAAGGATAATCTCTGTTACACGTCCCACCACCTGGGCCACATCAATAACCCTCTGGCCCTGGACTTTTTACGCGAAACGGTGGACAGGCTGCTCAAGATGACCAAGGTGACCCCCGAGATCGTGGTCACCGACATGCACCCGTCCTTCCTCTCGTCCCGGCTGGGCAGGGAGCTGGCGCAGCAGTTCAAGGCCGACGTCGTCACGGTCCAGCATCACCGGGCCCACATCGGCTCCCTGGTCGTGGAGGGCGTGGAGCTCGAGGACGTCGTGGGCGTGGCCATGGACGGCGTGGGATACGGCGAGGACGGCACCGTGTGGGGCGGGGAGATATTCCACGGCGGAGCGCACCCCGCGGGATTATTGCCAGTGCCCATGCCCGGCGGGGACCTGGCCACGAAGTTCCCGATGCGCATGGTTGCGGGGATCCTATACGGCAGCGTCGACGAAGGCCGGCTTCTCAGGATCATGGAGGCGAACATGGGGCCGACCGAGGCGCAGGTCATCCTGAAGCAGGTCGAGCGCAAGGTCAACGTGGCCTACTCGTCCAGCGCGGGCCGGGTCCTGGACTCTGTGGCCGCCCTGCTGGGCGTGTGCTACAGGCGCACCTACGAGGGAGAGCCGGCCATGAAACTCGAAAGCTTCGCCTTCCCCGGTGATGCTAACAAGGTCGATCTGCCCTGCGACATCATAAGGATGGACGGCAGGAACGTGGTGGACTCCCGGAGCCTGCTGAGGGCCGTCGTGGACGCCATGGACGAGGGGAAGAACAGGCACGATATCGCGGCCTCGGCCCAGGTCTCGCTTGCCAGGGCCTTCGCCGAGCAGGCCTGCCGGGCGGCTAAAAAGAGCGGCGCCCCCGTCGTGGGGCTCAGCGGCGGAGTGGCGGTCAACGCGGCCATCGGCCGGACTATCGAAGATTACGTAAAAAGCGAGGGCCTAAAATTCGTCACGAACCATAAGTTGCCGTGCGGCGATGGCGGCGTGTCGTTCGGGCAGGCCGTGCTCGCCCGGGATATGATCTCGCCGACTATTTGAAAAGCCCGAAAAAGCCCTTCTTCTTCGGCTTTTCCTCTTCGGGAGCCTTTTTCTTTCCCTTCTTCTGCGCCTGAGTCTGCTTTCCCTTTGCCGCCGGCTTAACCTTATCAGCGGCCTTCTCCGGCTCTGCCTTCCCGGGCGACTTCGGAGGCTGGACCACGTGCCCCTTCCCGGGCTCTGCCTTTTTTATCGCCTCGGCGCCCATCTTCTTCAGCTCGGGGTAGTCCATGTCGTCATTCACGACCATCTTGCCCTGGATGTGCTTCGAGGGGGGCCTGCCCTGGATCTCGATGAGGCCGCCGACGTCGAGGGAGCCGAACCTCACGCCCGGGCGGACGAACGCGCCGCCCTGGACCGCCACGTGGCCGATAACGCTGGCGTTGTCCAGCGCCTTGAGGTCCCCGTATGCGGTGACATCCCCATAGACCACGGAGCCCGGCCCCAGGATGACGTTCCTCGCCCTCACGCTGCCCGTCACCTGGGCGTTCTTTCCAAGCTCCAGGTCGCCGTCGATGGCCACCTGCTCCATGCACCGGGCGTTCATGCCCAGGATGAGGTTTATGCGGTGGGTGATAGGCCTGGCGTAGCTTGAATTCTTCATGATGATGAGCGTGTTCGAATCCTTGTGGGCACGAATCGAAGCCATTTTAAGCAGATCCCTTAAGCTATTAGTTCTCCCATCGGATATAAAAATTTTTCAGCCCGGCCTGGGGCTTATCTACCTGTCGCTGGCTTAACGAAAAACTGTTTCGGCCGCGTCGGTAATAATTCGTTTTTATTTGTCGCCGTCCCCTGCCAAATTCAACGTATCGTGCTACGTCAGGCCGGTATTATATGGAAGCGCTTACTCGGCGGTTATCTTCTCTCGAGAAATATTATGCTCATTTGGATAAAAAACCAGTAAACTAGTGGCTGCACTACATGGTAAATGCCTTATGGCCCGCAGGACGGGCGCATGTAAAAATGAGTCCGAAGCTCTGCCTTTTACATGGGACGGGCAGGGCCAGGCAGGCCAGTATTCCGCTTAAAACATGACGGGGCCGACAAAATATCAAAATAATAATATATATTTATCGGTGGCAGAGTCCATTATGCTCAGGATCAACGAGAAAGCCCCCGACTTCGAGGCCGAGGCATACCAGAACGACCGCATAAAAAAGATCAAGTTCTCCGATTACCACGGGAAGTGGATGGTCCTGGTGTTCTACCCCGGGGATTTCACCTTCGTATGCCCTACGGAGCTGCAGGAGCTGGGGGAGCTATACGACGACTTCAAAAAAGAGGGCGCCCAGGTGCTAAGCGTGAGCAAGGACACGGTGTTCGTGCACAAGGCCTGGCACGATAACTCGCCGGCCATCAGCAAGATACAGTACCCGATGGTGGCCGACCCGTCAGGAAAGATATGCCGCGAGTTCGGCACGCTCATCGAGGACGAGGGGCTCTCGCTCAGGGGCAGCTTCGTCATCGACCCGGACGGCTTCCTGAAGTGCATGGAGATCCAGGATAACAACATCGGCCGGAGCATGCGGGAGCTCCTGCGTAAGCTGCAGGCGGCCAAATTCGTCAGGGAACACAAGGGACGGGCCTGCCCGGCGAGCTGGGAGCCCGGGGAGGAGACCCTGAAGCCGGGGCTGGACCTGGTCGGCAAGATCTAATTTTTGCAGGGGGCGCAGGAAAGACGCACGTGTAACCGAAATGTTAATATGATAAGTGTTACATCTGTGTGTTGTCTTTTACACGCCTCGGTGGCTTAGCCGGCATAGCGCGTCCTTGGTAAGGACGAGGTCGCGAGTTCAAATCTCGCCCGAGGCTCCAGATTTTCTCAGGTTCTTTTCGCGGGCTCATCCGCCCTAACGATAATAATTATGGCCCCGATGGATGAAGATAATATACTAGGAGCGATAAATATCCGCGGGCAGGGTGATGGTATGACCTCGAAGAACAAGCGTGTCTGTAAGGAGTGCGGGCGCAGCTTCACGGCGAGCGCCAAGTGGGACTACGAGCTGTGCGAGGACTGCTCGATCGTCCTATACGAGAGGATGGAAAAGTTCTGGATCACCGAGGTGCTCGGGCTCAGCGAGGTGCTGGACAGGTTCCTGCCGTCGCTCCCCCGGAAGCTCTTCGATATCGCCCTGAAAAAGTACGCCCCCATCGGCCAGTACGACATATTCGACGCCAACTCTGAAAAGGAATTACAAAAAGAGCTCAGGGGGGCCGCGGCCGTTGAAAAGGAGAGGCTCGCGAAGAAGGTCCCGTTCCGCACCGCGAAGTGCAAGAAGTGCGGCACGCCGTACACCGTGGACGGCCTGTGGCAGTACAACATCTGCCAGAAGTGCGCCGTGCAGGAGGTCCTGGACTGGAGGGCCTACTGGGCGAAGCAGGTGCCCGGCATCGGCACCGCCAGGGCGGGCTTCGACATTCCGCCGATCGAAGTGGCCAGGTATATCCTGGACTAGTACTGCCCCATTACTTCCTTCTCTATTTCGTCGATGATGCGGGCCATGCGGTCGTGCCTCTCCAGGGCGATCCTGCGGCCCGTCTCCGTGTACATTTTATCCTTGAGATGTTTTAGCTTGATGTGCCACTCTCTCTGGGTGGAGTCGACCTCGGCGCTGTTGTTTTTCGGGTCGATGCCGGCGTATTGCTCCGGGGGGTAATAGACGCTCCTCCCGTGCTCGCCCAGCCATAAATAGGAACGGGCGACGCCCACGGCGCCCAGCGAGTCCAGCTTGTCCGCGTCGAACAGGCACTTCGCCTCCAGGGTGCACGGCTCGCCCCCGCGCCGGTGACGGTGGGATGCGATGGCGTGCAAAATGGCATCTTTCTTTCCCGGCTGGATGCCAAGGCCATCGAGTATGGGCCCGGCCATCCGGACGCTCAGCTCCTCGTGGATATCCTCGCAGTCCTTGTTCTTCGACTCCTCGGCCCGCCCGATGTCGTGAAGCAGGGCCGCCATCCTCACAATAAAAAGGTCAGCGCCCTCAGCCATGGCGATCCGCTCGGCCAGACGATAGACGCGCTCGGCGTGCGAGAAGTCGTGGCTCGGCGCGAGCCCGGCGTGAGTCGACCGGGATATATCCCTTGCCCTGGCCAGCATCGTGTTCTCGTCCGTCCCCTCACCTCCCGAAACAGAGCAGGTACAGCGCCCGCCCGCCCTTCGTTGAATAGACTCCGAAGTAGCGCCTGTCATCCACGTACTCGCCGTAGCCCTCGGGCCCGGCCATGCCGAGCCTGGCCAGGTAGCAGGCGTCCTCCTCCAGCGCGAGCTTTGTCTCGCGCACTTCCCTGCCGCCGAGATATACGGTAGACCTCTCGAGCTTTCCCAGCACGTTCTCGACGGCCCCGCCCTTCTGTACGTATGCCGCCTCCTCGTGCTCGTGGCCGCAGACGATGAGGAACCCCGTGCCGAGCTGAGGCCTCACCGCGTCGAACGCGTCCTCGGGCAAATAATGGTACCCGCTGGCGTCCACGTACCGCTCCCCGGAGAACGAGATCCGCTGCCAGGGCTGAGTGTACAGCCAGGCCTCGATGCCCTCCGCGCCCTCTGGCGTGATGGCGCACGGGTCGATGGGGCCGCCGTGGACGACGTACAGCCTCTCCTTCGTGTTCACGTAGTACTTGCCCATGCCCCGGAAAAAGCTCTCATACCGGCCCGTAGCGCGGTACTCCTCGTGGGCACGCTCGCTCTCTGCATCGCTCCCGGACACGGGTATCCGGCCGAGGAAGGCCTCGTCGTGGTTCCCCAGGATGGACTCCAGGCCGCTTATGCTCTCCAGGCGTTCGACGACCTGTCCCGGGCCATGGCCCCTCTCCAGCACGTCGCCCATGTTGATGGTCAGGGACACGGGGCCATACCGGTCGACGAAATCGCCGCTTTGCGAAAGCCGGAGGATGGCGTCGAGGGCGCCTATGTCGGCGTGAATGTCCGAGAAGAGCAGGATGGACTCCATGGATCATCCATATGTCAGGGTAACAGATAAAATATGTCCTAGACGAGCTGGCGGGCCTTCTCGTCCCACCTGAACTTCCGGCGGGGGTCCCGCCGGTACCGCTTCAGGGAATCGGCGTCCAGCATGGTGGCGCCGGCGCGCCAGGAGGGCACGCAGTACATGTAGTCCGGCCTCTCCGGGGTGCCTCCCAGGCCAATAATGATAAAGAGCTGGCGCCCGGTGACCTCACGGTACCGGCCATACTTTTTTAGCTGGTACTCCTTGGCCCATGGCAGCCTCCCGAGAAAGTGCGACGCGCGGTACTTGCACTCCACGCCGAAGGCGTCCCCGGAAGGTGTGTGCCGGATCTCCAGGTCCGGCAAGAAGTCGACCTCCTCCTTCGTGGCCCCGTCGCGGATCCACTTTACCTCGAACTCCCTGCCAAAAAGGCCTATGACGTGCTCCTCGAAGGCGAGCCCCGAGGCGTGCGTGGGGTCTGTCATCGGAGAGTAATGGCGCGGCTAACGAATAAACATATTCGTCCGGATAAGCCTATTCGTTCAGGGCGACCGGCGTGTATCGCTTCTCGGGCACATCGGGCTCGAGCTCCCGCTGGGTCAGGTACATGCCCGCCATGATGAGCCCGGCCCCGACGGCCGTCACGGCCGTCAGCGTCTCTCCTAATAAAAGTACGGCAAGCAGTATCCCGGCCAGGGGCGTCACGTAGATGGACATGGCCACGTCCGAGGCCTTGAGCCGGCTGAGGCCGTGCGTGTACACGAAGAAGCAGAACACCGAGCACAGCACCGCTAAAAATAGCAGCGACGACCATGAGAGCGGGCTCAGGCTGGCCAGGGGCGTCATCGGGGTAACGAACGCGTAGAATGGCAGGAGCTCCAGGACGCCGAAGAAGAACGTGTAGAGCAGTATCGTGGTGAGGCTGTACTTCGAGGAGACCTTCTTGGAGGCGATGGTGAAGATCCCGAAGGCGATGGCGCTGCCCACGCCCATGAGGTCCCCCAGCAGGTGCGCTGACGAGAGGTCGAGGCGGCCTCCGCTGATTATGAGGAATGCCCCGGCGAACGCGATGCCCGCCCCCGCGAGCTTCGTCCGGGTGAGGCGCTCGCCCAGTAACAGCGCGCCCATGAGCATGATGAAGAACGTGGCCAGGTTGAACTCGAGCGAGAAGTTGGTCACGGTCGTGTAGTTAAGCGACTCCACCTGGAGGATGAAGCCGATGGAGACGTTGGACAGGGAGAGAAGGATGAACGTGGGAATGTCCTTCGGGTGGATCCTGAGGGCATCCCACTTTTTCATGGCGATAGCCATGCCGAAGACGATAAAGAGGGCGATGGTGAACCGTATGGTCACGATCTCGATGGAGCTTAACTGTAATAATGCCTCCCTGGCTGCGATGGACGAGGCGCCCCAGAACACGTTGACCAGGATGAGGCCGGCCATCACGAAAAAGGCATTGTCCCTGAGATCGGCGTTTTTGAGCATGTGACCGGGGAAAGGCATGCACCGAGGCTATAAATCTTTTATGGTTTTTTAGCCCGTCTCCGCGAAAAGAAGGGCAATACTGATCTGCCGTTCAATTATTTCTATTTCTTATTGCTCATCCGCTACTTTTTACGGCATAACGTTTTACTCCTGCATAGCGACCGTATCACAGGGGATGTTGGATGAAATTGAGAAATATCGTCGTTCCTGTACTCATAGGGCTCTTTCTCGCAAGCGCGGCATTGCTTACCGCGAGCGCCCAGTATGCCCGGCCTGCAAGCGACCAGATACTGGTCAATCAGCCTTACGGCTCGATGCAGGATAACATATTGCCTCCTGCCAGCTTTGAGCAGCAGCAGTACCCGTTCGCGGCCTCGCCTCTGGCTGCGCCTTACGGCGCCCTGGAGGCCCCGCCTGTAGCGCCTTGTGCAGCGCCCCTGGCAGCGCCGTGCGCCGCTCCGGTCGCCACATACGGGCCATTTACCAGCGGCTTCACGTATAGCGCCACCCGGTCCTCGGCCTTCGGCCCGTTCGCGCCGCCCGTGGCCGAGGCCACCGAGCAGTTCTACCAGTACCCGGGCATTTCGCCTTACGGCGCCTACCCTGGTGCAGGATATGCAGCTGCCAGCGGCGTTGGCTTTGACCCGGCGACGGGATATTACGGGCCATACGGCGCGTACACGCCACTAATATAGAACAAAAAAGCTATTTTTTTGGCTCTTCAATGATAGCGGGACTGTCTATCATACAGCTTATGAGACCACTTCGTCTTCCACTTACTGCCGTTCGTCTTACAGTACTTCACGCGGCGCTCCGGGTCCTGCTTCACCCAGTTAAAGAGGTACATGAACTGGTCCCGGCCCACCTCGATGGTCCGGATGCGCTCGGGCACGCCCAGACTAATAAGGAAATCGCTGAACGCGTTCTCAATTAAGCTTTGAAGCGGGTCGATGATCTTGACGGACTTCCACTCGTACCCGGCCTCGTCCATCCAGGGCCTGACGTGGTCGAATATGTGGCCGGAGCATATCTCGATGCGGTAGACGTCGCGGGTGATGCCCATCTCGGCGAACAGCTCCCGGATGATCTCGACGACCCTGTCCTGGTACTCGTTCTTGTAGCCGTCCTGGAAGTACTCGACGCCCACGAGCTTATACTTGAACACGCCCGTGCCCGTATCGAGGACGCCTATTGCGGCGCCGCCGACGGGAGAGCCGATGCCGCTGTCGTCGACCTGCGCCAGGCATGGCTTGAGGCTCGTGACGCCGCCCGATTCGAGGCTCCGTGCGTTATCGTTAATGTCCGCTTCCACGAAAACCTACATTATCAAAAGGTACGAAATACTTTTTCATTATCGCATTAAAATTATTTGATATAATATATTATACGTGCATCAGGAAGCCCAGGTACTTATCCACGGTGGCCTTTGGTATGACGCCCCTCTTCACCAGGACGTAAAGAGCTACTGCGGCGACGGCGATGACGGCCACGACGGCCACGACCGCGTACGACAGGAGGTGGGAGGCGCCCATGATGGACTCCCAGTTCTCTCCAAGCACGAAGCCGATGAACGCCAGCACCAGGCACCAGGGGAAGGCGCCTATCATGCTGTAGGCCATGAATTTTTTAAAGTCCATGTTGAGAAGGCCGGCCGGAACGTTCACGATGGTGCGCACCACCGGCAGGAGCCTCGTGTAGATGCAGGCGGACTCCCCGTACTTGCAGAACCACTGCTCCGCCCAGAGCATCTTCTGCGAGTTGACGCCGAAGAACTTCCCGTACTTATCAACGAAGGGCTTTCCGCCCCACGCCCCGACCAGGTAGCCGATGGCAGAGCCCAGGCCGGTGCCCAGCGAGCCTATGACGGCGACGGCGACTACGTGGGTAACGCCGCCGGGCGCGGCCATGAACCCGCCGTAGGTCATGATGACCTCGCTCGGGACGGGGATGCCGGCGCTCTCGATGGTCATGAGTATGAATACGCCCAGGTAGCCCATGTTACTGATGATGTCCGTGACCGTGGATGTTACGTCGCCGACTAAGGAGAGCATGCTTGACCTTAACCTTCAACGTATCTACGATGATAAAAACTTCGTGCTACCGGCTAAAACTAATTATATAATCGCCGCAGATAAAATATGGTTAGATATCATGGCCGGACGATGGGCAAAAGAAGTGCTGGAACGCGGGATGAGCAGGCGCAGCTTCCTGAAGGCCGCCGTCGCCGCGGCCGCCGTCGCCGTCACCGGCTGCGTGAGCGCGAGCGAGCCTTCGATCACGCCAGTCCCATCGATCATTCCATCGCCGACTTCGACCGCAACACAGAGCCGGCTGGTCGTGACCACCGACCCCGACCCCGCCAGGCTGGTCGACAGGGCGCTGGACGCCTTCGGCGCGCTCCCTATAAAAAAGGACGACCGCGTATTCGTCAAGGCCAACTTCTCCTTCTCAAGGACGGTCGACCAGGCGGCATCGAACCACCCTCAGGTGCTGGTACGCCTGATGGAGCGCTGCAGGGAGGCGGGAGCCTCCGAGGTCATAGCCTTCGACCACACCATCGACAGCTCGAAGCTCTGCCTGGAGCGGAGCGGCATTAAGGCCGCCGTCGAAAAGGCCGGCTTCACGGCCATCGCTGTAAACAGCAGCAGCGAGTATGAGGAAAGGCAGATCGACGGGCCCACGCTGAAGAAGACCCGGATAGCGAGAATCCTCAAGGATGCGGACGTGCTCATCAACGCGCCCGTGGTCAAGAGCCATGGCAATACCCGCCTCACGGCGGGCATGAAGAACCTCATGGGCGTCATCGATAACCGCGGGGCGTTCCACAGCAGCGACCTGGATGGCTGCATCGCCGACCTCTCATACGTCATCCGGCCCACGCTCACAGTGGCCGACGCCTACCGGGTGCTCAAGTCCGGGGGTCCCAACGGGGGGAGCCCGGAGGACATAACGCATCCCCAGCAGCTTATCGTGGGATACGATCCCGTGGCGGTGGACTCCTACGCGGCCACACTACTGGGGCTGACCGGTAACGACATCGAGCATGTGGTCAGGGCGTATCAGCGGGGCCTGGGCGAGATCGACCTGGGCAAGGTCAACGTGCAAAAGGTGGTCTGAGATAAAGCTGAGCTCCCTATCGCCGTTCCGCCCCCTGGTACAGGCGGCATTTCTGGCCTCATTCGTAGCGCTGTTCCTTGCCCTGGAATATCCCGCCGCCGCGCCCGGGCTCTTTCTGGCGGCGGACCCGCTCCTTGCCCTGGCATCGTCCCTCTACCACACGGGCGCATGGATGCCAGTGCTCTTTCTCGCCGCGGCCGGGATGCTGGCCGTCGCCGCCATATTCGGCAGGATATTCTGCGGCTGGGCATGTCCGGTAGGGTTCATGGCCGACATCTCTGACCGGGTGGTTCGCGTGTTCTGGCGGATCAAGCCCACAGGCCGGCTGGGCTTTATACAGTACGGCCTACTGGCCGCGCTGCTCATATTCTCGCTTTTTTCTATCGACGCCTTATCAGCGCTCGACCCCATGGTCATCTTCCAGCGTTCGGTTTACCTGATATGGAGCCTCTCGGGAGTGCCCGTCGTACTATTGCTCATCATGGCCGGCTCCCTGCTGGCGCCCCGCCTCTGGTGCCGAATCTGCCCAATGGGCGCCGTCCTGGGGCTCGCAGCCCTGGCCTCGCCGTTCGGCCGGGGCGTCAACGATAGCTGCATTAAATGTATGAAGTGCCGGAGAGCCTGTCCCGCCGGGGCAATATCGAAGGAGAACGGGTTCGACACGACGGCGTGCATCAAATGCCTGAAGTGCGAGAGGGCATGCCCCGAGAACGCCATCAGCTTCGCGGCCTCCCGGCCAGCATTGCCCACGTTCGAGGGCCGCAGGACAGTGCTCGCCGCCGTCGCCGGGCTGGGGCTGCTCGCCCTTGCGAAGGTCGCCGTCCCAGGGGCCGGCGCCTCATATATTCGGCCCCCGGGCTCCCTCGTGGAGTCGAAGTTCAACGCGGCCTGCGTCCGGTGCGAGAGCTGCGTGAAGGCGTGCCTGGGCCAGGTCATAAGGCCCGCCGGCCTTGACGGGGGCCTGGAGCGCGCGTTCACGCCCGTGCTCGACTTTAATAAGGGCAAGTGCGAGCGGTGCGGCACCTGCGGGTCCGTGTGTCCCACGGGCGCGGTTATAAGCATACCGGAGGCGAACATGAAGATGGGGACCGCGAGGCTTGACAAAAATAAGTGCATCGCCTGGGCGCAGAATAAAAAGTGCCTGATCTGCGAGGAGGTATGCCCGGTCAAGGCGATCAAGAGCACTGGGAGGAACAGGCCGGTAGTATCGGAGGACGTGTGCGCTGGCTGCGGGAGCTGCCAGCTTAACTGCCCGGTGGAAGGCAAGGCCATCGTGGTCTCCAGCGAAGGGGAGCGAAGGAGAGATGAATAACCATGAGGCCGCGGAAGTGCTCGCCGGCATCGCCCGCATCCTGGAGCTTGAGGGCGAGGACGCCTACCGGATCCGGGCGTACAGGAAGGCCTCCCGGAGCATCGAGGCGCTCCAGGACGACATCAACGAGTACTACCGCGAGGGCCGGCTCCAGGAGATACCTGGCGTGGGCCGGAGCATCGGCGAGCTGCTCGCCGAGCTTCTGGAGACGGGAAGGAGCAGCCTGTACGAGTCGCTAAAAAAAGAAATCCCCCCGGAGCTCTTCGAGATCATGGGAGTGCCGGGCATCGGCCGCAAGACGGCCATTAAAGTCCATAAAGCTCTGGGGGTCACGACGGTAGAAGAGTTCGAGCGGGCCGCCCGGATGCACCGGATACGAAAGCTGAAGGGCATGGGCGAGAAGGCCGAGCGCCGGGTGCTCGACTCTATCGGGCGATACAGGCGCAGGGAGACCGGCATACCTCTTTACCGGGCTAAAGGCGTGGCCGACGAGGCGGCACATTATTTAGAGGACTGCGGCTTCGAGCGCATCGAGGCCGCCGGGAGCGTGAGGCGCTGGGCCCCGATGGTGTCCGACGTGAACCTGGTCGCCGGCCCCGGCCCCATGGACTGCTTTTTGAACTCTCCGCTGGTCTCCGCAGTCCAAAGTAACGATAGGGGCGGGGCACGCGTGATGACCCGCTACCGGGTAGAGGCCACCCTGGAGGAGGCCGGCCCCGATAATCGGGGCCTGGAGCTATTATTCGCCACCGGCTCGGAAAGGCACCTTGAGGCGCTGACAGAGTATGCCGCGGGCAGGGGCATCAGCCTGAGCCGGGAGGGGTACGTCGACGCTGTCACGCTGGAGCAGCGCAAGTTCGCCGCCGAGGAGGATCTCTATAGGGCGCTGGGCCTGGAGTTCATCCCTCCCGAGCTCAGGGAGGGCCGGGGCGAGGTGGAGGCCGCCGCGGAGGGAGGCCTGCCCCGCCTCGTCGAGATGGCGGACATCAGGGGCGACCTCCACGTGCACTCGGACTGGAGCGACGGGGCCAACACCATCCAGGACATCGCCATAGCCGCCCGGGCCATGGGGTACGAGTACGTGGCGATATGCGACCACTCCCGGTCCCTGGCCATCGCGAACGGCCTGAGCGTGGAGCGCCTGCGTGACCAGATGGCCGAGATCGACCGCCTCAACGACACCCTGGAGGACTTCACCATCCTGAAGGGGTGCGAGGTGGACATCAAGGCGGACGGCTCCCTGGACATGCCCGACGACATCTTGGAGGAGCTCGACGTCGTGGTGGCCTCGATACACTCGGGCATGAGGCAGGAGGCGGAGGAGATGACGGGGCGGGTCATATCGGCGCTGCAGAGCCCGTACGTCACCATACTGGGCCATCCCACCGCCCGCATCCTGGGCAGGCGGGAGCCCACGCGGCTGGATATTGACAGGGCCATCGAGGCGGCCGTGGACAACGGCAAGGTGCTCGAGGTGAACGCCTACCCGGACCGGCTCGACCTGAGCGACGTGAACGTAAGGAAGGCCGTCGAAGCAGGGGCGCACATATCCATCGACACGGACGCCCACTCGCTATTCGAGCTCGGCTTCATGGAGTACGGGGTCCACAATGCCCGGCGGGGCTGGGCGCCGAAGGAGAGCGTCCTCAACGCGCTCACGTACGAGGGCCTGCTGGACTTTCTGAGCGGCCGCCAGTGAACGATAAGCTTTTTTGCCCCGGGGAGCGACTTATACCAGCGATGATACGCGCGTTCATATCCGTCAACCTCACGCCCGGGATAAGGCAAAAGATCGGCGAGGCCGAGCGGGACTTCGACATGAAGGGCATCAAGCTCGTCGAGCCCTCCCTCATTCACGTCACGCTAAAATTTTTGGGGAACATCGAGGAGGCCAAGGTGGGCGAGATCGAGGCCGCGCTGAAGAAGGTATCCGTCAGGCCGTTCAAGGCGAGAATGCGCTCCCTGGGAGGCTTCCCGAACCCCCGGAACCCCCGGGTCATCTGGGTGGGGGCGGAGGGCGACTTCGCGGAGCTAAATAAGCAGGTCGAGGCCCTCATGGAGGAGATTGGCTTCCCGAGAGAGGGCCGCTTCCAGCCCCACGTGACCATAGGCCGGGTGAAGTTCCCCACGCCCGAGCAAAAGCAGGACCTTCCCGGCCTGTTCGAGAAGTACAAGGACTTCGACGCCGGGGAGATGACTGTCGATTCCATTCATCTTATGAAGAGCACGCTGAGCCCTAAAGGCCCCCGGTACGACGTGCTGAAGGAGATACCCCTTGCCCGATGAGCTATACAGGGAGGTGCTGGAGCGCATCAAGCCCTCTGCCGTCGAGGATGCCCACATGCGAAGCGTCGCGCACGAGGTCATCGATAAGCTGGACTCGGAGGCCCGGGAGCATGGCCTGGACGTCTACACGATCCACGTGGGCTCGACGGCCCGGGACACCTGGCTGAAGGGCAAGAAGGACATCGACATCTTCCTGATGTTCCCGCCCGACACGCCCCTGGAAAAGCTCAAGGAGGACGGGCTCCGGCTTGCCAGGGAAGTCTCGCCCAGGTTCGAGGAGCGCTACGCCGAGCACCCGTACATCACGGCCCTGTATAAGGGCCTGGACGTGGACCTGGTGCCGTGCTACCACGTGGAGGACGCCGCCCACATCCAGTCGGCCGTGGACAGGAGCCCGTTCCACAACACGTACGTCCTGAAGCACATCGACGGCCTCCACGACGAGGTAAGGCTTTTAAAACAGTTCACCAGGGGAGTGGGCGTGTACGGCTCCGAGCTGAGGACCCAGGGCTTCTCGGGATACCTGTGCGAGCTGCTGGTACTGAAGTACGGCTCCTTCGACGGCGCCGTGGAGCACGGCGCCGGCTTCAAGCGGGGCAGGGTCATCGACATCGAGGGCCACATGGATAAGTCCGTCGAGCACCCGGACCCCCTCATCGTGATCGACCCCGTGGACCCGAAGAGGAACGTGGCCGCGGCGCTCTCCGGGCAAAAGTTCTGCGAGTTCGTGGACGCCTGCCGCAGGTTCCTGAAGGCCCCGTCCATCGACTTCTTCTTCCCGCCGGCCGCCGAGCCCATGAAAAAGGGCGCGCTCGAAGGGCTGCTGGCCTCAAGGGGCACGAAGCTCCTCGCCATTACCTTCAAAACGCCCGACATCGTCGAGGACACGCTCTACCCCCAGCTCAGGAAGGCCGAGGACTCGCTGGCAAAGCTGCTGGAGCGCCACGAGTTCAAGGCATACCGCACCGACGTCTGGTCCAACGACAGGAGCGCCATCGTGCTCGAAATGCTGGTATGGGAGCTGCCTGCCATCGAGCGCCACCTCGGGCCGCCCCTCGACGAGCGGGAGCACTGCGAGAAGTTCATCGAAAAGTACCCCGGCGCCTACATCATGGGCTGCCGCTACGTCGTGGACATACCCCGCAAGTACGATACCGCCGTAGAGCTCATCAACGCCCAATTAAAGTCCTGCGGGCTGGGCAAGCACGTCTGTGCCTCCATCGGCCAGGGGTTCGAGATCCTGACGAACGAGAAGACGCTCGAGCTGGGCCCCGAGTTCGCCCGGTTCCTCACGAAGTTCCTCCGCGCCCCGGAGACCTAGAGCCTCCAGTACCTTTTTTGTATCGCCGCCGCCTCGACGATGCGCTCGGTCGCCGCCGCCGTCCGCTCTCCGGATATTCGGCCATGATCCTCTCCCGCGAAGCCCCGCAGCGACGCCTCCACGCATAGTGGCAGGTACTTTAGGGAATATCCTCCCTCAAGGAGCATTACAACATTAGCGCTCCCGGCGGTTTTTATGAGCGATGCCAGCGCCCCGAAGCCCGGGGCCGTCATCCGCATGTCCCCGAGCGGGTCGGCCTCATGAGGGTCGTAGCCCGCAGATACGATGACCAGCTCCGGGCGGTAGGCGTCCATTACAGGCACGAGGATGCTCTCGAAGGCGTGCACGTAGTCGGCGTCGCCCGACCCTGCCGGCAGGGGCACGTTCACGTTATAGCCCTCGCCGTCACCCGTGCCCGTATCATCGGCCGCGCCGGTGCCCGGGAAATGGGGGTACTGGTGGACTGAGAAGTAAAGCACGTCGGGCCGGCCGTAAAACATTAGCTCGGTGCCGTTGCCGTGGTGGACGTCCCAGTCGACGATCAGCACCTTTTTAACCTTTTTAAGGGCGTGCGCCGCCCCGACGGCCGCGTTGTTGAACAGGCAGAAGCCCATGGCCTGCGCGGGTAGCGCGTGGTGGCCCGGGGGCCGGACCATCCCCGCCGCCAGGCTCTGCCCGGAAAGCGCCAGGTCGACGGCCTCCACGGCCGCGCCCGCGGCCTTCAGCGCCGCCATCGCCGATCCTTCGCTCATGTACGTGTCCAGGTCGAGCCTGCCCCGGCCGTGGCCCAGTATGTTCCTCACGTACCAGGGGGCATGCACCGCTTCCAGCTCGGGGACGCTCGCAGGCCGGGGCTCCCTGAACTCGAGGCCCATGGGCCGCAGCCTCTCCATTATAGCCTCCAGGCGCTCCTTACACTCCACGTGCCCCGGAAGGTCGTGCCCCAGGAAGTCGTCCGAATACAGTATGCACGCCATCGAACATGCTCCATTATTATATTATTCTGCCCCGCATTAATATTATGATGGCCCGTTATACATCGCATACAATCTATAATGGCTTTTATATGGACGGGTTATTAAGCAAAACATTTATATTTTAAGAAGGGCTATAACTGCAAAAAATGTATTATTAAAAATGGTTATATTTTACTAAGCAAAATTAAAGATTTATTTACAACTGCGCTTAATAAATAACCATTTATAAGGATAAAGTATATAAATCAACAGGGTTATTATCAACCAATATTAATAAATTATCGTAAATTAGAAATAATTTATTAAACGAGGTGGATAGGATGAAAAAACTTACCGTACCCGTACTTGATGAGAAGGACAAAGAGTTCGTGGAAACCTTAGTTAACGTGGGCTTAAAGAGGAACGTGGCAAAGACCTTAGTGTATTTAGCGAACGTCGACGAGACCATCAGCCGCGACATCGAGCTCGGCGCCGACCTGAGGCAGCCGGAAGTAAGCATCGTCATGCGCGAGCTGAGGGACCAGGGCTGGGTCGAGGAGAGGGAGATCAAGAAGGAAGGCAAGGGCAGGCCGCTGAAGTGCTACAAGCTGGCGACCAGCATCACCGACATCATCTCCATGCTCGAGGAGCGCAAGAAGGAAGAGGCAGCGGTCCACCTCGAGAACATCCAGAAGCTCAGGAATCTTTCGGACAAGCTGAAGTAAGTCAGCTAATAAAAACAACTATTTTTACTTATCATCTCTATTTCCTTTATTTTGACATCCGCCTGCGGAGCGCCGGGTCGCTGTACGCTATTTCCGCGAGGACTTGCTCGAAGCTCTCCTCAGGGGCGAGCGTCCGGTGGAGGTATATGCCGGTACGGCCGACGTCGGCCCTCCTCTCCAGCACCCGCATCCTCTCTTCAACGATGGCCTGCCCGACCCCGATCTTTTTCGCCACCCAGCCGGGAGGCAGGTCCGACAACGGGGTCTCAATATGCCCTTCCGGAGTGGGCTCGATGAACATGAGGCGCTTATCGACCCCGCAGACGCGCCCGCCTTCCTCGATCCCCTGCAGGCCTACCTCGCCCCCGAACCGGTAGAACTCGAGCTCTGTTTCACGGGGCGGTATGAGCGGGAAAATGACGTTCGTATCGTCCTGCAGCACCAGGTGGGCCTTGGCCATCGCCCTGGGCGTGGCCTGTACGATGCTCCTCTCCCTCACCCGGTCGTCCAGCGCCAGCCCCACCAGCATGGAGCTGACCATCGAGGGGATAAAAATGTCAACATCGCTCGCCGGCTTCACGTCCCCGCGGGCCACGCTCCCGAAGACGTAGCCGTCGACCTCGCTCTTCTTTAACAGCGTTAAAACTTCCCGGGCCCTCTCCCGGAGCCGGCGCAGATGCTCCCACGTCTCCGGCCCGTAGGCGACCTCTTTCCGGGGCCCCATCTCAGCGGTCTTTCGCCTCATCGCCCCTTCTCGGTCTCCGCCTTCACCCATTCGAGGTAGGGCCCGTAGCCGTCCTCGAGCTTCCACGACGTAATGCAGGGGAGCTCATAACTATGAATCTCCTTCACCCTTTTTATCACGTCCAGAACCCTCTCAGTCGTCGTCTTACAGAGCATGGACACCTCGGTGTCGCGCTGGATGCGCCCCTCCCACCGGTAGACCGACGAGATGATGCCGAAGTTCACGCAGGCCACCAGGCGCTCGGCGACCAGAACATCCGCTATTCGGCCTGCCTCTTCCATATCCCTAGAAATTATATATACTACGGAGAACATCTAGTACCAAACTTTAACTCGAACTTGTGTTTATATAAGATTTATGGGGAGAAAGTAATTTGGTAGAATTGATCTGGATCGCCGCGTTCGTGGCGTTCGCCCTCTGGTGGTACATCATCGCGGACCTGGAGAAGGCGGGCATACTCAAGAAATACAACATGACGGCCATAGGCCCCATCCTCATGCTCCGCACGTTCCGCGGCCAGGGCTTCCTCGACTGGCTGGCGAAGCCGAAGGGCCTCTGGAGAGTGGTCACCCTCCTGGGCATGCCCATCGTGCTGGGCTCGATGGTCCTCATGCTCGTCCTTTTCATCGGCATGGACTTCCTGATGCTCGCGAACATCGAGTCGGTGCCCACGCCGGGCCCGGCCAACGCTCCCCAGAACATCATCGCCATCCCAGGCCTGAACCAGTTCATCCCCTTCTGGTGGGGCTGGATAGCACTGATCGTCGCCATGGCCGTGCACGAGTTCGGGCACGCCATCCTGGCCAAGGTGGAGAACATCAAGGTCAACTCCCTCGGCATCATACTCATGCCCGTGCCCATCGGCGCCTTCGCCGAGCTCGACGAGGAGCAGATGTTCGGGACGAAGAGCGAGGGCAAGACCGCGGACATCCTGGGGCCCATGGAGACGAAGGCCCCCGGCGAGGGCAAGAGGAAGGCCACTTCCAGGCAGCTCACGTCCATCCTGAGCGCCGGGGTCATCGCCAACTTTTTCGTCGCCTTCCTGGCGTTCGCGCTCCTCTTCGGCCCCGTGCTGGGCTCCGTCGCCGCCACCACGAGCGACGTGATCGTGTACGACGTAGCGCCCAACAGCAGCGCGTACGACGCCGGAGTGAGGGCGAACTTCATCGTCAATTCGGTCGGCGGCATGAACGTCACCAGCCCGGAACAGTTCAACGCCGCTTTGCGCTCGGCCACCGGGCAGAGCGTGGCCATATCGGGGCTCCTCGACAATAAGCCCGTGAGCTACGTCGTGCCCGTGAACGGCACCTCGGGCGTATACGTCAGCGACATCGTCAACGACGACAAGTACCCCGCGAAGGCCGCGGGCATCGCCCAGAACATGCGGATCGTGGCCATCGACGGCACGCCCATCGCGGACAGGGCCGCCTTTACCGACTACATGAACCACACGGCGCCCAACCAGTCGATCGTGCTCGGCATGGCCTACCAGAACAACACGATGGTGAACACGACGGTCGTGCTCGCGCAGGGCCCCGAAGGCCAGTCATATATCGGCATATACACCGTCGACAACCCGCTGGGCATCAGCGCCAGGAGCTTCGCGAGCGGATACCTGGGCGGCCTGAAGAACATGCCCTTCTCGCTGACAGGCTGGCTGAGGATCTTCGTCCTGCCGGTGCTCCAGTTCAGCGGCGACGACCCGGGCTTCAGCATATTCCAGGGCCAGTTCTCGAGCCTGTTCCACCCGGTGGGCATCGCGGCCTCGTTCGGCTCTGCAGTCTATAGCCTGTCGGAATGCCTGTTCTGGATCGGCTGGCTGAACCTGAACGTGGGCCTGTTCAATTGCCTGCCCATGATCCCGCTGGACGGCGGCCACGTGTTCAGGGAGATCGTGCGGCGGTTCCTGGACCCGGTCATCAGGGACCCGGCCAGGAAGGAGAAGATCACCGGCACGATCGTGAACGGGTTCGCCGTGACCCTGTTCGCGGCCATACTGTTCATGATGCTGGCCCCGTACATCGTGCACGGGATATAATTAGCCCCAGCCCACGAGCTCGAGGGTCGCCCCGTCGCATGCCGTATATATTTTTACGGGGACGGGCACACCGGGCGCCCCCCAGTACGTGGCATCCGAGCCCTTGAAGCTCGTTAAATATTTTTTACAGTCGTACGTCCCCTTCGGCACGGTGACGCTGTCCGGGCCGGCCGCCCTCGCCGCGAGCCCCTCTGAGTAAAGGACCGGGTCATCGGCCTTTATTTTATCGGCGGATGCCGTGTTCGAGGTCATGCTGCTCTGCGAGCTCGAGTAACGCATGCTATAGCTCATCCCTCCGTCGCTCGAGCTCATCGACGAGACGTCGCCCGACGTCTGCGTCCGCCTGATGCTCACCATCCTCCCGCTGTCGAGCGAGCTGTAATCGAGCCTTACGTCCCCGGTTCCGCCGTCGGCCGTCGTCAGCCTGTACTCCATCCAGCGTGTCCCGCCCAGGTCGAACGGCGCCATATCTGCGGCCGGGCCCGAGGGCACCGACTGTGACGAAGGCACGTCATCAGGCAGCGATATCAGGGGCGCAATGCCATTCTCCACCTGCTTTATCGCCGGGGCGGCGCCCTGTAACAGGACGCAGCCGGCCAGCGCTACAGCGAGCGCCATCAGCACATAAACGAGATATTTTCGAGTCATTCAACATACCCCCCTACTGCAAACTACCGTTTACAGGGCTTATTATATCGACATTTATATTAATATTTGATTGATAAAAGGCACGTCCGCAGCAAGCAGCGCCCACGCGGCGGCCTCTCCCCGATAAGGTTTTTAATGATGGGCCCGGCAAATATGGATTGATGGCCCGCGTCCACTTCCGCTGGAACCCGAAAAACCGCTACAGCATCGCCGCCCTCGGCGGGGTCCTGGACTTCGACCTCGTCCGGAAGCCGGAGGCCGGCATCATGCTCTATAGCTTCGCCTCTCCCCAGGCTCGCTCCGTGTTCAGGGAGGTGGGGTCTGCCAGCACTGATTCGGTCTTTATCGCCGGGGGCCCCCACCCCTCCGGATGCCCCGGGGAGACTCTGGAGCACTTCGACTACGTGGTGGTGGGCGAGGGCGAGGAGACGCTCCCGGATCTGGTCAGCACTCTGAACCATGGCGGAGATGTATCGGGAGTGAAAGGCATCGCCTACAAGAAGGACGGGAAGGTCATCTTCACGCCTAAACGAGGAGAGGCAGACCTTGATGGGCACCCGCCCTTCAAGCCACCGCTATTCGGCCCGATCGAGATCACCCGCGGCTGCCCCTGGAGCTGCGCCTACTGCCAGACCCCGCGGCTATTCGGCCACCACATGAGGCACCGGAGCGTGGAGGCCATCTGCAAGTACGACAAGTTTTACGAGGATAAGCGTTTAGTTTCGCCGAACGCCTTCGCCTACGGCTCCGACGGTATCACCCCCGACGAGGCCGCCGTCGAAAATTTATTAAAATCCCTTTCCGGGAACATCTACTTCGGCACGTTCCCCTCCGAGGTGAGGCCCGAGTTCGTCACCCCGAGGATGCTGGAGCTGGTTAATGCTTACTGCGCTAACAGGGAGATCCACCTGGGCGGCCAGTCCGGCAGCGACCGGATGCTTAAAGCCATTCACCGCGGCCACACGGCCGCACAGGTGCTGGATGCTGTCGAGCTGACGCACGATAACGGCCTCACGCCCGTCGTTGATTTTATATTCGGGCTGCCCGGAGAGCGGGAGGAGGACCAGCAGCTCACCGTGGACTGCATCAACGCCATCATAAAGGAGGGCGGCAAGGTCCGTGCCCACTACTTCATGCCCCTGCCCGGTACCGAATTGGCCGATACGAAGCCCGAGAAAATAAGCCCCACCATCGATAAACTGCTCGGCAAGCTCGCGCTCGGGGGCAGGCTCACCGGCTCGTGGTCCGACGTCAAGGCCCTCAAAAAACAATAAGGATGCACGAAGACTGTTTCAGCCACGAAGCTACACAAAGCGGGCCTGAAGCTACACGAAGAATTATAAAAATAACTTTTATCGTCGTTTTCTAATTTATAAAAAACTTAGAGCTGCTTCGAGCCGCTTTGTGTAGCTTCGCGGCTGAACAGTCTTTGAGTTAGCTTATTATTTTTAGAACGGCTTCTTAAGCGATGATGATCTTCCCGCCGCAATCGTCCTTATTCTTTTTAGGCGTGGGCGTCGCCGTGGCATGGGCCATGTTCATCGCATGCTCCGATGTGCCCGCGTTGAATACAAGGTCATACAGGGTCTTCCCCATCTTGCTGTTCCGGTCATAGCGGTAATAGCTGGTCTTCCCCACCTTCCGGGTCTCGTGGATGACCTTGTACTTCAGGAGCCCGTCTTTCATCTTGTTCACCTTGGGCTTCGAGATCTTCAGGCGCTCCGCGACGTCGGCGATGTTGAACTCGTTGCCGTGGTTGAAGACGAGATATACGATGAGTTGCGCTGACGAGTTTTGGCCGAATATTTCAACGAGTGGGGATGTGGGGACTGTCATGTTTTCACGCCTTTGTTTTTTTGGTTAAAGGTTATACGGCGGTGTTGTTCTTAAAGGCATCGATAAAAAAAAATTAATGAGCATCATTTTGATTTGGATATAAACTTATATCCCAAGTAGCAGCACCATTTTTTGTGCCAAGAATGTGGATATCTGAATTTGGCCCATATATTTTCCTAACTTCGTATGCAACACCGGATAATTGAGAACGGATTAATTCTCTATCATTTGTATCTTTTACTTCAGTTAGTATTTGCACTTCCATAAATTTATAAGGAACAGTATCAGTTGGCCCGGCAATATATACTTTATAAATATAACCTTGTTGAAGATTTGGATATTGTGTCCAATTTATGTTATTTATTACATAGTCATTTGGTAGAATCGTCAGGGTATCATTTTCAACAGGATTCTCTGTAGGTATAGGTGTAATAGTATTGATTGTTGAGTTATTATTAGTTACAAAATTATTATCAAATTTATAATAGCATAAACCGATAATTAAACCAATAATTACTACTACGCCTATAATTAATACTAATTTATTATTCATATGGACACCATTCACTTCAGTAATTAATTTTTATAAAATATTACTTTTCCTTTGTTACCCCCATTATCCATCTCAAATTGTAGTCCTCCTGAATAATGGTCTACATCATTATAGATGCTATAATGCCCGTTTGGTCCTCCAATATCCCAATCCCATGTTGGACTACTATCATCACTTGCACCGCGGCTCGATCTTTCAAAGTGATTGCCTAATGGTCCATCGTAGTAATATCTTAACGGACCCCTATACTCTTCTCCTGTATAATATTTGAGAGTCATTTTCCCATGAGCATTATACTGCGCAACCGGCGTCGGAGTAGGACTGACCGGCCCGGGCGGGTTACTCGTTGGCCCCGGGGTTGGCGTAGGTGTCGGCGTGGGCGTTGGGACGGCCTTCACAGTGATAGTGTGGCCGGCGATCTGGCCGAACAGGTAATGATTGGACCACATCATCCTGTACTGGGTATAGTAGCTGCCGGCGGCAGGGGCCTTGATGGTGAAGGTGAACGTGTAGTCGTTACCGTTACGGACGACAGTGCCGGGCGTCATTAGTATTCGGTCGCTGGTGCCGTTGAAATGGTAGGCGTCGCCTGAGGTGCCGTCGACCATGGCCAGGTAGACGGGGTCCGAGCCGGATGCGAACCAGGCGGCAGTGCCGGTATTCCTCATGGTGATGGTGACTGTCCTGGTTTCGCCGGACGTCATCTCGTCGGGCATGTTCAAGGAGACCACGCTGGCGTCATGGTAGGAGCTGACGACGCGGACGGGCTTTGAGAACTCGTCGCCGAACCGGCCGAATTCGGGGCAATACATGCGGTAGCCTATAGTGTAATCGCCGGCGGCGGGAGCCGTAAGTGTAAGCTCGAACGAATGGCCCTGGTGCGGCTGGACGCTCGCGCCGCCCATGCCGATGGAGGGTAGCGCTATGGTCGAGCCGTTCGGGGATAGCGTGTAGCCGGCAGTATCGTTCCAGGGCAGGTAGCCCGTGTTCGAATAGGTGATATGGACTGCGTAAGGGTCCCCCGCGGTCATTGTGTCGGGCACGTCATCGCCGACGAGTACTGCGTCGGGGTAGGGGCGGAAGATCGTCTCGAACGTGCCGGAGGCCTCGGGCGATCTGTCGCCGTGGTCATCGTAAGCGACGGCCTCGACGTGATAGCTTCCTTCGAGGTAGCGTCGAGAGGAGCTGGTCCACGAATTACCGGCCAGCTCTGCTTTTTTCCAGGGGCCCCCGTTGAGGCGGAAATAAACCAGGCTGGCGTTCCTCCCCGGAGCCGTCCGGACCGTGCCTGATATGCTCGTATACCTGTCAGCGTAGAATCTGCTTCCGTCCGCGGGCTCTGTGATGGCCACGATGGGGGCGTTTTCCTCGAACGATACGTCGTTCCGGGCGCCCCAGGCCTTGAACCCGCCGAAGTCGAGGGCAGCGGCGGCGATGTTATCGCCGATGGCGCTCTTAAGCACCAGCGCAGCGACCAGGATGACCGCCAGTAATACCAGAGAGCCCTGAAGCTCGGATATTCCCCGGTCGGAGCGACGGAAGCGCGTCAACACGATCACCTGCTAAAAGACGTTACCGGCACGAGAGCGCCGCCCTGCTCCCACTTTAACGAGCACGATGCCGCCCGTATGTCCGGGTAGAAGTACTTCAGCTTCAGGGGGTGGTTGCCTTTTGTAAGGCTCAGCGTGAACGTTTTAGACTGGGAGACGACGGGTACTCGGTTATCCGCCACTATCGTGCCGTCTATCCAGAGCCACGCCTGGCCGGCGCTATCCAGCTCTAATTTGTATGAGCCGCTCTCAGGCACGTAAAGATAGCCCGAATAAAGAACCATCCCCATGGTGGCAGGGGCATCATCCGGGGCATAAGTGGAGTCGAGAGCGATCGTGCTATCAATCCGCTCCAGAGACAGCATCTGGAGGACGATATCGTCGGGGTCGCCGGAGGCGATGTTACTGTGCGCGCTGTCGACCTCATAATAAAAGCAATACAGGCCCTTACTCAGGCTCTGCTCGCCGTAGCCGGCGATCTGCGCCGCCGCTTCCCCTCCCTGCTTCGTCGTCGTGGAGAGCACTACCGCCGAGACGGCGATGGCCGCCACGAGCACGATGCCGATGGAGAGGACGGTGTAGAACGCGTCCGCGACCCCCGAATCGTCCATCAGCGCGCCACCAGCACCATCATGCCTATCTGCTGTTTGGACTGCGTATCGGATATTTTGATGGTGTAACGGTTACCCGATGTAATGGCCATGCCCGTGAGCTGTATGGCGGACGTCTGCATGCCCGAGCTTATCGCCGCGGGCGTGACCGTATCGGGCACGGTAATGCTCCCGATCTGCACCCCGCCGTCGTCGAACACGCTCAGCGAGAGCTGCGCCACGTTCAGGGGGTCTCCCGACTCGTGGTTGAGCAGCAGCGAAGGGCTGGCGCCGCCGTTTAAAACTCCGGACAGGCTGGCCTTCGGAGTCCCTGCGAGCACCTGTAGCTGCCCTCCCCTGGAGAGCACCAGGGACCCGATCATCAGCGCCACGATCACCACGATGGCGATCATCAGTATGCTGTACACGGCGTTCTCCACGCCGCGCTCATCGTCCATGAACTTCCATTTGCCTTTCATTGTACGACCTCTTAATATACATATTTATGCAAAAAAGTTTGTTGCAATATTTTGATATAAAGCTTTCGCTTGCGCTCCAATCCCCAAAAGATAAAATAAATTAAAATTTGGAGGTACAAAACCGTACAATTCGGCCATATAATAGATAATTCAGCGCGGATAATGTTTCTTAGTATGGCCAACAAGCTTGCCCTCGTCATCTACGATACCAAGTACGGCTCGACCGAGCAGGTCGCCCACTGGGTGGCCGAGGGGATCGGCGATGCCGACATCAGGCACGTGGAGGACGTGACCTCGCTGTTCTACGACCTCATCGTCATCGGCTCGCCCGTCTACAACGATGCCCCTTCCTCCCACATCATGGCCTTTTTGGACAGGTACAAGGAGAACTTAGCTAACAAGCGGCTGGCCGTCTTCACGGTGAGCCTGCCCTACAACATGACGCCCGAGCGGGCGAAAAGCTACACCGGCGTCCACGGGCTCACGGAGCTCACCGGCAAGATAAAGGGCACGGTCATCGACACGAAGGCGTTCCTGGGCAAGGTGGAGGAGAAGGAGTTGACCGCCCTGGACAGGCTCTCGCTCCGCATCCAGTACTTCTTAAAGGGCTATGAGCTGAAGGACGCCAACTTCATGGACCGGGGCGCGGCCATCACCTGGGGCAGAAAGCTGTTCGAGCTGGCCACGAAGGCGCCTGAGCCCGTAACGAAAGAAAGAAAAGACCGTAAGATCGGCGGCTCTACGGAAGTGCCGGGGCACAAGGGCAACGGGCAAAAAGAAGAAAAGAAATGATCAGACGCTTAGGGGCCTTTCCTCAGGGGGCTCCTCTTTCGAGGGCATCCGCAGGACATCGATGCCGGCCTGCTTTAAAAATTTAAGCGACATCTCGTCCGGGTAACCGTTCTGGAACACGACCCTATTAATTTTGCAGTTGATGATCATCTTGGTGCAGAGGATGCATGGCTGGTGGGTGCAGTAAACGGTGGCGCCCTCGATGGACACGCCGTGGATGGCGGCCTGGATGATGGCGTTCTGCTCCGCGTGGACGGCCCTGCACAGCTCGTGGCGGGTGCCGTGGGCGACGTTCTCCTTCTCCCGGATGCACCCGATGTCCAGGCAGTGCTCGAACCCGTGGGGGGCGCCGTTGTAGCCCGTGGAGAGGATCTGGCCGCCTTTCACAATGACTGCGCCCACGTGGATGCGCAGGCAGGTAGACCGCTTGGCCACTACGTTGGCGATCTCCATGAAGTACTCGTCGTGGGTGGGCCTCTCGTGGTTCATACGATCACTTCTTCTCTTTGGACGGCTTAGCCTTTTGCTTCGGCGTTACCGCGGCGTACTTTAATTTTAACTTCTTGCCGCTCCAGTCGTACCTGGGGGCAGAGCGCTTCTTAATATACGAACTGGTCTTCTGTGCGAGCGCATGGCTCACGACGGGCAAAGCGATGGTGGCGTCGGCGAATACCTGCACCTTGGGCGCCACGGCGGCTATTTTACCCCAGGACACGGCCTCCTCGAACGTGCAGCCGCTCAGGCCTCCCCAGTGCGGAGCATCGGTAGTGTACTGGATAGCGTAACTGTGCCCCTCGATGGGCAGGCCCAGTATGGACGCGATCACTTCGGTCTGCTGGATGAAGTTCTTGGGAACGCCGCCGCCCACGTAGATGACGCCGGTCTTCTTCGAGTTCTCGATGATCTGGGTGATGTCGTCCACGTCCTTCATCTGGTCGACGTTGATGGCCCGGCCGCCGCGCCTTGCTACCATCAGGCCGATGCCGATGGAGCTGTCGCACAATGCGGGGACGAAGATGGGCACGTTGTGCATATAGGCGCTCACGACGACGGAGTCGTGGTCCGCGCCCTGCTCGTGGAGCCACTTGCCCAGTAAGAACATGAACTCTCTGGACGAGTACGGCCTGTCCGGCTCCAGCGTCTCGCTGAAGTCGGCGATGATGTGGTCGGTCTTCCGGAACTGCTTCTCCACGGCGAACACGTCGTAGATACGGTCCACGCCCTCCTTGAAGAGCGCCTCGTCGTTGGCCGCGTGGGAGCCGACGTAGTGCTTGCCGCCCAGCGACTCGTGGATGTCGTGGAACATGTTGGCGCCGGTACTCACCAGACAGTCGATCATGCGGTTCTGGATGAAGTAGGCGACGATCTTGCGCATGCCCGCGGGGCACATGGCGCCCGTCAGGCCCATGAAAATTGTGAGATTGCTGTCCTTGAGCATGTGAGCCCAGGTCTCGACGGACTCGCCCAGCTTGCGGCCCTGAAAGCCCGTGCTGGCCATGGCGTCCATGAGCTCCGACACGGACTTGTCGGTCACGGCGATGGGCACCGTGGGCCTCTGAAGAAATTTACTGGTTTTGGCCATAGTCGTCCTCTCTTTTGTCAATAAGAGCGGACTCCTCGGATATAAATTTTTAGCTCTTACGCGAGCTTCTTCATCTCCCGGAAATCGAGCGTGCCCTTGATGGCCTTGGTGACGATGGGGATGCCCGACTCTTGCACGGCCGCCATGGGGTTGGTGCCGCCGGTGATGATGACGCCCATGTGGTCCCTGTCCACGTCCACGCCGAGCACGGGGGTGTTGGGCTCGCCGACCTCGAGGATGCCGTAAAAGCCCGCGGTCAATAACCTGTTTATCGTGTGGTCCACGTCGTCCTTCGCGGTCATGGGGACCTCCCTGAAGTTCGCCAGGACCTTGCCCGAGCCCGTCCTGGTCATCTCTTTTACGGACGTGAGCTCCTGGGACATGAGCACCTCCAGCGGGTCGATGGTGGTGCTGTCGTACCGGATCATGTCGGTGAACCTGATGGGCTGCCTGTCCTTGACCTGGACGATGCCCCCGAACTTGGGGCGGACCGGTATGCCTTGCTTTAAGAAAACGCCGTCGATGGTGATGCTGCAGGCCGTCGCGATGCCCGCCTTGCCGGGGGCGACCCGGTAGCCGCTGAATGTCTCTCCCTCGTCGAATAGCTTCACGTACGAGCACACGGACAGGCCGCTGTACATGACCTGGCGGAATAGCTCCAGCACCTCGTCCAGGTTATTCTTGTCTACCACGGAAAGGTTAACTACGATGTCGCCGTCACGGGTCTTGGGATTGAACGTGACGTTATACATGATCTCCTCTATCCGGGCGTTGGTGAACATCATCTCTTCATTCGATTCGTACATGGGCAACCCACAATTTATTTATTCCTAAAGGTTATCTATTTTTGGACTTAGATAAAGTCCAAAAGGAGTTACGATGTCAAATAATTTACTGAATGTCATAAAAGAGGTTTTTAGCACCTACAATTATACTGTCAGCGCATCGCAGCAGGGCTTTGACCTCTTAGCGGAAAAGCCGGGATATCGAGTCGGCATCAAGCTCGTGGACGACGCTTCCGCGGACGACCTGAAAACGTTCCTTGACGGCCTGAACGGCAGCGGCATCAAGGTTTTATTCATCACCATGGCCGGCTTCTCCGAGGACGTGAAGAAGCTCGGCGGCCAGAGGGAGCTCATGATGTGGGACCGTGCCGAGCTTGCGAGGCAGATCGGCAACGCCGTGCTCTCCGGGTGCGAGGCGCCTGCCCAGGCGAAGCCTGCCGCCGACATCTCCTCCCTGACGAGTGAGCTGTATGCATCCAGGCCAGCCGTGCAGCCGAAGCCCGAGCCCGCGCAGCCCAGGGCTGTGAAAGCCCCCGAGCCGGTGATCGAGGCGGTCGAGGAAGAAAAGCCGGCGAAGAAGAAGGCGAAGCCCGAGCCGGCCGTAGAGGCAGCCACAGAGCCCGCCGAGGGCGTGTCCATACCGCTCCATGCCATCCCGATCAAGGTCAAGGACAGCGACGCCATCAAGATCTCGGGCGCCATCGGCAGGGCCGAGGACGTCGAGCTCTCGATCAAGTTCATACCCTTCTGGAAATACGACTACAAGCTGGACGTGCAGTCCCGGTACAGGGACCTGACGGTACCGCTGAACAGCAAGGGCTCCCGCGTCATAAACGCCATCAACAAGCAGGTGGACCCTGCCCCGCAGGCGGCGCCCGTCGAGTCGGTCGACCTTCCCGATGCACCGTATGACGTGCAGGAGACGGTTGTGTCCGAGGAAGAGGCCCGGGCAATGGCCATCAAGGCGATCGTGGAGGAGAACACCAAGACCGTCAGGTTCAAGGGCACCCAGGGCGAGGCGGCCATCGTGGAGCACAAGAAGTTCCAGCCCCGGCCGCAGGACGTCGAGATGGATATCGAGCTCGTGTATATCCCGTTCTGGGCCGTGCGCAGCCATAAGGGCTACATGGAGATCAACGCCTACGACGGCAAGCCGACGAGGATGCCCATCGACGACGGCGCCGAAATTCTTTAAGCTAGAATAAACTGGCATAAAGTATTTGTAGACAGTAAAAAATTGTGGATTACATAACTTAGGTGATTAGAAGTGAAAGTAACTGACAAGGCGGCAGAGCAGCTCAAGACGCTCCTGGACAAGGAGCAGAAGAAGGACTCTCTCATTCGCATTTATTTCGCGGGCTACAGCTGTAGCGGGCCCCAGTACGCCCCGGCCCTCGATATGGAGAAGAAGGAGGAGGACGTGGTCACCAACATGAACGGCATCAACGTGGTCTACGACAGGAACCTGGAGAAGGACCTGGAGCTGTTCGAGCTTGACTACATCCAGACCCCTTACGGAGAGGGCTTCATCGTCCGCAACCCGAGCGCCTCCTGCGGCTCGGATTGCAGCGGATGCCACTAGGCGGGCATCCGTAACTCCTTTTTAAAAACTTTTTTAGTTCTTCAAAAAACTATTAAGAATCCCCTAAAATTTTTCAGCCTTATATGCGGTACTTTTCGACGACTTCCGCGTCTTCCCACGCCGGCTCGAAGATGTACTCGAGCATGTTCCTGCACACGCCCCGGTCCCTTATCATCAGGCCGAAGTATGCGGGCTGCGTGACCTTCGGCGGCTCCCTGATGGCGAAAGAGATGAACTCGCCGTCCACGATCATGAACCGCACGTCCTTCGAGTACTCGTGGCTCCTCACCTCGACGCCCGCGTCGGTGAGCGCCCTCGCGTCCGGCAAAAGCTCGGGGTGCTTGTATGTGATCACGCGGACATGGACGCCCCTCTGTACGGCGGCCCGGGCGGCGTTCAGCGACTGGTCGTCCAGCCAGGTAAGCGAGCGCGATACCATGTCGACGCTCTTCAGCGCCGCGTCGATGTGCTTCGCGGTGAATGCCGGCACCACGGTCGCCTCATCCCTGATCGCCTCGACCATGGGGCATTCCTCCTTCTTCGTTACAGGACGGTACGAGTATATCTCGGCCTTGAGCTCCTCGAGCCTCGCGGGGAGAAGCGCCTGCAGCGCCTTCCGGGCGTCCTCGATGGCGTAGTCGGGGCCGTCCCTCTTCACTGCGCCCGCGGACTCCAGCTCGCCCAGCGCCAGCGAAATGGCCCGCCTGGACAGCGTGGTCTCCTCGTATATCTCCTCAAGGCTCGACTTACCCTTCCCCGCCAGGTAAACGAAAACCTCTACAAGGGCGCCATCCAGCCCCAGGTCCCTCAGGATCTTCTCAAGCCTCTCCATGGTAATCACGTATTCAGCTAAAAGTATAAAAGGCCGTTGAAGGCCTAAAAAATGGCTAGGAGCCGTTGACGTCCGTGGCGAAGTGCTCGTTCATGGCGTCCTTCGAGACGCTCGTGTTCGCGGCCACCACGACCTCTGGCCAGATGCGCACGTCCGAGTGCACGGTCACGTCGTTGCCGATCATGGCCCTGGGGCCGATGACGACGCCGTTCTCCAGCGTGCAGTTCTTGCCCAGGGTGATGTCGTTGTCCATGATGGCGCCCGATACGGAGCACCCCGCGCCGATCTTGACCCCGTTGTACATGTACGACGAAAGAATTCTACAGTCGCTGCCGATGTGGCATGCGTCGCCTATTGACGTGTACGGGCCGACGAGCACGTTGTCCCCGATGGACGTGTTATCGCCGATGTATACCGGGCCCACGATGACCGAGTGCTTCCCGAAGGAGACGTTGCTGCCGATGTTCAGCGGCCCGTTGAGCTTCGCGCCCTCGTTCACCAGCCTGCCATGGATGTATGTGCCGGGCATGTTCTCCAGCATCCAGCGCTGAGCCTCGCGGTACGCCCGCGGGTTCCCGACGTCCGTCCACTGTCCCCGGGCCAGCCAGCCGCTGATCTTCTTATTCTCTCTGAGCAGCTTCGGGAACAGGTCCTTGGCGAAGTCGTACTTCGCCTTCGGTATGTAGTCCAGTATCTCGGGGCTGAGCGCGTAAATGCCCGTCGATGCCAGGTTCGAGAAGATCTCCCCGGGCCCGGGCTTTTCCCTGAACCTGTGGATGATGTGGTTGTTGTCCAGGTCGACGATGCCGAACTCCCGGGGGTCGTCGATGCTTAGCACCGATATGGTGACGAGGCCTCCCGAATGATTGTGAAAATCGTACAGCTCCCGGAGGTTGAGGTTGAGCACGTGGTCCCCGCCTACTACAAGGAATGGGCCGTCGTCGAGGTACTTCTCGGCGTTCTTCACGCTCCCGGCGGTGCCCAGCTTCTCCTTCTCGTAGACGTACTTGATGTCCACGCCGAAAAGGGAGCCGTCACCCAGGTACTTCTCGATGACCTCTCCCATGTAGCCGAGAGTGATGACTATCTCGTTGAAGCCGTTTTTCGATAAATGCTCTACAAGATGCCCTACGGAAGGCTTGTTAAGGATGGGTATGCTGGGCTTGGGCCTTTCGAACGTGAGCGGCCTCAGCCTGGTCCCGGCGCCTCCGCAGAGAATGCACGCCTTCATTGTATGTTGTCCTCCATGTTTTTAGGCTTCTGCCGAAGCGAGCGCCGAAGCGAGCTTCGGGCAAAGCAAGCGATAGGATGATACAAACCAGTATTACTTTCCGATATATATACGTGCTTCATTAAAATATGGGTTTCCGTTGCCAGGTAAAAACTGCCCGCCGGCTTTTCATGGTTAAATAGGCCTTAAAGCGACCGCAGCATGCCGGAGGCGGCCGGCTACCTGCCCCGGATCTCTTTGATCTTATCCACGGCCCGCACGGCCTCCGCGTAGATGGGGCCGGGGTTGCCGTCGTGCTCGGCGAGCAGGACGAGCATGTTCCGCTCGTCCGCCCCCATGACCATGAGCTCTCGCCCGTCAAGGTCCACCAAAAGCCGCCCCAGGGTTCCCTGCCCCAGGTCTTCCGCCGCCGCCTCGGCCGTCGTGAGGATGGTGGATGCGGCGAAAGCGACCCTTTCGCCCTGTATGCCCCCGGGGATCTCGGCCGCCTTCAGGATGCCTCCCGTGGAGACGACGGCCGCGGCCCGGACGCCCCGGACCCGCCGGAGGCCGTCGATGATCGCGCCGAACTTCTCTTCCCGGCCGGAGCCGGGGCTCTCGACGACCATGCCGATCAGCATCTCGAGGGCCCGCTGTACGTCGTGGCAGTTATTGGAGCAGGCGCCGATCACCGGCTCCTCCTCCGCCAGGCCCAGCTGCCGGCGGATACGCTCTACGTCCATGGCGTCCCGGGCATCCTGCTTGTTCGCGACCACGATATAGGGCACGCCCTCGTGCCGGATGGTCCGCAGTATCTCCAGGGCGGCCTCCGTGTCCGGCTCAGAGGAATCGATGACGACTGCGATGCCCATGGCGTCGACCGCGAACGCGTTCAGGGTCTTGACGAACAGCCTGTGGCCCGGCGTGCCGAACAGGTCCACTGAGAACCCCTTTATAGTTAATTGCGCGTGGTCGCCCGCTATCGTGGTGCCCATACGGTCCACGGACACGCACTTGCCGGACGACAGGGTCGCGGCCGTCCTGACGAACGTCGACTTGCCTGAGCCCTGGGGCCCGGTCACGAGGAGCTTCGGGATGTGCACGGTTATGCCGCCGGGCCGGTTGACCTTGAACAGCGTGGGCCGGTCCGCGCGCCTCGCCCAGTCGCAGGCGTGCGTCTTAAAAAAATGGCCATAGATCATGTCGGCGCCCAGCCCGCCCACCTGGACGGCGGCATTACATAGCCCGCTCTTCACGTGCTCCATGAGCCCGGGATCGTAGTCCCTCTCCACGAAGTTGTATATGACGATGGCCCCCTTAATGACGGCCATCTTGTTCCACTTGCGGGCATACCTGAGGACTTCCTCCCCCCCGCAGGTGCAGTGGTCCAGAAGCGCCGAAAGTGAGGAGAAGACGAGCATGTCGCCCGGCGAGAGCATGTCGATGATGCCTGAGATGGTCTCGTCATACGACTCGATGCTCTCCGGGTCTTTCACTGAAAAACGCTCTCCGGATGAGGCGCCCACAAGGGGGGAGTATGCGTCGATGATCTCGAAACGCCGGGCGTACTTCGAGGTGTCCCAGCCGTAGTCCTTGAAGCCGGCCCTGACCACGTCCGGGCTGTAGGTGCTCGCCACGTAATAGCAGACCTCGTCGTCCGCAAGGTTGGTGTACACGGCCTGCATGATGAAGACGTCGCTCTCCGAGAGGGGCTTACCGTAGAACAGTAAGGTCTTCCCGATGGGTATGCCGCCCTTCAGGCAGTCGTCCAGCGTAGGTATGCCGGTCCTCTTGACGTTCTTGTTGATCACTCGATCACCTCCTCGAACCTGGCCCAGGGAGTCGGCCTGGGCGTGAGCCCCACGGCCCTCACGCAGCAATAGCTGTCGGCCTCTTTCAGCTCCAGCGCGGCCCTGTATAGCTGCCGGAGCGATGCCATTGTCTTTTCATCGTGCATGCCCTCGTCCACGACGCCTATCGAGATGCCGCCGGCGGCCTGGATCCGGCCGTTCAGCAGGTGGATGAAGCGGAATATGACCTGAAGGTGCGAGTACATGAGCAGCGTCGAGATCGAGTCGACGCACAGCCTCACCGGCCTGCCCTTGAGCTCGTCCATGAGCCTCCCGGACCATACGCCCATGCCCGTCAGGTCGGCCGGGCCGTTAACGTACTTTATATTGTCCGATACTGCCTCGGCCATGCCCATGGGACGTGACATGCAGTCGATGACCCGCAAGTTATCAGCGTCACCGTAAGCGGCGAGGGCGTTCCTGCCCGTCTCCATCGTGGGCACCAGGATGACCCCTTCGCCGTCCTCGAGGCCCCGCTTGATGAGGGAGTAGACGATGGCCTGCTTGCAGCCCATCGGCGGCCCCTCGACCAGTATTCCCGAGCCGCCGCTCACGCCCCCGACAGCCGCGTCGAGTTCCTCCAGTCCCAGACGATATTTATGCATGCCGCTCAATAACATTACGCTACCGCGCCGTATATATTTATTTCAGCAATATATAAAACGTAATTAAACGTACGCTCGATGTAATAAATAGTTTTCACCGCGGTAAAAATTTTGTCGAAAAGTGGAATAGCTCGTGAGTCGGGATAGTAAGCCCCCTTATGTTCCTGGCCCGAAGGCCGACGGCATTCATCTATGCGCTTCTACCGGGGCCGGGTCTGGACTCCCCTTTATGGCCCGCTTCAGCTTGCACCCGCAAGGATTCACCGTTTCATCGGCGCGCGGGCGACCTCACCGTTCCCGGATCACCGCTTTAACCCGCGGCCGTGCCGTTTCTGTGCCATTGCCACGACTCTCGCCGTATGCCCTCACGGGCATTTGCGTATCCAAATGGTGGGGGGACTTTCCTCACCTCGAAGGCGGCGGCCGTCCCTCCCCTCTCACGAGCTATGTGCGGTGAAACATGTCCCGGGCTCGTATTTATATATTTGCTAACTTCTTCCTGCGCCACATTTTTTGCCGGGGCCGTCGTATAATTAATCATGTTAAGCCTGGAAGAGGGGACTTTGGCGGTGAAGACGGCCCGGAGGGTCATCGAGGAGTACGTGAGGACGAATAAAATGCCGAATGTCGAGCTGCCCGAAGCTTTCAAAGACCTGTCGGGCGTGTTCGTCACGCTCAAGCAGGACGGGGACCTGCGGGGGTGCATCGGCTACCCGTACCCGGACCTGCCGCTGAGCAAGGCGCTGGCGGACGCGGCCGTGCAGGCGGCCACGCAGGACCCGCGCTTCCCGAGGGTGAGGAGCGCCGAGCTGGACCGCATATCCGTGGAGGTGACAGTGCTCAGCGAGCCCGAGCCTTTGAAAGTAAAGCCCGTCGACCGGCCCGGCCATCTGGTCATCGGCAGGGACGGCATCATCGTCGAGAGGGGGCTCTACCGGGGCCTGTTGCTGCCCCAGGTGCCCGTAGAGCAGGGCTGGGGGCCGGAGGAATATTTAGAGTACGGCTGCCTGAAGGCCGGCCTCTCGCCCGACGCGTGGGTCGATGACGTGACCAAGGTGTACACGTTTCAGGGCCAGATCTTCCAGGAGACGTCCCCCAAAGGCGAGGTCGTGGAGGAAAAGATCGACACGGCGCTCGACAGGTGCGAAGTGAGAAAATAGTTTTAGCGCTTGGCTACGATGAGGCGAAGCCGGTCGGACGCGCTCTCCGCGTGGCCGGCGACCCAGCCCATCTCCTGGACGAGCTCGATGAGGTGGAAGACGCCGACGGGGCCAAGTTCCTTCTCGTGCTCGTAGATGGCCTTCATGGCCTCGAGCTTCAGGACGTCCACGTTGTGCTTCTGGCCGTCCACGCGGTCGATGATCGCCTGGACCTCCTTCACGTGCCTTCCCGCGAAGGCGGAGTCCAGGAGGGTCGTGATCTTGCCGGCGGCGTCCACGTGCTCCTCCACGGTGACCAGCACTTCCTTCTCCAGTTTCAGTAATATGTCCTTCACGGCGGGGGGCATCGCCACCATCTTCATGTCGAGGAGCTGGGCGACCATCTCGGCGCTGTTGGCCACGTCGTCCTGCTGCTTTAAGAAAGTAAGGATGTCCGTCCTGTCCACGGGCATCATGAGCGACGATGGCAGGTGCTCCCGGATGGCGTGCTTCACCTCGTCGGCCTCGTGCTCGAGCTCGCTGATCTGCTTATACGATCCCTCCACCTTTGCCTTATCTCCCTCCACGTAGGCGTGCACCGCCCCGTCCATCTTCAGGACGGTCTGTTTTACCTTCTCGGCGTGCTCGTTGAGCGGCTTGAAGGGCGACTTCGCGAAAAGGTCTAGCATCGAGTGTAAAGGATCGCTCATATTCCCACCAGCGTCAGGATGAAATAGGATATCGCCGCCCCTATGGCGGCTACGGGTATGGTCAATAACCACGCGGTCAATATATTTAATACTACGTTCTTATTTAAAACGCCCGTGCCGCCGGCCATGACCGTGCCGACGATGCTCGAGGAGATGACGTGCGTCGTGCTGATAGGGGCGCCCACGTGGGAGCCGATGGCGATGGTGAGCGCCGTGGCGGTCTCGGCGGCGAATCCCTGCGACGGAGAAAGCTCTTCCTTTCCTATCCGCTCGCCCAGCGTCCTGATGATCCGCCATCCCCCGAACGCGGTCCCCAGGCCGATAGCCGCCGCGCAGGCGATGATGATCCATGGCTCGATGACGGGCGTGCCAGTGCCGTATGTGACGGCCACGAACATGGCGATGATGCCCATGGTCTTCTGGGCGTCGTTGGAGCCGTGAGTGAGCGATACGGCCGCAGAGGAAAGGATCTGGACCTTCTTGAAAACAGCATTGGCCTGCTCCCGTCCCATGCGCGAGATGATGAACCGGCCGATGAGGTACATAAAGACAAGGCCCAGGACGATCCCGATGACGGGCGATATAAAAAGGGCCAGGACGATGTTGGTCAGGCCGCCCCATTTCACGCCCGAGAGGCCGATGGCCGCCAGGCCCGAGCCCACGAGGCCTCCGATGAGGGCATGAGAAGAGCTTACGGGGAGGCCGTAATACCACGTTACGAGGTCCCAGATGATCGCCCCCATGAGCCCCGCAACGACGATGGCGATGGTCAGTTTTTCAGAAGGGATGATGCTTGTGGCGATGACCTTGGCGACGGCCGTCCCGAGCAGGAACGGCCCCACCATGTTCATGATGGCGCACATGCCTATGGCGACCTGCGGGGGCAGGGCCTTCGTATAAATGACAGTGGCCACGGCGTTCGCAGTATCGTGGAAGCCGTTCATCACGTCGAAGAGAAGGGCCACGATGATCGCTATCGCCATGAGCAGGAACGGGTCCATTTGTCAGCCACCGTAGTTTAGAACAAGTTTCTGGCAAAGGTTATAGGCTTTGCTATATATTTATATATAGTCTATATAGTAAATCTATAACGAAAAATCATTATAACAGTAGGCGTTTTTATGCTCGCCGAATTTTAATATTATCATTGGGCTAAATGCCATATAAAAATATATAGTACGCCGGATACACGTCGGATATCCGTTGCTGCATATCCTGAAAAACGCAAACTTATTATCCCATCGTGGGAGTGTTACACTGATGCACGAGCTCGTAGTGGAGAACGCCAGGGTGCCCTTCGGGGAAGACATCGTCACATGCTCGATAGGCATCGACGAGGGCCGCATCGCACGGATCGCCAAGATACTGAAGGGCGAGCAGGCATACGATGCCCGTAACATGCTCGTTTTGCCCGGCGTCATCGACTCCCACGTCCACTTCCGGGACATGGGCCAGGAGGAGAAGGAGGACTGGCTCTCGGGCAGCAGGGCGGCCATATACGGCGGCGTAACCGCCGTGGTGGACATGCCCAACACGGACCCTCCCACGTTCGACGAGGAGTCCTTTAAAATCAAGCTCACCGTGGCGCAGAACCGCTCGATGATCGACTTCGCCATCAACGGGGGCGTTTCTGGCAATTTAAAGGCGCTGCCCGTGCTGTGGAGGCGGGGCGCCCTCGCCTTCGGCGAGATATTCATGGCGAAGAGCACGGGCGGGTTCAGCGTGGACGAGCAGGCGCTGAAGGCGGCGCTGCTGGAGATAAAACGATTAGGCGCGACGGCGAGCATCCATGCCGAGGACGAGGCCCTCAACGCTGAAAAGGCCAGGGAGCTTGCTAGGGATGACAGCCCGGACGTATATTCGCAGATGAGGCCGCCCGGGTCGGAGCTCAACGCGGTGAAGGCGGCGGTGCGCCTCGAGCACGAGACGGGCGCCGCCATGCATATCACCCACATCAGCACGGCGAAGGCCGTGGAGGCCCTCCGGGGAGAGCCCATAACCTGCGACGTGACCCCTCACCATTTGCTGCTAAACATGCGCCACTGGGAAAAGCTGAAGTCGTACGGCAAAATGAACCCGCCCCTGAGGCCCCTGCGGGACGTTGAGGCGCTCTGGAAGGCGGCCAGGGACGGCTCCATCGACGTGCTCGCCTCCGACCACGCCCCCCACACCCGGGAGGAGAAGGCGGCCGACATCAGATCGGCTCCCTCGGGCGTGCCGGGGGTAGAGACCATGGCGCCGCTAATTTTAAAAGAGGTCGCTGACGGCCGGCTGCCCCTGCAGCGCTTCATCGATATGACCACGGCGAACCCCGCCCGGATATTCGGGATAAATAACAAGGGCCGGATCGAGGAGGGCTACGATGCCGACCTGATCTTCGTCGACATGGGCGCCCGCAGGGTCATACGCCCCTACGAGCTCCACAGCAAGGCGGGATGGACCCCCTACGAGGGGATGGAAGCCATCTTCCCGCACGCGGTGATGCAGCGCGGCACGCTGCTGCTTGACGGAAAGGAGTTCCTGGGCCGCCGCGGCCGGGGAAAGTTCATCCGGGGCAGAGGATACGAAAGGAAACTTCCCGGGCGCACGTCATAAGCTTTATAAGCCTGCAAAATACAGTATCTGTGCTCTCCACGAGGACGGGCGTGAATACATCAGTCAATGATCTTGTGATCGCCCGTGCATAAGGAGTGCTATATAGTCAAATCGTGTTGTAAGGTCCTTGCCCGAGTTAATGGGACACCCTATCTGTGAGGGACAAGACAACCTCAACGCGGTACATTCAACCCCGGCCACGAGGGTAACTGGGAGGGACGTCGACAACAGTCAGAGTGTGATCTCCCGGAGTTAGTGGCGCGGGGATATCCACTTATTATGTTTTATTCTTTCGAGAAGCTTTATAGGTGATGAGCGTATACCAAGGTTTTACCACGGTCGGTAGATTGTGTTGAATTCTCAGGGAAAGGAAGCGACTATTGACAGGATCGAGCGGGCCAACCAGGTAAAAAGGTCCACCGCCAGGCTATCCATTTTATCGAACACGATGCTCGTCATCATGAAGCTGGCCGTAGGCCTCGCCATCGGCTCGGTGAGCATCATATCCGAGGCCATCCACTCGGCAATCGACCTCGTGGCGGCCATCATCGCGTTCATCTCGGTAAAGAAGTCAAGCGAGCCCCCCGACAGGGAGCATAAGTTCGGCCACGGCAAGTTCGAGGACTTCTCCGGGCTCATCGAGGCCGTGCTCATCTTCATCGCGGCCATACTCATCATCCGGGAGGCCGCGCTCAAGCTGATGGGCCAGGGAGAGGAGCTCAACACGGGCCTGCTCATCGCCGGCATAGCGGTCATGGCCATCTCGGCCGCCGCGAACTGGTACGTCTCGAACAGGCTCATGAAGGCGGCGAAGGCCACCGAGTCCATCGCCCTGGAGGCCGACGCCTGGCACCTCAGGACGGACGTCTATACGTCCCTGGGCATATTCGCCGGCTTAGTGCTCATCCGTCTGACCGGCTGGAAATTCCTTGACCCGCTGTTCGCGATCGCCGTAGCAGTGTTCATCATGAAGGCCGCGTACGACCTCACCAGGCGCGCTGCCTCGGACCTGATGGACACCAGCCTGCCCGCCTCGGAGGAGGAGAAGATCAAGGGCATCATCTCCGACCACTACCTCCAGTTCGCGAGCTTCCACGAGCTTCGCACCCGCAGGTCCGGCTCTGACCGGTTCATGGACCTCCACCTGGTCGTCTCGAAGAACCTGACGGTGAGCGAGGCGCACAGCCTGTCCGACCACCTCGAGGACGACCTCCGCCAGGCCTTCCCAAGGTCCAGCATCACCATCCACTTCGAGCCCTGCGACGAGCATTGCTCAAAGTGCGAGTGCAACTCCGCGTGCCGGGACAGCAAGTGCCCCGAGGGCACATCGGAGTAACGCACCAGAACGCTTTTACCCGGCCAGAATAACATTATTTTTAATGGCTTTCCAGGACGCGGTCAGGGCCTCTTCTGACGGGGTGCTCATAGACTTCGAGGTCTCCCCGGGGGCGAAGGAGACCCGGGTGCCCTCGGGCTATAACGAGTGGCGCAGGCGCATCGAGGCCCGGCTGAAGGCGCCGCCCGAGCGGGGCAGGGCCAACGAGGAACTCATCGGCGAGCTGTCGGCATTGCTCGGCATACCGGAGTCCCGCATCGAGATCACGTCCGGAGCCCGTGACAGCCGTAAGTCGGTCAAGGTGCTGGGGGCTTCCCGGGAAGAAGTCCTCAGAAGGCTCGGGGGTGCGCTCCAATAGACGAGTGCGAACGTCTGGCGAAGATCCAGGAGGTCCTGGATGCCGTGGCCGCCAGGGCCGAAATGGGCACGACCATCCTGGTCGAAGGCCCTCGTGACAGGGCCTCGATGGAGTCACTGGGCATCACCGGAAATATCGTCATGACGTCGCAGGAGACGTTGTTCAACCTGGCCGAGCGCGTCTCCAGGCAGAGCGCAGACATCATCGTGCTCACCGACTGGGACGAGCGGGGGGAGGAGGTCGCGAGGAACGCCGAAACGTACCTCAAGTCCAACGGCTCGCGCCCCGACATGGAGCCCAGGAAGAAGCTCCGCATCCTTACGAAAAAGGAGGTCAAGGATATCGAGGGCCTCCACGGCTATATCGAGCGCTTGAGGCTGGCATGCGCCGTTAAACCACAACATTATTAAACATTCACGACAAAGAATAACAAGGTAAATATATACCATCATATCCTATAGATGGTGTCGTATCCACATGGATACACGATCACATAGGATCTGTCACGTAAGGGCAATACGCCCCCGTGAGTGTAACACGCTCCATGGGAGCGATAAGATCCGTGAGAGGGACAATAGCTCCATGAGAGTAGCACACCCGTGCTCAACTCCTATCAATAGCAGGTAATAATCATCACTCATCATATTCGAAAAACGGCTTCACCATAACGCCGTTTATTTGGAATGGGCTTGTGTTACAGGCTAATGCACGCCATTAGTTACAGGGAGCAGCTACTGCAAAGCGCTGCTGCCTCTTATTACCGACTATTTTAGGAAAGGTTCACGGGCCCCATGTAGAACGTTTCAAAAATTATTAACAAAGGAAGTGTTAAAAAATGGAAGAATCCGACACTACAAAATACGTGATTCACGCTCATATCAGTGCTGAAGGCGTCGTAGAGCGCCCGGACGTGGTAGGAGCAGTGTTCGGCCAGACAGAAGGCCTTCTTGGCGCCGACCTCGACCTGAGGGAGCTCCAGAAGACCGGCAGGATAGGCCGGATCGAAGTGAACATCACCTCAAAGTACGGCAAGTCGAGCGGTAATATTTTAATACCGTCGAGCCTGGACAAGATCGAGACCTCGATCCTCGCGGCCGCGCTCGAGACCATCGACCGCGTAGGGCCGTGCATCTCCAAGATCTCCGTCACGAAAATCGAGGACGTCCGCTCCTCAAAGAGGCAGCAGATCATCGAGAGGGCCAAGCACATCCTCACCGCCATGTTCGACGAGACCGTGCCCGAGAGCCAGGAGCTCACCGACGCTGTCAAGTCCGCCGTAAGGGTCGAGGAGGTCACCTTCATCGACAACCTCCCGGCAGGGCCCGGCGTCATGGAGTCCGACGCGATCATCGTGGTCGAGGGCAGGGCCGACGTGCTCAACCTCCTCAAGTGCGGCATCAAGAACGCCATCGCCGTTGAGGGTACCAACGTCCCTCAGCTCGTCGCAGAGATGAGCAAGAAGAAGACGGTCACGGTGTTCACGGACGGCGACAGGGGCGGAGAGCTAATACTGAAAGAGTTGCTCCAGGTGGCCGACGTGGACTACGTGGCCAGGCCGCCCGAGGGCAAGAGCGTCGAGGACCTCACCCAGAAGGAGATCATCAAGGCACTACGGAGCAAAGTGCCCGTAGAGCAGGTCGTCGAAGTGCCCCCGCGCAGGCGCAACAAGCAGCAGCAACAGCAGCGCGAGGAGAACGGCAAGCCCGAGGGCAGGCCCGAAGGCAGGCCCGAAGGCAGGCCCGAAGGCAGGCCCGAGGGGAGACCGGAGGGCAGGCCTGAGGGGAGACCAGAGGGAAGGGAATACCCGAGGGAGCAGCGCGAAGGCTACCAGCGCCCGGAAAGGCAGGAGCGCGGTGAGAGAGGCGAAACGCCCAGGCGCAAAAGCTACCGCCGCATGGAAGAACGCCAGGAGCGGCAGGAAAGGCGTGAGCCCCGGGAGCAACAGCCGCAGGAACAGCAGCCTGAGGTCAAAAAAGCCGAGCCAAAAGAAGCCGGGGAATTCGCCGAAATAATGAAGGACCTGGCCGGCACGCTGAGCGCCAAGCTGCTGGACGCGAACAAGAACGTCCTGCAGAAGGTCGCGGTACGTGATCTCGCCAACGTCCTGAAAGAGACCAACGGCGACGTGAAGAGCGTCGTGTTCGACGGCGTCATCACGCAGCGCATGCTAGACATCGCCGCGGAGAAGAACCTCGAGTACCTCGTCGGCGTGAAGATGGGCAGCATCGTGAAGCAGCCCGCCGGCGTTAAGGTAATAACGACCGAATAACCCGTAACGGCGGGCTCTGCCCGCCTCAATTCTTTTTTTTAAAGGAATAGCGTGAAATTTTCCATCGGCCTTACCATGATGTAGGCGTTATCGCCATTCCGGTAGTAATTGCTCACCATGCCGATGAACCTGAACCCGAGCTTGAAGTAGAACGTCTGCGCCGCAAGGTTGCTCGAGCGCACTTCCAGGCGGATCATGCTGGCCCTGCCCTTGACGGATTCGATGTACTCGTTGACCAGTCTGGAGCCGATCCCCATGCGCCTGCGGCTGTCCTTCACCGCGATCAACAATATCCTGGCCTCGTCCATTAGCAGGGTGCCCAGTAAATAGCCGCAGACCTCGCCGTCCTCCTCTGCCACGATGAAGCCCTCTGCCGGCCGGCTCTCGATCATCGCGTACAATAGAGGGTTCGGCTCGTTGAAGATCGCCTCCTCCATGTCCAGGACGGCCCGTGAATCGTCGAACTCGAAAGGCCTGATCGTGATCAGGAAATACACCCCTTTATTTTATATATGGCCACTCCAGTAATATGGGTGCTCATGTCAATTATAGGTTATGAGGACATCGCGGGCTACATCAGGGCGCGGTATCCCGCAGGATGCAAGATCGTGGAGGTGGGCATAGGCGGCCACCCCGAGGTGGCGGAGCTCCTCCAGGGAGACTTCGACGTGGTCTGCACCGACGTCGGGGAGAGCGGCCCCGAAGGAGTGCGATACGTGAGGGACGACATCTTCAGGCCCAGCATGGCGCTATACGAGGGAGCGTCGCTGATATACTCGATAAGGCCCCCCATCGACATGCAGGACTGCATCGCCGAAGTGGCGAAGTCGGTCGGCGCCGACCTGCTGATAAGGCCCTTCTCCTCCGAGCGCACGGACCTGAAAAAATATTTCCGGAACTTCAGGGTCGTCAACTATAAAAGCGCCGTTTTTTTCATGTACGACAACGCCAGTCCTCCAGGGCCTTAAGGGCCGCGTCCCCGACGCTCTCGTAAAGCCTGCGGCCGTAGATGCAATAGCCCTGGAACTTTTCCGATATCGCGATGAGCTGTTCCGCCTTCATTGGCCCGGTCTCGAAGCCCAGGTCGGAGATCATCGTCCTGCCCCCGGGAGACCAGGAGCTCACCACGTACCCTTTGTCGACATTACCCGTAGTACATCCCAGCGAAAACCCTCCAGGACGGGAGTTTATCCTGTAGAACGGCTTTAGGGGGTCCCCCTCGAAACATGTGAACGAGCCGTTCCCCAGGAGCAGGTACTCTTTTCCCAGCGCGGAGCACTCGCGGGCAGCGTTGAGAGATACGGAGGCAGTATAGCCGGCGCCGAGCATCCGGTAAAAATCCCTGCACAGGTCAACCGCGGCCTCCTCAAGCACCCTGAAAAGCGTGGCCACACCGCAGACGGAGCCCCACTCGACCAGCTGCGCCGCCTCACGGTAGCTCGCACAGGAATTGAAGAAAAACATGGGCGTCCTGTTCTTTTCTATGTCCTTTACGCTCGCGAACCCGTCATGGCATTTGAGCCCTCTCTCATCGCAATGGCCGATGACCTGTAGTACGTCGAAGCCGCGGGCGAAGGCCCCGGCATACTTATCGACGCTGGCATCCCAGAGAATCTCAACGGAAGCCTCAGTATCCCCAAGAGCGTCGATAATGGCATCGACCTCGCCCGACATGGACTCCTCATTACATACGATGCCGATCGACGTGCCCTTGTTTTTTCTTTCACGCCTCTTCCCGGATATCGAACGCAGGCTCACTTTTGACGCATCCACCGGGAACCCGTCCGAGAACCAGAGCTGGATGCCGGCCTCACGCAGCGACGGCAGGACGACATGACCTCCGGGGCATGCAGTATCGGGCCCTTTCTGCTTTCCCAGGAACTCATGGACCGACATCGATACGACCGCTCTCTCGTTAACAGGGAACGCCCGCGGCATATATATCGCGGCGAGGGAACGCATCAGAAAAGGCAGCGCCTCCACGCTCCCCGGGACCGGGTCCAGGTATGCGGCCATATGCCACGACGGCATGCCTGGCACTACACGCACGCCCGAATATAACATAAGGCGCTCTCCCGGCCCCATCTCGAAGATGTCCTCCGCGCGCCCGCGGAGCAGCTTTTCCACGTCCAGGCCGTTCAGCCTTCCCCCGGATACTGCGGCGTACCTTACCGCGCAGTCCAGGTAAAATGTCCTCCTCAGCGCCTCGCCCGCCCACGTCTCGAGCTCAGGGGCGCCGGGTATGTCGGTCGTCTCTCCCGGGCTAAAAGCGATATAATTATCCTCATCCTCCACGATCGGCGCGCTTAAATAATACGCAAGAGTGGATACGGGATAGAGCGCCCTGAGATCCGGACGCAAATGAAAGGATATAAGGCTTTTTTCTTTCCCCTCCCGGAACGCTCGGGCCCTTGCGGCCGGAAAGGGCGGCCTGAATAGCGGATCGCTCTTCGCCGGGCTGCTTAGCCGGTCACACGTACATAGGGCAGAAACGCATTGAAATACCTCCTCTATATCTTCCCGCGTATACAATTCTGCGCGAGGCGGGCCGTATGCCTCCTCACGGGCATGAAACGGCATGCTCTTGTCACAAGCTTCCCCTGAGATATTTACCCCTCCTGAAATACTGGCTGCTATGCAAACAATTACATCTTATTCATCTTAAAACTTTCTATTTTGTAATTAACATTATGATAATACTCTACTCAGGCTTACATAAAAGCGAAACATATAAATAGCATTACTGGAGTATATAGGAATCCGCCGTCACAGGCACTGTGCAAAGGCACGGGCGCCAGGGGGCGGACATATGTATAGGTGCGCCTGGTGCGCGATGGCTCGTCTCACGACGGATCGTCGCACAAATCCGGCAAATCACAAACTATATATATGAATTAAACACTATAGGTGATTCCCGCATAATGCGGGGATAAATCACAATGATCGCCGCAGTCCGCTCATACGGCCCGACCCTGTGTATTAACACGGGATGAACGGCCGTTCTAAGGCTGCGGCATATGAGGATTCGAGGGACGCACCTTTTCTTCGGGGTGTGGTCGCGTTTCTGATGTTTGGTTGGTTGTTCGAGTAATTTTCTTGGTCGGTGAAAATGCCTGGTACTTGTATCAGGTGTTTTGTGCAGGCAAGATTTTCTCTGCAATTCCTTAGTGAAGTGAATTTGCAAACAGTAATGATTTGATAGTGTGCGTATTTCTGGTTGATCCTGCCAGAGGTCACTGCTATCGGTGTCCGATTAAGCCATGCGAGTCGTGAGGGGTTATGCCCTCGGCGGACTGCTCAGTAACACGTGGATAACCTGCCCAAGGGTCTGGGATAACCCCGGGAAACTGGGGATAATACCGGATGGATCACTAGTGCTGGAATGCTTGGTGGTCGAAAGGCAACGCCTTTGGATGGGTCTGCGGCGGATTAGGTTGACGCCGGTGTAACGTACCGGCGTGCCTGTAATCCGTACGGGTTGTGGGAGCAAGAGCCCGGAGATGGATTCTGAGACACGAATCCAGGCCCTACGGGGCGCAGCAGGCGCGAAAACTCTACAATGCAGGCAACTGCGATAGGGGGACATCGAGTGGCATCCACCTTGGGTGCCTGTCCAACCGTCTAAAAAACGGTTGTTAGCAAGGGCCGGGTAAGACCGGTGCCAGCCGCCGCGGTAATACCGGCGGCTCGAGTGGTGGCCGATATTATTGAGTCTAAAGGGTCCGTAGCCGGCTTTGCAAGTCCCCTGGGAAATCCAGCGGCTTAACCGTTGGGCTTTCATGGGATACTACATTGCTTGGGACTGGGAGAGGTAGGAGGTACTCGGGGGGTAGGGGTGAAATCCTGTAATCCTCCGGGGACCACCGGTGGCGAAGGCGTCCTACCAGAACAGGTCCGACGGTGAGGGACGAAAGCTAGGGGCACGAACCGGATTAGATACCCGGGTAGTCCTAGCCGTAAACGATGCCCGCTAGGTGTCACGACGGTCGTGAATCGTCGTGGTGCCGTAGGGAAGCCGCGAAGCGGGCCACTTGGGAAGTACGGCCGCAAGGCTGAAACTTAAAGGAATTGGCGGGGGAGCACCACAACGGGTGGAGCCTGCGGTTTAATTGGATTCAACGCCGGGAAGCTTACCGGGATCGACAGTTGTATGAAGGCCAGGCTGAAGACCTTGCCGGACTAGCTGAGAGGAGGTGCATGGCCGTCGTCAGTTCGTACCGTGAGGCGTCCTGTTAAGTCAGGCAACGAGCGAGACCCATTTCCACTGTTGCTAACGACTCCGCGAGGAGGGCGAGTACACTGTGGAGACCGCTGGCGCTAAGTCAGAGGAAGGATTGGTCGACGGTAGGTCAGTATGCCCCGAATATCCCGGGCTACACGCGGGCTACAATGGATAGGACAATGGGTAACTACACCGAAAGGTGGCGTCAATCTCTTAAACCTATCCTTAGTTCGGATTGAGGGCTGGAACTCGCCCTCATGAAGATGGAATCCGTAGTAATCGCATTTCAAAACAGTGCGGTGAATACGTCCCTGCTCCTTGCACACACCGCCCGTCAAACCACCCGAGCGGGGCGTGAATGAGGATCCTTTTCATTGAAGGACTCGAATTCATGTTCTGTAAGGGGGGTTAAGTCGTAACAAGGTAGCCGTAGGGGAATCTGCGGCTGGATCACCTCCTAACGATTTCACGACGGAGCCGGCTATGCTGAAAAGCATAGCCCGAACTCACGTAAAACAAAAAAACATTTGCCTTGCAACGTCCGTAAGGACGCACGGGCCGGGAAAACTCGAAAAACAACCGACTGAACGAATCTAATATGGACAGGCCAAAGGTCTGCCTTCAGAGGGGCTTGTAGATCAGCTGGAAGATCGCCGCCTTTGCAAGGCGGAGGCCCTGGGTTCAAATCCCAGCAAGTCCACTATCCACTAATGCTCTGCGGAGTTTTAGCGGATCTCACTCTCATCAATGTATGAGCCTCGAAAGAGGAAAAAAACGTCAATATAAAACGTAATGATAATCGTGCTCGGTGCACCTACTCACAAGAGTGTGGGTGGGGAAGGGGTTGATGCACAGGCAAAAGCCGTGACAGTACGCTTCAGGCGGGGACGTTCGTAAGTACGCTCCCGGTAAGGCGTATTCCACTTCACAGGTTAATGTCATTGGTTTAGTCTTGCAAGTGATGCTGTGTATATGTGTGTCTTTGGACGCTGAATTGGATTGTAATGGAGGGACTCGAAAGGGTTCTGAGTTTACAAACGAATTCGCAAACATAGATCGTAGGTAAATTTGTCACAGTGGCCAAATAAGTCCTTGATGTAAAAGTCAAGGGTGTGCTAACGCCCGAAAGGGCATAACTAGCAAATCGTCAACGCTCCGAAATAGGGGTTTTGATGATCAAATTGTTTTGGTGTTGCTGTGCCGTCCGGTGGATGGCTTGGCTCGAGGACCGATGAGGGACGTGCCAAGCTGCGATAAGCCCGGGGGAGGCGCATGGAGCCTTTGAGCCCGGGATTTCCTAATGAGACTTCTCGTATGACCCGATAAGGGTTGGGAACGCCCTGAGTTGAAACATCTGCGTAGGGGCTGGAAGAGAAATCAATTTGAGATGCTGTTAGTAACGGCGAGTGAACACAGCAGAGCCTAAACCGAATCCTGCCCGAGAGGGCAAGGAGATGTGGTGTTGTAAGACCGCCTTTTAGTCCGACACTCGTGAGAATGACTCCCCTGGAACGGGGGGCCGTAGAGGGTGATAGCCCCGTGTTCGTAGCGAGTAGGATGTGGCGAGTTCTTGAGTACCGTGGGTCGGATATCTCGCGGGAAACTGGGGGACACATTCCTCCAAGGCTAAATATATCTCGAGACCGATAGCGCAATAGTAGAGTGATCGAAAGCTGAAAAGCACCCTGAATAGGGAGGTTAAAAGAGCCTGAAATCGGACGGCGATGGAGCGACATGGGCATGAAAGGATCTTCCGCTCGAAGGAAGCACTCGCGAGGGTGTTGTACGAGAGCGGTTGCCAGTGTCCTGTCGTACGTTTTGAAGAACGGGCCAAGGAGTGGGGTCCAATGGCGAGGCTAACCCATTATTGGGGAAGCCGTAGCGAAAGCAACAAGCCCGCAGTTTTTCGAGGGGCGGCGTGGGTTCGCGCGGAGTCATTGGGCCACGACCCGGAACCAGGTGATCTAGGCGTGGGCAGATCGAAGCGTAACGAAAGTTACGTGGAGGATCGTTAGCGGTACTGATATGCAAATCGTTCGCGTGACCTGTGTCTAGGGGTGAAAGTCCAATCGAACTTGGAAACAGCTGGTTCCTCCCGAAACATATCGAAGTATGACCTCACCGGAGATTGTGGGCGAGGTAGAGCACTGATTAGGGGAGCCGGGCGGGAAACTGCTCGTCCCCTTGTCAAACTCCAAAGTCGCTCTCGTTGTAGATGGTGGGAAGTCCGGGCTGGGGGGTAAGCTTCTAGTCCGTAAGGGAGACAACCCAGACCAGGGTTAAGGTCCTTAATTGTCGACTAAGTGTAAACACTGAAAGGCGTCCCAAGCCCTAGACAACTGGGAGGTGAGCTTAGAAGCAGCTACCCTTTAAAAATAGCGTAACAGCTTACCAGTCGAGGTTTGGGGCCCTGAAAATGGACGGGGCTCAAGTCGACAACCGAGACCCTGGAACACCGCAAGGTGATTTCGTAGGGAGGCAATCCGCGGGCGTGGAAGCAGGGCTGTAAGGTCCTGTGGAGCGCGCGGGTAAGAAAATCTTGGCATTAGTAGCAGCATAGCACGGTGAGAATCCGTGCCGCCGAAAGGGCTAGGTTTCCTCGGCCATGATCGTCAGCCGAGGGTTAGTCGGTCCTAAGACCAGCCTCAACCGGAGCTGGTCAAAAGGGAAACAGGTTAATATTCCTGTACTTCTCTGTGCTAAAACTGACGTTTCCCGCTAGCGCTGGCAGGCCTGTCAGCCTGTTCAAGCTAATAGCATGCTGGAGAACCGTAATGGTGAGAAAGCGTGTAATATGTGATGACGTAAGCAGTGTCACGCGGGGAACCCGTGAAAAGGGAACAGAGGATCCGTACCAAGATCCGACACAGGTGCCCCTAGTTTAGAAGACTAAGGCGTGTCGGCACACCCTGGCCAAGGGAATTCGGCAAATTAGCCCCGTAACTTCGGGATAAGGGGTGCCTGCTCCGTGAGGAGCAGGTCGCAGTGACGAGGGAGCGCTGACTGTCTAATAACAACATAGCTGATCGCCAAATCGTAAGATCTAGTACGATCAGTGAATCCTGCCCAGTGCGGGTACCTGAAAACCTCGTACAAGGGGAAGAAGGGCCCGTCAACGGCGGGGGTAACTATAACCCTCTTAAGGTAGCGTAGTACCTTGCCGCTTAATTGGCGGCTTGCATGAATGGATCAACGAGCGCTCTACTGTCCCTGGCCAGGCGCCGGTGAACATTACATCCTAGTGCAGAGTCTAGGGACCCCTAATGGGAAGTGAAGACCCCGTGGAGCTTTACTGCAACCTGTCGTTGGGTTGCGGCCACCATTGTGCAGAGTAGATAGGACCCGTCGAGCCCCAGGCGCCAGTCTGGGGGGAGGGGACAATGAGACACTATCCTTTGGTGACTGCGACCCTAACCTAACTTGGGACATCGATAGGCGGGCAGTTTGGCTGGGGCGGCACGCCCTCGAAAAGGTATCGATGGCGCCCTAAGGTCAACTCAACCGAGTCAGAAACTCGGTGAAGAGTGTAAAGGCATAAGTTGGCTTGACACGCAACCGCACAACAAGGTTTCGTGAGACGAAAGTCGGGCTTAACGAACCAATGCTCCCCCAATGTGGGGGACATTGATGTCAGAAAAGCTACCCCGGGGATAACAGAGTCGTCGCCGGCAAGAGTACATATCGACCCGGCGGCTTGCTACCTCGATGTCGGTTCTTTCCATCCTGGCCGTGCAGCAGCGGCCAAGGGTGAGGTTGTTCGCCTATTAAAGGAGATCGTGAGCTGGGTTTAGACCGTCGTGAGACAGGTCGGTTACTATCTGTTAGGGGTGCAAAGCAGTCTGAGGGAAAGTTGCTTTTAGTACGAGAGGAACAAGGCAACGGCGCCGCTAGTCTAACGGTCGTCCGACAGGGCGGGCCGTGCAGCCACGCGCTAAGTTGTAAGGGCTGAAAGCATCTAAGCCCGAAAAACACCCTGAAACGAGACTGCCACCGAGTGCCAGTAGAAGACTGGTTTGATAGAGTTGGGGCGTACGCACCAAGGCAACGAGGTGCTCAACCCGCAACCACTAAACACTCGACCCACCAAAACACAAATTAGCACATTTGGACACCGAAAACACCGTAAAGGGGTGACACACCGTAAAGGTGCTATTACAATCCAAAGCGAAATCCAAAGAGCACAAAGACGCAGCACAACAAGCCCGAACGAGCCAAACAGGCCAATATTCGGCCCTCACAGTCATATGTGTGGTGGTTTTGGCGGCCACAGCGGCGGGGCACACCCGGTCCCTTTCCGAACCCGGAAGTTAAGCCCGCCCACGTCCCAGCCAGTACTGAGGTACGCGAGTCCCCGGGAAACCTGGAACGCCGCCAACCACCCACACACGACACTTTTTACAAAACAAATTATACATATACAACAGCATAAATGCCCGACAAATTTCCTAAACGTTTAATCGCAAACTTCTTATCGAATACTCTAGATTATGTTCATAGATCATGGACCTTGATGATATTACTAAAGAGCTCGATAAAGCCGGAAAGCCCGGGCGACTGCCGGAGCGTAAGCCTGACTTTCGCGTAAAGCAGGGCATGCTCAAGGCTTATTTCCTGAAGCTGCTGGCTTTCGTGCTACTCATTGTCGTAGCAGGATTTGGTTTCCTTGTCGTTTTCAATTACAGGTCGCTGGTCATGATGCTCATCGTCCTGGTATATCTGGGGCTGGGCATATTCCTCGCGTTCAAGCTCTTTGTACTGACCTACACGGGGTGGCTATACACGCTCTTGCTCTCGGCGGCGGGCGTGTTCATGCCCGTCCTGGCCCTGATCAGCAGGGGCTTCTCTAACCCGACATTTACTGCGGGCGCCTTCGGCATTATCGCCCTATCATTGCTCTCCGTGCTTCTGCTCTGGTGGGCAAAGGACCTGTTCGGGATAAAAAGTTACAGGGAGATCTTCGTACCTTATAAATAGAAAAGTGGGAGCTTATTTCTTAAGCTCCGCCTGTATCTCTTCTTTGAGTATCCTGCTGATGAGCTTGCCATCGGCTTTGCCCCTGAGCTTTGCCATGACCGGGCCCATGAGCCCGCCCTGGGACGCCTCGCCTTTTTCCCTGACGAAGTCTTTCCTTGATACTACGATCTCTTTTATGATCTTCCTGATGTCCGCCTCGTCCACTCCGCCGAGGCCCAGCTTCGTGACGGCCTCGTCTATTGGGGCGCCGCGGGCCATCTCGGCGAGCACCTGGGGTATGGCCTCTTTAGCTATCCTGCTCTCGGATACGTACTTGAAGAGCTGCTTGTACTGGTCCTCGGTGAGGTTCTCCACCGGGACGCCCTCGCGTCTAAGCTCTACTGTGGTGCCGAGCATGGTACGGGCCACCAGTGTCGGGTTCCCGCAGGCCTTCGCTACGTCCTCGAACCCGTAGCTCTGGGCGGAGTAGGCGACCCCGCCGGCCAGCTCCTCGTTCAGGCCGTACTCCTTCATGAGCCTTGCCTTCTTTTCGGGCAGCGTCTCGGGCAGCTCGCCCCTGAGCTTCTCCAGGTGAGCGGGCGTGACGTCTACTGAGGGCACGTCCGTCTCGGGGTACATCCTGGCCCTGCCGGGGAGTGGCCTCATGTATTCCGTGCTTCCGGTGGGCAGGGCTCCCCTGGTCTCCTCGGGTATGCCCTTCAGCGCCTCCGCGGCCCTTATCTTGACGGCGTCCATGGCGCGCCCCGACTTCTCCTTCGTGTCGGCGACCATGACGAACGCGTCCTGCGGCCCCAGCCCGAGCTTCTGCACGACGGCGTCCACCTCCGCCTGGGTGATCCCATAGTTAGGCAGCTCGTCTATGTGGAATATGCCTCCAACGCCTGCGGCCCTCTTCGCCCGGTCGGAGAACTCCGACCCCAGGCGGCGTCCGGGCTGTATCTCCTTCCCGACCAGTCCTCTGAACCCGGGCAGCCTCACTGCGAGGGCGACGCCTCCCGAGGACAGCGCCTTCTTCGCTACCTTCGATGCGGTATCTTTTAAAACGTCGGTAATGTCGAAGACCTCGCCGTCCACGCGGGCCCCGCGGGACAGCAGCTCGTCCCGTATCTCTAAAAGGTTCACCTGCCGCAGCGCCTCGCTCTCCACGGCCTGCTCCACCAGGTCCAGCGTCTGTACGCCCTTGATCTCGACCCTGGCCCCGCGGGCGATAGAGACGTTCACGTCCTGCCTGATGGTGCCCAGGCCGCGCTTGACCTCGGACAGCGACCTCAGCAGCGTACCGATATACAGGGCCACCTCCCTGGCCTGGGCTGGGGTATGGATGTCCGGCGCCGTGGCGATCTCAATGAGCGGTATTCCAAGCCTGTCCAGCGAATAGGTGACGGTGTCGCCCTTCGTTTCCACTTTAGATGCGGCGTCCTCCTCAAGGCAGAGCGTGTCCACGCCGACCCTGCCGGAGGCGGTCTCCAGGAACCCGCCCGAGGAGACGAAGCACGTCCGCTGGAAGCCCGTCGTGTTCGAGCCGTCCACCACGATCTTCCTCATGGTGAACACCTCGTCCACCGGCATCATGTTCAGCATGAGCGAGGCCTTGAGGGCGACGTCCAGCGCCTGCGGGTTCAGCGGCCGGGGCGGCTCCTCGTCGTTCTCCACGAGGCAGGTCGTGTCGTAAGTCTTATACAGGAACTTTTTCCTGGCCATTGCCTGCTCCGCCGCGGCCCTGTCTACCTCTCCCAGCTCGCTCTCCCTGGCCCTCAAGTATCTAAAAAATTCGAAGTTCGAGTCCTTCGCGTCCCTGTCCATGGGCGGGCAGCAGCAGTACAGCTTATGGCCGGTGGCGAGCTGCTGGTGTATCTCCAGGCCGGCCTTCAGGCCCAGCTTCGCGTAGTCAAGGCTCATACGGTCGACCTCCAGTGTATCTCGCCCGCGTAGTCATGTTGCATGATCCTCTTTACCTGGGCCATATCGTTCGTCTGCCCCAGGGCCCACATGAGCTTCACGAGGGCCACTTCGGGCAGCATGTCCTCGCCCTCTATGGCTCCAGCTTTCAGCAGGTCGATGCCCGTGGAGTATACGCGGTCGCATATGCGGCCGTTGATGCACTGGGAGGTCATCACTATCGTTATGCCGGCCGATACGGCCTTCTCTATCGCGGGCAGCCACTTCGTGCTCACGTGGCCCAGCCCGGTGCCCTCCAGCACCAGCCCTTTGAAGCTTTTCTCCCGGTAATAGTCGATGATCTCGGGGGACATGCCCGGGTAGAACTTGACGAGGGCGCACTTCGTCTCCATATCGCCCATTAATTTAAGCTCCTGCTCGCCCCGCTTTACGTATCCCGTGATGGGAGTGATCTTCCTGGTGGCATAGTCCACTCGGGCGATGGGGGGCACATTCACGCTCTGGAAAGCGGTCCTCATGGACGTGTGAAGCTTACGGACCTTGGTGCCACGATGAACATAACAGAAATCGTCCGACGTCTCGCCGTGCATGACCACCGTGACGCCGGCGATGTCTGACGTTGATACGGCCGTGGCGCAGATCATGTTCATGGCGTTATCGCTCGAGGGCCGGTCCGAGGACCTTTGCGCCCCAACGAGCACGATCGGCACGGGCGACCGGACCATGAAGGAGAGGGCCGCGGCCGTGTAGCTCAGCGTGTCCGTCCCGTGAGTGACGATGATGCCGTCGGCGCCGTTCTTAATTTCCTCGTGGCAGGCCCTGGCGAGGTTCTGCCACACGGAGGCGTCCATGTCCTCGCTGAAGATCATGCTCAGCACCCGGCCGTTGAAGTTCGCCATGTCCCCCAGCTCGGGTATGGCGTCCAGGATGTCGTCGGCGGTGAACTGGCTCGACACCGCGCCGGTACGATAATCTACCCGGCTGGCGATGGTGCCGCCCGTCGACAGGATGGATATGTTAGGCAGCCCGGGGTTGTGGGGGTGAGCCTTCCTTGCGGGCTTCGGAGGCTGGGGGGAGCGCTCTACCACCGTCACGTCGGCGCCGTCCAGGGACAGGCCCGCGTTGTAGCCGCTCTTCATCTTCAGCACGATCTTGTCGCTCCGGGAGGGCATCACGATGCCGCTGTACTCTCTTCCTTTGCTGGAGACCCTGACCATGTCCCCTTCCTTGTAGTCCGCCATGTCATTACCCCTTGATGATATCGCTCACGGCCTTCGCCAGGCCGCCTTCGGCCTTCGCCAGCTTCTTCGCGAGGCCCGAGGCCGCCTTCGCGTCCGCTTTCAGGCGCTCCTTTTCCGCGGCGATCTTACTCGTTACGGCCGCCTTTGCCGGGCCCCCGAGTATGCTCCTGCGCCGGACGTTCTTAAGAGGGTCCTTCGCCTCTTCCAGCGCCTTTTCTGTCAGCCCCATCCTGCTCAGCTTCTTCCCTATCATGTCCATCGAGGCCCGGTCCACGTCCGCTAATGAAGGATTCCCGTCCCCTCGGGCCAGCCTGCCAACGATGCCGTGGGCGGTCCTGAAGGGCAGCCCCGTGGCCCTGACGATGGTGTCGGCGATCTCGGTGGCCGTGGTGAACCCCATGGTGCTCTTCCGGGCCATCTCTTCATTATTTATTTTAAGCGTGCTCACCGCCCCCGTCATGATGCGCACGGAGGAGCGGCTTATTTCGAATGAGCGTAACAGTTGAGGGGTGACTTCCTGCAGGTCGCTGTTGTAGCTGTAAGGCAGCGCCTTGACGATGGTGAAGGCGGCCACCATGTGGCCGATGACAGTGCCAGCGCGGCCGCGAACGAGCTCGAGGATGTCGGGGTTCTTCTTCTGGGGCATGATGCTGCTCGTGGAGGCGTAGGCGTCGTCAAGCTCCACGAACCCGAACTCCGGGGTGCTCCACAGCACCAGCTCGTCCGCCAGCCTGCTCAGGTCCGTCTCCAGGATGGCGATGGCGCTTATGGTAGTAAGAATGAAATCCCTTGAAGAGACGCCGTCCATCGAGTTATCCATCGGCCGGTCGAAGCCGAGGAGCTTCGTGGTGTACTCCCTGTCCAGCGGATAGCCCGTGGACGCGAACGCGGCGCTTCCCAGGGGGTTGATGTTAATGAATTTATAGGCGTCAAGCAGCCTCTCGAAGTCCCTGTCGAGGGCGGACGCGTGCGCCATCAGGTGGTGGGCCAGCGTTGTGGGCTGGGCGTGCTGCAGGTGAGTGAAGCCCGGCATCACCGTGTCCATGTTATTAGAGGCGAGCCCTACGATGGCCTTTCGCAGCTCCAGCAGGTCGGCCATGAGGCCTAACAGCTCTTTCCGGGCGGAGATGCGGACGCAGGTGATGACCTCGTCGTTCCGGGAGCGCCCGGAGTGCATGCGTCCCCCGACGTTCTCGCCTACGGACTTGATGAGCTTAGACTCGATGGCCATGTGGACGTCCTCGAAAGCCGGTATGTCCACGGCGTCCACGCCGCCTGCCCCGATACTGTCCAGTGCCTTAAGTATGGCGGCGGCGTCCTTCTTATCGATGACGCCCTGCCTGGCGAGCATGGCCGTGTGGGCTTTGTCCACCATGATGTCCGAGGGGAATATCCACCTGTCCGCCTGCAGCGAGGAAGTGAATGCGTTGATCTCTTCGCTCTTGGCGGCTGAAAGCCTGCCCCTTCGAAGTATGTCTTCCTTATTCTCCATCTGAACGCCTCTGCGACGCAAATACTTCTAACGTCATCCTATATCATTGTTTATGAGCTAGAAAACTTTTTTCTGCCTTGAGGCACATTGGTGTTATCGATGGCGGTCTTTTCCGAGGTGTACGACGAGGATAACGACAAGGTGTTCGTGATCCGGGGGACCATCGAGGTCCGGATCCCCCATAATTTTTACTCCCAGCTTAAGCGCAAGTATTCGGACGAGGAGATCGTGTCCATGCAGGAGCCCAAGATACTCCGGCACCACCACACGAAGCGGGAGCTTGTCTACGTGACGAAGGAGTCGGGGCTGCCCCTCATTGGCCACACGGCCTTCGGCCTCATCGACCGCGGGACGAACTTGATACAGGTCCGCCCGGTGTCGGGCTGCAACCTGAACTGTATTTTCTGCAGCGTCGACGAGGGGGTTAGCAAGAGCCGGCGGACGGACTACATCGTGGACACGGACTACCTGGTGGAGGAGTTCGCGAAGCTGGCCGCCCTGAAGGGGGACGATGTGGAGGCGCACATCGACGGCCAGGGAGAGCCTTTTATTTATCCTTACATGGTGGAGCTGCTGGAGAAGCTCCGAAAGGTGCCCCATGTTAAGGTCATTTCGGCCCAGACGAACGGCATGCTCCTCGACCCGGAAAAAATAAGGGCGATGGAGGGCCTGCTGGACCGCATCAACCTCTCCATATCGTCGATGGACCCCCGCAGGGGGCGTATGCTGGCCGGTACCAACCTGTACGACGTAGAGCACGTCAAGGAAGTCGCCAGGGCCGTCGCAGCAAGCGATATTGACCTGCTTCTGGCCCCCGTATGGGTGCCCGGGTTCAACGACGAGGACATCCCGAAGCTGATCGAGTTCGGCCTGGAGATAGGCGCCGGCAAGCGCTGGCCCGGGTTCGGCATCCAGAACTACGTCCGTTACCAGTTCGGCAAGAAGGTCAGGGGCAGGCCCATGAAGTTCTCCGAATTTTTTAAGCGGCTCGAAGAGTACGGGAAGCAGTACGGCTTAAATTTGAAACTCACGCCGGCTGACTTCGGCATACATAAGGCGCCGGGGCTTCCCAGGGCGTTCCGGAGGGGGGAGCGCGTGAAGCTGGAGCTCGTGGCTCCCGGGCGGGTGTTCGGCGAGATGCTCGCCGTGAGCAGGGGCCGGGTCATCGGCGTGCTGACAGACAGGCCCGCCGGGTCCACGGTGTTCGCCGAGATCACCCGGACGAACGACAACGTGTACGTGGCCGTCACGGCAGAGTCAAGGCTTTGAGGCTCTCTTTGAGCTCTTTTTTCCGATCATCGCTCAGGTTGAGGTCGGCCTTATAGAGCGCCATGTCCACCATTCCGGCGGCCCGGCCCAGGTCCGATGGAGAATAGAACTTCCGGGCGTTTTTCACGACTTCGCCCGGCGGCAGCCTGCCCGAGAGGGCGCATAATAGGCACGCCAGGTCGAAGGCCGCGGCCTCTTCGATGCCGCTGCGGTCGATCTTCAGGCAGTCGAACACGTAGACCCGGCCGTTCGAGAGCATGAAGTTGTCCAGCTTGACGTCGCCGTGTAAGATGCCGTTCTCCCTCATCTTTTTCAATATTAAGAATAGCTGGTCCATGATCTCGCCGCTCATTTCGGCCTTCGAGAGGGGCTTCCCGTCGATGTACTCCATGACCAGCATATAGTCGGCGCCGCCCATCTTATGTAAGCCGTAAACTTTCGGGGCGTTCACCGAGGCGTTTCGCAATTTTTCAAGGCAAAGCCGCTCGTACTGGCCCATCTCCAGCCCGCAGTGGTAATCGTCGAACTTGAGGTCGACTCCCTCGGCGATGACGCCGATGTTCCTGAAAAGGGTCATGTACTTATGCTTAAGGGCGCTCCGCTCGTTCATGACCTTGGCCAGGAACTTCCTCTCAGAGCGCGTTTTTTTGCAGACGCCCTTCACGATGCAGGGGATGGAGAGCCAGTAGGAGCCTCCTGCCAGCCTTATCTTGATCTTCTTCATCCCGTACTTCTTTTTGAAAACGTGCCTTATCTGGGCCTTCCTCAGGAAGTTCAGCCTGTCCCGGGAGACGGCCTGCATCCAGTCGAGCAGGGTCCTGCGAAACCCGGTGCCTAAGAGGCGGTCGGCGCCCTGCGCGGAGATATAGAGGACGCTGATAAGGAATACGAGCGCCGCCTCCACGAAAAAGTTATTCAGTACGGCGTGTCCCGCCCTTTCGAGTACGTCCGGCGCCCTCCCGTACTCGCCCATAATTACCTCACGGGGCAAATACCGTAGTGGATCTCGAAGCTCCCCGGGAGCGCGTCCCCCCAGACATCGTCCACAAGGATCTGGGGCTTCTCCAGGTCCCCCACCGTCCAGTCCATGGAGAGCTTCAGGGGGTCCACCTCCGGCCCAGGCCGCGTAATATCTGGCTCCTCCTCGTTCCCATGAACAATAAATATAAAATAACATTTATTTTAATTCTGCGTCGGCTTACGTTATTTTCACGATCTTAGAACTTAAGGACAAGGTTTTTGTACCATGTCCTGGATATTGCTGTTGCTAAATTAGCACTAAGTGGGTGGAATGATGAGTGTGATTACGGCTGAAGTCCTGCAGGAGCTCATGTCGCTAAAGAAGTCCGACCGGGAAAAATTCCTCGACCGTCTCGAGGAACTGGCGCTCAGCTCCATGGACGTACTCCTGAATTATAAAAAGTTTAAAGAATATCCTGCCAACATATAGGCCTTCATGGCAGATGTGGCAGTCATCCTCGGCTCCGCCTCGGACCGCGCCATCGCGGACAGGGCGGTCGAGGTTTTATCGAAGAATAACATCTCTTTTGACCTGCAGGTCTTATCGGCTCACCGCAACCCGGACGAGCTGGACGTGTACGTGAAGCGGAGCGACGCTAAGGTGTATATCACCATCGCCGGCCTCTCGGCCGCCCTTCCGGGCGTCGTGGCGTCGAAGACCTCCCGGCCCGTCATCGGCGTGCCCGTATCGGCGAAGCTGGGCGGCCTGGACGCGTTACTATCGATCGTGCAGATGCCGAAGGGCGTCCCCGTGGCCTGCGTGGGCATCGACAACGGCGACAACGCCGCGCACCTGGCGATACGGATCCTCGGGGTGGGACAGTGAAGGCGAAGGACGCAAAAATCGCATACATCGCCCTGGCCTTCCTCATAGCGCTGTGCGCCATCGTGGCCTCCTACCTCCGGCAATATTACATCGCGCTTGGGCTCATCGTCATGGCCTCGGCCATCATGCTCGGGGGAGCGATACTCGTATCCTACATGTACAAGATGGAAAAAGCCGAAGAGCTAAAAAAGATCTGAGATCTATATATCGTCGTCGTCGAGGTCCGGTGAGCCGCCGTCGACGCTCGCCGCGTGCTCCTCTTCCTCGAACCCGCCAACCCTCTCTTCCTCGAGCTCCTCGGGCGTGGCCACGATCTCGTCCGTGACAAGTGGCGTCATCTTTTGCTTCTTCGCCAGGCAGAAGTACCTCGAGAACGTATCCATGCTGTCAATGACAACGAGCTCATTCTTGTGTATAGCGATCGGTGTGTACATTACGGAACCTCCACAGCGGCATTAAACGGTTCTTGGTAACCGCCTTTCACGGTTCTTTGTAACCATCTCATATATAACGTTATCGAGCGGAAACGGCGGCCGCCCGGCAAGCCGTTATTCCCTTGAGAGAGCGCATTCAGGGCATACCAAACTTTAATTTTTGAATTGCCTTCTTACTTGGTGATGAAAAAGATCCTGGATGGTTTCGTTCACCGGCGCGGCATGCACTGCGACACCACGGCCCTCAGGGACGTGTTCGAGTACTCGGGCCACGGGCTCCCCGAGGCCGCGCTCTTCGGCATCGGCGAGGGTCTGGGCTTCTATTACTGGAAGAGCCGGAACCTGCGGCACCCGGCCATCGGCGGCCGGATCAAGCCTCTCGAGCTGGACCGGCGGGCGTGCCGGAACCTCGGCGTCGGCTTGAAAATTAACACCTCGACCAGCCCGAAGCGGGCCTACCGCGTCATGAAGGCGATGCTCGAGGGCGGCCGGCCCGTCATGATGCGGGCGGACATCTACTACCTGGAGTACCGGCGCACGCGCCACCACTGCGGCGCCCACAACATCGTGGTCGCAGGCCTGGACGAGGCATCCGATACAGTATACGTGGCGGACCGGATAGCGGACGGCCTCATCGAGCTCCCTGTATCACGATTAATAGACGCGAGGGCGTCCCTTCACAAGCCATTCCCGCCGAGGAACCTCTGGTTCGAGTTCGCCTTCCCCGGGAGCCTCTCGCTTGACGGCAGCCGGGTCATGGGGGCCATCGGCATGAACGCCGTGGAGATGCTCAACTCCGACGTGCGGAGCGTGGGCATCGGGGGCATTTATTATCTGGCCAGCTGCATCCACCAGTGGAAGGCCGACTTCAACAAGCGGGACCTGGAGATCGCCTGTAACGCCGCCTATGGCTCCATCGAGGCGAACGGCACGGGCGGAGGGCTCTACCGGCACATGTACGCCGAGTTCCTGGAGTACGCCCGGGGCCTGACGGGCGTACAAGAATTAGAAAGCATCGCCGGCGGCTACCACCAGGCCGGCAGGATGTGGACACAGGCGGCGAAAATTTTAAAGGACGTTCCCTGCGGCTGCGCCTCGCTCGCCGAGGCCGCCGTGGCCGTGGAGGAGATCGCCGCGAAGGAGCACGAATTGCTCACGGAGCTTTTGTGCGTGGCCAACCTGTGCTGTAAGAATAACGGGAAAACCAGCATCAAGACACTCGAAAAAGATTAAGCAGGTCTAAGACTAATAAGAAAGCACGAAGACGTTTTCAGCCACGAAGCGGCTCGAAGTGGGCCTAAAGTTACACGAAGACATTATAACATTAATTTTGAATTGTTGAATAATTCGTTTTATATCTATTTTGACTTTTATGGATTGTTATAATTATCCATCCAACTTATGGTATTATTTCTCGGGCTCTGTGATACAACCGATATGCGAGAATGCATAACAGAAAGGACGATACCCATCGATACCTAACACAGTAAAATTTTTATAAAGCATCTTTGTGTCACTTCAGGCCAGCTTAGTGTCGCTTTGTGGCTGAAATAGTCTTCGAGCCGCTTATAAATGTTTAGAGGCACTTTTTTAAAACCACAAAGGATTAATCGTATCAGGTAACATAAGACTTGATTCCAGTAACATGAAAAACTGTTTTGAGCTGCTCGACGTTCGCATACGGAAAGCCCTCGCTTCAATGGGCTTCACCGAGCCCACCGAGACGCAGGAGAAGGCCATACCCGCCATCATGTCCGGCGACGACGTGCTGGTCATCGCCCCCACGGGCACCGGCAAGACCGAGACGGCCATGCTCCCCGCGCTCCACGGCGTGCTGAACGGCGAGGGCGGCGAAGGCTTCAAAGTACTATATATTACCCCGCTGAGGGCGCTGAACCGGGACATGCTGAAGCGCCTCACCCAGTGGTCGAAGGAGCTGGGCGTGTCCATCGAGGTCAGGCACGGCGACACCCCCATGCACGAACGCCGGAAACAGGCGCTCAAGCCCCCCGACGTGCTCATCACCACCCCCGAGACGCTCCAGGCCATCTTTATGGGCCTCCGCATGCGCAATCATTTAAAAACCGTCAAATACGTCATCGTCGACGAGGTGCACGAGCTCGCGTCCTCCAAGCGAGGTACCCAGCTATCCATCGCCCTTGAGAGGCTGGCGAAGTACGCGGACTTCCAGAGAATAGGCCTGTCGGCGACCGTCGGCGCTCCCGAGGAAGTGGCCCACTTTTTAGGCGGCGTGGACAGGAAGGTCCGCATCGTCCAGGTCTCCATCGAGAAGACGCTGGACTTCCACGTGACCGTGCCTAAGGTCAGCGAAGAGGATAAGAAGCTGGCGAGAAAGCTGCTCACCGACCCGGACATCGCCTCTCAGATACGCGAAATGATCGCGCTCATCCACAGGAACAGGTCCACTTTGATGTTCGTGAACACCCGCCAGTCGGCCGAGGCAATAGGCGCCCGGTTCAAGCGCCTGGGCGAGAGCATCGCCGTGCACCACGGCTCCCTGTCAAAGGAGGCCAGGATCGAGGCGGAGGACGCCTTCAAGGACGGCCGGGTCCCGGCGCTCGTGTGCACATCGTCCATGGAGCTGGGCATCGACATCGGCGACATCGACCACGTGATCCAGTACATGTCCCCGAGGGAGGTGTGCCGCCTGGTGCAGCGGGTGGGCAGGGCCGGCCACCGGGTCGGCGAGACGTCGACGGGCACGGTCATCGCCATTAACGAGGACGATGCCGCCGAGGCGTGGGCGATCACGCGGCGCGCGGCCGCCGGCCAGATCGAGAGCGTCGGCCTCTACGAGCGGCCGTATGATGCATTGGCCAACCAGGTGTGCGCCATGGCCCTGGAGTACGGGGACGTCCACTCGAACAGGGTCTATGACCTCGTCAGGAAGGCATATCCTTACAGGGAGCTATCGCGCAAGGAGTTCGACCTCGTGCTAAAACAGCTCGTCGAAGAGAGGCTCATTTTCGTGAACGAGGCGGGCATAATAAGCAGGAAGGGCAAGACCCGCACCTACATGTACGAGAACCTGTCCATGATCCCCGACGAGAAGCGCTACCAGATCCAGGACGTCATCAGCGGCCGGTTCGTGGGCACGCTGGACGAGGCGTTCGTCATCAATATGGATTTGGGCGCCGTGTTCATCACCAAGGGCGACATGTGGCGCATCGTCGAGATCACCGAGGACCGGGTGAGGGTCGAGCCCGTGGAGAACCCCCAGGCCGAGGTGCCCTCGTGGACCGGGGAAGAGATCCCCGTGCCCTTCGCCGTGGCCATGGAGGTGGGCGCCATCCGCCGCGCCGTGGAGGAGATGAAGGACGGGCCGGACCAGGAGATCGTCGACAGCCTCATGAAGCGCTATCCCACGGACGCATACACGGCCCGGAAGCTCGTCGAGTACGTGAAGCGGCAGATTGGCGACAGCTACCTGGTGCCCACCGATAAAAGGGTCGTGGTGGAGGACGAGCAGCGGACCATCATCATCAACGCCTGCTTCGGCCACAAGGTCAACGAGACGCTGGGCCGGGTCATCACGGCTTTACTGGCCTCCCGGTTCGGCAGCGGCGTGGCCATGGAGATCGACCCGTACCGCATTAAATTGGAGCTGCCGAAGCGCATCCGTGCCACGGACATCACGAAGCTCATCATGGACATCGACCCCCTGTTCGTCGAGCCCATCATCGAGAAGACCTTAAAGAATACCATGCTCCTGAAGTGGAAGATGGTGCACGTCGCCCGCAAGTTCGGAGCCCTCTCCAGGGACGTGGACTACGAGCGCATCAGCATGGACAAGCTTCTCAAGATATTCGAGGGGACGCCCATGTACGAGGAGGCCGTCCGGGAGATATTCCACGATAAGCTGGACGTGGAGAATGCCCGGAAGGTGCTCACGATGCTTCGCAACGGCGAAATATCTTTAGCGGCGGGCAGGCTCAGCTTCATCGGCGGCTCCGGCTTCACCGGCGGCCGGGAATTGATGGCCCCCGAGACCGCCGACCGTTCTATATTGATGGCCCTGAAGGACCGCATCATGAACGACCACGTGCTCTTGTTCTGCCTGAACTGTAAGCAGTACTCCGCCAAAAAAAGAGTTGAGGACGTCGAGGACCCGCCTGTGTGCCCCGTGTGCGGCTCGAAGCTCATAGCGGCGTTGAAGCCCTGGGAGAGGGACGAGATGGAGCTGGCGAAGCACCCGGAGAAGCTCAAGGCCGAGGACGACAAGATCAAGGTCAAGCGGGTCTACCGGAACGCCAACATCGTGCTCTCCCACGGCAAGAAGGCCGTTATCGCCCTTGCCTCCAGAGGATTAGGGCCCGAGACGGCGTCCCGCGTCATCGCGAAATTGAAGGAAGATGAGGACGACTTCTACCGGGACATCCTGAGGGCCGAGCGGGACTATGTGCGTACTCGGCGTTTCTGGGTTTAATAAAATTATAAATAAAAATGTAGTTGGGCCAGCCTCACAGTAAGGCGAGGCCCTCGAGTTCCTTGACAATGCGGTCGACTGCCTCTTCGGCGTCCTTGGGCTTCTTGCCGCCGGTGACGACGAGCTTGCCGGAACCGAACAGGAGCACGACGACCTTGGGGTGGTCCAGCCGGTACACGAGGCCGGGGAACTGCTCGGGCTCGTACTCGATGTTCTCGAGGCCGAGGCCGATGGCGATGGCGTTCAGGTTAAGGACGGAGCCCAGGTCCGCCGATGCGACGATGTTCTGGACGGTGATCTCGGGGTTCTGGTCGACCTTGATGCCCACGCTGTCCATCTTTTTGAAGACCTTCTTGAGCCCGCGGTCCACGTCCTCGATGCTCTTGGCGCCCGTGCACACGATCTTGCCGCTCCGGAAAATGAGCGCGGCGGTCTTGGGGTCCTTGGTGCGGTATACGAGGCCCGGGAACTGCTCCGGGTCGTAGTCGGCGCCTTCGAGGGCGAGGGTGACCGACTTGAGGTCTATCTCCTGGCCGATGGCGGTGGATGCCACGACGTTCTCGATTGTGATCGTCTTCTTGGCTTCTTCGGCTTTACTCATAAATGCAACTCCTATAGCAACCTTTCCTATAACGGGTATTTATCGTATATAAGCATACGGATAATATACTGGCGTTAGCTTGACTTCCGGCGGGACGATTTTCCCACCGGGGTATTTAAATATATTATAATTTTAGTACGTCACTGATATATAAACTTTATATACTCTTTATAAATGTTTTTGAAAGGCGGTACGAAAAAGTAGTATCGCATGCTTCAGCCCAGCAGCGCCGGGAACGAGCCGCCGATGCCCGTGATCATCATGCCGGTGGCAATAGCGGCAAGCACGATGCCCATCACCTTGGTGAGCACCCGGGCGCCGTCCTTGTGGATGAAGCTGTAGAGAAGGTCGCTGTTCACCACGACGATCCATGAGGCGAGCATCGCTATCAGTATGGCGGCCAGTATCCAGAGCTTATCGAAGCCAGCGGCCTCGTTCATGTAGATCATGGTGACGGCCATGGACCCCGGGCCGGCTATGAGGGGAGTGGCCATCGGGGTCACCGCGATGGAGTCGAAGTCCTCCTCCTCGTGAGGGCCGTCCGTCTTTTTAGCACGGGTCTCGCTGCCCAGGAGCATGTCGAAAGCGATCAGCAAAAGCAGTATGCCGCCGGCGATGCGCAAAGAGTTCAGCGAGATATCGAGCACGTCCATGAACGGCTTGCCCACGAGCGCGAAAATGAAAAGGATGATGCTGCCGATGACCGATGCCTTGGTGATGACGTAGCGGCGCTCGGTGCCGCTCATGCCCCCGGTCAGGCCAAGAAAGATGGGTATGTTCCCGAAGGGGTCGGCCATGACGAAAATCGAGATGACCACGCTGATAAAAAACTCGAAGTTCATGGCAATAAATGAAATAATCGATAAGGATATAATCCTATTCGTGCAAGGACGCGGCTTCCTGCCAGGCCGGATATTACCAGCAATTATAAATAGTCACAGGTATTATTACAGAAACAAAGGTAAACAATAGTAAAGTGGTATTATGGTTCGAAGAACGATCGAAGAGATCAACGATAAGATCAGAGACGGCTCCGTTAACGTGGTCACCGCTGAGGAAATGACCACGCTCGCGCAGGAGCTGGGCGTTAAGGAGGCGGCGAAGCAGGTGGACGTCGTGACGACGGGGACCTTCGGCGCCATGTGCTCTTCGGGCGTTTTCTTCAACTTCGGGCACTCCGACCCTCCCATCAAGATGCAGAAAGTGTGGATGAACGACGTGGAAGCGTACACGGGCATCGCGGCCGTCGACGCATACCTCGGGGCCACGCAGCTATCCGAGACGAAAGGCATGGAGTACGGGGGCTCGCACGTCATCGAGGACCTGCTCCAGGGCAAGGAGATATGGCTCAAGGCCACGGCCTACGGCACGGACTGCTATCCGCGTAAGCGCATCGACACGTCCATCACGTTAGATGATATGAACACGGCGACCATGGTCAACCCCAGGAACGCCTACCAGAAATATAACTCGGCGACGAACTGCTCGTCCAAGACGATATACACTTACATGGGCACCCTGCTCCCGAACTGCGGCAACGTCGCGTACAGCGGCGCCGGCGTGCTCTCGCCACTGTCCAACGACCCGGGGTACCGCACCATCGGCATCGGCACCCGGATATTCCTGGGCGGGGCCCAGGGCTACGTGGTTTCCGAGGGCACCCAGCACAGCCCGTCCGGCGGGTTCGGAACGCTGATGGTGACCGGGGACCTGAAGAAGATGAGCCGGGAGTACATAAGGGCGGCCGCCTTCTACAAGTACGGCACCACCATGTACGTCGGCCTCGGCATACCAATACCCATACTGGACGACGAGATCGCGAAAGCGACCGCCGTGAGCGACGCGGACATCACCACCACCGTCTACGACTACTCCACGCCCCGGCGTAATAAGCCCGCCCTCCGGGACGTCACTTACGAGGAGCTGAAGAGCGGCATGATCGACCTGAACGGCAAGGAAGTCAGGACCTCCTCGCTTTCGAGCTTCTACAAGGCCCGCCAGGTGGCGAGCGAGCTCAAGGCGCAGATCAAAAAGGGCAAATTCTTCCTCTCGCTTCCTGCCCAGACCATCCAGGCGCAGGGCTCGTCGAAGCCAATGAAGCAGACCCTGGAGATGCCCCTCATCAAGGACGTCATGGCCCCGGTCGCGACCATCACGCTGGGCTTCAGCGTCCACGAGGCCGCCAAAAAGATCATCCAGGACAAGTTCAACCACCTCCCGGTGGTGGACGAGAACAGCCGCCTCGTGGGCATCGTGACCTCGTGGGACGTGTCCAAGGCGCTGGCGCTGTCGAAGAGCGACAAGCTCGCCCCGATAATGACCCGGAACGTCATCACCGTGGCCCCCGACGACCCCGCCGACCTCGCGGTCAGGCTCCTGGAGAAGCACAACATATCCGCCCTGCCGGTCATCGATAAGGATAAGAAAGTCCTGGGCATCGTGACGGGCGAAGGCTTGAGCAAGCTCATCTCGAGGGGGGTGCAGCCATGAAATTATTATTGCGCTTTAACCCGGAAATCATCAAGAAGCCCATCATCGCGGAGACGGTGCTCGAGACGGGCATCCTGCTCGACATCGAGCGGGCCAGGGTCGAGGGCCCGAAGGGCGAGATCGTGCTCAACGTCCCCGACGATAACTGCCGCCAGGTCGTCGACATACTAAAACGCAAGAAGGTCGACGTGGTCCGCCTGGACGTGCCCATCACGAAGGACGAGGAGAACTGCGTGCACTGCGGCGCCTGCGTCGCAGTCTGCCCCGTCGGCGCCATCGCCTTCGAGTACGACTGGCGGGTGCGGATGGACGAGAAGGCCTGCGTACAGTGCGGCAACTGCGTGACCGCCTGCCCCGTGAAGGTCATAAGGCTCTCCGACAATTGATATGCTGACCAGGAAATACCAGGTGAAGGAGACCATCGTCACCGTCACGGCCGACGAGCAGTACCATCCGGTATGCCTGGCCTCCATCGGGCGCTCCCGGAGCGACCTTGAGCGCCACATCCTGGAAGACCCCTTTTTTAAGGTCACATTCGAGCCGTACGAGTGCCCTCCCGGCGCCCCTGAGGTCGTTAAACGCATGGTCGACGCCGCTTCCCGGGTCGGCGTGGGCCCCATGGCCGCCGTGGCGGGCACCATCGCGTGGCTCGCCCTGGAGGACATGGTGAAGGCCGGGTGCACTTACGGCATCATCGACAACGGCGGGGACATCGCCCTCATTAACGACCGCACGGTGGTCGTGGGCATATATGCCGGAGAGTCTCCAATAAAAGGCTTTGGCCTGGAGATCGGTCCCCGCGACCACATTCTCGGCGTGTGCACGTCCTCGGCCACCGTGGGGCCCTCCATCAGTTTGGGCAATTCCGACGCCGCGCTCATCATATCGGAGGACGTGTCCCTGGCGGACGCTGCGGCCACGGCCCTGGGGAACCGCATAGTCGATAAAGAGTCCCTGGCGACGGCGTTCGACTTTTTAAAAAGCATCCCCGAAGTTAGCGGGGCCATCGGCATCATCGGAGACCGCATGGCCACATACGGCCGCCTGCCAGAGATCGTGAGGGCAGACGTCGATCAGGGAAAAATAACGAAGGGCGATTAGCGGATTGGCTCGAAGAGCTTCCCGGCCGTCCCCTTCGTGTGGTACTTGATGGTGTTCGACGTGTAGAAGGAGAGCATCTTCAGGTAGCCCCACTCCCTGACCCGCCTCGTGGACACGTAGACCACGGCGTCGGGGTTGTAGACGAACTTGCCCAGCTTTTTTATCCGGTTGCAGAGGTCCACGTCCTCGGCCGTGACAAGCTTCGTGTTGAATCCCCTGACCTTGTTGAACGCCTTCCTCCGGACGGCGAAGTTCGAGCCGGGCACGGAAGGCTTGTTGATGTTGACCATGAACTGGGAGTACGGTGGCAGCACGTAGTTACAAAAATCGTTCTCGATGCGGTTGCCGTCCAGCGGGAGCAGCTTGCCGTGGGCGCCGACGACCCGGCAGTCTTCCAGAGACGCGGCCAGGTTGCTGAGCCAGTCGGACGGTATGTACGTGTCCGCGTCCGTGAAGGCGAGGATGGAATACTTAGCGGCGTGAGCGCCCGCCTGCCTTCCATAGGCTATCGTGTCCTTGCGGTCCACGATCACGCGGTCCGCGTGCCTGCCCGCGATGTCGACGGTGCCGTCAGTGCTGCTGCCGTCGGAGACGATGACCTCGTAGTTCCCGGGGAAATCCTGGCACTCGAGCGACTTCAGGCACGTCTCGATATATTTCTCTTCATTATAGGTAGGAATGATGACTGAAATGTCCATGCTTCTCACCACATGGTCGATAGTTGTGATAAACGAAATACCCGGTCCAAATTTACGCTTTTACATACATAAGGCTTACGAATTTAAATAATGTTCGCGCTCGCATGCCATGCGCTTACTATATGGTTTCACTTATATAGTTTAGTGGATAAAATGCTCCGCTGATGGAACGCAGGAGCCTGTACGTGCATGCGGCAGCCGCCATCGTGCTGTTGGTGCTGCTCATCGTCTCCGTAGTCGAGTACTACGATATTACCTCTCTGGACCGGCAGCTCGGCGTTTACCAGAAGCAGCAACAGGAGCTCTCCAGGGTCTTCGCCGTGGAGCACGCCCTGGACATGGACGCCGCGCAAAGGGCCTGGATAGCCGCCAACCAGCAGGAGTACATATCGCTGAAGAACGCAGGCATCACCGTCCGGGCGGACTCGGTAGTGACGGGCTCGTACGCCCTCATCCTGGACCTTCGGGACCCGTCGGGGACGAGGGTGGACTCGACGCCGGGCGACGTGTCTCCCGGGGCGGCCGTGGTATACCTGGGCCAGTACTACGACGAGAACATGACCAGGGTCCCGGGCTGGGAGGCCTCGTACACGGTCAACACGACCACCCACGCCGTCTCGGGCCTCACGCCCCTGCTCATCCAGAACATCGCCTACGAGTACTATACGAGTAGCCTGGCCCCGGACATATACCTGAGCCTCGGGGTCTCCGCAGGCAGCATCACCGGCTCTACCGCAAGATCTATCGACTGCTCGAGGCTGGACACGGGCGACTGGATGGACGTCACGGAGCACAAGTACTCGCTCAAGAACGTCGACATCCGCGAGTACCTGCTCATAAAAACGTACGTGAACGCCACGACCCAGGGCGTCACGGGCGTGGACATATCGAAGCCCTACTACGACAGCGTCACGGGAAGCAACTATTAAGACGACTTCTAGTCGGACGCCTTCGAGTCGTTCCGGTACTCCCTGGCCCGCTTCGCCCTGTACTCGTCGATGATGCCCAGGAGCTTCTCCTCCCTGCCACGCTTCTCCACGCCGGCCGCGTACGCCTTCCACTTCTCGATCGCCGCCTCCAGCCTGCCGGGGTCCAGGACCGCGTATCCGTCGACGAACTTCAGCGGCACGTCGTCCCTGGGCAGGACGGGCACCTTCGCCCTGAATAGCCGCTCCTCCGCCATGTGGGACATGGGCGTCCCCTTGATGACCGCCTTCACGCCCCTCTCGGCCAGCATGGCCGCCGCCTCCGCTCCTCCCCCGGCGTCCCTGACGAAGATGACGTCGCCTGCCTTGATGCCGAACTTCCTGTCGCAGTTCAGCACGGCCTCCTTCGACAGGCTCTCCACCACCTTGACGGGCGCCTTATCTCCCCTGAATTCCATGGCACGGATGTGCTTGAGCCTGTCCATGTTGGACTGGAGCTCGGAGTTACGCCTCTTGAGGTCCGCAGACTCCTTCTTGAGCCGGGCGATCTCGCCGTCCCTTATCGTTATCTCCCTGGTCCGGCGCACGTCATCGATGCCCTTGCTCTTTAAATTTCTAATGATCCGGTCCTGGGACGAGACCCTGAGCTCAAGGTGCTTCATGTCGCGCCTGAGGTCGCCCATGTAAGAGCGCAGGTTCTCCACCTGCTCCTCCTTCTGCTTCAGCCTGGCCCGGAGCTCCTCGAGCTTCGCGTCCGGCTCCGTCTCGGGGAGAATGGCCCCCCTCGGCCTCTCCGGGGCGGGGGGCGCGGTGAGCATGTCCAGGGCCATCTCGATGGGCTTGCCCTCTATGGCCAGCGCCTTCACATCGTTCGCGTCCAGGTGCGATGGCGTCTTCTTGTCGATCTGGGCGAACTTGTTCTTGTAAGTGTTAAAGGCCTTTACGGCCGCGGCCAGGGCGTCCCTCTCGTGGTCATTGCTGTAGCCCAGCGGCCTGGCGAGCCTCACTTTCTCCTCGACGGGTATGCGCTCGTTTGGCGTGAACAGGACTGCCTTGAATGCCCTCTTTATCTTTTCCACGGCGCCCGGCGGGGGCACCACGTCGGTCGCGATGACGACCGGGCGGCCCTTTTCGCTGATGTGCTCGATGATGTCGGGTATGGACGAGACCCTGGAGCTGGTGACCTCGACGAGCCGGCCGTTCAGGTCCAGTATGGCGACGGCCGTAGTGGTGCCCGGGTCGACGCCCACGATGATGTAGTCCCGCTTCCGCCTCTGGAGCGGGATGAACTCGATGGCCTCCTTCTCCACGCTGGTCACTGTGACCTGCACGTCCTCCTCCCTGGAGCTGTGGATGCCCAGGTCGGAGCGCCGGGCGTTCACGATGAACGTGCCGTTCACGTAGCCCCCGAACCCCTCGGTGATCGTCATGTCGTAGACGCGGTCCTTCAGCTTCGCCTCGATCTCCCGGACCTTTTCTCTGACCTTCCCCTGCACCTTGCGCCGGTACCGGTTCTGGCTCCACCCGCCCCTCCCGAGCGAGCGGCCGCGGCTGACCTTGATGACTGTCCTGTCCTCGAAGGCGGAAACGATGTACCCGACGCCCATGGACGCCAGGCAGGCGGCGGCGAACGCCTCCTCGTCGGGCATGACGGGGTTAAAAGTGATGCCGTTATCACGGCCCAGCTTCGTCAACGGCTCCTGGTGCTCGTTGCCGGTCACCTGCACGAGCTTTACCTCGGGAGGCAGCCTCTTCAGGAATCTAACAAGCTCCTTCCGGTTCTCTGCCAGCTCGGTGATGCTGTCCACGGCCAGGATGCCGGGGCGGTACTGCCTGATGAGCCTGAGCAGCTTAAAACGGCTTACAGAAGAGTATTTTTCTACGCTGCCGTTGAGGACTGCCACCGCATAGCGAGGGGCTTCCCTGGAGCGGCTCGAGCCTTTGACGATGTCCACGCCGAATATGGTCTGTGTGGTTTGTGCTGCCATTTTCGTATGATTCTGGGTATCTGTCGTATGTCACGGTTCAATAAGTTTTTGTTGGCCAGTTAGCGGCCGTCCTTTTATGAAAGGATTAACTCGTTGAACACCCCCGGATACGAGAATATCGAGAACCATCAGGCGCATGGCTCTTTCATCAAAATTAAATAGGCCGGAAATGTGATAAAATTAACCCTGTATTTTTTATTTTTTTCCATGCTTCATCTTTGCAATTAATGCTGCCGTGGCGCCGGCGTTGAAGCCGTTATCGATATTGACCACTACCAGGCCGGGCGCACAGGACTGGAGCATCGTGGTCAGGGCGCCCATGCCGCCCGCTCCCAGGCCGTACCCGATGCTCGTGGGGACGCCGATGACCGGGACCCCCACCATGCCCGCCACAACTGAGGGAAGCGCGCCCTCCATCCCCGCAACGACGACCACGCAGGCCACGTCCTGCCTTATCATATCCTTGAGCGGGTCAAGCAGGCGGTGGATGCCGGCGACGCCCACGTCGTAGCCCCTGATGACCGTGCAGCCCATGACCTCCGCTATCGTGGCGGCCTCCTCCGCGACCGGGATGTCCGACGTGCCCGCGGTGAGGACGCCGATCTTGCCGATGTGCTCCTGAACGCAGCCCCGGCGGTCGATGACGATCATCCGGGCCTCGGGCCTGTACATAACGCCATCCTCGCCTATACGCCTGACCACCTCGTCGTGGTACTTCTCCGAGGCGCGGGACAGCACGAGCATGCCTCTTTTAGCGATGACCCGCTCGACGATCTCGCCCGCCTTCTCGGGCGTCTTCCCCTCGGCGTAGACGACCTCCGGTATGCCCGAGCGGCACTCCCGGCTCATGTCGAAGACCGTGTGGTTACCGATCCTCTCCACGTAGTCCAGCCTTAGCAGGCGCTCCGCCATGTCGATGCCGATCTCGCCTGCGGCGAGCTTTTCAAGTACTTCTCTGGCGTCCATGCCGGTCACACATCTAAAAATGGTTTTAAAAATACTATAGCGTTAAGGGATAAAAATTTATCAGTAGTCCCGCTCGACCAGGAACCGCCCTATCGTGCGCAGCTTGTCCATCGGCCCCTTATGGAGCTTTAACCCGTCGAACTGGGCCATTGCCTCGTCCTTGTAGCGCTGTGCCTCGCTCTGGGTGTACTCCAGGGCCCCGGCCTCCGTGAGGATCTCGAACACCCGGGCGATGTCGCCGTCGGTGAGCTGCTCCTTCGCATAAATTGTTTTAAGCTCTGCCCTGTGCCTCGACTTCTCCATGGCGTACAGCACGGGCAGGGACTTCTTCTTGTTACGGATGTCGTTCTTCGCCGACTTGCCGGTGCTCTCCGGGTCGCCCCAGATGCCCAGGATGTCGTCCCGTATCTGGAAGGCGATGCCGATCTTTCGCCCGAAGGTCCCGAAGCGGCTTATGACGTCCCTGTCCCCGGTGGCGACCATGGCGCCGATGGCGGTCGAGGCCTCGATGAGCGCGGCGGTCTTGCCGCTGACCATGGTGATGTACTCGCCCACGGAGACGTCGCTCCTGCCCTGGAAGTCCATATCCAGGTACTGGCCCTCGCATAATTCGATGACGGTCTGGTTGAAGATGCGGATGATGTCCACCATCATCCCGGGCTCGACAGTGCCGTCCAGGTCGAGTAAAGAAAGGTTGGCCGCTATATCCATTGCGTCGCCGGTGTTGATCGCCTGGGGGACGCCCCAGAGCTTCCAGAGCGTGTCCCTGTGGCGGCGCTTCACGTCGCCGTCCTCGATGTCGTCGTGGATGAGAGAGAAATTATGCAGGAGCTCGACGGCCGCGGCCGCGGGCAGCGCCTTATTGCTATCGCCGGAGATCGCCTCGCAGGCGAGCAGGCACATGGTCGACCTCAGGCTCTTGCCCCTGGGGGCACGGCACTCCCTGAAGTCCTCGTCCAGCCAGCCCAGATGGTACATCATCATGTCGTACAGGCGCCCCACTCTTTTCCGGTTGTTGAGCACGGCCCGCATCTGGCGGTCCGTATACGCAGAGTACTCCTCGAGAATAGGCGTGACTGTATCGACCATGTTGACTCCCTGTTTTCAGTTGGCGTATAATCCTGCTGATATTAATATTCTTCGCAAATGACGGCAAGTATTATATGCAATAAAATGAAAATAAGTATATGCCATGCAGGATATGCCTACGCTGACGAAATACTGGGATGAGAAGAGGGGACGTATGTCGGTCATCCTCAGGAACGGGGAGCGGCCGCTCCGGGGCATCGTGGTGGAGGACGAGTACCCGGGGGCGATATCGGGCATCCTGTGCTTCGCCAAGTCGGGAGGCATCGCCCCCGTAGCAACGGCATCGAACGGTAAGATCATATGGAAGGTCGCCAACCTGGCCCCTGGCGAGCTGAAGGAACTAGTGTATACGTCGCTCACCAGGGACGCCCTGGAGGGCTATGCCCCTAAAAAGCCTACGGCGGCCGACGCGGCCCTGCTCGCCTCTATGGCCTCCCGTACCCCCAGGCTCGCCGGAGACCAGCCCGCAGAGGCCCCGGAGAAGGCCGAGGAGAAGCCGGCCCCCATGCCAGTTAAGGCGCCTGTCGAAAAGGCCGCAAAGAGGGCCGTGGTGATCGCGGTGGGCGCCGGAAAGGGGGGCACTGGAAAGACCACGTTCTCGATAAACTTAGGCGTCGCGCTGGCCGAGATGGGCCGAAGGACCATCCTCATGGACGCTGACGCCAGCATGAGCAACCTGTCCACGTACATGGGCATTGAGCCTCATACCCTGAAAACCACTCTGCACGAGGTGCTTGCGGGGGAGGCTGAGCCGGATAAGGCCGTATATAAGGCGTTCAACGATAACCTCCGCGTCGTGCCCAGCGGGCTCTCCATCGAGGGCTTCCTGAAGATGGACCGCTCGCTGCTCAAGGACGTCATAGAGTACTTCTCCAGGGACGCCGACTTCATCGTCATCGACACGCCCGCAGGGTATAACAAGGAGCTGGCATTGTCGTTGGCCGCCTCCGACCACCTTATCCTCGTGCTCAACCCTGACGAGGGGAGCATGACCGACGGCCTCAAGGTGCAGGAGATGGCCCGCATCCTGGACGTGAACATCCTGGGCATCGTGCTCAACCGGTACGACATGAAGAACCCCTTTTTTTCCCGCTCCCAGGTGGAGGCGCACTTCGGCTCGCCCGTCATCGCCATGCTGCCCGAGGAGCCCGGCGTGAGGCGCAAGGATAAGGTGCCCTCCGTACTTGCAGCCCCGTCAAGCCGGATGGCGGCGGAGGTCTACCACGTCGCAGAGCTCCTGGCCGGCCAGAAGGCGCCCTCGGAGAGCACGTCCTTCGTGTCCCGGCTCATGCTCGCGCTCTTCAATACGGCAGCTATTTAGCGTCCGGTGCCTAGTATGCTATGTGATCCTGGTAGGCACTTCCGGCTGGTCATACGACGACTGGGTGGGCGAGTTCTATCCGCAGGGCCTTGGCAGGGATAAGTGGCTCGAGTTTTACGCGAAGTACTTCCGCACCACCGAGATCAACAGCACCTACTATAGCTTTCCTTCGCCCGCCGTCGTCCAGAGCTGGATCGCCAAAGCCTCGAAGCTCGAGGCGTTCGAGTACTCATTAAAGATGCCCGGGCGGGTCACCCACGAGAGCCTCCTGCTGGACACGGGGCACGCCCTGGAGTTCGAGGCCAGAGTGCTGGCCCCGATGCGCGATGCCGGCTGCCTGGGGGCCGTCCTGTTACAGTTATCCCCTTACCTCATGCTCCACGATAAAGGCAGGAAGACCGAGCACCCGGAGCGCCTCAAAGCGCTGCTGGAGCGGCTCGACACCGGGCGCTTCGAGTACGCGGCCGAGTTCAGGCACCGCTCCTGGCTGGAGAACGGGGCCCTTGCCGGCGATACAGTAGACCTGCTCCGGGAGAGGAACGTCGCCGCCTGCGCCGTGGACGGCCCCTCCATGCCTCCCGTCGTCGAGAACACCGCCGGCCACGCGTACATACGGTTCCACGGCCACAATGACGACATCTGGTACAGGAAGGGCCCGGGAGATGGCCGCATGAACCGCTACGACTATAATTATCGCCCCGAGGAACTACAGCCCTGGAAGAAGCGGATGGAGCCGCTCCAGGGGGGAAAAGTCAGGGCCTACTTTAACAACCATCCCCACGCCAACGCCGCCCGTAACGCGAAGCTTTTCGAGTCCATCATGGGCGTGGAGTCGGTGCCCTTGAGCATTCAGAAACAATCGGACCTGTCCTCGTTTTTTTAATAATTATGCCTGAGGGGCGACTTTCGCCTTCGGCACCGTGAACCGCATGATGAACAGGCTGATCTCGTAAAAAATAATTAAAGGCACGCCCACCATGACCTGGGTGATCACGTCGGGGCTGGTCACCAGCGCCGCGACGATCAGGATGATGACCCACATGTGGCGCCGGTACTTCTTGAAGATCTCCGCCGGCACGAGGCCGGACCGGGCGAGAGCGTTCATTACCAGGGGCAGCTCGAAGACCAGGCCGAACACGAACGTCGTGAGCATGGCGAAGTTCACGAAGTCCGAGACGCGCCAGTTGCTGGCCACGCCGGCGTCGGTCGCGCTATTGATGAGGTACTGGAACACCAGGGGCAGCATCAGGAAGTACGAATAGGCGCATCCCACGAGGAAGAGCACGACCGCCAGGCCTGCGACGAGCACGACCATGAGCTTATTAATTTTAAAGCGCTGGCCCAGCTTTAAACGGCTCAAGTACCGATAGCCGTAGAAGAAAACGATAGGCAGCGCCGCCAGGATGCCGATGATGAACGACAGCTTGAGCTCCAGCATCATGAGCTCAAGGGGCTGCGTCTGGATGAGGTGGAAGCTGTCGGGGACGACATTTATAATAAGGTCATCCCTCATGCGCTCGATGATCATGCCCGTGAAGGGGAACGATATCGTGGCTATGATCAGTACATACAGGGCCAGGAACAGGATGCCTTTTTTAAACCGCGCCACCAGGGCCGCGATGTCCGTTAACGATGCCAGCTAGACCGCCCCTCGAATTATATCGGCTGTGAAAATAAATACTTAGGGGTTTGCGCGGCGCGAGAGGACGTCCTCGTAGACACGTTTCGTCTTCTCGGCGATGAGCTTCCAGTCCAGCCTCCTCTCGGCGGCCTCCCGGCCTTTCAGGCCCATGTCGGCCCGCAGGCGGGCGTCCGACAGAAGCGTATTGATCTTTTCGGCCAGCGCCTCAGGGCTCCCCGGGGGCACCACGAACCCGCTGGAGCCATCGTCCACGATCTCCCTCACCCCGCCCGAGTCTGTGCACACGACCGGCTTCCCGCTGGCCATGGCCTCGGCGACCACGATGCCGAACGGCTCGACCGTGGACGGCAAAATGAAAAGATCGCAGGCGCCATAGGCCTCCTTAAGCTCGTCCTCCTCCACGTACCCGGAGAAGACGGCGTTGCCGTCCAGCCCCAGCTCCCTGGCCCGGCGCCGGAGGCCGTCGCACAGGCTTCCCCGGCCCACAAGTACAAGCTTCGTGCCGGGATGCGTCCGGAGCACGCAGGGCATGGCCTCCAGCAGGTAGCCGATGCCCTTCTGGGGCACCATGCGGCCCACGAACAGCAGCATGTTGCCCCTGACGCCGTACCTCTCCCTGGCCCTCCCGCCGCCCCGGGGCCTGTATGAGTCCACGTTGATGCCGTTGTGGATGGTCACGATCTTGCTTTTATCCACGCCGTACTTCGCGATGTCGTGCTTCGTCCAGTCGGATACGGCGATGACCCTGTCGGCCAGGATGAACGGCCAGCGGCCGATGAGCCAGTCGTACGCGACGCCCAGCGTTCCGGCCGCAGAGGCCACGTGCTTTGGCCTGGGATTGTGGGCCGTCATGACGAACGGCTTGTTCTTCAGCCGGGCATACACCGAGGCCATGTTAAAGTCGATGAAGAAACGGTTGTGCAGGTGAATGATATCGAAGCCCAGCTCATCGTCGAGCCTCCCGAGGCGGAAGTAGAAGAGCGGCGACAGGACCAGCGGAGGCGGGTAGATCAGCGGGGCCCTGACGGCCCTGCAGGGCACTCGCCTCACGTCAACTCCGTCAATGTCCTCCCGCTCCGGCAGGCCGTTGATCCTGCCGGTGACGACGGTCACGTCCACGCCCTGGCGGACGAGCTCCCTCGATAGTTCGTACATGTGCTTCTCGATCCCGCCGGAAAAGGGATGGAAAAGCGCGTTGACCAGGCAGACCCTCATCATTTAAAAAAAGAAGGCCATTTATGTAACGTTGACGTGAGGATAATACCGGTTATTTTTTCTCCCGCCATTCTTTTTTTCCATGAGCAGGTCCTCGTAGACATGTTTTGTCTTCGAGGCGATGAGCTTCCAGTCGAACTCGTCCTCGGCGCGCCTCCGGCCCGCACATCCCATGCTTTTCATCTTCTCCGGGTCGTCCAGCAGGTCGTTTATTCTGTCGGCGAGCGCCTCAGGGCTCCGCATGGGCACCACGTAGCCGTTATATCCGTCTTTTACCAGTTCGGCGTTCCCGCCGGCGTTTGTGCACACCACCGGCTTCGAGGACGACATGGCCTCCAGGATGGCGATGGGGAGCACCTCCCACACCGAGGGTAGCACGAACATGTCGCAGGTACCGTAGGTCTCCTTTAGCATGTCCTCCGTCATGTAACCGGAAAAGATGACGCTCTTTTCCAGGCCCATGGCCCCCACCTTCTTCTTTAACGACTCCAGCGCGTTGCCACGGCCCACGAGGAGCAGCTTCGTGTCCGGGTGCTTTTCAAGGACGAGCGGCATGGCGTCGATGAGATATGGAACGCCCTTCTGGGTGATCATCCGGCCCACGAAAAGCAGCATGGGGCCGTCGATGCCGTACTGCTTCCGGACGTTCGTGGCCGCCGTGGGCCTGAACGAGCCCACGTTGATCCCGTTGTGCACCGGCACGATCTTCCTCTCGTCGATGCGGTACCTGGCGATGTCGTACTTGACCCACTCCGAGACCGCGATGATGCGGTCCGCCATGGCGAAGGGCCAGCGGCCGATCGCCCAGTCGTAGGCCGACCCGAATACGGATATGGGCAGCGATATGCCAAGAGGGCGGGCGTTGTGGATGGTCATCATGAAGGGCTTCTTTTTAAGCCGGGCGTATAGCGCGGCGGTGTCGAAGTCCACGAAGAACCGGTTCTGCAGGTGTATGATGTCGAAGCCGTTCTCGTCATCCAGCCTTTTCAAGTATAGCGCAAAGAAGGGGGACATGACGAACGGGGGCGGGTACAGGCCCGGCACCTTCACGCTCAGGCAGGGCACCCGGTGAACCTTCACGCCGTCCATCTCCTCGTAGGCGGGGGTGCCCTCGATGCGGGCCGTGACGATGGTCACGTCGACGTCCTGCTTCACCAGCTCCCTCGAGAGCTCGAGCATGTGCTTCTCCACGCCGCCCGAGAACGGGTGGAACAGCGCGTTGACCAGGCAGACCTTCATCGCATCACTCGTTTAAATTTACAGTTGTCCGTTCCATAAGACAGTGCGATATTTAATGATTGCGCAACTGACTAATACCTGCTAATCCAATATGGCATCTCGCATGTTGAAAGAGGGGCTGAAAGTGGCCCGCGGCATGGCGGACGACATCGGGCCGGTATTCGCTGAAGCGGCCCGGAGCCTGCCAATCGCCGACCAGGCGGAGCGCAGCTACATCAGCAATTTGATCGAGCGGGCCAGGCAGGGAGACCTGGGCATCTACACGCTCTTACTCGGCGCCCGCTCCGTCGGCGTCATCTGCTATAAGACTCTGGACGGGGACGCCGAGCTCGTCTTCGGCCACGCGGGCGGCAGCGAGGCGTACTTCCTGAGGTCAGTGGCAGAGGGCCTCTTTAGCGAGGGCATTCACACCGTCAGGAGCAACTTTAACTGGCCGGCCCCCCGTGGCTTTATATCGGCGGCCAGGGACATGGGCTTCGTCGTGACCGAGCGCATGGGCATGTGCCTGAGCCCCGCACCCGTGAAGCCGGCGTACGACGGATTCGACATACTTCCATGGAAGGACGACTACGCGGGCGAAGTCTGCCGTATAATGTACGAGAGCCAGGCTCCCGCCGACATCCCCGTGTACCCGATGCTCGCCCGGCCGGAGGGCGTGCGGGCGCTCATGGACAGCGTCATGGCCGGGAAGCACGGGCGGTTCCTGAGAGGCTTCTCGTACGTGGCGTGGGCGGGCGGCAGGCCCGTCGGGTTCATCATATCCACCATGCTCTCGGACGGCAGCATCCTTATCCTCGACCTGGGCGTGGACCGGGGGCACCGGAAGAGGGGCATCGGCGGGGCGCTGCTCGACCGGCTCTCCGGGGACGCCTACCGGGAGGGCCACGGCCTGATCGTGCTCGCCGTGACCTCGAACAACTATGACGCTATACGGCTGTACGAGCGCAAGGGCTTCAAGGTGAACGGCTACTTCAGGCAGCACGTCCTCTCAAAAATAGCTACTCCCTCGGGCGGTACTCCGAGTCCATGACCTCTCTTATCTTTGCGGCCGTCTTCTCCCCCACCTTATCCACTTCCATGAGCTCCTCCTTCGAGGCGCTCACGATGTTCTTCACCGAGCCGAAGTGCCTGAGGAGGTTCTTAGAGATGACCGGCCCGACCTCGGAGATGGCCGATACCAGGTACTCCTGCCTCTCCGCCAGCGTGTGGGACGCCTTCTGGGCGTGAGGGTTGACGCTGCGCTTCCGCTCGGCCTGCTCCCTGCGGGCGATGGAAAACAGGAAAGACGCCGTCTCGGCCTCGTTCGCCGTGAAGAGGACGGTCACGCCGTAATCGACCGCTATTGACGCCAGGACGCCGTGGATCACGTTCGGACTGATGCGGCGCTTCGTGTAAAGGCCGTCGCCCTCGATGAGCAGCAGGGGCCGCATGTACGCGTGCTTCATGGCGATGATCTGCTCGAACAGGCTCCTGTCCGCGCCGAACAGCGTGTCCAGAAAGTCGTCCGTGGTCTTGCGCTCCACGCACACCCTGTCCGACAGGACGTAGTCCCCCACGTCCAGCGTCCGGATGCTCAGGGACGCCTTCATGTCCTCCAGGTTCTTTACGACGGCAGAGCGCATCTCCCGCATGTCCACGTATATCTCGATGGCCTCCTTTGCCCCGGCCTTCGGCCCGAACTCCCCGAGGCTCGTCTGGCCCTGCGCCGGCAGGGGCGGCGTCGTCTCCGGAATTTTCGCGGGGGCCCCGCCGTTCTCCAGCATGTCCGACATCCGCTGGCCGTCCTTCATGTCGTTCATGGTGCGGTACATCTTCTTCTCCTTCGCCTGGCTGACACGGTAGGTGCCCTCGTCCCTGGTGCCCTTCGATATCAGGACGATCACCCGGCCCACGGCGTTCCTCCCCGTCCTCCCCCGGCGCTGTATGCTCCTTATCTCGGAGGGCACGGGCTCGTAGAAGATCACGAGATCGGTCGAGGGGATGTCCAGCCCCTCCTCGGCCACCGACGTGGCGATGAGCGTGTTGAACTCGCCGGCCCTGAAAGCATCGAGTATCTCGACCTGCTTTTTCTGGGAGAGGCCCTTATCGTTGAGCTTCGAGGCCTGTCCCACGAACCGCACCGGCTTCACGCCCTCCACCGCGGCCAGCTCCCTGGACACGAACTCGGCCGTGTCCCTGAAGTTCGTGAACACGATGATGCGGGACGACGGCTTTTCCTTTAGCTGCTCGACGACGATCTCCTTGACCTTCTCTGTCTTGGGGTTGACCTCGTCGGCCGTGCCCGCCACCCTTATCGCCCCGGCGAGGCGGGCGTCCTGCATGAGCCGCTTCGTGGCCTTGCTACCGCCCTTGCTCCCCGCCTCTTCTTTCAGGCGGTCGAAGTACTTCTTGAGGGGCACGACGCCCTGCGTCTGTATCAGGTCCACGGCGTGCTCGATCTTCATGATCTCCGCTAAAATTGAGACGGCCTTGTAGCTCTCCGGCGAGCCCCCTCTGGATATGGACGCCTGCAGCTTCGCCTGGAGCATGAGCAGCTCTTTTTTGTTCAGATGAGTGTTATACAGGACGCCCATGGCCCGGAGCCTGTCCAGCCGGTCGTCCATGAGGGAGTCGAGCAGAATTTTTATCTCGGCGGCCTTGTCGGGCACGTCCACCTTGACCCACTCCACGTCCTTCTCGTAGATGTACGGCGAGACGTCCGGGTCGTTCTCCGTCTTGAGCTCGACGTGCTCGATGGAGAGGTTCTGCTTCACCTCGTTGATCTTCTCGGGCGTGCTGCCCGGCGAGGCCGTGATCCCCAGCACCAGCGGGTCAGAGGACTGCTCTTTGTACTTTTTCGCGATGTAGACGTACGCATAGTCGCCCGTCGCCCTGTGGGCCTCGTCGAAGATGATCAACGATACGTCCCGGAGGTCGAACCTTTTCATGAGCACGTCGTTCTCGATTACCTGGGGCGTGGAGACGACCACTCTGGAGCGCTTCCATACCTCCTCCCTCTGCTCCGGGGCGACGCTACCCGTGAACACGGCCACCTGCTCCGGGTCGATGGTCAGCACCCGCCTGAGGAACGCGGCGTGCTGCTCCACCAGAGGCTTGGTGGGAGATAACATGAGGACCTTTTTGCCGTCCCCGAGGCGCTCGATCATGACAAAAAGCGCGATGATGGTCTTCCCCAGCCCGGTGGGTAGCACGATGAGCGACGACCTCTCCAGGGCCGTCCTCGCCAGCGTGAGCTGATACTCGCGGCTCGACACCGTGTCCGGCTTTATGAGGGGATGGCTCACGTATTCTGGCATGTTCTCAGCCTATGTATCGTCGAGGCGTTATATAAGTTGTTTCAGCACGTCTTGAAAATAATTAGAAATGTTTTTTTCCATTTGCCTTTGAGGCACTAAGCGTACAGAGCCACTATTTTCACCACAATGGCACGAAGCGCACCAAGTTTCACAAAGCTTTCTTTTAAATGTGAGTCACCAAGGCCTCAGAGAAGGCTTTTTGGGTTAAGAGGCACAAAGGGGACAATGACACGATGGCAAAAAGTGTTCGCATGTTCATTCCATTGTGCCATTGTCATCTTTGTGCCTTCAAACCCAATGAACCGTCCTTTGTGAACTTTGTGACTTACATTTTAAAAAAAATCTTAGTGAGCCTTCGTGAACTCCGTGCCATTGTGGTGAGAATAGTGCCTCAGTCAGCTTAGTGCCTTAAAATTAATGCTTCTTTTTACACGATAGCGGCCAGCGACATCAGGCACCCGGAGACCAGGGGTATCGAGAGGTTGTCGTCCACCGTCAGGCCGAAGATGCGCCAGGGGAACGCGTCCGCCGCCATGGCGCCAAAGGCGCCGGCCGCGATCATCTCGAAGGAGAGCGACGGATAGAGGGCCAGGCCGGCAGCCCCGCAGACGACGAGCATGACGGCCATTAGTATCGGCGACTTGGGGTGCGTCAGGGCGTACCAGAGCTCTTCTGGCAAGGTGCGCCCGTCCGTATCATATTTACGCTTATCCGCCTCCTTTGGCCCCGCCAGCATGGTCAGCGCCGCCCCTGCCAGCCCGGTGATCCCGTCGCCCAGGGTCAAAAAGAGCATGGCGGCGACGGCGACTGGCTTATCGAACAGGAGCACGGCCAGGAACGACGAGGTCAGCGCGTAGAAATACCCACCGACTAAGCCCTTTTTTTCATGGTCGCGGAGCAGTACCTTAGGAAAGAGTGGAACGCCCGACAGGCGGATAAGCTCCAGAATGCCGGCGCCCAGCACGCCTGCGCCAAGCAGGATCAGCAAAAGTTCCCGGGAGAGGAAAAAATAGTAGGCGACGGGGATCAGGAAGCCCGCCATGTGCACGGACTTCCTCGACGCCTCCTTCGCCAGCACGCCCCAATCAAGGGACATATTACTCTGCGGCGACCTTCTTGCCGAAGTCGGTCAGTGGCCTGTCGCTCGCGAGAAGCTCGCCCAGGACCGACGAAAGGTCCTTCACGGGCACCCTGACCTGGCTCATGGTATCCCGGTCCCGGATGGTCACCGTGTCGTCCTCCATCGTGTCGAAGTCGATGGTGATGGAGAACGGCGTGCCCACCTCGTCGTTGCGCCGGTAGCGCTTGCCGATGGTGCCGGACTCGTCGTACTCGATGAAGAAGCCCTTTTCCTTCAAGTCCAGCGCGATGGCCCGTGCCTTCCCCGCCAGTGGCTCTTTGCTGAGCAGCGGCAGGACGGCCGCCGTTATCGGCGCCACGGAGCGGGCCAGCCGGAGCACGATACGCTCCTCGCCTTTAACGATCTCCTCGCCGTAGGCGTGCTCTAATGCAGAGTAAAGGGTACGGTCGACGCCGTACGAGGGCTCCACCACGTGCGCCAGCACGTTCTCGCCCGATACGTCCTCCTCCACGGTCTTATGCTCGAACAGGCTGCTCGGGATGACGATATCCTCGCCGTCGATGTTAAGCACGACCTCGGGCTTGCTCAGCTCCTCCTGCTTCATGGCCTTGAGGGCGGCCATGATCTTGCCGGCCTTGCCCTTGTACTTCGGGCCGATGACCTTCATGTCGGGCGTGACGATGGTGCGGGTGACCTTCATGGGCTTCTCGAACGGAACGAAGACGGACATGTCCACCTCGCTCCGCTTCTGGTGGGCCGTGAGGTCGTAGTTCGTGCGGTCCGCGATGCCCACGATCTCCACCCAGCCGAACCTTTCGAGGAGCACTTCGGCGTCCCAGCAGTCCGTGGCGTAGTGCGCCCTCTCGGTGCGCATGTGCTGCCTGAACCTGAGCCGCTTCGGGTCGATGCCCACCGTGGCCAGGAACACGTTTGTCAGGGCCACGTAATAGGCCAGGTACTCGTTGGCGATGGTGCCCTTCGCCACCGCGTCGCCCACCGTCATGGGCACGGGCGGCTTATTGTTCAGCTGACAGTCCTCGTCGTAAAGGCTCAGCACCATATCCCTGACGGCGGCGAAGTTGGGGTGCGAGTTCTTATCCTTCGGGTTGACGAACACCTCGGCCTCGGCCTGGGTGAACTCCCTCAGGCGTATAACGCCCTGCCTCGGGGAGATCTCGTTCCTGTAAGACTTTCCGATCTGGGTCACGCCGAACGGGAGCTTCTCCCTGTAGAACCGAAGCAATCGCGGAAAGTCCACGAACATCCCCTGGGCCGTCTCCGGCCGCAGGTAGCCCTTCTTCTTCTGGCCGGGGCCTATCCAGGTGTTGAACATCAGGTTAAAATCGTATACTTCGCCCAGGGGGCCGCCGCACTCCGGGCACTCGATATTCTTGTTCTTGATGATCTCGGTGAGCTGCTCTTTTTTAAGGCCGTCCGGGATCTCCATGACGCCCTTGATGATGTGGTCGGCCCTGAAGGACTCCTTGCACTTCTGGCAGGTGGTCATAGGATCGGCGAAGCCGCCTACGTGGCCCGACGCCTCGAATATCGCCTCGACGCCGATGGTGGGGGCCTCGATCTCGTAGAAGCCCTCGCCCACGCAATAGAGACGCCGCCAGGCGTCCTCGATCTTCCGCTTCAGCGTGGCGCCCATGGGGCCGTAGTCGTAGAATCCGGATGCGCCGCCGTATATCTCGAATGATGGCCAGATGAACCCCCGGTTCTTGGCGAGCTCAAAGACCTTATCATATGTATCCATGCTCTCTCCTCAAAATGATTAACGCACAGAGAATATCGGGGCATGAGATATATTTTTTGTCGGCCCCGGCCTAAAACGGCAGTAATATAGCAAAAGCTACTAAGAAGCAGGGGGTTATTATTGGGGGGCAATCGTTTTTAGGAATATGGCGATGAGGGGGCACACATCGCATATTCCTTTAAATTACTACTTTGTGTTCTTCCGGATGGGCCGTAAGCAGCGTGCCCGGGTCCATGTTGAACATTTCCTTGAATGCGTTCGGATTGAATCTTAGCCTTAGCTTTGGCCTACCAGGCCCCTTGTTATGCATCGACTCCGTGTAGATGAGCCCTGCCCGGCGCATCTCATATATCCGCCTGGAGAACGTCTCCACGCTAGCTATCCCGAGCTTCAAGCCCGCTTCCCTCAAGTCCTTATAAAGAATATTGCTGTTGGCGCAAGCCATTATAAAGACAGATGTCGAGTCCTTGAAGGTGTTTTTAATAGCGCTGAACCTGGGCTGGCTGACCTGGTTCATCATGTTGACGTAATCGTTGGCGATGGTGTCGCCACATAACTCCCTGATATTTACCACAAGCTCCTCTGAGGGAGATATTTTTGCCATAGTAAATACCAGAATCCTTTTATGTCTTAAATATTGCGTTAATCGAAATAAATGCACAGAAGTGGGCTTTTTATCGAAAAATAACTACAAATTTATATTATTTTCCCAAAAAATGTTTTTATATTTCTTGTTTTATTTTTTAACCGCCGCACCTGGAGGAAAAATTTTATCGCCCCATTGCGACCGCATGGAGCTCTGGCGCCCATACGTCGCGATGGAAAAGTTTTTGCCCCGGCATGAGGCCTATAACAGTACACATGGCGCGAAAGGTGGACGTTAAATTATTCGGGTACTACCCGGAAGCTGGCTGCAGCGAATGCTCTAATTATTCTTCCTGCGGGGGCCAGGCCCACCGCCAGGACGACGGCACGGTGAAAGCGCTTTTAGACGCTTACGGCGACCGGGTCGAGGTTTCTCTTGTCAACGTGTTCTCCGACGTCATGAAGGGCTACCCCGAAGTGGCCGACTGCATCCGGAAGAACGGCCTGAGGGTGCCCATCGTCACCGTCGACGGCAAGCTGAAGCTCTTCGGGAGCGAGGCCACCCTGGACGCCATCCGCAGGGAGGTCGACCTGGAGCTTAACTGGGGCCCGCTGTCCTTCCTGAGCCGGCGGCCCTGAGCAAAACGACCACTCGTAGCCACTTTTTTTCACCCAATCCCACAAAGAGTAAATAGTATCAGGAGAATAACGGTCACCCGATGGACGCGACCAGGAGACTCGGCGATATGGGCTTTACCGCCCTCCGGAGAAAGACCTCCGGGGGCAAGTGCAAGCCCCACCTATCGCTATCCTTCAGGGCGGGCGGGAACGACCTCACCTTCGGCATCGACACGACGAGGCTCTCCCGGAACGACGACCAGCACTTTTTGATCACCCACGCCCACACCGACCACTACGGCAAGTCGGCCATGCTCTCGAAGAAGTCCATCGCCTCCGATAAGACGGCCGTGGCCCTGGAGCTGAGGCATGACCTGCGCTTCGAAGGGACCAGATTTAAGGTCGGCGACTCCCTCGATGTCGGCGGAGTGAAGGTGAAGACGTTCAATACTTACCACTCGATCGGCTCGACCGCATTCTCCTGGGAGAACGAGGTGGGCATCAAAACCCTCGTGACAGGCGACATAAAAGACTACCGGGACCTGCCGAAGTGCGACCTGCTCGTCATGGAGGCGACCTACGGCAACCCGGGCGATCTTTCGTGTATCTTCCAGGACGACTACGACGCCTTCGAGGCCGCGCTCGGCGAGCGCCGCGTGGGCTTCGGCGCGTACTCGTTCGGCAAGGCGCAGCGGGCCGTTTCTTTGATCAGGGAACTCGGGGACGAGCGCCCCATCGAGATGGACCGGAGCGCGCTCACCCTGACCAGGCACCTCCTGGGAGACGAGGCGGGCGAGATCGGCAGGCTGGGGGAGTTCGACGGCGGCTTGTGCATCACGTCCCCCTGGAGCCTGGACCGGCTGCCCTACGGCATGAAGAAGTACGTTCTCACGGGCCAGCACTACTACGATCACCCGTGTATCTGCCTCAGCGACCACATCGACTTTAACGGGCTGCGGGAGCTCGTGGAGAAGGTGGACCCCAAGTTCGTGATCGTGTACCACCCGGAGATGGGCAACTCGATCAGCTTCGCCGGGTTCCTGAACAGGAACGGCCGGGAGGCATGCACGCTGGCAGACCTATCCCCCGTCAGGCAAACCACCCTATAAAGAGGCCTTTTTTACTAAATCGAACAGCGGCAAATGTTTATACTAGAAAGTAGGTAAAGGTTATAAAATTGAACGATTGTGAGAAAAGCTATATATGCTCCTTTCTTTACAATTGATAACATCGAAAAAGCAGAGGGAATCTGAGTGAAGAGGATCGGATTAATCGTACTGGCTATGGTGGCGATAGCCTTCTTCGTGCCTGCCGGCATGGCGCAGAGCACGCAAGTTGTGAACATCAACGGATACGTATACAGCGGCGCCCTGCCCATGGGCGGCGCGAAAGTGCAGCTATACTCCTGGGACGGCAAGAACATGGGGAACTCGCCCATGAAGACCGTCACCACGAAGGACGGGAGCACCGGCACCGGGTCGTTCTCCTTCACGAACGTGCCCTACGACTCATCCAAGACCTTTAACTACGTAGTGAAGGCCGAGCTTAACGACAGGACGGCATATGCGCTCGTCCACATCGTGCCCGCCCAGAAGGCCGGCGAGGCCGCCAAGGCCGAAGCCATCGTGCTTGACCTGGCCATGGACTCGTGGGTCACCGACCTCACCGGCACGGTGCAGAGCGGCAATCTACTGGACCGCGCCATAGGCGTCCAGGGCGCCAACGTGACGATCTATGAGCGCAACCAGACCGACGGCACAGTGCTGCCAGGGGTCAAGGCGACCGCGGTCACCGACATGAACGGCAAGATCGAGATCAAGAACCTGCCCTACGGCCTCTACCAGGCGGTCGTGACGGCCTCCGTCAGCGGCAAGAACTACCAGGAGAAAGTGGACTTCACCGCCTACCAGCAGGAGACCCACATTAACGCTATCATGTCCCAGCTAATGCTCGCGACCCCGACCCCCACCCCGACGCCCAAGCCCAGTGGCAGCGGCGGGCTGTTCGGCATCCCGGGATTTGAGGCAGTGCTCGCGCTCGTCGCCCTCTCCGGCACGGCACTCTTCCTCAGGAAGCGTTAAAACACCACAAACGAACAAAGGAGGGCCAATCGGCCTCCCTTTTCTATTTTTAACTCCAAATCCTTTCGTAGTTATAGAAAAAGAGATTAATGATGCCATATTAATAGTTCAACCATATGGCGGATGATGAAAAGTTCCTCGTAGTGCCGTTAGGCAAGAAGTCAAAGGCGATCACCCAGACCGTATCCAACGACACGGCCATGGAGATCATGGAGCTGCTGGCGGACGGCCCCATGTCCACGTCGGGCGTGGCGGAGAGGCTGAGCATACCGCTCACCACGGCCCAGTATAACATCGAGAAGCTCATGGAGGCCGGGCTGGTCAGGATCGCCCGGACGAAGTACAGCGAGAAGGGCCGCGAGGTCAAGCTCTACGAGGCCATGAACCGCGCCATCATCATCCTGCCCGGGAAGTCCGGCGCCGGGGCCGTCATGGACGCCCTGAGGCGGTACATCATCGTCCTGCCCATCGTGGCCGTCGCCTCCGTCCTGGTAGAGTACCTGGTGCCACTGACGCAGAACTCTTACTCGCCCGTCCTGGACGAGGCCTCGAAGAGCGCCGGCGGCACGTACCTGATGAACTCCGCTGCATCGCCCACCGCGTCGGCTGTGCCCGTGGTGGCATACCCGCCCCCGGTTCCCACGGCGGAGGTCGCGAGGAGCGTCTGGGACCAGGCGAGCCAGAGCGTCGTGCCCATCGTCCAGCACACGGGCCTGTGGTTCTTTGCCGGCTGCCTGATGGTGATCCTGCTGCTCGTCGTGCTCGAGTACGCCCGGTATAGCAAGAAGCCTAAAAAATAATCTTAAGCCTCTCTAAACCGGTTAAGGATGCTCGAAGACTTTTTCAGCCTCAAAGCGACACGAAGCTGGCTCAAAGTTCTCTAAGCCTTTTTAAAATAATTTTATTATGTCTTCGTGTAGTTTCAGGCACGCTTCGAGCCGCTTCGTAGCTGAAAAAGTCTTCGAGCAACTTATTAAATCTTAGAGTAGCTTCTCACTCGCCCTGGCCTTCCATCCCAACGGCGGCAAGGAACCGGCGGGTCACGGCCTCTTCGGTCAGCTTCATCAGGATGGCCCGGTCCTTGACGCCGCTGAACACGCCTAGGGGGATCTGCGCCGCGGCGGTCTTCTGGTGGCCGCCGGCCGAGCCGATCTCGCCGAAGGCCTTCTGGACGGCGTCCCCTATGTTGATGCGGATGTCCTTGCTCCTGGCGGAAATGAATATGCGGTCCTCGGTGATGCCGAACACGAGCACCGTGGAGATGCCCTCCAGCTTCAGCAAATAGTCGGCGGCCTGGGGCAGGGTATCACGGTCGTGGATGAAGCCGACGTTCGAGATGAGGTAGCTACCCTCGATCTTCTTGTTCCGGATGGCGACGCCCAGGACGTCCATCGCCTCCGGGGACATGGACGGCGTCTCGATCTGGGATAAGAGGTCCTTATCCACGAACCCGTAGAGGTATGCGGCCGCGTTGAGGTCGGCGGCCGAGGTGTTCCGCTTGAACTCGTTCGTGTCGGTCCGGATGCCGTATAATAGCGCGGTCGCCAGGTTGCTCGTCAGCTCGAAGTCGAGCTCCTGCAGGTACCTGGTCATCATGGTGGACGACGCCCCCACGTCGGGCCTGATGTCCACGAAGTCCGCGCCCGGCTCGATCCCGTCGGGAGGCGGGTGGTGGTCGATGATCACGTTGACCCGGGTGCCCCGCGGGAGGGAGTTGTTCTTCCCCGGCGTGTTACAGTCCACCAGCGCGATGACGGAGTACCTGTCGGGGATCCCGTTAGTAATGTGGATGAGCGGTATGTCTAAAAGGTTCACGAAGGCCCGGGTCTCGTGGTGGCCGATGGTGCCGTAGTAGAGGATGTCGGCGCTCCTGCCCAGGCTCTCGGCCATGGTACGGAGGCAGAGCGCGCTGGCGAACGCGTCGGAGTCGGGGTTGTCGTGCACCACGATGCCTATGCGCTGGTCCGGATCCAGTGTTTTTATGTAGCTCATGAGCTGCCACGCCGCCCCCCTGAGCTCCATCTTCTGTAGCTCGTTGAGCGCCTCGTCGGCGACGATGGTGGGCGGGTGGAGCACGATGTCGGCGCCGGCCCTGTAGAGCTCGTCGATGGTGAGCAGGTCGACGGCCCTGGCCATGACGAACGGCGCGGGCGACTGGCTTTTCACGAATTCGAGGGCCTTGACGTTGGCGGCCTGGCTGGAGCTGAGGATGAATATGCCTTCGACGCCCTTAAGGGGCAGCTCCTGTAGTATCCTGTATGAGCCGATGTCGCCCTCCACGGCCTCGTAGTCCTGCTCCCGTAGCGCCTCTACCCTGGCCGGGTCCGCGTCGACCATGAGGAAGTCTTTCCGGGATCGTGTCAGTTCCCGTGCCAGAGCGACGCCTATGCTGCCTCCGCCGAGGATGATGTACAAGTATTTTTGTTTGTGTAGCGGCGGGAGCTCGCCGAGCTGTCTTGCCTGTACGATTAGCCCTCCGTTCTCGTTTTTTTGTCTTTCTTTAAAAGGTGCGATAGTTGTGATGGATGTTGATAAACTTTGTGCGGGCGGGCGTGGCTGGCTATATACCGCAATGTATATATCCTAGATGAGACTATAAAAGGTTCGCTGCGCCGCACCGGAATGGTGGCATTATGGCGCCGCTTTTGTGTCTTGGGCCCGTGGCTCAGTCAGGCAGAGCGGCGGACTCTTAATCCGCATGCCATGGGTTCAAATCCCATCGGGCCCGCCACACTATCCTTAAAATATTTTTCCGCCTCCGGAGGAGGCGGCACCAAAAAAGTTTTTTGAAAGGCTGGAGGAAAGCTTTTTTTTCAAAAAAGTTTGCCTGCCATAGTGCCATGATATGTTTAGCGCGGTAAACCCGCCACAAATATAAAGCGAAACAGGCCAATGTCTCACTGATGAAGGTACTACTCGCCACCGATGGCATGCCCCACACCGACAGGGCCATTGATTACGCCATAGACTACGCGTCCAGGTACAGGGCGGCACTCTTCGTCGTGTACGCGCTCAGCCCTGGCAGGGACCAGAAGGCCGCCTACGCGGAAGGCAAGGAAACGGTACAGGGCATCAAGCAGAAGGCGCTCTCCAGGGAGGTAGGCATCACGACCATGCTGGAGGCGGGGGAGCCCGCGGAGGCGATCGTCAGGACGGCGGACAAGATCGGGGCGGACGCCGTCATCCTGGGCGCGTCGGGGAAGTGCGAGGGCAGGAAGAGGCCGCTGGGAAGCGTCTCGGCCAGGGTGGTGCAGGACGCCTGCTGCTCGGTCTTTATCATACGCTAGTCTATAAACGGCCAAATACCGGGCCAAAGCCGTGCAAACCGCGAATTTCGGCCCTCATAGCTATTGAATTTACTCCATAAGGCCTTACTATCCATCCACTTATTATATTATTGTGAATATACAATGAGACTTGGTGTTGTCACTGCGTCCACCGCTAGCCTCATCTTCGTCGTGCTGATCATAGCCCTCGCAGCCGTGGCCGCCAGCTATGCCGGCCATATCGGCGACATCACGCTGCCCGAAATAAACCCGCAGGCCGGCGCTTTCCTGTTACTGGGCTTCGGGCTTCTCGCCAGCCTGGTGGTCATGTACAGGGCCCACGTCTAAGAAACCAAAAGGCTAATAAGCCGCCTCTCGAAACCATGTCTGAGTGGTCTCTATGGTCTCTGAGGATTTGCTGCGCTTTTTTAACGATAACCCGCTTCTCTATGGCCGTGCAGGCCGGGAGGACCTGGATCAGCTATCCCGCATATGCGAGCTTTTCCCCGATAGTGCCCGCCTCCTGGGAGACCGGGAGGCGGTGGAGCTTCCCGAGTTCGAGTGCCTGCGATGCGGGCGATGCTGCTCCTCGATCCGCTTCATTTCCGTCTGCCATGGCGACGTGAAGCGCTGGGTCGGGCAGAAGAGGGCGGACATACTCGAGCGCCTTGTCGTGGACCGCCGGAGGACGCCGCTGCTCGCGATGCGCCGGGATGCCGTCGAGGCCGCAAAGGAGGAGGCCAGGTCGTTCCTCTCGGGCGCCGGGGTCGATGACGAGCGCTTTTTTGAGCTTCTATACGTGACGGGGCTGCTGGAGTGCGCCGTGTACGTGAAACGCAAGGATCGCGGCTGCACATTCCTCCAGTATGTGGAAGGCAGGGCGGCGTGCGCCATACAGGACACGAAGCCACGGGTATGCGAAAAGTTCCCCTACTACATCGGCAAATACACGGACAGCAGGCTGCTGAAAGAGGATAGCTTCTGCCCGTCGCTCGGAGAGATCGCTAAAAAAAGGACGAAATAAGGCGCTTACGGCATCTTCATGCCGCACTCGCCGCAAAACCTTGTCCCGAGGGCCACCTTGTTGCCGCACTTCGGGCACACGGCCATGCCTAACGGGGCGCCGCAATTGTTACAGAACTTGCCCTCGCCGGCGGGCTTGCCGCAGGCAGGACAGGTAGTAGTGCGCCGCTCGATCTCGCCGTGGAACACGCTGGCCTTCTGGGCCTTCTCCTGTATTTCCTGCTTCATGCGCTCGGCCCGTGCCGCCGTGACCTCGACGTTCTCCCTCGGCGCATCCTCGACGCACATGCCGTCGTCCTCGTTCCAGTCGGCATCGCACACGTACTGCCGGCACTTGGGGCAGCGGTGGAAGTGGCCTTTGGCCTCGTTCTGGGCCTCCTCGAAGGCGACCTCGTACTCCTTGTGCCATTCGGGGGTCATGCCCGAGTGGCGGTTGTGCATCAGGTCCGCTCCCCGGCTGGCGGCGTTGCCTATCCTGGAGGCGCCGGCCAGGTCGGCGCCGATCTGCACGGCCTTGCCGAACATGTTGAACAGGTTGGCCTTTTTATACGTTTTCGACTCGATGAACTTCGACTTGTATCCGTCGCCGCAGATGTCGCACTTGAAGATGAACTGGAACCCCGCCTCGGTGCACAGGTCCTCGTAGTTCTTCGTAAATGATTGAAACTCTACCATTATGCTCCCTCCGTTTTACTTTTTCAATGGCTTACCGCATTTCGAGCAATTCGGGCCCACCGCGGGCTGCACCGTGCCGCACTTGGGGCAGGTCACCTTGAGCGAGGCGCCGCACACTTCGCAGTTATCCCCGAAGAAGGTCTGCTTGCCGCACACGGGGCACGCCGTCTGGAGCGACAGCCCGCAGTGCGGGCATACCGCATAGTCCTTCTCGATATTGTCCCTGCACCGGGGGCACTTTAGCGACCCGATGGGCGTTCCCTTGCCGCAGTACGGGCATATCCTGGCGTCGGGTGGCACCAGCTTGCCGCAGTACCGGCAGGGCTGCTTATAACCGGCCATAGTAATCCCTCTTACCCTCCAAAATATAAAAGCTTAAGGTCTTGCCTTACTTCGTGTATTTCGCCCGGTCGTCCTTAGACTTCACGTTGAACTCCAGAACAGCCCGGACAGCCTTCTGCCACTGCGCCTTGTTGACGTGGATGGCCCGCCCCACGAAGTGGCTCCGCAGCTCGCGAAGCAGGGGCAGCTTCTGCACGGAGTACCAGTACTTGATGTTCCTCGGAAGCTCCAGGTCCTCGTCTGAAGTAAATATCGGCTCCCTCCTGAAGTTGATGGAGAGCATGCAGTCGTTCAGGGACCTGATGAAGGCGTCCGCCGCGGCGTCCATGTCCGCTGCCGGGTACTGGCTCCTGGGCACGATGCTGAACACGTACGTCGCCCAGCGCCCGCCGCTCTTGTTCACTTCCTCGTCCTTCGGCTCCTCTTCGGTGGCCTCGCCTTCCGCCGCTGACTGGAGGGGCTCCACTGTCTCGCCCTCGCCGACCGTCACCGCCTCCAGGATCATGGCGTTCGAGGCGGGTACCGGGGCCAGGATCCAGACGTAGTCGCCCGTGACGTCGCCCATCAGGCCTCTCTTGAACCCGGCGCACATCCTGTCCTTCTGCGCCAGCGTCCCGATGAACTTATATTCCTCCAGGATGCCGACCTCCTCGATCTTCTTCTCCAGGCCGCGCCAAATGGCCGGGGATATGGCGTCCAGGTCGGCCTTCCTCGCAGCCTTGCCGTCCCTCATGAGCCTGGCCGCCCTCCTGAGCGAGGACGAGTCGATGCCCGGGGTGAAGCCTTTTATCAGTTCCTGCGTCTTCAGGGTGAGCGTGTTCATGGCGTCGTTCAGGGCCTTCTTGAAGGGCTCGTGCCGGCCGCCCATCCTGGAGATGGTCAGCTTTTCGCCGCTCTCCATTGTGAGCGTGAGCGAGTAGTCGCCTTCCGCGATGCCGGCGATGTTGCTGTACTGGAATCGCAAGGGCTCGCCCCGCTCGACTGCGAGCACCAGCCCTGCCTCGAACAGGCGCAGCTCGCAGCCGCCCGATCTTCCCTCATACTCGTAGAAGCCCTTCAGGCCTCCCAGCACCAGGCTCTCCTGCATGAGCATGTCCTTCATGACCACGTCGTTCCTGGCCTTCGAGAGTATGCGGGAAAAGTTCTCGAAGTTGATGCCCAGCTTCGTGATGGCGAGCTTTTCCTTCGACGTCAATAGTAAATTGATAGAATAGTCGCCTTCGGCGAACTCCAGTATCTCGCGGGGCGAAAAGAGTATGGCCTCGCCCAGCTTCGGGACGATCGATACGTTCTCCTCGTCGATGCGCCCCACCGCGGCGCCGCTGCTGATGGCGCCGCCGTCATCGCTCAGCGAGTACTCGAGGGGGCACTCAATGAGCTTTGTAGCCTCGTCGCTCATAAGCTTAGCTGTATGCTTTTTAGGATATTAACATTTAGCACGCTTAAAAAAGAGGGAAAGTAGGGGGCTGCCCTACTTACTTAAGATGTCGCCGATGATCCTGCCGTAGGCGGGCCTCGTTATGAGGATGCCGATGAACACGCCCAGGATCGTCGTGATGGCGAACCCCTTGAGCGCGCCGAAGCCCATGTACCAGAGCGGTATCATGGCCACGACCACCGTGGCCGCGGAGGACACGATGATCTTGAAGGCCGACGACAGCTTCTGGAGGATCTTCTTCGTGGTGGGCGCCCTGCCCGTGGCCATGACCTCGTCCGTGATGATGATAAGCTGGTCTATTCCAGTGCCTATCACGGCGATGATGCCGGCCACCGAGGGAAGGTCGATCTCCCAGTTGATGAACGCCGCCACGCCCAGGAGTATGACCACCTCGAATATCGAGGTCAGGAACATGGGTAGTATGATCCTGGGCTCCCGGTAGCGCAGGTACATGATGAGGCCGATGGCGGCCTGGGCCAGGATCATGCCGATGATGACCATGGTCTTGAACGTGGCGCCCTGCTCGGCGGGCACCTGCCCTGAGCTGACCACCTGGACGCTGACAGGCAGCGAGCCGCCCTTCATGTGGACGGCCACCTCTTTCGCGATGGCCTTGCCCTCGTCGCCAGTCCCGGTCATGGCGACCATCTGGTCCACCTGCTTCGTCTTCAGGCTGTTCGCCAGCTCGGACGAGAGGGGCCTCGAGTAGAACACTTTACCGTCCAGGATCATCATGATATAGTGTTCCTCCGGGGCGGTCGTGGCCCCGTACTGGATGGCGGCCTGCTGGAACTTCTCCGCGCCTGCCTTTGTCAGGCTGAATGTCACGCCCCAGGCCGTCTCCGTGCCGGACAGCTCGGAGGTCGGGTCTGAAACGCCCTGAACTTCGCTGCCGTCGAGTATGAAGGCCGACTCGTTGCCCTGGGTCTGGATCCTCATCTCGAACTTGCCCTGCTTGCCCACGATGGACATGGCCTCCTCGTACGGGATGCCCGCGAAGTCGATGAGCACGTACGCGTTGCCCGAGTCGTCCCTTACCGTGTTGACGGGCGTGTTCTTGAGGCCGTAGCTGTTGATCTTATTCTCCAGTATGGCCTTGGTATCCTCGAGCGTCTTGTCGCTGATGGTCGGCGTGGTGTTGTTGACCAGCTTGAGCTTGACGAAGGAGCCTCCCTCGAAGTCCAGCCCGAACTTCAGATTGGTCGTAAGCTGGCCGTTCGAGTAGCTCGGCCCCAGGAAGATGATCGATAGTAACAGGGCGATGACCAGGAGGATCACGCGGTAGTCGGTGAGCAGCTTCGTCCACGTTCCCTGCGGCTTCTCAGGCATATTTTGCCCTCCCCTGCGGAGATTCCATGTACCATTTCAACAGGCCGGCGTTCAGGAACCAGGTGTTCATGAGGTCCGCGATCAGGCCGAAGATCATGACCGTCGAGATGTTCGCGAGCACCGGTATGGTGGAGAACCCGACGAGGTACCCGTAGCTCGCCACGATGTGGAGCACCAGGAAGGCGACGATGGCCGCGCCGGTCATTGTCAGGCCCGTGGCCCGGCAGGACGTGATCTTCTTGTCCAGGTACTTCCGCTCTCCTAGCACCTTGGTCGTCAGCAAAATATCGGTGTCCACCGAGTAGCCGATCAACATTAACAGGGCGGCGAACGTCCCGAACGTCAGCTCGATCCCGAATATGTTCATGAGCGCCACGGCGATCATGATGTCCGAGAACGCCGACGTGATGACCGCGATGGATGGGACGAAGTCCCTGAAGATGATGAATATTACGAGCGCCATCAGGATGAAGGCGGCCACGATGGCTATTACTGCCTGGCTCTGGTTGGTGGCGCTGAAGGTGCTTCCCGTATGCTCCAGTGAGGCGTCCGGGTACGCATTAGCGAGGTACGCCGTTAGCGAGTCGAGCTGCGCCTGCTCCATCGAGCTGAACCGGATCGAGACCGTGCCCGACGGGTCCCGGGTGATCAGGCTGAGCGGGTACTGCGAGAACTCGCCCTGGAGCGCGGCATCCGTCTTGTCCGTCTTCAGGGTGACCAGCGTGCCGCCCTGGAAGTCCAGCCCCAGGTGCAGGGGCGACCCTACGGTGAAGTACGTGAAGCCCGTGATCAATAGCGCTATGGCCAGTACGGCCAGCGGTATGCCGATGGCCTGTTTGGTCGGAAGCTCGGGCCACTTGAGCTTCTCGAACGGCCCCAGGTTGCTTTCGGGCTCTTCCGGAGAGCCCTTATTATCTTCCGTTTTCGCGGGGGCCTTTTGTTTCTTCGATTCGTCGGCCTTCTTCATTGAAATCAAGACGAACATAATATGTTGATGCCCTAAAAAGCTTTTGTATGCTTTTAAGGGAATGTCGGTCTCTTGCATGGCTTCTGCGCGCTATCCATTTATATATAAAAGACAATATCATTACTTCAGCGGCCCGAAAAATCAAAAAAATTTTGCGAGAGTCGAAGGTTATATATACTTGCTGGTACATAATAACATTCAGAGGGGAAGGAAAGAAGACCATGTTAAAGAAACTACAGCTAAAGGATAAGTATAACCACAGCCAGGAAGTCATCATCGAGTACCTTAAGAACGGCTTAAAGGAAGGGAAGCAGTTCTTTAAGTCCAAGTACATCGCGAGGGACCTTGGCATGAGCCCGAAGGAGGTCGGCACTAACATGAAGATCCTTTCGGACGAGTGCAAGGACCTGCTCATAGAGAAGTGGAGCTATTCCAAGAGCACCACCTGGCGTGTCGAAACAGCCGCATAAAAACGTTTTTCTCCATTTCTCGCCTTTTATTTTAACTGCTTATTTTCCATCGCTTAACCAAAATTAAAAAAGCTTTTTATATCATCTACATATCTTAGGTATTTTAAGGAAGTAAAGGCAGTGACATTCGTATCCCTCGTTAAGAACAGCGATCCTTCAAAGGCCGTGAGCGACGCGGTCCAGCTCGCCGGGGGGCTCGAGGTCAGCGGCACCGTCCTCATCAAGCCTAACCTGAGCTGTGCGAAGCCTTCGGGCAGCGGCCTGGTCACGAACGTCGACGTTGTCGTAGCCCTGGTAAAGATGGTCGCGGAGCAGGGGGCGAAACCGCTAGTCGGGGACCTGCCTATTCTCGGGTGGGACCCGAAGACGGTGTTCGACGCGTCCGGCATACGCGCCATCGAGCAGGCGGGCGGAGAGCTCGTCGACTGGAGCGCCGGCCACATCGAGATATCGCTGCCGGGGGCAAAGACCCTGAAGAGAGTGCCCATCGCGAGGCCGGCACTCGAGGTGGACGCCATCATCAACGTACCCGTCCTTAAGCATCACTTTCTCACTCATCTTTCCGGAGGCATGAAGAACCTTTTCGGGCTCGTGCAGCCCGAGTTCAGGCCGAAGGTCCACGTCCTGGGCCTGGACGGGCCATTGGTGGATTTTTACGAGTTCCTCAAGCCCCGCATCGTTTTAAATGTAATGGACGCCACGAGCATCGCCCAGTCGGTGAGGCCCGCCGGCCCGTACTACGGGCCCTCCGAGGCTAAATCGGCGTACCAGGCCAACATGATCCTGGCCAGCAAGGACGCGGTGGCGCTGGACGCGGTGGCGGCCCGGGTCATCGGGATCGAGCCGGATGACGTGGAGATGGTGCGCATCGCCGCATCCCGACGCCTGGGCGACGTCAACCCGAGGACCGTCGGGAACGCCCGGGGCGCCAGCGTGAAGATCAAAAGCTCGCTCCTCGGCAAGGTCATGCCGTACATGGAGGACGCCTGGACGAGCCAGCGCCTCAACCGGATAGCCCATCCGCTCGCGAAGCGCATCTACGGCCAGGACATCGTATCGCTAAAGGAGGTCCGCCGGGAGATGAACGCCATCGACCCGTCCCGCATCGTGCTGGCTGGAAATTGTACGCAGTGCGGCCTCTGCGTGAACGCCTGCCCAACGAAGAACATCGCGCTCGGCAGCAAGCCGGCCTTCGGCTCGAAGTGCATCAAGTGCTTCATCTGCGTCGAGATATGCCCGGGCGGCGTGCTGGCCATCCAGAGGAAGTGACGCCTTGCTCGGGTTCTCCCTGCATGACGTGCTGGGCGGGGTCCTGGTCTATGTCTATATCATCCTGATCTTTTTAGCCGTTGAGAAGCTGTGGAAGGGCGACAGGGCCGTGGGCAGGAAGATCCTGCACATCGCGATGGGCAACATCGTGTTCATTTTAGCCTTTTTCGATAATTGGTACGCGGAGGTGCTCATCGCGGGCTCTGCCCTGCTGTTCTCGCTGCTCATTACGCAGAGGATGCAGCTTTACTTCTTGAACAAGCTTACCGTGGTGCCTGGCGAGGAGAGCTTTTTCCGTAAGGCGTACCGGAAGGTCATCCGGAAGCTGTCGCTCATATCGGCGTCGGACGCCGGGAACGAGTGGGGGCTGGTTTATTACTGTTTGATGTTCACGGTGCTCGCCGGGCTTTTCGCGAAGAGCCCCGTGGTCGTGGCCGTCGGCATGCTCCCCCTGGCTTACGGGGACGGCCTTGGGGCCGTCATCGGCCGGAAGTTCGGCCGCCACCCCTACCGGATCATCGATAAGAAGAGCATCGAGGGCTCCCTTGCCGTGTTCGCCGGCACCGCCCTCTCCCTGGTCGGGGGGATGGTATATTACGGCGTGCCGCTGCAGGACGCCGCCTGGATGTCCGCCGCCATAGGCCTGGTGATCATGGTCGTGGAGGGCGTGACGCCCAAAGGGCTGGATAACCTGGCCATACCGCTGTCCGCGGTCGTCCTATTCCTATTGTTCGGGGCGGTCTGATGCGTTTCTACGTTATTGACGGCCTGGACGGCTCGGGCAAGGATACCCAGGCGTATAAGCTGAAGGAGTACCTCTCTAAGAGCGGCCGGGAGGTCGCGCTGCGGATTCATCCTGCGAGCGATAACGCCTTCGGGCACATCGCCAAGCGCTCGCTGGTCAAGAGCGGCGCGTTCTGGCGCCTCGTCGCGACGTTCTTTTACGGCCTGGACGTGGTGCGCTCCATCATTCTATATTGCCGAGGGGACCGGGACGTCATCTTCGTCCGGTACACGCTCGCCTGCGCCTACCTGCCCAGGGCCATCATCAGGCCAGTCTACGCCGTCGTAAACTTCCTGCTCCCGAAGTCCCCTCACATGTTCTTCCTGGACGTCTCGCCCGAGGAGGCGCTCCGCCGCATCAAGAAGCGGGGGGACAGCGAGGAGATGTTCGAGACGCTGCCTCACCTGCAGAAGAACCGTTCCCGCGCTTTGCTCATCCTCGGGAACTGGAAGGTCGTTGACGGGAACGTGGCGCCCGATAAGGTATTTGAGCAAATTGTGGGTTCCTTATCCGATCAATAACTATCTTCATGTGCAGTACCCAAAAACGTAACATAGGTTTATCTCTTTTAACGTGAATTTTTTACCGTATGATCACGTTGTACGGCGTCATCGGCGACCCGGTCGCGCACTCGCTTTCTCCGGCCATGCACAACGCGGCCTTCAAGGCCCTGGGCATGGACTGCTATTATGCCCCCTTCCACGTCAAAGGCCGATACCTCTACGAGGCAGTCAACGGGGCCCGGGCCCTGGGATTCGGGGGCCTCAACGTCACGGTGCCCCACAAGGAGGCCGTCATACGGTTCGTCGAGGCCGACCAGGCCGTCCGCGACATCGGCGCCGCCAACACCATCGATTTTCATACGAACAAAGCGTACAACACCGACGCCCCTGGAGCGATAGCATCGCTCAGGGACAGCGGCGTCAGGGTGAAGGGCAGGAACGTGCTCGTGATGGGCGCCGGGGGCGCCGCCAGGGCCGTGACATACGGACTATTAAAAGAAGGCGCAACGGTCACCATCGCCAACCGCACCGCGCCCAAGGCGGCAGACCTTGCCGCATACATGCGGGAGTACGGCGACGTGTTCGGCACCGGCATGGACTCGCTGGCCGAAAAGGTGGCTATCTCGGACGTCATCGTCAACACGACCACCGTGGGCATGGGCGAGGACCGGACCCTGGTCACGGCCGCCATGCTCGGCCCTGAGCAGGCGGTATTCGACCTGGTGTATAAGCCTGTGGAGACACAGCTCCTCAAGGAGGCGAAGGCGGCCGGGGCGAAGGCCATCGACGGCATCACCATGCTGGCAAGGCAGGGCGCCCTGTCCTTCGAGATATGGACGGGCGTGAAGCCGCCGCTCGACGTCATGGAGAGGAGCGCCAGGGATGCCGTTTAAGGTGCTCGTCGTGGGCGGGGCCGGCGGGATGGGCCGGTGGTGTACCTCGCTTTTCAAGAACTCCGGGATGGAGGTGTCCATCAGCTCGAGGCGGGACGCCTCGGATGTGGCGCGGTCGCTCGGCGTCGGATTATCGAGCCCTGGCGATGCAGGATCGTTCGATATCGTAGTCCTGTCGGTCCCGATCGACGCCGTCGAGCACGTTGCCTCCGGGGTCGCCCCAAAAATGAGGCAGGGCTCGCTGCTCATGGACATGTCCTCGCTCAAGGTGAAGCCCGTCGAGTCTATGCTCCGGCACTCGCCCCCGGGAGTGGAGGTCATCGGCGCCCACCCGCTGTTCGGCCCAGGCTCCGACGGCCGGGGAATGAGCATTGCCCTCGTGCCCACGGAGCGGAGCGAGCGCTGGTTTTCGATCATCCGTGACCTCTTCGAGGATGCCGGCTACGGCGTGCTCGTGACCACTGCGGAGAGGCACGACAGGGACATGGCCGTCGTCCAGGGCCTGACCCATTTCATGTACGTCGCCATGGGCCGCGCGCTCGAAAGGTCGAACGCGGACTTAAATGAAGCCTCGGCCTTCCGGACGCCCGTCTACGGGATCACTAAAGAGCTGCTCGGCCGGGTCCTGTCCCAGAGCCCCGGGCTTTATGCGCTCATACAGTCGTCCGGGCCCGCGGGCGAGCTCAGGAGGGCATTCGTCGGGGCGTGCGAGGAGCTATCGTCGGAGCTGGACGCCGGGGACCTTGAGGGCTTCGCCCGGGACTTCGGGTCCGCCGCCCGCTACTATGGCGATACAGAAGGGGCCCGGAAGCGCTCCGAGCGCATCGTCCGGGACTATATGGAGCCCCGGCTTCGGGCCATGGACGCCGTGGGCAAGGAGCGTGCCTTCGAGCTCGACGGCCGGGTCGTCTACGGGGTCGTGAAGCACGCGGGGCCCGACGACTTCACCCTGGAGACTTCCGACGGCACTATCATTCTCAAGTACGAGGACGTCAGCGATGCCAGCGATCGCGCCTGCCAGGAGCCCCTCGTGAGCCGGGACATCCTGGTGAAGCTGCCCATCGGCGCCGACCCCTCGATCCTCCAGTGGGCGCTGTCGAACATCGACGGCGTGAAGCGCGCAGGCTTCGAGACAGCAGACGCCCTCGGCCCTGACTTTGTCGCCTGCCGGTTTACCGTCAGCGTGCCCGCCGGCAGGAGCGACGAGGTGCTGCAAAAGGTATTAAAAACGATATGGGGGTTGGGGCTCGAGGTAAAGTGATCCCTGCCCAAAACGATTGATATATGTGTATTTTATACGCGCTTTTACGTTATACCGTCGTTGAGTGTCCTCAACCACAGGGGCACGGAGAGCGCAGAGTTCACTGAGTTTTTTTATAGATGGAGGCTCAGAGGGCACGGAGACGGGTTTATAATTACCTGGGGCACAGAGTTAATTGAGGCACTGCTGAGAATAAACCCGCATTATTGTTTATTGGTCAACCGAGCCTCAATTAACTCTGTGCCCCAGGGAAACCAATAAACCGGGCTCCGTGTACTCCGTGTCTCATACTATTAAATAAAAACTCTGTGAACTCCAGTGCGCTCTGCGCCCCTGTGGTTGCTCGAATTCGCATCAGCGAAAAGGACACTCCAAGAATGTATAACCGGAAAACGAAAATTTGCATTAGCTATAGGACAAGACACGGCTTCGTAGTAATATTTTAAGATTTTATATCAAATGAAAAGGTTTCAGGGAAGCCTGCCCTCGCCCGAGAGCTCATGCTGCCGGCTGATGCTCATATCGATGATGACCTTGAAAAGCTCCTTCACGGCCCCGGTATCCAGGCCCAGCTCGAGCGCCTTCTCCATGGCCCGCTTCACGACGAGCTCATTCTGCTTATCATCGTTAATGGCTATGCCTTCCTTCTTCTTGATCTCCACGATACGGCCCGCGAGCTGCATGCGCTTTGCCAGCAGGCGCAATATTTCGAGGTCTACTTTCTTAACTTCCTCTCGGACTTCTTCAAGGGACATGATGTACCTCACCTGAGCGTATGAGCTCCTGTGTTGTTCGTTCTCGTGATCATGACTTTGCCGGGGTAGGACGACCAGGCGGCCCTTAGCTCTTCGAGCTTCTCGCCGGAGGCCAGCGCCACGTACGAAGGCCCCGTGCCGGAAAGGCTCACAGCGTCGACGCCCAGCTCTAGCGCCGCCATCATGGGCTCCGGGCTATAGCCGAGCGCGGCCGTGTACAGGAAGCCGTTCAGGGTCATCGCCCTGCGGTATTCGCCCCGCATGGCCATGTCGAACGCGGCGTCCACCCAGGGCCCGATGGCCCGTGACCGGGCGACGTTCGTCTGGCTTGAAAAGGCCTTCTTATCGGGCGCATAGATGATGACGTCCGACTCGACGGGCTCCCGCTTCAGCAGCTCGTTATTCCGGTTATCAGTAACGACGATCCCGCCCAGCATGGAGGCGCACGCGTCGTCGAAGGCGCCCGTGATGGACACGCCGGTATCCAGTGCCGCCCTCACGCCGAGGCGCACCATGTCCAGGGGCTCCATATCCCTGCCTATGGCCCGCAGCGTGGCAAGCACGGTGGCGTTGGCCGCGGCGCTGGAGGACTTCAGGCCGCTCGCCTGGGGCACCTGGCTTTTAGTTCTGATCTTCGCCCCGGAGTCGACATCGAACTCTTCGAGCACGAGCTCGCAGGCCCTCTCGATGAGCCTCGTGTCCCCGCCGCCCTCGATCTCGCCCTCAACGAGGTCGCCCCTCAGGGTGACTTCGGCCTCAGTCTTTAATGTGATGCCGAAGGCGCTCCCCTTATATGTGGCGATGGCGTTAATGACCGTGCCCGCGCCGAACGCTATCCCGTGGCCTCTCATCGTCCGCTCCAGTGTGTGCTATACAATAGCACACTTCGTATAAATCTCTATCCATTAAATTATGATAATCGCTATGCGATAACCTTTATCTAGGCGCGGCCTCAAAACAATGCTCATGAACGAGTTACGCCGGGACTATTTTCTCGACCGATGGGTGATCATCGCGACCGACCGAGCCAGGCGGCCCAGCGACTTCATCAAGGCCCGGGACCCCCCTGCGGGAGCGCAGGGCTGCTCCTTCTGCCCCGGCTGCGAGGACAAGACTCCCCCGAGCAAGGCGAGCTACTTCGACGACAGCCACAGGCCCGACGAGCCCGGAAAGCCTCCCCTCACAGGGTGGACCGTCCGGGTGATACCAAACCTGTACCCGGCCGTAAAGCAGGAAGGCGTCATGCTCATGGACGGCAGGGGAATGACGGCATCGGGCGTCCACGAGGTCATCGTAGAGAGCCCCCTGCACGACCATCACCCCCAGTTCATGTCCGACGGCGAAGTTAAGCGCCTGTTCCGCGTTTATAAGGACCGCTACGCGGAGATCGCCGGCATACCCTACATCAGGTACATCTCTCTCTTCAGGAACTACGGCCGCGAGGCCGGGGCGTCGCTCGCTCACGCCCATTCCCAGCTCATCGCCCTCCCCATCGTGCCGGAGAATATAAAAGAGCAGGGCGGCCTCGACTACGGCCGGGTCATCGCGGAAGAGTCGGGCTCGCCGAGGGCTATCCTGGACACGGCACACACCCTGGCGATCGCCCCTTATGCCTCGTGCTACACGTACGAGGCCTGGGTCATCCCGAAGAGGAAGCGGAGGAACCTGGCGGAGATGACGGACGAGGAGAGGGACGACTTCGCCGTGACGGCGAGGAACGTGCTCGCCAGGCTGTCGAAGCTGCTCTCGGACCCACCGTATAATTATGCGTTCGTCCAGTCCGTGGACGACGATGTGCACATGCACCTGCGCATCTACCCAAAGCTGGGCATTGAGGCCGGCTTCGAGCTCAATACCAGGGTCCACATCAACTCCGTGACCCCTGAAAGCGCGGCTAAAAGCTTAAGGGAAATATAGCCGTTAAAACCCGACCCCATTATTTTATAAATACAAATTAATCTTAATTCGTGAGGATCGCCTTCTTCGCATGGGAGTACCCGCCGAGGCTGGTGGGCGGCCTGGGCACATACGCAGAGTACATCACCCGGGAGTACGTGAGGCTAGGGCACGACGTCGCCGTGTTCACGATGAACAACGGCGGCCTGAAGACCAGCGAGGTGGTCCACGGCGTCTCGGTGCACCGGCCCCTGGGGGTCGACTTCTCAGACCTCCTGAAGGTCATCTCGGACGGCGAGCTAAGGTCGTGGGGAGGCCAGCTGCGCTTTTTCAGCTCCATCATGGTCAATGACATACTGTGCTGTGCCAAGCTGGCCAACCAGCTCACGAGGGCGGAGGGGGTTAAGTTCGACATGGCCTGCGTCCACGACTGGATGGGCGCCATGGCCGCGCCCACGCTGAAGGGCGAGCTATCCCTGCCCGTCGTGTTCCACGTCCACTCGACAGAATGGGGCAGGAGCGGCGGGCGCGGGAGCAAGGCCGTGGGCGATATCGAGTACCTGGGCGCCACAACTGCCGACGATATAGTCACGGTGAGCTATGCCATGAAGGAAGACCTGGCCGGCCACGGCTGGCCCGCCGAAAAGATCCACGTCGTCTGGAATGGCATTGACCCGGATACGTATGGCCCGTCTAAAGCCGTCCCGCGAGAAGTCGAAGCGCTAAGGAAGCGCTATGGCATCGCGGACGGCCAGAAGATGATACTGTTCGTGGGACGGCTCAACTGGGTCAAGGGCATCATGAACCTGGTGCAGGCCATGCCCGCCGTGCTCAAGGAGCACCCGGAGGCGAAGCTCGTCATCCTGGGCACCGGGGGCGAGGAGAACGACATCCGGAGCCTCGTGTCACGGCTCGGCCTTGAAAAAAGCGTCGCCTGCCGGTTCGAGTTCGTTTCTGAAAAGGAGCGTATACTCCATTACGCGGCCTCGGACCTCTGCGTCTTCCCGTCATTATATGAGCCGTTCGGCATCGTGAGCCTGGAGGCCATGGCCATGGAAAAGCCCATCGTGGTCGGGGCGAGCGGCGTATCAGGCCTCAAGGAGCAGGTGGTCAACTCGGGCCCCGAAAGGACCGGGGTGCACGTCGACGGGAACTCGCCGGCGGATATCGCATGGGGCATCCTGGAGGCATTAAGGGACGAGGGCCGCATGAAGGCCTGGGGACAGGCCGCCCGGAAAAGGGTCCTGGAGTACTTCACCTGGGATAAGGCGGCCAGGGAAACGCTGAGCATATACGAGGGGCTTCTGCATGGCCGACGGTGATAAGCACGACATGGCCCGCGGGCTGTTCAGGCCCGAGGGCAAGAGCCCTTACATCTTTAACGGTAAGCCGCTCAATAATTTTAATGACCTGAAGGACTACCTGGTCGCCTTCACGGGCGCGGAGGCCCTCTGGGTGGCCTCCTGGCTCGAGTACCTGGGGGACGCGGAGACGGCTGACCGCATCCGCCGCAGGCCCCGGGACTTCAAGGACATCGTCCTTAAAAGGTACAGGGAGCTGAAGCCCTACATCTGAGCGGCAGCGGGCAGCCTTTCCTTTAGCAGCGCTAATATTGTCTCGGCGAACTCCTTAGCGTACGTGGGCCCCGCCCCCGTGACCACGTTCCCGTCTACGACGACGCCCTCGTTCACGTAGGTCTCGCCGTTCTCTTTCAGCACTTCCAGCGCCCCGGTATCGGGGTATACGGTGCCCCTGCGGCCCCGCATGATGCCCGCGATAGCGGGTATTGCGCCCGATATACAGATAGCTCCGATGACCTTGCCCTTCTCGTTCGCCTCCCTGACCTTTCGAAGCAGCGCCTCATTGTGCCACAGGTGCTCCCGGGCGCCCTTCCCGCCGGCGATGACCAGGGCGTTCAGGCTGTCGACTTTGATGTCCTCGATGTGCAGGTCGGGGAGCGTCGAACCGCCCTGCGAGCCGTATATCGGCTTCTTAGTCGTGCTGGCCGTGAGCACGAAGGCGCCCACCCCCGAAAAAACGTCCTCGGGCACGAACAGCTCCTCGTCCCTGAACCCCTCCGGGGCCGCGACCAGCACGATCTCCGTGTTATCAAGGCTGAACTCCATGAAGATTACCATCGACAGTATACCGGGCCGGGGCATTATCCTTTGGCTTTTATGGAACGGAAAAACGTTAATATCGTTGAGGCCCGATTGTAAATCATGTACTACGGAACGCTCGCCGACCCGAAGGGCGACAGCGACATCCTGCAGGAGATCAACTACGCGAAGGATGCCGGCTTCGACTTTCTGGAAATTAGCGCCGAGGGGCCCAAGTTCACTACCTCGAAGCTTTTATCGCGGGCAGGCGAGATAAAAAAGGCCCGGGACGAAGCCGGGATATTTTTCACCTGCCACACGCCCTGGGGATGGAACGTGGGCAACCCGTATAAGCCCATTAGGGACGCCACCCTGAGCGAGGTCATCGGCGTCATCGGCTTCGCGGAAGAGGTCGAGGCGAGGCTGGTCACGGTGCACATGCACACCCGGTTCGGGCTCTACCACAGGGACGAGATGATCCGCCATATGGCCGAAGGGCTGAGTGTTTTGTGCGACAGGGCGGAGAAGTCCGGCATGCCGGTCACCGTGGAGAACGTGGACCAGAGCGTCGATGACTTCAAGAAGCTGTTCGAGCTGGAGCCCAGGGCGAAGTTCCACCTCGACGTCGGCCACGCCAACATCTCCTGCAAGGGCGGCGCCAACATCGCCGACTTCATCGACACGTTCAAGGACAGGCTGTACCACGTCCACGTGCACGACAACAAGGGCGGCCACGGCGTCGATGGCGACCTTCACCTGGCCCTGGGCATGGGCAACATCGACTGGCACAAGGTGGTGAACGCGCTCAAAGCGGCAAAATATGATAAGACGGTCACCTTCGAGGTGTTCTCCAAGAACCGTCAGTACCTGGAGACGAGCCTGGACGTGTTCAGGGGCCTTGCCGGCGGCAGGTAAAAGATCGGCCGATACCGATCACGTCCATATGGACCTGGCCACGTTCAGGTACTTGATGTCGTTATAGTACTCGCCGTCGTCTCCCCACTCGATGCGCTCGATGGTGATGAGCACCGAAGGGGCGAGGTCGTGCTTATCGGTCTCAAGGGAGACTACTTTGCGGTCTCCTCTGGCCATATCGCCGATGACAAAGGGCTGCTCTATTAGCTCATTGCCCCCATGCGCATCAATTATTTTTAGCGTGACCGTCACTTTCTTTGCAGTAGTGTTGCCGTCGTTGGCCAGCTCGATGGTGATGTACTCCTTCTGGTAGTCCGAATCCTTCGTGAAATTGAACGATTCCAGCCCTTTTTCCCCGACGGGCAGGACCTTCACGTCCGTGCTCATCTGCCTAGCCACCACAGTGGGCGCGGGAGTCACCGTGGGGGGCTTCGGCGTGGGGGTCAGCGTAACGACGACCGGCGTGGTCGTCGGCCCGGGATTGATGATGTCCTGTATGTAAACACAGCCGCTTGAAGCCATCATGATGGCCGCTAAAAGAGTTACCATCACGATCGCCAGTGCTTTTCTCGTGTTTGAACCCACCTGTGATCTTTTATGGAAAGAGCACTCCCGAGCCATATAAACATTGTGTTCTTTCCCCTCCTCGAAATAGTTATTACCGTTGAGCGTCCCTAACTAAGGTATATCGAAATCGACGTGGTGTGGACGCATGACCGAAATAAAGAACCGGGCCAGGTTCGGCATACAGGACCTGGACAACGCGCTCGACGGAGGCCTGCCAAGGGGGTCGCTCGTGCTCATCGAGGAGGACACGGGGGCCAAATCGCAGATCTTACAGAGCAAGTTCATCGCCGATGGGCTGCTCAACAACGAGTACTGCTACATCTTCAACATGGAGCATCCGCCCCAGGCGATCGTGAACTCGCTCAACGTGTTCGGCCTCGAGCCCGAGGAGAACATCAACAGCGACCAGCTTATGATCATCGACGGCTTCACCGACGCCTTCGGGTGGGGGGAGTTCGTCTCGAAGTGGAAGTACGTCTGCCACGACCTGGCCAGCATCACCGAGGTCCACGACGTGGTGAAGCAGGCCACGGCCGAGATCAAGCCGTATAATAATCTGAGGGGCGTCGTGGACTCGCTGACCACGCTAATCCTGGCCAGCGACTCCGAGCGCTCTATCTTAAACTACATCCACCACCAGATGGCCATCCAGAAGAACTACGGCACGACCACGCTCTACACGATCCACATGGGGGCGCATCGCCCCGAATTAATTAAAGCGCTGGAGCACATCGTGGACGGGGTCATCTGGATAAGCAAGGTCGAGGTGGACGACGAGCCCAGGGACGTCATACAGATAAAGAAGCTCCGGGATTCGAAGTACTCATCGCGCAAGTACTTCTTTAACGCGGACGAGGAAGGCGCCGCTCTCGAAGTGATGAAAAAGCATCCCTGACTAGTAACTTATCCCCCCGTTATCGGCGGAAAAATTTTCTTTTTATCGAATAATATGTTCGCATTTTTGTAAAAATAGCTAAAATTATTCTCTATAAAGTGAAACAATCGGTAGTTTAATTATGTATAGTGTTAATATTTTTCTAATATTTGGCGCATGCGAAATGCATGGCATAAGAAAAAGTGGGGCATAATGAAGGATATCGTAAGAGCTTTGGGCTTGATCACTAAAGGCCTTCTCGTGGACGGCAGGGCTGAAGAGCCCGGCGCCGAGAAGGCCAGGGCGTACCTGGGCAGACGGGACTACGCCCATGCGGCCGAAGAGCTCAAGAAGGCTATCTCATCTCATCCTGACGACCCCGAAGCACATTATGATCTGGGCGTAGCCCTCGTGCGCGCAGGTAAGCTGGACGATGCCATGGGATCGTTCGTCGCCGCCATCAAGCTGGACCCCGGGTTCGCGGAGGCGCATTATAACCTGGGCGTCGTCTTCGCGAAGAAGGGCATGCTCGACGACGCCATAAGGGAGTACAACCGGGCCGCGAGGCTCAGGCCGGACTACGCGAAGGCCCACTTTAACCTGGCCCTGGCGCTCACCAACAAGGGCCTCCACGACCACGCGAAGAGCGAGCTCATGGCTGTCGGGGGCATCCGGCGCAGGCAGGCCCTGGAGCACTACAACAGGGGCGTGGAGCTGGCCGGCCGGGACGAGGCCATACTATCGATGGCCGAGTTCAGGGAGGCGCTCAGGCTCGACCCGGGCCTGTACCAGGCATATAACAACATCGGCGCAATGCTCGCCCATAACGGGATGATCGACCGGGCCGTGGCCGAGTACGGGCGGGGGCTCAGCATCAACCCGGACGACCCGGAGCTCCACTTCAACATGGCGCTCGCCCTGAGCGCAAGGGAAGACCACGGCGCCGCCCTGAAGGAGCTCGGCGAGGCCGTGCGGCTGAGCCCGAACTTCGCCGAGGCCCACTACAGCCTGGGGAAGACCCTGGCCGCGCTCGACAAGCTGGACTGGGCCGTTTCCGAGTATAAGGAGGCCCTTAGTCTGGACCCCGGCCTGAGCATGGCCTACTTAGACATGGGCGTTGCGCTCGAGGAGTCGGGGGACCTTGAGGCGGCTGCCGGCGCTTACCGGGACTTCATCAAGAGCTGGAAGTTCGAGTACGGCGCGCTGTGGGAGTTCGCCGACCGGCGGCTGAACGACCTGGAGAAGGCGCCGGCCTCGCCTCCTGGCCCGCGAAGTATTTATCCGACGGCCGCCAAGTAGCGTGTATGAAAGTCACGTTCCTGGGCACGAACGGCTGGTTCGACAGCGAGACGGGCAACACGATATGCACTCTCCTGGAGGCGGACGGCCGGCACGTGGTCCTCGACGCCGGGAACGGCATCCACAAGCTGGGCAGATACATAAAAAATAAGCCGGTAGACCTCTTTCTCAGCCACTACCACTTCGACCACATCGAGGGCTTGCACACTATCGTAATGCTCCCGTTAGAGAGCCTGCGGATATTCGGGATGGAGGGCACGGAAAAGGCGCTCCGTGCCATCATCAAGAAGCCCTACACCGTTCCCCTGGGCGAAGGCCCCTTCCCGGTCGAGGTGTACGAGCTGCCCCGGGACAGGGCGAAGGCGCCCTACCTCGAGGACTTCGGGCTTCTCATGCATTCCGACCCTTGCATGGGATACCGGTTCCGGCTGGGCGGCCTCACGATCGCCTACTGCACGGACACCGGGCTATGCGATAATCTCATAAGGCTCGGCAGGGACGCGGACCTGCTCATCACGGAGTGCTCCGAGCTCCCGGGCCGCCACAGCGACCGGTGGCCTCACCTGAACCCGGAGGACGCCCTCGCGGCGGCGGAAAAGTCCGGGGCAAAAAAGCTGGCGCTGACGCATTTTAATGCTCACTTATACGACACGCCCGGCGCACGTAAAGAGATCGAGCGCTCGAATAACGGCCTCATCGCGGCATACGACGGCCTTGAGCTCGAGCTTTAGCGCTCCGCTTTAGCGGATCCTCCTCTTTTGCTTGATCTTAATGATGCCCCGCCTGACCAGGACGTTGATGGCGTACACGTGGACTAGCGTGGAGGCCAGAATGATGACGAGCCCGATGGCCAGGCTAATCAGCATGCCGCTGCTTTCCGACAGCGACGGAAGGATGAGGAAGAGTATGGCCAGGACGATCGAAAAGTAGAGCGCGTTGAAGAGGCTGTAGTACAGTCTTGATCTCTTGTCCCCGTACTCGGTGTATAAGGGGGACGTAAAATAGTAGATGAGGAAGAGCACTACCGAGCCGATCACGAACATGGTGCCCGTGGAGATCAGGGCGGACGAGACATCCATCAGCATAAGTTTCTAACTCTCTTTGTTAGTTAATAAGGCTATGTCAGGGAACGATATATGCCCGAGCCTTTTCCTCGGGGGTGTCGGCGATGCCCTTGAGCAGCTTCTTGTATTCCTTGTCCGATATGGGCTGCTCGTATAGCAGCGCCTTGCCAGGGCATACCCGGACGCACTGGTAGCAGCGCATGCCGTCGATGCACTTCCAGCTGAACTCGGGGTGGGCCTCGCCGGAGGTGATGCTCTTCGTGGGGCAGGATTTCTTGCAGGTCTCGCAGAACAGGCAGAGCTCCTTGTTGAATATTACTTTGCCTTCCACCTTCTCGCGCAGGGCTCCCACGGTCTTCTTCCGGGGCTTGCCGCGATTCTTAATGAAGAACGGGTTCGTGCTGGCCAGCGCCTCCGGCTCGATGCCCTGGCGCTCGCTATGCGCCTTAAGTATCCGCGCGGCGAACTCCTCGCTCCGGGCCAGGTCGATCTCGTTGGGCCGGCCCTCATTGATCTTAAGCCAGATGCTCTGGGGATAATTATCGAAGGCCTCGACTTTCAGGCCGCCCAGGACCCTGAAGCCCCGCTTCGATAGCGCCATGGCAGCGTCGAACAGGCTATCGCCGGCCGTGGTGCCCCCGTACGTGGTGAAGACGAAGGCGCTCCTGCCCTTGCCCTTGAGGCGCCGGATGAATTTCATGACGTGAGGGGGCGGGTAGCCGAAGAACGTGGGGAATCCCACGCCCACGATGTCCGAATCCTCGTAGGCCTCCGGGAAGTCCGCGGCGTCCTCGAGGTGGAGGGTCACGTTGTCCACGCCTTCGCCCTGGAAGCGTCCCGCTATGGTGTAGGCCACCTTCTCGGTGTTGCCGGTCTGTGAAAAGTACAGGATGCACGCGCTGACCATGGTCGTACCTTTTTTCCATATAGCCGGGAATAGTATGTATATTTTCCCCGGCGGGTAACCATTATATCGGCTGCCGACTACTAGGATAATATGCTTACACGCCCCCTTATGACCGCACTGGCCCTTCTGGCCGCGCTGATGTTATTGCCCACGGCATGGGCCGCCACCTACTCGGTGCCGGGCGACTACCCGACCATCGGCGCTGCCGTCGCCAATTCCTCGTCCGGCGACATTATCAGCGTCGACAGCGGCACGTACCACGAGAACGTGGTCATCACGAAGGATATCACGCTCGTGGGCGGGGGCTCCGGCGCGGGCATGCCCACTATCGACGTCGACTCTGGCGCCGGCATCACGATCGCCGCAGACAACGCCGTGGTACAGAGGTTCCGCGTCACGGGCGGCTCCACGGGCATCGTAGTAAGGGACTGCGGAAGCGTGAAGGTCATGGAATGCATCGTGACCGGCAACGGTAACGGCATCCTGGTCTCGGGGGCGCACGGCTGCGCCGTCATGAACAACACGGTCGCCGGGAACGACAACGTGGGCATCAACGTCCCCGACTCCAGCGGGAACGCCATATACCTCAACATCGTCACGGACAACCAGTACGGCATCGCCGTGACCGGCTCCAGCGCCTCCAACACGATCTACATGAACGTGCTCAGGGACAACCCGGGGTCGAACGGCCTGGGTAACGGCATCTGGAACCACTGGAACTCGTCCATGCCGCTGACCTACGGCTACGGGGGCAGGCAATTCTCGGGCTATTTAGGCAACTACTGGGGCGGCCTGGACGGAACCGACGCTAACGGGGACGGCGTTGTGGATACGGCAGTCATGCTGGCCGAGAACAACGGCGACCACGCCCCCCTGGTCGATCCCATGCCGGAGCACCCGGCGGCCGACTTTACATCTGACGCCACTTCGGGAACATCCCCACTGCCCGTGCAATTCACCGACGCCAGTACGGGGTATCCGGTGAGCTGGCTCTGGGACTTCGGCGACGGGACCACGTCGAACATGCAGAGCCCGCCCCACATTTACCAGAACTCCGGCTCATACACCGTCACCCTTACGGTGAAGAACGTGCGGGGCGAGGGAAAGCTCGTCCGGAGCAACTACATCGTGGCCGGCGCGGCAGCGACGCCGACCCCGACGGCCACTCCGACGCCCACCGCCACCCCGGAGCCCTGGCCCTCGGCCACGCTTACTCCCTCGCCTACGGAGAAGCCAGCTGGAACACCCACTTCAACGGCAACGCCTAAGCCCTCCCCCGGAATGGAATGGCTCATAGGAGCCTCGGCGCTCGCGGCGGCGACCCTGCTATCTAAAAAGAAGCAATAAAGCTCCCGCACTATGTTTTTTACCCGGAGGAACCAGTTAGCCGCCGGTGCCGTTAAGATTATATCATATTACCTTGAAAATACCGTAGCGCATTCATCATTCATAGTGCTTGGCGAGGAATAGTGCATGGTACGGATAACGGAAACGATCCTGAGAGACGCCCACCAGTCCCTGGCGGCGACGAGGATGAGGACCGCGGACATGGTCCCCATCATCGAGAAGCTGGACCAGGTAGGCTTCTACTCTTTAGAGGCATGGGGCGGCGCGACCTTCGACACGTGCATACGGTACCTCAACGAGGACCCGTGGGAACGGCTGAGAATTATTAAAAAGGCCGCGAAGACCACTCCGATCCAGATGCTCCTGAGGGGCCAGAACCTCGTAGGATACCGGCACTACTCCGACGACGTCGTCGAGAAGTTCGTCACCCTCGCATCGAAGAACGGCGTGGACATCTTTAGAGTCTTCGACGCCGTGAACGACATCCGGAACATGGAGGCCTCCATCAAGGCCGCCAGGAAGTGCGGCGCCCGCGTCCAGGGCACGATCTGCTATACGCTCAGCCCGGTCCACTCGAACGACAAGTTCGTGGAGATGGCGAAGGAGCTTGCCGCCCTGGACTGCGATTCCATATGTATCAAGGACATGGCGGGGCTCATCATGCCCGAGCCGGCCGCCGACCTGGTGTCCCGGCTCAAGAAGGAGGTCGGGCTTCCGGTGGATCTGCACTGCCACTGCACCAACGGCATCGCCCCCATGAGCTATTACGCGGCCGCCGGGTCGGGAGTCGACATACTCGACACGGCCATGTCGCCCTTCGGGTTCGGCACCTCTCAGCCCGCCACCGAGTCCATCGTGGGCGCCCTGCAGGGCACGCCTTACGACACGGGCCTCGACTTAAAACTACTGGCGGAGATCGCCGAGTACTTCTGGAAGGTCAAGGAGAAGTATGGAGCCATCATCGACCCCATCCTGGAGAGGATCGACGTCAACGTCCTGGTATACCAGATACCGGGAGGAATGCTCTCCAACCTCGTCTCACAATTAAAACAGCAGAACAAGATGGAGCTGTACGACGCCGTGCTGAAAGAGGTGCCCGTCGTGCGCAGGGAATTAGGATACCCGCCCCTTGTCACGCCGACCTCGCAGATCGTGGGCACCCAGGCGGTGCTCAACGTGGTCATGGGCGAGCGCTACAAGGTCGTCCCCAAAGAGGTCAAGGACTACGTGAAGGGCTTTTACGGCAGGTCGCCCGCGCCCGTGGACCCTGAGATCCAGAAGAAGGTCATCGGCGACGAGCAGCCCATCACCGTCCGCCCCGCGGACCTCCTGAAACCCGAGATGCCCGGCGTCATAGCCGCCGTTAACGGGCTAGGCCTCAAGAATGTGAAGGACGAGGACTATATCACTTATGCCTTATACCCGCCCGTCGCGGAGAAGTTCCTGAAGGGCGAGATCAAGCCCGAGGCGCTGGAGCCCAAAGCGGCGCCGGCGAAGAAGTCGAAGCTCGGGCCCAGCGCGAGGCGCTTCCTGATCGAGATGGACGGCCAGGTCAAGGAGATCAGGATCGAGGCGCTGGACGCGCCCCTGCCGCCCATTGGCGTAGCCGTTACTGCACAGCCGCAGGCGGAGGCCGTGGTCGAGGAGGCGTCGTCGAACGGCGCCGTGACCAGCCCCATGCAGGGCACCATACTGAAGGTCAACGTCAAGGTGGGCGACAGCGTGAAGAAGGGCGACGTCATCGCCGTCCTGGAGGCCATGAAGATGGAGAACGACATCGTGGCCCATAGCTCCGGCACCGTCAAGGCCGTGTATGCCCAGAAGGGCAAGAACGTGGACGCGAACGCCGTGCTGGCCGTCATCGAGTGAAAAAAATGTTCAACAAGGTACTGATCGCTAACCGGGGCGAGATCGCGCTCCGCATCGAAAGGGCGTGCAAGGAGCTGGGCATATCCACCGTGGCTGTCTACTCGGAGGCCGACGCGAAGTCCCTGCACGTCAAATACGCCGACGAGGCCTACAGCATCGGCCCCCCGCCGGTAAAGAGCAGCTACCTCAACGTTGACGCCTTATTAGAGGTGGCCGCCGACTCCGGGTGCGATGCCGTGCACCCCGGCTATGGCTTTTTATCCGAGAACGCCCCGTTCGCCGAGTCCGTGCGGAAGGCGGGCGCCACGTTCATCGGCCCCCCGCCGTCGGTCATTAAGAAACTGGGCGACAAGACCGTGGCCCGGAGCACCATGAAGAAGGCGGGCCTGCCGCTCATCCCCGGCTCCACGGGCACCCTGAGGAGCGCCGACGAGGCCATCGAGCTGGCCAACCGGTTCGGCTACCCGTGCATCATCAAGGCCGCGGGCGGAGGCGGAGGCCGCGGCATGCGCCTGGTATTCTCGGACGCCGAGGTGCCCGACGCCCTGGAGAGCGCCAAGCGCGAAGCGGAGGCGTTCTTCAGCAACGGGGACGTCTACATCGAGAAATACCTCGAGGACCCCCGGCACATCGAGTTCCAGATCCTGGCCGACAAGAGCGGCAACGTCATCCACCTGGGCGAGAGGGACTGCTCCATCCAGCGCCGCCACCAGAAATTACTCGAAGAGGCGCCGTCGCCGAGGATGACCCCCGTGCTCAGGGAGACCATGGGCAACGCCGCCGTCCAGGGCGCCAAGGCCGTCAAGTACGAGAACGCCGGGACCTTCGAGTTCCTGCTGGACAAGTACGGCAACTTCTATTTCATGGAGGTCAACACCCGCATCCAGGTCGAGCACCCGGTGACGGAGCTCGTCACGGGCATGGACCTGGTCAAGGAGCAGCTGCGCATCGCCGCGGGCGAAGAGCTACCTTACAGGCAGAGCGACATTAAGATCAACGGCCACGCCATCGAGTGCCGCATCAACGCGGAGGACCCCCAGGAGAACTTCTTCCCGTCCCCGGGCAAGATCACCCAGTACATGGCCCCCGGCGGACCCGGCGTGCGCATCGACGGGTGCTCCTATCCAGGATACGAGATCCCTCCATACTATGACAGCATGGTAGCCAAGCTCATCGTGTGGGACTCTAACCGGGCGGGCGCGATCAACCGCATGCGTCGGGCGCTGGACGAGTACGTCGTCGAGGGCGTCAAGACCACCATCCCGTTCCACAAGATGATACTGTTCAACGCCTACTTCCGCAAGGGCGACTACAGCACGAGCTTCATCACAAAGAACATCCTGAACGAGGACAAGCTCATCCCGAAGGAGATCAAGAAGGGCCTGAAGACGAAGGTGCTGGGCCAGAAGATCCACTACTTCGAGGAAGTCGCTTCCACCAACCGCATCGCCAAGGAGATGGCCGCGGCGGGCGCCGCGGAGGGCACGATGGTGCTCGCCGAGACGCAGAGCGGCGGCGTCAAGGGGCGCATCGGCCGGGAGTGGATATCCCCGTTCGGGGGCGTCTGCTTCTCGCTGGTGCTCCGCCCGAAGTGCCAGCCCCGGCACGCCACCAAGATAACGCTGGCAGCGGCCTCGGCGGTATGCAAGACGATCCGGGACCTCTACGGCCTGGACGCCAAGATCAACTGGCCGAACGACATCCTCATCGGCGGACGAAAGGTCTGCGGCATCCTCACGGACATGGCCATGGACGTGAACAGCATCAAGTACATCGTCCTGGGATTCGGCGTCAACGTGAACGTCGAGCGGCTCTCGTTCCCCCAGAAGATCCAGAAGACCGCCACCTCGATCAAGGAAGAGCTCGGCAAGACCGTGTCCCGCAAGGACTTTATTGATGCGTTGCTGGTCGAGTTCGAGCGCCAGTACCAGAACTTCAACGACGGCCAGTACGGCGTAATATTGGACGAGTACAAGAGCCTCGCCTACCCGCTGGGCGGCCACATCATCGTCAAGGACCAGGACAAGCTCTACGAGGGCCAGTCCGTGGACATCAGCGAGGACGGCGCCCTGGTCATGAAGACCAAAGAGGGCACGGTCATGACGTTCGTCACCGGCGACGTGCACGCCCACCCCGACGAAGTGCTCAAGAAGGACGAGGTCAGGCACGAGGCCTGATCTTTTACGTGATCTGTTTTAAAAAGCCCAGCCAGTACTTCGCCTCTTCGAGCCGCCGCTGGCTGGTCCTCGTCTTCAGGGCGCAGGTGTCCTTTCGCCCGACGAGCGACTTCAGGCTCAGTATCGCGCGGAGCAGCCCCGAGGCCTCCCTGAAGATCACGTCCGCCTCGGCGACGGTAAGCTGGCTGTTGTGGAGGACTTCCTCGTCGAAGTTCTCGTGCTTCTGGAGCTTGTTAATGAGCTTACGGACGTACTCCTTCTCCTCATCGGTGAGGCAGTCCTTGGCCAGCAGGTCCCACACCATATCGTGCAGGGGCACGACCCTTCCGCCGAGCTCGAACTCGAACGGGGTTAGCACTCCCACCCATACGAGCATCTTGTGCAGCCTCAGCTCGAGGCGCCGTCGCTCTTCGGGCGTGATGGGGCGCGAGGCATCCCTGCCATAATGGCGTATCGCCGCCTTCAGGTCCCTCATGACCCCCTTCGGCGTGGTGCCGTCGATGACGCTGCGGGACTCCTGGGTTAATGCGGCGGGCATAATAGTGCGTACTCACTCCGGCTATAAAAAAATGGCTAATAAAAGTAAAATAGGTGAAAAAGATCTACTTGATCTTTTTCTCGAGCTTCTTGAGCTTCTTCTTCGCGGCGGCGCTGCCCGATGCGGCCTGCTTCGCCAGTTCCTCTGCCTTCGCCTTCTTCACCTTGTTCAGCTTTTCCATCTGTTTCTTGCTCGTCGGCATTACATTCACCTGTTAACAGCCTTATTATTGTTCTTCATTTTTAACTGTAGATATGCCCCAAGTATTATGTATATTACGGTTATCACGATGGTCAGCAAGGGGTCGAATACCGGCAGGGGGACGCCGAAGGCCGTCTGCATGATGGAGTCGAAGACCGCCGTGAGGTTGAACACGCCGTGCAGGAGGATGGCGACCGGCAGGCCCAGGAAGAACCCCGCGATGGCGAAGCCCGCGGACTTCATGCGGCCCTTGAAGAAGCCGATGGCCGCGCCCGTGGCCGCCGTGAAGCAGCCGTGGGCCAGCGAGCACAGGAACGAGCGGTATAAAATGTTATACGTCCACTCGGTCAGGCCCCCGACGGCCACGGGGCTGGCGTTCGTGGCGAAGTAGAGCCAGTTCTCGATGAACGCGAAGCCCATGCCGATGGCGAAGCCGAACACGATGCCGTCGAACACGTTGTCGAAGTCGTGGTGGCCCGATAATATTAATAGTCCGGTGCCCTTCGCCGTCTCCTCCACCACGGGCGCCACGAGGACGGCGAGGATGATCTGGGCCGCCCCGGCGCTTAAGATGAGGCCCGCCACGAGCGAGAACGTGGTATTGATGAAGAACGCGAAGAAGGTGGCCATCACGCCCCACATGAACATGCCCACGGTGAAGCGGAACGGCTCTCTCTCATAATAGTCGGCCAGCCATCCTATTATCAGGAATATGACGGGCATGAACACGGCCGCCACCCCTCCGATGAGGAACACCAGCCAGCCGATGTCGGGGCGGGTCTCGTTCAGGGTGAACCAGAGTATCAAGGCGACCAGCAGCGCCCCGAGCGCGATCTCGATGACCCAGAAGAACGGGTTGATGATGATGTTCGCGATACGCTCGGCCCAGGGCCGCATCTTCGTGATGGGGAAGAATAGCGTACGTAACGTGTACTCGCCGTCATTTCCGTAGTTCGTGTGGAGCGCCTTCGAGACGACCCCGGCAAGGACGATGATCAGGATCAGCATCAGCACGGCCGCCGAAGCCGCCCCGAAGATCGAGAGCGTGGATTTCAGGGAGTCCTCGTACACCGTCCAGTTCTCGTTAATGGAAAAGACCGAACCCACGTAGCCGGCGTACGTCCTGCCCACCACGCCGAACCGGTCGACCTCCTCGCTCTTTCCGCTGTAGGTGAAGTTAACGGGGTAGTCGAACGTCTTCTGCGCCCCGGCCGCGACGCTCCCCAGCTTCTCCAGCACGTTCCACTGCTGGTTCTGATAAACGGCCAGGTATACGTCCATGGGCGAGTTAGTGGGGTTGCTCACGACGATGGATAGCGTCTGGCTCGAGGGGGACCTGTCGAACGAGAAGTTCGACTGCGCGACCGAGATGCTCAGGTCTTTCTCCTGGAATGCCGACGCCGGCACGTCCGTGGAAGACTGGGCCAGGGCCGGCGAAATGAAAAGGAATAAAAGAATAACGATAAGAGCAGACGACTTTGCCTTCATGACTCGACCAAACCAGATACATCTTTTGAGCTTAAAATTCTTATGCAGTCCGCCCACTGTAAATTTAAATAGTATGAGCCTCACCTTTTCTCGTTGATATCATGAAGAAAGCGATCATCGAAACGGACAAGGGCAACATCGAGATCGTCCTGTTCGACAAGGACGCCCCGAACACTGTGAAGAACTTCGAGAAGCTCGCGAACTCCGGCTTTTACAACGGGCTGAAGTTCCACCGTGTCATCCCCGGATTCGTCATCCAGGGCGGCGACCCGAAGGGCGACGGCACCGGCGGCCCGGGCTATACCATCAAGTGCGAGTGCTATCAGCCGAACGCCCACAAGCACACGAAGGGCGCCCTGTCCATGGCCCATGCGGGCAAGGACACCGGCGGCAGCCAGTTCTTCATCACCCACGCCCCCCAGCCTCACCTCGACGGCAAGCACACCGTCTTCGGCCAGGTCGAGAAGGGCATGGACATCGTCCTCAAGATAAAGCAGGGCGATAAGATGAAGAGCGTGAAGGTTATCGAAGCCCCGTAAATGCCCACTTTTTTAACCTTTTTATACTAACATAAAAAAGCTTATTTTATTGTAATCGAATGTCCCGTGTATGAAGATCGAGCGCGAAGCGTACGAGACCGCCACGGCCGCCGGCATGGAATCCGAGGTGCCGCTGCTGCTCGTCGGAGACAAGGGGATCATTACCGACATCCTGGTCGTCCCGTGCATGGACTCGGCCGACTACTCGATGACCCGGCTCCGCTACATCACTCCCATGGGCATGCACGTGTACGGCAAGGTCATCACGAAGAACGATACCAAACTCGGTCCCGGGCTGAACCTCATCCAGGAAGACGGGCGGTGGAAGTTCATCGACCTCGATAAGAACGAGGTGGAGGTCGAGACCGTCGAAGGGCCTCCAAGAAAAGAGGAGAATATCGAGGAGTCGCTTCCCTGAAAACCTATTCTATGACTTTCGTCGTCCTGGCGATGTTCACGGCCGCCTCATGGGGCAGGTCCTTGTCGCCTAAGATGGTGTAGCGCTCCGGCCTGATGGTGTGGGCCTTTATCAGCGCCTCCACGATGTACTTATCCTCGATGCCGAGATCTTTTGCAGTAGTTGGGGCGCCGATTGTCTTTAGCGCGTCCCGGATGCGCTGCCAGTCGCCGCCGTGGAGGTACATCATCATGATGGTGCCCACGCCGCACTGCTCGCCGTGCAGCGCCGGCTTCGGGGCGATCTGGTCGAGCATATGGGCGAACTTGTGCTCGCTGCCGCTCGCGGGGGCCGATGACCCGGCAATGCTCATGGCGACGCTCGAGGATATCAATGCCTTCACGACGAGCCGGACGGACTCCTCCAGGCCGGGCTTGATATCGTGGGCGTAATCCAGGACCATGCGTGCGGTCATCTCGGAAAGGGCCACTGAGTATTCGGAAATGTAGACGTTCCGGAGCCGGGCGGCCAGGCGCCAGTCCAGCACCGCCGTATAGTTCGAGATAATGTCGCCGCAGCCCGCGGCGAGGAGCCTGTAGGGGGACTTCATGATGATCCCCGTGTCGGCGATGACGCACAGGGGCGCCTCCGCCTGGTTCGAGACGGACTTGCCGCCCTGGATGATGGAGGCCCTGGACGAGGCGATGCCGTCGTGGGAGGCCGCGGTGGGTACGCTGATGAAGTACATGTCGAGCTGGGATGACGCCAGCTTGGCGATATCGATGGCCTTGCCGCCGCCGACGCCCAGCAAAAATTCCGCGTTCGTGTCCCTGGCGGCCCTTTTCGCCTTCTCCACGTTCTCCATGGTGGCGCTCTCGACGATTAAAAAATCAGCGTCGTAGCCATTCTTACTGAGGCTCTCGGCGACAGCGTCGCCGGCAATGCCCTTGGTATTACGGCCCGTGACGATGAGCGCCCGGCCCTTAAGGCGCATCGACCTGCAGATGGGGCCCACGCTCTCGAGGGCGCCCGGCCCGGCGATCACGTTGCGGGGGAGCTGCATCCACTTTTCGCTGTGCTTAGATACATTTATGTCAAGTTCGCCCGTATAGACACCCCAATGGATTCTGTGGACATAGGCTCGTTCATAGCCAAGTATTACATTGACCCGATCATATACAATGAAGGCTACAACGTCGTAAATACGCTTACCTACGCTATTATCCTTGCTATAAGCCTCTTTGCCATATTAAAGTTAATGGCGCTCCTGAGGCTCAAGATCGACGAGCGGCTTATCATGGCGGTCGCGCCCTTCATCATCCTCGGCGCGTCCTTGCGGAATCTGGAGGACGTTCACCTGCTCTCGCCCCCACTGAGCTATATGTTCATCACCCCTCTCGTGTACGTGCTGGCGTTCCTCATCACGCTGGCCGTGCTGCTCATCTGCGTCTACCTCGAGAGGGCCGGCAGGGTCGGTGACTATTCGAAGCCCCTGTTCTGGACGGGCGTCGCCGGCGTCATCGTTGTCTGGGGCACCCTGCTCCTGACGCAGCCCATACGTGTCTGGTGGGCGCCCATCGTGGTCTTCGCGCTGGCCTTCACCTTTACCGGGGTCGTCTACCTCATCGCCCGTTACCTGAAGCTGGGCTTCCTCACCATGCCCCTGAACGTCGCGATCCTGGGGGCCCACATGTTCGACGCCTCCTCAACGTTCACGGCCATCGACATCGTGACGGGCTTCGCGGAGAAGCACGTCGTCCCCGTGTTCTTCATAGACATCTTCGGCTCGGCCTTCGTCATGTACGCCCTGAAGCTGGCCGTGTTCATACCGGTCATCTACCTCATCGAGAAGTACTTCATCGAGGATAAGGACCTCTATTACGTGCTCAAGTTCGTGCTCCTCGTGCTCGGCTTCGGCCCCGGCATCCGCAACACCCTGGAGCTGGTGTTCATCCATGGTTAACATTCCCGGGCCCTCCCGGTTCGTCAGGTACCTGGGCGAGCTACGCGCGTTCATCGCCATCATAGTGGCCCTGTTCTGCCTGTCGGCCGCCCTTGGGTACGTCATCCCCGGCATGTACCCGGAGCTCGTGGACGCGCTCCTCTCGGGCCTGCAGGATAAGGCGGACCAGCTTACGGGGCAGCAGCCGCTGCTCATGATGCTCGGCATCTTCTGGAACAACGCCCTCGCCTCGCTGCTCGCCCTCATCTTCGGCCTTGTCGCCGGCCTGTTCCCCCTGTTCTTCGTGATGGCCAACGGGCTGGCCATAGGCATCGTGCTCGAGATGGTCGTGGCGAAGATGGGTGCCGTCGGCGGGATACTGTTGTTCCTGGCGGGCATACTCCCCCACGGCGTCCTCGAGCTTCCCGCGGTGCTCATCTCCGCCGCCATCGGCCTGAAGCTGGGCTACCTGGCGCTGCTCTCCCTGATAAAGAGGCAGGACGTGGTCACCGGGGAGCTCATGGCCGGGCTCATGGTCTTCGTGTTCTGGATCGTGCCCATGCTGTTCGTCGCCGCCTTCATCGAGACGTTCATCACGAGCGCGCTCCTCGGCTCCGTTTAGCCCCCGCATTTAAAAAGAAGATAATATATAATAGTGTAAACTATAAATTATCTTACGCCTTACGGCGAGGAGCGATGCCACTGAACCTGAGGATACCGGGCCCGAAAGCCTTTTTAAGATACGTCTGGGACTTGAGGCTTTACATACTGGCCGCCATTGCGGTATTCACCGTATTCTATATCCTGGGCTACGCGGCCGCGGTGAGCATACCCGAGGTGAGAGATACCATCATGTCCAGCGTCTCGGAGGAGGTGTCGCCGCTCAAGGAACTTTCGCCGTTAAGCCTCATGCTCGGCATATTCGTCAATAACGCCGTAAAATGCCTGCTGGTCATCGTGCTCGGCATGGCCTTCGGGATCGTGCCCGCGTTCTTCATGATGGCCAACGGCCTCATCCTGGGGATCGTCATCGGAGTGACCATGTCCCGGACGAGCCTCCTGTACGTCCTGGCGGGCACGCTGCCCCACGGGGTCATCGAGCTGCCCATGGTGTTCATCTCGGCCGCCATCGGCCTGAAGCTGGGAGTGCTGGCGCTGAAGGCGCTTTTCGGCAAGAAGGAGGGCCTCCTCGATAAAGTTAAGGAAGCCCTTTTAATTTACTTCATCTGGATCTTTCCATTATTGTTTTTAGCGGCCTTCCTCGAGACATTCGTGACCAGCACTGTCCTGTACCTGCTCTTCGGGTCCGGGTAACGGAGAACAATGCCTTTTTTGCCGGGCCGCGGGCCCTACAGACAAGTATAATTATTAGGAGATGCATGGTAATCCAGAGTCTAAAAAGCCTCAACGTCATTGTAAAGGTAACAATATGACACAGATCGTCGACGAGATCAAGAAGCTTAAGGAAGCGCGCAGGGCCGTCATCTTAGCCCACAACTACCAGCGCGGCGAAGTCCAGGACATCGCCGACTACGTGGGCGATTCGTTCGGGCTGAGCCAGAAGGCCGTCGAGGCCGACGCCGAAGTGATCGTCTTTTGCGGCGTGGACTTCATGGCAGAGTCCGCGGCCATCCTGAACCCGGGAAGGGCCGTGCTGAACCCGGCCCCGGAGGCCGGCTGCCCCATGGCCCGGATGATCACCGCGGCCGACGTGAGGAAGCTCAAGGAGCAGCACCCCGGCGCCGAGGTGGTCTGCTACGTCAATTCGAGCGCCGAGGTAAAGGCCGAGAGCGACGTGTGCTGCACGTCCTCCAACGCGATCAAGGTGGTCAACTCCTTGAAAGGCGCCGAGGCCGTCTTCGTGCCCGACATGAACCTCGCAGCTTACGCTCAAAAGTTCACCAGTAAAAAAATAATCCCCTGGCACGGCTACTGCCCGACCCACCACCTCATCACGGCGGGCGACGTGCTCGTGGCCAAAATGGAGCACCCCGGCGCACAGGTGCTCGTCCACCCGGAGTGCCGGCCCGAGGTCGTCGACCTCGCCGACGGGGTCTTCTCCACCGACGGCATGATCAAGTACGCCCGAGAGGCTACCGCCGACCTCATCATCGGCACCGAGTCGGGCCTCATCCACCGCCTGAAAAAGGAGAACCCGCGCATACGGTATTACCCGCTGTCCACGTACGCGGTATGCCCCAACATGAAGATGACGTCCCTCGTATCCGTGAGGGACAGCCTGAGGGACATGAAGACGCAGATACGGGTACCGGAAAATATTCGTATACGTGCAAAAAAAGCACTGGATAGAATGCTGGAAGTGGGCAGGTAACATGCAAGAGGAACAGATCGCGAAGGGGCTCGCCAAGAAGATAGAGAAGCTGGCGGCGGGCCGTGAGATTAAGATCATGCACGTGTGCGGGACGCACGAGTACACGATAACGAAGAGCGGCATCCGGTCGCTCCTCCCGAAGAACGTGAAGGTGGTCATGGGCCCGGGCTGCCCGGTGTGCGTCACCCCCCAGGCCGAGATCGACGCCATTGTGGAACTGGCGGAGCAGGGCAAGGTCATCTGCACCTACGGCGACCTCCTTAGAGTGCCCGGCTCAAGGACGTCGCTGTACGACTCGGTGGGCGAGATCCACATCGTCCAGAGCATCAGCCAGGCCGTCGACTTCGCCCGGGAGCACCCGGACAAGGAGGTCGTGTTCATGGCAGTGGGCTTCGAGACCACCGCCCCCACGACGGCTGCCGTCATGCTCGCCAATCCCCCGGATAACTTTTCCATCCTCGTCTCTCACCGCCTGGTGCCGCCGGCCATGAAGTGGCTCATGCAGCAGGGCGAGGCCAACCTTTCCGGCTTTTTATTGCCGGGCCACGTCTGCGCCATCAGCGGCATCGAGGAGTACGAGCAATTCCCCGTACCGCAGGTCATCGCGGGCTTCGAGCCCCTGCAGGTCATGTATGGCCTGTACAAGCTGGTCAGGCAGATCGTAGAAAACCGGGCCGAGGTGGAGAACGCCTACATGAGCGTGGTGAAGCGGGAGGGCAACGTCAAGGCGAAGCACATGATGGCCGAAGTCTTCGACGTCTGCGACATCATGTGGCGAGGCTTCCCGGTCATTCCCGACAGCGGCTTAAGGCTGAAACCCCAGTTCGAGAAGTACGACGCCCTTAAAAAGTACGGCATCACGCTCAAGCCGGGCATGGAAACAAAGGGCTGCCTGTGCAACCAATTATTAAGAGGGATCAAGGAGCCCACCGACTGTAAGCTCTTTGGCAGGGCGTGCACGCCCCTGAAGCCCGTCGGCGCCTGCATGGTGTCCACCGAGGGCGCCTGCCGCATCTGGTACACGTACGGGCGGGGCGCGAAGCTGGTAAAAGACTGAGCCCTTACCAGCTATTTTCTTTTATAGTGCGGCCTGATACTTTATAAATCCCCACCTGTAGTACATGTCTTCCAGGCAGAGGGCCATCGTTCCTTTAGCTTCGATGACGATGTAGTCGCCGTAGACCTGCGTGTTATAGCTCTCGAAGCCGGACTTCTCCATCATTCCCTGCAACAGCGCCAGGTTCCCCCGCTCGCTGTCCAGCAGCGTCGTGTTGTTGACGTGCATGATGACCACGTACGAGTACAGGCGGTCCTGCGACTGGTTCGACGGGTCCACGGGGCCGATGGCGGCATAGTACCTGTCCGAATAGCTCAGGTTGCTCGACAGGCCGACCATCTCAAGCGTCATCCCCTCAATGGGTATCTGCTTGTACTTGAGCTCGGTGAACAGGTCCGAGTAATCCCCGTAGGCGCTCAGGCTCGTGTTCCCGGAAGACATCACGTAGGCCGTGGGCGCCATGTTCTCGAGCATCCCGCTGACGACCGGGTACGTGGACGGCGTGTAATAGTAATTGTCGTTGACCTTCTTGGCCGCGATGTTGTAGTAGCTCAGCAGCTCGTGGTAATAATCGGACCCCGTCGAGTCCGGCCAGCTCTTGTTGTAGGCCGTCCCGAAGTCGGTCAGGGACACGAACTGGCCGTTGTAATCGCTGAAATATCCTGAGGGATATATGGCGAAGAGGTCTATCTTCGGATCAGCCTTGAAGATAGAGCTGGGCGGCAGCGACCCCTTGAGCCAGGAGTAGCTGTTCGTGGCATTGCTAAGCAGTGTATCGTTCCTGAGGTCGATATAGCGTGCGTAGCCCGCATCCGCCGGGATGAGGCGGAGCGCGTCCGATACGCTGCCGAACGCGTTCTTCGTACTCGAGCCCTTACCTCCGTCGGTCTTGCTGCCCCAGTTGCTTCCCCAAACGTAGGCGACCGCGGTCCCGAGCATGATGAACACTAAAAACAGCGGTATTATCGTCTTTGCCCAGTTCCTGGGCTCTTTCTTGCTCTTTTTTGAAGCGCCCTTCGTTCCCTTGTCTTTTGCCATATTAACCAACGCCTCTAGCCTATAGCCTTAAGATGGCCCTGGTATTTAAACTGTGCGCAAAGCGGCGGTATTTAAAAAAGTTTAAGAAGTTAGAAGTGGACCCTGCGGGAATTGAACCCGCGGCATCTACGTTGCGAACGTAGCACTCTACCCCTGAGTTAAGAGCCCGTGATGCAAAACTCAAATGTCATTTGTAGTATATAAACTATTCGCGCAATAAAGAAAAGTGATAAAAGGGCTATATCATTGTCTTTCTCTTCGCGGGTCGACGCCTTGCCTGTTGGCAAGGCTACTCGGCGTTCCGGGTGCTTCGATGTCGGGGCCGGGCTTGCACCCTACTCGCCCGGCCGCTGATGCGGCGGGCTCGTACGCAAGCCCTAAGCAGCGTTTTATCCTTCGGAAAAAACGCTCATTACCCCGCCATCTTCGCATCGGCCTGATGGCCGACTGATGCCCGGAACGCCTCGACGACCGCGGACTCACGTTATAATAGGTTTGCATCGCTACATCTATGGTTCGTTGATTTATTCGTTTGCCATCAGGCAATCATGCTCCGGGGGTCGGCGAGGGGGCGGAGCGAAGCGAAGTCCCCCTTCAGCCTCAGTAAAAGAAACAAGGGTGCCTAACCATCGTTATACTTGTAGGCCTAACCATCGTTATACTTGTAGGCCTAACCATCGTTATACTTGTAGGCCTAACCATCGTTATACTTGTAGGCCTAACCATCGTTATACTTGTAGGCCTAACCATCGTTATACTTGTAGGCCTAACCATCGTTTTGCTGGCATGAAACGTGAAAGAAATTAGTATTATACAAAAAAGGAAGAATGGTAATGTAACCATCCTTATCTAATATAATGATTTAATCGAATTTATACGAGGTCGACGTTCTCGACGGTGACGCTCTCCACGCCCGGGACCTTCGCGAAGGCCGCCTCGACCGGCTCGGTGCCGCCCTCGGAATCGCTGACCACGAAAGCTACCAAAATAGCCTTCAGGCCGAACGCGATGGGCTTCACCTGCATGCCCTTGAACTCGGCGCTCTTCGGGAGAGCATTCTTCAGCTCATCCATGAGCTTATTCACGTCACGGTCCGCGCTATCCGGCATGACCTTGATGACGGCCATTACCTTTCCCATGCTCACGGCCCCTTAAAGCCGCAGGACGGGCAAACGTAGGCGTTCGACTGCTTTCTGCACTTGCCGCAGCGGCCCAGCTCGGCGCCGCAGCTCGGGCACTTGAACCTGACGGCGCCTGCGCCCTCGAGGCGAACGCCGCATGAGATGCAATGCTCAATTCTTTCTGCCATGAAACATTTCTCCTATTAAATGAAGCTGACCACCGTATATTAGCTACTGGTTAATTAATTTTTTGTAAAGCCTCGCCTGGAATCCGTGGAACTTCGCGAATCCCTCGGCGTCCTTCTGGTCCATCGTCTTGCCGTCGAAGGAGACCAGCTCTTCGCTGTATAGCGCCGTCGGGGATTCCCGGCCCACGACCATGCAGCAACCCTTGAACAGCTTCACCTTCACGGTGCCGTTGATCCTTTCCTGGGTTTTGTCGATGAACGCGTTCAGGTCCGCATACAGGGGCTCGTCCACGAGGCCCATGTAGCCCAGCTCGGCCCATGCCTCGTCCACCCCGGCCTTGAACTTCAGCTCCGCCCTGGACAGGCAGAGCTTCTCGAGGTCCTTGTGCGCGGTAAGAAGCACCGTAGCCGCCGGGTGCTCATAGTTCTCGCGGGCCTTCAGGCCGAGCACGCGGTCCTCCATCATGTCGGTCCGGCCAACGCCGTGCTTGCCTGCCAGCTTATGGAGCGCCATGATGAGGTCCACTCCCTTCATTTTTTTGCCGTTCAGGGAGACGGGCACGCCCGCCTCGAACCCTATCGAGGCGATCTCCGGCTTATCCGGGGCCTTCAGCGGGTCCCGGGTCCACTGGTAGATCTCCTCGGGCGGGACGAACGCCGGATCCTCGAGCTTGCCTCCCTCGATGCTCCGGGACCAGATGTTCTCGTCCACGCTCCAGGGCTTCGCCTTCGTGACGGGCACCGGTATCTTATGTTTTTTCGCGTACTCGATCTCCCAGCTCCTGGACAGGTTCATGTCCCTCATCGGGGCGATGACGGGCAGGTCCGTCGTCCTGAACACGGCCTCGAACCTGAGCTGGTCGTTGCCCCTGCCGGTGCAGCCGTGGGCCAGGGCGTCGGCCTTCTCCTTGAGGGCGACGTCCACGCACTTCTTAGCGATCAATGGCCTCGCCAGGGACGTCCCGATGACGTAGCCTTCATACATCGCATTGGCCTTGATGGCCGGAAAGATGTAGTCCCTGACGAACTCGTCCTTCGCGTCCATGGTGTAGTGCTTGTCGGCGATGAGCTTCGCCTTCTTCGACGCGGTCTCGATCTCCCCTGCGGGCTGTCCCACGTCCACCGTGACGGTGATGACCTTATCGAACCCATAGTTCTCCTTAAGTATGGGGATGCATACGGAGGTGTCCAGGCCTCCGGAATAGGCAAGAACGACTTTCTTCATATGGCTGCTAAACGTCTTTAAGGAATGATAAAGTTTTTTATGCCCCTATTGCCGGCGCCCGCTGTAAAATCAGTTTCTAACAAGAATTGAACCACGGTATAAAATACTTGCGACTGGCTTGCCTTTAATGTCACTGCTTGAAAAAATTTATATAACTTTATTACGAATTATTACCATAAACCTGGACAAAATTCTGCTCAGATAGAAACCTATATATACTAAAAAGTACATTTGGGGGTCACACCCATGCGCAACGTGGGATATCCTCCCCTTTGAACAACTCCATAGACCAAACCCAAAGGGAAACAAGACACAAATCCTCAAAAAATATACCGCAAACCCCAAAACGTGCTAAGGGCGAGGCCATTATGGCCCGCACCTGGTCACGTACGGTATTGGCTCCAATATTGTGGGCGGGGAAATCAAGCTCTTACGGCATTTAAGCGCTTGCACAGTAAATCGCCATAAGTATCGCCGATTTACCGTAACCCTCCTCCCATATTCGCAAGCAAGGCCCCCCATTCACAACACCGATCCAAGCCCGCCACATTATACCTCACCAAAATACGGGCTTAACGAAAAACGCTGAATGACAGACCCACCCGCAATGGAAAAGCCAATGCCCGACTGTTTTACATTCACGTTATGCATAAGCCCCTCGAAGCTCCATAAGCATGCACGAAGACGATTTCAGCCACGAAGCGACTCAAAGAGTGCCTGAAGTGACTCTAAGATTTTTTTAAATGAATGCCGTCTATTGGCTCTATTGTTGTGCCTTTTTGGTATCGGTTTTAACACAGAGCGCACAGGGATTTTGTTATAATTTTAAATCCCCCAAAGTCCTGTTCATCGATAAAAAGTGCTCAGTGCCCTCTGTGTTGAAAAAACCGTGGGGCTGTATGTCTCTCACAAACAATGCATAAAAATGATGGGCGAACACCAAATAAAAAATCATTTATAGAGTCTTAGAGCCCCTTCAAGCCAGCTTCGAGTAACTTCGTGGCTGAATAACGTCTTCGAGCAGCTTCACTCTCTTTGAGTGCCTTGACAGGTGACGATAAAGCAAGTAAAATTTAAGGTAGAAAAAAGGATTGCCGTCTAGTGCTTGTAGGCCGGCACGTCGAGGCGGGAGAACAGCACGATAGAGTAGACGAGCACGCCGATACAGACGAGCCCCAGGAGCGTGCCGGTGACATAGTCCAGCTTATTAATGTACTCTGTCAGTGCGTACACCGAGCCCACGAACAATATGGTGGCGAACGGTATTCTCATTAACTCGTAAGTCTTCGTGTCCATGATGAACAAAATCCTGTATAGCAGCGAATCCGGGATTATATTATCGCAGGTTGTACATATCCTTTCTGATTTATTGGGTAAAAAAGCGGAAAAAAGAATTTTCCGGCGCTTTTTACGCGGCCGGCTCTCTGGTCTTAAAGGCATCCACGGCGGGCACCGGGGCCGCAGCGTGGCCAAGGTACTCGTTCAGCGACAGAATGCTCATCTTTCTCTTCCCCATGGCGTTGATGGCGTCCGCGGACGCCCGGACCGCCTGGATGGTGGTCAGGTAGGGGACGTCGTAGTCGATGGCGGCCCTCCGGATGCGGCTGCCGTCCTTCCTCGCCATCTTAGAGGTGGGAGTGTTGATGATCAGGTCCACCTTGCCCCGGCGCATCAGGTCGATGACGTTGGGGCTGCCCTCGTGCACCTTGCTGATGAGCGTGACGGGTATTCCCTGCGCTTCGAGGTACTTCTTGGTGCCGGTGGTGCCTATCAGCTTTAAGCCGTTCGCGTGCAGGACTTTCGCAAGCCTGGCCATCTCCTTCTTGTCCTCGTCCCTCACGGAGATGAAGACCGTGCCCTCCAGCGGGAGGGAGTTGAAGGCAGACTGCTCCGCCTTGAAGAACGCCTTGCCGAAGTCCGTGTCGATGCCCATGACCTCGCCGGTGGAGCGCATCTCGGGGCCCAGGAGCGGGTCCGCGCCGGGGAGCTTGTCGAAGGGCAGCACGACCTCTTTTACGGAGACGTACTTCGGCTTCGGCTCCTCGGTGTAGCCCATCTCCTTCAGCGAGTATCCTATGATCGCCTTGGCGGCGATCTTTGCCAGCGGAAGCCCGGTCGCCTTGCTCACGAACGGTATCGTCCTCGACGAGCGCGGGTTGGCCTCGAGCACGTAGACCTTGCCATCCTTGTAGGCCATCTGGATGTTGACGCAGCCGATGACGTTGAGTGCCAGGGCGATCTTCCGGGTGATATCGCGCACCTGGTCCTGCACTTCTTTAGAGAGTGATTGGGGAGGTATGACGCAGGCCGAATCTCCCGAGTGGATGCCCGCCTCCTCGATGTGCTCCATGATGGCGCCGATGAGGACGTCTTTGCCGTCACTGATGGCGTCGACGTCGATCTCCGTGGCGTCCTCCAGGAAGTCGTCGATGAGCACCGGGTGTTTGCGGGAGACTTTGACCGCCTCGGTCATGTACCGCTCCAGGTCGGCCTCGTCGTAGACGATCTCCATGGCCCTGCCGCCCAGCACGTACGACGGCCTGACGAGTATGGGGTAGCCGATGCGGGCCGCCTCGACCTTGGCCTCGTCAGTAGAGTAGGCGATGCCGTGCTCCGGCTGGAGGATGCCCATCTCCTTCATCATCCGGCCCCATAGATCCCGGTCCTCGGCGATGTTCATGTCGTCCGGGCTGGTGCCGATGATGACGGTGTTAAGGTCTTTGCGCCTGTTGAGCTCCATCTGGAGGGGTATGGCCATGTTGACGGATGTCTGGCCGCCGAACTGGACCATGACGCCGTAGGGGCGCTCCTTCTCGATGATGTTCATGACGTGCTCCAGGGTGATGGGCTCGAAGAAGAGCTTGTCCGACACGTCGAAGTCCGTGGATACGGTCTCGGGGTTGTTGTTGATGATGTGGGCCTCGATGCCCGACTCCCGGAGGGCTTTTACGGCGTGGACCGTGCAGTAGTCGAACTCGATGCCCTGGCCTATCCTGATGGGGCCGGCGCCGATGATGAGCACCTTCTTCCTGTCGGAGGGCGTGAGCTCGCATTCCTGCTCGTAGGATGAGTAGTAATAAGGCGTTTTTGCGGCGAACTCGGCGGCGCAGGTGTCGACCATCTTGAACGTGGGGATGATGCCGTACTTGTGGCGCATGTCGCTGATGGCCTCTGGCGAGGTGCCCCTGAGCTCGGCGATCCACTCGTCGGTGAAGCCCATGCGCTTCGCCCTCCGCAACAGGCCGGGGTCGATGTCGGCCTTGAGCGCGTCCGCCATGTCCACGATGTTCTTGAGCTTCTTGATGAACCACGGGTCGATGTTCGTGAGCTTGGCGATCTGGTCGATGGTGAAGGCGCCGGTCTGCAGCGCCTTATAGATGACGAACATGCGCTCATGGGTAGGATTTTTAAGCAGGTCGACCATCTCGGCCCTGGACCAGTTCCCGTATCCCCAGAACTCGCTGATGTCCAGAGAGTTCAGGGCTTTTTGGTAGGCCTCCTCGTACGTGCGGCCGATGGCCATGACCTCGCCCGTGGACTTCATGGACGTGGTGATGTGCCTGTCAGCGTTCTTGAACTTATCGAAGGGCCACCGGGGGATCTTTACGACCACGTAGTCGATGGTGGGCTCGAAAGACGCCGGGGTCTCCATGGTGACCTTGTTCTGGATCTCGTCCAGCCTCAGGCCCAGGGCTATTTTTGCCGCCGTGCGGGCGATGGGGTAGCCCGTGGCCTTGCTGGCCAGCGCCGATGACCTCGATACACGGGGGTTGACCTCGACGATGCGGTAGTCGCCGTCGTTCCAGGCGAACTGGATGTTACAGCCGCCCTCGATGCCCAGCGCGCGGATGATCTTGATCGCCGCGGAGCGGAGCGTCTGGTGGTCCGCGTCAGAGAGCGTCTGGGATGGCGTGACCACGATGGACTCGCCCGTGTGGATGCCCATCGGGTCGATGTTCTCCATGTTACAGATGGTGATGCAGGTGTCGCTGGCATCCCTCATGACCTCGTACTCGAACTCCTTCCAGCCGAGCACGCTCTCCTCTACTAAAATCTGGTGAATGCGGGACTTGTTGAGGCCTATCTCGGCGATGTGCCTGACGTCCTGGACCGTGTGGGCCACGCCGCTGCCCGTGCCGCCCAGCGTGAACGCCGACCTTATGATGAGCGGTAAGCCTAGCCTGTCTATGACCGCGACCGCCTCGTCCACGGTGTGACAGGCGAAGGAGCGGGGCACCTTCTCGCCTATGGACTCCATGGCGTGCTTGAACCGGTCCCTGTCCTCCGTGTCGTAGATGGCCTTCAGGGGGGTGCCTAATATCTTGACGCCGTACTTCTCGAGCACGCCCATTTCGGCCAGCTCTGAGGTGATGTTGAGGCCGGTCTGGCCTCCCAGGCCTGCGAGGATGCCGTCCGGGCGCTCGCGCTCGATGATCTGGGCGACCACGTCCGGGGTGATGGGCTCGATGTACACGGCGTCGGCCATCTCCGGGTCCGTCATGATGGTCGCGGGGTTGGAGTTCACTAAAACGACCTCGATGCCTTCCTCGCGTAACGAGCGGCACGCCTGGCTGCCGGAGAAGTCGAACTCCGCGGCCTGGCCGATTAAGATGGGGCCGCTGCCGATGAGCAGTACTTTCCTGACGTCCGTGCGCTTCGGCATTACCATACACCTGCCTTCTTCACGACGGCGTCGAAGAACCAGTTCGTGTCCCGTGGCCCGGGGCTCGCTTCGGGATGGTACTGGACGCTCATGATGCGCATCTTATCATTTTTCATTCCCTCGACGGTGCCGTCGTTGGCGTTGGTCTGGGTCATCGTCAGGCCCGTGCCCTCGATGGTGTTCGGGTCGACCGCGTAGCCGTGGTTCTGGCTGGTGATGTAGACCTTCTTGTCGATGAGGTCGATGACCGGCTGGTTGGCGCCCCGGTGGCCGAATTTGAGCTTGTACGTGCTGGCGCCCATGGCCAGCCCGATGATCTGGTGCCCGAGGCAGATGCCGAACACGGGGAGCTGGCCCGCGGCCTGCCTGGCGACGGCGATGCCGTTCTTCGCGTCCTGCGGGTCGCCGGGGCCGTTGGAGAAGAGTATGGCGTCGGGCTTGTAGTCCTGTATCGCCTGGTAGGACGTGCTCGACGGCACGACCACGACGTCCGCGTTCCTGCGGGCGAGGCTGTTGATGATGTTCCTCTTGGCGCCGAAGTCCATGACGACGATGCGGGGCCCTGTGCCCTTGACCTCGTAGGGCTGCCTGCACGTGACCTTCTCGACGAGCGTCGGGTCGGGTTTGGAATTCTTCGCCAGCTCGACGGCCTTCTCCCCGTCGTCGCTTCCCACGATGAGCGCCGACCTCATCGTCCCGTAAGTCCGGGTCTTGATGGTGAGCATGCGCGTGTCGACCTCGGCGATGCCCGAGACCTTCTCGTCCGTCAGGAAGGCATCCAGGGACCTCCTGAACCGGGGGTGAGACGGGTGAACGCATTTCTCCCGGATAACGAGGGCTTCGGCCTTGATGCCGTCCGACTGAAAGTTGGCGTCGTTGACGCCGTAATTGCCTATCAAAGGATAAGTGAAAAGAAGTATCTGGCCCTTGTATGAGGGATCAGTGAGCGCCTCCTCGTAGCCCGTGTACGGAGTCGCAAAAACCAGTTCGCCGAGGGTCGTGCCTTCGCGGCCGAACCCTTCCCCGAGCACGCAGGTGCCGTCTTCCAACCCTAATACTGCCTTCATGATTCTCGATACCTGTGCTACATATCCGCATTTTAGTTATATATTTTGCGATACTTGCGGATATTAAAATCCGGCCGCCCATCAGCCGGTTTGTTTTTTTCCGCCGCGCATATCGGACGCGTTTTTTTACCCGGGCGGCATAAAAACATTGTGGCGAGCCAGGCACGAAAGTAGAGGCCTGCCCAAAAAACGATAAATAGCCGGCATTTCATAGACTAATATGCAGAGCAATGGAGAACAATCGTATGATATTTGCCACTCTTAAGGAGGTCCTGGAAGCTGCCAGGGCCGGTAAGTATGCCGTCGGTGCGTTCAACATCAACGACATGGAGATCGCCAAGGCCATCGGCGGGGCCGCAAAGGAAGAAAAGTCGCCCGTCATACTGGCGGTATCGCCGAGCGCCATCAAGTACGCCGGCATCGAGTACATTTATGAGATCGCCCGCGTGACGGCCGATAAGTCCGGCGTCCCCACGGTGCTGCACTTAGACCACGGCACGACGTTTAACGACTGCGTCCAGTGCATCCGGCACGGCTGGTCGTCCGTCATGTTCGACGGCTCGAAGCTGCCGCTGGAGGAGAACATCAAGCAGACCGCCGACATCGTGCGGATCGCGCATGCGGCGGGCGTGTCCGTAGAGGCCGAGCTCGGTAAATTAGCGGGCGTGGAGGGCCACGTCTCAGTGGCGGAGAAGGACGCCATCTTCACGAACCCGGACGAGGCGAAGATGTTCGTGGAAAGGACTGGGGTGGACGCCCTCGCAGTGGCCATCGGCACCTCGCACGGCGCGTATAAATTTAAAGGCGAGGCCACCCTGGACTTCCCGAGGCTGGAGAAGATCGAGAAGCTCGTGAACATACCCATCGTGCTGCACGGCGCATCGGGCGTGCCGAAGGACGTGCTGGACAAGGCCGCGAAGTATGGCGCCAAGCTGCCTGGAGCGGCGGGGGTCCCGAACGATGCCATCAAGCAGGCCATCAGCCTGGGCGTGGCCAAGATCAACATCGACACCGACATCCGGCTGGCGCTTACGGCGGCCATCCGCCAGGTGCTCGCCGAGCATCCCGAGGAGTTCGACCCGCGCAAGATCTTCGGCCCGGCAGAGGACGCCATGAAAGCCGTGGCGAAGGGCAAGATGCAGCTTTTCGGAAGCTCGGGGAAGGCGTAGGTATGGCGGACATAAAGAAGATCGGGATCTTAACGGGCGGGGGCGACTGCCCCGGCCTGAACGCCGTCATCCGGGCGGTCGTCTTCAAGGCGGGCGAGTACGGCTGGCAGGTGCTGGGCGTGAAGTACGGCTGGAAGGGCATGCTGAACGCCGATGCGATACCTCTCACGAGAAATGACGTAAAGGACATCCTGCCCCTCGGCGGCACGATCCTGAAGACGTCGAGGACCAACCCGTACAAGGTCGAGGGCGGCGAGGCGAAGGTGCTGGAGAACGCGAAGAAGATGGGCATCGACTGCCTTGTCGCAGTGGGAGGCGAGGATACCCTGGGCGTGGCCAATAAGCTCACGAAGGCGGGGCTTCGGTGCGTCGGCGTTCCCAAGACCATCGACAACGACCTGGGGGCGACCGACTACACGTTCGGGTACCAGACCGCGGTCCAGATCGCGAGCGATGCCATGGACCGGCTGCACACCACGGCGAAGAGCCACGACAGAGTGCTCGTCTGCGAGGTCATGGGCCGGCACGCCGGCTGGATGACCGTGGACGCGGGCATGTCGGCCAGCGCCCACTGGATATACACGCCTGAGGCGAAGGGCAGCGTCGAAGACTGCTGCAAGATGCTCAAGGAGCGATACGCGAGGGGGGACAAGTACGGCATCGTCGCCGTGGCCGAGGGCGCCGAGTTCAGCGACCTGGACGTCAAGGCGGCTTCCCAGACCACCGACTCGTTCGGGCACGTGAAGCTCGGGGGCGTGGCGGAGACCCTGGCGAAGGAGATCGAGAAGCGCACGGGCCTCGAGACCCGGCACGTGGTGCTGGGCCACACTCAGAGGGGCGGTTCGCCTCTGGCCTATGACCGTATCCTTGGAACGAGGCTCGGCAACAAGGCCGCCGAGATGATCAAGAACGGGCAGTTCGCCATGATGGCGAGCCTGCGGGGCGAGAACGTCGAGGCGGTGCCCATCGAGGAGGCCGTCAAGACGCTGAAGACCGTGCCGCCGCAGTATTACGATGTCGCTAAGACCTTTTTCGGGTGATGCTCTGGAGGGCATCCCCTTAATCTTTTTGCTCAATATTTTTCCCCGTTATGCCGTCTTTGAGTGTACTTAACCACAGAGGCCCGGAGCGCACAGGAGTTTCACAGAGTTCTTTTTAATAATTTGAGGCACGGAGGCCACGGAGCTCGGTTTATTGGCTTATCTGGGGCACAGAGATTATTGAGGCTCGGTTGACCAATAAACAATTACTGGTTTATACTCAGCAGTGACTCTAACAATTCTGTGCCCCAGGAAAGTATAAACCCGTTCTCCGTGCACTCTGAGCCTCCATCTTTTAAAAAAACTCTGTGTAACTCTGCGTTCTCCGTGTCCCTGTGGTTAAGGACACTCCAAGACGGCATAACTGGCAAACCATGCTCTAAATAACATTTATCTATAATTAGCCCGATTTTTTACTGAATGCTCCCGCAGAGACTGACGGCACTCGCCATTATATCCTTATTCATAATGATGCTCATACCCGTGGCCCTGGCCCAGAGCTCCCTCACGGTCGAGGAGTACAAGTACCCCAACGGCACGACGGTGGACGCGATGTGCGTGGACAGCCGGGGCAACGTGTGGCTCGCCCAGAGCTCGCCGGCTACGCTGTACAGGGTCGACCCTTCCGCGGGCACTTTCGATAAGTATGTGATACCCACGAGCTCCGACACCCTGTTCAGGGGCATGAGCGCCGAGGGGAGCTCGTACATATGGATGGCCGACGAGGGCGGGCAGCAGATCATCGGGTACGACGTGGGCAAGAACAAGTTCTACAACTTCACTTTCCCCCTGGACCTCAACCCGACGGACGTCATCGCGCAGGACAACTACCTGTGGGTGGCCTGCAACATGGAGCTCGGCCGGATCAACATGGACACGAACGAGATGAAGGACTACTACGTCGACAGGTACGACGCTTCGCTGGCGGACCTCGCCATGGACAGAATGGGCAACGTCTGGTTCGTGGAATACTCGTCGGGAAAGGTCGGCGGGTACTCCCGGATGGACGACCAGGTGCACATATTCCCGATACCCACTGCCGACTCGAAGCCCACGTGCCTCGGCATCGACTCCCAGGGCCGGCTCTGGTTCCTTGAGAGCGCGTCCAGCAAGCTCGGCATGTTCGACACGAACCTTAACACCTTCAAGGAGATTGACCTCCCGCAGCTCGACGGGGCGCAGGTATACGCAAAGCGCCTGGCCGTGGACTCGGACGATAACGTCTGGCTCACGGATACGGCCAACGGCCGCGTCATTAAATATTATACGGCGAAGGACGCGTTCGTGCCCATAAGCCTGAACGGCACGAAGAGCTATCCCACGCTCATCGAGGCCGACGGCAACACGATATGGGCCGTCGAGAGCGGCGCCTCGTCGCTGGCGAAGATCAGGGCCGACCCGCTGTACGGCCTGGACGCGACCCCCACGCCCACGGCGACTCCGTCGCCGACACCGAGCGCCACCCCGACCCCGAAGCCAACGCCCGGGTTCGAAGTCATTGCTGCGCTCTGCGCGGTATGCATTGTGGCGAGAAAATTTAACAAAAATTAGCTGATGCGGGCGTCCACGACGACGTGCCACACGCCCGGCGAGTACTTCTTTACTTTTATCTTCTCTAATATCTCGGCCTTCCGGCCCTGCTCCTTCGCCGCGTCCTTAATATTCTGTACGGGCCTGTCGAACACGAGCTTATCCGGCGTGGTCTCGTGGTAGTGCAGTATGCCCCCCCGCTTCAGCGCCCGGATGCCCCAGGGCAGGTACTCCTGCGTTGTCCCCACGTATCCCATGATGGCACGGTCAGCCCACCCTTCGGGCGCCTTCTCGCGGCAATCCCCCAAAACGGGCTCGACGATGTCCTCCACATGGTTCAGGCGCACGTTCTCGCAGAGATAGCCGTAAGACTCCGGGTTCAGCTCGATGGCCAGGATCTTCCCGGGCCTGGCGTGGACGGCCATCGGTAAACTAAAGTACCCGATGCCGGCGAACATGTCCACGACCCTCTCGCCCTTGCCAACGGTGCCCATCCGCCGCCGCTCGTAGAAATTACCCTGGGAGAACATGATCTTCGCCACGTCCAGCTTGTAGACCACGTAGTTCTCCTTGTGCAGGGTCTCCGTGCCGTCGCCTGAAATTCGCTCGAACACCGGCTGCCGGTACTCGCCGGCGATGCGGTGGGTCTCCATCACGGTCCTGCACCGGGGATAGAGCGTTAATAGCGCCTCTGCTATGAGCGCCTTCTTCGTCTGGAGTACCGGAGGAATATGGATAAGCAAAACCTCCCCGATGATCTGCCATCCCCGGGGAAGTACGGCTAGTTCTTCTGGCGTCAAACGGTCCTTTAAAAGAGTTGCGAGGGGGTCCGCAGGCACGGGGATGCCTCTCTGCTTATTGAACATCTTCGAGTTATTCTTCCCCACGGCCGCCCCCCGGCAGCAGGAACACGCCTTCCCTGGTCTTGATGACCTGGACGTCCTCGCCCGGCTTCTTGTTCAGGAACGCGGGCTTCCTGATGGTGAGCGGGACATAGCTCTCGGGATCCAGTATCTGGATCGAGTTACCGTCCTCGGACACCAGCACGGTGGACGTGCCCTCTCTTGCGCTGGCGGCCTTCGGGGGCTCCTCCTCCGCCTCGATGGACGTGGAGAAGCCGGTGGCCAGGTCCGTGCCGGAGATGCGCCGCCCGACCTTCTCGACCAGCACTAAGCTGTTATGCATGCGCACGATGTCGCCCGGAACGATGCCCGGCAGCCTCACGGCGAACGTGACACGATAAAGGCCTTTGCCCTCCTTCTCGCCCACCAGCTTCGGCGACTCGATGATGGTGCCCCCCATCTCGTTCACGATGGCCCGGGAGATCTGCCTGGCCGCGGTGGTCGAGCCCATATACAGGTCCGTGCCCTCGGGAAGCTCCATGACGTCCGAGACGAATGCAAGCCTGTCGCCCGCCTTCTCCGCCCTGACCATGTTATCGTCCGCGATCTTCATGCACCGGGCAAGCTCCTTCTTGGTGGGCAGCCGACCGCTGGCCCGTACCTGGATGATGGCCTCGTAATATCCGCCCGCGATGCGGGAGCATATATCGCAGGTCTCCTTCCGGATGCGCACCTCGACCTCCGCCTCCGTCTTCACGGGCCTTCCCTCGATGGTCCCATCCACGCTGACCCGGGCCTTTAATATGTTAGGATTAATGAAATCAGAGGTTACCAGTATCGCGGGGTCACGAACCTCCTTATTGACCTTGATGGCCAGCCGGATGTCCTTGCTGGCGGCCTTCTTCGCCAGCTCCTCATACGTCTTCAGCTTCGTCAAGACCCAGCGCTCTCCCGCCTTGTAAGCGGGGCACTTGGCGCAGATGACGGCCTCCATGACCTGGGGCACCTCGAAGACGACGTACTTATCGGCGAAGCACGCCTCGCATAGCCCCTCGTGCTGCGTCTCCTTGCCGCAGCGGGGACAGAATAAACTGGAAGTTGTGACCATGACAAACTAAAAGAGTCTATTTTAATACAAATATGTGATGGCTGTCGCTGCCGGCAACGCAGACGACCGCCATACCGACGCTTAGAAGAGCATCAGGAAGCTTTCACAGGTCTCGGGGCCCGCGCCCTTCAGGCAGTACTCGCCCTCGATAAATGACAGCTTGAGCTTATCCTTACCCTCAGACTTGAGTGACCGGTCGATGAACGCCCTTACCGAGTTATAGCCGGACGCGATGTCGACGAAGACCCGGGCATTGTCCCGTATGGCCGCCAGCAGGGGCTTCAGCGCCGCCGAGTCCGCCTTCGAGATGCCCTCGGCGATCTCGTCGATATCCTCGTCTCCGAGGAACGACACCATGTAAATATCGTAATCGAACAGCTGTTTCTTAATTTCTGGGAGCAGTGCTGCCGCCGCGGCCTCGCTTAGCAGGACCGCCTCGGAGAGCGACTCGAACAGCTCGTCGTTGTACACCATCTCGCCCACTTTCCGCGCCTCGACCGCTTTCGCAGGGGTGCTCGTTTTCTTTGCCGTTTTCGCCTTCACAACAGTTGTCTTTGGCTTCGCCTTAGGCTTTGAAGCCGTAGCCTTTTTTGCAGGCGCCTTCGGCTTCGCCGCCGCTTTCTTCGGGGCAGCCTTGGGCTTCTTGCTCGCCGTTACCATAGGACCATCTCCCTGGAATATTAATTATTGAATTTGGAGGTATTCCTATTTAACTCTTAGTCTCTCCACAGCCCATTTTTAATTAACTTCGGGTCTGCCCGTTATGCCGTCTGGGCGTGTCCTTAACCACAGAGGCGCAGAGCGCACGGAGTTACACAGAGATTTTTTTTTAAAAGTTTAAGGCTCAGAGAACACAGAGTGGAGTGCTTCCATAAAAGTAGACAGTTAGTTAAGGCACAATGTTCGTATTTAATGTTTTCTCGTATTCGATTGGTGATTGGTATCCTATTGACGAGTGTAATCGTTTTTGGTTGTACACTTCGTCGATGAACCGTTCGATGTTCTCCATTGCGTCCTTGAACGTCTCGTACTCGTTCAGGTATACCTCCTCGTACTTCAGGGTCTTCATGAAGCTCTCGGCGAACGCGTTATCATACGGATTGCCACGCCGGCTCATGCTAACCCGGATACCGTGCTCAAGGAGGCATTCAACGTACTCCTTAGAGGCGTACTGGACTCCCTGATCGCTATGATGAACCAGGCCGCCTAACTCCGTCCTCCTGGTCTCCAGTGCATTATGCAATGCTCCCAGCGTCAGCCTCGTATCGATACTGTGGCTGAGCTGCCAGCCAACGCACCGTCTGCTGTACACGTCTATCACTACGGCCAGGTACACGAACTCCCTGGACAACTGGATGTACGTGATGTCGGCCACCCACAACTGGTTAATACCTGAAACCCTCATGCCCCCGGCCAGGTTCTCGTACACTGGTTTATCGTGATTCGAGTCAGTGGTGCATACCCGGTACCGTCTTCTCACACACAACAGGTTGTACTGTCTCATCAGCATGTACACCTTTTTCCTACTAACAATGAACCCACGGTTGCCCAACTCCACCCAGGCTCGCCTATACCCATACCTCGGATAGTCGAGAGCTATCCGCTGGATCTCTTCAGTGATCAACAAATCAGACTCCGTGGGCTGTATCATGTTTCGAGTATGCAACCACCTGTAATACCCGCTCCTGCTGACCCCCATCAATTCCACAGCCCTCGATACCGGAAGACTGCCACGGCACTCCAGTATGCTCATATACGATCCCTCCCTCGATCTTCCTCCCGTTTCTTCATGTTGGCCAACGCTCTTTTTAAAAAATCGTTCTCCGCATACAACTGGCCCACAAGCCTCTCCAACTCCCTCGTACGATTCTCATCCACGCGAGCCTTACCCTTACCCTGAAACGCGTCAGGATTCTCCTCATGCTCCCTCTTCCACCTGGCAACAAGAAACCGAGTGAGATCGTACTCCCTGCACACCTCTGCCACGCTCTTACCGCCTTTAAGCTCCCGCAACACCTGAAGCTTGAACTCCCGCGAAAACCTCCGCCGCTCAACTCTTCCCATACAATCATACCTCATAGCAGATGTGCCTTAACTACCTGTCCACAAAAAAGGGAGCAGTCCAGAGCCCGGTTTATTGGCTTACCTGGGGCACAGAGATGATCGAGGCACGGTTGAGGAATAAACACTTTATTCCTCGTAACCGGTTTATGCTAACCAGTGTCTCTCACGACTCCGCGCCTCAGGATAGTTATAAACCCGTCTCCGTGTCCTCTGATCCTCAAACTTTTAAAAAAAATCTCTGTGTAACTCCGTGCGCTCTGCGCCCCTGTGGTTAAGGACACGCCGAGAATGCATAACGGCAGATAATGCTCTCACAGCACTAAAAATAATTGAATATACGTTTTATTCGCGGTGCACGTAGTCGTCGAACTTGCTCTCCCCGAGCTTGACGGGCTCGAAGCCGAGCCTCCGCCCCTGGGAGGCCTCGAACAGGTCCCCGTAATACTTAAGCGTCCCGAGTACGCCGTCCTGCTCCAGCCTCCTGGACGAGGTGACGACCACCCTCCGCGGTAAATATTTCGTCCGGCCCATCTTACGGAGCTTGATGCTCATGTCGAGGTCCTCTAAATGGCAGAGCCTGAAGCCCCCGAGCTTCTCGAACGCCTCCCGGCGTATGCATACGTTGAACCCGGGCAGGGTGGCCGCGTGGAACGCGCTCCTCAACACGTAATAAGCGTTGGTCACGTACTCCGCCCCGAGGAGCTTCGGGCTCCGGCGGGTGAACTTGAAGGCGCAGGAGGCCGCCAGCAGGCGGGGGTCCTTGAACGCACGGGCGACCGTGTCTATGTAATCGGGCGACACGATCGTGTCGGAGTCTATGAATACCAGGATGTCTCCCCCTGCCAGCTTCGCGCCCTCGTTCCTGGCGCGGGCAGTGCCCTTCTCCTTGCACACCACGACCTTATCCGTGTACTCCCGGGCGATCGAGACAGTACCGTCAGTGCTGCCGGAATCAGAAACGATGAGCTCATACGAATGCGCCGTATGCTGAGCCTTAATGGACTCGAGGCAGGCCCGGATACGCTTTTCCTCATTAAAGGCCGGGACGATGATGGAGAAATCCATGACTGCCTCAATCTTACGCCTTTCCTTTCATAAATCTTTGGCGGAAAATATATAAAGTTAGGCATACCTAACATTATTAGGCATACCTAAAGGTGAAGCGCATGAGGAAGAACATCGCGGAAGAGTACCTCGAGACGATACTTTATTTGACGAAGGGCGGCCGCACGGCAAAGACCAAGGACATCGCCGACGCCATGGGCATCAAGCCGCCCAGCGTGAGCGAGATGCTGGCCAAGCTGAAGGAGCAGGGATACGTGGAATACCAGCCCTACGTGGGCGCCACGCTCACCGAGAAGGGCCGGGCCGAGGCCGTCCAGATGGAGCGCAAGCACCAGCTACTGGAGACGTTCCTGGTGGACACGCTGGGCGTGGAGCTCAACAAAGCCCACGAGGAGGCCTGCGAGATGGAGCACGCGGTCTCGGACTCCACCGTCTCGAAGATATGCTCCTTCCTCGGGCACCCGAAGTTCTGCCCGGACGACCACCCCATCACGTCGGGCGAGTGCTGCGAGAAGCACGAGGAGTCCATGCCCCTCACCGAGTTAAAGGAAGGCGAGTGCGCCACCATCAAGATCGTCTGCGCCGACCACCGTACCCGGGATTATTTGATCTCGCTGGGATTTCTGCCCGACGTCCTCCTGAGCATTAAAAAGAGGCTGCCTTCCAACTGCCTGCTCGTCCGCATCAAGGGCTCCGAGATCGCCATCGGCGGGGACATCGCCGAGAAGATCTTCGTGAGAAAGGCCGCCGCATGAAGCCCGTCAAGGTTGCCCGACCCATCAAGGTTGCCCGACCTATCAAGGTCGCCCTCATCGGGAACCCCACCGTAGGCAAAAGCTCGTTATTCTCAAGGCTCACCGGCATAGGCGTCATCATCTCGAACTATCCCGGCACGACGGTCGAGGTGGCCCACGGCCGGGTCGCCCACGACGGCGTATCCCTGGACCTTTCGGACCTGCCGGGCGTATACTCGCTGGATACGGCCAGTTCCGAAGAGCGCACGGTGCTGGATTTTTTAAGGGACGAGAGGCCTGACGTCATCCTCAACGTCGTCGACTCCACCCGCCTCGAGCGCAACCTGTACCTGACCCTGGAAGTCCTGGAGCTGGGCCTGCCCGTGGTGGTGGCCCTCAACATGGTGGAGGAGGCCCACGCGCAGGGCATGGACATCGACGCCGAAGCGCTCTCCCGCGTGCTGGGCGTCCCGGTGATACCCACGTACATCCACCGGGGCGCCGGCCTGGAGGAGCTTACGCACGCTCTATTCCACCCGCGGCTCCTGAAGCCCAGGCTGACCCGGTACGACCGCCACGTCGAGGCGTTCATCCGGCAGCTTATGGGCATGCAGCTGGGCCTGACCCGGTATGAGGCGATACGCCTTCTATCGAACGCCCCCGAGGCCTCGAAGTACCCGGAAGGCATACGCACCGCAGCAGAGATGATGCGAAAGGAGGTCGAGCAGAGCCACAACGAGCCCATCGGCGACATCCTTGCGGGCAACCGATACGCCGAGGCCGGGCTCATCGCGAAGGGCGTGGCGAGGCAGAGGCAGCCATCGCCAGAGGCCACGCTCCGGGAGCGCATCGATGACCTTCTCATGAGCCCCCTGTCGGGCTTCCTTATCCTGGCCCTGGCCATCCTGGGCATGCTGCTCATAGTCTTCCTGGTCGGCGGCTTCCTGGAGGATATCATCGTTGGCGCGATGGAGACGTACGTCATCTCGCCCGTCTCGGGCGCGCTCGTAACTCACCCGCTCGTCCTCGTCATCGTGAAGTACACGCTCATCGGCATCCAGGCCGGCCTGGGCATCGTCATCCCCTATATAATGACGTTCTACCTGCTCATGGCCGTCCTTGAGAACTCGGGCTACCTGACCCGCGCGGCGTTCTTGCTGGACGAGGTCATGCACAAGTTCCGCCTGCACGGCCGGGCCATGATCCCGCTGATATTAGGCTTTGGGTGTAGCGTGCCCGCCATCATGTCGACGAAGGCCCTTCAGACGAAGAGGGAGCGCATCGTGACCTCCGCCATGGTGTGCATGGTGCCCTGCTCCGCCCGGAGCGTCGTCATCATGGGCCTGGTGGCCTCGTTCGTGTCCATACCTGCGGCGCTATCCATTTACCTGCTCATGATTCTCATCACGATCGCCATGGGCTACGTGCTGGGGAGGACTGTCAAGGGCGAGGAGATGGGCTTCGTCATGGAGATGGTGCCCCTCAGGGTGCCCCAGGTGAAGGACATCCTGGACAAGACGTGGATGCAGATGAAAGAATTTATTTACGTGGCGTTCCCCCTCCTTATCGCCGGGAGCGCCGTGCTCGGCGTGCTCCAGTACGCCGGCATCCTCGACGTCGTGAACGGCCTGCTGGCCCCCGTGACCACGGGCATCCTGGGCCTGCCGCCCTACACGGCGACCGCCCTGATATTCGGAGTACTTAGAAAGGAGATGGCGCTTGAGACGCTGGCCGTGCTCGCGGGCACTGCCCAGTTCAACACGGTGTTCACGGCCCTGCAGATGTACGTGTTCGGCGTCTTCACCACGATTTACATGCCCTGTATCGCCACCGTGACCATGCTCAACCGGGTCGTGGGCCTGAAGGATACCATACTGATCACGGGCCTGACCTTCCTGCTGGCCCTGGTCATAAGCGGGCTGATAGCGAACCTGGTGCCGCTCCTGGCGGCGCTCATTTAAAAAAACTACTCGACCTGGGGCATATAATAGTACTCGCCGATGCTCTTTTGCTCACGGTCAAGGTTTGACTCGGGCTTATTAACGCGGGGCCTGCGGGTCTCCTCGTCCCGCCTGAACGTGATATCCAGGTTCGAGAGGAACCGGTTCATGCCCTCCCGCATCTCGAAGGGCCCGTGCACCTCGCCGCTCACGCCCGGCTCGCCGTCGAACACCAGCAGGCGGTCCGACAGCAGGTCGATCATGTAGATGTCGTGGTCGATGACCAGCATTGTGACGTCGTTGTTCTCGGCAAAGCGCTTGATGACCTTGGTCGCCATGGTGCGCTGCTCTACGTCCAGGTGAGCGGACGGCTCATCTAAAATGAACATGTCGGCGTCCTTGCCAAGGCACGCCGCTATCGCAACACGCTGGAGCTCGCCTCCGGACAGCTCGTTAACGTTACAGTCCATGAGGCGCTGGATCTGCATGGGGACGAGGATCTCGCTGTTGTAGTAGCTGGTGTCGAACTTCTTGTTGATCGAGCCCAGGAGCGCGCCCACGCTCATCTCGGTGTCGGCCTTCACGTACTGGGGCTTATATGATATCTTTACCTTGAAATCGAGCTCGCCCTTGTCCGGCTTAAGCTCGCCCGCGAGCAGCCGGGCGAAGGTGCTCTTGCCGATGCCGTTGGGGCCCACGACGCCGACGACCTCCCTTTTCCGCAGCTCGCCGCCCTTGACGTCCAGCCTGAACGTGCCCAGGGTCTTCGTGAGCGCCGGGAATGCCGTGAGGGCCTGGACTTCCTTCTGGGGCCGGGGCGCCTTGACCTCGAACTCGATGGGCGTCGGCCGGATGCGGATGTTCTCCTCGGGCAGGTAGCCGCGCAGGTATTCGTTAATGCCCACGCGCACACCCTTGGGGTGGGTTATGACGCCGTAGCCCCCGGGCTCGCCGTAGGCGACGTGCACCACGTCCGCCAGAAGGTCCAGGATCGCCAGGTCATGCTCTACGACCATGATGTTCTTATCCTCGCCCATCCGCTTGATCATCCGGGCCATCCGTATCCGCTGGAAGATGTCCAGGTACGGGGTGACCTCGTCGAAGAAGTAGAAGTCGGCCTCGCGCATGGCGCATGCCGCGATGGCCACTCGCTGGAGCTCGCCGCCCGAGAGCCCGCTGATGTCCCGGTCGAGGATGACGCCGAGGTCGAGCTCCTTGACGACTTCGTCGAAGATCTTCCTCTCGTCCGTTTTACGTAAAAGGTCTATGACCTTACCCTTGAAGGCTTTAGGAATGAGGTCGATATACTGGGGCTTCTGGGCAGTCTTCATCTCCTTTTTAGAGACACGACGCATGTAGTCCTGAAGCTCCGAGCCTGCGAAGAACTTGTAGACGTCCTCCCAGGTGGTGTCGGACTTTCCCAGGTTGGGCATTATCTGGCCCGACAAGATCTTAACGGCCGTGGTCTTGCCGATGCCGTTGACGCCCAGGATGCCGCTCACGCGGCCGCGGGACGGCACGGGCAGGCCATAGAGGGCGAAGCCGTTACCGCCATACCTGTGTGTAAGCTGGCCTGCCAGCTTATCGGGCAGGCCGATGATCATGATGGCCTGGGTGGGGCACTTCTTGACGCAAATGCCGCAGCCGACGCACAGTTCCTCGGAGATGACCGCTTTCCCTTCGTCTCCTATTCGGACGGTCTCGTCCCCGGTACGTACCTTGGGGCAGTACTTAATGCATTCAGAGCTGCATTTTCTAGGGTGGCAGCGGTCCTTCTCGATGATGGCTATTCTCATAATGATCGCTTTATCTTAAAAAAACGGCCCGAACTGGGGTCCCGTAGAGGGTATGCCGTTGGCGACGATGGTCCAGGTCACGTACCAGTAGGCGAAGGTCATGAAGCCGACGTAGAACCAGGCCTTGAGGTCGAACTTGCCGGACTCGATGCCCCACAGCGGGAAAATGTACTTTTGCGCGTATATCGCGATCGCGAGGATGAGGATCGAGAAGCTGCTATGAGCCCCGCTCAGCACGTACGGGCTCGAGATGAACCCCGCCAGGACGCCGAGGACCGCCGGTATGAGGGACATCTTGATACCCCTGAGGTGAAACGCGACCCTTTCGTCTTTCGTAGGCTCCTTAACTTCTACCATACATCCTCCGGTTCAAAAGCATAAGCATGTTACTAGCTTAAATTATTTTCTATACGGCGCACGTTTACTTTAATTTATATTTTACTTATTATATAAACATATGACTTCTCCGGGGCCGCGAACGTTTTATCATCATAGAAATAATATAGGGATGAAATAAAGTGTTCATTTCGGTGATATCATGAAGATAGCGATACTGGGCGGCACTGGGGACATAGGGGAGGGGCTGGCGTTGCGGCTGGCTCAAAAGCACCAGATCATCGTAGGGTCGAGGGAAGCTGAGAAGGCGCAGGATGCGGCGAATAATTATAACCGGCTCCTTAAAGAGAAAGGTTTGAAGGATGACATCCGGGGCATGACGAACCTGGACGCTACGAAGAACTCCGACGTGGTCATACTGGCCGTGAAGTACCAGTTCGCCATCCAGACGATCCAGTCGGTCGAGGGGGTGCTGGACGGGAAGGTCGTCGTAACGCCAATTGTTCCCATGTCCAAGCAGAAGCTGTGCTCCTATACCCCGCCGGAGCAGGGCAGCGCGGCGAAGCACATCTGCTCGGTCATGCCTCCGGAGATCCGGACCGTGGTGGCCTTCCAGACGCTCCCGGCGCCCAGGCTGGCCGACCTTAACGACCCGCTGGGCTTCGACGTGATCGTCTGCGCTGACGACGAGGAGGCAAAGAAGCTTGTCATGGGCCTGGTCTCCGACCTCGGCAACGTGCGCCCGCTGGACGGCGGCGGCCTGGAGGAGGCGAAGCTCGTGGAGTCCCTGACCCCGCTTCTCATTAACCTGGCCATCAAGAATAAGATGAAGCCTCTTTCGATCAAGTTCGTTTAATGGCGTTCCACCCGGGACAAAATTTTTATTTTTTCGCCCTTATTATTCAGCGTTGTGAGACGTGACGAGGCAGCCCTGTTAAAAAAATTGTACGAGCTTTTAGACGACGGTACGGGCTGGGAGGAGTGGTGGCCGGCCGATAGCGACTTCGAGCGCGTGGTGGGCTCTATTTTAATACAGCGTACCCGCTGGGAGAACGTGGACCGGGCCATAGCGGCGCTTAATAAGGAGGGCCTGCTGACGCCCCGGGCCCTGGCATCCTGCCCTTCGGGAAGGCTCGAAGAGCTCATAAGGCCCGCCGGGTTCTACCGCCAGAAGGCAGCCCGCCTCAGGGCGGTTGCCGGATACTTCTCGAGGTCCGGCGCCGGAAGCATCCCGACGGAAAAGCTGAGAGAAGAACTCCTGAGCCTGCCGGGCGTGGGCAACGAGACTGCGGACGTCATCATGCTCTACGTGGCCGGCCGCCCCCGTTTCGTCTTAGACGCCTATGCGAAGCGCATTTTAAAATGTGCCGGGATCATGGATGATCATGACGAGCTCCAGGCCCTGGCCAGGAAGGCGCTTTGCGATGACCTCGAGGCGCACCGTCGCTGCCACGCCCTGATCGTCGAGCATGGGAAGCGCTACTGTAATAAGAATGAGTGCGAAATGTGCCTTGTGAAAAGATATTTAGGATAGGGGCTCAAGATAGAGACAAATCACGATTACGAGTTGAACATCATGTCATCCACCAACGCTACAGACGAGGCATGCAACACCTGCAAAGACGGCAAGGGCTCCAGCAAGTGTGATATGTGCCCCTCGAAGGGGAAGCATGGCGACAAGCCCGCATGGGACGAGCGCATCATGAAGCGCCTGGCGACTATCAAGCACCGCATCGCCATCGTGAGCGGGAAGGGCGGAGTAGGCAAGAGCACCGTGACCGCGGGCCTTGCTCTGAACCTGTCCATGATGGGGTTCAAGGTCGGAGTACTGGACGCGGACGTCAGCGGCCCCAACATGCCCCACCTGCTGGGCCTTGAGGGCAAGAAGCTCATGGGCTCCGAGCTCGGCATCGAGCCGGTGCAGTCGAGGAACGGCATCAAGGTCGTCTCATCGGAGATGGTCCTGACGGGCAGCGACACCCCCATGATCTGGCGGGGCCCGATGAGGACCACTTTAGTGAACCAGTTCGTAGCAGACGTCAACTGGGGAGACCTCGACTATCTTTTAGTCGACCTGCCCCCCGGCACGGGCGACGAGCCCCTCAGCGTCATGCAGATGATGCCCCTGGACGGCATCATCATCGTGAGCACCTCGTCCAACCTGTCCACGCTCGACGTGTCCAAGATCATCAACATGGCGAAGGAGCTTAACGTGACGATCCTGGGCGTCGTGGAGAACATGTCGTACCTCCAGTGCCCGGACTGTAACAAGAAGATCCACCTGTTCGGCGAGAGCAAGGTAGAGAAGCTCGCGAAGAAGTACGGCGTGCCCCTGATCGGCGAGATCCCCCTGGACCCGCAGAACGCCGGCATCGACGAGCTTCCCGCGGACGGGAGGTCGCTCATCGTCTCCGCGCTCCGGCCCATCGCCGAGAAAGTCGCGCATGACGTGGAGCACAAATAACATTCGCCGCCATTCGCGGGCCGGGGCCCGTGTGGCTGTCTTTTTATTTTTTAGTTAGCTTTTTAAATCGCGCGAGCGAGTATCACTCGGGCGAAGATACGGATGATGCCATCGCGCTCAACCGAGCGTGAAGTTCCGGCGTCATTTAACAACGTTGCCGTACCTTCGCCCAATCGTTTTTATAAGCCCCTCTAAGCAATATAAGAATGCACGAAGACTTTTTCAGCCACGAAGCGGCTCAAAGCGGGCCTGAAGCCACACGAAGACATTAAAAATTATTTTTAAAATTCTTAGAGAACTTAGAGCCAGCTTCGTGTCGCTTTGAGGCTGAAAAAGTCTTCGTGCAATCTTATTAAACTTTGAGGGGCTTAAATAACAAAAAAGGGTTAGTGGGCTTTGGTGAACTGCTCCAGCAGCTCCTTCGCCCTGTCCGCCCGGACCTTCTTCTCCCTGACCATCGCCTCGGCGACTTTGTCTATCAGGTCGCCGGTGGCTCCCGCATGGATAGCCACGTTCCGGGAGTGAAGCTGCATGTGGCCCCGCTGGATGCCCTCGGTGGCGAGCGCCCTCAACGCCGCGAAGTTCTGCGCCAGGCCCACGGCAGCCATGACCTCGCCTAACTCGGAGGCCGTCTTGACGCCCAGTATCTTCACGTTCGCCTTCGCGGTCGGGTGCGATGCGGTCGCGCCGCCCACCAGGCCCACGGCAAGCGGGACCTCGATAGTGCCGACCAGGTCGCCCCCGGCGCTCTTCTCGTATATCGTGAGGGGAAGGTACGTGCCCGTGATGGAAGCGTAGGCGTGCGCCCCGGCCTCGATAGCCCGTGTGTCGTTGCCCGTGGCCAGCGTGACGGCGCTGATGCCGTTCATGATGCCCTTGTTATGGGTGGCCGCCCTGTACGGGTCGACGAGCGCGAACTCGTACGCCTTTATTATCGCGTCGACGACGTCATCGCCGCCGATGGACTCCTTCGAGAACACGGCGCGGGCGCGCATGAGGCGCTTATCCGCCAGATTAGAGATGATGCGTAAGTACACTTTGCCGCCCGTGAGCTTTTCCAGGTATGGGCCCACGGTCTCGGCCATCGTATTCACGGCGTTCGCGCCCATGGCGTCCCTGCAGTCGACGATCAGATGTACGACCAGGATTGGGCCGTGGGGGGTGTCCTTCACGTACGCTTCGACGTCCTTGCAGCCTCCGCCGAACTTCACTAAGACGGGGTCCACCGCGTTGGCCATCTCCATGATGTTGTTTTTCGCGCTCAGGACCGAGAAGCGGGCGCTGTACGGGTCCTTGATGCCCGTGACCTGGATGAGGCCGCGCATGACGGGGCCGGTGCTGCTCGTGGTGAAACCGCCCTTCTCCCGGGCCATCTTGGCCGCGTTGGAGGCCGCCGCGATGACGGACGGCTCCTCGATGGCCATGGGTATGAGGTAATCCCTGCCGTTGATCAAAAAGTTCACGGCAACGCCCATGGGGACGGGCATGACGCCGATGACGTTCTCGACCATGCGGTCGATCTGCTCGGGCTTCAGGGCGCCCGTATTGCCCAGGGTCGCCGCCTCATCGTCCGACAGGCCCGCGTACTGCTTCACCGCGTTGAGCCTTTCCTGCGGCGGCAGCTTGTAGAATCCCGATATCTTAGAAGTCTTATCCATCTTGAAGCCTCCACTGTGGTAAAGGTAGCATGGGCCTCTATAGTTAAAAACCTAATCATAACGAGTAGGCCTAATCATGGCGATTAGGCCTACTCGTGGTGCGATACTTAGATGCCTTATCGGGGTGATTTTCTTATGATGCTCGAGAAAGAGGCCGTGAATTTTTTTGTTATGGCGAAGAGCCACCTGACGCCCGATTCGAGGCTGGACAGCGCCGGGGCCGTGCTGCGCGATATGATCGCCCTGGACGCCAACAACCTGGACGACGCCTATTTTAGCCTGTATCTCCGGGTGAAGCGCTTCGACGTGGTCGCGCTGGAGAAGGGCATGTACAGGGGAACGAGCATGGCCCGCGTGAAGGGGCTCAAGAACTACATGCAGGTCATACCTCAGGAGTTTTTGCCGGCGGTCTATGCAGTCTCGAAGAAGGACCGGGAGGCGGCGGCCCGGAACCTGCTGAGCACCTGGGGGATCGCTGAGGACGAGTACCGGAAGGTGGGGAGCAAGGTCCTTGAATCGCTTGACGGCAAGGAGAAAACCCTGGTGCAGCTTAAGAAGGGCCTGTCTCCGGTCTCCCGGGATATCGTCCGAAAGAAAAAGGAAAAGGCTACGAACGTCTCGATCGTGGCCCAGGCCATGCAGGACCGGTGGCTGCTTCTCCGGGGTGGCATCGGGAGGCACCCGGGCGAGAACCCGGGACGTTTCTCCGCCTTTAAAGAGCGTTTTAAGATGAAGCTGGACGTGGGCAGGGACGAGGCGCTCTCGCTTTTGGCGAAGCGGTACGTCAAAAGTTACGGCCCCGTGGGGGCAGAAGACCTGGCCTGGTGGCTCGGGGTCACTAAGAGCGAGGCCTCCTGGGCTCTCGACTCGCTCGACAGCGCCGAGGCCGTGGATGTCGAGGGCGTCCCCGGCCGGCTGTTCATCGATAAAAGGGACGAGAGCCTTATCGATGGCAAATTCATGGAGCCGTCCGTGGTCTTCCTGCCCAGGGACGACCCGTATGTGAAGGCATACTATAACGACGGGCGGTTCGTGCCCGAAGGCCATGACGCGATGACGAAGTTCGGGGAGTCGAAGAGCGTTGTCCTCGTTAACGGCACAGTCTGGGGGACGTGGAGCCTGGAAAAGGACCGCATGACATTCGTTTGCCGGGTCGAGTGGTTCGACGGCCATCCCGAAGTCCCCGCAGAAAGGGTCGAGGCCGCAGCGCTGGACGCTGGCAGGTTCTACACGGGCGGCGAGGTCGAGGTCAAAGGCGATACATAAGGTTTAAATATTGTACGTGTCATTAACATACGGTGCACTTATGCTAGCGTGGGATCGTTTTATTGGCCGGCATGGCCTTTTTCTGTGATGATCTTAGCTGCGTGGCAAAAAGCACCGTATCCGATTTATCGAATAGTTTTTCACTATGTAGCGAAGGCGAGGAATAGACGTGATACAGGAAGAGAAGGAGCAGTATAACGGCAAGGTGATCGAGGCCCGGGTAGACCAGTTCTGGAACTCGACCGATGCCTACCACAAGACCAGGGCGTTGAGAAAGGGCAACAAAAAGTTCTATTTCGTGGACGGCCCGCCATATACGACCGGCCGCATCCACCTCGGCACGGCCTGGAACAAGATCATCAAGGATTCGGTGCTCCGCTACCGCAGCATGAACGGCTTCGACCTGATGGACAGGGCTGGCTGGGACATGCACGGCCTCCCGATCGAGGTCAAGGTCGAAAGCCTGCTGGGCTTTAAGACCAAGAAGGACATCGAGAACTACGGCGTAGCCCAGTTCACCGAGAAGTGCAAGGCCTTCGCCATCGAGAATATGCGCGAGATGACCGGCCAGTTCAAGAAGCTCGGCGTCTGGCTGGACTGGGACGACCCGTACATGACCTTAAAGAACGAGTACATCGAGGCCGCCTGGTGGACAATCAAGCAGGCCCACGAGAAGAAGCTTCTCGAGCGGGGCCTGCGTAACGTGAACTGGTGCCCCCGCTGTGAGACGGCGATAGCGGATTCGGAGGTCGAGTACGCCGACCGGACCGACGACTCGATATACGTCAAGTTCCCCCTGAAGGACCAGGAAGGCTTTTTAGTCATATGGACGACCACCCCGTGGACCATCCCCGCCAACATGGGCGTGGCCGCCAACAAGGATTTCACCTACGCTTTAGTCCACGCGCTGCCGGGACCCGTGCTCGAAGAGGCCTCGCTGGCCGCGGGCCTGGACCCCGCCGCGCTGATGGACAAGCACTCCGACGGCACGCCCAAGCCCATGCGGTTCGCCGACAAGGTGGCCCGCATGAAGGAGGCCATCGGCCCCGAAAAACTGGAAGAGCTCTACGCCGCGAAGGGCGAGAAGCTCATCATCGCCGTCGACCTGGTCGAGGGCGTCATGAAGCTCGGCCGCTATGGCGACTATCGCGTCCTCAAGACCATGCAGGGCGAGGAATTGAAGGGCACACAGTACAGGCACCCTCTGGAGGACCTCGTCCCGTGCCATAAGGGCACGGAGCATAAAGTGTATCTCGCAGACTTCGTGGTGGGCGAGAACACGGGCCTGGTGCACATCGCGCCCGGGCACGGCCTGGACGATTTCGAGCTGGGCGTGAAGGAGGGCATACCCGTGTTCTGCCCCGTGAAGCCCAACGGCGCCTTCGCGCCCGAGGCGGGCGCATACGCGGGCATGAACATCCGGGACGCCAACCCGAAGATCCTGGACGACCTGCGCGCCCGGGGACTGCTCCTCGGGGCCACCGAGATCACCCACAGGTACGGCCACTGCTGGAGGTGCAAGACCCCCATCATATTCATGACCACGGACCAGTGGTTCATCGCCGTGAGCAAGATAAAGGAGCCCATGCTTGCCGAGGTGAGCCGGGTCAACTGGTACCCGCCGTGGGCCGGTTCCTCCCGGTTCCACGACTGGGTGAGCGGCGCACGTGACTGGTGCATCTCGAGGCAGCGCTACTGGGGCATACCCATACCCATCTGGAAGTGCGAGAACTGCGGCAGCATGGACGTCATAGGCACGAAAGAGGAGCTGGAGCACAAGACCGGCGTCAGGGTGAACGACCTTCACCGCCCCTTCGTGGACAGCGTGTACATGGAGTGCGAGTGCGGCGGCCGGATGAAGCGGGTCGAGGACATATTCGACGTATGGTTCGATTCGGCCGTGGCCTCATGGGCCACGCTCCGGTTCCCCCAGCGCAAGGACCTCATGGACTGGTGGCCCGCCGATTTCATCGTCGAGGGCCACGACCAGACCCGGGGCTGGTTCTACTCTCAATTGGGCGCCGGCATGGTGGGCTTCGGCAAAGCGCCATATAACTCGGTCTGCATGCACGGCTTCACCCTCGACGACCAGGGCCGTAAGATGTCAAAGAGCCTGGGCAACGTCGTCGCCCCCGAGGAAGTGCTGGAAAAGTTCGGCGCCGACGCGCTGAGGCTCTACGTGCTCTCGCAGAGCGCCCCCTGGGAGGACCTGAGCTTCTCCTGGGACGAGTGCGGCAACGTGTACCGGACGCTCAACATCTTCTGGAACGTCTACCGCTTCCCGCTCCCGTACATGGTGCTCGATAAGTTCGACCCCACGAAGACCACATACGGGTCGGTCAAGGAGCACCTGAGAGTCGAGGACCGGTGGATATTATCGAGACTGCAGGCGGTCATCAAAGAAGTGAACGAAGGGATGGCCACCTACGAGTTGCACCGCTCCACCAGGGCGCTCATAAATTTCATACTTGAGGACCTGTCGCGGTGGTACGTCCAGCTCTCGAGGGAGAGGACATGGGTCGAGGCCAACGACCCGGACAAGCTTGCCGCCTACTGGGTCCTGTACCATGTGCTCTCCAACACGGTGAAGCTCATGGCTCCATACACGCCCTACATGGCGGAGCGCATGTACCAGAACCTGGTGAGGAACTCCGAGCCCTCCGCATGGGAGTCGGTCCATATGTGCGAGTGGCCGACCGTGAATGCTTCATTGCTCGATGAGCAATTAAATAAGGACATGGACGTGGCCAGGAAGATCGTGGAGGCGTCGTCCAACGCCCGGCAAAAGGCAAAGCGAAAGCTGAGGTGGCCTGTGAAGAAGATCACCGTCGCCCCCGACACCGAGGAGACGGCGACCGCCGTGAAGGACCTCACGGGCGTCATCCGGGAGCAGACCAACGCAAAAGAGATCGTCTTACTGGGCGTAGGCGCCCCGAACCCGGACCTCGGGGTCGAGGTCGTTCCCAACCCGAAGGTAATAGGCCCGGCGTTCAAGGGCGAGGCCGGCAAGGTCATCGGCGCCTTAAAATCCTCGGACGGCAGGGTGGTGAAGTCGACCGTCGAGAAGGACGGCAGGTTCGTGCTGACGCTTGCCGGCGGCGAGGTCGAGGTCACGCCAGACATGGTGAGCTTCCGGGACGTCATACCCGAGACGCTGGCCATGGGCGAGTTCCCGGGAGGCAAGCTCTACGTGGACGTCGAGCTGACCCCGGAACTGGAGGCGGAAGGCTATACACGAGAGCTCATCCGGCGCATACAGGACATGAGAAAGGACCTGAAGCTGAACGTCGAGGATAAGATAAAGGCCGAAGTGTACGTCGGTGACGACCGTGTCCGGGGCCTCGTCGCCGGAATGAACGGCCTGATCATGAACGAGGTCAGGGCCTCGGGCCTGGAATTCAAGGGCGATAAGAGCGTATCGGGCGCCCTCGTGAAGGAATGGGACGTCGAGGGGCTGCCGGTGACCATCGGCATCGAGAAGGCATGAGATACGAGCAGTGGGAGCCCTATTATAGGGCCATCTTACAGGATTTCGGGTGGACCGCCGAGGGGGACGAAAAAGCAGCTGAGCTGCTTTCGTCCATGCTTCCGGAGGATACGCCCTGCCTTGCGCGCGTTGAAGAGCTGATCCGGGGAAAGGAGGTCATCGTCTGCGGCAAGGCGCCCACGCTCCAGAAGGACATGGCAAAGGTGGACTGGTGGTACAAGTACACCGTGATCGCCGCGGACGGCGCCGTCTCCACACTTCTAGACCAGGGCATCGTTCCCGACATCGTCGTGTCCGACCTGGACGGCAGGCACGAGGACCTTTTAGAGGCCGATTCGCTGGGCTCCATCATCGTAGCGCACGCCCACGCCGACAACGTGGAAGCGGTCAAGTCCCTGGTCCCGAAGCTGAGGCACGTCGTGGGCACCACCCAGGCGAGGCCCCTGAGGAACGTTTACAACTTCGGGGGGTTCTCCGACGGCGACAGGTGCGTCTTTTTAGCGAAGGAGCTCGGGGCGAAGAGCATCAAAATAATAGGCTTCGACCTGGACGATACTAAGGTCACGCCTAAAAAGCTTAAAAAATTGAAGTGGGCCCGGCGCCTGCTGGGCGATCTCGGCATTAATATTTGAATTATCGTCTAGTAAAGACTTTAGATACTTGCTCTGTGTCCTTGTTTTTTCTATGCGACACACGTACAGTCCTCCGGTCGGTATCACGAAAACACGAATTCTTTTTATATCCCACGTAAGGGCACGAAGTACACGAAGGTACATGCTTTGGCGTTCAAAACACGAAACAACCTCTCTAAAAGACGAACCTCCCTAAAGGATTAAAACTCAAAGGAAAGCATGACTTACCCATTATGAGTAACGTTCGTTCATGCCGTATCTTGTGTTTCATTCTTTAGAGTTTTAGGGCCCTTAGGGAGGTTGTTTCGTGTTTTAAACACCAGGCATGAGCTTGGTGATTTTGTGCTTTACGTGGGATATAAAAAGTCTTTCGTGGTTTCGTGTTACCGACCGGAGGGACCAACGCCACAGGAATCAAGGCAAAGGATCGATATGCGAGCATCGAACTACTGTATTCATAGCCGCCGGCGTTATAGAAGAAAAAATGATAGAGAGACTGTCGCCCCCTACATCTATTTTAGATTCAGCTTCACCGAAGCATATATGGCGCCCCCTATGGCAGCCACGACGGCTATTAATATCAGCCCGACCGGGGCGCAGAGACATGTCATGACACCGCCCGCCCCTCCGAATATGGAACCTAGCGCGATGCCACCCAGGATGTCGGACGAGTCGACAGCCATTCCGAACTCGATGGCGGGCCTGAGGAAGGCGATGATCACGTTGACGACGCCGTATATGAGGCCGGCCAGCGCGCCGGCGAGGGCGGAGACGATAGCAGCGTCCGAGAGCTTCGTGAGGTCTTTCGCCCGCATGGCCGCCAGCACGCCCGTGGCGAGCGAGATGATCAGGATGGCGGGCAGGGTCAGACAACCGCAGGCGTTCGACGCCGTGCCGGCCCCCGGCACCCAGGCGTTCCATGCGGCCAGCTCTAGTATGAAGCTGACGGCAAGGTATCCGGCAAGAAGTACGCCGCCGACGATGCCGGCGGTTAAGGCAGCAATGTACCTGGATCGCATAATGAACAAGCACCTGTATGCTAAAATATAGGCGCCTGCACTGATAAATACGTTATTAAAAAGTGATGGAAGGGCTTACAGGTAGCCCTTCTTCTTGAGCACTTCCGCGTTCAGGATGCTCGCGCCCGCGGCGCCCCTGACCGTGTTGTGCCCCATGCACACGTACTGGACGGCGTTGTCAGCGCCCGCCCTGATGCGGCCGACGGACACGCTCATGCCCCGCCCCTGGTTCCGGTCCATCCTGGGCTGCGGCCTGTCCGGCTCCTCCCTGACTATGATGGCCTTCTTCGGCGAGGTCGGCAGGTCCCCGAGCTTCGGGTCGAACTTGAGGAACGCGTTCTTCACCTGCTCAGGCGTGGGGTTCTTCTTCGAGCGCATCCAGACTGACATGGTGTGCCCGTCCATCACGGGAACCCTGTGGCAGGCGGCGCTCACCCAGAACGGTGCGTCCTTGACTATTTTACCGTCGAAGGTGCCCAGCAGTTTTTGTGTTTCCGTCTCCATCTTGTGCTCCTCCCCGCCGATGTACGGGATGACGTTGTCCATGATGGCCATCGAGGACACGCCCTCGTAGCCCGCGCCCGACACGGCCTGCATGGTGGCCACGTGTATGTTCTCGATGCCGAACTTCATGAGGGGCTTGAGCGTCAGGACCATCATGATGGTGCTGCAGTTGGGGTTGGTGACGATGCACCCGTCCCACTTGCGTTTCTTCTTCTGGACGTCGATAAGCGCCAGGTGCTCCGGGTTGACCTCGGGTATAAGGAGCGGTATGTCCTTCTCCATGCGGTGGGAGCTGGCGTTCGACGACACGACGAAGCCCGCCTTCGCGAAGTCCTTCTCGATGGTGATGGCGTCCTCGGCGGGCAGGGCCGAGAATACGATGTCGGCGTCGACCTCTTTCGGCTTAGTCGAGACCACGGTGATGTCCCTCACGTTTTCAGGGAGGTCGGTATCCAGCCTCCACTTGGCAACTTCACCGTACTTCTTTCCAGCGCTCCGCTCCGAAGCGGCCAGCGCCGTTATCTCGAACCATGGGTGGTCCGCCAGTAGTTGGACGAACCTCTGTCCCACGGCCCCCGTCGCGCCCAGTATTCCGGCCTTGATCATAGTGTACACCTTTTACTTCGTCTTCTCTTTTTCCAGCTTTATCGCCTCAGTCGGGCATGCAGCGACGCAGTCGCCGCACTCCTGGCACCTTTCCTCGTCTACCTTCGCGATCTCGTCGACAAGCTCTATTGCCGCCTCGGGGCACGCGTCCACGCACGTCCCGCAGCCGACACATGCTTCCTTATCCACTTTTGCAACCATAGTTATTCACCGGATAAATGTTGTATGTTAGGTTGGGCTTATTACTTAAAATTTTTCTGACAAGGGATGGGTACGCGCTTTAAAAAAGGGAAAAAATATCGACGGCCTACTGCATGACCATGTCGGACATCGAGTAGAGACCGGGCTTCTGCGAGACGAGCCACCTGGCGGCCTTGACGGCGCCCGACGCGAACGCGCTCCGGGAGTGGGCCTGGTGCTTTATCTCAATGCGCTCGCCCTCACAGGCGAAAAGCACGGTGTGGTCGCCCACGATGTCCCCGCCCCTGACGGCGTGGACGCCTATTTCCTTGCCCCTGAGGGCGACGCCCTCACGACCATATACCAGCGGGGGCTTCTCCTTCAGGGCGCCGGAAATGACCTCGGCGGCCTTTAAGGCCGTGCCGCTGGGGGCGTCCTTCTTCTTGTTGTGGTGCGCCTCGATGATCTCGATATCGCAGCCCTCGAGGTCTCTCGCCGCCTCGGCCAGCAATTTTAAGAACACCTGTACGCCGACAGAAAAGTTGGGGGAGATGATGGCGGCGACGTTCCCTTTAGCAATGGCGTCGGCCATCTCCTTCTTCTGGGCCTCGTCGAAGCCAGTGGTGCCGACGACCATGCGGACGCCATTCGCGGCCGCGGCCTTCACGTTGCCGACAGCTGCCGAGGGCGCCGTAAAATCGATGAGAACGTCGGGCTTTACGGCCTTTAAGACGCTATCGATGTCTTTGGCGCTGGAGACCTTGACGGGGCCGACCTGCTTTCCTGCCGAGAGGTCGAACCCTGCCACAAGCTCCATGTCGGGCTGGGCGAGGACGATGTCAGAGACCATCGTCCCCATCCTGCCGTTTATGCCCGCTATTGCTACCCTCACCATTCGCTCACCCTTGATCGTTATTTCTTCGCCCGGGCCTTCACGGCCACCTTCTTCTTCACGGCGCCCAGCGCCTCCAGCATTGCCTGGAGCTTCTTCTGGTTCTCTGGCGCCATGGTGGTCAGGGGAGCCCTGAGCGGCCCCGCGGCCAGGCCCATCATGTTCGCAGCGGCCTTGACGGGTATAGGGTTGGTCTCGATGAACAGGCCCCGCATGATCGGCGCAAGCTTATAGTAGACGTCCAGCGCCTTCTTCTGATCGCCCTTCAGGTAGTAGGCGACCATCTGGCTGACCTCCTTAGGGAGCACGTTCGCCGCCACGGAGACGACGCCCTTGCCTCCGTAGGACATGATCGGTATGGTCAGGTTGTCGTCGCCCGAGAGCACGGTGAAGCCCTTTTTGTAGCCCCTCGTGAGCTCGATGATCTCGGCGGTCTGCGCCGGGCTGCCGCTGGCCTCTTTTATCCCGACGATGTTGTCGATCTTCGCCAGCTCGGCCACGATGGACGGCTTCATGTTGATGCCCGTCCTGGACGGCACGTTGTAGAGAATGATAGGGATATCGACATTTTCGGCGACGGTGCGGTAATGAAGTAGCTGACCGGCGTCGCCGGGCTTGTTGTAGTAGGGGGTGATGAGCATAGCGGCGGTGGCGCCCGAGTCCATCGCGTACCGGGTGAGCTCGACCGCTTCCCGGGTGTTATTAGAACCAGAACCGCCGATGACCGGCACACGGCCATTGGCTTGATCCACAGCCGTTTCTAAAAGCCGCTTTTGCTCGTCGAAGCTGAGGGTGGCCGCCTCGCCCGTGCAGCCGCACGGCACGATGCCCGAAACGCCGCCCTCGATGACGTAGTCAATGTTATTCCTGAAGCCCGCGATGTCTATCTCGCCATTTTTCTTGAAAGGAGTGATCAGGGCAGGGTAAACGCCCTTTAACTCACCCTTGAGCTTCATTATTTCCTCCTGCCCTTGGAGCTGACTTTCCTCGTAACGTAGCCGGCTACTCGGTTCCGGAGCGTTTTGCTGTCGACGCCCGTGAGCTTCTCGACCTGGGCCTTGTTCGCGTTAAAGTCCGTGGTGAACTCGTCCGGGTGCTGCCTTAGCAGCGCGTGGCCGGTGCTCTTGATATTAGTCTGCTTTATACTTCCCAACGTTCAACCTCCTTTATGGTTTATGCCCTGCATTCCATGATGAGAGCATACGTGAGTGTCAATATTGAAGTCAAATATGCGCTCATGGTATTTAACTATGTTTTTTTTGCCTGGAGTGCTCGGGCGTCGTGATTTAGCGTCTTGCCTGCATTTATAGCTTTGCACGCGTGTATGGCCACACCCGGCATCCCGATATTACACTTTTGTTTGGCATATTACGCCCTGCTATACAACTAATGAGCAGATAAATACTTTAATATAAAACCCTGAAAAGGAATAGTTATATATGGGATACGGTTCATCGAGTAGCACGGGTGCTATCACGAGCTTGCTGAGCCTTGAAAAGCCGGAGATGAGGGATAAGCCCTTGAAAGTGGCGGTCATCATACCCACGATGAACGAGCCCGCCATCAGCAAAGTGGTAGACGATGCCAGGCAGGCGCTCAGGCACTTCGACACGGAGGTCATCGTCGTGGATAAGTCCCTGGACGATACCCCGAGGAAGGCAAAAAAGGCCGGCGCAATCGTCGTCACCCAGAAGGAATCGGGCTACGGTAACGCCTACATGGTAGGCTTCAGCTCCGTGGGGCCCGATGTCGACGTCGTCGTCATGATGGACGGCGACAACACGTACGACGCGTACGAGATACCCATGCTCATCGACCCCATCGTGAACGGCCCCACGGACGTGTGCCTGGGCAACCGGTTCGCCCGGATGGAGCCGGGCGCCATGAACGCCCGCAACCGCTTCGGCAACCGGATGATCACCGGGGTCATCAACGGCCTTTATGGCCTAAAGCTGAAGGACTCCCAGACCGGGTTCCGGGCTCTACGGAAGAGCGCGCTCGACACCCTGGACCTGGACGAGGACGGCATGCCCTTCGCCAGCGAGATGATCATCGACGCCCGCAAGAAGTCCATGCGCATCGCTGAGGTGCCCATATCGTACCGCCAGCGCATCGGCGAGGCGAAGCTCAAGGCCTACAAGGACGGCTCGCTCATTTTAAGCCTCATCATCCGCATGGTGAGGGACTATAACCCGTTCGCCATTTTTCTCACCATCGGCTCGCTATTCATACTCGGGTCCCTGCTGTCGGGCGGCTACGTCGTATACGAGTGGCTCATGAACGGGGTCATTACCCACCTCGCGCTCACGATCCTGTCCGCCATGCTGTTCATGGGCGGCATCCAGGTGATATCCTTCGGGCTGCTGGCAGACATCATAACCAGCGCGCTTCGTGCGGCGAAGCGCTAGATACGCATGAAGATCGCTTTTGTCTCCGACGTGATCTATCCCTATATCAAGGGCGGTGCCGAGAAGCGCTTTTACGAGTTCGCCCTCCGCCTCTCGAAGGCGCATGAGGTGCACATCTACGGCATTAAATGGTGGGACGGCCCCCCGGTGCTCGTCAAGGACGGCATCACATACCACGGGGTCTGCAGGCCCAGGACGCTTTACTCTGCAGAGGGCCGCCGTTCCATCGTGGAGGCGCTGGCGTTCGGGCTGGCCCTCATGTGGCCCCTCCTGAAAGAAAAATTCGACATCATCGACTGCAACCAGCACCCCTACTTCTCCATCTTTACCTGTAAGCTGGCCACAATGCTCAGGGGAGGCAGATTTTACGTCACCTGGCACGAGGCCTGGGGCGACTACTGGTACGAGTACATGGGCTGGATCGGGTTTTTCGGGAAGCTCATCGAGAAGGTCACGGCGCGGCTTGCGGGGCGCATCATCGCCGTCTCCGAAGGCACGGCCGCAGGCTTAGAGCGCCTGGGCGTTAAAAAGGAGCGCATCATCATCCTGCCTAACGGCATTTCCACCGCCGCCATCGGGGGCGCCCCTACGGGAGGCGAGGGGGCCGACGTCATGTTCGCGGGGAGGCTCATCCGGGACAAGCACGTGGACGTCCTGCTCAGGGCGTGTGCCGAAGCGTCCCGAAAAATGCCGCTAAGCGTGCTCATCATCGGCGACGGGCCGGAGAAGGGGTCGCTGGAGGCGCTGGCGGCCGGGCTGCCGCTGAAAGTGAAGTTCGCGGGCGCAGTGGACGAAATGGCCCTGTACTCTTCCCTCAAGTCGTCCCGCGTGTTCGTCCTCCCCTCCACCCGGGAGGGGTTCAGCATCACCACGCTGGAGGCGCTGGCCTGCGGCGTGCCCGTAATAACCGTATCCGGCGAAAAAAACTCTGCCAGGGAGCTCGTCGTGGACGGCGTTACCGGGCGAGTGGTGGGCCTGGGGGAAAAGGAGCTGAGCGATGCAGTCCTTGACGTCCTCGGGGACGAGGCCCGGCGAAAGCGGATGGCCGCCGAGTGCGCCCCTGCAGCTCGCAAATACGACTGGGACGGGCTTAGCGAGCTGCTGCTCGAGTGCTACGCAAAACAGACAAATTAATATACTTCTTTTTGGAATTGTAGTTGCCAGAGGTGCCCAGTTGATCAGCGTCATCGTCCCCGCCTACAACGAGGAAAAGCGCATAGAGCAGACCCTCCGGGACTATAGCGAGGGCCTGAAGGCCTCGGGCAGGGACTTCGAGCTGCTCATCGTCTGCGACGGGAACGACCGGACCGCAGAGCTGGCGAAGCCCTACGGGAAGGTGCTCGAGTTCGGCCACCGCCTGGGAAAGGGCGGCGGCGTGCTGGAGGGCTTCAAGGCCGCCCGCGGCGAGGTCGTGGGCTTCACCGACGCCGATAACTCGCTCAAGGTCGACCAGTTCTTGCGCCTGCTTGATGAAATGGACCGCACCGGCGCGGGATGCGTAATCGCAGACCGCAAGTCCAAAGAGTCCATGATCATGGAGAGCCAGTATCTTTTCCGCAGGTTCGCCAGCGAGGTCTTTAACTTCATGCTGTCCCGGGCCATTTTCGGGCTTCGCATCCGCGACTCGCAGTGCGGCGGCAAGGTCTTTAAAAGGGAGTACATCGACCGGGTGGCGCCCTCCATGGCCTGCAAGGGCTTCGAGTTCGACGTGGAGCTTCTGTGGAGGCTGAAGAACGCCGGATGCGACATCAAAGAGGTCCCCGTGGTCTGGAAGGACGACAAGGCGAGCACTTTTAGCTTCAAGTACGTGCCCTCGATGTTCTTTAATTTGATGAAGGTAAGGCTCGGGCTTTATAAAAAGGCTTGAACAGGCTACAATAAGTTTAATTACGATGTAAGTCCACCGTCATACGGTTGAGGTTGAGCGGTGGGAAATTTTTGAACATTTCGTGCATAGCGAAATTGTAAAAGGCTACATGGGGAGGTATCGTTATAGTATTCGTAAATGGTGAAAAGGCCTCGAAGCTGATCGTCCAGCTAGCTCCGACGGGAATGGTTCCGACGCGCAAGGACTCACCCTATGTTCCCCTCACCCCTGAAGAGATCGCCGAAGATACTTACAGGGCCTATAAGCTGGGCGTTTCTTCGGTCCACGTCCACGCCAGGGACGAGGCCGGTAACCCGACCTATAAGAAAGAGGTTTACGGCGAGATATTCTCGGCAATACGGAGGAAGTGCCCGGATATCATCATCTGCGCGTCCACCAGCGGGAGGTCAGACCGTAGCCTGGAGCACAGGGCCGAAGTCCTGGAGCTGAGGCCGGATATGGCGTCCCTGATGATGGGCACGGTGAACTTCATAAAGAACCCAAGCCCGAACTCCCAGGAGGACATCGTCGCCCTGGCGAAGAGGATGGAAGAGCATGGCGTGAAGCCGGAGCTGGAGGCTTTTGAACCGGGTTTCGTTAACGTGGCGAAGTACCTGGCATCAAAGGGCCACCTGCGCCCGCCATTACACTTTAACCTTTTACTGGGCTCGCTGGGCAGCATGCCCGCTGAGGCCCGGGACCTCGTCTTTCTCGCCGGGTCGGTGCCGCCGGGCAGCACCTGGGCGGCTACTGGCATAGGCAGGTTCCAGCTCCAGGTGAACGTGGCGTCGATGCTCATGGGAGGCCACGTCAGGGTAGGCCTGGAGGACTCGCTTTATTATTCTTATCCTGAAAAGTCGCTGGCCACGAACGAGCAGCTCGTGGAGCGGGTAGCCCGCATCGCCCGTGAGCTGGGCAGGGAGATCGCCACTCCGGCGGAGGCCAGGGCGATCCTGGGCCTTGATCATTGATACTGGGGTGAAAACGATGGCAGAGCTAACGTGTATCCATGAACTTCTCCATGGCGGTCAGGATGGGAGGTCACACGCAATCGAGGCCCCCGGCAGGGCTCCTATTACTTACGATCAGCTGCGCATGCACATCTCCGGCATCGCCGGGGCGCTGTACGGCATGGGATACCGCCGGAACGACCGTATCGCCGTCGTGCTCCCTAACGGCCCCGACATGGCCATCGCCTTTCTCTCCGTGGCCTCGGGGTTCACCTGCGCTCCGCTCAACCCTCTCTATAGCCGGCCCGAGCTCGAGTTTTATCTTTCTAGCCTGGGGGCTAAGGCGCTAATAACGAATGGGGAGCCGTCGCCAGCCGAGGAGGCAGCCCGCGGCATGAACATACCCGTCATAAGCCTGAAGTCGCTGTACGAGGCGAAGCCCTTGGGCGCCTCTCAGGAATTTTCAGAGCCCGAAGATACCGCGCTGGTCCTGCACACGTCAGGCACGACGTCGAAGCCCAAGCGAGTGCCGCTCACGCAGGCCAACATATGCGCCTCCGCCTGTAACATCGCCGACTCGCTTCGCCTGGGCCCGGGAGACCGGTGCCTGAACGTAATGCCGCTCTTCCACATCCATGGCCTCATAGGGGCGCTCCTTTCCTCGGTCGCCGCCGGGGCTACGACAGTATGCGCGCAGGGATTCGTCGCCCCGGAGTTCATGGGGTGGCTGCGCGACCTCAAGCCCACCTGGTATACGGCCGTGCCGACCATCCACCAGAAGGTGCTGGAAATGGCAAAGAGCGACCCGGGCAAATATGACAGTTTACGATTCATACGTTCCGCGTCATCGGCGCTGCCCGTCCCCATCATGCGTAGCCTGGAGGAGCGCTTCGGCGTCCCCGTGATAGAGGCGTACGGCATGACCGAGGCGTCCCACCAGATCGCAGTCAATCCGCTGCCACCGCTCTCACGTAAGCCCGGGAGCGTGGGGCTGCCGTGGGGCACGGAGGCGGCGATACTAGACGGGGCCGGTAACATGCTTACCGCCGGCGAGGCCGGAGAAGTCGCAATTCGCGGCCCGGGCGTGACCGCCGGGTACGAGAACAACCCTGATGCTAACGCCGCAGCGTTCCACGACGGATGGCTCAGGACCGGCGATAATGGTTATATTGATGCGAACGGCTACTTGCATCTCCTGGGGCGCCTGAAGGAGATCATCAACCGCGGGGGCGAGAAGGTCTCGCCTTTCGAGGTCGAGGAAGCCCTGCTTGCTCATCCCGCCGTAAAAGAGGCGGCCGTGTTCCCCGTCCCCGGCGGCCCCCTAGGCGAAGAGGTCGGTGCAGCGGTCGTTTCTAGCGATGGCGTCACCGCCGAAGCGCTCAAGGAATTCCTGATCCCCCGCATGGCATACTTCAAGGTGCCCTCCCGCATTGTCATCGTCGAGTCCCTACCGAAAGGCCCTACGGGCAAGGTCCAGAGGATCGGCATGGCCAGAAGGCTCGGGGTGTCGGTAGAGCGCGTGGCGGATCAGGCGCCGGTGAAGACCGCCCCGATGACCCGGACCGAGGCCGAGCTGGCAAGGATATGGTCCGAAGTGCTTCGCCGGGGAGACATCGGGGCGCTCGACAACTTCCTGGAGCTTGGCGGGGACTCGCTGCTCGCGACCCAGGTAATGTCCCGCATACGCAGGTCATTCGACGTCGACGTTCCCATCGTGCGCATCATCGAGTCCGAGAACCTGTCCGGGCTGGGCCGTACGATCGACAGGCTAAAAGGTGAGCGTCCCAATGGATGAGCGCCAGCGCATCAAGCCCCGGGTAAAAGACGGGCCCATACTGGCATCGTTCGCCCAGCAGAGGATGTGGTTCCTCGAGCAGATGGACCCGGACAACGCCATTTATAATCAGCTTAACGCCCTGCTTATCCGTGGCCAGCCAGACATCGGGGTCCTGGGACGGTGCCTCGACGAGGTGATGCGCAGGCATGAGGCATTGCGGACCAACCTTATTATCGAAAATGGCCAGGTATTACAGCATATTTCCCCGCCAAAGGCTCTGGACCTGCATATAGTCGACCTTTCGGGATTATCACCTGTAGAGGCGATGGCGGAGGCGGAGCGCCTGGCGGTCGTCGAGGCGAAGAGGCCGTTTGACCTGGGTAATGAGCCGCTGATCCGGGCGCGGCTGTTTAAGCTATCCGATGGGGAACACTTACTTACGTTCGTCACCCACCACGCAATCTTCGACGGCTGGTCGGTCAATATCTTCATGAGCGAGCTCGCGGTCCTGTACGGGGCCGTCAGGGAGAGCCGCCCGCTCCCGCCGGAGCCCGCGCTCCAGTACGCCGACTATGCGGTTTGGCAGCGGGAGAGGTATGACCGCGGGGACTTTGATGAGCAGCTTCGATACTGGCAGGATAAGCTCGGCGGAGACCTGCCATTCCTTGAGCTGCCTGCCGACCGTCCTTGCCCCCCGGCGCAGAGCTTCGACGGGGCGGTCTATACATGCGATATCCCGGGTGACGTCGCCGACGCCCTAAAGGCGCTCGCGAGGAGCGAGAGGGCGACCCTGTTCATGGTGCTGCTCGCGGCCTATAACGTCCTACTTTACAGGCACACCGGCCAGAATGACATCGTCGTCGGATGCCCCATCGCTGGCCGCCACTACCTGGAAATAGAGGATAACATCGGGCTTTTTGTCAATACCCTGCCCATGCGTAACCGGCTTTCCGGGGACATGCCGTTCATCGAGCTTGCCAGGAGCGTACGCAAGACGGCATTAGAGGCTTATAGCAATCAGGACATTCCTTTCGATAAGCTGGTGGAAACGCTGCCCCTGGACAGGCAGCCTTCGCGCCCGCCCGTGTTCCAGACGCTCTTCCAGATGAGGAACTTTCCGGGCAGGGATATCATGGTCTCGGATATTTTCTTCGAGCGCCACTTCTTCAATTACTCGACGGCAAAAGTCGATCTCACCTTCGAGGTCACCGAGACGAAGGCCGGGCTGTCCTGCCGGTTAGTATATCCTGTCGCCATCTTCGATGAGCGGACCATCGCCCTGCTGGCGGACCACTGGCTGGTGCTGCTACGGAGCATCGTACAAGACCCCGGCCAGCCCATCGGCAGGCTAGCCATGCTGACCCCCGGGGAAAGGCGCTTGATCGTTCATGAATGGAACGATACAAAGGCCGATTATCCCGTGAAGGCCGTAAGCCGCATCTTCGAGGAACGTGCGAGGGCTTCCCCGGATACTGTGGCGGTCGCACACGATAATGAGCGCTTAACGTATGAGGAGCTCAACGCCCGCGCCAACAGGCTGGCCCGGCACATGGACATTAGCCCGGGGGCAACCGTAGTCATATACATGGAACGCTCGATCGAGATGGTCATCTGCGAGCTGGCCGTGCTCAAGGCGGGCGGCGTCTATGTGCCCGTGGACCCGTCAGACCCCCGGCCCAGGACGGAGCTCATGCTCAAGGACAGCCATGCCGGCCTCATACTGGTAAAAACGCCGCCCTCCGGGCTTCAATTGCCGGACGAATGCAGGATGATATGCCTTGAGGCGGAGCGCGAGGCCATCGGACTCCTTCAAGATGGGAACCTGGCGGTAAGCCCGTCCGTAAAAAGCACAGCATACATCATGTACACATCGGGCTCTACCGGGCAGCCCAAAGGCGTTCGGGTGCCCCACCGGGGCATCTGCAGGCTGGTCATCAATACGAACTACGTACATATGAGCCCCGGCGACACCGTGGCTCATATTTCGAACCCCGCATTCGACGCGTCGACGTTTGAGGTGTGGGGCGCATTATTGAACGGGGCCCGGCTGGCGATCTTCGACAGGGATACGGTGCTGACGCCGGACATGTTTGCCGCCCACATCGCTGAAGAGCACGTCGATACGCTCTTCGTGACCGCGCAGCTCTTTAACCTTTACTCCCGGGAGGCGCCGGGAGCCTTCAAGAGCGTCAGGGACCTCCTCGTAGGCGGCGATGTCGTCGAGCCCACTCCCGTGAAACGAGTCCTGGAACATGGCCGGCCCCGGCGGCTGCTCAACGCCTACGGCCCCACCGAGAACACGACCTTCAGCACCTGGTACCTTATCCGCGAGCCGGTCGAGAACAGCATACCCATCGGAAGGCCGATATCCAATACCACTGCATACGTGCTGGACGAGTATCTTGAGCCCGTGCCCGTCGGCGTGACCGGGGAAATATACCTGGGCGGCGATGGCGTATCCCAAGGCTACCACGGGCGGCCGGACCTGAACGCGTCGGCTTTTGTGCCCGACCCGTTCTGCAGCGGCTCAATGCTGTACAGGACCGGGGACCTGGGGCGTTACCTCCCCGATGGCAACATCCGATTCCTCGGGAGGCGCGACAGCCAGGTAAAGATACGCGGGTTCAGGGTAGAGGCGGGGGAGGTAAATGCCCTTCTAGGGGCACACCCTTCAGTGAAGGCCTCACTGATCGCTGTTAATGAGGTAAGGGGCGAGAGGCAGCTCGTTGCATATGTTGTGCCCTTGGATGGCCGGGGCATCGAAGAGGGCGATCTAAGGGAACACATGCGGGCGAAGCTCCCGGAATATATGATACCTGTGGCGTTCATTCCTATCGAAACAATTCCCCTTACCCCTACGGGTAAGGTGGACTACCTGGCGCTGCCAGTGCCTGGCGACCTGTCTCATGGCAATGGCGGGGAGCTGAGGGACGAGCTCGAATACGAGCTGGCGGAGATATGGGAAGATGTGCTGGGCATCGATAATGCAGGCACGGACGACAATTTCTTTGGCCTTGGCGGTCATTCACTTAAAGCCATAACCCTTTGTGCGAGGATCGGCGAGAAGCTTCACGTAAAGCTCCCTGTAAACACCATATTCCTGGCCCCGACCATCGGCCGTATGGCCCGGGCTATACGGGAATTAAAGACCTTCAACCCCCCTTTATTGATCAAGAATGGTCCCGTAAGGCCGCCGCTGTTCTGTATTATCGCCATCGGGGGCACGCTCGCCGAGTACGCGCCCATGGCAGCAGAATTTGAGAAAGGCCGGCAGGTATATGCGCTTCAGATGCCCTGGCATGACGAGGGGCTGGTCCCGGGGAGCATCGAGGAGCTTGCGAGGAGGCTGATCGAGGATGTGAAGGCCGTCCAGCCTCATGGGCCCTATAACCTTCTGGGATATTGCGCCGGAGGCGCCGTCGCCTACGAGATGGCCGCCAGGCTCAGGTCCGCCGGTGAGGAGATAGGCTTCCTGGGGCTCATCGACCTGGTACCGCCGGGTTACCACTACCGTCTCGATAGCCGGTCACTGAAAATTCTGGCCGGCAGATTCCCTATCGTCCTCTCTAATATCGCCCTCGCTCCCCCCGGCCAGCGGCTGGCCAGAATATGGGGCATACCGGCCATGGCAGGGCAATTCCTTAGTAACCTGGCGCACCGGGAGCCGGGCGACGGCTCCAGGGCTGCTCGCTCATATCCGGAGTGGCTCATGGCCATGCCAGGGCCATATCATGAAACTACGCTGGCCGCATTTGAGATATATAAAAAATATGTCTTCAGGCCATACGCGGGGGACGTCGTGTTATTTTTCTCCCGTAAAACGGCGGACAATTTTAAAGACGCCCTCTATGCTGGCCCGGCATTGGGATGGGAAAAATACGTGGACGGCGCGTTAAAGGTCCACGTAGTACCGGGCGACCACGAGACGATGACCCGGCCGCCATCGGCTAAGGAGCTGGCCCGTGCGGTCGAAGAATACCTGGCCACAGACAAAAGTCCCGGAGGAGGCGCGACTTGACGCTGGAAATGCCCGGCCCCGGGGAGGTCCATGTCCGGGTCGTGTCCCTTGAACATTCCACAGGCGAACTCCCAATGGAATGCCTCGACGAGGGCGAGATGGATACTTTCCGCCGATTCCGCAGAGAGACGGATGCCGGGCGATATTTAGCCGCCCATGAGGCGCTCAGGCATATCCTGGCATCGTATCTTGGCATCGAGCCGGACGCTATAAGGTATGTCCGGGGGCCCCATGGTAAGCCCTATCTGGAGCCGGCCATCCATGGCGGACGCTTGAGGTTTAACCTTTCCCATTCGGGAGGGATTGCGGCGATAGCTGTTACCGATGGCCTCGACGTGGGCGTCGACGTGGAACAGGTCCGCGACATGGAGTTCGAGGAGCTCGCATCCTGCGCTTTCTCGCGGGATGAGCAGGCTGCACTGGGTAATAATAACATCGATTCTGGAGTATTTTTCAGGCTATGGACCCGGAAAGAAGCTTATTTGAAGGCAACTGGCCTGGGGCTGAGCGTGCAACCGAACGAGGCTACCATAGGCGAAGGCTGGTCGATCATCGATATCGACCCGGCGCCCGGCTATGCCGGTGCGGTAGCCGTCGAGGGTCCCATAGCCCGGGTATCCGTCTTTCGGCCACCTGAATAAGCTTATTTATGATGTCATCGTTAGGTCAGGTTGTGGACGCGAGCAGGACCGACATCGTATGCTTTTCTGATATCTTCTGGGATTTCGTCTGGCAGAGGCACCAGAGCCTGCTGACGCGCTTCCCTGAAGGCTGGAACATACTCTTCGTCGAGCCCACGTCGCTAGTGGTCCTGCTCAAGGAGCCCCGCCGGCTCCTCGCCCGGAAACACGGCAACATTACCGTCATTTCTTCGCCGGCGCTGCCGTTGACCGATAAGGTCTCGATCCTGCGGCCCGTGAACGATATTTTCATATGGTGCTGGCTCAAGGCGATGTTCCTTAAACATAATATCACGCGCCCGGTGCTGCTGTACTATGCCCCGAGGTTCTCGTCGCTCATCGGGCGGCTCGGGGAAAGGCTGGCCACCTACGACTGCGCGGACGACAGGATGGCATTCTCTCGTGAACCTCACTGGATGGGGCCGTACGTGGAAAACTTGTTTAAAAAGTCGGGCATCGTGTTCGTCACCTCGGAGAGCCTCAGGAAAAAAGCTCTTGGGTACAGGAGCGATAATGTTCATCTCATTGGCAACGGCGTGGATGCCGGCCTGTTCGAAAAAGCCTGGGGTGATGTGCCCGTGCCTGACGACATCAAGTGGCTAAAAAAGCCGATCATAGGGTATTTTGGGGTCATCGACGAGTGGATGGACATCGACCTCATCGTAAGGATGGCCTCGGCATATCCTGAAGCTTCTATAGTCCTGGTCGGCCCGGCGCTCATTGGCCCGGAGGGGCTGCAAAAATTAAAGAGCCTCCCGAACGTCTATTTACCCGGCCAGAAGCCCCACGATGCGCTGCCCGGGTACCTGAAGGCGTTCGATGTCTGTATCATCCCCTTCAGGATTAACGAGCTCACGAAGAGCGTCAATCCAGTCAAGCTATACGAGTACCTTGCGGGCGGCAAGAACGTCGTAACTATTACTATGGCCGAGGTGGAGAAGTACGATGGGACCATATACATCGCACGCGACCACGATGATTTCATAAGGAAGACGGCGGATGCGCTCCGGAATAAGCCGGACGCCGACAGGATGAAAGCTGTGGTTAGCGAGAACACCTGGGATAGTAAGGCAAAGGCCATGGTCGAAATAATCCAGAGGTCGATCGATACGCATGGATGAGCGGCTGAGTATGGGAGAAGATATGCCACAGGATCAGGATAGTGAGCAGGACATCGAATACCTCAGGGACAGGGTACGCGCCCTCGAGCTGCAAATAAAAGATAAGGACCGGCAGATCGAAGACCTGAAGGAGACCGTGAGGCAGAGGGAGAGCTCGGTGGGCTGGAGGCTGAGCCAGTTTTATGGACGTTTCTTTAGTATGGGCTCACCTCTCACGAAACTGCTTAGCCGTACCTTTAACCGCGTTTCGCCTTCCGGCGAGCCGGCCCCGAAAAACGTCGAGGCCTATAGAGCAGCGCTCAATGAGATATTGAAGGAGCGCGAGGGAAAGATCAAGGGCATCATTGTATATCCGCCCACCGTGGACTGGAACATACCCCTGTTTCAGCGTCCTCAGCAACTGGCACTGGAGCTATCAAAGAGCGGGTACCTGTTCTTCTTCTCGACCGGGAAGAACCTGTACGACCGGGTCGACGGCTTCCGCAAGATCAACGATAACTGCTACGTCACGAATCAATACGATCTTGTCATAAAGGAGCTGCCGAAGTTCATCCTTCTCCTGTCCTCCACGAACCTTGGCGTCCTGCTGGAGGACGTGGCCAGAATGAAGGGCAAGGCCACGGTCGTCTACGACTACATCGACGAGATACACCGAGACATATCAAAGGAAAATGTCGACCACGCATTCAAGCGCCACGAGTACATGAAGAGGCATGCGGACGTCTTCATTGCCACTGCCGATAATCTCTATAATGAAGCTTTAAAGGACAGGCCTAAGGATACGTACCTTATTCCCAACGGCGTTGACTACGATCACTTCCACGTCCAGCGGAACCCGGCTAACGTTCCCCTGGACCTGGCCCCAATCCTGGAAAAGAAGAAGCCTGTTATCGGCTATTATGGCGCGCTGGCCAGCTGGTTCGACTACGAGCTCATCAAGAAGGCGGCTGAAACTCGTACGGACCTCGAGTTCGTGCTCATCGGATGGGACTATGACGGGAGCCTGTATAAGCAGGGGCTGGATCAGTATAGAAATATCCATTACCTGGGCATCAAGGATTATTCGATCCTGCCCCAGTATGCCGTGTGGTTCGACGTGGCGACCATACCGTTCGTCCTGAACAAGATCACCGAGTCGACATCGCCCATCAAGGTGTTCGAGTACATGGCGCTGGGAACGCCCATCGTGACCACGAACCTCCGGGAGTGCCGGAAGTATAGGTCGGTGCTGATCGGTAAGGACCAGGGGGACTTCCTGAGGCAACTTGATGAGGCCCTGCGTCTGAGGGATGACACCGGCTATAAGGCTTTGCTCGATAAGGAAGCTAAGGAGAATACGTGGGATAAGAGGGCCGCTGAGATCGTAGAGCGCATAACGGGAAAACATTAACAGGTCATTATAAATAAAGCATCGCTCAAATCCTTGCAGTTAGCGGTGGAGAGCAATGCGTTATATGTTCATCGGTCCAGACTATACCATATTCTTTGTATGATTGGTTGTATTTTTTGATATCTTTAAAGCCGGCTTTTCGGAGTTCATCCCATAACGACGACTCCGAGAACGATCTCATTTCGAGCGTGTTGCCCTTCCCTCCGTGAAATGTTAAATTCGTATAAGTCTGACTGACCCCTTCCGCAGTTATATTTTTTAAAATTTTCCCCTGTCTCATATTAATTATCTTATACTGATACAAATCCGGAAAATGCTCGACGGTACCGTGGCCTGGCGTAGAAATATACGGGACTGAAAATATCAGCACTCCGCCCCTTTTTAATAATTTTCCAGTGTTGTAGAAAGCCGTTGATACGGGAGGAACTACGTGCTCGAATACATCCGAGGAAATGATAAAGTCATATTTGCCATTCTGTATATCATCTACCGATATGATGTCCAGTTTTGGCTCTTTATGGTAAAATGTGTTCGTATATCCTAATTTTTTTGCCAGGCGCGACGTATACACGTCCCAGTCGCTCATGCCTATGCCTGTAATGTCCTTTCGGACCGGGAATTCAGAGAGCGGTATGCTCTCGCCAAATAGTTCCATGGATAATAGATGTACGATCGACCCCATTCGGACCGATGAGCCGCACTTTTTGCAGGTTGGATTTTCTCTGGTCAGGTCCGCTAACTTTGATCTGTAGGCCGCCCCGCATATGTTGCACTGGAAGGATAGCTGGGTCTCATCGTTCTCCTTGACCAGAACAGGCTGTGTCCGTTTAAATGAGGATGAATATTTATTAAAAAATCAGAGTTAAATATCTTCATCTTATTCGCCACTTTGCTAATAAACGATTAATTATTTCATAAATCTGTTGTACAAATAAATCAACAGGTTACTCAATATTCCCACTCGATATTACTCAAAGGCAGGGAGCGATTATACGATTTGCGATTTGCTATCCTGGAGAGGTCCCTTCTTCTCGCCTTGAGCGTGCCGATCAAATGGAAACCATTCCAGAAAAGCGCTTTCATGCGAACGATAAAATCATCGAAACCCTGCCCATGGATTCCATTTATCATCATTTTGTAAGTTTCTTTAGTAAATTCAACAACAAAAACAGGAAGATACGACGAATCAAAATTTTTTAAGGCGAACCTGACGCGGTTTCTCATGATATAAGAAAGCTTTGCGCCTGACCCTATAGAGCCGGAAACAACGTGCCAGGCCTTCGCATCGGGGACGTAGACGAGCCTATATCCTGCCATAATCGCCCTAGCACACCAGTCCGTCTCCTCGAAGTAAAGGAAATAGTCTTCGTCCAGCAGGCCGACTTCATCCAGGGCTTTTTTCTTTATCAGCATGGCACACCCCGGCAGATAATCGACGTCTGCAGCCGGCCTCTCGTCAAAAAAATTATATGCCAGCGCTTTACGAGGATCGACCTTGGGCCAGGTGCAAAACACCTTTTTCCTTTCCTGCTCATCCCCCCAATAAAAAATCTTACCGGCAACCGCTGCGATATCATTAGACGAATTTACGGCCTTCACTAATATTTCCAGCCAGTTCTTATCCGCGACCGCATCCTGATTAAATAGGGCTATGAGCTCGCCCTTCGCCTCTTTTATGCCCCGGTTAGTTCCGCCGGCGAAGCCGAGGTTGCTGCTGCTCTCGATAACTTTTACCATGGGATAGTTCTTCCTTATAAAATCGGGGGAACCGTCAGTAGAGGCATTATCGACGAGGATGATCTCCCGGTTAGCGTAGCTCTGGGCGAAAAGAGAATCGAGGCACTCCCTTAGGTACTTGAGGCCGTTCCAGTTGACGATGACCACCGATACGAGAGAGCCCATCGAGTAACTATCATAAATGTCATACCATATAGCTTATTTGTCTATTGATATGGCCTACACTTTTTCTGTTTGGAGCCTCGGGGGCATTGAACATAGTATATAAATAGTAAGTTGATAGATGGAATGGTATTGCCTTAGGTGGAAATATGAAAACGACTCTGGTGGTCCCCGCATATAATGAAGAAGAAGCGTTGCCAAAAACGTTTGAAGAGTACATGGAATATGTTGATGAGATCATCATCGTTAATGATGGCTCGCAGGACAATACCGATGGAATAGCGCGGGACTATGCTTCAAAGAATGACAAAATTAAGTACATAAAGCATGATACCAATCGGGGCAAACCGGAGGCGCTGAAGACGGGTGTGGAACATTCCACTGGCGATATTCTCATTTTCACCGACGCTGACTGCACTTACCCTGCACGGTATATTCCAGAGTTCGTAAAAAGGATTAATATGGGCGCGGATATGGTACTGGGCGCCAGGGTGTTTAATACAACTAACATCCCCCGGTTCAACCGAATCGGAAATATAATATTCTCTTTACTAATCACCTACTTCTGCTATACGAGGATTATGGATGCACAAACCGGGTACAGGGCAATGCGTACATCTATATTCCCGGAACTCGATGTGACGGCGAAAAATCTGGAATATGAAACGAAGATGACAATGCGAGCCGCGAAACTAGGGTACAGCGTAGTCGAAGTGCCGATCGAATATAGGAAAAGGGTGGGGAAGTCCAAGCTTAACCCATTCAGGGATGGGTTCCGCATGCTCAATTCAATACCCTCTACGATTTGGCAAGAAAGTACGTTCATACTAAAAAGCGTCATCTTGATCAATATCTTGTTATTTTGTCTGGGCTTGTTATTCGGCCTTTATTCCATATATGAAAAGCTCGCCGTAGGGGTATTGTCGCATGAGTATTACCCCCTCCTGGCTGTCGTACTCATATTGACGGCCATGCAATTGATGAGCTTTAGCCTAATCATGGAATTCATCGTGAATAAGCTCAATAAGATTGAGGATTTAGTAAAAAAGTATTGACGGGTCTAATCGAAGGCGACGAGCACGCACAGCCCTATGATAATGATGGCGGTGCCAATCATACGGCCTGCGTGGAATGGCTCTTTTAACACGAGAATCGAGAACGCATAGACGACGATGAACGTTAGCGCGATGAAGGGGTAAACGTAGGACAGGTCGGCCTTCGATAGCGCGATAATCCAGAATACGGACCCGATTGCGTATAATATCAAACCCACGATAATATAGACATTAAATAGCTGCAGCAGGTTGGAGAAGCTGATCTCACCGACGTTATTCGCCCCGACCTTAAAGAACAGCTGGCCGAAGGATGCGAACACGATGCCTATCAGGATGTCGATTATTACTTTATTCATTGCTTATGACCTATCGCGAAGTTGTTTAGACCGAACTCGAACGATCTTACCTGGACGCCAGTAAAGCCGCATTCTTCCAGGATTGTCTTTAGCTCGCTCCTGGAATAATAATGCTTATGGTCCCGTATCTCTACAGGGCTCACGATTTTCAGCCGATAGGACAAGAATTCCAGGATGGGCTTGCTCGCGGGCGATGGCGTAGTAATCAATATTTTGCCCCTATTTTTCACGATCCTGTAGCATTCGCCGAGCACGTCTTCGGGCCTATCTAGGTGCTCCAGTACCGCTATCAGGGTTACGCAATCCATCGAGCCGGTTTCAAGGGGGACTTTGCCGTCGATGAAAGAATTTTTTATGGTGATATTGCCGAACGTCTCTTCTTCAGCTTTTTTATCGAAGCCATAGCCGGCCCGGATGTCGCCCGAGACCGACCGGAGAAAAGAGCCGCTGCCGCAGCCAAGGTCGCACAGCGTCGTATCTTTATCCAGGTGCTGAAGGACCAGGCCAACGCGGAGCTTTCGAAAAAAGGGCTCTAACAGCTCTTCCGGCATACTGTATTCGCTATTACTCGGGAATACATAAAGCTATTGCCAAACCCATTTTTATGAAATTGTTTATCGTGTTTTCACAGTATGATCGGTAACCCGTTTTTATCATCATACCAGAACATATCCGGCAATCCAGTAGAATTCGAGATATGAGATCTCAAACTAGCATTGAAATAGGGAGTATTTGGCAAAGGACCATTCCAAAAAAGCTGATACTGGCCACTTGAAATATATATTGTCGTGCCATCGACGGTTTTATAACCATCAAGCTGAATCTGGGGGAAGTTAAATCCGTCCGAACCCCATCCATGTGTATTCGTTGAATAATATATAGCAATACAGCTACCGTATATTAATATAATGGCCGAGAGTACTATCACAATAATTTTCATTCTTTTTTGCACAACATTCGTTTGCAATTGCTGTCCTCTTGGCTTACTGAATAAATATATGTATACCGGTATACTGAATGTGAGAAGTACCAGCGAATAAACGAACCCGATGCCGAATCGTAAGTCTGGGGCCGAATAGAACCAGAACGCGATACCGATGATGGAAATGGCCATGGGGATAATACATGCAGTTTTATTTAGTGATATGTTCGAGAGCCTTTCCTTTTTAAAAACAATATAGTAGAAGATCAGCAAGAGCCCACTGATAAATATGATAAACGGGACTACTAATTCTGCGATCGGATAAATAAACGAGATAATGATGTTTTGGGTCAAGGAATAAATAAAATCATCCAGCTCTGTTCCGATTATGATCTGTCTTGAGAGCGGCATGTGGCTCCAGCCGAAGATATTAAAATATCTTTCAAGCCAGGGCTTGACCCATCCCCATCCTGACAGAGCAGTAAGGGCATCATTACTTGGTAATCGAGCCCATGCTGTAGTCCAGTTTATTTCGCTTGTGCATAGAAGCGGCGGTACAGCCCATTTTAATCCGGAAAAGTACACGATCCGAAATGGGAAGAATAGACAGCCTGATAATAATAGCCCTCGTATCATCCATGGTAAGGTTAATAATAGTAATATAGCCAATAAAAGAACATTGAGTATTTCCTTCATTCCATCGTTGAATATGTCAAGGATTTTACCTTTATTTTTAAATGATTCAATTGTACCCTGAAACAAGAAAACAGGCAACGAGACGATAAGCGCAATTGAGGACAGCTTAATGGTAATGGCATATGCCACGAGGAGTATGGCAAAGAACAAGTAAAAATTATCATTTTGTGTCCGCTCCAGCACATAAATGGCCAGATAAATAACAAATAATGTTATTATCATGACGGGTAAATCCGGGGATGACGACGTCAGCATCATAAGTCCCGGGTAGACCAGGGCGATCGATGAGAATATTAAGAACAGGTCACTTAAGCCAATTTCAATATTTTTGTCTTTGGCGCCCTTATGCCTTGAAATGTCGCCCGCCTTGTCCAGGCGGGCGGGAAAAATTTTTCTTTTAACGATAAGTAATATTGCGGATGCATAAAAGAACATAATCAACCCGTTCACCAGGAAAAACGGCTTATTCAGGATAATTACCCATTGGTCAATGCAGGCCGAAAGCATGAACCATGAGCAGTTATAGCCAAAACGCCCGTGCAAGTTCGCAAGCCCAAGAGGCGCCTGACTCTCGATGATCCATTTAATCGCTGGTAAATGATACATGCCCGTGTCGAACCAAGAAACCCAGGCAAACGGGATTATCATAAAGATTAGCAGGGCGAGTGTTGATATCAGGACCTTTTCAAACCAGCTTAAATACGTAAGGATCGACTTTCTGTTAAAGAAGAATAAACCTATTCCAAAAAATAATAGTACAATCGTTACGGTGAGGCTTATCGGCATAAAAAAATTAATTAAAGTGGCAAGTGTAGTAACTACTGCCATACCTGCAATCCCATAGGTCAGCAGTGAAAGGTGCTCTCCATCAGAATCGATATGAAAGGTCTTTTTAATAAAATCAACGGATACGCTACCGAAACCAACTAACGCTATGAACCAGCAGACGTACGATAGAAAAAAAATACTATAATCGATTATCACAAGCATGCTCCGGTGTGTATTATTTTTAATTAAATACCCATTGACTTTATATTTAAGCTATCTTAGGCGAAATCTTTTTTATCATTGTTTCGAACAGCAATTGTAGGTCTATCTTTTTTAGTTTAAGGAAATTCGACTCAATCAAATGCCATGATAAGAATGCACAAATAAACGTGGCTGGCACTGCCAGGATAAATAGCTCAAGCCAGCTTATACCATTAAAATAATTCATTATCAGCTGCTGGACCGGGAATGCATAGATATATAGACCATAGCTAAAGTCCCCGTATTTACCAGTATTTTTTATATACCGTGTCGGGACTTGGCTCGCCCAGATTATCATGTAGGGCAGGCAAATTAGGCTTGCCAGTTGGAAGAAATTTGTTTTGAACGACAGGCATAAGGCAACGAATAGCGTCAGCGATATCCAGCCGTTATAAACAATACTGTCTTTATATAGATAATAGATCGCGCCTATCATGAACATGATTGCGATCCCGGTGGATATTGAAGTTAAAAATCCCAGAATACTTATGGCATCGAACAAGTCGACTATGGGCTTTATCGTCGCGAGCTCGGGAATATTGTTGAAGGCAAATACTATGATTGTACACGAGGCGAGTAATAATAAGAACTCCTTTTTCCGTAGCAGTCCTAAAAGGCCCAGCGCAAGTATAAGTAGATACATCCCGAACTCTATCGGTAACGACCATAGAGACCCATTAACCGCCACCTGATACGGATTATTAGTAAAGACGCCGGGAAGGTAAAACGATATGGATAGAAGCGTCGTATTTTTTAAATATAGCCATAAATATTCTGCCTGGGCAAAGTACTCACTTAGTGATAAATTCGTGACCAGCGGCCCAAGCACTAAAATACAGATAATTGTGACAACGAAAAGACCGGGGAATATTCGCAGGGAACGATTCCATAAAAATCTTATAGCGGATGGGTGCTCCATCCAGCTTTTTGTTATCAGATACCCACTAATGATGAAAAATATCGCGACACCCAGCGCGCCACAGGTCATGTATCCTGTGATGGCGCCCAGCGGCTCAGTATGTATACCGCTTAAAGGAAATGAGTGGGAAAATATGACCAGGAGGGCGGCAAAGACACGCAGAAAGTCAAAATTATTTGATTTATGTGTATCATTTTCTACTGTCATTCGCAACTAACCGTCCTATCATTCAAGCTGACCTATCGGTAAATTATACTTTTCTTTAACGATTTTATAGTACTTATCCAGCTTTACCTGCCTTTTTTCAATATCATTCTCGACAGCCGGGACCCTATACAGTGATGTAATCTTCGGGATTTTAAAAAAATCGGTATGCTGGGAGTACCGTATCCACAGGTCCCAATCCTCGAGGGCATCCAGGCTTTCATCGAAACCTCCATAAAGCTCATATAACTCCCGGTCGAAAAGCACGTTCTGGATGGGCATGTAGTTATGGATTGAGAGTATGTTCCTGTCGAAATTCTGGTCATAGGTGAGCCTGTAATCAAATTCCCGGTACTTGAATGGATCTTCTGATATGATCTCTGTTGGTACTTCGAAGCTCAAGTCGTACATTAGCCGATGCTCGCCGTCGTCCTTCAGCATGAAACAGACTGCCGTCTCGATGGACGTGGGGTATAGCAGATCGTCGTCATCTAAAAAACGTAAATATTCACCTGTACATTTGTTGAGCCCGAAGTTACCGGCGCGGCAGCGCCCATGGTTCTCGCCGAGCGCGAAATATTTAATATCCATTCTACTGAATTCTTGGTCTAACATTTCCTTGACCGTGGCCGGTCCATCCTCTACGACGATAGTTTCAATATTACCATATGTCTGATTCCTTATCGACGTCAACGCCTCACGGAGGAATCCTTTTCTACCAATCGTACGAACTATTATCGATACTTTAGGCAACAAGCTCGGGTCTTCCATATCAATGTCAGATTTTACGAACGCCCCTTCACGGCGGAACTCGAAATCGTAATCCATGAACCATGGCTTAAATGATTTAAGAGCTTTCCTGTTTTTTATTCTGAATGCTAGGGCTTTTGGAATCAGTAAACTATGTTTCACAAATTGTTCAATTAATTTAGAGCGCTCATATGGAAGCTTATTTGGAACATTATTTAGTAGACGGAAATATTCCTTATAATACCACTTGATATCTTCCCGGTTACCATACTTGTACCTTAGATAAAATTGGTATAAAACAGAATTATAATATTGGGCGCTTTTAACAACATTCGCTTCGGAGTACGTATCATGCTGGACCCGTGCAAAAGGCAGGTACATAAGCTTATAACCATTCATTCTTAAGCGCCAGGATAGATCCACATCCTCCATGTAGAGGAAAATGTTTTCATCAAAACCGCCCACATTCTCAAACGCATCTTTATGAATTAAACAACAGGCGCCTGAACTCCAGGACGTCTCAAGGGTGACCGGCGAATAGTGTTTGGGGTGCTCATAAGGCATCTGCCGGCACTCCCAGAGACGATAGCCATCCGATATAGTAGCGGAAGCTGCCGATATTAGCTCGGTTAATGTATCTTTATACAGTTTGCAATCCGGATTGAATAATAATACGTAATCAGCGTTTGGAGAGGCGTTAAGTACGCCAATGTTGACGCCCTTCCCGAATCCATTATTTTTATTCGTTTCAACGAGCTTGATTTTTATTTTATCATTATACTTTTCCATATATTCATTAACGGTTACCGCCGTCTTATCCCTCGAGTTATTATCCACGACGATGATTTCAGTCGATGCCGGGGGATAATTCTGTCCGATAATGCTATCAATGGCATTCCCGATAAATCGCTCAGAATTATACGTGACTATAATGATAGATATTAGCGGATAATTTTTTATCTGTCTAATACGCTTATATGGCGGAACTGAGTTTTCCACTATTCTGGGGAATTTAGGTTTCGCAGCGATCATTGCCTTATTCTTCTTATGATGGCTATACTTTTTTGATAATCCACCAAGTCCCCCATTTACTAATTTTCTAGCGCTAATAAGAATCCTGTCGTATGCTTTTCTGCGCCTCGTATCGTGAGGTAAAAATCTTTCTACGAACCCATTATGATATGCCATGACCAGCCGCCAGATGGAACTTTGTCTCATATCGGATAGTTCGCGCTTGAGTGTTGAATTTTGATCATCCAACCTCTCGATGTCTCTTAACAATTCTTGATTCTCAGCGCTTACTTTTAAAATCTCTTCTTTTAATAGTTCGACTCGCTTTTCTAAAGTACCTTCTATAGCTGAATTAAATATAGGCGCTAGCTGTATTATCGGTGTCTGTTCATTACCCGTATTATTTTTAATATCACCAGGGATAGCTGTAAAAACATATTGGTAAACATCCGAGTCCGGTATGGACTTTATGAAGTTGAACAAATCATCAGGAACCTTATCCTTATCGACTTTTAGCTCTGTGTTTCCAACCGGCACCCGTACTTTATTTACATTGATTACCATGTAACCGTGATCGTTAAACATATCGAGGATATTTTTCCATCCAAAAAATCGGAGATGGGTTACATCATGTAAGCCCATCGGTGTATATCGGAAATCACCAAATAATAGATTCAATATGATATCGCCATGGCAACCATTTGGAAGGGATACGACCAAATACCCGTCCGATTTTAGATATTTTTTTACTTTTATGAGGATTTGTTCGGGCGATTTTAAATGTTCTAATACATCCCCGAATACTATCACATCAAAATAGGAATCTTTTAGATAAGCATCAAGATCGATTATCTCGATGTCCCCGAAAACCATAGTTTCGCAATATTGTTGTGCAATACTTCCTGCCTCACGGTCAATATCGATGCCAGTAACACGATTGCCGTTTTCTCTGAAAATTTTACTTAAATAGCCTGTAGAGTTGCCCACCTCGAGAACTGCCTTATTTCTACCCACCAGATCTATGATTAAGCCGTGGCTAGTATTTTTATTTTCAGGGTCAATGGTATTAGGCTCATATCGTATTGCACGTAAAATATCAGGCACTTACGCTGCCTCCTGTAAGGTCTCCAGGCCTTAAATTTGATTTGCCATTTGCTGATATTTCTGAATTACTTTATTCGTCTCTCCCATTGCCACTATCATACCACTATTGAGCAATAAAGATTTTTGACATAGGCTATTGACCGAAGGCAAGGAATGGGAAACGAACACAATGGTTTTACCGCTTTTTCTTATATCTTCTATCTTCTCCATACACTTCTTCTGGAAGTGCTCGTCCCCTACTGCTAAAACCTCGTCGAGTAATAGAATATCTGGATCGGTCTGTATAGCGATTGAAAAGGCAAGCCTCACGTACATTCCCGATGAAAAATTCCTCAATTTCATATTTTCAAACCGCTTGAGCTCGGCGAAATCGAGAATATCCTCATACTTCCTATCGACCTCTTTTTTCGTGAGCCCCATGATAGCGCCATACAGGTAAATGTTCTCTTTGGCAGTGAGCTCGTACTGGAACCCGACGCCCAGCTCCAGGAACGGCGCGATTCGCCCATTGACCTTTACCGAGCCGCTGTCCGGGTACAGCACTCCTGCCAGCATCTTAAGCAGCGTACTCTTCCCGCTCCCATTCGGCCCGATAACTCCGAACGTCTCCCCACGCTTAATGTTGAAGCTAACGTCCTTCAGGGCCCAGAACTCTTCGTAGCTCTTATTCCCGCTGAACATCCCGATAATGTTCTCATACACCGTTCGCTTCTTTTCCATGGGGATACGGTAGCACTTCGAGACATTATTCACCACGATGGCGCTCTCCTCGTCCAGCTTTGACTTTTCCTTAAGCAGTAAAGGCATGGCTCATACCTCCTCGGCGAAGCGCCGCTGGAGCCTCTTGAAGACTGCGTTCCCGAAGACGACTAACACAACGCCGAAGACGAGGACGATTGCGAAGCTCCATAGGTCGGGGACCGTTCCTTCGAGGAATATGTCCCGGTACATCTCGATGAGTAAAGTAACCGGGTTCAGCATATAGAGAGTCTTGATCTGCTCGGGCAGCTTCGAAAGCTGCGATAGAGGATACATGATAGGGCAGGCAAAGAAACCGACCTGCATGAGCACGTCCCAGATATTATTCAGGTCCCTGAAGTAGACGAAGAGCGAGGAAAGGATGAGCGCCATTCCATAGACGATGAGGAAGAACATTGCCAGCAGTACAGGGAAAAGCAGGATTGCCGGTGAGAGCCCGATGCCAAAAATAAATAACAGGGGCACGAGCACGCAAAACTCGAGCACCGAGCTGATCAGGCTCGACAGGGTAGAGCTCAGGGGCAGTATCTCCCTGGGTATGTATATCTTCGTGACCAGGCTGGGCTTGCCTACCACCGAGGCCAGTGCAGCACTCGTACCGATGGAGAAGAACCTCCAGACCAGGAGGCCCGTCAGGATGTAAAGGACGAAGCTACCACCGCTCCCGAAAAAGTTGCTGAACACAAAGTAGAGCACGAGCATCATCAATAGGGGATTCAGCAGCGACCACGCGAAACCTAACATGGAATTTGCGTACTTCACCTTGAGGTCGCTCACGACGAGGTTCTTGATAAGCTCTCGATAATCATATAAAGACATAATGATCGGAAGTCTAACTTAACCCCCCTTCGGCCTTAACATAAGCCTCAGGAGGCTTTTTTATATCAGCCCAGGTCCTTATAAACTTGTTGATGTCGTTCTTCTTCGCTTTCCGCCTCTTCCTCAGCATCTTCGGCGCTCCGGTCAGGGCATCCCACTTCGCCCTCAGGATGGTCTTCCCATGGCCTTTCAGCACATAATAGGGGATCACGCCCATGCTACGACCTGCGATGAACGGCAGCGACGTCACAAGCAGCCCCGGCGGGAAGTCCTTGAGCGCATACCAGACGATATTGCGGTTCCCGTAATACACCGTGTAGTCAGACACATAGCCCGCCGTTCCGCCGTGCACATGGCGCACGATGGCATTCGGCACGTACCGGCACTTCCAGCCTGCCAGCCTTCCCCTAAAAGCGAGGTCCGTGTCCTCCATGTAAGAGAAAAAGTCCTCGTCGAACAGCCCGATCTCATCAAGCATGCTCTTCCTGTACAGCGCCGCCCCGGCGCAGGGGCCGAAGACCTCGACCACAGCCTCATACTGGCCCTCGTCCTTCTCGAACATGCCCCGGTCCCAGCATGCGCCGCTCCTGGAAATGCAGATCCCGGTCGAGTCGATGATAGTCGGGTCGTCCATCCGGAGCATCTTGGAGGCGCACATCCCGACTCTCTCGTTGGAAATCATTTCCCCGGCCAGCGCTTCCAGCCATCCTGGCGCTGCCATAGTATCGTTATTTAGCGTGGCGATGAGCTCTCCCCTGGCCGCCCTGATGCCCACGTTATTAGCGGGTGCGAAGCCGAGGTTCTTCACGTTATCGATTATCTGAACGGTATGATAGTTTGACCTTACAAAATCTACTGAGCCGTCACCCGAGCCATTATCAACAAGGATGACCTCGACATTACGGTAAGTCTGGTCCAGCAGGGCATCCAGGCACCGCTTCAAGTACTGCTTACCGTTGTAGTTAACCACAATGACTGAGGCCAGGGGCATTCGGCCGGAGCTCATGGTATCATCGCCTCCATCCTCGCGAGAAACACGCTGATGTCGAACTTACGGGCCTGCTCTGCACAGGCTTCCCTGAACTTCGACGGGTCCCGGGAGACATCTTTCACAGCCTTAACAATAGAGCTGCTGTCGGCGTCTATAAGCATGCCGGTAACGCCATCGACAACACTCTCCAGGTATCCGCCCTCTCTAACGGCGACAACGGGCTTACCGCTGGCCATCGCCTCGACCGCGTTCATTCCGAAGTCCTCGTCCAAGGGCGTCGCTATCAGGCCTCTGCACCGGCCATAAAGGTCAATCAGCTCCTCCTCTGGAAGGTCGCTGAGGATACGAACGTTGTGAGGAAGCGAAGCCCTGAGCTTTTCCGCGTAAGCGGCAGAGTGGTCTCCGGTGCCGCTGTTGCCCACGATCACCAGCCTCTCGCCGGGCATTTGTTCAAATGCCCTGACCTGCAGTTCAATGCGCTTTTCCGGATAGAGCCGGTTGACGGACAGCCAGAACCCCTCATCGCCCTTATAGGCGAACCGTCCCGTGTCCACCGGCGGATATATCACATCTGCGTCCCGTCCATAATATTTCTTCACTCGACCGGCCGCGTTCCGGCTGTTACAGACAATATGCTGAATCCTGGCAACGGACCGGCGGTCAGACCTGCTATGTAGCGCTATCCAGGCGGAGGCTGCAGCCCTTTGGGCCGGCCCTAGGGATGAGAGAAAGTTCTCGCGCTGGTCGTAGAAGACGCGGACTGGCGTATGGCAATAAAACAGGTTGGGCTTATGGAGCCGTGACGCGTGGTGTGCCCAGTTCCCGCTGAATATGAAAAAATCGTACTTGCCCCTGAAGTCGCACGTGGCGAACTTGTAGGTGGCCTGGATCTGTTTGAGGGGCTTGATCTTTACGAGGGGGCCGAGGCTGATGACTCGCACGTCGTCGAAGCCCATCCGGGATATCAGCTCGGGGTTCGCCTCCGTGGTGATGACGTCGGCGCCCAGGTGGCGGGCCAGCGTGAGGATGAGCTTCTCGCCGCCGCCGATGAAGCTGAAGTAATCGTGAAAGATCGCGACTCTCATCCGGTGAACCGACGCTACCGTCCGGCTTATACTTTTCGTAGCGCCGCCGTATGCTCAGAGCGCCTTCAGCGCGGGCTTCGCGTACCGGTAAAAGTCGTCGAGCTTCTTCGCGATGGCCTCGCTCTTATGGGCCCCGGCGAAGCCCTTGATCTTCTCCTTTTTCTTGGCCGAGTACTCGGCAGCCTGCATCAATATCTTATAGGAGATCCCGCGGGCTCTGCGCAGGGACCAGCTCTCCGCCTTCTTCATGCCGTAGACCTCGAAGATATAGGCCAGGTAGAGGTACGCGTGGTAGTCGATGCTGCTCGTGTCCGCCATGACCGTGGTAAAAAACCAGTAGAGCGCGCCATCGACGTCGCCATTCTGCAGGCAGAACTCGCCGAGCCGCCTGCACAGCACGCTCTTGATGCGGCAATTTTTAATGCCCTCGAGAAGGATCTTCTTCGCCTCGTCGAAGTTGCCCTTATCGAAGTGGTACGTGGCCGCCCAGTAGTAGGGCAGATAGAAGTCGGGCGCCCTCTTTATCTCGCTGTCGAACGTGAAGATCTGGCCCTTATCGACGTTTTCCGGGCTCTGGTATTCCATGATGGCCTTGTTCAGGGCAGGGCTCTCGCCGATCGTCCTGGGGTCCTCCACGTCCTTAATGCTTTGATCGAAAAGGCCCGCGATGTCCGCCGGGCCGGATTCTTTCCGCTTTCCCATTAACATGTCTAGTACGCCCACTCCCTTCCCCCAGATAGAATCTGCGCGGGAGTATTTATTACTTTTTAATGTTATCCTTTGAGCGCGTACAGCCTGCCGCCACAGGTCTTCGCGTAGATGGTGCCGTTATCGACGTAGACCTGTGCCCAGCCGCTGCCGTCGCCAGACTTGTAGGTGAACTTCAGGCTGCCGCCTTCGCCGACGACGTACAGTACCGGGCCGCTTTCCGTGTCGGCGCCGACGCACACGATGTCCTGGCCCGCGTAGATGGCTCCGGGCGATGTGGTGTTGAACGTGCGCTCCCACTTCAGGGAGCCGTCGATGCTAAGCGCGTATAGCGTCGCCGAGGCATCGCCGTCGCCGATGACGTATACCGTGCCGTTGCGCACGGCGGGCATGTGGCTCAGGTTGGCGTTATACGCGTTGACCGGGTTGAACTTGCCCGCCAGGCTGCCCCGGTCGTTGACCACGTGCACCGTGCCGAACTCGTAGAACATGTACAGCCGGTCATACTCGTCCTGCAGAAGGGTATACTCCCCCAGGTAGGGCATCGTATGGTCCCACGACACGTTGCCGCTGCCGCTCAGGCGGGCCAGTATCCCCCCGGGCTCGTCGTATACGGTAACGCCGCCCGAGCTCGCGGGCAGGAGCTTCGTGCCCGCCGTAAACTTCGGGTACTGGATGGACCACCGGAGGCTCCCGTCGGGCGAGACGCACTCCAGGTACACGTCCGTTACGGACTCGGCCGGGCGCCTGAAAAAGTAAATGTACCCCCTGCCGTCCACGACGGGCGCGGAGATCACGTCCGTGATGTTCCACATCTCGCTGCCCGACCTGTCGAGCGCGGACAACAGGCTCCATGAACGGACAAAGATCGTGCCGTCGGGGCCCACGACGGGCGGGTAGTTCATGCTCTGCGCCGTGAGCGTTGATATGTTGCCGTCCTTGCCGACGGCGCTCAGGCCAGAGGCGGACGAATAGACGAGCAGACGCCCGCCACCGTATGTCGAAAGCCCGGCGCCCTGGTACGGGACGGACCAGAGGGCCGTGCCCGAGGCGTCCACAAGGGAGATGTTCGAGCTGCTTATAACGTAAAGGCCGTCATCCGACGGGTATATCTTCTGGACCTCCTCCATCTGCCAGTTCAGCGCAGCGCCGCCGGACTTATAGGCCGTCAGGGCGAGGGCCGATATAAAAATAAGCACCGCGACCGCGATGATCGCCTTGACGAGCGTGTTGCCTTGCATTTTTACGTCCCCCGCCTTATAAATGTAATTACGGTAACGAACTGCGTTACTAATGAGTTGACGCCCTGGCCTTAGATAAACCTTATGTTATCAACCGTCAACTTCAGCGGAACACCGGGCGCTGGCTCAGCAGCTTTGGAAGCGGGAGCGGCCTGTAGGGCCGGCCGGCGCACTTCTTCTTCACCTCGAGGGCCAGCTCGTCCCTGGTCATGGAGACGCGCTTGCCGCTCTGGCGGATGCTCACCGAGAAGAGGCCCGACTCGACCTCCTTGTCGCCCACCACTGCCACGTAGGGCACCCACTCCATGCTCGCGCGGGCGATCTTCTTCGACAACGTATCGTCGCTGTCGTCCACGTCTACGCGGACGCCGTCGATGTCCAGATATTTACAGTAGTTGAGCTGCTTCTCGGACACCGGTATGATGCGCACCTGGGTGGGCGAGAGCCAGGCGGGCAGCGTGGGCGTCTCATGCTTCAGCGCCTCCTCGAGGATGGAGTAGTACCACCGCTCGATGCTGCCGATGCTCGAATGGCAAATAATACAGCCTTTTTTCTTTCCGTCGCTGTCCGTGTAGTCTATGCCGTATACGGCCGCGTCCTTGACGTCCAGCTGCACGGTCGACAGCTGGATGCAGCTCCGGGTGGAGTCGACGCCCTGGAACTCGTTCTTGACGGCCCAGTAGTGCTTCATGTCGCTGAGCACCTCCACGAAGGCCGGCGTGTTGGAGTACTTCACCAGGTCGGCGATCCTGGACTTGTTCTGCAGGTAAAAGGAATCGACGATGCGGAACACGACCGCGTACTCCACGCCGGAGGCGTCGCACAGGTCGGCGTAATTGCGATAAAGTTCCTGGTACTCGTTCCATCCCTCGTCGATGTCCCGGCAGAAACAGTGGATATCCGGCATGTGGAACGCCCTTAGCCTCTTGAGGCCGGACAGCTCTCCGTCCCGCTCGTATCGGAAGCTCTTGCTGAACTCGTACATGCGGAGTGGCAGGTTACGATAGCTGATGGTGGCGTCCTTCATGATCTTGAAGAGGCCGAAGTCGCCCGCGAACCGGAGGATGAAGTCCTTCTCGGGGTGGTCGGGCGCCTTCACCGTGTAGTGCCTCTCGTGGAACGTGCCCGCCTGTTCTTTTATCTGGGGGTCGTCCCAGTCGAACAGCAGCGGCGAGTCCACCTGGATGGCCTTGAACCGGTTGATAGCGATATCGTAGGCCCAGTCTCTCAATAATTCAAAGATCAAATAACCCTTCGGATAAAATCTAAAATTGCCCGAGTCCGACGAGGGCTCGTATCCGACGAGCTCGTGGCCCTGCATGATCTTAATGGAGGGCGGCTCCTTCATCGGGGGCATCTTCAGCTCTTCCGAGACCACGTAGGATTCGAGGGGCTTGCAGCCGATGTCCTTCAGGACGTTAAGCACGTCCTCAGGCTTAGTCAGGTCCAGGGGTATCTCCGCGCCGTCGGGCGTGACGATAAAATGTCTGCTGCTGATGCTCTTTACGACGTCCTCCCTGTTCTTTGCCTTACTCATCAAGCATGAAGCCTCCGCTCATGATATTAAGTAACGGGATATCTTATAAAGATTTATCCGGCGGGCAGTCGCCGGCTGCAAGCCGCTTCATCGAAATATATTTCTAAGCGGCAGGAGTACCTCCGTTTCATGAGCCAGACCCTCCAGTTCGAGATCGACCCTCTTCGCATTTCGGGAGACTTCGTGGGCAGCGTGCTCGTTGCCGTCGACGTCATGGCGTACTCGAGGGAGGACTACCCCAGGCCCGACGCGCCCGTATGCCTCATCGCGGCGGCCCACACGGGCGGCCTGAGCTCGATCAGCAAGGCCTACACGAAGCTGTTCATCGCGGGCGCCCCGACGCTGCCGGAGGAGAAGCTCATCATAAGGGACTTTGCGGCCTACCTGGACATGTTCGACGGGGGGACGCTGGCCGCCCACTACGGGGCATTAGATTCGCCGGATGAGGGCTTCGACGTGCCCTACCTCCTGGCCAGGGCGAAGAGCCAGCACCCGGAGGTCTACGTATCCCTCAGGCGGCCGCTGAATAAATTAAAACGCCACGACACCTGCGCCTACGTCAAGGAGAACATGAACCTGCCCTCCGCGGAGCTCGACTACGTGGAGAGCTATTACGGGCTGGCCCGGAAGCCGGACGCCATCATCCCGGATGTTAAGGCAGCGATGGATAGCTACTGGAGGTCGGGGGACGCCTCAGCGCTCAAGAGCGGCCTCGCGAACGCCTATAATTGTTTGCGGATCGCGCAGTCGCAGATCAAAAAAACAATTTGCTGCACGGACATTCCGCTATAACGGCGGAAAAAATGCCCGAAACCACAAAAGATTTAAAAGACACTAGTGTTAAAAGTGAAATATATGACGAAGACAGATTCTCCAGCCGAACCTTTCGCGGAGCCCATGGCCCAGAGCCGGGACCTGGAAAAGGAGAAGCAATCCATTCAGGAAGAGCTTGACCTGCTAAAGCTCCAGTACGAGGAGCTGAAATCGAGGCTCTTCGAATCCACTATCATGAATAGTAATAATCTAAAGGAGATCCAGCGGCTTCAGCAGGAGGTCGCCCACCTCAGGAGGACTCCTTTATTCATCGCCACCGTCATCGAGATCGTCGATGGCGGAATGGTCTTACTCAGACAGCATGGCAATAACCAGGAAGTGCTCACCAAGCCTTCGGACGAGATCATGGGGAAGCTGACGCTGGGCACCCGCGTGGCCGTCAACAATTCATTAGCCGTCGTTAAGATCCTGGAGAAGCCGGCCGATGTCCGTGCGCGCGTCATGGAGGTCATCGAGGCCCCCGGCGTGAGCTACGAGGACATCGGAGGCCTGGAAGACCAGATCCGTGAGGTCGTCGAGACCGTCGAGCTGCCGCTCACCGAGCCCGAGCTGTTCGCCAGCGTGGGCATAGAGGCGCCCCGGGGCGTTCTGCTGTACGGCCCGCCGGGAACCGGTAAGACCTTACTGGCTAAGGCAGTGGCACATGCCTCGAAATCCACGTTCATCCGCATGTCGGGCTCAGAGCTGGTCCACAAGTTCATCGGCGAGGGAGCCCAGCTCGTGAGGGACCTATTCCAGATGGCCCGGGACAAGGCGCCGAGCATCATCTTCATCGATGAGCTGGACGCGGTCGGAGGCCGCAGGACGCACGACGGCACCACCGGCAGCGCCGAGGTCAACAGGACAATGATGCAATTGCTCTCCGAGATGGACGGCTTCACCGACAGGGGCAACGTCCGGATCATGGCGGCCACGAACCGCATCGACATGCTGGACCCCGCCATCCTGAGGCCCGGCCGGTTCGACCGGATAATCGAGATCCCCCTGCCCGACGATAAGGGCCGCGAGTCGATCTTCAAGATCCACACCCGGAAGATGACCATGGACGCCGACGTCGACGTGCCAAAAATCTTAAAAGAGATGACGGACGTCAGCGGCGCCGACATCAAGTCGATCGTGACCGAGGCCGGCATGTTCGCCATCCGCAGGCGGAGCAAGTCGGTCAGCGGCGACGACTTCGACAAGGCGATCAAGAAGGTCATCCACAAGGAAGAAGTGGCCGTTGCGCCGCCCAACACGGTGTACGCTTAAAATTAGAACGGGGCTGCAAAGCCCCCATATCCTTTTTCATTCTAAGTTAATCCAGTATTTGCACGAACCCTTCGTTCCCATTCACCCGGATCCGGGCTCCGTCCTTGATGAGGCTCGTAGCATTCTCCGCTCCCACGACCGCGGGTATGCCGTATTCCCGGGCGATGACCGAGCCGTGCGTCATCATGCCCCCGACCTCCGTGACGAGGCCTTTCGCCGAATTAAAAAGCGGCGTCCACCCCGGGTCCGTATACGGCGCGACCAGGATCTCTCCCGGGCTGAGTTTCGCATCCTCCGGCTTCAGGACGATCCGGGCTATGCCCTCCACGACACCTGCGGAAGCGGGCGTGCCTATGATGGCACCCTCGGGCTCTCCTGTAGCCTGGCGCTTGCCCGTAATGGCCTCCCCTTCGCTCGTCATGACCCGGGGCGGCGTCAGCTTTTGGAATTGCTCTCGTTGCTTTTCCCGCAATGCGACGATCTCCCCTACGTTACCCGAAAAATGGCCCTCTTCCAGCGCTAATAGCTCGTCCAGCGACAGGTAGAACACGTCCTTCTCTCGCGCCAGGATGCCCGCTTCGACCAAGCTCCTTGCCTCGCCCAAAATGCCCTGCCTGAACACGTAAAATTGCTGCATGATCAAGTATTTGGGATATTCACGCATGCCCATCAGGTTCCTGTACACGTGGATGAGCCGGGACATCGCTTTCGCCTTGAAAAAGCCTAGCCTGGCCTTCCCCATGTCCGAAAGAATCTCAGCTGCGGCCAGGTTGGCATCCTCCTCTCCGCGCTCGAACCTCTCGCGGTGCTCCCCGGGACCGACGCTTCTGATGTGGCTCAGGATCGGGGGAACAAGCAGCGCGGGAGAATCCTTCCACCGGGGATTCGTAATGTCGATCTCCCCTGGGCTCCGCACGCCATACTGATCCATGAAACGGTCCAGAGCTCGTTTGAACTCGGCCCCGCCGTCGACTTCGAGCAGGCCGGCGTAGAACGTCTCATCTTTGGCCCTACGCAGGTAATCGACGACCTCAGGATACTTCCTGGCCACATCGGCGAGGTCGCCGACCGCCAGGCCGCTATCGGTGGTGACGTTGCCGGGCAGCGACCTGTTCAGCCGGCTGAACATGTGAGCGCCCTGCTTTTCACCATACTGGCTTTTTAACATGCCATGAATGATCCTGGATGACGGGATGGCGGCGATCAGGTAGGGGAACACCATCGGGAATAGAGTTGGCAGTAGCTTCTCCAGACCATCCTGTATCAGCCTGATCCGCACGGGCCCCGATACGCTCGAGATTTCCCTTTCCCGGGCAATCCATAATTGCCCCGTAGAGGCGACAAGGTAATCCCTTCCCCTGGCCGGGTCCGCGAAGAGCACGATGAGGATCGCTTTGCCGATGCCCGGCAAAACGGCGAGGGCCGCTTTTATCAGGGTGCCGATCTTAATGCGTTTAGCGCGCCGGAAGTCGCTGCGGCCGAACACTTCTCTCAGCGAGGCCGCCATCCTCTCATCGAACATGACGGCCAGTATCCGCGGCGCCAAATGCTGAGCGGGCCTGAGCACAAGCAGTGGCGTCGGGTCGATGAACAGCCGCCCGCCGGCCTCGACGACGATATCGCTCTCGGGGGAAGGCTTAGCGAACTTCAGGAACGACTTCAGGACGGAAATGCCCAGGGGACGTATCGGGTCCATCATCATCTGCACGTGCCCGAACGAGATGAGCACGTGCAGGCCATCGCCCGCAATGCGGGGGACGGGGAACAGGGTAGTGATGGGCCGGCTCTGGAGAACGTAGAGCTTCCCGTCGGCCAGGCACCATTCGATGTCCTGCTCCGTGCCGTAATGGGCCTCGATCCCCTCGCCGAGCCTGGCAAGTTCGACGATCTTTTCATCCGACAGCGCCTGCGCTTCTTGCCTTTCGGGCGGAATGTCTTTCTTGACCGTCCCTCCTTCGGGGAGGGGTGAGATCGCGACGGCCTTTTTCGCTATCCGCTTTTCCACGATGACGCCCGAGCGTACCTTGTAATGGTCGGCGGTGACTACCCCGGACACGAGCGCCTCACCCAGGCCGAAGCTTGCGTCGATGGAGGCCGTCCTGCGGCGGCCGGTGATGGGGTCCGCCGTGAACAGGATGCCCGACACTTCCGGAAAGACCATCTCCTGGACGACGACAGAAATATAGACCCGGCCGTGGCCGAACCCGCTCCTCGCCCGGTACGAGATGGCGCGGTCCGTGAACAGGGAAGCCCAACAGTCCCGGATCGCATGAAGCATCCGCTCCCCGTCCCGGACGTTCAAGTATGTCTCCTGCTGCCCCGCGAACGACGCCGTCGGCAAGTCCTCCGCCGTGGCGCTGGAGCGTACTGCGTATGCTTTATCCTCGCCCGTCAGCTTCCACGCCTCCAGGATGCTTTCCCGGATATCGTCGGGCATTTGATGCGACCTCAGACATTTCCTGACGCTCTCCCCGAGCTCGTGGATCCGCCCGAGATCATCATGCCGTATGCCCTCGAGCAGATCGATCAGCTCATCCATCTCTTCGCAGGAGCGTATGAATTTCCGGTATGCAGCCGTCGTAATACAAAATCCTCCGGGGACCGGATAGCCCGCTTTCGTCATCTCGCCCAGGCTAGACCCTTTTCCACCGACCTCCGGTAAGGATGCCTTATCGATCTCGCTAAAGTACAGCACGTATCTTTCCATTCGAATCGCCCTGTCGCGGACGGCTTCTGCTATCTTCGACAATATGTGGTCCAGGCATAAAAAAGCTGGCGGCTCATGGGAGCCGCCGCTCACTGGAGCCGCTTATTCAGGCTCAGCGCCGACAGGGCCACCATCACCACGGCGAACGCGAGCAGGACCACGATATCGATCAACACGTCCCCGAGCCCCAGGCCCCTCACCATGATGTTCTGCAGCGCATCGTTGGCGTAGGTCAGCGGCATGAGGTACGAGAAGACCTGCAGATAGTTCGGAAGCGTCGATATGGGCCAGAACATGCCATCCAGGAAGATCTGGGGCAGGATAAGCAGCGGTATGAACTGGACCGCCTGGAGCTCGTTCTTCGCGAACGACGAGCAGAATATGCCCAGGTTCACGCTCACCAGCGTGACCAGCAATTGCAGCGCAACGACGTCGTAAATGTTCCCGACGATCTTCACGTTGAGCACGAAGACGGCGAATGCCAGGATAATCATGGATTGAATTATGGCGAAAACGCTGAATCCCAGCATGTAGCCCAGGATGATCTCCGAACGCGTTATGGGCGAAACCAATAACCGCTCGAAGGTGCCGAACGACCTCTCCCGCAGGAACGTAACGCCCGTAAAGATGAAGATGAACGCGAAGGCAATGACGCCCAGCAAGTAAGGCGCGAACAGGTCGAGCATGGCGAAGCCGTCGCCGTAGATGACCGATGAGTCGACGTTCACGGTGAAGTCGTTCTTCTTAACATTCGACAGGGCTGCCACGGTGGCGTTCTGCAGCTTCGAGCTCAGGAGCGACAGCCCCTGCTGGTACGCCGAGATGTTCCTGGGGTCGGGCGCCATGGCCATGACACTCAGGTTCACCGCGTGCTCCTCGTATATGTCCCGGGTGAAGTCCGGCCCTATCACGAGAGCGGCGTTGAGCTTTTTATCCTTGATGGACTGGTTCACGTCGGGCCCTTCAAGGCTGACGACGGTCAGGTTACCCTGTTCCAGCAGCTCGTATATGAGCGTGTCAGAGAGTATGATGCCGTCCAGGCCCTCGTCCTGGTTAAGCACGCCGATGCGGAGCGATGTGTTCGTGAGGTTACCGGCGGGCATAGCCGGCAGGCTCAGGTTCATGCTGAACCCCGCGCCCCCCTGCATGGCGGACGTGAGCGCCGCTATGGTCGCGTTATGGGCCTTCATGTTGACGGAGGCCGACTTGCCCTGGTCGGTGCCCTCCGTGACGATGGAGGCGTAAACGGTCTGGTCCACCAGCACGTCCTCCGTGAACCCGGGGCCGAAGATGATGGCGCCGTCGATCTTTTTGTCCTTGAGCGACTGGTTAACGTCCGCACGGCTCAGCTCGACGACGGTGATGTTGCCCTGTTCCCTGAGCTTGTCGACCACGTCGTGCGAGAGCATCACACTACCCAGGCCCAGATCCTCGTTCACCACGCCGATGGTCACGACTTGCGTGGTACTCGCCGTATAGAAGTAGCCCAGCAGGGCCATGACGATGGAGGGAACAATGATTATGAGACCGAAAGTACGCTTATCACGAAGGCACTGGGTGATGATGCGCCTTGCCAGCGAAAGTATTCGCAGCGGGCTCACTGGCCTCCCTCCGAAAACTTCATGAACGCGGCCTCCAGGTTATCGCAGCTCGTGTACTCTTTTAATTCGGCAGGCGAGCCCTCGATGAGCTTCCTGCCATCACGAATAAATGCAAGCCGGTTACAGTGCTCGGCCTCGTCCATGACGTGTGTGGATACGATGAGAGTGACGCCTTCATTGTTCAAGTAGTGGAAGTACTTCCAGAGTTCGCACCTCAACTGCGGATCCACGCCCACGGTGGGCTCGTCGAGGAAGAGCAGCTTCGGCCGATGGACGAGCACGCAGGCCATGGAGGCCCGCTTTCGCATGCCCCCCGATATAGTGCTCACGATGCTGTTCTGGCGGTCCGACAGGCGCGTGATATCCAGGATATCGTCGATGCACTTCTCCCGCTCGTGGCCCTGCTGCCCATAGAGCGAGGCGAAGAACCTGACGTTCTCCCGTATCGTGAGGTCGCTGTAGAGCGCGTCCATCTGGGTCATGTAGCCGATGGAGAGGTTATTCCGCCGGTCGGGCTGTCTCCGGCCCATGACGCTGGCGCTCCCTCCCGTGGGCTTCAGCAGCCCGCAGAGAATCCGTATCAGCGTGGTCTTCCCGGCGCCATTGGGGCCGAGCAGGCCGTAGTTCTCGCCGTAAGGGATCTTCAGGTCGACATTGTCGAGCGCCGTGATCTTGCCGAAACGCATGGACAGGGCCGAGCAATCGATGATGTATTCTTCCGTTCTCTTTTCCATGGCCGCTTCTTGTCTCAACATTTTTCTGCCTCAGGGCTGGTAGTTTTACCAGTTACTACTAATAGGCTAAACTATAAATACTAATAGGCTAAACTATAAATAAGTTGTGTGGAGTAGTAATATTTAGAACTACCATGAACTCCATCTCAAACGGCCTGGTCGAGTCGCTGAAGATGCTGGGCCTCACCGAGTACGAGGCGAAGGTCTATTCGGCGCTCGTGATGTTCGACCGCGCCGAGGTCAAGCAGGTGTACGAATATTTAGACGCTCCCAAGCCGAGCGTCTACCAGAGCTTACGGTCATTGACCGATAAGGGCCTCGTGCAGGTAGTTAATTCCAAGCCGGCCATCTACCGGGCCACGCCTCCGAAAATAGCGATAAAGCACATGATGGAGGCCCACAGGAAAGCCGAGGACATGGCACTGCAGGAACTGGAGGAGATCGAGAAAAGCAGGGTGGAGAGCGACTATCCCGACGTGCTCTGGACTCTGTACGGCGAGGAGAACATTGAGCATAAGATGGAAGAGATGCTGGGTAAGGCGAAGCACTCCCTTGTGATGATACTTCCGCGGGACCACGTCCATTATCTCGACATGCTCCGTGGAAAGGACATTTCTGCTGAGCTCATCGTCTTCGGGAGCGACGTAAAGGCCGCGGTGGAGTCTTATGGGCTAAAAAATGCGAAGGTCCACGATGCATTCAGTATAGACCTGTCCGATCTGCATATGCTGTTAAAATATTTCGAGGCATTCCCGCTGCCGCCCGACAGGATCGATAAGTTCCTGCTAGTGGCCGCCGATAACCAGGAGTTCATGTACATCCCTCCGATACCCGGCCCCATCCCGTCGGGCATGACGTCACGCAACCAGTTCGTCCTGGCGCTGATGAACACGGTGTTCCACATACTCTGGGACCGCACCTCGTGAATCATAGAAGTGCGAAGCTACGGAGTGGCCTCATCCGGCCACGTCATAGGTTGATTCTTTTTCGGGCAAAGGGCAAATTATATAATGCAACGTGCCTAACACCAATTCCATCAGAAGGTAAACCATGATCGACTGGAAGAAGTGGAGGCACGTGACCAAGCTGGACCCGGACAAGCCCATTACGCCGAAGGCGGTGGCGGAGATAGTGGACTCCGGGACGGACGCCATCATGGTCTCCGGCACGCAGAACATCACGAAGGAGAACGTCGCCCGCCTCGTGGACATGCTCGCCCAGTATAATATACCCAAGGTGCTCGAGCCCGCCGGCACGCCCGGCATGAGGAGCGACCTGGACTTCGCGTTCATACCGTCCGTCTTCAACACGAAAAACCCCAAGTGGCTCGTGGGCGCGCACAAGGACTTCGTGCGCGACTTTCAGATCGATTACTGGGATAAGATCATACCCGAGGCGTACATCGTCCTCAACCCCTTCTCCGCGGTCGCCCTCGTTACCCGGGCGCAGACGGGCCTGGGCCCTAAGGACGCGGCCGCGTATGCCGAGGTCGCCGACCGGTTCTTCAACTTCCCCATCGTGTACGTCGAGTACAGCGGCGTCTTTGGTAATCCGGAATTGGTTAAGGCAGTTAAAGAAAAGTTGCACAACTCGGTCCTCTACTATGGCGGGGGCATCGACTGCCGCGAAAAAGCCGAGCAGATGGCGAAGTACGCGAACACCATCGTGGTGGGCAACGCAGTCTACAAGAAGGGCGGCGTCGAGATGCTCAAAGAGACCATAGTCAAATAGCGCTTTTTGGCCTGCGGATAACCATAAGCTTTATATTTCTGCACACTGCTTATGAAGATGCACTAGCCGGGATAGGGTAGTTGGCAATCCTATGGGACTGTGGATCCTTTGAGCCGGGTTCGAATCCCGGTCCCGGCCCTAACTTTTAACAAAGGTTTTTGCACGGCAGCGAAAGGTAACAGATGACACTCGAAGAAGAAATACGGGCCATCCAGGAAGAGATGGACAAGACCCAGAAAAATAAGGCCACCGAGCACCACATGGGCAGGCTTAAGGCTAAGATGGCCCGCCTCAAGGATGAGCTCATTAAAAAGGCCATCGCGTCCAGAGGTGGCGGCGCGGAAGGCTATAGCGTCAAGAAGAGTGGGGACGCTACCGTCACTTTAGTCGGATTCCCATCGGTGGGAAAGTCCACGCTCATTAACAAATTAACGGATGCACACTCTGAAGTCGGATCATATGATTTTACAACGTTAGATGTCATCCCGGGTATCATGGAGTACAAGCAGGCCAGGATACAGGTGCTCGACCTGCCCGGCCTGGTCAAAGGCGCTTCATCCGGCCGCGGCAGAGGCCGGGAGGTCATCTCGGTCATCCGGGGCTGTGATCTGATCGTATTGATCATCGACGTGTTCAATTACCAGCACATGAAAGTTCTGGAAGATGAGCTCTACGACGCCGGCATCCGCATCAACCAGCGGCCGCCTGATGTGACCATCACGAAGCTCGTAAAGGGCGGCATAACCATCACGTCCACCGTCGAGCTGAGCATCGACCATGAGACCATCAAGACAGTTCTGGGCGAGTACAGGATGCATAATGCGCTCGTGAACATCCGTGAGGACATCACCGCGGACCAGCTCATCGACGTCGTCCGGGGCAATCGAGTCTATATACCGTGCATCACCGTCGTCAACAAGATAGACCTCGTGGATAAAGAGCATATGAAATCGTTCCCGAAGGATGCCCTGAAAATCTCGGCCGACATGGAGTCCGGCCTGGACGCGCTGCGCGACGAGATCTACGACAGCCTCGGTTTCATCAATATATACCTGAAGCCGCAGGGCGAGCCCGCGGACATGGACGAGCCCCTCATCATGAGAGCGGGGTGCACAGTGGGCGACGTATGCGACCGGCTCCACAAGGACTTCCGGCGGAAGTTCCGGTACGCCCGGGTCTGGGGCGACTCGGCCAAGCACGCCGGGCAGCGCGTGGGGGTCGACCACGGTCTCGAGGACGGGGACGTGCTGACGGTCATCATACAAAAATAGGCTAGGTTATACGCCGGAAGGCTGATAGCCGGGATTTTTCTTATAAATTCCGAAATCGACAAGAAATACAAATTTAATACATTTTTGTGTAAATTTTTTCTTAAACGACAACTTATTATAGGGTAAAGGAGATTAATTATTAATTATTCATAGCTTGGTCGGCAAGGGTATAGGCATGCGGTTTAATAAGGACAATTATGCACAAATGAGCATTGACTTTCTTATAGGGATCACTATATTCATATTAGCATTCTTGTTCGTGATGATGTCCATACCACAAATGTTTACGCCGTTCCAGTCCAACTCAGATGAGCTAACCATGATTGCAGACAGGGTAGCTTCGACGCTAGTCGAGAACACGCTGGCTTATAGAGTAGTTGAGACTGATACAATATTAACAAGTATCATAGACATTGATAAATTCGATAATACTTATAAAACGGACCCTCCTACTTTACTTTATAGCGAAGTAGGGCTTGATAATCAAAAGTATTGTATAGAGATTGATATTGAGCAATTAAAAGTTGATAATACAATTCATGTTACTGATTCAATAATTGATACAACACATCCTTTAGGTAATCAGAATGTTGGTCAAAGCCGTCGATTTGTTATAATTCGCAGCCCTGATGAAAATAATGGATGGACAGACACGAAGGCTGTAATTGTGGTGAGAATATGGCAATGGGCGTACTAGGTGACAATGGTCAGATTTCTACAGTAGAAGCTATAACAGCAGCTATAATCATGATTTCTGTAATTGTTCTTGTAGTACAGGCAACTTCTGTAACTCCTCTCACGTCATCTTTCACTAACCAGCATATCAAGTTAGAATTACAAAATATAGGCATGGATGTACTTACTACTCTTGATGAAACGCCTTCGGTGAACGATGGGAACCATGACACCCAGTCAATGTTGAAAAAAAGTGTAACGGATTGGATTAATAATTATTATTGTGATTGGTTTACATGGGCTAATAATGCTGATAAATATAAAAGTCAGACCAATCCATTGAATCCTAGTCTTAATATTCCACTAGGAGACCAATTAAGCTACCTGTTGGCATACTATGGTATAGCTTACAATGTTGAAATTCGATATTCTGATATTAATAACAATGTTAAGATTACAAAGATGATTTGGAATGGGAACCCATCTGATAACTCAGTAACGGTTTCCCGTTTTGTGGTATTACACGATGAAGATATCTTGTATAGAGATCTGATACCAAATTTTGGCCTAACTACAGATTTTTACAATATCGTCGAAGTGAAAGTCACATTATGGGTGATGTAAAATGCGTGAGGACTCAGGACAGATGATGCTTATCAACGCTTTCATGCTAGTGATAGTAATAGTTACGATCACTCTCATGTTGAATAATATCATTTATTCGAGTAACATGGCTTATGCAGGATTTATGGACCAATCACGCTATGACGATATTTCCCTCAAAGAGGCAACAGCAAAAGAAGCATCTCATGCATATTCTATATACATTACTCATCCTTCTAACTATGATTATGATAAACATATTGATGATTATGAGAGAGCTCTCAATAATTTGATGAGTTTAAAGGGGAGGTATGTTGAAATAACTTCGACAGAATACCCTACTCCGAGCCAAACTCTCGGCATTTCTGTTGAAACCATGACTACTATGACTACTTATGGTAACGATGCAAAGCTCTCATACGTTCTCTATACAGGAGATGATGGTAAAACACCTCCAACTCCGACTCCTATTGCATATGGTGATGTCGCTAAAGTGGAACTATATCAATCTAAGGTAAGTATGGTAAGTAGCCCAGATGCAAACGTTCTCAAAGATTATGTCATATTACGTGCCGTAGTAAAAGATGCTAGTGGTAACTTAATTCCAAATAAAGCTGTACAATTCCAATTAGATGATAGGGAAGATGATAAAGGTCAGACGATACCGGCAGATTATGCATTTTTGAATCTAGATCTTAGTACACCTCCGCCGCCACCTCCGACTGATTCGAGTGGCCAAGTTAGAATAGCATATGTTGATAAGAAAATAGATGCAGGAACTGCGTATATATCTGCGACCTGTGATGGAATAAAATCTTCCACTGTTCAGATAGCTGTATCACCCCCGCTCTGTGATAGCCATAATATCGATTTCTATGATCCAATCATAATCCCGGTTGATAATAACCCAAATAAGAATAAAGGGAGATATTTTGTTATATTGCCTGTAAAGTTCGTCGGCTTCTTAAACGGCAAAGTAATGACAGATATAGATGCTGGAGTCTCAGATAACATTATTATAAAGACATCGCCAGTGTTCTACACGAATTATAAATCGTCATATAACGATGTGATAGTAACCGAAATTCAATTGGATGATGAAAATGATCTTAGTACATATTGGCTGGAATTAACTTTTGAAGTCCAAGCAACTTGTACACAGTGCACTCCAAATCGGCCATACGATAAAATATGGACTGTGACTATAACCAGAGAGAAGCAATTGATGCCGCCACCAACACCTACCAATCCGCCATAATATAGAGGTCCCATATGTCAAGAATCATTTCAAAGAATAATGAAGGAGTAAACATTATTCTAGAATATCTTTTGATGATGGTGATTACCATCATCATGTTCTCAACCATGGTCCTCTTGCTGAATGATATCCAGAACCGTACAGATCGTATTGTCCTTAACGAAGAGTTCGAAATAATATCCAATGATATAGCTAATCGGCTCTCAACTTTCTCAAGCGAACTTTATCTCAATCAGCATATGGACGATGATGAGAAAGCCATCATAGACGATCAGAATGCCGGTCGTCCTGACCAAGAAATATATTTTGACTTACCGGAACTAGTAAAGGGCAAACAGTATAATGTAAAAATTGAACATATAAGCGGTAATATTTACACTGTCACAGTAGCTTCTACGTCAAACTCTGATATAGTATCTAAAACGACTTTTTCAAATAAGGCCCAAGATGACCTAATAAGCATAAATGAAATTGAATTCAATAGCCAACCTGGTAAATATATGATATCATACGATAAGGATAATAAACTCATCACTATGGTAGGGATTGGATGAGAGAGATCATATACTCAGATGAGGCTGTATCCGAGTCTCTTGGATTTGTGTTGATTGCGTGCATAATTACGTTCGCAATATCACTCGTAATAATGCTAGGATACCCTGTATATGTGAATAGTATTAACGAAGCTCATATGCAAAATATGGAAGAGGGCTTCTACCTGTTATCGACAAATGGTAATATGGTCGCTATGTACCAATCGCCTGCACAGTCGAGCGAGTTGAAGCTAGATAACGGTGCACTATACACGCGTATTGATGGTGAAATTAGCGTAATCTGCAAAGATTCTGCAAATAATGTTATCAACCCTTTTGACACCCCCTATCCATTGACATCGCTTGAATATCAACTGGGTAATATGAGAATAGCTTATGATTTAGGTGGTGTATTTAAAAAGGATGGTAGCTCATCGATAGTATTGAAAGAGCCCCCAATATACTATAAAACAGCCTTAGTGGTGCCCGTAATTACAATACAGAATTCTATAGGGTCAATTAGTGGTAAAGGCCTTACAAGGATCACTCTTAACTCGCCTTACAGCTCAAAAATATCTAGTACTGTTAGCTATCAAAATGCAAAAATATACACACATGTAAAATCAGTGCAAATTAATATTAAGTGCGATTACAACGATGCATTACAGCGTTATTTTAAGGATTCCCAAGGGTCGCTTCAGTTTGATAGCGCAATTATTGATTCGAATGGCGTACTTATAGCTACGAAAACATACCCTACAGATATAACCGTATATATAACACCCAGCTATGTCAACGTTAAAGTGAATTGAAGATACTCTATGACGGATAATGTCATCGGAAGCGGTAATATGAGAATATTTGACAGTGAAGAAGCAGTATCGGAAGTATTCGGGTACATCATAATCCTCGGAATATTAATAGCAGCGCTAGGCGTAATATTAATTTATGAATCGCCTTCGATACAGGACACAAAGGACAGTGGCCAGATGAGCCAGAATGAGCAGGCATTTACCGTACTTGATTCTCGGCTGAGTAAGGCCCGGTTTAGCACGTCGATATTCCAGGAAGTCCCGTTCAAGGTGACAGATGGCACAGTAAAAGTGGATGACACTAGTAGCAAGATTACCGTGACTGATATTGAAGAAGATTTATCAGGTAATATTATCTCTACAACTCAACTCTACAGCGAGAACCTAGGCACATTGAAATCCATAGGTAAAGATGTCGAGATTGGCTACGAGGATGGTGGTGTATGGGAGCTATATCCAAATGGAGGTGGCTCTATCATGATATCCCCCCCAGATTTTAATTATAATGGTATTACGCTTACGCTTCCAGTTACTCTCATAAGATCTGATAACACTCTGAATGGTTATAGCAGTGCAGGGTATAGTAATAGCATTGCTGTGATTGATGCAGAATCCACCGGCATATCGACGATTAAATACCCTAATGCTGACAAAGGCTGGGCAAATCCTATAGCGACAGGCCATTATATAGAGGTCAAGATTACTTCTGATTATGCTAACGCATGGAAATCTTATTTTAACGAACGTGTAGAGGGTGCTGAAGCTACTATAGATCCTGGTAATCCGAGGACTGTGATAATTAGGCTTTCTAGTGGATGGCCTCTGCAAACCGGTTTGTATAGCGATGGGTTTACTACGTCATATATGGAGACGACAGATACAAATATACCACTAGATGAGTTCATGTTCGATTTATTTACTGTCAATCCAGGTAACGACTTCTGGCTTACCTATGGCGTAAAACCGCAGGGCGTTACGACACCTGATCCACAGCTATTAATTTATATGTGTCGACATCTTGGAAACCAAAACAAGGATTTAGCTGATATCCGAATACAATACCAAAAGGGTTCCCAGATTGAAATATTCGAGGGTACAGTACCATTTCATAGGAAAGTCGATAATGAAATTTATATCGATATGTTAAGTCATGATGAAACATTGACATATCGGGCTGATTCTTCCCCGAAAGCTATTACTTGGGGCTCGGACCCGAGTAATCCTGACCCAGGTATAGCAGCTGGTCTTGATAATGGTGCGGAAGTATCTATAGGAGACACGAGGACTTTATATGATGTATCACAGCATTATATGTGGCTTATGGCATATGAAGATCAGAACAACGGCAATTTGTATAATGGCCCACAATATGTCGTATATAGTACTCACGACTATTCCCCTGGTAACCCGCACCCAAATAAGAAGGATTTAGAGGATTCTAAATTTACACTGAAATATAAGTCAAAGCAAGATATAAAATATCTTTATATTACTGAAGGTACGCTAAAAATATCGTTAGGTGGAAAATCAGCATAAAATCCTCTAATGGCCCCTTGTCGTATGGGGCCTTATCTTTTTTAACATTACTTAAAATAGCGATTAGTCTTTCAAAACTAATTTATACCAATCGCTCCTACATTACTTACCGAAAATTCCGTCAACAAGTGATCATCATGAAGCTCAACCCAACGCAGGTGAAAGAAAAGTACGGCCCGATGTTCTCGCAGCGCTTCCTGACCATGGTGGACAGCTCGAGGAACGTCGCCGAGATCATCGAGACGTGCGCCGTGAAGGGCACCATCGAGTGGGACGCCGTGAACCGTTGCAGGGCCGGCGGTGCCATCCAGTGGTGTGAGGTCGAGGGCACGACCATGGTCATGAGGGCCCGGCTGGGCGAAAGCCCGATCAAGTTCGGCCCCACGGATGTAGAGTACGGCGGCCAGGGCCTCGAAGCCGTCCTAGTGGATGGCGATAAAGTTATCACCAAATGGGCCGGCTGCGGCGGTGCCGGGCTGGGCGTTGCCGCGTGCCTCACGCAGGCGCCTGGTGTGCTTCACGCCATCTATCCTACAGAGGAGGACATGAAGGTCGGCGGCGCCAGGGCGAACCGCGTGGAGCTCGTCACTCCGCTCTACGAGAAGGTCACCATCGGCATCGACGATACGGATAACAAGGAGGGCGGCGCCACCTGGGTGCTGGCGCTCAAGGCCAGCAAGATGGCCGCGGCCATCGATGGCGTGCAGTCCCTGAACTTACGCCTCATACAGCTTTTCCCTAAGTCCCCCCACAAGACCACCAACTGCGTCTCTTCGGCCATCACATTCGCCGCGAGGCCGGACGCCGTCGACAGTCTCATCAAGAGCGTGGTCGCCACCGTGAAGAGGGAGACCCGCTCGAGTAAGACGGGCATCGCCGTGTACCGCGGCATCGGCATTTCCCCGGCGCTCAACGCCTTCGGCTGGGAGGTCAAGAAGCACCTCGTCACCGTTGAGACGGTCGAGGAGAACGCGAAGGGCACGGGCATCGAGTTCATCGACCTCTTCCCGAATCGCGAGGGCCGCATCGGCGCTCTCGCCGCCGTGGCGCTGTCCGAGGAGAGGACGGACGCTGCCGCGCTGTATAACGACTGCGCTTTGCCCCTCATCCGGAGATGAGGCCTCATCAAGAAGTGAGCGCGATGCTCTGGGAGACCATCACGGCCCGGGCCGTGGTCAACTACGCGAACATCGCCGTTGGCGTCGGCCCTCAATATGCGGATAAGACCGTCGATGCTGCCGAGAAGGCGGCTGAAAGAGGGTTCGCTAAAGTCACGCTCGTAAGCTCACGACCATTAAAAACGGCGCTGGACGTAGTGGTCTCTGATAAGCCCGATGAGGCGCTCATACAACTTTTAAAGGACGGCAAAGTGGATGGCCTTGTCCGTGGCTCTCTGGGCGCAAACTCCACGCTGCGGTCGCTCAGGCGCATCATGGGCCTGCAGAAGATCCTTCGTGTCTCACTGCTCAAGGCTCCCTCCGGGCGATTCTTCTTTTTCGCTCCCGTCGGCGTGGACGAGGGCTGGACCGTCGCCGATAAGGCGGAGCTCGGGGAGGCCGGTGCCACTCTAATAAAGAAGTTCGGCATCGAGCCCCGCGTGGGCGTGCTGTCTGGCGGCAGGATGGAGGACCGGGGCCGCTCTCCCCTCGTGGATAAGACCATGGACGACGCCGAGGCTGTGGCCGCGGCCCTGAGGGCGAAGGGCATCGACGCTAAGCATGCCTCCATACTCTTCGAGGATGCCATCAATGAGTACGAGTACATCCTGGCGCCTGACGGCGTCTGCGGCAACCTCATGTTCCGCGCGCTATGCCTGGTCGGCTGCGGCGAGGGCTATGGGGCCCCCCTGGTGGGCACAGACATCGTTTACGTGGACACTTCCAGGGCCGGGAGCGGCTACGAGCACGCTATTTGCCTGGCGGGCGCCATGGCATCGAAAAAGTAATCCGCATTTATATCAATTTTTATATTAGTTGACACTATCCGTTCGCTCAATATGTTCTTTTACTTATGCCGTATTGCCTGTGGAGCTGGATCCCTTCGGTTGGTATCACGAAACCACGAAAGACTTTTTATATCCCACGTAAAGCCCGAAATCACCAAGTTCATGCCGGGCGTTTAAAACACGAAACAACCTCCCTAAGGGCTCCAAAACACTAAAGGATAGAAACACAAGAATGGCATGAACTCCAATGGTTATGCTTTTTCTCGTGTTTCAATCCTTTCGAGAGGTTCGTATTTTAGAGAGGTTGTTTCGTGTTTTAAACCCCAAAGCATCTACCTTTGTGCATTTCGAGCCTTACGTGGGATATAAAATAAATTCGTGTTTTCGTGATACCGACCGGAGGCGCCCGCTCCACAAGAACACTGGTATAACTAAAAGAGCACTACACCTGTTAGGAGGCAGTACTTGAGTCGTATTAAATAGAAGCGGTAAAAGAGTAAGACTATTACCACGATAATTTATCGCCAATTATTAGCTGCGCCTTTTCGATCGTACCCGCAGGAAGCTCAATAGCATAACGAAAGCGGCTTTTTGGAAATGCGGTGCCTATCCACGGCCTCAGGTTCAACTTCATATCCACGATCTGCTTATCGGGATCCAAAAATACAACATCGATCGGAAAAAAGACAAAAAGCATGTGAATGCCGTCGTACGTCTCACGGCCCATGTCGAACACCAGGGCACCGCTAAAGCTCCTGCGGAACATGAGGCCCACGGCCCGACTCAGGAACGAATCCGCAAGCTCCACGTCCGCAGAAACGACCCGGCCGTCACCGGTAATAAGGCTCATCAAGGAGCCTATGATGAAAAACTATATATGAATATTGGAACTAGGTACTCAAGTCGTGGGCTAAATGGACCTTATTGTATTCTTGCTGAGCTTTGCCATCATACTCATAGCGTGCGAGTTCTTCACCAACGGCGTCGAATGGACCGGCAGGCGGTTCAACCTGTCGGAGGGCGCGGTCGGCAGCGTGCTCGCCGCCGTGGGAACGGCCCTTCCCGAAACGCTGGTGCCGCTGATCGCCATCCTGATGATCGGGGGCGATGCCGGCCACGAGATCGGAGTGGGCGCCATACTCGGAGCCCCGTTCATGCTGGCCACGCTGGCGCTGTTCATCTGCGGGCTGTCGGTGCTCATCTTCGCGAAGCGGCGGAATACGCGCACGCTGCATATTAACGGCAAGCTCATACGCCGCGACCTCAAGTTCTTCCTGCTCGCCTATGCCCTGGCGGCGGTCGCCGCGTTCACTCCGCCGGAGTTCGGCATATTCAAGACCATACTGGGCTTCACGCTCATACCCCTTTACATCGTTTACACGATCTACACGCTCAAGACCGGCGAGGCGGCCACCGGGGGCGATGACATGAAAGCCCTCTATCTCGACAGCGTGATCAAGCGGTGCATTCCGGGAAAAGCGGATAAGGACTGCCCGGCCCCGCGGGAGCCCTCTACGGCGCTCATCATCGTCCAGGTGCTCGCCGCGCTGGGCGCGATCATCCTGGGCGCCAACCTCTTCGTCAACCAGATCAACGCCATCGCCATGTTCATCGGCATCAATCCCCTGATCCTGTCGCTCGTGATCAGCCCGATCGCAACGGAGCTTCCGGAAAAGTTCAACAGCATGCTGTGGATCCGTGAGCGCAAGGACACCTACGCCATCGGGAACATCACCGGCGCGATGGTCTTCCAGAGCTGCATTCCCGTTACGATAGGCATCTTCCTGACGAGCTGGCACCTGAACATCGCGAACCCTGTGGAGCTCCTTGAGGCTATGACTATAGGCATCGCACTCCTATCCGGCATCATATTGTACATCGAGTCCAGCCACAAGGAGCTGAAGATGTCCGGCCTGATGATCGGCGGGCTGCTCTACGTGCTGTTCTTCGTCGCCGTGCTGCTGAGCATTTAAAAAAATTTCTTTGCTGTGTTCCTAGTGGGGCGAAATTAGTTTGGTCGGTATCTCGAACCTCTCCAAAGGAATTAAACCACGAATTTTTCTTTTAGATTTTACTCACTAAACCCCTAAGCCTCGAACTCACCGTCAACGCACGAACTCCCTAATACTCGGGGCATTGCACGAACGCCCGAAGCCTCAAACCCAAAAAGAATGCTCGAAAGCTCGAACGCACGTTCGAAACGCTAAACGACATAGCACTAACCCTCCAAGGCTCGGCTAAACCGCCAACGACACTAAAACCCCTAACTACGGGGAACGACCGGGCTCTTAGAGTGTTCGTGCTCCACCGTTTAGCGTTTCGAACGTGATTTAGAGACTTAGAGCCTTCTTTTCGGGTTAGCGCGTTAGAGGCTTAGAGCACTGCCCTGAGTATTCGAGAGTTCGGGCATTGACGGTGAGCTAGAGCATTCGAGGTTTAGTGAGAAAAATCTAAAAGAAAAATTCGTGGTTTAATTCCTTTGGTGATGTTCGTGATACCGACCGAACAAATCAGCGCCGACAGGAAACACAGACCGGGCAACCAAGGTGAAATATTTTAAGGCCCTATGACGGCTGTGATGTCCGTTATCGGGGGCATATTGCGCTTATGCTCGTTGTCCCGGACCCGCTCCATGATGCGGGTGAAGGTGGCCTCGTCGACGCCCGTCTCTTTTTGGATTTCGCCGTAGGAGAGCCCCAGGTCGTAGACGCCATACAATATTTTATCCAGCGCCTCGTATGAGATGCCCATCTCCCCTTCGTCCGTCTGGCCCTTCCATAGCCCGGCCGACGGGGGCTTTTTAATGATGGCTTCGGGCACTCCGACGTGCTTCGCCATCTGGCGCACCCTGGTCTTATAGAGGCCTGCGATGGGGAGCAGGTCGACGCCGCCGTCCCCGTACTTCGTGAAGTAGCCCATGAGAAGCTCGGTCTTGTTGCCCGTGCCCAGCACGATACGGCCGTCCAGGTTCGAGGCGAAGTAGTTCATGATCATGCGCACCCGGGGCTTCACGTTCGCGTATGCCAGCCGGCATTCTTTCGGGCCAAGGTTAGGCCGGGCCGAGTACACGGCCTCCACGATCCCGCCGATCTCGATGAGCTCGTAGTCCATGCCGAGGCTCTTCGCCAGGTCTCTGGCGTCCTCCATGTCCCCGGGATCGCTGGTCGCCCTGTCAGGCAGCAGCAGTCCAAAAACGTCCACTACCCTGGACGCCAGCACCGCTACCAGGGCCGAGTCGATGCCGCCGCTCAGCGCCAGGATGGCGCCGTTCATCTTGCTCGTCTCGACGGCCCTGACGATGGACTCCTCGATCGCGTTCTCGCACTTCACCAGCTCGTCCTTTGAGAGTAAAAGGCCCTTCATCACCCCATATTATGCTCTGCGGGGCTTAAAAGATTGTTATTAACATTTTTAATAAAAGCAGCCTTTATGTTCTTGGTGTAATATATGGCCCGCCCTTACCCCGAGTTGCTGGCAGTCCTGGGCGCCGTGCTTTTCGGGGCCAGCGCGCCACTTTCCAAGGTGCTTCTTGGCGAGGTCGATCCCGTCCTTCTGGCCGGCCTGCTTTACCTGGGATGCGGCATGGGCCTTCTGGTCTTTAAATTTTTACTTCATGTTTCGGGTGCTCCCGGAGGATTGCCTCTGGGCCGTAATGATGTGCCCTGGCTGGCCGGGGCGGTGCTGGCCGGCGGAGTGGCGGCACCGATCGCGCTGATGATCGGGCTGCAAAATGCTCCCGCCGCGACGGCATCGCTCCTGCTGAACTTCGAGTGCGTGGCCACGACGGTGCTTGCTGCCTTTCTCTTCCAGGAGTATATCGGGAGGCGCATCTGGCTTGCTGTCGGCCTCATCACCGCAGCCAGCGCCGTGCTCTCCTTCGGCAACGGGCAGTTCGGGCTATCGTTCGGAGTGCTTGCCATTATCCTGGCCTGTGTGCTCTGGGGCCTGGACAATAACCTGACGAGGAACATCTCCTCGAAGGACGCCCTTTCCATCGGCATCGTGAAGGGCCTCGTCGCGGGCACTTTCTCTCTCTTGCTGGCTCTCGTTCTGGGGGCCCGCCTTCCGGCGTTACCTGTAGCATTGGCCGCGATGCTCCTGGGAAGCCTGAGCTACGGCCTTAGCATTGCCTTATTTATCCTGGCCATGCGGCACATCGGGGCCGCCCGCACGAGCGCCTGGATGGGCACCGCCCCGTTCGCCGGCGTCATCATATCGTTCATCATATTCCGATCTGTGCCGGGCGTCACGTTCCTCATCGCGCTGCCCCTCATGGTATTTGGCGCTTTATTGTTATTCGGCGAGGAGCACGCCCACACGCACATCCACGTCCACGGGACCATCACTCACGAGCACGTACATGCCCATGATGGCCATGAGCATGGCCACGAGCACAGTAGATGAGCAGCGTAATTGTAAATTATTTCTATTTTTATATCGTAGCATAACTGTTCGATTTTAAGTCACTAAGCCTACGAAGGCACTATTCTCACCACAATGGCACGGAGTTCACGAAGGCTCACAAAGACTTTTTTAGATGGAGGGACAGAGGTCACAAAGACCGGTTCATTGGCGATAGGGCACAAAGGATACAATGGCACAATGAATGAACAAGAGAACTTTTTGCCATCGTGCCATTGTCCCCTTTGTGCCTCTTGACCCAAAAAGCATGCTCTGTGACCTTAGTGGCTCACATTTAAAAAGGTCTTTGTGAAACTCGGTGCGCTCCGTGCCATTGTGGTGAGAATAGTGCCTTCGTAGGCTTAGTGCCTCAAAATGAGCTAAATATTAGAAAATGCCCCAATTAAAAGAGTAACAAATTAGATTTTGAGTTTGCCCGCAAGGATATCCTTGTTAGCCTTCTCAAGGTCCTTATGCGTGCCCACGTCGCTCCAGTAGATGCCCGTGGAATCGTACCCGCAGAGCTTACCCAGCGCAGCGATCTTCGGGAACACGTCCGTCTCGATGGAGCCCACGTCGGGCATAAAGTCAACGACATCGGGCTCAAGCACGTAGAGCCCGGCGTTCATCTTAAAGGGCAGGACGGGCTTCTCCCGGAACTGCTTGATCTTATTCCCGTCGAGGTCGATGATGCCGTAGGGCGATGTCATGTTGATCATGTTGATAGTGCCCCAGCACTCCATGCCCACGTGGAATGAGACGATGCCGGAGATGTTCGTATTGGACACGATGTCGCCGTTCATGACGATGAACGTCCCGTCGATCTTATCCTTAGCGGCCTTTATCGGGCCCGCAGTGCCGAGCCGGTTATTCGGGTCCTCGTAGGAGTACTCGATGTGCATGTTGATCTTGCGGCCGTCGCCGAAGTACTTCTCGACCTGGTCACCGCACCAGCCCACGAGCAGGACGGCCTCGTCGATGCCGTGTTTGCTCAGTAATTCCAGCTGGTGCTCCAGGATGGGCTTGCCGCCCACCTTCACCATGGGCTTTGGCAAATTATCGGTAAGGGGCTTAAGCCGCTCTCCGCGGCCGCCGCACAGTATGAACGCCTTCATGTTATCTCACGTTATAGTAGTCCTTGATGCGGACCGTGTCCTCGAGGAACGGGGTGGAAACCTCGTGCAGTACCGTGTTCTCGGTGGCAACGATCGTGTGGGGCACGTTCGGCTCGATGCGGACCGTGTCGTTCTTCCCGAAGTGCTCCTTGTGGTCCTCGAACTCGATGTAGCCCACGCCCTCGATGATGTACATGGTCTCGTCCTTCCGGGGGTGCTTATGGAACGAGGTCTGGTACCCGGCCCTGATGTACAGCTCCTTCGTAAGATATTTGTCCGTGCTTATCAGCACTTTCTCGTATCCCCAGGGCTTGTCGGTCTTGTTCCTGTACTCCTTCCTGACCTCTTCCAGCTCTCTGACCGTGTCCACGGTCGCCCAGAACACGCCGTCCTCCCGGTAATACCCGAGGCTGCTCGCCTCGGCCAGCCGCGGGAAAAGGGCGTGCTCGAGGGTCTTGCCCTCGAAGCCTGAGACCGGGACGTCGTGGTTAATGCAGTAGATGCCGCCGTTGATGTAGTACTCCAGCACCGGCTTCTCCTTGAACGACCGCACCTTGTCGTCGCCTAGATCTACAATACCGTAGGGGCTGCGCATGCGGGTCACGAACATGGTGACGGGGTAGGGGTTATTCTTGTGCTTGAGCATCATCTTCTTAAGGTTGGCGTCGGTGACAACGTCGCCGTTCCTCACGACGACGTCCTCGCCTTTTGCGAGTTGCATGCCGGCCTTGAGCGCGTTCAGCGTTCCCAGCGGCTTATCCTCTACATGATAGGAAATTTTGACGCCCTTGAACTTATCGCCGTACCGGGACTCGATCATATCGCTCTTGTAGCCCGTGAGGAGTATGGCCTCATCGATGCCGGCCGACGCAAAATCGAATAGCTGCTTATCCAGTATAGTGACGTCGTCCTTGATCTCGACGAGCGGCGCAGGAGTATTGTCCGTGTAAGGCTTTAGCTTCTTGCCGGAGCCGCCGCAGAGTATCATGCCGATCATGAAAACCACCCGATGAATAACCCGTGATACATTGAACTCTCTCCTATCTAGCTCGCTCCCCTTATTTAAAAACTTTTTTGGCCTTCCAGACCGTATCGGCCCGTTTCCCCGGATATCTTTATTGTAGTTCATCATATTACCCTTTTTCATGACCGTTCACTTTGTCCCGTGGGACACGTCCCATAACCTGCTGAGCCGCGCGGAGAAGCTTTACGAGGCCGCGGGCACGCTCGACTGCGTGGCCGAGGGCGACCTGGTCGCCGTCAAGCTCCACGTGGGCGAGCTCGGCAATCCCTATTATGTTCAGCCCTTTTTCGTCCACCAGCTCGTGCAGAAGATCAGGGAAGCGGGCGGGAAGCCGTTCCTTACCGACTCGAACACGTACTACCTGGCGCAGCGCAACAACGCGGTGGACCACTACGAGACGTCCCTGGCCAACGGCTTCGGCTTCTGCCAGTTCATCGCGGCGGACGGCCTGAGGAGCGAGAGCGGGCGGCTCGTGAGCACGAAGGGAATATTAAAGGGCATAGAGGTGTCCGGGGCCATCGCGGAGGCGGATGCCATGATCGTCGTGTCCCACGACAAGGGCCACGCGCTGACCGGGTTCGGGGGCGCCGTCAAGAACATGGGCATGGGCTGCACCACCCGGGCCGGAAAGCTCCGGCAGCACCGCACGGTGGGCCTGAAGATCGACGAGTCCAAATGCTCAGGCTGCGGGCTCTGCAGGAAGGTGTGCGAGATGGGCCTGCCCGAGATCGTGGACAAGAAGGCGAAGAACGTCTCCAGAGAGTGCATGCGCTGTCCCGTGTGCATGGAGGCCTGCCCGAAGGGCGCCATCAAGCTTCTCAAGAAGGAGAACCTGGGCAGGGCGCTGGCCTCGGCGGCCTACGGCGTGCTCTCCACGTTCGGGAAAAATAAGACCTCCTTCGTGAGCTTCGCCGATAACATCACCCAGTACTGCGACTGTGTGCCCGCTCCGGGCCACGTGGTGATGAACGACATCGGCATCTTCGCCTCGAGCTCGCCAGTGTCCGTCGACGCCGCCTTTCTCCAGAAGGCGGATCACAAGTATTTCAACGAGGCCTACGACGTGGACTGCTGGACCCAGGTCAAGGAGCTCAAAGAGCTCGGTATCCAGGGAGAGCTGAAGCCGAAGATAAAAGAGGCCTAGGCGCTACCGGGCGGCAACGTCCGGCTTCGCCCGGTTCTCATCGCTCAGCACTTCCTCCCAGAGCAGGTCGTAGTCCTGAGGCCTGTTCAGGAACTCGAGCTTCGAGATGTCCCTGACGAGGCCGTACATCTCTTTTCCTTTGCCCATCCCCACCTTCGTGATGTTCGTGGGCTTCAGGAACCGGATATCGGGTATGTGGTCGCACCGCCCGTTCCGGATGATGCGCCCGTCCGCGAGCTCGAAGTACGCTCCGCCGCCGCACTTCTTATAGGGCTCGTAGAGGGACGAGAAATCCCGTGAGACCCAGTTAGACATCTTGAGCTCTTTGTTGGATGGGTTGATCGTGACGTGCCCGTATCCTGGCGGGATGATCACATGGTCGCCCTCGCCGGCCTCGACCATGACCACGTCCTCGATGCGTCCGCCCTCGCACTTCTGTAATAAGTAGTGTGCCATGCCCCTGAGCACCTCGTAGACCTCTGGGTACGTGCAGCACGTGCCCGGCACGCAGGGATGATAGTGCCCCGCGGTCTTCACGTACTCGGCGCCGAGCTTTCCCGGCGGTATCACCGTGATGTCGAAGCGCAGGTGATTATCGAGCATCAGCGACCGGTCGTTCCTGCTCATGGCCAGGTCACGGTACATGTAATACAGGTCCCTGTCCGGGGCGGTCTTGAGCCAGTCGATGTCGTATATGACATCCCTCATCTCGCTTAGCTTTCGCACGTCGGGCTCTACCTCGTTCTGGCCGAATCGGAGCGCTCTTTCCATCGATACACCATGTCTATATTCGAAACCTACCTTTATATTTTTTAAGGAAGGTCCGGGCAAAAGCAGTAACCGAATTCTTTATAAGGCGGGGGCGACGAGACGTTATAATTATGGAAGAGGTTGACCAGAGTAAGGTCTTTTTCGTGTGTAGAACCTGTGGCTTCGTGTTCCAGGAGGACCCCGACGCTTTCCCGGTCCGCTGCCCTCAGTGTGGAAGCGAGGATACCGCGAGGACATAAAATAGATAATAGCGGCCTGAAGGCCGCAAAATAAAATTCACTTCATCTTGTTTAGGAACCCCTGCAGGCCTGACCTGTGGCGGTTCTCGTCCGCGGAGGCGCGCTCGAAGAAGGTAGCTGCGTCGTTGTTGCCCTCCTCCTTCGCGATGCGGGCGGCGTCCATCTTCTCCCTGGTGGCCATCGTCTCGCCGCCGAGCATGTACTCGAGGTTCTCCTTCGTGCCCTTGATCTTGTCCAGCATGATCGCCACTTCGCAGGCGTGGCCAGCCTCTTCCATGGCCAGGCCGCGCAGGTAGGTCGCGACCTCGGGCATGTTGTCCAGCTCGGCCTTCTTGGCCATGGCCAGGTACAGCCCGACTTCATAGGTCTCGCCGGTGAAGGTCTGTTCCATGATCTTGGTTAACTTCGACATGTAATGACTCCTTTATTTTTTATCTTCTTCAACCTTATGCATCATGCCTCTGCGGGCTCCGCACTTCGGGCACAGATGGGGCCGGATAGCGGCCCTGGTCACGTTCCCAGAGGCCTCGCATATAAAGCTTAACATAGGGTCTCCTCTTAGCCAGTCGTTTTTTGTTCGTTTGCCATAGAACATATTTGTGGATTTCCTATAAATGGTTTTTCATCTGTATTTTAATCCACTCAAAAATCATTAAAAACTTTGAGGCGCTTCAGGCCCTCTTCGAGTCGCTTCGTGGCTGAAAACGTCTTCGTGAGCGCTTATTATACTTAGTGATGCTTATCTCGTTCGGACGAGCTTCATGGCCGTATAAAACAGGAGCGCCATGACCACGATGGACGCCAGGAGGGCGCCGTAGAAATCGGGCAGCAGGTGCATGCCGAACGTAGCGTAGAGTATGACGCCGCAGATCAGGAGCGTCCCAATGGACACGGCCAGCATCATCTTCGCCGTATCCTCGAAGCCCCGGAAGTTGAACGAAAAGCCCCGGCCCATGGGCCGTTTGGAGCGGGCACGATAATTATTGCGGGACGACAGGGATTTCTTGCCTTTTCGCCTGCCTTCGCCCATCCCGCCTCTATTACCTGCTATCTGTCCGCCGTTAAACACCTGGTCGGCGTCGACGTCGTCGTAGCCGCCGAGCTCTTCCATCGAATCCATCCCCATGTGCTCACCCTCTTATCGCAGCTCGGGCGGCAGCAGGTTAGGGATGCCGTCCTCGATGGGATAGTTCTCGTTACACTTCTTACAGTGAAGCGTGCCCTCGATGACCTCGGGGCCGCTCTCCTTTTTTACCGTGAGCTCCAGGTCGCCCTTGCAGACGGGGCAGCACAGGATGTCCATCAGGTCCTTTTTCATTTTATCACTTCTTATGATTCCGCAGGTCCACAATATCCTTCTGGTCCGGGCCGGTGGATAACAGCGTGAACGGCACGCCCGCGTCCTTCTCGGCCTGCTTCACGAACTCCTTGACATTCTCCGTGAGCTTATCGTATTCCTGCACGCCCTTCACCGCCGGGTCGATGCGGTCCAGGCCGGTGATGGCCGCCTGGGTGGCGCCGTTGATCATGGCCGAGTACCGGGCCATCTTCGGGTCCCAGTATCCGATGCGCCTGGCCCGGCCGGTGACTGTGCCGAACTCCGCTATGCCCCTCTTCTGCGCCTCTTCCGGAGTCATCTCGGTCTCGAACGGCCCCTCGCCTACTCTCGTGGGGAACGCCTTGAACACGACGACGACCTCGTCGATCTTCGTGGGCCCGACGCCCACGTCCGCCGCCAGCGAGGACGCGGACGTATCCTTCGAGGTGACGAAGGGATAAGTGCCATAATAAAGGGAGATGCCGAAGCCCTGGGAGCCCTCGATGATGAGGTTCTCGCCCCTGTCGAGGGCATCGTTGCACTCCTGAGAAACGTCAGTGAGGTACTTTTTAAGGGACTCCACGTCGGCGGCCTGCTTCGCGCTGCGCATCACCCGCTCCTTGTTGGCCGGCCCGCACCCCGTGCCCGTGGTGCCGATCTTCTTTGCAAGGCGCTCCGTGCCCTTGTCCTCGGCGATGTGCTTCTCCTCGATGATGGAGCAGCGATAGTCGACGCCGATGCGGCCGCCGCAGCCCAGCAGCTTGACCTCGCGGTCCAGCACCACCGGGTCCACGAGGACTCCGGCGCCTATGAGCAGCCTCGCCTTATCGTAAACAAAGCCCGAGGGGACCATGCGGACCCCGTACTTGACCCCATCCTTGTAGACGGTGTGTCCGGCGTTCGGGCCCACGCCTCCCCGCGCGATGATGGAAGGATGTTCAGTATAAGCGATGTGGGCGACGATCTTGCCCTTGCCCTCGTCTCCAAAAAACCCACCGACAACGATGGTTGAAACCATTAGTAAGACTCTCCATCTAACGTATACCGACTCTTTATTAAAAAGGTTGCCGTATCCGGATAGTCGCAAGTACGTCCGTAGCTTACGGAATGCCTATATTCTATGGCGCCGATTTTAATTTAATGAAGGCTTCGACCGTTATTCTCTTTGTGGCCCTGACAGCATCTGCAGCAATGTGTTTCGGCTGTATATCGAACGCCGATGGCGAGAAAGGCACGCTGTCCGGCAACGTTACCGTGGGGCCGCTGACCCCGGTGGAAAGGGTCGATGCGACGCCTATCCTTCCGGCGCCAGAGGTCTTCACCAGCCGCCATCTCATCGTTTACGAAGCCGACGGCATGGCGAAGGTAGCCGACGTTGGCATCGTCCCCGCGGGCTATTACGGCACGTACAGCGTGTCCCTGGCTCCGGGCACATACGTTCTCGATTACGTGCACCAGGGCATCGGCCGTGCCAGCCCGCTCCCGATGAAGGTCACTATCGAGGCTGGCAAGACCACCATCGTGGACGTCGACTTCGATACTGGCATACGGTGAGCCCTGACATCGCCAATGCATCGCCAGGGCCCACTAATTTTTCGCCATATGACTGATTGAACTTCTGGAAAAATGCCTTATTTCCATATTAATTTTATAACCTGAAACGTTGGAACATGTTATAGAGGGGTATATGAGGGTAAGGAGGGATGCGCGAAGGCCGTCACTGCCATGACAGCCGTCGTGCGAATTACCATCTTCGCGGAGGGCGCCCCGGACGCTCTGGCATCACCCGCTGTATCGCCCGGTGCTGGACCATTAAAATCACCCCGCACTTGCCACTTCCCCGTATGGGGGAGCAATTAGTTCTTGGCCGAACCCGCGGGCGCTTCCGCTTTCCCCTCGCTATGTATCATAGCGTCGTATAGTATGGCATTAGCAGGACCCGACGGAGATCAGAGGGTTGATCATCGCAAGAGTAAGGTCGCCGTTGGGTCGTTAAAAATGGGCTTTTTTATAAAGGACTGTGACTTCGGGAATTTATTTATACTCCTTTCATCAAGTTTAAAACCGAGTGGACGCATGTTCGAGGAGCTACAAGCCATCGTCGGGCCGGAAAGGGTGACCCGGGATCCCGGGGAACTGTACTGTTATTCTTTTGATTCTTCATACGTGAGGGGCCATGCCGACTACGTGGTGCGGCCGAAGAGCGCCGAAGAGGTCGCCGAGATCGTGAAGGTCGCCACTAAATATAATACGCCCATAGTGGCCAGGGGCTCGGCGAGCGGGCTCACCGGAGGCTCGGTGCCCGTGAAGGGAGGCATCGTGCTCGACATGACCGGCATGAACAGGATACTGGAGCTGGAGGTCGAGAACCTCCAGGCGGTCATCGAGCCGGGCATCATCCACAAGGAACTGAACAACGAGCTCATCAAGCACGGCTTCTTCTTCCCTCCGGACCCGGGGAGCAGCGACATGTGCACTGTCGGGGGGCTCATCGCCAACGGCGGCAGCGGCATGCACTCGGTCAAGTACGGCACCGTCAAGGACTACGTGCTGGGCCTGGAGGTCGTGCTCCCCAGCGGGGACATAATCAACACTGGCTGTAAAGCCCCTAAGACTTCGTCAGGTTACGACCTGACCCGGCTATTCATAGGCAGCGAGGGCACGCTGGGCATCGTGACCAAAGCCCGCCTCAGGATACACCCGCTTCCCGAGACAAAATCCATCATGATGGCGACGTTCGGCCGCATCGAGGACGCGGGCAGGGCGGCGGTCTCCGTGCTCTCGTCGGGCGTCATACCGGCGGCCATGGAGATCATGGACGGGAGCGCCATCAAGGCCGTGAAGGAGCTCGACCCCACCCTGGAGGTGCCGGACGTGGAGGCCATGCTCCTGTTCGAGGTGGACGGGTACAGGGAGAGCGTCACGAGGGAGGTCGGCCTGATCTGCACTATATGCGAGCAGTGTGGGGGCACGACGAGGGTCGCAAAAAATAAGAACGAGGAAGAGCGCCTGTGGGCGGCCCGGAGGCTCGTGGGCGTGGCCATCACCAAGCTCAACCCTGGAAAGGTCAGGGTCTACGAGGCCGAGGACATAGGGGTGCCCATCAAGGACGTCCCCTTTATGCTTAAGAAGATCCAGGAGATCGGCCGAAAGCACGGCATGTCGCTGGTGACATACGGGCATATCGGCGACGGGAACCTGCATACGGGTATCGCCATCAACCCCAGGGACGAGGCGGAGTGGAAGCGGGTGCACGCCGTGAAGGACGACATCTACGATGTCGTTTTGAGCCTGGGCGGCACGCTCCCCGCGGAGCACGGCGTGGGCATCATCAGGGCCGACTACATGGCCCGGGCCCATGGGAAAGGCTATGAAGTCATGAAATCCATAAAAAAAGCGGTGGACCCGCAGAACATCATGAACCCCGGCAAGATGGGCATGTAAGGGTAACATTATGATCCAGGACCATATCGAGGATATCATCAAGTGCACCAGGTGCGGGCGCTGCAGGGCGCTCTGCCCTATCAACGAGGAGCTCGGCTGGGAGTCGACGAACGCCCGGGGCCGGATGCTTCTCGCGAGGGCGCTGGCAGAGGGCGAGAAGCCCTCCTACGCCATGAAGAGGTCGTTCTATACCTGCCTGACGTGCTCCATGTGCACCTCGACCTGCCCCTCCGGCGCGAAGCCGGACGACGTCGTTGAGGATGCCCGGCGGGAGATGATCGCGCAGGGCAGCGCTCCGCCTTATTACGATACTATTCTCGAGAACATCACGAAGCACGGCAACTCCCTGGGCGATACCGGCCCCCGGAACGCCTGGGTGCCCGAGGAGCTGAGGCTTAACAATGGCAGTGCGGACGTCATCTACTGGTCCGGCTGTTTAACTTCGTACAGGCAGCAGCAGACCGCGCTGTCGAACCTTAAGATATTGAGCCGTTTCGGCGCGAGGGTGCTCGATGACGAGAGGTGCTGTGGCTCCCCGCTATTGCGCCTGGGCGGCGATTCGGTCGCGCTCGAGCACAACAGGAAAGAGATCGAGAAAAGCGGCGCGAAGACCCTGGTGACCGGGTGCGCGGGGTGCTACAAGACCCTGAGCGAGAGCCTGGACATCGAAGTGCTCCACGTGACGCAGTTCCTCGCAAGGCACGTCGACGAGCTCCCCCTCGAGAGGCTCCCGTACCGGGTGAGCTACCACGACCCGTGTCACCTTGGCCGGTGCATGAAAGTTTATGACGAGCCCCGCACCATAATAAAGCGGATCTGCGAGTTCGAGGAGATGGCCACCAGCAGGAGCCTGGCGAAATGCTGCGGCGGCGGAGGCGGGGTCCGTAGAGGATACGGCGACCTCGCAAGGAAAGTGGCTAAAAAGCGCCTCATGGACGCGCCGGCGGGCATCGACTATATCATAACAGCATGCCCCATGTGCCACGCCAACTTACAGGACGCCGGGGGCAAGGTGCTCGACATATCCGAGCTCGTGCTCATGTCGATGATATAGGTGAATACGATGGCAGATGTAGATCTCAAATACGGGAAGGGCCACTTCGAGGTGAACGTGCCAGATAAGAACATGGCCGGCATCATCCTGCCTAAAGAGATGACGGGCGTGAAGGACGAGCAGGCCGAGATACGCAGGGCGCTGGAGAACCCCATAGGCTCTCAGAGGCTCAGGGAAAAGGTGAAGAAGGGCATGAAGGTCGTCGTTATCATAAGCGACGCCACCCGGCCCTGCCCCTCGTATAAATTTTTACCGTTATTACTGGACGAGATCAACGCGGGAGGCGTGCCGGACGGGGACATCACCGTTGTCATCGCCCTCGGCAGCCATAGGCGCTCCACGCCCGAGGAGCAGAAAGCCCTCATGGGCCCGGCCTTCGGCCGCGTCCGTAATATCGGCCACGATAAGCACGACTGCAAGTACGTCGGCACCTCCAGCTTCGGCCACCGCATCGAGATCTTCAAGGAGGTCGTCGACGCCGACTTCATCGTGTGCACCGGGAACACCGAGTACCACTATTTTGCCGGATATTCGGGAGGCGCCAAGGCGGTACTTCCGGGATGCGCAAGCCACTCGACCATCGAGATCAACCACGCGATGATGGTAGATCCAAAGGCAGAGACGGGGAGGCTCGACAGCCCCATACGGCAGGAGATCGACGAGGTCCCCGGCATGATGAGGAACATCGGCTTCCTCCTGGACGTTGTCCTGAACAGCAAGAAGGAGATCGTCGCGGCCGTCGCGGGGGACGTGATGGAGGCCCACAGGGAGGGTGTCAAGTACGTCGATCGCATGTACAGCGTTAAAGTGCCGAAGGCCGACATCGTGGTCACCAGCGCCGGCGGCTACCCCAAGGATATCAACATGTACCAGGCGCAGAAGGCGATGGATAACTGCAAGCACGTCGTAAAAGAGGGCGGCACCATGATCCTGGCGGCGCAGTGCCAGGAATGCCTGGGGAACGACGTGTTCGCCTGCTGGGTGGACGAGGCCACGACCATCGAGGCCCAGGCACGGCGGATGGACGAGCACTTCGAGCTCGGCGGGCACAAGGCGTCCGTCATAGCAAAGACCGCCATGAAGTGCGACATACAGCTTATCTCTGAGATTCCCGGGGAGACGGTGCGCAAGATGTTCCTCACCCCAGTGAAGTCGCCCCAGGAAGCCCTGGACGCGGCCCTGAAGAAGTACGGGCCGGATGCAAAAGTGCTCGTCTCACCATATGGCGGCATGGTGCTCCCGAAGCCGCTCGAATAAATTTTACCGGGCCGTCCGGCCCGCTTCTCGTTATTGTCCAGGCCATATTTATGCTAAATTAAAGGTTTATATCCTAAAAAAATGTCTTTACCCCATATAAGCTTTTTATTCTAACGCGTCGAGTATTGTTTAACTAAGGAGGGTATTGATTATGAGGGTAAAACTGTTAATAGCATTGGCCTTAGCCAGTATTTTCCTGCTGGCAGGCTCTTTCCCGGCAGGGGCGGTAATTGGCAAGACCGGGACTTCGAGCACTTCGGTGATAGTCCCGACCGTGCTTACTGTGCCCACGGTCGCCAATTCGATCGTCAAGCCATGTATCTCTTTCCCGGCCACATCAGCTCCGCTGGCGGGGCAGTGTCTCGCGAACACGATCACTCTTGGCGGCCCGGCACTTCAGACTTCGATCCAGCTGTTCGCTCCGCAGACTCCGACGTTCGCGCCGCCGAACTTCGTACTGCCGAACCTGAGCCCGCCATTGATAACGGCCTTCAGCTGCACGTCGCCGATATTCGACCCCTGATCAGCCGGAATACTGAACATACGCTCCGAACTGCATGAAACGCCATCATACCGGGCGGATCCAGCGATCCCCCGGTAAGCGTTTCAGATATATCATATAATCTAATCTTTTTTCGTTTTCGCCGCTCTACGCGCCTTAACATTATAACGCCGTCCCGCTTACAATATATAGAGGTCATTTTCATGCTGAGGAAACTGCCTGCCCTGGACGTCGAGGGGCCGCCTCTCTCCGATCCCCGGCAGTGGCAGCTCAAGGTTGACGGCATGGTGGAGCGGCCGCGGGCGTACTCGATCCAGGAGCTCCGGGAGCTCGAGCCGGCGGAGGCCACGATGCCATTCGTGTGCGTTGAGGGGTGGGACATGTGGGTAAAGTGGAAAGGCGTAAAGCTGCGCCGCATCTTAGACGACGTGAAGCCCCTGCCCGGGGCGTGCTGGCTCACTTTCTACGCGTACAGCGAGTACACGGACAGCCTGTTCATCGACGACGCCCGGGACGAGCGGACCATGCTGGTATATGGATATGAGGACGGAGACCTGCCCGCGGAGAACGGGGGGCCGTTAAGGCTGGTCGTGCCCTTCAAGCTCGCTTATAAGTCGGTGAAGTGGCTCCAGCGCATCAGCTTCACGGACGCCGAGGAGCTCGGTTACTGGGAGACGCGGGGCTATCCGCCGGAGGCCGGGATACCGGAAGAGACGAAGATGAAGTACAGTATCCGGTGATGAGATGGCGTATGAGCAGGAGTTCGCGAGCCAGGCGAAGATACACGAGGCACACACAGTCATCAAGGACATACTGGGCGCGCTGGTCATACGAGACGGCCCGCTCACGCTGGTCACCGCTCAGAACGGAGACATCCCCGTCCGCGAGAACCACGGCTTCGGCCTGTACTACCGGGACTGCAGGTTCCTTAGCGGCTATGTGCTGACGTGCAACGGCAGGCAGCCGATCAGCATATTGTCAAGCGACGATAAGAGCTATGCGGGCATCACGGTGCTCACGAACCAGCGCTACGTCGACCGGGGCGGAAGGACCGTGGAAAAAGAGACCCTCGGCATTCGCCGGGACCGTATCATCCCCGGGATGCTCGACGAGAAGATAACCGTGACGAACTATAACGAGTTCGAGGCGGACGTGGAACTGGCCCTCGAGTTCGTGTCCGATTTTGACGACATCTTCACCGTCAGGGGAATTACACAGCCCACGAAGGGCAGGGTACTCGCGCCCGCATATGAGCCCGGGCAGCTCACGCTACAGTACATCGGGGAGGACGGGCACAGGCGGAACACCCGGATCACCTTCGATCCGGCCCCATCGGACGTGAAGGGCGGCATCGCGCTCTTCAGGCTCCGGGTCGGGCCCCGGAAAAGGGACACGATCGGCGTCCGGATCTACGTGGAGGACATGCCCCCCGACGTGCCGTCGGTCCTGGACGACCAGCATATACAGCGGCGTATCCGCGGGATCAAGGCCTCGTACGCCGACACGATGGAATGCTGCAGCAACATCCAGACGGATAACGGCATCTTCAACAAGATTTTCCTGCGCTCCCTGTCCGACCTCAGGATGCTCTACATGGGGCAGCCGGTCAACATTTTTTATTCTGCCGGAGTGCCCTGGTATGATGCCCTCTTCGGGAGGGACAGCATCATCTCCGCCATGCAGGTCATACCCTATAACCCGGAAGTGGCCCGGAGCACGCTGAAGGTGCTGGCGGGCCTGCAGGGCGGGAAAACGGACGACTGGAGGGATGAGCAGCCAGGCAAGATACTCCACGAGCTCCGGGTGGGCGAGCAGGCGAACCTCAACAACATCCCCGATACGCCGTATTACGGAAGCGTTGACTCGACGCCGCTCTTTCTCATACTGCTGGCGGATTATATCGACTGGACCGGCGACATGGGCCTTTTTAACGAGCTGCAGGGGAACGTCGACGCGGCGCTTCGATGGATCGACGCCTACGGGGACCTGGACGGCTCGGGGCTTATCTCGTACACGAGAAAGTCCACTAAAGGCCTGTATAACCAGTGCTGGAAGGACTCCTTCGACTCTATCAGCCATGCGGACGGCAGCCTGGCCGTCCACCCCATCGCCGCCGCGGAGGTGCAGGGGTACGTTTACATGGCAAAGCGGCGCATGGCGAACCTGTTCGAGCGCGTCGGGCGCCACGGCGACGCGAGCCGCCTGAGGCGGGACGCCGTGAACCTGCGATGGAAGTTCAACAACGACTTCTGGATGAAGGGCGAGAAGTACTTCGCCGAGGCCATCGATAAGAACGGCCAGTGCGACGTGGTCACCTCGAACCCTGCCCAGGGGCTCTGGAGCGAGATCATCGAGCCCCAGAAGGCCCGGATGGTCGTCGACCGGATATTCCGGGAGGACATGTTCTCCGGCTGGGGGATCCGCACGCTGTCCTACAAAGAGAAGCGCTATAACCCGCTAGGGTACCATAACGGCACGATATGGCCCCACGATAACTCGATCATCGCCATGGGCCTGAATAAGTACGGTTTCAAAGAGGAGCTCGCCGTGCTCTTTACCTGCATGTACGAGGCGGCCGGCTTTTACCCGATATACCGTTTGCCTGAACTATTCGGCGGCTTCCAGCGCGGAGAGTACGACGTGCCGATCAAGTACCCGGTCGCCTGCAGCCCGCAGGCGTGGTCGGCCGGGACGATACCCTACATGCTCTCGGCATCGCTGGGCTTCATACCGGACGCCCTCAACATGCGCCTCACGCTATACAAGCCCAAATTACCGCCCTGGCTGCACACGGTAAAGATCAGCAAGCTGATCGTCGGAGACGCTTACACGCAGCTCGAGTTCAAGCGGGAGGGCGAGAGCACGCTGGTCAACGTCGTCGATAAGAGGGGCAGCCTCGAAGTCCAGGTCGTGTATTGAGCCGGCATGGTTTATCGTTCTGCCCCGCGAAGATATTCTGGGTGGATATATGTGCATTAGCTGTGGATGCGGAATGCCCCATGACAGGCATAACAACCCGAACCTCATCACCATTGACGACCTGGAGAGGGCGGCGCAGGCCGCCAACATGAGCACGAAGGACGCGGCAGAGAACATCGCGGACGCGGTGGGGCTTAGCTGCAAGCAGGGCTCATAGGGTCGCGGCGATGACCGCGATGCCCGCGGCGATGATGACCGCGGACATGGCCGCGTTGTAGATGCCGAACTTCCGGGTGCCGAAGTAAAAGGCGTAGGCGGTATGTATCGCCAGGTTCACGAAGACCGCGATCATTATCGCCGTGACCGCCGTGGGCGCGGACGCCAGCCCGTTAGCCGCCAGCTGGGATGTTGAGACGGTGATGGCGTCGACGTCGGCCAGGCCGGCGAGGGCGGACGTAATGTACAGGCCATAGTTGCCCAGGTACAGGAGCGCCGCCTTGGACACGAACAGGACGATGGCGATGAACCCCGCAAAGATCAGCGCGGGCACGATGTTGAAGGGCGTCTTAAGCTTGATCGTCTCGCCCTTGCGGCCGTCCCGGCCCTGGAGGTAAAAGTACGACGCCACCAGTATGCTGGCCACGCACATGATGCCGATGGGCAGGTAGATGCTGACGAGGAGCCCCGGGTTAAAGATAAAGACCATGAACACTACGCGCAGGAGCATGACCATGCTGGCAAGCGTGGCCGCGACCATGGCGGGGCGCTCGATCTCCTTATTTTCCCTGGTCCTGATGGCCATCGATGAGATGACGGCGGTGCTGGACGCCAGGCCGCCCACGATGCCGGTGAGCGAGAGGCCCAGGTCCGCCCCGAACCACTTTACCAGGAAGTAGCCGACAAAGCTGATCCCGGTGAGGATGACCACGATGAGCCAGATCTGGTAAGGGTTGAACGCTTCCAGCGGCCCAAAGGCCTGATCGGGCAGCACCGGCAGGATGACCAGTGCGATGAGCGCGAACTTGAGGGAGTCGTAGAACTCCTCCTTCGGTATCTTGAAGGTGAACTCGTGGAGGGGCACCTTGAAAGCGAGCAGTATGGTCACGACGATGGCCAGGATGATGGCCACTGTCTGCTCGAAGTAGGCGAGCCCGCCCAGAAGGAACGTTAATATCAAGGCCGTCTCGGTGGTGAAGCCGAGGTGCTTATCGATGCCCGTACTACGGTAATATGCGATGGCCGTGAGCGCGATGACGCCGAGCAGGGCCGCGACGAAGATGATGTAGCCCTGCGTGGTCAGGTAGGCGGCGATGCCGCCGATGAGCCCCACGATGCCGAAGGTCCTAAGGCCCGCGAACTTGACGTTCTGCCTGCCCTCCTGGGCGATCTCCCTCTCGAGCCCGATCACCAGGCCGATGAGCAACGCCGTGAAAAGTTTTTGGAGGAGCAGCAGGTCGACCATCTATCTAACATTCATCGCATGCCACATAAAAATAGCGCAGTCAATAGTTGCACTCTGATAGTGTTTTTTCATCCTCATCATATGCTGGATTATATCTGTTGTAAGGGCACTAAGCTTACTGAGGCACTATTTTCACCACAATGGCACGGAGTTCACGAAGGCCCACTAAGATTTCTTTTTAATGTAAGGGACAGAGGCCACAAAGCCCGGTTCATTAACGATAGGGCACAAAGGATACAATGGCACAACGGAATGAACAAGAGCACTTTTTGCCATCGTGCCATTGTCCCCTTCGTGCCTTATAACCCAAAAAGCCTGCTCTGTGGCCTTTGTGACTCACATTTAAAAAAGTCTTTGTGAAACTCAGTGCGCTCCGTGCCATTGTGGTGAAAATAGTGCCTCTGTACGCTTTAGGCTGATGCCTATTCGAGCAGTGGCTTAAAAAATAGGGCATATAGCTTGAGATTATAACCTGGCAAATGTAAAAAAACATAAGCATTGAATTATTGATAGGTGCAGCCCCCGGGCTCAGGCGCTGTTCGCCAGCAGCATCAGGCCCCTCACCGCGTCCTCCGAGGTCATCTCGAACTCCTCGTAGTACTGGCCGACGGCCTCGAAATCGTCCGGGGCGTCAAGGTAGACCAGCGGCGCCACCCGTTCCATGTCCTCGACCAGCTCCTTCGGGAGCACCGGCGTGGCGACGACCACGTCCGCGGGGCCCTGATCCCTGATGGCCTCCACCGCCGCTATCATGGTGTTCCCCGTGGCGATGCCGTCGTCCACGATGATCACCGTACGCCCGTACAGCTTGGGGAAGCTGCCCAGGCCGGCCCGGAGGGAGTTAAGCCTCTCGTTCATGTCCCTGATGAGCTTTCGGGACTGCTCGCCTACGTACTCCCTCGATATGTTATACTTCCGCATCATGTTCTCGTCGAGGAGCACGGCCCCGTTCCAGGTGACCGCCCCTATGGCGAACTCCTGGTTAAAGGGCGCGCCGACCTTCTTGGCCATGACCACGTCGAGGGGCGCGTTCATCTCCAGCGCGATCTCGTAGGCCACGGGCACCCCTCCCATAGGTATGGCCAGGACGATGACGTCCTTGCCTTTATAGGCGCCCAGCTGCCCTGCCAGCATGCGCCCTGCCTCGCTGCGGTTCTTGAACTTCATGCCGTCACCTTTTATGCCCTGGCCTCAGTCGACCTCGTGGCCTGGGCTAGCCCTTTGGTCAGCTCACTGACCGTGATCGTCGTGATGTACTTGTGCAATTGTAAGAAACCGCCGATGGCGTCGAAGCTCCTCACCTTGCCCTGTATGGACTTCTGCGTGGCGTTATCAGGTACCACGAATATCAGGTGGTCGCAGTCCGTCCACAGGGACTTCATCGCGTTCGACGTGATGACGTCCGGGTCAACGTCCCCCCGCTCCGCAAGTATCTGTACGGCGTACTTCATCTCGGGCAGGTTCGGGTGGTCCTGCCTCGACCATACCTGGGTGATGTTGCCGGCCCCCAGGTTGATGTCGTGCTCGACCTTATAGCCGAGCGACTTCGCCACGTCCTCGCACATGGCGCCCATGCTCTCTTCAAGCCCCGTGTCCAACGCTATCCCTCCTGTAAAGAAAATTCGGGGCCGGTACACTAGAATTTTAGCAACATATTTAGCGGAATCATTTTTCGGGCTTTCGGCGGGCCAGGCTTATCAAGCGTGGACTCATATAATAAGATATATGGCAGGCGTTGGAAGGATGTCGGACTTCGGCAAGCCCGAGTTCACCGACGACGACATCGAGAACAGGCTGGACACGGTCGACCCGTTCGTGGACGAGAATTTAACCTACCGGGAGAACGTGCAGAGGCTCGTGTCCTGCGGGCTGTCCGAGGATAAGGCCGCGAAGTGCGTGGACATGATCATCATCCGGCGGAACAAGGACCGGGCCCGGCGGGAGGATATCCTTCGCGAGCAATCCGAGTACCGCAAGGAGCTGGGCGACCTGAAAACATGTAAGTCGGACGACGAGAGCTGCGTCCCCACGGGACCGGGGGACGAGAAAAAGAGCGCGAGGGCAGAAAAAAGGCAGCCCTGACCATTTTTAAAAGTCTATTACCTCTACCGTGCGGTACTGCATGATCTGCCTTACCTGGTTAGCGAACTGCACGCCCACGTAGCTCACGACCACCGCAAGCACGATCGAGATGACCAGGCTCTCGAAGGCCTGCACGGTGTTGGACATGTGGAGGATGTACTGGGAGCTTCCCCAGATCAGCAGCCCGCCGGCCAGCAGGAAGAACGGCGTTGAAAGATAGCGGTACAGCGTGTCGCTCTCGTCCGCGTAGGCGTCCACGATCCAGCCGATGACGATGGCCAGGAAGGCGGCGATGAACCAGAGCACCGAGTGGGACACGAAGATGGCCGCGTAGTCGAGAAGGCCGGGGGACAGCACGCCCGGCAGGTCGTTCTGCCACTGCGCCACGCCCCAGGCGCCCATGATGAACGCCATGATGCTGAGCACCAGCGCCAGTAGATAAGTGACGAAGGTGAGCTTGGACTCCGAGAATGACCGCCTCATGTTGAAGATGAAGGTGTCGAACAGGTTGTCGAGGCCCATTCCCCTGTACAGGAGGTAGCCTCCAAGGAGCAGCGCGATGGCGATCGGGGTGGCGTTCGGCCAGTCGATCCAGGTCGTGGCCGCGTAGACGAGCAGGATCAGGCCGATGGGGATGAAGATGACCTTGGCGACCTTGGGGTCGTTGATGAGCTGCTTGATGATATAATAAGTACTTTCGAGGTTCTGGGCCTGTTTGACGACCACTCTCTTGACCGACTCAATCTTCAGGCGGGACTGGAGGATGGGCAGGACGGACTCGTCCTCGGCGCCGTCCGATACCAGGATCGCCCTCTCGGTCGGGTATTTTAAGAGAATATCGTCGAGCTGCGCCGCTATGGCCCGGTCGGACTTGATGCCCAGCTCCCGGTGGCCCGCGATGCAGACCAGCTCCACGTTATGGCCTTCGGCCTTCAGCTGGTCGAAGGCCTGGATGCCCCCGAAGATGGTGTTCGTATCGGAGTCCTCCGGGTCCGCCGTGCCGAGCCTGCAGGCGGCGTCCAGGCACGCGGCCCGCCCTATGACGGGGCTCTTCACGCCGCCCTTGACGCCGATATCGTCGTCCTTATCGATGCAAATGACTAATATGTCCATTGTATCTCCATCATCCCATATGCCGTTTCAATGGAATAGGGCCGATGCTCGTCGCTATGTGAGCCATAGCATGGCCACTGGTATTTTTTGTACCTGAGACATGATAAAGTTTCTCTCACGATATTACACGGAAGGATATTACACGGAAGAAGAGCGAAGCTTACGCTAAGCACGCATGAAAATGAAAGAATTATAGAGGTTCCCTTGTGAGGAACCTACGTTGTACTGAGTATGTCTCTCAAAGTGAGCGTGACGTTTACAGGAATCCAGAGCGCTGTAACAGTAACAGGTCTTCGGTGTTGAGCTTCTCGCCCGCCTTGAACTGGGCGAAAACGTCCTCGGCCTGCTTCTTGTACTCGACCTTGTCCTTCGACTCCTTCTCCGTCTTTGCCTTCTTCTTGAGGCCGACGATGACCTTATCGAAGTCCCGGATCTCCTTCTGCAGCTTCAGGAACTGCTTGTGGAACTCGTCCGCGGTCTCCTGCGCCTTGACGAACTCCTTGTGCTGGGCGTCCGCCTCGGCCCTGACCTTGTCCGCCTCACGGAAGCACTCGATCATCTTGTCGTGGTACTCCTGGGCGAGGTCCGCGTACTCCTTGACCTTCTTGTGGAACTCGGAAGCTTCGTCCCTTAATCCCTGGGCGTCGCCTAAGAACGACTTAAGCTCCTGGTTCTGCTCGAGCTGTTCCTTCTTCTTCTTGAACTCTTCCTTAAGCTCGGAGATCTTGTCGACGAGAGCGCGCTCTTTCTCGGTGGTGAGCACTTCAGTCTGCTGCTTGAACTCGAGGTGGTCTATCTCTTTCCTCAGCTCGTTCAGCGACCGGCCGCTGCCAATGTTGTCTTTCTTCCTGAGCGAGTCGACGCGGGCGTAAACCTCGTTGGCCTTCTCGTTCAGCTCGTTGCGCTTCTCCTTGTTCTCGCTGACCTGGTTGTTGAACTCGTCTCTCTTGGTGCGATACTCTTGAGCCTTGTCAATAAGCTCTTTCGTCTGCTTATTTAACTCATCCCTCCTCTTCGAGAATGCGCTGGCCTTGGAGTTCCACTCGTTCCTGTTCTTCTTGAACTCCTCAGCGTCTTTAAGGTATTTTGTTTTCTTGTCTTGCAGTTCTTTTAGCATGTCGAATGTATTCCTCCTTTATAATAGGAATCAACGATTCCATGTTTTTGCCGTCCACGACTACGTCCGCCGCATTCCGGACAACGGGCTTCGCATTGAAGGCGATGAAGGTGCCCACAACGCCCTTCCAGCACAGGTCGTTCGACCCGTCGCCCACGGCAACGCACTCGCAGGGGCTGATATTTAACTTGTTGCAGATTTCTTCGAGAACCTCCTTCTTTGAGCTCTGCCTCGTCAGCGGTCCCCTGACATCTCCGGTGAGCACACCATCATCGACGACAAGCTCGTTCGCGAAGAAAGCGTCCATTTGAAGCTGCTCCGCGACTCGCCGCGCGATAATAGTAAACCCGCCAGATATCAAAACCGTACGAAAACCTAAAGACTTCAGTTCCTTCATCAACTTTTCGGCGCCGGGCATGAGCGGGATGCTCCCCGCCACTTCGAGGGCCTTCTGCGTGGGAAGGCCCCGTAAGAGTTTTACTCGCTCTCTGAGGGCGCACTCGAAGTCGAGTTCGCCATTCATCGCGCGCGCCGTGACACCGGCGACGTAGTCGCCGACGCCCCTGGCCCGGGCCAGCTCGATGATGCCCTCGGCGTCTATGACTGTCGAGTCCATGTCAAAAAATATGACCGGTTCCGATCCATCACCTGAGCATAAACTCATAGGCACCATCGCCATCAAAACAGTACTGCACTGTTTGATACTGAGACTTTAAGAGTATCACATCCTTTTTAACCTTTTCGGGTTTCTCCTTGTCGATGGCCACTCTCTTGAGGACCCGGGCGACTTCTTTCATTTCCGGCTCCTTCATGCCCAGCCTCGTCAATTCCTGCGTGCCCAGGCGTATGCCGGACGGGTCGTCCGTGCCGTTCACGTTGTCCCACGGGAACAGGTTCTTGTTGGCGATGACGTTGGCCTTCTCCAGGTTCGCCGCCACGACGCTGCCGCCGCCGATCTTCGACACGTCAACGGCCACCTGGTGGGACTTCGTGTACCCCTGTTCCTTGCACAGGACGCTGAACCCCATGTCGTCCATGGATGCCGCGAGGGCCTGAGCGTTCTTAACGGTCTGCCTTGCATATGCCTTGCCGAACTGCTTCATCTCGGCCAGCGCGATGGCCAGCCCGGCCTTGTGGTGTAGGTGGAAGTTGGACACGGTGCCCGGGAACACGGCCTCGTCGATGTCCTTCGCCCACTTCTCCTTGCAGAGGATGATTCCTCCCTGGGGGCCGGGGAAGGTCTTGTGGGTGCTCGCCGTGACCACGTCCGCGCCCTCCTTGAGCGGGTCCTGGAACTCGCCGCCCGCGATCAGCCCTGCTACGTGCGCCGCATCGTAGACGATCGACGCCCCGACCTCGTCGCATGCCTCCCTTGCCTCCTTTACCGGATGAGGGAATAGGAACAGGCTGGCGCCGAACATGACCACTTTGGGCTTGAGGCGTTTGATCTCCTTGACCATGCCGTCCACGTCGATGTTCATCTTGCTGTTATCGTAAGGATGAGTGTAAATTTTCATGCCCCGGATGCCCGCCGCTGAGAATTTCGCGTGGCTGATGTGGCCTCCGCTCGGCACTGCCAGGGCCAGCAGCTTATCGCCCGGCTGCGCGAGCGCGAAGAACGCGGCGATGTTGCAGTTGACGCCCGATATGGGCTGCACGTTGACGTGCGGGGCGCGGAAAACCTCCTTTGCCAGCTCGATGGCCTTGGCCTCGATGGTGTCTACGAAGCCGCATCCCTGGTAGAACCTGTGGCCGACCTGGCCTTCCGCATACCGGTGCCCGAGGTCCGAGGACAGTACCTGCCGTACTAAAGGACTGGTAACATTTTCACTGGCGATCATCGGCAGCGAGTACTTGAAAAGCTCCTGGCTGCCCATCACGGCGTCGACGACGCACTGGACGTCCGAGTTCATCTTTTTCGTCTTCAAAAGGGGGTTTTTTACAACATCCGGGCTCAACGCGAATCCTCCCGTTTTACATGTGCTTAGTATGCTAATTGATATCAAGGATAAAAACGTTTGGGTGCCGGGAATGCGTGTTAAAATGCCTTGACGATGTCCCGGCGGGTGACCATGCCCACCAGGTGGCCGTGCTCGTCCTTGACCGGCAGGGCGCCGATGTCGTTGTCCACCATAAGCTTCGCAGCGTCCTTCAGCGGCATCTCCGGCCTGGCCGTAATGACTTCCGAGCGCATGATGTCCATGGCGATGAGAAGCTCCACGTTATTATCCTGGCGGCTCTGGGGAGAGTGCTTTTTTACGGAGCGCATGGCGTTCGCCACGTCGGTCTCCGAGACCATGCCCACGAGAGCCGTGCCGTCCATGATGGGCACCCGGCTCACGCCCTTTTCAATCATGAGCTTGCGGATGTACGCGACCCTGGCGTCAGGGGGCGCGACCACGGGAGGGCTCATGATGGACCCGACCGTGCCCTCTGGCGAGTAATGGCTCAGCACGTCCTTCGTGGTGACCTGCCCGACCACTCCAATGTCCACAACGATGACGCAGCCCACGCTCTTCAGCGCGTCCAGCGCCTGGCCCATGTCGTCCTCCGGCCCCACGAGCGCGTAATCGTTGCTCAGGGCGTCCGCCACGTGAAAGAGCGTGGGCGGGTGGTTGTACTTCCGCCTCGAGCCCAGCTCGCCGCAGATGCTCCTCAGCGTAATGACGCCCTGCACGCCGTCCCGGTTCTTGACGATGAGGCGGCGGCTGCGGTACTTGTGCATGAGGTCAAGGGCCTCTGATATCCGGTCCGACTTGTCCACGACGTACGCCTTCGACATGATCTCCTTTACCTTCATTCCCGGGCCTCCGATAGCCACTTCAAGATGCTCTCTACGCTGAACTCTCCTAAAAGCTCCGAGTCGATGACGGGCAGCATGTCGTAGTTATGCTCGAGCATGAGCTTCGCGGCGTCTAACGCCTTCGTGCCCCTGTTGACGGACACCAGGGGCGTGCTCATCACGTCCTCGGCGACCATCATCGCCTCCCGGAATCCCCGGAGCATCTTGGGCCCGCCCTGCACCATCCGGTGCGCTTCCTTGATGGGCTTCGTATCCCTGAAGTCCATGGTGGCGAACCCCAGGTCGTCCAGCGTGACCATGCCGGCATACGCCGCCGCGGGGCCCCCGTCCCTGACGATGACCCGGTCGACCCCGTTCTCCGCCATGATATCGATGACGCTGTTGATCGTGTGGTGCCGGCTGACCGTCACTACTTTCTCGGACATCATATCCCCGACTCTCAGGGGACTCCCCAATAACGTGAAGTACTTGACCATGTCGTGCTTGGTCACGATCCCCCGGATTTCGCTGTCGTACACGACCAGGCCCGAGATGTCGTGGCAGAGCATCGTGGAGGCCACGTCCTGTATCTGCGCATCGGGCTTTACCGTGAACACGTCGTGAGTGGCCACAAGATCGACCGGTATCTGGTCGATGGGCCTCCGTCGCCACTGGGGCTCCGCCTGGCTCAGCCTGGAGCCGATGTCCTTCCTGGTGACGATGCCCCTGAGGGTGTTGCCTTCTGCGACCACGAGGCGGGACACCCCGTACCTCAGCATAAGGTTCCTGGCCCGGGCCACGTTGTCCCTGGGGCTTACGGCGTACACCGGCGCCGTCATGATCTCGCTGACCTCGGTCACGCTTTGCCTCCTTTCATCGACATGAGGACGTCCCGCTCGGTGACGATCCCCACGAGCTGCTGGTTCTCTATGACGGGCAGCGACCCTATCTTATTCTGCCGCATGATCCGGGCCGTCTCGCCCAGGTCCTGGTCCGGCCCCACGGTGACGATGTCGCTCTTCATGATGCCGCTGATGGGGACGGAGAACGCCTCGCTGACGTTGCCCGTGACCAGCTTCTTGAACGCCTCGCCGTTCCCCAGGTAGCGCATGATATCCGTGGCCGTGATGATGCCGCAGACGTAGCTGTCCGTTACCACGGGAAGCCGGCGGAAGCCGCTCTCGATCATCGTTTTAGCTGCCGTCTCGATGGGCATGTTGGGAGGAGCCGTGGTGACTCTCCTGCTCATGATGTCCCTCACCTTTGTTCCTGATACGGAGTCCCCCATGAGGCGCACGATGTCCCGCTCCGTGATGATCCCGACGACGATGCTCTCGGGGTCGATGACGGGCACTCCGCCCACCGAGCGGTCGATCATCACCTTTATGGCGTCATCGAGCGAGGCGTCGTCCTGGACGGTGGCCACGTCCTCTTCCATTATCTCCGTGATCGGGCCGTTGATGGCCACGATCATGTTGCCGTCGTAGACCCGGTCGATGATGCGGCGCTTTTCGCCGCCTCCGAGAAAGTCGATGATGTCGATGACCGTACAGATGCCCTTCAGGCGCTTCGTGCCCGCGTCCGCGACCGGCAGGCGGCGATAGCCGTATCCGACCATGGTCCGGGCCGCGCCCATGACCGTGGTGGTGGGCGGCACCGTGACCACGGCCTTCTTCGCGACGGCCATGATGCCGCTCTCGTGCTGCGCCTGGCGCTGCTTAAAATTCAGATCACGGGTCACCTGGCTCTCGCGGAGGTCGTGCTCGAACTTGCCCGTGTTCACCTTCCTCTCGCGCCGCTGGTCGCCGAATTCCTTGATGCCCTCCCGGCTCATCTCGGGGTCACTCCCTGCAGGGCCCTGCAGGCCCGTATCACGTCGTACCGGTCGACGATCCCTGTAAGCTTGCCGTTCATTACCACGGGTACCCTTCCGATGTTACGTTCCATGAATATTTTCGCCGCCTTCCTGATCGAATCGTTCTCCTCGACGGTGATCGCGGGCGTGGACATGATCTTCTGCACGGTCGTCGGGTTCTTTTTTCCCTCGCTTTCCCGCTCGATGCGGGCGTACCCCCGCTTCGTGATGTCCTCCCGGGTGACCATGCCGATCACCTCCATCCTGTCGCCGACCACCGGAAAGCCCGTCAGGCCGTAGTGGATCATGTTAAGCCATACCCTTGACAGGCTGTCCTCCGGCTGGCACACGACCACCTTACGTGTCATATACTCGCTCACCGGGCGGTCCTCGAGCTCAAGCTCGGGAAGCCCTTTAAAAATGTCCTTGACGCTGAGGAGGCCGACGAGCCTCGAGTCCGGGTCCACCACGGGCACCCGGCCCTCGTCCGTCCTGATGACGATGAAGGCCGCCCTCGGAAGCCCGGTATCCGGCGTCAGCCGGGGCACGTCCGCCCTTACGTACCCGCTCACGGTCACGTCCGAGCGCGTGGACGTCACGTTGATGATATCCTGGAGCGTGATCATTCCCGCCACCCTGCCGTTATCCACAACGGGCAGGCTGTCGTAGTTGTACTCCCGCATGATCTCCCGGGCGTGCGTTACGAATTCTCCGGGGGCGACGGACTGCGGGTTCGTCGCCATGATATCGCTTACCCTCATACAACCACCGCCTACTGATAAAACGGGAGCTCCTCCCGACACCTCATACAAACGTACGTGCCGTCGATGTTCTCCAGAGACTCCTGGAAGCTCTGGCACACCTCGCAAATGCCCTGGACGAACACGCTGGGATTCCTTTCCTCCTGCTCCCAGTCGGGGATGGTCTGGCCCATGTCCCCTTCCGGGTTGTTCTGCCGGATCACGTCCCTTAAAATTTCGCTCAACTCCGATGACACGGAGAGCAGGTCGGAGTCCGAGACCAGGCCGATCAGCTTTCTCCCCTGGACGACCGGCAGCCGGCGTATCCTCCGCCGCGCCATTTCCCGGAGGGCCAGCTCGACGCTCTTGTCCGGGGGAATGGTGATGAGCGGGGTCGACATGATATCCTGCGCTTTTACTTTTGACGGCTGGGCGTTCTCGGCGATGAGCTTTACCACCATGTCCCGCTCGGTGACGATGCCTACCGGATGATTGTCCCTGGTGATGATGATGCAGCCCACTTGAGTCTCGGCCATCGTCCTGGCCAGCCTGTCCGCTGTCTGCGCCACGTCGGCCGTGATGAGCCTGCGTGACATGACGTCGCTCACCGATAGGTCTGTCTCCATGTACATGCCCTCATTCATTTACATAAACATCTATGTTATATAATCATATTAATATTATCCACATTTTTAAATTTAGAGCATATCATTAATATAGTTTTGACGCGTTATCTTAGCCTTGTAGGGGAACAGGATGGCACTATTAGCTGGGCTAAGGGAGAGCCTGTCCGGTATCTGGGGACGCGTTTTCAGGCGAAAAGCCTCGCGCATCGGCATCTACGGCCCTCCGAACGCCGGCAAGACCACGCTGGCGAACAAGATATTGATGGATTTCACGGGCGAGACCATAGGCGCAGTATCGAACGTGCCCCACGAAACACGACGGGTGCGCCGCCGCGAGGGCGTTACCATAAAGGGAGACGGGTACTCCGTCACCCTCGACATCGTCGATACGCCCGGCCTGGCGACGAAGATCGACTTCCACGATTTCATGGCCTTCGGCATGACCGAGGAGGAGTCGAAGCGCAGGGCCAAGGAGGCCACCGAGGGCGTCATCGAGGCCATCAAGTGGATGGATAACCTGGACGGCGTCCTTCTGGTGATGGACGCCACCGAGGACCCGTACACGCAGGTCAACGTCACCGTCATCGGCAACATGGAGGCCCGGCGCCTTCCCATGCTGATCGTGGCCAACAAGACGGACCTGCCCGGGGCGGCGCCCGACCGCATCAAGGGCGCGTTCCCGCAGCACACGGTGGTCCCCATATCGGCGCTGAACGGCACTAACATGGACTTATTATACGAGACGATAGCCAGCAGGTTCGGATAGCATGGAAGCACAGAACATACAGATCAACATGATCTCGGCCAACAAGCTGCAGGCCATGAGCACGATGGACAAGATCAGCCTTATATTGAACGATGTGTCCAGCGGCCGCATCGTCATACTGGAGCGGGGCCTGGACCCGAGGGAGGAAGCCCAGCTCATCGAGCATACCATGCTCAAGATCAGGGACTCACAATTCTACGGTATCGAGATCCAGAGCTATCCCCGCGAGGGCCGGCCATCCCCCTGGAATATCCTGAGGCGCCCGGACAACCGCGTCACGGTCATCGGCCCGGCGGACCGGCTGAAGACGCTGAAAAAGGAAAAGGATATCATATCGGCGGTCATATCATGAGGCGAGCGTATGCCGCATCGTTGCATGGAGTGTAACAGCGTCCTGGAGAGCAGAGAGCTAAACCTCGGCACGGGGTGCCCCGTCTGCGGAGGAAAGAAGTTCGAGTACGTGCGCCCGCAGAAGGCAATGGAGGCCGACCTGCGGAAGATGACCGTATCGCAGTATGTAGCCTACGCTGGTTCGGCGGACGCCGATGAGGCGGAGCCGGAGCACGAGGAAAAGCCTAAGCACAAGGAGCACAAGGCTGCCCCCAAGCCCGCCGAAGAGCCGAAGTCGAAGGCTAAAAAGCCGGCCGCCCACGAGGGCCGTATTGACAGCGTCCGCATTCTCGAGAAGGGCAACTATGACCTCAACCTGCCCATGCTGTTGAACCGGAAGGAGCTCGTCATGTCAAAGGAGGAAGGCGTCTATCACGTCGACCTGCCCTCGGCCCTGAAGACGACCCCGAAACCTTCTAAAAAGAAGAAGCGCTAACGCTTATTTTTTGCTGAGCACCTGCATCTTGCTGGAGATGACGGGCAGCTTGTTTGTATCCGACAGGGAGACAACTGTGCCGTCCTTGTTATGGATCTCGATGACGGCGATCTTCGACGTGAACGTCGTGTTCCCGTCATAGATGTACCATCCGTCGCTGTTGAGCGCGGACACGTTTTTCACCGCCACTTTAGCGACGCCTGAGTTCGAGTCGATGCTCACGAGGGACACGTTCGAGAAGTTGGCGAACACGTTGAGGATGTCCGGCTGCAGCACTTTGGCGCCGAATATGATCGAGAAGACACGGGCGAAGAACCCGCTCTCGTAATTGACGGTAAAGTTGAGGTCTGGCCCGGCGGGCTCGACGATCATCTTCGTGACGCGGAAATCGCTATCGCTCGCGGCCGCCGCCTCTGCGGGGACGGCTAACGTGCCCAGCAAGAGCACGATAATGCCTACCGATAGGATCTTCATCGACGTCGTTCATCGCCCCTTAAATTTCGAGTTCGTTTATACAAATGAACACTAATACGGTCAGAGGATATAAACTTTATCGGTTGCCCCATAAGGCGTTTTATTATAAAAAGACCATTATAGCGGCGGGCGTTTTCACCTGTATGGATAGCGCTTGATGGCCCCGCACTTCATGCATGTGATGACGATGTTGTTGCCATCCAGCCTGACCCGGCAATTATCCCCCGGCACCAGGAACGAGCCGCATCCCTTGCATACCCGGCGCTTCAGTTCCCGCGGTATCCCCACCCGGTGGCGCATGCTGATGCGCCGCGCTATGTCCGCATATCTGTCAGCCAGGTCGGGCCTCCCCGGGTAAGCCTGCTCCGCAAGCTCGAACAGCCTCTTTATGCGCTGCTCCGCCATGTCCACGTTAAAAGGTTTTCTCTGTGGCTCTTTTCTCCTGCGCTCGGGCATCGTCGTATCATTAAGGCCGAAGGCCCTTATAAACGTATCCTCACATGAAAACGAATAAAAAAGTCGTATTAATAGATGCACCGACGGGGACTCGAACCCCGGTATTCAGCTTGGAAGGCTGATATCATAGCCACTAGACCATCGGTGCCTGTTACGGACTCTACATGACTCTACAAAGTATTAATATTTTCGGACGCCGTATTATTACTTCCATGCCAGACGTCCGCCCCGAGAACGTAAAAGAGGACATTGCCGCCATCGCGTCGAAGTACGGCATCGAAGTAGTGGGCTTCCTCGGGCTGGACGAAAGGACGAAGATACCGGCGGAAGAGATGGGCCTCCTGAGGGGCGTGAAGTGGAAGGACTCCGAGGTCGATGTTTCTAAGGTCCATGACCCCCTCGACATCATGCCCGCGGCCCGCACCATGATCATCCTGGGAAAGCGTCTCCTTGATGACAGCCAGGACATATATTATAGAGCATCGGACGATTACACGGCGTCGGTGGAGATGATGCTCCTGGACATCGCCTCGGCGAAGATCGTCGCCGGCCTCAAAAAAGGCGGGTTCGAGGCCGAGGAATACACGTCATACTACCTGAAGGCCTGGGCAGCTCTCGCCGGGCTCGGGTGGATAGGCAGATCAAGGATGTTCGTATCGAAGGCGCATGGCCCGAGGCTCAGGCTCCACGGCATCCTGACGGACGCGGATATCGGGGAGCTGCACGCCGTCATTCCGGACGATAGCTGTGGCCGGTGCACGGAGTGCATGAAGGCATGCCCCGCCGGCGCAATATCCGGGGACGAGGTGGACCGCAAGAAATGCGGCGCCTGCCCCCTGAACCACCGAAAAATATCGGAGAACGCCCTGGCGTACTGCACGGCCTGCACCGCCTCATGCCCGGTCGGGCGGCCCTCACGACATGAGCATGCGGTACAAGCCGTATCGAGGCAACAAATAACGCCGTAAGCGACGGCCATTCCGATAAATCAGCGGCCATGAGTATACTAAGCCGCTACTTATTATTCACTAAGCCCCAGGATTCGCATAAAAAGTCCGCTAAGCTTGATTACATCCAGGCGTAAAGATGCAATTGTAACATGTTAAAGCGCATGGCTTACGAGCATATGCGCCCAGCACGTTACAGAGAGAAGGCGTATATAGGAATTTATGCGATGGAGAAGTAGGGCCAGATAATCCTCACCTGCTAACCTCTGCTCCATCCTAACTCCGATACCCCACCTCAATACCCACCTCAACACCCACCTCAACACCCACCTCAATTCCTACCGCCACCGGACGTGAGATCGCAAGGATGACGGGGATAATATCACTTATCCTCACATCGGTACCGTCAGATACCCCATCGTCCTGTTCTGCGAGCCCCCGGCCGATGGCGGTGAGGAATAAATTTTTAAGGCCGCTTCTCCCCGCCTAACGCTGCTTTTCATAGCCCATCTCGTTCCTCATCTTCAGTAATTCCCTGAGCTCCTGGCTGAGGGCGACGATGTGCGACGAGTGGTTGACGTGCTTTAGCTTCGTGTAGACGGTATCGATCGCCGCGTCCAGGAGCTCCTCGCTGGAGCCCGGGCGCGCGGGCTTTTGCATTGATGCTGCAGGCATTATGAACACCTTCGAAGTGTTACTCATTTGATGTGGTTAAATCCATATCCGCACTTAAATGCCCGTGTTTTATTATATCGTCCGGCCAAGGTTCATTGAGGTGGTATGGTGCCGCCGGCCATGAAGCCGTCTCTAGTGAAGCTGTTCCTGATAATTTTAATGGCGAGCGCATGTTGCGCGCCCGCATGCTCCGTGCCGCCGGTCATCGTCACCGCCGGGCCCACGATATTCGAGGGGTCGGTGCAGGGCCACGTGCTCGCCGCAGGCACCAACGCGAGCATACCTGGGGCAAAGGTATGGCTGGTCAACGCGACCAGGGATAATACGATTTACGGCGCAACGGCCGCCGACAGTGGCGGGCATTTCTATTTCATCAACGTACCGCCCCTCGGCCCGGGAGCATACCGGCTGAAGGCGCAGAAGGACAGCAACACGGGCTTCACGACGCCCTTCGGCGTCGCATCGCTGGAAAACAGGACCGTGGACGTCTACGTGCGCATGATGCCCGCGGCTATCGGCATCGAGGCCTCAAGGAGCTACGTCGTGGCCGACGGCCGGGACCACATGGGCATCACTGTACTGGTGAACGACTCGATGGGCAGGCCCGTGGCGGGAGGATATCCGGTCACGTTCAGGGCGGCAGGCCATCCGGCCGGCTCATTATTCGGCTCCATAGTGCCGGAAAGCGCTGTCACCGGCATGGATGGCCGGGCCACGGCAGAGTACGTGTGGGTTGGAGAGACAGGCGCTGCCTCTCATGTGATCATCGAGGCCTCGGCCGGGGCGGGGCTCAACGCCAGCCTCGTAGTGGACATAAGGCTGCCCGATACGACGCCTCCCGCGACCACGCTCAAGGCAGCCGGGGAGCCGGACAACGTGGGCGGGTTCATATCTGACGTTACGGTCACGCTGGACGCTTCAGACCACGGGGGATGGGGCGTGAACGAGACTTTTTACCGGACTGGTGACTCAGGCTGGGCACGGTACACGGGGCCATTCACGATCTCGGCCGAAGGGGGGACCACCGTATACTACTATTCGACGGATAAAGCAGGCAACGTAGAAACGCCAAAAAGCAGGGCCATCGTCATACATAAAAAATGAGAAAAGCGGCTTACTTCTTCTTGTAGGCCTTCCCGGCGGAGAAAGCGTCCGTGATAAAATCGCCGACACGGTAGTACTTGCCGTCGGAGTAGATTATCGGGTCGACCTTCCTGATGTCGGGCGTGCCCCCGGTAACGACCGCCTTGTCGACGTACGTCTCCACGATCTCACCAACGACCAGGTCGTGGCTCCCGCACTTCATCGTATCGAACAGCTTGCACTCGAGGCTCACCGGGCACTCCTTCGCCATCGGGGCTGTCTTGAGCTTACCATAAAAGCTCTCGAACACAATCGACTTATCGGCCCTGGCGCCCGAGGTGATGCCCATGTAGTCCGTCTTCACCAGGTCCCTCGTAGAGGGCACGTTAATGCTGAACGTCCTGTTCTCCTCGATGCCCTTGAGCGTGTGCCTGACCCGGTTGACCGCCACCGAGATCATGGGCGGGGCCATGCAGGCTATGCCGCACCAGGCGGCCGTCATGTAGTTCGGCTTTCCGCCGACGTTCGCGCCCAGGAGCACGGTCGGCATGGGGTACATAAGGGTCTTTGGGCCCATCGTGACTTTATCCATGTGGTGAACCTCATGATAATAGTCGACTTTTGGGCAGATAAATGTATCAAAGTGTTTCGGCCATTTCAAGGAGCCAGGAAACGTCTATGCCGTATTCCGCGGGGTCCATGCCCATGGCCCGGTGGCCGTCGTGGTGGTCCGAGGCCATCGTGAGCCCCAGGCCGTGTTTTCGGGCGGCAGCGACCGTCCACTCGTTCATCTCCCGTTCCTTTTTTAAGAGCTCGTCCGCAGGCAGGATAGCCAGGGAGGCGCTCCTCACCTTGTAACGGTACTTGCAGAGCTCGACGGCCTCCCCGCCCGCCGCTAAAAACCTTTTTAACACGACGTTGGCGTCGTTGCTGAAGTCGAAGGGATGGGCCAGCACGGGCACCCCGCCCCATTCCTTGATAAGAGATACAGCCTCGCCCAGCGTGACCTCGTACTCGATGGGCACCCACAGGGACGGGTCCATGATGATGTCCATCAGCTGCTTCTCCGTCATGGGTATGTTCTGCCGCCGGGCGCCGGCCAGCGTATTCTGGAAGACGCTGGGCTTGATGCCTTCCACGGGCTCCCATCCCGGGTACTTTTCGGCCATATAGGCGTTCAAATTAGCTAAAAACCCGCGGTCCGACTCGTCCCGGGCGTCCAGCACCCTCTTGAGGGCGCTCCTCACATTCCCGTCCGTCCGGACTCCCAGCCCTACGATATGAATGCAGTTACATCCCTGCTCGTTCTTCGTGGTCATCTCCACGCCGGGGATGAGCCTGATGCCGGCGCTTTTTGCCAGCTTTAGGGCGGCAGGGTAGGCGTCCACACAGTCGTGGTCAGTGATGCTCAGCAGGCTAATCCCGGCCGATGCGGCATCGCGGATGACCTGCGCCTCGGGGTGCAGGCCGTCGCTGTGGCTTGTGTGGACGTGCGTGTCGATGAACATGGGGACCTTCCGATGTTTATGGCCGGAACGATATAGACTTTATGTTTATCTTTAGTGGTATAATGACTGGAGTTCAAGCCTTTAAGAAAGCTATATATATGCTGCTTCCTTAATTATCGAATTACCGTACTGTTACGGTCAACAAAGGGAAAGGTCCAGGGTGGCATAATTATGCTGAAAAAGGTATCGAGATCCTTATTGATCATCGTAATTATTTTGATGGCCTATGTGGGCTGCGTATGGTGCGCCACGGCGGCGAACGTGACATTGATTAATCCCGTCATTTCGTATAACCCCGTCCTGAAAAGCTCGCTCGGCATGAACCTGACGCTAAACAATACATCGGCGAACGCGGGCTCCCCGATATCGCTGGTGGCGCTGGCAAAGTACCCGAACGGCACTAACATCGGCCCTGGATACACGATCACTCTCACCTGCGCTCCTGTCGGCGGGAACTTCGGGGTCAGCACGGGCACGACCGGCTACACGAAGACAATGATTCTCATCTCCAGCATCAACACGAACTTCATGGCCTCCGCGCCCGGCACGTATAAGATCACCGCGACCGTCCACGACCCTAACGGCGTCTACTGGGACGGCGTCGCCAACCAGACCGTGACGATACTGGCCACGCCGACCACGGTGCCTGTCACCCCCACGCCCGTAGTGCAGACGCCTACACCTATAGTGCAGTCCGCCACGCCCACGGCCGTGATCCAGAACACCCCCACGGCGACCGCCCAGGCTAACATGACCGCGGGCGGCTCGACCGACCTTGGCCCCATGCTGCCCTACATCGCGATAGTCGTCGTCATACTGCTCATCATCATCTTAATAGTGGCTTTCCTCTGGTTCAAGAGGACCCTGCGGCTGGAGCTTAAGAAGCCCAGCGCGCCGGCGGACGGCAAGTCCACCGTGCCAGTGCGCATATCCTTCGTGAACGGCCTCGGCATGGCGGCGCGCGCCCGGTCCGACACGGACATAACGCTGGAGTCCTCGGCCGGCACCATCCAGAACGTGGTGCTCCAGAACGGCAGGGACTTCGTGGACGCTACGTTGACCACGTCCAGAGAGTTCGGGCCGGTCACGGTCAGGGCGAGGGCGGCAGGAAAGGAGGCGAAGGCGGCCCTTAATTTCGTCTACGACAGCGCCGTTATCGACCTGGCCGTCGCCCCGGGCACGATACCGGCGGACGGCAAGTCATCCGCAAATATCATCATCCGCATAAAGGACGGCTCGGGCAACTACATAGCGCCTCTCCAGGAGATCTCCGTCGACCTGAAGTCGACGCTGGGGAGCATCGCCAGCCCGGTCAAGATGCCGCCGAAGGTGCAGTCGGTGAACTCGTCCATCACGTCGGGCGACGTGAGCGGCGTCGCCGCCATAACGGCTACTGGCGGAGGCCTGAGAGGAGAGGCCATGCTTACGTTCGAGGGCACGGCGAAGAGGTTCTGCATGCACTGTGGCTTCACAATGACCATGGAGGCCTCGCAGTGCCCGAAGTGCGGGCTTACGCCGCCTTCCGGCGTGGACGCGAAGCAATGCCCCACCTGCGGCACCGTCATACCGGAATCCGCCGCGTTCTGCTACCACTGCGGCGCGAGGCAGCCTGAAGTGGCCAAACCCGTGCAGCCCCAGGACCCTGGCGCAAATAAAAATTAGAATAATTACCAATGGCCGCGGAAGGCGCTGAATGGGAAGCCTTTCGTCGGCTATATTTTTTAGATGCCCCTCTGGGCCGGGCTGATGGCATAAAAAAGCGTCTTTCGGGCCGATTTAAGAACAACATTCCAATTTACAATACGTTTAAATATTTGGGTTCCTTATCTATTCTAGTATGAACGCTCGCCGGACTTCGTATTGTCCGGGATACTGGTTTTTGCCGGGGGGCAATGCCGAGGACGACGTCGAGCGAGATCGATCATTTGAGGCTGAAGTGGAAAAACGTTCAATATAGCTTGAGGAAAGGTTATGACAAGAATATTGCCGGGAGTCGAAATTCAGGTAATCAAGGAGATCGTGCCCCAGCAGCTGAACCCTTCAGGCGTCGTGGCCCTCATAGGGACGACGGAGAAGGGCGAGGCGCTGGTGCCCACACCTGTGAGCAGCTACGCGGAGTTCGCGGACAAGTTCGGGTCGAGCGAGAGCTTCACCGTCACGAAGGACGCCAAGCAGGCCTTCCAGAACGGCGTGTTCCAGGTAGTCGTTGTGCCCATCAGCGGCCAGAACGGCACGAAGGGCACGCTCGTGTTGAAGGATAGAAAGGGGCGGGACACAGTGCTCCTGACCGCGAAGTCGTCGGGCGAGGAGGGCAACAAGATCATGGTGAAGGTCGAGGGCGACGCCGACTCGATACGGGTATCCGTGTCGGACGGGGCGAGCCTGGAGATCTACGAGGACGTGACCATGAACTCGTCGAGCCAGAACTATCTCGTGGACATCATCAACCAGAGGTCCGCCATGGTAACGGCCGAGGACCAGCATTCGAGCGCCAAGTTCCCGCACAACAACCCCGCGGCCGTCGAAGGCCAGCTTTCGGGCGGGGTCACGGGCGTCATTTCTAAGGCCGACTACGAGGCCGCCCTGGACAAGCTCGAGGGCGAGCCGGACGTGGACATCGTGGCCGCCTGCGAGGTCAGCGATCCGGAGATCCACGCGCTGATCGAGGCCCACTGCCTGAAGATGAGCATCGACGCCAAGAACCGCATAGGCCTTGGCTCGGTCGCGAAGGGCGAGAGCATCAAGGACATCTGCAACCGCACGACGGTCATGGCGAGCGACAGGTTCGTCATCGTGGCGCCATACGGCTGCCTGGGAGCGGTGGCCGGCCTGATGAGCAGGCTGAACTATTACGAGTCGCCGACGTTCAAGCCGGTAAGCGGCCTGGCAAAGCTGGAGAAGAAGTACACGCCCTCGGAGCAGATGGAGATGCTCAAGGCGGGCGTGCTGCCCCTGGAAGCCCAGAAAGGCCGGGGCATCGTGGTCGTCAAGGGCATATCCACGAGCAAGGAGCAGATCAGCGTCACCCGCATCGCGGACCACGCGGTGAGGGGCGTAAAGAGCGTGTCCGACCTGTTCATCGGTACGCTCAACAGCCCGACGGGCAGGGCCGCGCTGAAGGGCAAGATCATCGAGTTCTTCATGAGGATGGAGTCCGAGGGCGCCATCGTCCCGAGTACGGACGGAAAGGAGCCGCCATTCCTGGTGGACGTCTACAGCTCCGAGCTGGACTTCGCCCAGGGCATCGTGCGCGTGAACATCGCGGTGAGGCCGGTCCGGGCGATGGACTATATCTACGCGACCATCAAGGTCGAGGCGTGAGGTGTTTTAAATGGCTGTACAGTTATTTTCTGCACGGTGGAGCAACGTGACCATAACGCCGTCCATGGGCGGCAGCTCCGAGACGGTGGGAGTCCAGTCGATCGAGTACTCCATAAACCTGAACAAGGAGGACCACTTTGAGGGCGGGAGCCACCTGAGGACCTACGTGTCCTACGGATACAAGCAGGTCAAGGGCAAGATCCAGGTCAAGTCCGTGAGCACGGTGCTCGACGCCCTGCTGGACAAGATGGAGGAGATGAACAACAGCTTCTCGCTGCACGTGGACCTCTCCAACGGCACGGACCACAAGGTCCTCGACTTCTTCGAGTGCTACCTCGAGAGCAAGGAGTTCGGGATCGACGTCAACGGCAACGGCATATCGACGTACTCCTTCACCGCGAGGGACGTCAAGGAAGGCGCGTAGACAGGAGCATCCCCTAAATGAAAAAACTGACCAAGGAAGACATCCTGAAGGGCAAGGATAAGCGCGAGACGTTCCGCGTCGACGCTTACGATTCCGACGTCGTCCTGCGGCCCCTGACCGACGGCGAGCTCAGCGAAGTGTTCGCCGTCATCGGCAACGTCCCTCTCAAGAGCGACGGCACGCCGGACGGGGGCCAGGTCGACATCGTCAAGAACTTCAAAGCGCTGCGGCTTGTCACGTCCCTGGGCCTCGTCGAGCCGAAGCTCAGCGTGGACGAGGTCGGCGACATGAAGTTCGGCGTCCCGGAGCAGATCGGCACGCGCATCCTGGAGATCAGCGGCATATCCTCAGCTGTAAAAAAAGAGCTGAGATGAAGAGGTTCGTCAGGTCCCCCGAGGGCCAGGAGCTCGCCATGCTGTGCCTGGATTTCGGGTACAAGCTGGCCGACAGGCCCGGGGACCTCACCCGCCCTCAGATCAACTTTCTTGCCCTGGCGCTCTCGGACCGGCTGGAGAGGATAAACCTCGCCAGGTCCGACCGGCCGGGAGTGAATAAGATTGTCTTCGTGGACGATGACGAGGATGAAGAGGAATAAGGGGGAGGCTGCTTACGACAGCGATCAATGACCTGGTCGCGGCTGCGGCAGGCATCAGGGTACCTATTGGTATTTTGTATGAGAGCCTTCCTCCTGCGGCCGCCCGGATCGGCTCCGTTTCTACGATAGGCTTAGAGCGGATGGCCGGCCCCGATAGCCCGGCTGAGCAGCCGCTGCCTGCCAATATTATTTTACTTATCGAAGAGCTTCGCCGCTCTGTTATAGAGCTTAACGCGAGGGCCGCCAGCGTCCCCGAGATCCACAAGTACTATTTGCCTCCGGCCGCCCCGGCCCTGGCCGTGCCCGCGCCAGTGCAGGCGCCTGCCGTGGAGCCCGTGACGGTTTACGTTCGCGAGCAGGCCGACCAGGCAGATAAAAATCAGGAGCCCGTTGAACTTTCAAGGATCGTCCCTGCAAAGCCTGCGCAGGCAGTTGATAACGACATCATCCGGTCAAACGTTGTCCTGGGAAGACTCAGGGAGGACTATGCGGGGCTTACTTATGACCTGGCAGAGGTAGAGCGCCTGATAAAGGAGGCTATGCGCTCGTCGGCCGCCGATATCCCGGCCATGGTGAGCGCTAAGGCAACCCCGATAATGCCCTCGCAGCAGGCGGGGGGAGAATACGTCGAGCGCCCCGCCCCTGAAGTCATCGTAAGGGAAAAAACGTCTATAGTGAAAGAGGTAGTCACGAAGGAGGGCGCCCGGGAAAGCAAGGCTGGTCTGGACGATGCTAAAGTGTCTAAGCCGGCGGTGCTTGCCACGGCCCTGGCCCAGGGCATAAGTCTACCTGGCGTGATCCGGAAGTCGACCGTAGATATGATGATAATGCAGGCGGCGCTCGCCCCGGAGCCTGCCCGGTATCTGGCAGTCCCCGTCGTGCCTGAAAGCCGAAGCGCCATCGCGCGGGACGCTGTGCCGGATATGGTATCCTCTAAGATCCCGGCCCCAGAAGCGCCGGTCGTGCAGGCCCTGGGCATCGCCCGGGCCTTCAACGCCCTTATAGGCTCATATCTCTCTTTCCGCGGCACGCCGGCCCGGCGAGGGGACATAAAAGACGGCGTAACGCAGCTTTTACTATCACTTCCGGAGCAGAAGGCCGTCGAAGGGCCAGCTTCGGGCCTGTTCGACGCCATGGCCGCGCTCCAGGCGGCCGGGCCGAAGGCGGCCGGGATGCTTCAGCCGGTCGAGATAGCGGCAAGAGCGCCAGCGACTGCGGCGGCGCCGTTAACTCAGGATAATGAGCCGATGCGTTCTACCGTCCTTGGCGACCTCGGCGAGATGCATAACACTATGGTGGCCCTGCAGGACGCGGTCGGCAGCCTTCGAAGGGCGAGCCCGCCGGTCGCTGAAGTTCCCGAAGCTGCCGAGATCCCTGCGGCCGAATGGCCCGAATACGAAGGCGAATTATCGGTCATTCGGGCCTCAATAGCCAGGCTCCAGGCGGCCATGGACTACCTCAGTGTCAATGTTCCTACGCTTGCGGACCTCGTCGTGATCCAGAGATCTGTCGTGGACATTCCACAAGTTGCGGCGCCGCAGGCAGCAGCGCCGGTGGCCGTTACTATCGAAGGAGTACCGCCGAAGGCCGCCGCGCCCGTAAGCCTCCCGGACCTGTCCTGGGTGACCCGGGAGTTCTGGCAGATGCAGGGCATGATCGCCCGGCTCCAGGTGCCCATGTACGCGGAGGGCGGGCTGGTAGAGGAGCCTACCCTGGCGTTCGTCGGAGAGTCCGAGCCCGAGTGGATCGTGCCCATGAGCGCCTGGGACGCGTCCCAGTCGAAGCTGAACGATTTCTACCACATGCTCTGGTCGCAGATCCAGGACCTGGGCACCTCGATGCAGGATACCGTGGACGGCGTGAACGAGGCACTCGAGGGCATAACGCCTGGCGGCGAGGGAAAACCCGAGGACACCGACTTAAGACAGCAGCTACAGGATACGATGAAGGAGCTGGTGGATAGGTACCTGGGCATGATCGGTCTCAGCGTGGACACTTTGAAGGACGCCGAGAAGACCGCCGGGATGGGGCTGGTCCTGGGAACGGCTACCGTCGCGTTACCTTATGCGAAAAAGGTCATGGTGGGAGACGATGAGGAGGATAAGGAAGAATCCTCCGGCGGCGGAAAGGAAGACGATAAAGAAGAGGACGATGAGGAAGACTTCTGGGAGATGATCGACGGCCTGGACGAGGCGGCGTCGATCAGCGATAAGCGTGACGGGAAGTTCGACCCGGATGAAAAATAAGCGGGCGTGGTAAGGATGGACGTAGAGATAAGTGAGACTAAGACGGCGGGAAAAAAGCTCGTGCTTACATCTTCAGGCCTTGGGCTATACGTAAAGAGCCTGCTCGGCGTCGGCGCGTACTATAGCGTGAACAACGTGACGATCTCCGAGAGCAGGAACTTCGTCGAGCACACCATGCCCGGCAGGAAGGGCAGCGTGTTCCAGGACATGGGACGCCCTGCGATCAAGGTCACCATCGAGGGTAACATCGCCGAGGACGGCATCTACTATGGCCTGTCGGGCAAAGGTAAAAACACGATCATGCTGGAGGAGCTGCACAAGCTCTGCGACGCGGGCAATCCGGTAGACTTCCTGTGCGATATGCCCGCGCTGTTCGGGGTTTCCCGCGTCATCATCCAGGAGCTCGAGGCCACCGAGGTAAAGGGAAGAAAACACAATTACAATTATAAGCTTACGCTGAAGGAGTGGAGCGAGCCTGCCATGGGCTCGGACGCTCTCCGGAACAAGTACGTGGAGAGCATGAAGAAGGACGCCAAGATACAGCTACTGAAAAAGGGCGTCGTCGCCGGCGCCGCGGCCGGTGTCGTCGTGACCTATATGGCCGTCACGACCGTAAAAACGAATAGGCTCGTTATTAAGCTCGATATCGATAAGCGCGTGGTCACGGCCGAGGAGGCCGTGGATATCAAGGCATCGGTAAACGACTCTAAGGGCGACCCCGTCGCCGACGCGGACGTTACGATCAAGCAGGATACCAAGGAACTGTTCTCGGGGAAGACCAATGCGGAAGGCATTGTTTCCGCCACGTTCCAGAGCCCCGATGCCGGCAATTATACGGTCACCGCGACAGCCGTGAAAAGCGACTATGGAGATGGCGAGGCTAGCGCTACCGTCACCGTGGATACCAGGATAAAGGCCAGGCTTTCGACCGATAAGGCCACGATCAAGACCACGGGTAAGGCTAACATCAAAGTGACCGCGGCGGACTGTAACGGCAAGGCCATCGAGGGCGCGACCATCGAACTGGCATGCACGGGCGCCACGCTCGAGCCGGCCAGCGGCAGCGCGGACTCGCAGGGAGCCTTCACGGCCAGCTTCAGCTCCACGACCGCCGGGAGCTACGAGGTCAAGGCCACAGTGAAGAAGTCGCCGTACGCCGATGGTAACGCGAACGTCACGATCAAGGTGATCACATAAGGGGAGAATGGGATATGGACAGGGCCGGGAGGAAGTGATATCGTTTGCCGCCATCTGCTAAACTGCTGCCAAAAATGCCGCTACCTAAAAAACCACTACCTGCAATACCAAAAATTAAAAAGCCGTTACCTAAGATACCGTTATCGAGCCGTTACCGGCCGATCTATAAGGTAACGATCAAGACGCCCCAGGGAAAGCAGTACGAATATAACTCGTGGTATTACAAGGACCCTACGGGCATTAAAACGAAGCAGAACAATAAGCTGGCCATCTATATCGATCGCGACCTGGAGAAGAAGCTGGACGTATGCCTGATGAACATCTCCCTCCGGAGCGGGGACCTGATCGACACTGCCAAGAGCCCGAAGTTCGGCGACATCCGGATCGGCTCCGTGATCAAGGTATACCTTGGCTACGCGAACGTGAACGAAGAAAACCCGAGCCTCAAGGAAAGCGATATTGCGTTCGCCGGCATCATCGACGAGATCTCCCACAGCTTCAAGAAGATCTCGATCACCGCGTTCAGCATGGCCTACAAGATCATCTTTAAAAAGGCGGACCCGAAGAAGTTCGAAGGGGACGACTGGAAAAAAAATGAAAAATCCTCAAAGGACATCATCACGACCCTGCTGGAAAAGAAGCTGGACGTCGATAAGATCGACGAAGGCCTGAAGTTCACGGCCTATACGCCTAGCGATGAACAGTCGATCTACGATAATATCAAGACGCTGGCTGACTGTAACGGGTTCCTCTTCTATATCTCGAAGGATGGCAAGGCCCGGATCCACGAAAAGAGCTCCCGGGCCCATTCGTTCAAATATGGCGAGGACATCCTGGAGAACAGCATCACCATGTCCAAGCCCGCTTACGATAAGGTCGAGGTCAAATTCACCTATAAAAAGGACGGCAAAGATACTAGCGTCCTCTCATCTAAGCCGATCGCCGGCAGCACCCTGGCAAAGGATAAAAAAGAGGAAACGAAAAATATCGACTTCGGCCTGGCCGATGACGTGAATACGGCAAAAAAGATCGCGGAGAACATCCTCCGCGGGATCTACGTGATCGAGACGGGCGAGGTGAAGGTCATCGGGAATACCGGCGTGGACCTGGGCGATGAGCTGACGATCTCCTTCGACAGTTCGGCCCCGGGCGCGAAAGAGCTCGATTACATGAAGCGCGACAAGGTGGTCATAACCAGGGTCACCCACAAGTACGGGAAAAAATCGGGCTTTACCACGACGATCGGATGGAAGAAGTTCGAAAAGAAGAAGCCATGACGACGGCAGGACAGGGGAATAGAGGGTAGAAATATGGTAACAATGCCAAGATACTTCATCGATATAGGCCAGGTCACGAAGGTAATGCCACATAAGAGTAACAATGACGGCGCCAATTACCACTGCGATATCATGCTCAGGGATAGCGGCAACAGCCTGACCAACGTGCCGGTGGCCTCGACGCGCATGGGTTTCGCATGCATTCCTGAAGTCGATGACCATGTGCTTGTGGGGTTCATCCGGGGCAACCTATACATGCCGGTCATCCTGGGCACCCTGTACAACGACCAGGCCAAGCCCCCGCTGTATCTCGAAGGCGAGGCCGTCTATGTCTGTCCCGAATATAAGCAGAAACAATCGAGCGATCCAAAGCCGGAGGAGCTTAAGCGCATATACATGGAGTTGCCGAAGCATAAAATGAAGCTCATCGTCCGGGAAGAGGACGTGCACTATGAGCTTCTGAAATACAAGTTCGACCTCAAGAAGGAAGAAGGCATAAAGCTGGAGGTCAACGAAAAGACGAGCCTGGCCATCAGCAAGGACGGCGACATCACGATCACCGCAAAGGATACTAAAATATCGATCAACAAGGAGGGCGAGATCGCCATCGACTCGAAGCAGAAGGTGGGCATCAAGACCACGGCGGAGGTCAGCCTGGAGTCGAGCGGCGGCGACATGAAGCTCACCGCGAACAACATCACCCTCAAGGGCAACCAGTCCGTCAGCATCGAAGGCACGCAGGCGGTCGAGATCAAGGGCACGAACGCCAAGATGGAAGCCAAAGCACAGCTCGATATCAAGGGAGCGATGGCCAAGGTGGAAGCGACCGGCATGATGGATGTCAAGGCCTCCGGTGTCATGAACATCAAGGGTTCTATCGTGAACATCAACTAGGTGAGAGCATGGGCATGCCAGCAGCAAAGATGGGAGACAAAGTGATGGCCGTGGATACGCATATATTCCTGATCCCTGCGCCACCGGGGCCTCCGGTACCGACGCCCCTGCCGAGCCCGTTCAACGGCACGATCACAGGTAATTGCAGCACGAACGTGATAATAGAAAAGAAGCCGGCCGCAACGGTGGGCTCGACGGCGATGAACATGCCGCCCCACATGCCCCAGGGAGGGCCGTTCCAGGTGCCTCCCACGAACCAGGGACAGATCATCATGGGCAGCCCGACCGTCATGATCAACGGCAAGCCGGCGGCCCGTAACGGGGATACGGCCCTGACATGTAACGATCCGGCGCCGCTCCCGATCGGCAAGATAATCGCAGTGGGTACAGTAATGATAGGTTAGCGGGGTAAAAAATGCCAGATAGCATATATGGAAGCGATATAAAGCTGAGGATGGGCCAGTATGCCGGATTCTACGGCATCGGCGCGGACCTCTACGTCAACCGCAGGGGCGACGTGGACATCGTGTCCGGAAGGGAGAACCTGGGCCAGGCGATCATACACCGCCTGTTGACCAGGCAGGGAGAGCTCGAGGAGCTGGGCTACCCGGAGTACGGCTCGAACCTGCACGAGCTGATCGGCAGCCCTAACAACCTGAAGACGTGGAACCTTGTGAAGCTCTACGTGAACCAGTGCCTCTCCCAGGAGGTCCGGGTCGAGAAGGTCGAGAGCATTGATGTCATGCCCCATGGCAGCGACCCTCATGCCGTCGTCGTCGAGGTCGCCATCGTGCCCATCGGAAGCGAAACCCCGCTCGGCATCTCGTTCCCTTATAATCTGGAGGTGGAATAGTGTCATACGTGCCTAAGGCATACAGGGATATTGCGGACGCGATACTATCGCAGATCGCCAGCGGCGTCGTGGAGCAAAAGTTCACGTACCTGCCTGACGGGGGAGTATACACCCTGTCATATCCGGAAGAGAAAACGGTGGTCAAGGTCGAGGGCAGCCTGAACGGGTACCCCCACGTGTTCACGAAGGACGTGGACTATTTAGTGAGCGACCACACGCTGAAATGGCTCCAGGGCTCAAAGCCCGACGGCAACACCCCGTTCACGGTTTATCACCTGGCCGGGACACCGGTGGACATCACCGACGTCAACCCGGGCAGCGTCGTCCGGACCATCATCGAGTCGATCGCCGTCGAGATGGGCTTCCTGTACACCCAGATGGAAGCGGTCTACGAGTCGAGCTTCATCGATACCGCCACGGAACAGGCCCTCGACCTTGTCGTCGCCATGCTGGGCGTCACCAGGAAGCCGGCCGAGCATGCCACCGGGGACGTCACCTTCGGGAGGAGCGGCGAGCCCAAGCTGCTGAGCGTCCCGAACGAGGCCATCGTATTCGACGGCAAGGATGCCCACGCGCTCAAGAACGGCATGGTCAAGAGCGTTAAGTCCATCGAAGGCCAGGCTAATGGCACGGCGGTCCAGTTCGCCGAGGGCACGGACTTCAGGCTTGAGAGCGACCGGATCGTCTGGCTTCAGCCGGGTAAGCGTCCGGATAAAAGCTCGGTCTTTTACGTCAACTACAGCTATTACGAGAAGATCATCATACCAAAGGATAGCGAAGTATCCACCTACTCCAGGAACTCCGAGAACATACGGAGCTTTAAGACCATCCGCGAGGCCCTGCTGACGAAGAACTCGGCCGGCAAGTGGGAGATCATCGTGCCGGTCGTGGCGACGGTGCCGGGCAGGGCGGGGAACGTCTTTTCCGGAAGCATCAGCATGATGCCCACGGCCATACCCGGGGTCGACTACGTGGTCAACAAGAGCGACATCATGGGAGGCGCCGAGGTCGAGGGCGACGAGGAGCTGAGGGACAGGGCAAAGCGGGCCATGGAGCGGGCTGGCAAGGCGACCACGCGGGCGCTCCAGCTTGCCGTCCAGGCCGTCGAGGGCGTCACGGGCGAAGTCGTGGTGATCGACCAGCCCGACGGCGTGCCGGGCATCATCCAGGTCATCGCCACGGGTGGAGACCGGGAGGAGATCGAGAACGCCATCGAGGAGACCCGCTCGGCCGGGATACGCGTCGAGCTCAAGCGGCCCGTTTCCGTGCCGCTCGACGTCCGGCTCATGGTATACACGGCGGCAGGGGCCGAGATCGAGGCGGTCAGGCAGGGTGTCGACCAGGCCGTGCGTAAGTACTTCGCGTCCCTGGAGATCGGCGACGACGTCATTATAAGCCGCATCATCGAAGCGGCTGTGAGCGTTAGCGGAGTAAAGGACGTGCGCGAAGTGACGATCAACGATAAGGCGGAGAATGTCCGCATCAAGAGGGATGAGAAGGGCGACTGCAGGCTGCTGGAGCTCTTCATGGAGGCATGATGTCAAGGGCTGACGATATCGCCGACAGGCTGCCCCACTTTTACATGACGTGGAACGCGGACTCGGCGGTCACTACGCTCATCCGGTCCGTGGCAAACGTCCTGGACTACACTCAGTCGGACCTCATCGAGATCCTGCGGTCCCACTGGGTGGACACTGCCCGGGGCAATGACCTGGACCGGCTGGGCCTGATGCTCAGCACGCAGCGCAAGGTCGGCGAAGCGGACCAGGAGTACAGGGGCCGCCTGAAGACCGCCATCATAGGGTACAGTGGCGGGGGCACGCTGAACTCCATCCGTATCATGATAAGGATCGCGCTGGGCCTGCCGGAGGACTATCCCATCGATATCGTCGAGAACCCGAAGGAGAACATGAAAAAGTCCTGGACCGTCCCCGCGAACGGGGAATGGGCCGTGGACCCGGTCAGCATCTCCTCGTCGCAGCCCCGGATAACGCTCGCCGTGGAGACGCCGGACGTGGAGATCAACAATCCCACGATCACGAACATCGACACGGGGCAGTCCGTCACCTTTAACGGCAGGATGGCCCGGGGCGACGTGTTAAACCTTTATGCGGGGCGGGCGATACTCAACGGGGCGGACAGAACGGCCTCGCTCTCATCGACAACGCCGCTGACGCTGCCCAGGGGTAAGACCCGGTGGAAGTACACGGAGGCGGTGGGGTCCAACCTGGGGGTCTTTGACCGGGCGCAGTTCGACAAGTCCGTGTTCGCCGTGGAGATCGCGACGAAAGTGACCTTCGAGTGGTCTGCATACCTGCCCGCCACGTTCGAGGTCCGGATACCGTCGGCCTCGCTCGAGAGGGTCGGCGCCAGGCCGGAATACGTACAGGGCCTGCTAGACTCGCTGAAGGCCAGCGGAGTAAAGGGCACGGTGAAGGTGGTATGACTATGATTAACTTGAAAGAGAATCGGGAGGGGTGAGCAATGGCGCTTGAATTGAGCTACAAGAAGCCCGGGGACCTGATCAGGTCCGAGGAATGGAACAGGATCATCGACGAGCTGGCGGGCCTGCGCAAGTACATCGATAACATGACCAGGAGCGTGACGCTTACGCAGCTTTCCAGCCCGGCCGGCAAATCGTACAACCTGAGCACGAACATGGAGGACGAGTACAACTACGGCATCGACACGATGGGCCTCATAACGAAACAGTTCTACACGGATAAGAACACCGTCGGCACCATCTGCAGGTTCGGGCTGAACGACTACGCGGACACCGTATCGTACTGGTCCGGCGCCGTGGGAGGCGATAAGGAAGTCCTGGACATCACGGTCGAGTACGTGGACGGCACGGCCTTCAACGCCCGGGGCGTCTACATACACGAGTGGTCTAACCTCCGGCCCAGGGGCACGAAAAACCCGTACGTTGAGTACCTGCAGTCGCCGAACCAGCGCCTGTGGTACCGCTACGTGCTCGTGAACCCGTACCCGGACAAGGAGATCCGCCATATCACGTTCGCCGACACGAGCAAGGACAGCGCCGTGAGGATCGCCAACGTGCTGCACTATACGACCCGCGTGAAGCAGCTCGTCCTGCCCGTCGTGAAGACGTGATGCCATGATCGGACAGATCGACGACGCCCTGCTCGATCGGCTTAAGAGCGGCCTGTCGCTTGCTAAGGACGAGGTGGCGCTGGGCCCGGCGGCGGGAAAAAAGAGGTCCGTATCGCTGGTCTGCACTGACTTTATCGTAGACGAGACCAGCGTCGGCGGCTCCATGAGCGTCAAGTACGAGGAGGTCGTCGACATGCTGGACGCCGACGGCTCCACGGCCATATTCCGGCTTTCCAGGCCTCCTGTCAAAGCCATTATAAGCGTGGAATGCCCTCCGGGCACTTTTAAGAAAGAGGGCGACGACTATATGGTCGAGCCTTCGAGGGGCATCGTGAGCCTTCGGGCTGTCCCGAAGAAAGGGAAGGAGTCCGTCAGGGTGAAATACAGCATCCCCAGGGCCATCGGCGAAACCCAGAACGTCCACATGGCGCTCACGTACGCGATCACCGTGAAAGAGGCCGACCTCCGGACGAGGGAGGACATCGCCATGGATATCATTCGCCTGTTCTACCGGGAAAAGCCCTTTCTGGTGGAGCGCGGGGTCGAGGAGATCCAGATCGTCAAAGGCTTCGGTAACGGCGCCGAAGGCTCGCCGGAAGACGAGCTGACGCTCGTCTATAAGGTGCTGGCGACGCTAAAGGTCGATATCGTGACCGTGGGCCCGCTCGAGAAGATTAAGCTGGACGGTATCCGGGTCAAGTGACGGCGGCGATTTGCTGCTATCATTTTATTATTTATGCTTTATTGTGTTATTCTATCCAGTCTCTCATGCCGTCAAAGCCCGCGAAGAGTCCTAAGTCCGCGAAGATTATTCGAGCCCGAAGACCGCGAAGCCTACGCGAAGACCGCGAAGACTTTCTTAAAGAATAAATTACGGGATTTTGACTTAATCAAGAAAAAATAAAATTATATTATAATGAATCTTCGCGGTCTTCGCGTAAGCTTCGCGGTCTTCGGGCTCGAAACCGTCTTCGCGGTCTTACGACTCTTCGCGGGCTTCTGTCGGACGCTCAGTTCATCGACGCAGTAGCCTTCTTATCATCCGCTGAAACCGCAGGCGCACCGCACGACGGGCATACGGGCAGGCTGCCCGGTATGGGCTGGCCACAGTTTGCACAAAGCTGACGGGACATGCTCCGGAACTCCACGCGGCCGGTACCCTTTAGCGTGCCCATGGTCGCGGTCACCATCGCGATGCCTCCTTCTTTATTGGAGACGATCGTGGCGTTCGCCGAGTTAGCCCTCGCGGGCATGTTGACTATCGAGCCGACGATGTCGCCGAGGGTCGTGTTAAGCTCGATCACTTTGTCGGACAGGGGCACGACATAGTTGCCCTTCGAGTTCCGTATGCGGACGTTGACGCTGGCGGACGACTTGCTGTCGGCGATGATCATGCCCGGGGTGATGGTTACGGCCAGAGAGCCTCCCTCGAGCTTGAACTCGACGGGCACGGACGCATTGGCCTTATCGCCTATCTTAGCCTTTATGGTGACGGGGCCGAACTCCTTGGAGGACGTCAGGACCGCGTCGGCGAAGTTCCTGCCTGAGGGTATGGTGACGCTCTCGATCCGGCCGGCAGTGGACTCGAGCTCGACGTACGTGTCGCTCCGCGCCTTCTTCGGCCGGCCGAAGCCGTTAAAGACCTCGATACGCACGGGCAGCCTGGACATGCCGTCCGCGGGGATGGCGCCCACCTTCGGGACGACCCTGAGGTCGTATTCCCTCCATTTCTCTATCAAGGTCACCAGGATGATGAGCACGATGGCGATGATGATGACCGCAATGATGAAGTAGATCAGGATCTGCATGTCGAACATGCCCTGTTTTACCTTGATGAAGGTGCTGTAGCTCGCCTGGCCTATCCCCTCGGAATAGGCGGTGACTCCAAGCGTATATGTGCCCTCGGAGCCCGCTGTGTACTGGGCGACGAACTTGCCGTCGCTGTCGGTAACGCCGGACTCTGGGGTGATAGTGCCGCCCGTTGCCACGAGGCTGACCTGCGCGTTGCTCACTGGCATGACGCCGTCCGTGACCGTCACCGTGACCTCGGCCTTCGAGTTGGGGCTGACCGACTTGGGATCGACGCTCATGGCGGCGTACAGGTGCCTCTCATCGGCGCCCACGACCTGTACCGCGTAGCTCACCCTGGACGCCGGGTGACCGCTAGCCGTTGCCGTCACGGTAAGTATGTACGAGCCAGGGTCTCCCGAGTGGAACATGGCGAACATGTTGCCGTCGCTGTCGGTCGTGCCCGAGGACGGGGTTACAGAGCCGCTCGTGGTCTCGATCTTTATCGAGGCCCCCGGCACGGGGATGCCGCCATCCATGACGCTGACGGTGACCTCTGCCTCCGAGCCGATGACCACGGGCTGCTGCTTGACCATGGCGTTCACGGTAAGCGCCCCGGGTATGGCGTTGACTACGCTGGCGGCCAGCATCGCGGTGCCCGGGTCATATCCCGTGGCCGTGGCCGTGATTGTCAGCGAGTGCTGGCCTGGGTTGTCCGACTTGAACGTGGCGTAGCAGACGCCGTTGCCGTCCGTCGTCGAGTTGAGCATGATGATCTGGCCGCCGGTGCGGTCGATGCTCACTTTTGCGCCGCTGACCGGCCGGGTCCCGTCCGTCACGGTGATGGTGATCTTGCCTTCGTATCCGGCGACGATCTGCTCGGTGTCGAGGTTCGCGTTGACGTATAACTGTTCCACGTCGGGCGCCGGGGTAGGTGTCGGCGTGGGCTCGGGCGTCGGCGTTGGGGTGGGGGTCAGGCCATGGATGGACAGCGTATAGGTCTGTGGATTACCCGGAACTGCATCGTCCGATACCTTTTGAAGGCCGAAGACGACCGACTTTTCGCCCTGTGCCGAAGAGTTGACCAGCACGGTTATCTTCTGGAATCTTTCTTTGACCGCGAAGTGGACCGTGTATGGAAGGCCGGCCGTCGTGGAGTAGTCATCGGGCGAGGCCGCGCTGCCGCTGGCCCGGTAGAAAATAATGCTGGACTCCCGGTCGTATGCCGACCTCTCTATTATTATCTCGCATAAGCCACCGCTATTGGCGTCAAAGCCCGACTCGGTGAAATAGACGTCATAGGGTTCAGGCACGCGCTCCGATAGGTCTATGACCTCCACTTCCACGTGGTCTAAGGAACCGATCGAGACGTTATCCTGCGGCTGGAGCCGGAAGTATGCGTACTGGGCATCGTGCGTCCTGTTATCCTCGATCACGCTGATGTTGACTGTCTTGCCGGTCTCGTTCGGGGCGAACGTTATAATACATTTTGACGTGCTGTCCAGCGCCGGGTCAGCCTGGAACCTTGAGACGTACATGTTCCTGCTCAGCGTATTATCATACTGGAATACGACCCTGCTCTCGACGTTCTTCGCGCCCGACCGGGTCAGATAAAGGCTGACGGTGTTCCCTTCATTGACGCTGGCGATGCCGGCCGTGAAACTGACCACGGGGTAAGGGGTCGTATCGGAAACGGCCAGGGCGTTCATCGAATTGCCGATGGTGGCATTAACGGGGTTTGTGAGCGTGAAGTCCAGGCGATAATCATTGCCGCAGATGACATCGTCACGGGTCGTGACCGTGATGTTGGCCGTCTTTTGCCCTGGCTGGAACAGGACCATGTTCGTCGGCGATACCGAGAAGTTATCCCTGCTGTGGCCTTCGACCGTATAGCTGAACTCCACGCTGCTCCTGATGTTCGTGGCGCCGGTCCTGCACAGGGTTATATCGATAGCGTTCCCCTCGTCGACGGCCTCGCCCGACAGCACGAACTCGATCTCCGGCAGCGCCGTCCTATCGTTGATCGTCAGATCATTCGAGCCCTTCGTTCCGATCAGCGCCTTGCCGCCGTTCACGGCCTCGAGGGTAAATTTTATCACCCGCGTATCATCGTAGGCAAGGTTGGAGTCCGCGTTTATGGTAATGGTCTTCTCTTTCTCGCCCTTCTGGAAGGTTATCTGGTAATTATTATTGTTAAGCTGGGTGGCGTTGTTACCGGTGACCGCGTAGTAGCCGGTCCCCGGAAGGATGTCCATGCTGAGCTCGACCTTGCTGGCGGTGTTCGATATGTCGCCTTCCCGGGTGACCGTGAGGTTGACGCTGCCGCCCTCGTCGACGCTCTCGCTCGTCTCCTTGAACTCGACGACAGGCGTCGAGCCGCTGCTGGTCACCGTCAGGTTATTCTTGACCGTATTCACAAGCCTGCAGCCGACAGGGTTCGAAAGCTGAAGGGTGACATTATAATCGTTTTCGAAATAGCCGTCAACAGAAGTACTGACAGTGATATACTTGACTGTCTCGCCTGCCGCGAAGTTGACTGTCTGCGGCTGCGGGGAAACGGTAAAAGTGCCGCCCCTGGTGGCGTTGCTCATGCACGTGTAATCGACGCTGCTCGGCATGTATGTGGCCCCGGACCGGACGACGGCGACGTTGATCGAGCTTCCCTCGTTGACGCTCTCCTGCACGGCCTGGAACTGGGTCGTAGGGAGCTTATCGATGTGGAGCGTGTTCCGGTCGGGCCATCCCGGATATGTATATAAAGCACCAGATACTTCCAGTGTGAATTCCTGAGACACATCATTAGCGATCGAATTGCTCGCGTGGAACACGACCGGGATCTCATGCCAGTACGTATAAACGGGCGTAAAGACGTACGTCGCGCTTCCGTCGGAATTGAACGGCACGCCGTTCAACGTCGCCGTATAATTAGTGCCGTAGGTCGCGTTACCTCCAGTGGCCCTCATCTTAATGGTCACCGGCAAACCTCCGATTATCCAGGCGTCGGGGTTATCATAAATGATAGTGAGCCCGACGGTGCTGCCTTCGCCCACGCTCTCGGAGGTCTGGTTAAAATAGACTAGCGCTGAACCGCTGGCCTCCGCGGAGATGAGCGCTGGCAGCAGAGCGAGCGCCAGGACGAATAACGCCAGCCTGATCTGGCGCATCAATTGAGCCCTCCGACGGGCGGCACTTTTACGCGGACGTTCTGCATGGCCCCGCACTTGTGGCAGAACTGGGCCTGCTCGGGAATGACGGTACCGCAGGTCATGCACTGCTTGGTGTCCACGCCGGACGGCGGGTTCTTGCCGCAGGCCGGGCAGGACTGGGCGTCGAGGGTCATCGGGGAGCCGCAGTTCATGCAGAACCGCTTGGGCAGGCCTCGGAACTCGATCTTGGCCTCTCCCCTGAGGTTGCCCATGGACGCGGTCACGACCGATATGCCTGTCATGTCGCCCGAAAAGATGGTGGCGTTCGCAGACTGGTCGCCTGCGGGCATGTAGACGGAGCTCACGGCGTCACCCAGCGATGTGTTGAACTCGATTACCGTGTCCTCAAGAGGCTTCACGTAGTTGCCCTTTCCGTCCTTCACTTTGACCGTGATGGAGGCGGAAGACTTCCCGTCCGCCGGTATCGAGTCCGGGGCCACCGTAACTTCGAGGGAGCCGTTATCTACTACGTATAGGACTTCTGCCGATGCTACATCCCGGGCTGACTTCGCGGTGATCGTGACCGTGCCGAACTCTTTGGAGGCGGTTAGGTCAGTGTCGATGTAGTCCCTCCTTGACGGCAGCGTGACGCTCTTGATGGTGCCCGAGGTCGCCTCGAGCTCCACTTCCACGTCGCTGCGCATCCTGCTCGGCATGCCGAACCCGTTCACGTACTGCACCCTGACGGGCACCTTCGTGACGCCGTCCGCCGGTATCCTCGTCTTCTTCGGCACGATGCTGAGCGACTTCCGCAGCCACTTCCGCAGGAACCACACGATGGCGATGATAAGGATCGCCAGTATTACGATGATCAAGGCGATCCAGAACACGAAATCGCTAAGCACGAGGCTCTCGGTCGCGTCGACCATGGCGTTGGAGCTCGCCTGCTCGAACCCGGTGGCCGTGGCCACGACCGCGATGGTGTAGGTGCCGGCGTCGTCCGGTATGAACTTCGCGTTGTACTTGCCGTCCGAGTCTGTCTTGCCGTATGCGGGCACGATGCTGCCCCCGGTGCACGTGACGTTGATGCGCGCGTCGCTCAGCGGCTTTACGCCGTCCGTGACCGAAATGGCGACCGTAGCCCCCTCGTTCACGTCGACGGGCTTCGGGTCGATGGTCATATTAATGTAAAGCTTCTTCGGCGCGGCGCTCGCGGCCTCGATCGCCGTGCTGCTCGTCGCCCTCTCGTAGCCCGTGGCGTTCACGCTGGCCGTCAAAAAGCCGAAGCCCGGGCTGCCGGGCTTGAACTTCGCCAGGAACTTGCCGTCGGACGTCGTCAGTCCGGAAAGGGGCGTGACCGCGCCGAACGTGCTCGTCAGGTCCACCCGCGCGCCGTTGACGGGCTGCGTGCCGTTCATGACGGTGACGGTGATGACCGACTCGTTGCCGATGACGACCGGCTGGGGCGATACCGTTACGTTCATGGTCAGCACGTTCACGGCTGCCGGGGCCACGGTTATTATCGTGTTGGCCGTCGCGGTCCCGTAGTCTGACTTGTTGGCCGTGACGGTGAGCACGAACGAGCCCGAGGCGTTTGACGTGAACTTCGCATAGCATGTGCCGTCCGAGGCCGTCGTGGGTAACAGCCTTGTGACCTTGCCGCCCGTGCTGATGAAGCTGACCGTGGCATCGCTTACCGGGGCGCCATTATCCGTGACCTTGACCGCGATGGACGCCTCGGAGCCCGAGGTCAGCTCTTTAGGCTCGGCGGTTACATTAAGGGACAGCATTTTTGCGCCGGCCGGATTGACCACGATCACGGCGCTCGAGGACTGGTCCAGGTACCCTGACGTGTTCGCGCTTATCGTCAGGTCGAACCTGCCGGAGGACGACGACGTGAAGTTCGTCAGGAAGACGCCGTCCGAAGTGGTGGTGCCGCTGGAGCTCCTTACTGTCCCGCCGGTGCTTATGACGCGTACGAAAGAGTTCTTCAGGGGCGTGGTGCCGTTCATCACCGTGACCTTTACCTGCGCATCGGAGCCAGCTATGATCGGGTTAGGGTCCACGGTCACGTTCACCGTCGTCACGGGAAGCGGCGTGGGCGACGGCGATGGCACAGGCACGGGCACGTCGACGGTCTGCACCACGATGCCGGAGGGCATGCTCCCCACCTTGATCCTGCCTATCTCTACCTGCCTCGACAGGTCTACGACCGATATGGAGCTATCCGAGTCGCACACATATAGCGTATTGTTATCGAAAGCCATTTCTTTGGGGCCATAGCTGACGGGTATCGTGACGCTTATGCGGGACAGCGTCGCGTCTGCGATAGCGATAGAATTGGGAGCGCATGAAAGGTACACGCCGGTGCTCGTGTTGTCCGGCAGGAGCCGATTCACCTCGCCGGCGACGCCGCTGGTGGATATCGTGTGGCCGGTGACATATATTATTCCCGACCCCGCCAGGCCTATGAGCAGGTCGGTGTTGAACATCGAAACGTTATTCTTATGGGCCACGTACACGAACTGGCCGTTGGCAGAGAAGGCGACGTCTGTCGTGTTGAATACCTCATAATCGCCGCCTCCGTTGTGATGGAATATATTCACTGACCCGATCTCGCTGTACGTGTTGAGGTTATAGATGACCAGCTCGTTATCGTAATAATGCGTTATGAACAGGTACGGGGTGCCGCCGAAATATGTTACCGCGATCGCGCGGACGCCGCCGCTGCCCTGGTTATATTTCTCCGATTCGATGGTTTTGCTCACCAGCCCCGTGTTCATGTTGATGACGAAGATGACACAGTCGTCGGGGTTACCGGTAAGATTGGCGGCCACGTAGGCGTAGTTCCTCTGCGGATCCGCAACGATCCTGAAAGGATGATAATCCGGGATAGTTTCCTCAAGGTCGATCGTTCTTACCACGGTGCCGCCGGCGAGATCTACCACAGATATATCGTTGTCCCCGTAGTTCAGCACGTATGCGTACTTGCCGCTGGAATCGACGGCCAGGTCCTTCGGCTGACTGCCGACGATGGTCTTCGTGGACTGGTTTACCATGTACGGATCGACAGTCCAGACCTCGCCGTTGTTCTCACAGGTGACGAATACCTTTTTTACGAGCTCTGCCTGTACCGGAGTACATGCAAGTAACAAAAATACAGCGATTATTATAGATAAGATACAGGCAACTAACGCTTTTCGAACCATTTTTATGCCCCCGACTCTACACCAACCACTTGATAATTTATCTATACAAGGGCCTAGTAAAAATATGTTACTGTTAGTTCAGTTTGCCTTTAACGTATGTGGAAGAATATTTTTGAGATAACCCCTGGCAGGGGAAATTTTTACTGAGAAAAAATAATATTCGAGAATTAAAAATGCCCATTAGATGTTGACGTCGGTGCCGATGTGCTCCTTAAGGGCGCGCTCGTAGACGAGGTGGGCCACGGCCATGTCCTGGATGCTCAGGCCCGTGGAGTCGAAGACGGTGATCTCCCTGTCGCTCGTTCTGCCGGGCATCATGCCCACGATCACTTCGCCTATAGTGCCGGCCAGTTTATCTTTATTCAGGAGGCCCTGGCTCCAGGGGACGTTGATCTCGCCACTATGGGAGGCCTGCTCGACGGAATCGACGAAGACCCTGGCCTTGACGGTCAGCATGGACTCGAGCTCCTGCTTGCCCGGGGCGTCCGCCCCGATGGCGTTGATGTGCGTGCCGGGCTTCACCCAGTCGGCGATGAGCACCGGCCTGCGGGCGGGCGTAATGGTAGCGATAATGTCAGAGTCCGCCGCCTCCTGGGCTGTCATTACCGCCTGCGCATCGTACCCCATCTCCGCCCTGATGCGCCCCGCTAACGCCTCGGCGTGCTCGGGGTGGCGGCTGTAGACCTTGACGAGCTTGATCTGCCGCCCGAACACCACGTTGTAGGCGAGCATCTGCGTATAGGCCTGGTGGCCGCTCCCAATGAGGCCGACCACCGAAGAGTCCTTGCGGGCGAGGTACTTCGCCGCAACTCCTCCAGCAGCGCCGGTGCGCTCGTCAGTGAGCGTGGAGCCGTTCATCACGCAAATGAGCCTGCCTGTCTCAGGATCGTTCAGGAGTATGGTCGCCATGACCGTTGGGAGGCCTTTTGAAGGGTTATCGGGGTGCACGTTGACCCATTTTACACCTGCCGTGCCTATGGACGGCACGTAGGATGGCATGGCGCGAAAGTCCCCGTAGCCCTTTATGTCGAGGTATATCTTACTGGGCATCTCCACTCTGCCTTCGGCGTACTCCGCGAAAACGTTCTCCACCGCGGGGACGATATCGTTCATCGTGACTAGCCGTTTTATGTCCGTATCCGACAATAGCCTGACCATTAAATTTCTCCGTAATTATACAATAAAAAAAGAAGGGGCAATGGGTAGATTAAGCTTTCCAAAAAAGGTGAAAGCTTCGCTTTCCAGTGCCCATCGGGCTTTAATAAACCTCGTTCAACAGCTCGTAGTATGACTTCTCATGATCGCACGACGGGCACTTCGCCGGGGGCTCCCTGCCGAAGTGCACGTATCCGCACTTCCTGCATACCCAGGCTACTTCCTGCGGCTTCTTGAAAAACGTGCCCGCCTCTACTTCCTTGAGTATTCTGGCGTACCGGCCGCCGTGGTGCTCTTCCGCATTCGCGATCGACAGTAAGCGCCCGGCAATGTCCTTGTAGCCCTCGGCTTTGGCGACGCGGGCGAACTCCGGGTACATGGTCGTGTACTCGTACGTTTCGCCGGCTATGGCGGCCTTCAGGTTCTCCACGGTGGTGCCCCATACGGTGGGCGCGGCCGCCTCGACGTGGATCTCGCCGTAATCGTCAGTCGACTTCGCCTTCAGCTGGTTGATCATCTTCATCAGCCACTCGGCGTGCTCGTTCTCGTTGTCCGCCGTGAGCTGGAAGATCGCGGCGATCTGCTCGTACCCTTCCTCGCGGGCGGTGCTCGCGTAGAACGTGTAGCGGTTCCTTGCCATGCTTTCGCCGATAAAGGCTTTCGTCAGGTTCTCAATGGTCTGCGTCATGTTCGGTTCCTGTCACATTTATATTTTTATTACAAGTTTAATATCCTTCTCATTTCGAGAGGAGGAGCCGCATTCTGCGGCCCCTGTTGCTTCATGCAGCTTCGCAGCTCATGATCGTTAATCAGGTGGTATACATGCCTGCTACTTCCGCGCGGAGCACTCCATCTCCAAATGTTCGATAGTAAACGAACATTCTGTTATATACGAACAATAACTATTTGTAGTTTATGGTCATAGTATGGAAGAGATGAAGCAAAAAAAGGGCCGCGATGAGCGGGCGGCGGAGCTCTTTGCCACCGAGGGCGGAATACGGGCTGTCGACAGCCCCGTCCGCATGAGCATCCTCTCCATGCTCCTGGAGAAAGAGATGAGATTCGACGAGATCGTCGAGGCCTCGGGCAGGGCTAAATCGACCATATCCGTACACCTGAAGAGCCTTGCCGACGACGGCATCGTATCATCGCGCGCCGACCCCGCAGACGCCCGTAAAAAGATCTTTTTCATCGATTCCAGCTACCTAGGCGGCCTGTCCCGGCGGAAAAAGCTGAAAAAGGACATGACGGAGTACATATCTAAATATGCCATGTCGTCCGGCGACCCGTTCGCTTTCTTCCGGCTCATGTTCCGCACCATACGCGTGGCCCTCCTCGACGAGGGCATCGACCTGGACCCCGTACTCCACGAGGCCGGCGCCAGCGTTGGCGAGGCGCTCTACCCTCGTGTCGCCGACCCGGACCTGGGCCGGCTGCTGGCAAACCTGGCGAAATTCTGGGAGGCGCAGAAGCTGGGACGCCTGGATGTCAGGAGCGTGGAACCCCTCGATATCGTCATCTGCGACTGCTTCGAATGCCAGGACCTGCCGTATCTCGGGAGGCCGGCGTGCGCCTTCGACTCGGGCATCTTCGAGACCATCTTCACTAAATACTATAACAGCCCGGCGAAGGTAAAGGAGACGAAGTGCTACGCCATGGGCGACGGGCGGTGTGAGTTCATCATTGAATAAAAAATGATCGAAAAAATTATTTTGAGGTCGGGATCTCGGCCAGCCTCACCTTAACGTCTCCCTGGAGATTTCCTCTCTTCACGGACAGCGTGATCACGTCGCCGATCTTCTTCTTCCGGACGTACCCGGCCAGCTCCGTCATGTCCTTGATGGGCTTGCCGTCCACCTTCGTGATGACGTCCCCCGAGGTGATGCCTTCCGCCCATGCGGGGCTGTTCTCGAAGCTCCTCGTGATGAGCACGCCCTCCTCGGCGCTTAGATTATAATATGCGGCGATGTCCTTGTTCAGGCCGATGCCCAGGATGCCGAGCCAGGGCCGGATGACCTTGCCGTGCTCGATCAGCTCTTTTGCGATGGCCATGGCATTGTTTATGGGTATGGAGAAGCCGATGCCCTGGGCGAACGGGATGTTCGCGGAGTTCATGCCTATGACCTCTCCCTTGCTATTCAACAAAGGCCCTCCGCTGTTGCCCGGGTTGATGTGGGCGTCAGTTTGAAATAAATTCTCGAAGACGCCCTTGTCCGCCTGGATGGTCCGGTTGAGGGCGCTGATGACGCCCACGGTAACGGTCGGGCCGCGAAGCATGAACCCGAACGGGTTCCCGATGGCGATCGCCGTGTTTCCGACCTTGACGCCGTCGGAGTTGCCCAGCCTCGCCACGGGCAGCTTTTTATTGCTGTCCACCTTCACGACCGCCACATCAGACATGGGGTCGTTGCCCATGAGCGTGCCGTCGAGCTGGGTGCCGTCGAACATGCTGACGACCATGCCGTTCGCGTTCTCCACGATGTGGTTGTTCGTGAGGATGTAGCCCGCGCTGTCCACGACGATGCCCGAGCCCATTCCCTGTACGGGGGCGGCGTTCATGTAGGCGTCCTGCACCATGCTCACGCTGATGTTGACGACCCACGGGCTGGCGTTTTCGATGATCCTGACAAGCTCTTCTTCATCCACGGGTATCATGACAGGCCCTCCGGCCATACAATGAAGATACGGCATTAACTCATTTATGCCTTTCTAAAAGAGAAAAAAATAGGGGGCCTCTCCATGCTCACTTTTTCTTAGACATGAAGAGGTATACTGCGGCCGCGGCGATGCCCAGGAACGCCAGCACTCCCACGAGGACCGCGATGGCGAGCGGGTTACCAGACCCCGAGGACGTGTCCGGGACCGGGGTTGCCGAAGGCTCTATCGTGGGCGTAGGGGTGGGCTGCTGGGTCGGCACGGGCGTCGGGTTCTCCGTGGGCGATGCGGTCGCCGTGGGGTTTCCGCCGGACGTCGAGCCGTTTATGTAGACCGTGTCGGACATGGGCCCCTGGTCCACGCTGCCGGGGCGGAAGTAAATGAACGTGCTGCCGCTGGCCGTCCTGTCGTACATATCGAAGGTGCGGTAAAAGATCGTCCTGGATTTGCCCCAGGTCACCTTGAACGGGTCCTTGTACGTGTTCCAGTTCGAGTTGTCCCAGCTGTACTCCGTCCTGCTGATGGAGCCGTTGTCATTGGCGTTTATGTGCACGGTGACGTCACCGTTGAACCAGCCTTTGCTCCTCGACATATCCCCGTCATAGCTAATACCGATAGTGGGCGGGGTTATGTCTATGCCGAACCACATGAAGCGAATATCGCTGGTGTTGCCAGACCTGCTGACGGCCCTGTACCAGATCGAGTAGTTGCCCTCCTTGAAAAGATCGAACGGAGCAGGGTTATCCATATCGTATGTATACCAGACCTTATGATCGCTACTATACGAATACTGAATGTATCTGGTGTCGTTTGAAGCGGGCTTAACGAACATAATGCCATATATGTAATGATCGTACCATGTGTCGTGTGCCGGGCTGGTCAGGATCTCCGGGTTGAAGACGTTGAACGCCATAGAGCTCGCGTTCACGTTCCCGGCCTTATCGTAGCTCCTGTAGTACAGCGTGTTGGAGCCGTCGGGAATGGTTATGTTGCCTGCATAGTCCTTCCAGTTGCTGTTATCGAAGGAGTACTGGATGGACGATACGCCTGAGCCCTTATCGGAAGCCGTCAGGTTCACGCTCGTATTGCCGCTATAACAGCCAGCGGTGGCGTTCCATTTGCCGTTTATCGTTATGTTCAACGTGGGCTTGATGATGTCCACGTTTAATGTAAGGTAATTATGAGATGCGCTAAGTGTCTCGGTATTTCCGGCGTTATCGACACTCCTGAACGCGAGCGTGTGGCTGCCATCGGCAATTGTAAAGCTCGATGTATATGTGACCTCAGCGTTGCTATCCAGCCGATAATACGTGTGGGCGACTCCAGAGTTGTCGTCGGTCGCCGACAGGCTGACCGTTGGGCCGCTATCCCCGTAGTACCAGCCCGAGGTGCTGTTATAAGTGCCGACAAGTGAAGCGTTCGTTACGGGCGGCGTCGTATCCGCGGCAAGCGCTAGTGGCAGCGTCGAGCCGCATACGAGCACGAAACAGATGATAGTCGCCGCGAAGGCGCCCATACTCTTTCCTACCCTGTTCATTGTAATACCCCTTTATTGATCGTTTTCATTGAGTTATGCTTATAGACGTATGTTGGCTTAACCATTTATGTCCTGAATTACCGCTGAATATATAAGCCTTCTATCATAATCAGAGAACCGTTTAAAGAAACGAAGGGCCGTGTCAGGGCGACTCCTCGTCCGAGAAATCGTAGTCGAAGTCCGTGATCTTCTTCCGGTTCCTTACTACCATGTACAGGTTCGCCTTAAAGAGCGCCAGCAGCGCGAAGACGAATCCCTGGATGAGCATCTGGAAGATGCCGACGACTACGAGCGCTTCAGGGCTCAGTGTAATGTTACCCATGCTCAGCAGCGTGGTCATGTTGACCGAGGCGTTGGCAGCGGTCGCGTTCGTGGCATTCGCCGAGGCGTTAGACATGGCCATCAGGGCGTTATAATAGGTCTCGTTCGATATCATGGCGCCCGCCATGCCGAAGGATAGGGGAAGCTGTACCAGGGACTTCAGCACTACTGCCATGATGAAGAACCCCGCCGCCGTCAACAGGTTTTTCCGGGCGAAGTCCATGCTGTTCCTGAAGGCGGCCATGATGCCCGAGCCCTTCGAGACGACGTCGATGTCGTAGAACTCGATGGACATGAGCACGAAGAACGTCAGGCCCAGCATCAGGAAGCCCAGCATGGAGCCGATGAACGGGTCCACGGTGCCGGCAAGCACGAACACCATGATGGCGGTGAGCAGGAAGTAGTAGACGATGAAAGCGATGATGCCGCATATGAGCAGCTTCGGGTAGCTCTTCTTCGCCGAGGCAAAGAACGTCGAGAGGCTGGAGGACCCTTTTTCCCGCACTTCGAGCGCATACCCGAGCGCGCCTCCCGTGATGAAGGGCGTGATGAGCAGAGGCACGACGAGCTGGGAAAAGTCTACCAGCGCTGAGCGGATCATCTGCTGGACCCCGATGTACCCTGCCAGAAGTGGCAGCGACAGTGCGCCCAGGATGAGGCCGGCCAGCAGCAGGATGGGGCTTTTTCCGAGCTCCTTCATGCTTTTGCCGAATAATGAGAAGAAACCGTCCATAGCTGAAACGCCGTGATTTTAGTGGCCGCTATTGCTTAAATATTTAGCGTCGTGCGGCGTAAGACACGGGACATATTCGTCGTACGGTCTCCTCCGTGTAGTAGCCATAGAACGCCGACAGCGGCACCGACAGGAGCCCCGAGGCGAGCATGGCGGCCGCGCAGAACACGGCAACGAGCGCGAGCCCGCCAAAAGCCGTTGCCCTCGAAACGGCCTGCCCTGCCTGAAGCGTGTGCAGCACGGACGACAGGATAAATACCATAGTAAATAAAGCGGGAAGGAAAAACAGCGATACGATCGTCATCGCCCCCGTGTCGACGAGCAGCTTGGCGCCCATATAGCCGGCAGCATTCCCGGGGTCTTCCCGGACGAAGCGGGCGAAGGCTCTAAAGGCGTCCGAAAAGCCGCATCCCGCCTCGTGACCTATGGCGAACACGGCGTCCAGGCTCACCTCGAGGAACAGGCTGGCGAGACACATGGCAAGGACGAATACAAGATAAAGCACGACGAGCACGAGCGCTCCGCCCGACCCGATAAAGGGCGCCATGAACGGGATGAGGAACGCCGGCAGTATAATGAGCACGCCCATCGTGGCCAGGAGCCTTGTGCCCCGGTAATATGGCCTCAATCGGCACATCTCGGCCTGCCTCGGGTCGCCCGCAGAGAGCCCCAGCGTCGCAAGTAACCAAAATTTCAGGTCGAGGGGCCTGAAGAGCAGCTCACGGGTGCGGCTGCTGCCATATTTCACCGAGGCCGATGCTATGGAGTCCATTGACCGTGATAATGGCCTCGTTATTTTAAAAATATGGTGGTCATTGGCCTTATTTCTCAGTGCACGTGCAGGGCAAGTGGCCACACCTGGGGCACTTCATCGGGTACTTTTCCAGGCACGCCTTCTCCACGTCGATGTCGAGCATGTTGGCCATGGAGACCATCCAGGCGAACACGTCGGCCATCTCTTCCTCGATGGCCTTTTTATCGTTCTTTCGCATGGCCTCGGCCAGCTCCCCGCACTCCTCATAGAACCAGAGCTGGGTCTTCTGGAGTCCCCTCTCAGCGTCGTTGGCGCCGTAGAGCGCCTTCATCAGGCGCTGGAACTCCCCGATCTCCATGCTAGAGCCTCACCGGTACGCCCTTAGAGCGTAGATATTCCTTTGCCTGGCCGATGGTGTACTCGCCGAAGTGGAAAATGCTCGCGGCCAGCGCAGCGTCAGCGTCCGCCTCGGCGAAGGCCTCGTACATGTGCTCGATGTTCCCGGCGCCGCCCGAGGCGATGATAGGTATGCGGACGGCTTTGGATATCGCCTTCGTGATGGGCAGGTCATAGCCGTCTTTGGTGCCGTCGGCGTCCATGCTCGTCAGCATGATCTCGCCGCTCCCGAGCTCCTCCACCTTTTTGGCCCACTCGATGGCGTCGATGCCCGTGGGCGTCCGGCCGCCGTAGATGACGACCTCGTACCACGCGGGCTTTCCGAACTTGTTCTTAATGATATTGACAGCGTTAGGGTCCCCGATATTCGTGTTGCTCCTGCAGTCGATGGCGGTCACGATGCACTGGGAGCCGAAAATGTCGGAGGACTCCTTGATAAAGGATGGGTCCTTGACCGCCGTCGTGTTGACGGTGATCTTGTCCGCCCCGGCCCTTAAAATGGAACGGATGCCCTCGATGGTCTTGATCCCGCCGCCCACGGTCATGGGGATAAAGACCTCGTCGGCCGTGCGCTCGATGACGTCGATCATGGTCCTGCGGCCCTCGTGCGAGGCCGTGATGTCCAGGAAAACAAGCTCATCGGCCCCCTGCTCGTTATAGCGCTTGGCAAGCTCCACCGGGTCGCCGGCGTTCTTCAGGTTAACGAACTCCACGCCCTTGACCACGCAGCCGCCGCCTTCGCCTAAGACCACATCGAGGCAGGGAATGACTCTCTTTGTGAGCATCAGGGGGCTTTATGTTGTGGTATGACTATATATTTAATGGTGAGCGGCATGTTCAACGGCCTTTTTGGACCAAAAGTCTGTGCGAACTGTAAGAAGCAGATCAAGGGAAAAGCCGAGAAGTACGGCGGTAAGGCGTTCTGTTCCTCGCGGTGTATGGATATCTACCGGCACAAGGACCTGTCGAAGCTGGAAAAATAATCCGAAAAAAGAAATAGCTCGTTTTTATTTTGTCATCACGCGGGCAGCGTCGCCGGCGGAGGCGCGAACCTTTCAGAGTAGATGACGGCCGACGGGTCGATATGCTTCAGCACGTCCAGCGAGTAGTACCGGAAGTAGACCGCGATGGGCATCGATATGGCCATGAGGGCGATGAGGAACAGCGCCAGCACGACCAGTAGTACGAGGCCGATGACGACCGCGAGCGCGACGCTGGTCTTTGCCACGGCCGCGGCGAGGATGCACCCGGCCACGAGGATGGCGATGAAGATGAGGGCCACCGGCACGATGATTATCATCGACAGCAGGCCGACCGCAAGCTCGAGGGCCCAGCGCGTGATCACGTATACGCCGTACTGCTGCCAGTCCTTCTTAATCGACGCCCAGAGCCATTTCCATGACTCGACGATGCCCCTGCCTTTAAAGTAGACCATGGGCGCCACGAAGTCGTAGGTGAAGCCGATGAAGATGCCCATCGCTATGGAGAACAGGACCATCAGCAGGATGAGCAGGCAAATGACGCAGATCACCAGTATGAGCGTGACGATGCCCGCCGCCGAGGAGGTGCCCGCCTGCACAGCGAGTAGGATCAGCAGGATGGCGATGGCGATGAAGGCCAGTACGACGACGAGCGTGAGTATGCTGGCAGCCAGCGTGAAGACGAACAGCCTGAAGCCCCGGCCCAGGTTCTCCTTCAGGGGCTGGATAATGTGCACGTCGCCGGACGTGAGGGCCTTGATCAGGACGAACGAGAACACGTTGCGCAGGTAAGCGAACAGGACCGCGACGAGAATTATGAGCAAGGCCGCAACGATTATTATCGCCAGTATCGTAGAGTTCGAGAGGAGCGAGGTGATGCCCTGCTCGATGCCCGCGGTGTCCTCCGGGCCTGTGCGATAGTTGGCCATGTTGCTGAACTGGTTACTGATGCGGCTGGACCCCGTGCCCACGAAGAACACGATGATCATTAGCTTTAGCCACGCCCATGCGTTGAACGGCTCGAGAAGTATTTTCTTCGCCTTCTCGAATGCAGTAGTTATAGGCTTGAAAGCCCACCATTCTGTCATACTAACACATCCGCTATTGAACGGCTACAGTTGTTAATAAAGCATTCGTTTATAAATAGGTGCTCCATCTTACTGACCGGCCATGCCGGCTGCGGAGGCACACAGGCAGTAAGGCGTCACTGGAAGAATAACATGTAAGCGATGATCAGGTAGCCGAGCACCATCATGCCCAGCGAAACGTACCACATGAACCTAAAAATAAGTCCACGGCCCTCCGGGGAGTCCCAGAGCGCCGTAAGTTTTTCGAAGATATACATATCTAATCTTTGATCTTCTTGAGGCGGAACGTGTTCTCGCGTTCCATCTCCTCGAGCCTGAGCTTGATGAACTGCTCCGCCTCGAGCTGCTCGGGGATCACCTTGAACTCAAGGGCGTTGACACGCCGCTTGGTCTTCTCGATATCGTCGAGGAGCTTCTTCATGGCCGACTCGATCTCCGCGGAGATGATGATCTGCTCCACGAGCCTCTCGTAGCCCTGGGCCGCCTCGTCGATACGGGCGCTGGTGTTGATGATGCCGTAGCCCCGGTTCAGGATCGGCTTCTGCACGCCCGAGGACTCGATCTTAGGCACGATGACGCCCATTACATTTTTGCTCTCGAGATTGATCTCCGGCTTCTCCGTAAGGGAGAACGCGGCGGACCTGACCGCCACGACGCCCTCCACGGCACGGGCAATGGCTATCTTGGTCGTCGCGTCGTCGTAGCTCTTCATGAGCTCGCTGCGTGCGTTCCGGGCCTTCTCCATGATCTCGAAGAACTCCAGGATGAGCCCGTCCCGCTTCATCTTGAGCAGCTTATGGCCGCTCTGCGACAGGACGATCTTCTTCTTCAACTCAAGCAGCTCGGAACGAGTGGGCTTGATGTTGTCCTTAATAGCCATTCAGTTCACCTTATGCCGCCACTTTCGCCTTCTTGGCCGGGTGGTACTTGTCGATGTACTTGTTATCGATCTTGTTCAGCTCGGTGACAGGCAGCGTGGCGAGCAGGCCCCACATCATGTCGAGAGTCTGCTCGATGGTCCTGTCCTCCTCGCGGGACTGCCGGACGAGCTTGTCCTCGAAGATGTCGGCGAACTCCAGGAACTTCCTGTCTCTCTCCGACAGGGCGTCCTTGCCGACGATCGCGACCAATCCCCTCAGGTCCTTGCCTTCCGCATAGGCCGAGTAGCACTGGTCCGACACCGCCTTGTGGTCTTCACGGGTCTTGCCGACGCCGATGCCGAGGTTCATCAGCCTCGACAGGGACGGGGACACGTTGATGGGCGGGTAAATGCCCTTGCGGTGCAGGTCTCTCGCGACCACGATCTGGCCTTCCGTGATGTAGCCGGTCAGGTCGGGTATGGGGTGAGTGATATCGTCGCCGGGCATCGTCAGGATGGGCACCTGCGTGATGGAGCCCTTCTTGCCGTCGATCATGCCCGCTCTCTCGTAGAGCATGGCCAGGTCAGTGTACATGTAGCCGGGGTAGCCACGCCGGCCGGGCACTTCTTCTCTGGCGGCGCCGATCTGTCTCAGCGCCTCGCAGTAGTTGGTCATGTCCGTGTAGATGACCAGCACGTGCATGTCGTGCTCGAACGCCAGGTACTCCGCGGTGGTCAGCGCCAGCCTCGGGGTGATGATACGCTCGATGGCGGGGTCGTCCGCCAGGTTCATGAACACGACGGCCCTCTCAAGGGCGCCCGTCCTCTCGAAGTCCTGCATGAAGGTCTGCGCCTCTTCCGAGGTGATGCCCATCGCGCAGAACACGACGGCGAACGGCTCGGTCGAGCCGACCACTTTTGCCTGACGTGCGATCTGCAGGGCGATCTCGTTGTGGGGCAGGCCCGCGCCCGAGAAGATGGGAAGCTTCTGGCCCCTGACCAGCGTGTTCATCCCGTCGATCGTGGAGATGCCGGTCTGGATAAAGTCCTTGGGCTGCCGCCTCGAGTACGGGTTGATGGCCGCGCCGACGATGTCGAGCCGCTTCTCGGGGATGATGGCCGGCCCGCCGTCCAGCGGGTCGCCGGCACCTGAGAGGATACGGCCTAGCATGTCCTTGCTCACGGGCATCTTGATGGCCTCGCCCAGGAACTTGACGCCACACTCGCGGCTTATACCTTCCGTGCCCTCGAAGACCTGTACGACGACTACGTCCTTCGAGGTGTCCAGCACCTGGCCCCTCTTGATGCTGCCGTCGGAGAGCTGGATGGACACCAGCTCGTTATAGCTGACGGGCTCCGTCTTCTTGACGAAGACCAGGGGCCCGGCGATTTCGGTGATCGTCTTGTATTCCTTCATCTTAAGCCGCCTCCAGCGCCTTGAACTCGGCTTTCATCTCGTTGTCGACGTTGCCCAGGTACTTCTCGAAGTCGGCCTCGAACTTGACCTTCGCCAGGTCCGTCTTGGACTTGAGGCCCAGGATCTTCGGCATGGGCACGCCGGCCGCGAGGGCCCTCTTGGCGAGCCGGCCGAAGGCCATAATCTCGTTCATCATCATGAACTGCTTCTTGAGGCTGCAGAACGTATCGACCTCGTGGTAGGCGTTCTGCTGCAGGAAGTACTCGCGGATCATTCTCGCTATTTCAAGCGTCAGCTGCTGGTCTTCCGGCAATGCGTCCGAGCCGACGAGCTGCACGATCTCCTGAAGCTCCGACTCTCTCTGCAGGAGCTCCATGGCCTCAGCCTTCAGCGTATTCCAGTCGCCGCCGATGTTCTTCGTGTACCACTCCTTCAGGCTGTCCTGGTACAGCGAGTAGCTGTTCAGCCAGTTGATGGCCGGGAAGTGCCTGCGCTGGGCTAATTTGGCGTCGAGCGCCCAGAACACCTTGACGATACGCAGCGTGTTCTGCGTGACCGGCTCCGAGAAGTCGCCGCCGGGCGGGCTGACCGCGCCTATGACCGAGACGCTGCCTTCCTTGCCCATGTTGGTGATGACGCGGCCCGCTCTCTCGTAGAACTGTGATAAGCGTGCTGCCAGGTAAGCCGGGTAGCCTTCCTCGCCGGGCATCTCTTCGAGACGGCTGGATATTTCACGCATGGCCTCGGCCCACCTTGAGGTCGAGTCGGCCATTAGTGAGACGCCGTATCCCATGTCACGGTAGTATTCCGCGATGGTGATGCCGGTATAGACCGAAGCCTCTCTTGCCGCGACGGGCATATTAGAGGTATTTGCGATGAGGACCGTCCTGTCCATGAGCGGGTTGCCGCTCTTCGGGTCGGTGAGGTGCGGGAATTCCGAAAGCACTTCGGTCATCTCGTTGCCGCGCTCTCCGCAGCCGATGTAGACGACGATCTCGGCGTCCGACCACTTGGCCAGCTGCTGCTGGGTGACGGTCTTGCCGCTGCCAAAGGGCCCGGGGATTGCCGCCGTTCCGCCCTTGGCAATCGGGAATAAACAATCCAGGATCCTCTGGCCAGTGACTAATGGAATGTCTGGCCTGAGCTTTTCCTTGAACGGCCTGGGCTTACGGACTGGCCACTTCTGTAATAATCGTAATTCCGTGCCATCGGCCAGGTGACCGATGACCTCGTCGACGGTGAACTCGCCGGCCTTGATGTCCTTGATGGCCGTCTCGCCCGTGAGGGGAGGCACCATGACCTTGTGGACGATGCTCTTCGTCTCGGGGACCGTGCCGATGATGCTGCCGCCGGATACCTTGTCGCCGGCATTGACGGTCGGCGTGAACTGCCACTTCTTCTCGTGGGACAGGCCGCTCGCCGTAACGCCCCTCTCGATGAAGTTGCCCATCTTGCTCTTCAAGATGGGCAGCGGCCTCTGGATACCATCGTAGATGGACGTAAGCAGCCCGGGGCCGAGCTCAACGGACAGAGGCATGCCAGTGTTCTCCACGGGCTCGCCCGGCCGGAGGCCGGACGTATCCTCGTAAACCTGAATGATGGTCTTATCATCGGCGATCTCGATGACCTCGCCCATGAGACCCTCTTTGCCGACCTTGGCCACATCGTACATTCGGGCCTGGAGCCCGACGGCGGTGACGACAGGGCCGGCAACTCTAAATATTTCTCCTACTAGACTCAAGATAAACACCCTTTTCGATTACAATGATGACTATTTCCACAGGTCGACGCCTATGGCCCTCTTTATCTTATCCCTGAGGCCGCTCTCTTCCCGGCCGCCGATGGCTATGAACGTCGGCTCCACCGACTCGTCGACGGTCTTCTGGAGCACCGTGGGAAGCTTCTTCACGTCGTCCGCATAAAGAACGACAATTCCCACGTCCCCGTCATTAATGCACTGCCTGACCTTCTCCTCTAGGTCCTTCTCGCTCGCCACATCGTAGACTTTCCTGATGCCGGCGAGCCTGAAGCCCGTCGTGAAATCGCTCTTACCAATGACCGCTATATCCATCATATCACCAGCTGGCTCTTAATGGCCTCGTCGCTGAGGTGAGACTCCTTGCCGCGGGCGATGATGCGAAGATTGTTGACCTCGGTGTTCTTCCGCACGATGTACCCTAAAATGGGCGTCACCGAGAGCGGGTAGAGGTGCGATATCTTCTCGCCGTTGGCGATGAGCGCTTTACGGAGCGCGATCTCGACCGAGTTCAGCGAGCCCGTCTCCTGCGACTTCTGTATGGCCGGCCCCATATCCTCAGGCAGCTTATATTCCTTGAGCATGCCCACGAACTCGTTATAGTTCGGCGCCTGCGCGAGCTTTCTCAGGTCGTCCATCCCGAACTTCGAGCCGCCCGGGATCATGTAGGCCATGATCTTGTCGTGCTCTACGTTCTCCCTCTTTAGCCGGAACAGTGTCCTGAGGTTGACGGCATCGATCTCGTGCTTGATGAAGCTGATGAAGAGCTCGTCTGCCGTTGTGCCGGCGATCTTGATGGCCATGAGGTTCGCGTAATACGCCTTGTCTAATGCGTTCTCGAACGCCGAGAGCAGGTGTGTCCTGTTGTACTCGTCCAGCGCCGAGGTGAGCGGCTTGTAGAACATGGTGCCCGCCAGCCCCTCGACCACGTCGGCGATAGTGCCCTTACGGATGAGGTCGTTGAGCTTTTGCGTGCTAAGGCTCCCCGCGGGCACGAGCGTTTCGCGGATCTCCTCTTCGGAGGCCCCGAAGCTCTTGCCCCTGAGGATCGACTTGATGTTCCAGATATCCCACCTATTCAAATAGGAGCCGATGAGGAGCTTGAGATCGCCCTCGCAGAAGCTCATGATCTGGCCGAAGTCCCTCGCCAGATTCAAGTTCAGCGCGTACTCCATCAGGTCGATGCCGCTGTACTTCGTCGCCAGCTCGTCGATCTCTTCCTTGTATTTGCTTTCGCCGATAAAGCGGCTGATCTCGGGCACGTCCATCTGAAGCAGCTTCAGGTACGTATCCCTGGGGAACAGGAAGGCCTTGCGGGCCTTGACCCTGGCCGTTGCGTACGCATAGTTACCAGCGCCGGCGCTTCGCCTGAACAACATGAGATCACCTTGAGCCGAATAGAATGTCCGATACGGGCTTCATCTGCGCGTTCCAGACATCCTCCATGATGGAGTCGAACGTATAGTCGAGGTTGACGCTTCCGTCCATGCTGGTCACGATGATGCCGCCGATACACTTGATGTTGCCGCCGTACTCATACCCCGAGCTCTTGATCAGCTCGGCGTCTCCGGCATTCGAGTATATTTTACCCATCGGCACGTCTTTCCGGGCCATATTTATAAGCTTATTTAATATATCAACTTTCTTTTCTTTTGGCATGGCGGAAAGCCGCTTAATAAGGTCGGAACGCACTTCCTGGAGCACGTCCTTCTCGGCGTTCAGCTTGGATTTCTTGATGTCCAGCTTGGCGCTCGAGAGCTCTCTTTGCCTCATCTTCAGTATGGCCTGGTCCGCCCGCGCCATCTCGGCATCGTAAGCCCGCTTCGCTTCCGCCTCGGCGTCCTTCTTTATGACTGAGGCTTCGGCCTGCGCGCGGGCCGTAATGTCACGGCTCTCGGCCTCGGCTTTATCTGAGATGTCCTTTACGACTCTGTCCAGTCCCATAACAGGTTCACCTTTCAGAGTACGCTTACAGGAACATCAGCAGGATGGCAATGACAAGGCCGAAGATGACGATGGTCTCGGGAATGACGGTGAAGATCAGACCCTGGCCGAAGAACGACCTGTCCTCGGCGATGGCCCCGACCGCGGCGGCGCCGATATCCTTCTCAGCGATGCCCGAGCCGATGCCTGCTAATCCGACCGCTAAACCTGCACCAATTGCAACTAGTCCTTCTACTGGCATTTGTTTAATCCTCCGTGTATTTTCTCATGTATCCAAATGGATCGTAAATCTTGCCCCCGCCTTTGTAGAATTTCATGAAGAATTCTACGTAATGCAACCTGAGCGCGTGTAAGCCGGGGGCTATAATGCCCAGCACCAGGTTGACTGTGTGTCCTATTACGAACACGATCACTGCCACTATAAGGCCGATGATCCCGCTGGCCGCCAGCATCGCAGTCATCGTATTGACCGCGAACGCTATGCCGACCGAGGACATGCCCACCGCCAGAAGACGGGTATAGGACAGTATATTGGTCATTAGGCCGGGGACCTCCAGTATTCCGGTCGCCCCCTCGCCCATGATAAGTAATACGAACCCTCCGATGAACATGGCGGCGCCCGCAAGGAACAGCGGGTCCATCACGTTAAAGGTGGGTAACGACTGGGTGATCATCAGCGGGAACACATACCAGACGGCGGAGACGCCGCCGAGCAGTATGAGCATCCAGCTGCCCTTGTGTAATATGGCCGTCTTGAGGCCGTGCTGCACGTACTCGTTCCTGAAGCCGAAAATATACCCCAGGAGGATCTGCGCGACGCCCACCAGGCAGGTGAACACCAGCAGGTCCTTAATGCCGAACACGTACGAGCCGTGCTCAAAGCCTCCGGGGAACAGCCTCTCCAGCGGCAGCGAGAATGGGCCGATGGGCCCGATGTTGATCGTGTGCGGGTAGGGCAGCGTAAAGCCCAGGATGCCTTCCTTGGCCATGTTGAAGCCCATGAATTCCCCGAATATGAACCCGAAGACGATCGACGACACGCTGCATATGATCAAAGCGGTCGTCAATATCTGGAATCCCGGGGAATATTTCAGCATGCGCTTTACGGCGAATCCGCCGATCAATAATATTAAGCCATAGCCGATATCTCCCAGGATGAACCCGTAGAACAGCGGGAACATGATAAAGAATATCAGCGTCGGGTCGATCTCATCGTAGCGAGGTCTGGCGTACAGGTCGATGAACGCCTGGAGCGAGTACATGAACTTCGGGTTCGCATACTTGACCGGCGCGTCCACTTCGTGGTGTACGGCATGTGCTTCCGTCTCTCTAGGGTAAGCCTCGGGCTCCGGCTCGACCCTGGTCACGTGGACCCTGTCGCCCGTTGCCTTCAGCATCTTTTGCTTGAATGATTCGAACTCGTTAACGGGCACCCAGCCATCTACGATGAAGGCGTTGTCCGACGTCGCGAACTTCAGCGGTGCCTCGGCCTTCTGCGTGTCGATGGCGAGCAGCTCTTCCGAGGCCAGGATGAACTTCGAGTATTGCTTGTTCATCTCCTCGATGTCCTTATTGACCGCCTCGAGCTTCGACTTTAACTCGGCCTTCCTGATCTCGAGCGCCTTTTTTATTTCCAACGGCTGCCCTTTCTCGTGCAGCGGCTCGATCTCGATAAAATCGTTCTTAAATAATGATTCTGATACTTTGGGGGCGGCGTCCCGGGGCACGAACAATGCGATGGTATAGCCTTTTTCATATGGGGCTGAAAATAGCTCGTAGTCGCCCGTGACGGCCTTGACCACGGGCTCGATGTCCTTTGGCACCGTGCCCACGTACGCGGCGACGTTCTCGTAGCCGTATAACAGCTCCAGGGGAAGCCCGAGAGCCTCGTAGGGCTTCAGTATATCTTCCTTGTGGGCGATATCCTTGATGCCGGTCTCGAGCGCGCTCTTCTCGTTCATCTTCGAGGTGAGCGAGGCCTCGAGCGGGCCCAGGTCCTTCTCGATGTCCGAGGCGACCTTCTCGCGCTTTTCCTTGAACTGGATGTTGCTCTTCGTGCCGAGATAGCTGCTTATGGAGCGGAGCTTCAGGAGCTTTTCGGAGAGCGATGTGGCGGCCTTGAGGGGCTTGCCGATCTTGAAGTATTCCCCTTCGGCCGTATAATCTTCAACGTGGAAGACGTCCAGGTCATGCAGGGTGTTAATGGTAGATTCCATTACGTCTTTGGTACCGACGATGAGGACTCTATCCATGCGTTGAGGTTCTAGCATTAACGTACCCCTCGAACTCTTTCATGAGATAGTCGGTCGCGGCGTTTACCTTCGCCTTCGCGGACGTCTTGAGCGCGGCGGCCTGTTTTTCGCCTTCGGACTTCTGGGCGTTCGCCTCTGCCTGGATCTCGGCCGATGCTTTCTTCACTTTCGCATCGGCGTCGGCGGAGGCCTTGCTTCTGGCAGCCTCGACGATCCCGGAGGCATCCTTCCTGGCGGCGGCGGCGATCTGCTTCGCCTCTTCCTCGGCCTTCGCCTTGCGGACCTTAGCCTCCTCTTCGGTTTGCTTTAGTTGCGATAATATTTCTGCCCTGGACATAAGATTCCCCTGAACACAGAATATCGTTGTGATTTTAACGAGTTGCTTTCTTAAAATATACTGCATCATTCTTAAACCTTTTTATTTTAATAGCTTTTTATGTTAAGGGATTAATATGCAGCGATAAGAATCGATTTTGTATGGCTCTCTTGCGATAATTTTTTTCAGGGGCTGACTGGAGCTTTCGCTTATATGAATAGTATGGCCGTGATTATCCCGGCGACCATCATGAGCCCGGCGCCCATGACCACGTTGAAGAAGAACTGGCGGTTGTTGGAGAAGTATGCGAGCGGGAATTTGATGACGATGCTGGCCATGCTTGCGACGATGATGCCGAGCGCCGACATGCGCGTATCGATGGTGCCCGCCTGGAGGAGGGCGATGCTGCTGGCCGTGGCGCTGGCGCTCGAGACCATGCCGCTCAGCACGGAGCTCACGAAAAAGCCGGCGCTGCCGAACTCGAAGACGGCAAAGGCGCTGAGCATCACCATGCCCAGGAATATCGTGCCGAAGACGAGCGCGTTACGGATGCTGAAGGGCGAGTGGATCTTCACGGTGACGGTCTCCTGTCTGGAGAGGTATCGGTAGGCGAAGAGGCCGCCGATGACGATCATGATGCCGAACGGCAGCACGAGCTTTGGTAATAATGAAGGTGCCAGGATGAGGCAGAGGCCCAGGTTGCGGACGCACATGGCCACGTCCGACAGGATGACGGCCGCCACCGCCACCATGGTGAGGCCCGGCTCGGCCTTGATGCGGTTGATGAACTCGGCGACGACCGCGGTGCTGTTCGCCAGGCCGCCGAAAAAGCCCGTATAAGCGGCGCCTTTAGAGCCATACCTCTTCATAATATAGTAGTTCACGAAGCCGATGCCCGAGATGAGCACGACCATGAGCCAGATAGTCCTGGGGTTGATGACGCCCCACGGGTCGATGGGATGGTCCGGTAAAATGGGATAGATGACGAAGGCCAGGATGCCGAACTCCACGGCCGCGTGCACCTCGGCGGCCGTCAGGTCGGCGGTGATGCTCTGCAGCTCCGTCTTGATCGAGAGGAGCGCAGTCACGATGATGGCGATGATGACGCCGGGTATGATCTGGTCTATACCTATCAGGACGCCCACGAAGAACGTGATGAACAGCGCGGCGCTCGTCGTAAGGTTGGGATCGCGCTTCTGGCTGATGCCATAGGCCGACATGATGATGGCGAAGGCGATGGCGAAGACGGCGCAGGCTATGGTAACGTATGGCGGGAAAATGACTGTGGAGACCATGCCCGTTAAGCTAAACAGGGCGAAGGTGCGGATGCCGGCCTCCTTGTGAGCCCATTCCCGCTCAAGGCCGATGAACATGCCGAGCGCGGTGCTCAAGCCAATGCGGAAAGCAAAATCGTATAACGTGAGGTCGGCCATAAGCTGATAGAAACTAGACGATTTAGATATAAATAGATAACAGTGGCGGATCTAATAAAACGGGTAAGGCCCCCGAAAGAGCCGAACACTAAAAGAAAGTTATGATTACTTTTTGCTCTTGGACTTCACGCCAAGCACGTTCTTCTTAGAACGGGCGAGAATGCGGCGTACAAAGCCCTTAGCGTCGTATCTCTGCGCCGGTCCCGGCTTGCCCGCGACGGAGTCGCCCCTGGGGACGAGCCTCATCTGGCCCTTGCGGCCGCGGATCTGGACCCATTCAACGCTTCCAGTCTTTCCCATGCTGAATCACCGCCTTGACATAGCACATACTTATATTAAAAGGTTTTGGCGGTTTAATCCCGATAAAGGTCATTTTACGAGCGCCTTGCCGACGACCTCGTCGAGATCGAGTAAGAACTGCTTCATGCTGGACTCGGGTATCCGGCCTCCGGCCGCCCTGGGGTGGCCTCCGCCTGTGCCCCCGTTCTTCGCCGCCGCCTCGCCGATGGCGGCGTTCAGGTCGACGTTGCCGGTGCCCCGGGCGCTGATGTCGTAGGCGTTGCGGTGGTCGCGGTACTCGACCGAGACGCCCACGGCCGCCCTGCCGTAGACCCGGGCGAATATGGCAGCCTTGCCCATGCAGCCGTTCATGTCCATGACATAAGCGACGTTCTTCAGGCGCTTCACTTCCCTCTGGACGCGCTGGCGCATCTGGTCCTCGTGGCGGGCCGCCACCAGGGCGTTCTTCGCCAGGCTGCCGATCTCCGAGGGTATGATGTTCTTCGCCAACTCCCGGACGATGCCGCGCTTGAAATCATAATCCCGGCGGCCGACCTCAATGCCCTGGGTCAGCGTGCCGGCCTGGTAATACAGGCTCCGCTTGTCCCAGTCATCGATAAGCTGCCGGGCGCCGGGCGTCATGTCCTGGTAGTCGCCGATGGCGCCGTACATGGCCACCCGGCTCATGTCCGGGCTCAGCTCGTTCTCGAAATAGTTGAACGTCAGCTCGGAGGCGCTCGCCGTGTCGTCGTGGAAGAGCCACTTCTCGCCGAATCCCGGGGGAAGCGGGTGGTGGTCGATGTAGATGATCTCGCTCTCCTTCGCCAGGGCCTCGAACTTATCCTTCATCTGCTGGCTTCTCGGAAGGTTGATGGCGATGTCGCAGACGATGATGCGGTCGTAGCCCCGGCCCTCGTCGATGTCCGTGAGGACCGATACCGGGTTGGTGAAGTATATGGGCGAATCGCCGTTCGCCGCCAGCGCCAGGGCGCCGCTGCATATTCCGTCGCTGTCGCCGTGAGTGAATATTACTGTCTTCATACGATTTCCTTCAGTTTTTGGGCGATGACGGGGCCGACGTCCACGCGGCTGAACTCGTTGTTGATCGTATTAGTAGAGATAAGGTGCGTGGCTCCGGCCCTGTACAGCCCTGCTGCCGCGTCCTCGCCGCTCAGCACGCCGTGGGTGAACGCCGCCGCTATCTTATTAGCGCCCTTTGCCCTCAGGGACTCGATCACTTTTTTTATCGTATCGCCGGTGCTCACGATGTCGTCGATTATAAGAACATCCCTGCCCCTGACATCCAGCGTCCTGGGCCGGATCTCGATCTCCTTGGGCGATATGCGGTGTTTCTCCAGCACGTCGTAGCTGCTGTTTAAAAGTTCTGCGGCCCGCTTCGCCCAGCGCTCGGACTCCGAATCGGGGCCCACTACCACGGGCTTAGCCAGGTATCTCCCTGCCTCCTTCGCGAGCGCGTCCACGGCGCTCACCTCGTGCAGCCTGATCGAGCTCATGCCCGATAGCTCCCCGAGGCCCAGACGATGAAGATGAATATCGACACTTACAATATCATTCACGCCGGCCTTTTCCAGCATCCGGAGCATCGTCTTCACGCCGATGCCCTCGCCCTCCTCGTGGCGGGTATCCTGCCGGGTATAAGCCAGGTAAGGCACTACGGCGATGACCCTCTCCGCGCCCAGCTCTTTAAGCAGATCCGTGGTAAGCTCCATCTCGACGAGCATCTCGTTCGGGTACGGGTGCATGGTCTGCACGTAGACGGCCGTGCCCTTCACCGCAGGGGCGACGACGTGGGTCTCACCGTCCGGGAACTTCTCGACGACTGGAAAGAGGGCCTTCACGCCCAGGGACTGGGCGATGCTGAGCGCCATCCCGGGGTGGCTCGAGCCTGCGACGACGACTGGCAACATAATATTTAAATCTTACACAATAAACCATTAAAAGCTTTCAGTACGCTCGAAGCTCGAAAGCTCTATCGCCGAAGCGCGCACAAATATAGATATATAAGAAGCGATACTAATCGAGTGAACTTAACAATACGATACGTTCATTCATATCATCCGGAGGATCCAAAGTTTGCCACAACCCGTTGTCAACATCGGTATGGTGGGCCACGTCGACCACGGAAAGACGACGCTTGTGAGCGCCCTTTCCGGCGTCTGGACCGACACCCATAGCGAAGAATTAAAGAGAGGCATATCCATCAGGCTGGGATACGCCGACTGTACCTTTTATAAATGTACGAACTGTAACGAGCCGGAGTGCTACACCTCGAAGCCTGAGTGCGCGGCGTGCGGCACAAAGGACCTGGCGCCGTTGAGGACCGTGTCCTTCGTGGACTCGCCGGGCCACGAGACGCTCATGGCCACGATGCTCTCGGGCGCCGCCATCATGGACGGCGCCGTTTTAGTGATCGCCGCCAACGAGCCGTGCCCCCAGCCCCAGACCAAGGAGCACTTAATGGCGCTGGACATCATCGGCATCAAGAATGTGGTCATCGCGCAGAACAAGATCGACATCGTGAGCCGCGAAGAGGCGATCAAGCACTATAACCAGATCAAGCAGTTCGTGAAGGGCACGGTGGCCGAGAACGCCCCGATCGTGCCCGTATCAGCACAGCAGAACATCAACATCGACGTGCTCATAAAGACCATAGAGGAGACCATCCCGACCCCGAAGCACGACCTGAACAAGCCGGGCATCATGCAGGTGGCCCGCTCCTTTGACGTCAACCGCCCCGGCACAGTGCCGGCGAAGCTGAACGGCGGAGTGCTGGGAGGCACGATCTCCCAGGGCACTTTCAAGGTCAAGGACGACATCGAGATACGCCCCGGCCGGAAGGTCGAGCACGAGGGCCGCACGCGGTGGGAGCCGATCGCGACCAGCGTCGTGAAGCTCGTCTACGGCGGCGACTCGGTGGAAGAGGCGACGCCCGGCGGCCTGCTGGCCGTCGGCACGAAGCTCGACCCCTCCATGACCAAGAGCGACGCGCTGGCCGGCCAGGTGGCCGGTAAGCCAGGGTCGCTGCCCCCGGTGTGGCACAAGTTCGTCATGAAGACCCAGCTCCTGGAGCGGGTGGTCGGCGTGGCCGACGAGGCCGCAATGGTAAAGGCCATATCCACGAGCGAGCCGCTGATGCTGAGCATCGGCACCTCCACGACCATCGGCGTCGTCACGTCCGCCAGGAAGGATGCGGCCGAAGTGGCCCTCAAGCGGCCGGTCTGTGCCGAAGTGGGCTCCCGCATCGCCATCAGCCGGCGTATTGGCGCCCGCTGGAGGCTCATCGGCGTAGGAGTACTGTCCAGTTGAAAGTGATCGCCGATGAAGGTCATCGTCGACACTAACGGCTTCATGGTGCAGGCGCAGTTCGGTGTCGACATAATGGATGAGCTTGGCCGGCTGGGCTACGATGAATGTATCGTGCCTTCCGCCGTGCTCGACGAATTAAAAATGCTCGAGAAGAAGGTCCGGGGCAAGGATAAGCTGGCCGTCGCCGTTGCCACGGCGCTGGCGAGGCGCTGTCAGGGCGTCGATGCCCGCGGGAACGCCGACGATGTCATCGTCAGCCTCGCAAAACAGCTCGACGCCGACGTGTTCACCAACGACGCCGAATTGAGAAAACGGCTCAGATCACAGGGCACGAAGACCGTCTACATGCGCTCGAAGCACAAGCTCGAGACGGACTACATGTAAATCCCCCTAAAACCGATTCATTAATATAATTGAATGTAATCTAACAGGTGCGTTCAGGAAGGAAAGAGACAATGTACAGGAAAGTCAGGCTTGTTGATATCATACGGATACCGCCGCAGAGGCTGGAAGAAGACCTCGAGCAGGTCATCACCGAGACCATACGGGATAAGCTGGAGGGGCGCATCGATAAGGCCCTCGGCTCTATTGTTGCGGTGCTCGACATCGTCGACATCGGCGAGGGGCACATCCTGGTGGGCGACGGCGCCGTCTACTATGAGGTGACGTTCGACGCCATATCTTACCGCCCCGAATTACAGGAGATCGTGGAGGGGCAGGTGGTCGAGATCGTGGCCTTCGGCGCGTTCGTGAGCGTGGGGCCCATCGATTGTCTGGTGCACGTCAGCCAGGTGGCGGACGAGTTCATGTCCTACGACGAGAAGAATTCCCGGCTGGTCAGCAAGGAGTCCAGCAAGTCGCTCGGAGAGGGCGACAGCGTGCGCGCCCGCATCGTGGCGGTCAGCCTCAACGAGCACGACGCCCGCGAGAGCAAGATCGGCCTGACGATGAGGCAGGTCGCGCTGGGCAAGCTCGAGTGGATCGAGGAGGAGCAGCGCCGTAAGGAAAAGGGCGAGCGGCCCGAGAAGGCCAGGGCTTCGTAGGCCCTGCCATAACTCTTTTTTCGTACCAGTAAAGTTTAAGCTTGATTATCCCGCATTCTCTGGATAGGGATGCTTATTGAAGCTCGTTCACGTGACGGGAGATACCTATTATGTCCCCGGATTGACCAACGTCGGCGTCTATAAGGACTACGTCATCGACCCCGGGAAGAACGAGCGCGTCGACTGGGCGAGGCCGGAGACCTCTTTTGGGAGAAAGATATCGGCCGCCCTAATTACCCACGGCCATAACGATCACTTCTGGCACGCGTCCGACATGCAGGCCAGGGGCACGAAGATCTATGCCCCGAGGGACGAGCGCCCCATGGTGGAGAACATCGACGTCCACACGAATGGCTTTTTTCTATGGACGAGGCCCCCGGACGGCATGAAGCCCTGGTATTTCAGGGGCACGCCGTGCCGGCTTGACGGCATCGTCGAAGGCCTGGACATGCCCTTAAAGGCCATACCTCTGAAAGGCCACACCGACTGGCACACTGGCTACATGACGCCCGACGGCGTACTGATGGCCGGCGACAGCATCGTGGATAAAAAAGTCTGGGATACGACCGGCATCGTCTACAATACGAATATCCCCCGGACGCGCCAGACGCTTCAGGATATCATTGACATCGACGCTGATTTTGTCGTGCCGGCGCACGCGAAGGCGGTCACGAAGGACGAGGCGGTAGAGCAGGCCGAGGGTAACCTGCAGGGGCTGGACCGGCTTGAGCATATCATCCTCGACGCCCTGGATACGCGGGGCGTCTCGACCGAAGATATCGTGTGCCGGGTCTCTCATGCGCTGAGCCTCAGGGACGTGTTCAACGACTATCTCGTCTGCGAGACGGTCGTCCGGGCGTTCTTATTCGCCCTCGAGGAGGACGGCGCCGTCGACTACGAGCTTAAGGGCCACCGGGTGCTGTGGCGCGTCAGGGCCTGAAGATCTCACTATCATCGAGCGAAAAACGCCGATATCGCTGAGAGGCCCCTATGGCTTTAGACTTAGACCCGATCTACCTGGTGAACCTGTTCCTGGCCGTCATCATAGTAGCCATCGGATTCGCTTCTTATCGGCTAAATAAGAACCGGATACCTCTCTACATCGCCATCGGCTTCCTTGGCTTCGCCGTCAGCCACCTGGCTTTTATTCTCGGCTTCCGGGCGGAAGCGGAAAATTATCTAATTGTCGTGCGCATCCTTGCCTACATCGTGATACTTCTCGGCCTGTACTTTAGCTGGCAGCAGACGAAGACCTACGTGGCTGAGCTTTCCGAGAAGAACCGGCGGCTCGAGGAGGAGATGGCAAGCCGCAGGCAGATGGAGGAGACATACAGGAGCATCTTCGAGAACACGCTCACGCCCATGATCATCGTGAACGAGGACATGACGGTGTACCTCCCGAACCAGGGGTTCGAAACGATGTCCGGTTACACCAGAAGGGAACTAGAGAGCGGAATGAAGATCACGAAATTCTATCTCGGCGACGAGGCCGATATGGCCATCCGGTACCATAAGGCACGGAGGGCCGACCCCGGGTCGGCGCCGAAGTCATACGAGTTCCACTTCGTCGATGCAGGCGGTAACATCAAGGACGTGATCGTGAACGTCGCCATGCTTCCCGGGTCGATGATGAGCCTGCTGTCATTCCTGGACATATCGGAGCGCAAGCATGCCGAGGAAGCGCTGCAGGAGAGCGAGAATAAGTTCCGCGTCCTCGCAGAGACATCGCTGGCCGTCGTGTGTGTCTACCAGGGCGACCGGTTCGTGTACGTGAACCCATCGACCGAGCGCATCACGGGATATTCCAGGAATGAGCTCCTGGAGATGAACTTTTGGGACTTTGTGCATCCCGATTATAAGGAGCTGATAAGGGAGCGTGGGCTGGCAAGGCAAAATGGAGCGGACGTCCCCTCGCGGTACGAGATCAAGCTGATGACGAAGTCGGGGGAGGAGCGGTGGGCTGACGTGAGCGCCGGGCTCGTCCCGTATTACGGCAGGCCGGCGGCGCTCGTCAACATGTTCGATATCACGGAGCGCAAGCAGATCGAGGAAGACCTCCTGGACTCGAAGCTCCAGGCCGAGCTGTACGTGGACCTGATGAGCCACGACATCAACAACCTGAACCAGGCGGCCATGGGCTACCTGGAGCTGGCGGAGGGGGCCCCGGAGGAAGACAGCAAGCGGTACATATCGAGGTCGCTGGACGCGCTGAACAACAGCGCCCGGCTAATCGATAACGTGAGGAAGCTCCAGCGCGCCCGGTCTGGTAAAGGGCAGGAGACTGTCGATATAGGCACCATGCTCGAGGAGGTGGCGGCCATGTACGCGGTCGTGCCGGGCAGGGACGTGGCCATTCATTATTCGCCCGTGACGGGGAGGCTCGTCAAGGCCGACAGCCTGCTCAGGGACGTCTTCACGAACATCGTCGGGAACGCGATCAATCATTCGTCCGGGCCCGTGAGGGTCGAGATCGCCGTGGCCGGCATCGCCGTCGATGGCCGGGAGTACTGGAAAATCGCATTCGAGGATAACGGGCCCGGGGTCCCGGACGAGCTGAAAAATAAGATATTCAACCGGCTGCAGCGCGGCGCCACGAAGAGCAAGGGCCATGGCCTGGGCCTGCACCTGGCCAAGACGCTGGTCGAGGGCTACGGCGGCAGTGTCCACGTCGAGGACCGTATGCCCGGGGACCGGGGCCAGGGAAGCCGCTTCGTCGTGCTGCTCCCGGCCTACAGGCCCGTTCCCGTGTCCTCGTGAGCGTAGGGCGGGCTGCATATGCAGAGTATTCGCAGCGCCCCTACCCCAGTATTCTTTATGTTATGCCGCTTCCCGGGAAGGATCAGTATGGCATCGCCCTGGATGACGGCTAACGCATCGCCGCCCAGGCTCATCTCACCGCAGCCCTCGAGAATATAATAGACTTCCTGCGACCTGTGGTGCACATGAGCCACCGTCTCCTGTCCCGCATCGACCCGGGCCTCCGCGACGCTGAAGCCGGCGACAGGGGACGAACCGGGGTGAAAAAGCTCCCATATCCTGGACCCGTCCTTCGTCACATAGGAAGATATATTAGAGCGATTATGCATCATATGGAGTCATCATTAACGTGAACCTTTAAGGTATTAAAACGTGATAGAAACCCGAAGGCCCGTGATATCAAAATGGCTTCAAAAAGTAATGGCCCGGCCCTCGTGGCCGGCAACTCGTATTATCTGCCCGCGATGAGCAACGCGGGGCTTTTCAAGGGATACGTGATCGACCCCGGCTCCGTCGGATACGCCGACGTGGGCAGGGATGATATCCATACCGTACTGATCACCCACGGCCACAACGACCACTTCCGCCGGGCGAGGGAGTTCAGGGAGCGCGGCGCCCGGGTCATCGCCTCGAAGGAAGACGCCCTGCTCGTCAGGAACCCGGAGGTCAATGTGCGCGGGCTGTTCAGCTGGGCGCGGCCGCCGAAGGAAATGATCACCCCGTACTTCCAGGGCGACGCCTGCGAGGTCGACCTCTACATCGAGGACTGGCTGGACTCGTCCATCCGGGCTATTTATTTGCCCGGCCACACGCTGGGCGAGTACGGGTTCATCACCGAGGACGGCGTCCTGTACTCGGCCGACTCGCTATACTCGAAGGAGCTCTGGGGCAAGTACAAGCTGCCCTACAGCATCGACCCGGACCTGTGCCGCGAGTCGATCAGAAAGATAAAGACCCTGGACTTCGACTACCTGGTGCCGGGCCACGGCGATCCTTTGAGCAGGGAGGATGCGCTCAAGGCCGCGGACTTCCACCTGAGCCAGCTCGACTTCGTGGACGAGGTCGTCCTCGAGCTTCTCAGGGAGCCCGTATCGACCGAGAGCCTGGTCACGAAGTTCTGCTACGAGCTCGACCTGTATAAGAGCCTGAATAACTACTGGCTGACGCTGGTGATGCTGAAGGGCCACCTGAGCAGCCTCAACCACCAGGGCAGGGTGGCATACAAGCTCGAGAACTACTGCATGTTCTGGTTTAAATCAAAGTAGAAGCGATACCATCAAATTGAATATGACGCCCGAACAACGAAAACATCTCGGCATTAATAACTCGACACTATGGTATATCCAGAAGAACCTGTGTGAGGGGAAAAAGTCAAGTTAAACGATAAGGTCAAGGCTAAAATTTTTTAACGTACTTAGTTTATGAGTGGTTGCAAGGGCCTGAAAATATAAATATGGGGCATTCATTTTATAAAATAATGACGATGTTATGAGCCCTAAACCCTCCTCCACTTTAATGCCTGATGCGAATAAGACCAGGGAACAGCTTTTATCAGAATTACAAGAGCTCAAGGCTCAGGTGGCTTTTCTTAGGGAAATGGAAGCTAAAAGCAAGGGCATCATTGAATCCTTGCGTGAGAGCGAGAAAAAGTATCGCACAGTCGCTGACAATACCTATGATTGGTCGTTCTGGTTGGACCCGAACGGTGATTTCATATACACGTCGCCGTCTTGCGAAAGGATAACCGGGTATAGGCCCGAAGAGTTCAAGAAAGACCCGGACTTGCTATCAAAAATCTTGCATCCTGATGACAAGGAAGCCTTTAAAAAACACGTGTACGAGCACGAAAAAAAAGCCGGACCTGGCGACCTTGAGTTACGCTTAGTCACAAAAACCGGTATTATTATATGGATTCACCACATGTGCCAGCCGGTTTTTGATGAGCAGAAACATTTCCTTGGATCAATAGGAAGTAATCGCGATATCACGACTCGTAAGAGCGCTGAATTAGCATTACAAGAGGCTAAAAGGTTGGCTGAAATGTACGTGGAGCTCATGGGCCATGACATCAATAATAAGAACCAGGTGGGTATAGGTTATCTTGAACTGGTGCTCAATGAGCCGGGCCTCAGCGAAGACGTAAAACGATCCATTGAAAAAGCCCTTGGAGCGCTTCATGACAGCTCGGGAATCATCAATAACGTAGAAAAGCTCCAGCGCATTAGTTCGGGTAAAGTTAAAGTCGAAAAGATCGACCTCGGGCAAAAATTGGTCGACATTCGGGCCCGCTACCTGGAGTCTCCAGGCAAGGCAGTCACCATAAACTATACCCCGGAGAAAGAGTGTTTTGTATGGGCAAACGAGCTTTTGACGGACATATTTTCGAATATCATAGAGAACGCCATTAAGCATTCCCGTGGCCCGGTGACAATCGATATCAAGCGGGGCGAAATGATACGGGACGGTAAATATTATTGTAAGGTCACCATAGACGACAATGGGCCCGGTATACCGGATGAACTAAAGGAGCGACTGTTCGCGCGGTTCCAGCGAGGGGTAACTCGAGCCAAGGGTAAAGGGCTCGGTCTATATCTTGTTAAATCCCTTGTCGAAAGTTATGGTGGAATGGTGTGGGTTGAGGACCGGGTACGGGGCGACCACACGGGGGGAGCCAGATTCGTGGTCGCGTTGCCTGCGGTTGAGAAGTAGTTATATTCGCTTATTTTAAAAGAAAAAGTCCAGATTTAAAAGATACCATATACCCCGAAATAGAAGCGGGACACGCATAATCTGAACCGGTTCATAAACGATTTTAGCCTTTGAGCTATATGTAAAAATCACTATAGTATGGATGCATTTTTTAAAAATAATCTAGCTTATATTCTGGTACGCGGTGTAAGCCGGCGAGCTGTGGAACTTCATTAATTCCTTTATCCTTGCGCCGATCATCGGGTGCGATGCCAGCCTCTGGAGCACCTTAGACGGCGCCTCCGAAGGAGGCGCCTCGCCCTTTTCATTTGCCAGGTCTTTCACGCTGACTCGGTCGATGAACTCCTTTCCGGTGACCAGCTTCAGCAGGGCCCGGACGGACGCGTCGATGTTCCGGGAGGCGACGAGCCCTCCCCGGTCGCACCTGTACTCGTTGTACTGCGGGGCGATGACGTATGGGAGGCCCAGCCCGGGTATGCGCCTCCATCGGCCGTACTTTGCGTGTGATATCTCATGCCCCAGGATGAACAGTAATTCGTCCTGGTCCATCGCCCGAAGGAGCCCGGTATTGATAATGATGACCTTCTTTCTCAGGCCCAGGCGCACCAGGTAAGCGTTCACCGCCGGGCTCTGGGAGACGTACGTATCGGGCGCCTGCACGTGGAGCCTCTCCGCGGCCAGCCCTACGATATCGTATATCTCCGGGAACGCATGGGGCGAGGCCTTGAGGCTGTTGCGGAGCATGGCCTGGATGATGCGGTAGCTGTTAAAAGAATTAAATAGAATGATGCCGGCCGTCGCCCCTACTGCCAGGCTGGCCGCCAGGTAGGCGAAAGACCAGAAGGTCTCCATGCCCAGCGGGGACAGGCTCCTGTAAGCCTCCGCCGCGAGAATAATGACCAGCCCCAGTATCAGGGCTAGTATAATGTAAAAAGTGATGCCCTGCCTGCGCTCCCCGCTCACGTAATACTCGTCGGCGCCGTTTTTCTTCGAGGCGTTCATCCCTGTGATATAACGCTGCCCCGGTATATCTTTCATTGGGTATTTTACACGGGCGGCCCGCCCTCGCCCCCGGCCTCCGGCGAGCCCTCGGCCGCCGCCTTTTCCTTAACCGGCTCCTTTTTCTCCCGGATCTCACGCTTCGTCTCGGGTATCCCCTCGGGTGTGTTCAGCCGATCGTCGCTCATCATCGTCTATGTGGCCTGAGGGAACGGATAAATGATGCCGCCCGTAAATGCGGGACAATTCGGGGAACATGACGCCATAAAGCTCGCCCCCGATGGCGGACATGGCCACATAGGCCACGAAGATCACGCCCAGGCCGGCCGCGTCCATGCTTATCGCGTAGGCCGGGGGGAACACGCTCTCCGATAAGGCCAGCATCAGCCCGCATAGCCCGGCACCGGACAGGGCCGTCACGAGCCCGGAGGCCAGCGAGGCCATGGAAGTAGAGCCTGGCGGCCTCTCGTCAAAAGGAGAACTCGCGGCCCAGCGGGCGAGCATGCCCGAGACCACCATCGTAGCGGGAACTAGCACGCCCGCCATCATCGAAAAAGGCACGAGCGGGTCGAGCGAGAGCGCCCGCCATGTAAGCCCGGACAGCAGAAAGCAAAACCCGATCAGTAAGCCGCAAAAGATGCCCGTGTGTATGGCCGATCTCAACGATATCTCCCATGAGACGTATCGTCTACGGCCTAAAGAGCGTTATCCGGCTTTTGTAGCCTTTTCAGGGATAAAGCGGCGCATTCCCGCACGCCCCGGTACCTGTCGCCGAGCGCCTGCCTCAGCGGCCCAATCGCTTTTACATCACCGATATCGCCCAGCGCCTTTGCGGCCGCCTGGCGCACGTCGCTGTTCGGGTCGTGCAGCGCGTCCACAAGGGGCTCCACGGCCTCGTCAGCCTTCATGTCCCCCAGGGCGCAGGCCGCCTTCCGGGATAGCCATCCGTTCTTCAGGGCCCCGATCAGGCCGTTCACGTCGTTGGCTTTTCTCATGCGGTCGACTATTTGCCGCTCAAACCTGTCGACCAGGATGAAGCCCAGGGCAAGCACGCACATGGCGAGCAAAAAGGCGAACAGGTTCGGATACGGGTTGCCCTCCCCGGCGGGCATTGCGGACATGGCGCCGGCGGCGCCCGAAAAATAGCTCAACGTCACGAGGGCCAGAACCGCCCCTGTCTTACGCATAAATACACCTAAGAATAAATTGACATTTAAATATTAATCTTTATCCACGTGCTGTAGTATAAAAATAGGTACATTTTTCACACTTGGTATTACGAACGTTAACTTTTTTATACTATAGCACATAACTACTATTCTGGCTTCCGCTCAAGCGGAAACATGGGAGGAACATCATGGATAACGTTGAGAAATTCGGCCTGCTGGTCGTAGGGCACGGCAGCTCGATGCCCTATAACAAGCAGCTCATACAGGACATCGCGGACATGCTCTCGAAGAAGATGCCACAGGCCATAACAAGGATAGGGTTCATGAACATCAACAAGCCCACCATCAAGGACGGCCTCGACAGTTTCAAGGGCACCGGCATCAAGAAGATCGTCGTGTTCCCGCTGTTTTTAGCGAAGGGTGTTCACACGACGGAGGACGTGCCGGGGCTCATCGGCCTGGGCGAGGGACAAAAGCGCATCTCATATAACGGCTATGACATCGTATACGCCGACCCGCTGGGCGCGGACGAGATGATCGCCGAGCTTTCCGCCAGGCGCGTCCGGGAAGCGTTCACCAGATACACCGGGAACTAGACATATGGAGCCCGGCGCCACCATCGGCGTGCTGGACATCAACCACGGCGGGCTGCTGCTGGCCGAAAGGCTGCGCGGCCTGGGCTACGGCGCCTTCGCCGTGGACGTCTACGGCACTAAAGAAGCCAGGGACGGCACTAAGAAGACGAGCACAGGGGCTCCCGTGCTCAAGCCAGACGAAGTCGGAGACTTCGATGTGCTGGCCGTCCCGGTGCATATGCCCACGATCCCCCTCCTCCGGAGGGCATTTGCGGAAAATAAGCCCGTGCTCACCCACCATGAGCTGACTGGCTTCATCGTCCGAAAGTCCGGGCTGCTGATGAGTAAGTGCGTCGAGGTTACCGGCACCTACGGCAAGACCACGGCCTGCATGCTCATGGCACGCATGTTCCCGCGGGAGGACGTGCTGCTGCACACGAGCCGGGGCCTGTTTTATAATGGCGAGCTGATCGAGAGGCTGAGCATCACGCCCGCGAACATCATAAGGGCCCTGGAGCTTGCGGCCGATAAGCGGCCCACTCTGTGCATCTTCGAGGTGTCGCTGGGCCTCTGCGGGATCGGCGACGTGAGCGTCATCACCACGCTGGACAGGGATTACCCCGTGGCCGGGGGCGAGAGGGCCGCCCGGGAGGTGAAGCTAAGCTCGCTGAGCCGAATGAAGCCGGGCAGCATTCTGATCTGCGAGAATTCGCTTAGATGTGGGCGCTCGCTGAAATCCGGGAGCCCGGATAAGCTGACCTTCGGCCGGGGCGGGGACGTGTTCTATGCACCCGACGGCAGGGTACGCTACCGCCTTCACGATGGCACCGACGGCTGGCTGAAGATCCGCCTGAAGGGCGGCTTCGACGGCCGCGCATATCGGGGCCCGGCGCTCTGCGCGGCCGCGGCGGCGCTGGCCATGGGCGGAAAGCCCGATGGCATCCAGGATGCATTCGAAGGGTTCGACGGCATCGAGGGGCGGATGAAATTCTCCACGCTCAGCGGCCGTGTGCTCCTGGACAACTCGAACTCCGGCCTGTCCATCCAGGGAGTCGAGCGCGCGCTCGATGCTGCCGAAGAAGACGAGGGATGGAAAGTCCTCGTCGTTGGCGAGGAGTCGTATAACGTCTGCGACGGCCTGGACCCCGAAAAAGTGAAGTCTTTATTGAGCGACCCCCGGTTCGACGAGGCCGTGCTCGTGGGCGGCAGGCTGCGCGTTGAAGGTCACGCGCACGCGGACAGCCTTGAGGCCGGCCTCGCGCTGGCCCTGGAAAAGACCGAGCCGGGCGATACAATCATAAGCTGCGTTAAGACATGGAGGTGAACGTATGGAACAACTAGCGACCGCCGGGCGCATCATCCAGCCCCGCCCCAGCTCTATCGTCGCCGCGCTATACACGTTGCGCGATCTGGACACGGATGTCGCCATTCTCCACGGCCCTCCGGGGTGCTGCTTCAAGCATTCCCGGCTCCTGGAGGAGGACGGCATGCACGTCGTCACCACGGCGATGTGCGACTCGGACTACGTCTTCGGCGGCCACGACCTGCTCGTGAACGTCCTGGAAAAGGTCATCGACCGGTTCCACCCGAGGACCGTGGGCATCGTGGGGACCTGCGCGAGCATGATCATCGGCGAGAACTTTCACCGTGCCGTCGAAGAGGCCGACGTGGAAGTGCCGGTCATCGAGGTGGAGATCCACGCCGGGTATAGCGATAACACTCATGGGGCGATCGTGACGCTGGAGGCCGCCAATGCGGTCGGCCTGCTGAGCGAGGCAGAACTGGAAAGGCAAAAGAGAATGCTTCTACTGGCTACGGATATAGAGAAAAAGTTCGGCGCAGCCAGCAAGGACTATATCGAGCCTTCCCGCGGGGACCTGAAATACCGGGCAGCCGAACGATTACTTGAATTAATGAGGCAGGGCAAGAGGGGCCTGTCGGTCCTCAACGCAAAGAAGGAGACGGCCTACATGTTCGCCGACATCAACCTGGCCGTGAGCCAGGCCGCCCGCGCCGTAGGCGCACCTTCGCCGATCACCATCGCCAACCTGGACCCTGACGTAGGGCTCCCGAGGATACGCAGGTACGCCACAACGATCACCGCCCAGCTTAAAGAGAATGGCGTCACAATAGACCACATCACCGGGGGGCTCGACGAATACCCAATGAGCGGAGAAAAGGCCGCCCGCATCATAACGGAAAAATATTCAAACTATGATTACGTCGTGCTCTCGGGCGTACCCCATGCCGTACCATACGAAGCCATCCGGGGCATGGAGATATTCTCGATCACGAACGGGCCGAGACAGGCGGAGCCCCTGAAGGCGGCCGGGCACGGCCACGTCATGGTGGAAGTGGACCTGCACCCGAAGACGCTCGGCGTCCACGGCATGGTCGAGTCGGAGCTCGGGGAGACGCTGAGGAGCATGTTATGAAGAAGCAGCTGGCCATATACGGGAAGGGCGGCATCGGAAAGTCCTCGACGGCCTCGAACGTGGCCGCGGCCATGGGCGAAAAGGGCATCAGGGCCATGCTCATCGGGTGCGACCCGAAGAGCGACTCGTCCATCACGCTGCTCGGCGGAAGGCGGATGCCCACCATCATGGACACCCTGCGAAAAAAGGGCTCCATCGAGGAAGAGGACGTGGTATTCGAGGGCTTCAACGGGGTAAAGTGCGCCGAGGTCGGCGGCCCCGAGCCCGGCGTGGGCTGCGCCGGGAGGGGCATCATCGTGGCCGTCCAGGCGCTGCAAAAAGTATGCGACGCCATGAAAGATTCGGACGTAATTATATACGACGTCCCGGGCGACATCGTGTGCGGCGGATTCGCCGTGCCCATCACGAAGGGCATGGTGAGGGAGGCGTACATCATCACTTCGGGCGAGTACATGCCGCTCTACGCCGCCAACAATATCTGCCGGGGCCTGAAGACGCTGAACACTCCGCTGTCCGGCGTGATCTGCAACGAGAGGGAGGCGGAGCACGAGAGGGAGATCGTCGAAAAGTTCGCCGCCGCCCTGGGAGTGCCCATGCTGGCGTACATACCCCGGGACAAGCTCGTGCAGAACTGCGAGCGCGCCGGCAGGAGCGTCATCGAGGGCGCGCCGGGCTCGGAGATGGCCGGAGTATACCGGTTACTGGCCGACCGCATACTGACGGAAAAAGATAAAAAGGTTCCCGATTCATTAGAAGACGAAGACCTGAGGAAGCTAACCCAATGATGACGATGCCGAGGCTCATCCTCGCCGGCGACAGAAGCTCGGCGGGCAAGACGACCATATCGACGGGCGTAATGTCCCTTCTCCACGAGCGCGGCATGAAGGTCCAGCCTTTCAAGGTCGGGCTCGACTACATAGACCCGAGCTACCACTCACTGGCCACCGGCCGCCAGGGCGAGAACCTGGACGGCTACTTAATGTCCGAGCAGGCCATCGTCGAGGCGTTCCAGCACTCGGCCGGGGGCTCGGACATCGCTATTATCGAGGGCGTCAGGGGCCTCTACGAGGGCTTAGAGGCATTGTCCGATATCGGCTCCACGGCGCAGATCGCCAAAATACTAAAGACGCCCGTCGTGCTCGTCCTGGACGCGCAGAGCATCACCCGTAGCACGGCGGCCATCGTCAAGGGATACAAGGACTTCGATAAGGGCATCAATTTCAAGGGCGTCATCCTGAACAAGGTCGGCAGCGACCGGCACGCGGAAAAGGCCACGGCCGCCATCCAGAAGTATACGGGCGTGGAGGTGCTCGGCGCCATCCCCCGGAACAAGGGAATGAGCCTCACCATGAGGCACCTGGGGCTCGTGCCGGCACGCGAGGGGGCGTCCCGCGTGGACGACTTCGACGCCCGGATCACCAAGATCAAGGAGATCATCGGCGAGCACGTCAACCTGGACCGCCTGCTGGAGATCGCGAACGGCGCCCCGAAGCTGAGGACTGGAAAGCAGTCCATCTTCAAGCAGGAAAAAAGCGCCGGCGTCCGCATCGGCGTGGCCCTGGACGAGGCGTTCAACTTCTATTATAAGGACAACGTGGACCTGCTTCAACTGAAGGGCGCGGAAGTGGTCTACTTTAGCCCGCTTCACGACCGCGAGATCCCCGACGTGGACGGGCTCATCATCGGCGGCGGCTACCCCGAGTTCTTCGCCCGCGAGCTTTCAGATAACGGCTCCATGCGGAAGTCGATCGCGGACGCCTCCGTGAACGGCATGCCCATATACGCGGAATGCGGGGGCATGATGTACCTCACGAGCGCGCTCGAGGACGAGCACGGCAAGAAATTCGACATGGTCGGCGTGATGGGCGGGGTGGCCTCGATGAAGCACATCCGGCACATCGGGTACGTCGCCGGCCAGCTCGAAAAGGACACGCCAATCGGCGAAAAGGGCACCTTCTTCAAGGGCCACGAGTTCCACTACTCAGTCATCACGGACGTGCCGTTCGACGCGAAGTTCGCCTACCGGATGGACCGGGGCACGGGCATCAAGGATGGCCTGGACGGAATGCTCACGAACAACACGCTCGGCTCCTATACTCATTTGCACGCCGCCTCTTACGTGCCCTTCGCCCGCAGCTTCGTCGACGCCTGCGTCGAGCACAAAGGGCCGTAACGCTATCATGCTGGATACTCTTTTTAAGCGACCGCAGGAAGCGGATGCCTTCCTCAGGAGAAAAAAGTTATTATACAAAAAGCCAGAAAACAAAGGATGTTAAGCGAAGGGAGATATAACAAAATATATATTGGTTCTTACTAACTTATTGCAATAACAAAAATGGATTAAGATAAATTACAGGTCGGGATTTGGAATGGGTTTATTCGATAGAAAACCGAAAAAGGACGATTCTAAGGCGGCTAAACAGCAAAACGAAGAGGAACGGATAAAGAAAGAGCTCGAGACGCTCGCGGCGATCCTGGATAAGACGGACGTCTCTGAAAAGCCGGCCGAGAAGCCGACGATGAAGCCCATCGTTGCGCCGCCGGCGGAAAAGCCCGTGGAGAAGCCGGCCGAGGCCGTCCTGAAGCCCGCCATGAAGCCCATCACGGAAAGGCCCAGGGAGGCGCCGAAGGCGCCTATGGCGCCCGTGAAGCAGACCCTGCCGCCGCAAAAGCCCATCCTGAAGCCCAACATCACACAATCACAGCCCCCCATTCCGGCGCCTAAAGAGAAAGAGGCCGTAAAAGAGGTCGTGAAGCCGGCGGCCCCTATAAAGGAGCGCGAAGAGGCCAAGCCGCGGCCCGAGCGCGTGGCCCAGCCCGTAGCCCAGCCCGACGTACAGGTATTGAATCTTTTAAAAGGCCAGATGGAGCGCCAGGTCTCGGAATCCGAAAAGCAGCGCAAGGACCTGGATAAGTTCAGGGAGGAAGTGCAGGCCCAGAGGGAAGATAATACCCGGCAGATGGCAGCGATCGTGGATAAGCTCCAGAAGCTCGACGCCTACAAGGACGAGATCAAGCCCGAGGACTTCAGGAAGCTCCAGTCCGGCCTGGTGGAGCAGAAGAACCTCATCGAGTCCCAGAGCCTTACGCTGAGCTCTATCGGCGAGGAGATAGCATCCCTCCGGGAGTTCGATTTCGAGAGCTACACGGAGCAGGAAAAGCAGGTGCTCCAGAAGCTCGCAGCAGAGATCAAGGGCCTCAAGGACGCCTACGCCGCGAGCGAGCAGCGCCTGACGGCCATCGACACCTCCATTGACTCTTACCGGGAGGACTTCGCCTCCCTCAGGACGAACACCGACCGCTATGAAGAAGAGCTGCAAGCACTGAGGGCATCGCTGGACCAGTGTACCGGCGACGTGAAGACACTGAAAGAGTCCCTCGGCAACTATTCTTCGGATACCGAGCAGGCCAGGAGCTCCATCCAGGTCGTGGACAGCAAGATCAACTCGCTGCGGGAGGACATCGCCCGCCTGGCCGGGGAGATCAAGGCCGTCCGCGCGGGCAGCGAGGAAGGCCAGACGGTGCTGGCCAGCAACTACGAGAGCGATATGAAGGCCCTCAAGACTTCCATGGAGGCTTACCAGGAGTCCATGGTGAAGAGCGTCGAGGACCTCAACGAGTTCAAGTCGACGATAGCCGCGGTCCAGAAGGATAACGAGAAGAAGCTCGAGGCCGTGGAGGCGTCGTTAAAGCAGTCCACGGCGAAGGAGCTCGCCTCCCTGAACGAGAAGATGTCTGACATCGAAGAATCCCTGGCATCCTCGACAAGCAAGGATATTCTGGCAGTCAACGAAAAGATCGTGGTTATCCAGGACTCGCTCCGGCAGTCCACGGCAAAGGAGGTCGCCTCGCTGAACGCGAAGATGGCGGGCATCGAGGAGTCGGTCAAAGCCTCCACGAGCAGCGACATCCAGGCCCTCAACGAGAAGATGGCCGAAGTCCAGGAATCGCTCAAGCAGTCCACCGTCAAGGACATATCATCTCTCAACGACAAGCTCGACCTGATCGAGGCCTCCATTAAAGAGACCTCGGGCGTCGAAATATCGGCGCTATCGGAAAAGATCGAGTCCTACTATAGCGACGTGAGGGCGCTGAAAGTGCAGCTCGCCGAGGCCAGGAACGAGAACAAGGCCCTGACGAAGACACTGGCGTCGGTGAACGACTCGATGGCCGACATCCGGGCCAGGCTGGACGAGCAGACCAACGACCACATCGCGGAGATGGGATTCGTGAAGGGCAACATGGCCGACTTCAAGAACGAGATGAAGCCCGTCAAGCTCTTCGTGGAGAAGTACGGCGAGAAGGTCAAGGCGCTCAAGGACTACTCCGGCATGGAGGATGAGCTGAAGGCGGTCAAGAACGAGATCGGCGCGAACTCGGACGAGATGGCCACGGTCAGCAAGCTCCTCAGCGACCAGCGCGTCGAGATGAAGGCGATGAAGGCCGTCGTCGAGAGGCACGCCGAGGACATCAAGCTCGCCAAGGAGTTCAACAAGTCCCGGGACGAGATCGTCAAGCTCAAGAACGAAGTGGAGGCCTATGCGGGCGACATCAAGACCATCAAGGACTTCGTCGCCGACTACAAGGACGAGATGGACAGCATCAAGGGCCTCATCGAGCAGTTCAAGAACGACGCGGAGCACGTCACGCCCCAGGAGGCCAAGCTCATCAAGGCCGGCCAGTACCTGAAGGCCCAGATCGACCAGGTCAACAACACGTTCGGGGACCTGGACGAGCGGCTCTCGGCCGTCCGAAAGGAATTCATCAATCTCAACAACATCGAATACCGCTACCGTGCGCTCGAGGATAACCTGAACGCCATGGAGCGGAACCTCGAGAACAAGATCGAGGTGGAGATGATCACCCGCGTGCGCGAGGCGGAGAACGACCTCGTGGTGAAGATCAGCGGCGTGGAGGAGCGCGTGCTCCAGCAGAGCAAGGCGTCCCACGAGACGATAAAAGCGCTACAGGACATGCAGACGGCCACAGTGGGCCTGCTAAGGCAGACCCAGTCCGACGTGCTCGGCTCCGTTACCGACGTCAAGTCGGACGCGGTCAAGTCGGTCACAGAGGCCGTGAACGAGGCCGCCGGCAACATCGAGGCAATGAAGGCCAGGGCCCAGGAGTTCATCCGGACCACCGAGTCCGAGGCGACGTCCACCATCAGGTCGGTCGAGGCCGATGCCGTTGGCAACATCCAGAAGAAGCGCCAGGAATCGCTGGCCGAGCTCAACGAAAGCTCCGAACACGTCGCGGGCGTTGCGAAGACCACCAGAGAAGTGGTCGAGGGAGCGCTCCGCGCTACTCGCGACGATACGCTCAAGTCCATCGACTCGGTCAAGGGCCAGTCCGTGAACGAGATCACGGCGGTCAAGAGCCACGCGATGGAGGAGATGACCACCTTCAAGAACGACACCCTCCACGAGGCCAGCGCGCTGAAGGTGACCACGCTGAGCGAGATCGCCGCGGCGAAGGAGCAGGTCACCGCCGATGTGGAGGCCATGAAGGCCGATTCGACCGGCCGGGTCAACGTGCTCAAGCAGGAAACTATTAATGAAGTCCTGTCGCTGAAGCAGGGTACGATTAATGAGGTCACGTCCCTTAAGGAGGGCACGGTGAAGGACCTCGTCTCCCTCAGGAACGAGACATTCGCCGGAGTACAGTCGCTGAAGCAGGGTACGATTAATGAGGTCACGTCCCTTAAGGAGGGCACGGTGAAGGACCTCGTCTCCCTCAGGAACGAGACATTCGCCGGAGTAGAGTCGCTGAAGCAGGGCACTGTCAGTGAGGTCGCCGCGATGAAGGAGCAGGCCATCGCTGAAGTGAACGCCACGAAGGGCGACACGATCGACCAGGTCCAGTCGCTGAAGCAGGGTACGATCAATGAAGTCCTGTCGCTGAAGCAGGGTACGATCAATGAGGTCATGTCCCTTAAACAGGGCACTGTCAGCGAGGTCACGTCCCTGAAGGACGGCACGATAAACGAGATCACGGAAACAAGGGACACTGCGGTCGCCACGATGAAAAAGAGCCGCGACGAGGTCCTGGACGCGGTCGACGAGTCCAGGGAGAACGTGATGGAGACGGTAAAGACCCTGAACACGGTGTCGAAGCAGGCGGACGAGGAATACTCGAAGCTCTCGGCCAGGGTCGACCAGGAGGCCAAGTCGACCATGAACCAGATCAGGACCGAAGTCCTCGCCTCCATAAAGCAGGAGAAGGACGGGCTGTCCGGCGCGATCGAGGCCCAGAAGAAGGACGCCGTCGACGACATGTCGAAGTTCAAGGACGGGCTCATCGTAGCGCTCCGCCAGACCGAGTCCATAGTGCTGTCATCCACGGATAACGCGCGCATCGTCGCGGAGAAGTCGATGGCGAAGACCAGGGACGAGATCCTGGACACCATCCGGCACACCCGCGAAGATACCATCAAGAAGCTCCTGGACACCAGGGACGTGGTCATAGCGGCCTCGAATAACTCGAAGGAGGCCGCCCTGGAGGAGCTGTTCAGGTCCCGGGACGAGACCATCAAGGCCATGAAGGAGTCGAAGGCCGGCATGCTCGAGACCGCGAAGACCGCGAAGGCCACCACCGAGTCCTCGATCAAAGCGACCAGGGACGAGGCGATCAAGGCCATGAACGAGTCGAAGGCGAGCATGCTTGACACGGCGAAGACCACGAAGACGACGACCGAGTCCTCCATGCTCTCGACCAGGGACGAGGTGCTCAAGCAGCTGAAGGCCACGCAGAAGGAAGTCGAAGACTCGATCAACAAGAAGATCGACGCGGACAAGGAGAACACCGAAAAGATCAAGCAGATCATGAAGACGATGAACGAGCTCATCAAGGCGTGATCCCCATGGACTTCGAGAAGTACATAGGCAAGGAGAAGCCGCTCTTATCCCGGCTGGACCGGGACAGGGCGTCCCTGAACGCGTACGAGCGCAGGGGCAACGCGGGAACGCTCGACATCGCCGAGGACGAGCTCAAGCTGCTCGACACGCTGAAGCAGGTGAAGGAGCACATCGCGGCCGCCGAGGCGGCGTCGAAGGCCCTGGACGAGCGCGCCCAAAGATTAAAAGAGCTCGAGGAGTCCGTCAACAGGAAGGGCGCCCAGACCCAGAAGCGCATCGAGGAATGGGAAAGCTCGTTCGACGATAAGTACAACGTGCTGCTGAAGCGGGTCGAGGACGAGGTCGGGGCGCTGGAGCTTAGAAATAAGGAGCTCGTGGCGTTCATGAAGGCCCAGGAGGACATCTTCAACGCCCGCAGCGCCGAGCTCAGCAGCAGGGCGGACGCGTCCGAGGCGGGCATAAAGCAGGCCAGCGACAACGCCTACCAGGAGATGAGCGACATCCTCGTGTCCATGAAGAAGGCACAGAAGGAGTTCGAGACCTCCATAAGCGGCAAGCTCGACGAGGATAAGCAGACCATCGACCGCATCAAGTACATGCTGTCCACGATGAGTGACATTATTAAATCCTAGTCGTAAAGTTTATAAGACACTAAGGCGTTTAAGAACTTCGTCTCGACGAAGCTCGAGCTTTTACTTTAACAGGAGAATTGATCATGGCGAGAAAACCAGGAAGGATGTATAAGAACTTCTCAGGCCCGGCCTACACCAGGAGAAAGTACATGGGCGGTGTGCCAGGCGTTAAGGTCACCCAGTTCGATATGGGCAACCTCACGGACGAGTTGCCAATTGCTGTCACGTTAGTCGTCAACGAGACCTGCCAGATAAGGCACGACGCCCTTGAGGCAGCCCGTATTTCGGCTAACAGGTACCTGATGAGCGATGTAGGCAAGCAGGATTACCGGTTCAAGGTAAGAGTTTACCCCCACCAGGTCCTCAGAGAGAACAAGCAGGCTACCGGCGCAGGCGCAGACCGTGTCTCGGATGGCATGAGGCGTGCTTTCGGCAAGGCCATCGGCACCGCAGCCCGCGTCTACAGCGGCCAGGGTATCTTTACTATCTACACCAACAGGCCGAACTTCGAGAAGGCCAAGGAAGCGCTGCGCAGGGCCGGCCACAAGCTGCCGTCGCCGCACAGGCTGGTCGTCGAGAAGGGCGCCGAGCTGGTAAAGTAAATCAATAAGGCCGTAGTGATACGGCCCTGACTTCTTTTATATTCTTGTTATTTATTACGGCCCTTTTTTTTCCTCTACCCGGGGCTCCTCGCGATTCTTACGCCTGGTCATCAGGTATAGCGCACCCGCACCGATGACCAGGGCGGCAAGCAGCCACGGCAGCCAGCCCAGCGGGGATGACTGCGTCTTCTGGGCCATGGTGAATCCCGGCGGCATCATGACGCTATCGACCGGATATATTATCCCGTTCTTGCATTCGACGCCCTGGTTCAGGACCCTCGAGCCTCCGACCACGAGGCCTCCGTCCTTAATGTTAATGGGCAGCGTCTTGCCGTCGACGGTCTTGACGTCGGTCATCCTCGAGAGGTCCGCGAACGTCAGCCTGCCGGGCACGGCATGGTACTGCAGCAGGCTGCTCAGCCTCGGCTGGTCCTGCATCAGGGCATTGAGCTGGTTCTTCGGAAGCTTATCGAAGGCCGCGTTCGTCGGCGCGAACACCGTGAATTCCCCGGGCCCTTTCAGGACGTTGTCCAGGCCCGCCGCCCGCACGGCGCCCAGGAACGTGGAAAACTGGCCTATGTTCGCCAGGTTTTCGAGCACAGTCCTCTGGCTCCCGACCTGCGCGTTAACGAAGGGGGCGGCCAGCCCGGCCGCCAGCGCCAGCAATAACAGTATCGTGATGTATTTCTTTATCCCACTCATGTCAACACCATAGAGAATAGCAGCTTCGAAATTTTATTTTTAATAGTCATTATGGCGCTAAAAAATCGTGATTTCCGCATGTTAGGGCGCACGGAAAGGGCGCTTTATCCCGAATCAATCGCTATCCCGGAACCACAACCTTTTTAAATAACGTGCAGATAGTCTATTTAAATCGCATAATAGATGTGTAACAATGGTTGATTACGATGCACTGTTAAACCGGGCAGTCTCGAAGACGCCCCAGCTGGAACTGACCGGCGAGCGCTTCCAGGTGCCACGCCCGAAGGTGTTTGCGGAGGGCCGCACCACCGTCTGGGATAATTACGAGGAGATACGGGAGAAGCTGAACCGCGACACCGAGCATTTCGGCAAGTTCATTCTTCGTGAGCTGGGCACGGCCGGCAAGGTCGAGGGCAACCGCATGATCCTGCAGGGCCACTTTACCTCCGACGCCATCAACGCGCTCGTTAACGATTACGTTGCCGAGTACGTCAAGTGCGCCGAGTGCGGCAGGCCGGACACGAAGCTCATCAAGTACGACCGCGTCACGACGCTGAAGTGCGACGCGTGCGGCGCCCAGAGGTCCATCCAGAAGAGGCGCTCCAGGGCGATCAGCGAGAAGCCCGCGGCGGCCATCGAAGAGGGCAAGACCTACGAGCTCAAGATCGAGACCACCGGCAAGAAGGGCGACGGCATCGCCAAGGTCGATAAGTTCACCATATTCGTGAATGGTGCACGGCCGGGCGAGATCGTCAAGGCCAAGATCAACAAGGTCGACGGTACTCGCGCTTTCGCTGTGCGTGAGCACTAACCTTTTTTCTTTTATCATTTACTTAAGTTACAAAGGTCACAGAGGACACTATTTCTCACCACAATGGCACGGAGTTCACAAAGGCTCACTAAGTCTTTTTTATAATTTAAGGGACAGAGTTCACAAAGCCCGGTTCATTGTCTTATAAGGCACAAAGGATACAATGGCACAATGAATGAACATGGGGCGCCATCGTGTCATTGTCCCCTTTGTGCCCTATTAACCCAAAAAGCATGCTCTGTGGCCTTAGTGGCCTCCATCTAAAAAAAGACTTTGTGAACTCAGTGGGCTTCGTGCCATTGTGGTGAAAATAGTGCCTCTGTAAGCTCAGTGCCTTAAAAATTTACACGAGTAACGACTTCGTATCTAGATTTCAATTTTAATCCCGTACGACTTCTCCGGGTTGTCCTTGTGTATCTTATAGAATGTCTCTTCCGGCACCCCGTTACGTATGGCCTCCTTGGTCTTCCGGGGCACGGTCTTCGGCCCAAGCACGGCGCCCGGCCGGTTGGGGTCGTCGATGTAATCCGTCTCCAGCATGAACCGCGTGCCCTGCGAGAGAGCCTCCTCAAGGGCGCCCCTGGAGCATATCACCGACGGGAAGACGTTCAGCGACTCGCACTCCCTGACTAGGGGCGGCGAAAAGTGCTTGATGACCTTTGGGGGCTCCATGCGAGCCTGCTTCGCGATATCAGATATGCTCTCCATGGTGCCCGGCTCGCTCTCCGTGTGGAGCTGGATGGCGCAGTCCTCGTCCACGCAGAGGTCCATCGCATACCGCATCAGGGCGTTCGAGGTCTCCCATAGCTCCGGGGATACGGGATAGTGGGGCCGGCCGCTCTTGATGGCCACCGCCTTCCCTTCCGCCACGTACTTTGCGGCGATCTCCAGCCCTTCCTTGACGATGGAATACGCCCTCTCCATCCCCAGGGACTCTGCCAGCCCGATGTACTCGGCAGGGTGAACGCCCACGACGGCATAGGCCCTCACCAGCTCGTTAGCCCTCCGGGTCGCCTCTACCGTATCATCGAAAACGGCCCTGAAGTCCTCGCCTCGGGCAACGGTCCGGCCCACCTCACCCGCTGGAAGCGAAACTATGAACACGTGGGTGCCCCCGGCGTTCTTGAACTCCTTGACCGCCTCCACGCCCCTGCCGCCATTAAGATTAATGTGCATATGGTCGTCCGTGATGGGCAGCATTAACTCATCCTCACGCTAGTGTTTAGCCCGGCGGAGCCCATAAAAATAACCTTCACAAAAGCTATTTACGATACTTGATTATATTAGAGACTGGACTTCAAAAGGAAGAATGATAAATTTGGCTCAAACGAACGAGAGCCTGGCCATCGATAAGGGTAAGCTCATCTTTTTCGTCGTCTTCGACACGGGCGGAGAAGTGGACAAGGCCACGCTTTCGGGCATATTCAAGGTGCAGGCCGGGCCCGAGTACAGCAAGCCCGTCGAGACGACGCTCGGGCAGATGACAGGCCTCATCGTATCCGATAATAATAAGATCTGCAAAGTGCTGGCCCAGGCGGAAGTCTTCGCCATGGGCGTGGGCATCATCCGGGTCGAGTTCGAGTTAGCCGAGGGCATGCTCGTAAAGGAGATCATCACCGCTATGCACTCCAATGGCATATTCCTGGACGGCCTCGACCTGAACGCGTACGTCGCCCGGAAGATCGGCGAGATCCGGGAACAGCTAAAGGCATACGCGAAGTTGAAGATATACTACACTCCGACCCGCAAGTACAGCATGCTCAGGCTGGACCAGTACACGCCCCCGGTGGACCAGGGCGAGCTCAAGGTCCAGTACGGCGCCGAATTAACCCGTTTTCTATCGGGCGAGTCGTCTGCCCGGAGGCTCCACGGCAAAGAGATCGCGGACAAGCTATCCCATGATATATCGTACTACGACGAGGACCTGTTCCTGGTCTCCTACGAGGCGGCCTTCGTGAAGGGCTGCGACGATTATTTTAACGACCTCCGCCACTACCTGGAGCTGGGCCTGGCGCTGGCGTTCTTATACCAGATCTACGACTGGAAGATGGACGCCGAGATCGGCGAGGCATTCAAGGCCATCCGGAATTACCAGACCCAGTCGACCATAGGGCAATTGTTCAGCCAGTCCACGAAGAGGCTTGAGAAGGCACTGCTCAAGGTGAGCGAGATCAAGCTCGACATCCTGGACAACCTCGAGGACCTGATGAACCCCCTGAAGGTCACGTCCGACTGGTACTACCAGGGCGCCTACGAGCACATCATCCGCCTCATAAAGGTCAGGGAATACGAGAGCATCGTCACCCAAAAAATAGACGCGTTAGAGGACCTCTACTCGACGGCCCAGGAGCTTTCATACAGCAAGATCGCCCTCATCACCGAAGTGGTCGTTATTTTGCTGATCGCCTTCGAGGTCATCGCCTTTCTGCCCCACTAGCCAGAGAGGCGTCGATCTTTTTTACGGCGCTCTTCGCCCCCGGGGAGTCATCATCGTCAAGGCAGCTTCTTATCATCCGCAGGTCCTCCATCGTGATGAGGATGGTCTGCCCTGGCTTGAATATGTCGACGGTGCCTTTAATGAGAAGCATGTCGTCGGCCCGGCTCTCCTGCATCACCACGCCCTCCAGGGAGCCTCCGGCCGCCTCGTCCAGCATGCGGTCCTCGTGTCCGGACCGGATATCGCAGCCGCGGCGGATCGCCCCCAGCTCGTCCTCGTCGAACGAGACCTTATAAAATTCGGGCATCAATGAAAGATATAAAAAATGTACTAATAAACTTATAGAACAAAAAGAGCTATTTGAGCTCCTTAAGCACCAGGTCCAGGACTTCGGGGATGGCGCCTTCGACCTCGGGCGTGAGCTCTTTGGTGAACTCGGCCACCCGCTTCACCTCGACCCCGATAATGACGATATCTTCGGGCATCTTCTGTACAACACGGCCCACGTTGATCGTGTCCACCAGGTTGAGGTCGTGCAGGGACAGCATGAACATGTCCGAGGGCGGAAGCTCCTTGTCCGTGAACTCGTAAACGGTTCCCGGGGGCTCGTTCCCCGTCTGCACCGCATCGACTATAACGGCCTTGTCGGCGCCCTCGATCCAGCTCAGGATGGACATCCCGCCCACTCCGGCCTCGATGACCTCGACGTTCTCCGGCAATTTCATCCCCTGGAGGCGCTCGATGACGCGTATGCCGACGCCGTCGTCGCCCATGAGCGTGTTGCCGCATCCGAGGACTACGATCTTCTTCGTCATTTGATGAGCGTCCCTATCTTTTTACCGTTGACCGCGTCGATGATATTGTGCGGGTCCTGGCCGCTGATGATCATCATGGGTATGTGGGACCGTTTTATGATCTGTGCGCCCAGCATGTCGAAGATATTGTTCGCGCCCGCGGTCATCTCCATCTTGGCCACGAGCTCGAGCAGTTCCTGGGGAGTCATGTGGTCGATCTTCTTAGCGTTCTTGTCCACACGGGGGTCCGCCGTATAGACGCCGTCAACGGACGTCGTGCGGATCAAAAGGTCGGCGTGGACGTACTCCGCCAGGATGGCCGCCACGGCATCGGTGGTCTGGCCGGGCTGTACGCCGCCCATGATGATGATCTTACCGGAATACATGGCCAGGCTGGCCTCCTGGTAATCGTGGGGAGGCTCAGGATAGGCCGCGTCGTTCATGGCCGAGATAAGAAGCCGGGCGTTCAGACGGGACACGCCGATGCCGATGAGGTCCCGCAGGGCGTTGCTCGCCTTCAGTTCCTTCGTGACATTGATATATTCCCGCGCGGGCGTGCCGCCCCCGACGACGACCAGGACCGTATGGTCCTTCGCCAGGGATCGAATGACCTGCGCATACTCGCTAAATCGCTTTGCCTCCAGGCTCGGGGCAATGGCTGAGCCGCCGACTTTGATGACGATCCTCATGATATCCCGAGGCATAAATGGACCATTCAGTACTAAAACGTTTCGATTTTTTAGAAAAGCCGGCGCGTCGGGGTTTTAGCGGCCTCCCGGATGTGGGAGGCCGCATTTCCCAACCTTATGTCAAATAGGGGCTTTTGTCGAAGACGCCGGCAGCATGATGTCCGGAGGCGATCCGCCGGCTGCCGGCTGGCCCGCCTATATCTTCATGGGCATCTGGCCGTACGAGCCGATGCCGGCCCCGAGGCCCATGCCACCCATGCCAAGGCCTTTGCCCATGCCTCCGATGTCAGGGGTCATTCCCTTACCGAGGCCAGCGTTCGGCGCCATGCCCTTAGAGATGCCGCCATATGGCATGTTGGGCATCATCGAGGCCACTGCGCCGCTGCTCAGGGGAACCGTATAGCACTGCGGCACCATCGAGGTCACCGGCACCGAGCTCTGCACGGGCACGGTCACCGGCACGGTCATGCTGCTCAGAGCGGGCCGCACGTATGGCACGGGCACGGTCTGCGGTACGACAACGACCTTCGGGACCGTCACCGGGCACACGTCCTGGACGGGCACGGTGATGGGCACCGTCTGCGGTACGGTCGTGGTCGTCATGACCGGGACCTGGGTGGTGACCGGGATGTTGCACGATACGGTCGCGATGCAGTCCTGGGGCGCTCCATAGGCCACCGGGCCTCCGCAGGCCGCAGGGCCGAACTGTGCGGCGGCCGGCGCTATGAGCGCCAGAGTAAGCAGTACGATGACTGCCGTTGATATCCTGTATGCCATTTTCATAACTACACTCCCTTTTGTTACGTTAGAACCATCTTCCCGGATTATTATAATAATTACCATATGAAAAAATGCCCTGAGGGCTTTTTTATGATAGAAAATAGTAAAATGGCCTTGAAATCGTTAATGAGGCCCATTTGTAAACCTGTACGACGATTTGCTTCTATTAAGGCCCGTTAAGCTTTAGATAATCCCGAATAGGCGGGTAATTATCCATGGGCCGCCGACGCATTAAAAGTTAAATCCCGTCGGCGCTGAATGCATCAGGCGAATGCCGTATCGACCTTTTATACGGCCGACTAACCTTTTTATACCTACGCGCCACAAGTATCTCTAGATGCCAGAGAACCGATGTGACGTATGCAGCGCGTTTGAGCTACTGCCGTTCAAGTGTAAATATTGCGGCGGCACATTCTGCGGAGCCCACCGCCTCCCCGAGAGCCATAACTGCCCGGGGCTGCGGATGCTGAAGCAGAGGCCGGCTGCGGACTCCAGGGCGACCGTGAAGCGCAGGAGCGCTCTCAGGCTGCCGGCCGCGAAGCTGCCTTACTCGGGCTATTACGCGTACGCCCTCATCGCTATCACCGTCATCGTGTACGTCCTTCAGGTGCTCTTCCCCGGGATCACGGACGCGCTAATACTCAGCTCGTCAAACCTGCTGTCGCACCCATGGGGTATCCTGACGAGCATTTTCTTACACAGCAGCCTCATGCATCTCTTCTTCAACATGCTCGCGCTCTTCTTCTTCGGCCCGCTCCTGGAGCGCCGCATCGGCAGCGGGCGGTTCCTGGGCCTATACTTCGGCACCGGCATCATCGCCGGCCTGGCCCAGATACTCGCGTTCCCGGGCTCCGCCGTCCTTGGGGCGAGCGGCGCCATCTTCGGCGTGCTCGGCACCCTTACCGTTCTTACGCCCGACCTTGTCGTCTATCTCTACTTCGTGCCGCTCAAGATGGTCTACGTCACCATCCTGTTCGCGGTCCTTGACCTGTTCCCCGTGCTCACCGGCACTTCGGACGGCGTGGCGCACATCGCGCACCTGGCGGGGCTGGCCATCGGCCTGGCCGCGGGCTTCTGGTACCGCCAGAAGAGCAAGATACGGAGCGTCCGGTGGCAGGTCTAGAACGCTAAATTTATAGAATACCGGGACTTCAGTGTTATGGGATGACCAAGGAAGAGATATTAAATATCCTGCGCGAGGCGGGCGATTACGTCTCCGGCGAGTTCCTGGCGGAGAAGCTGGGCGTATCGAGGGCCGCCGTTTGGAAGCACATCCACACTCTCATTAAAGAGGGATACGCCGTGGACGTGGCCCAGGGCAAGGGCTACAGGCTCATGAGCGTGCCCGATAAGCTTTATCCCGCCGAGATCCGCCACGGCCTGCAGACAAAGCTCCTGGGCAGGAAGGTCATCCACCTGAACGTGACGGGCTCGACCAACACCGTCGCCAGGCAGGTCGCCGAGCGCGGAGTCGAGGAAGGCACGGTCGTCCTCGCCGAGACACAGTCCCACGGCAAGGGCAGGCTGGGCCGTAAGTGGGTAGCAAAGCCGGGAAGCCTGGCGATGTCCGTCATCCTCAAGCCGGCCATCGACCCCATGCACGCGTCGAGCATCACGCTCATGGCGGCCGTGTCAGTGACCAAGGCGCTCAGGGGCGCAGGCCTGGAGGCGGCCATCAAGTGGCCGAATGACGTCCTCGTGAACGGCAAAAAGATATGCGGCATACTTACGGAGATGAGCGCCGAGACCGACATCGTCAACTTCATCATCCTGGGCATCGGGGTGAACGTGAACAACGATGTCCCCCTGGAGACGGCGACCACGATGAAGGCAGAGCTGAGCCGGGAGGTTGACCGGGTGAAGTTTACGCAGTTGCTCCTGGAGATGCTGGAAGAGGACTACCTTACATTCAAGGAGGAGGGATTCACCCCAATCCTGTGGAGCTGGAGGCGCTATTCGGACACGCTCGGCAGGCTCGTCGAGGTCACGTACCAGGACGAGGTAGTCACCGGCGTGGCGCAGGACGTGGACGAGGACGGCTCGCTGCTCGTTAAGACCGCGGACGGCTCCATCCGCAAGATCGTATCCGGCGATTGCAAGCACCTGCGCGGCGCAAGAAAGCTATAAATATTTGTAAACCCTGTTGTTTTTTGGGTTTACAATGTCTTCCCGCGTTAAGAAGCTCGTGTACGCGGCGCTGTTCGCCGCGCTGACGGCCGTTTCGGCCTGGGCCGCGATACCGCTGCCCTACGTGCCCATCACTCTCCAGACATTCTTCGTCATCCTTTCCGGCGGCGCCCTCGGCGCCTATTTCGGCGCCCTCTCCATGGTCGTCTACTTGCTCTTAGGATTCATGGGCCTGCCCGTCTTCGCCCGCGGCCAGTCCGGGCTGGGAGTCCTGGCCGGGCCGACGGGCGGGTACCTCGTCGGCTTCGTGCTCTGCGCCATCGTGACCGGCCTCATCGTAAAAATGCGCAAGAACCCCGGGCTTCTATGGTACGTGCTGGCGATGGCCGCCGGCACTCTGGCGATATACGCCTGCGGCCTGGCACAGCTTACGCTAGTCCTGCATATGCCTTTAGAGACGGCGCTCATCATCGGCGTGCTGGCGTTCGTCCCTGGCGACATCATAAAGATCATCATCGCCGCCTTCGTGGCCAGAAAGCTGAACACCGGGGGTGAGGCCGGAAATTGATATCCTTACGTGACGTATCCTTTTCTTATGGCTGCCTCAGTGCGCTGGACCATATCTCACTTCAGGTGGAGAAAGGCGAGCACATGGCCCTTATCGGGCCGAACGCCTCGGGCAAGACCACGCTGGCCATGGTCATGAACGCCCTGCTCACGCCGGACAGAGGCGAGTGCCTGGTCGAAGGCATCGATACCAGGGACGACCCTATGTTCGCCCGCCGCACCGTCGGCATGGTCTTCCAGGACCCGGAGAGCCAGACCGTGGCCAGGCGCGTATGGGATGACGTCGCCTTCGGGCCGATGAACCTGGGCCTGCCCGACGGCGAGGTTGAAAAGAGGGTACGCGAGTCCCTCGATCATGTCGGGCTTGGCGCATTCTCCCGGCGTGAGGTCTCGTGCCTTTCCGGAGGCCAGAAGCAGCTCCTTGCCGTCGCCGGAATACTGGCCATGAAGCCTTCCTATATCGTGTTCGACGAGCCCACGGCGCTCCTCGACGGGCCTGGTTGCCGCATGGTCAATAAAGCAGTTGCGGGCCTCAAGAAAAACGGCATAGGCATTATCACGATCACGCACGACATGGAAGAAGCGCTGACCGCTGACCGGATAGTTGCACTGGATACGGGGCGCATCGTGGCCGATATGCCTCCTGCCAGCCTTTTTTCCGATGAGGCCCTTATGGCTCGCATCGGTATCAAGCCGCCTTATACTTTTAATCTGGCCGTGCCCCGGGAGGTGGTCCGGGAATGCCGTTAGTCGCGAACGGGGTCGGCCACGTATACCGCCGGGGCGAGCCGGGCGAGGCGCACGCCCTCGACGGCATTGACCTTACGATATCCGGGGGCGAGTTTACGCTTGTAGGGGGCGCCGGCGGCTCCGGTAAATCGACCTTACTGCATTGCCTTTCGGGCCTGCTTAGGCCGACGAAGGGCACTGTACGCATCGACGGCCCTGCGGCCCTATCGATACAGTTCCCCGAACGGGCGCTGTTCGCTGACACCGTCCTCGACGATATCGCGTTCGGACCCCTTAATACCGGCCTTGAAAAGGGCGAGGCGAGAACAAGGGCGCTCGAGGCGGCCGGAAAGGTGGGGCTCGATGCGGGCCTGCTCAGCCGCCTCCCCCGGACGTTGAGCCATGGCCAGCGCAGGCTCGCCGCCCTCGCCGGCGTGATCGCCATGAGGCCTCGCTATCTTTTCCTGGATGAGCCGACGGCGGGCCTGGATATGGCCGCTAAGGAACGGGTGGTCGAAACGCTCGTCCGCCTTAACCGGGAAGGCACGGCTGTGATCGTCGCTTCCCACGACCTGGCCCACTTCATGGACGCCTGCAGCAGGATGCTCGTCATGAGCCGGGGAAAGGTCGTATTCGACGACAGGCCGGACGGGCTTGTCTCGCTGGACGACACCATGGGCCTGGCGCTGCCCCCGTCGCTCATCGTGGCGAGATGGCTGAGAACACGGGGCATCGAGGCTCCATGGAACATCGGCCCCTCGGAGGCCGCGGCCCACATCAGGAGGGCACATGAAGGCCTGGATTAAGATACTGGCGCTGGCCGCCATGAGCGTGCTCATTGTCGCCCTGCCCCTGCCGTGGGTCTTTATCATGGCCCCCGCGATAGTCCTGTTCATCGCCATCCTGAAGGCCAGCCCGGTACTTCTCATCAGAATGCTCCTCCCCGCTCTGCCCTTCATCATCATCCTATCGACGCTCCAGGCCCTGCTACAGGGAGATATTACTCTGGCGGCGCTCTCTGCCCTGAGGATGCTGCTCCTGTACCTGGCGGGCTCGGCGGTCACGGCCACGACGGGCGAGTCGGAATTTTCCAGGGCCATCGAGCGGGCTCTCAGCCCGATGGACCGGCTGGCGGGTACCCGGATCGGCAAGGATATAGCCATCATGACGATGCTGGCCCTCGCTTTCATTCCCATCGTCCACGAAGAATACGTCTCAATAAAAATTGCGCAGCAGGCCCGGGGCGTCCGCTACGGCGCCATCCGGGGCATCGTCGCCGTCATGATCCCCCTGATGTCCTCGCTATCCCGGCGGGCCGACGACATCGCCATGGCCATGGAAGCCCGCTGCTACGGCCTCGACAGGTAAGCCTCGATATTCTTCAAGTCGTTCATCGGCGCCTCGCATGTACCTTCCCTGCAGAAGTACACGGTCGGCTTTCCGTCGAGCGTAGACTTGCCCTCGAACGCAGGGAGCCTCCTCTCCTGACCATAGTCCATCAGGACAACTGCTTTATCGACGCGGCTATTGATGAGGCGGACCAGGTTTTGGCCCTCATCGCGGCCGGCGACTACGACCGCTTCCAGAGGCCTCTGTAAATAGTAGTCGAGCGCCGAGAAGTACGTGCCGCATCCTATCGGGTGCATGGAAGCTTCAGCGGTAAATATTTCCAGCAATTCTTTCGCCCTGTCGAGGTATCCCCGCTCGCCCGTATAATAGTGCAGCTTCATCAGGCTCAGCGCCATCTGGGGGTTCGACGCGGGCACGGAGAGATCGACGATGGGCTTGTCCATGCTCATGGGAGTGCGGTCCTTTTCCTGGACGTAGAAATATCCGCCGTGCTCCCGGTCATAAAATTTTGCGTCGCAGTCGGCGGCGAGACGAATGGCCATGTCCAGGTACAGGGGCTCCTGCGAGGCCCTGAACACGTCGATAAGCGCCTCCACCGTGCACGAGTAATCGTCCAGGAACCCGTCCACGGACGGGCTATCCGTATATATCCTGTACAGTGTGCCGTCCCTGTACATGGGATCCATCATGAAGTCCAGGGTCTTCTTTGCATAGTCCAGGCATCGCCTGTCGCCTAAGACGTCGTATGCGACGGCCAGCGACCCTGCCATGAGCGCCGTCCAGCTCGCGTGGACGGCCATATCGATGAACGGCAGCTCCCGCCCGTGCCGGGCCTCCAGCAGCTTCCGCTTTTCGGCGGCGAACCGGGACTTGTCGTGCTCTCCCGGCACGAAGAGCACGTTCTTTCCCGGCACCTCGAAGTTGCCGTCCTGCTCCACGTGGTACGCTTTGATAAATGCGTCCGCCCCGTCCCCGAGCACCTCGCGGATCTCTGCCTCAGTCCACGTAAAATATGACCCTTCTTCGCCGTGGAGGTCAGCGTCAACGGACGATACGAAGCCTGCGGGCTCCCTGGCCATCCTCCGGAACACGAAATCGGTCGTCTCAAGGGCCACCTGCTTAAAGTACGCAGCGCCGGATAGCCGGTAAGCGTTCAGGTAAACCCTCAACAACATCGCGTTATCGTTCAGCATCTTCTCAAAATGCGGCACCTTCCAGGCAGGGTCTACCGCATAGCGATGAAAGCCGCCGCCCACCTGGTCATAGAATCCCCCTGCCGCCATGTACCTCAGCGTCTTATCGACGACGTGCCAGACGCCGGCGTCGCGGGAACTCCCGTACTGCTGCATGAGGAACAGCAGGATCTCCGAGTAGGGGAACTTCATGCTCCGCCCGAAGCCGCCGTTCGCCGTGTCGAAGCTGGAGATGATATTGCCCGTCACGAGCCCCGGCATATCTTCGTCGATGGCCTCCTTTTTAGCCGGTACCTTCGCCATGAGCGCTTTTAGCTGCTCCGCCGTCTGGCGGATAGCTCCTCGCTGCTCCTTATATGCCTTGCTCACGGCCTGCATGACCTCCTTAAAGGCGGGCATGCCACGGATTGGCGCTTTCGGGAAATACGTGCCGCCATAAAAGGGTTCCTTATCAGGCGTCAGGAACACGGTGAGGGGCCACCCTCCCTGGCCGGTGAGCATCCCCACGGCCTCCTGGTATGTCTTATCCAGGTCGGGCCGCTCGTCCAGGTCCACCTTCACCGGCACGAAGAGCTCGTTCACCATACATGCCGTCTCCGGGTCCTCCCAGCTCTCGTGGGCCATGACGTGGCACCAGTGGCACCAGACGGCCCCGATGGACAGGAGCACGGGCTTTTCCTCTATCCTGGCCTTTTCGAACGCCTCGTCGTTCCACGGGTACCAGTCGACCGGCTGCCCGGCCGCATTTTTAAGGTAACTGCTGCTCTCTCCTGCCAGCCTGTTCATACATAAAAATAAGCCTGGATGGTGAAATAATCACCGCAATTGTGAGGCCGGCATAAATAGGGGCGGGGCAAAGAATTTAGCATGATAGAGAAGGACCCCGTCTGCGGCAGGGACGTGCCCACCGACAAGGCCATCGTGATCTTTAAGCTGGGCGACGGCAAGCGATACCGCTATTTTTGCAGCGAGAAATGCGCCCGTATCTTTCAAAAGTCCCACCTGGGGCTTTAAAGATACGACCGTATCTTTCAAAAGTCCCACCTCGGCCTTTAAGTACAAGTATATATAAAAATCAGGCCAATTATTACGTGGTGAATGGTCATAGCTGAAGCGCCTGAAAAGAAAACGCTCTTAAAGATCACTGGAATGACGTGTGCCTCGTGCGTCAAGCGCGTGGAGGATGCCCTCCGGGAGCAAAAGGGAGTCACGGAGGCGAACGTCAACCTGGCCAACGAGAAGGCCACAGTCACATACGACCCGTCGCAGGTATCCGTCGAGAATATGGTCAGTGCGGTCAAGGACGCCGGCTATGGCGTCATGGTCGAAACCGTCACCCTCCCGGTGCAGGGCATGACCTGCGCCTCGTGCGTCAAGCGCATCGAGGACGCCCTCAGGGGGAAGGACGGGGTCATCGACGTCGCGGTCAACCTGGCTACCGAGCGTGTAACCATCAAGTACAGCCCCACCGAGGTCACGCTGCCCGAGCTCAAGAAGACCATCACCGATGCCGGATATACGGTCATAGAGACGAAGACGGAGAAGGAGTTCGTCGACACCGAGCGGTCCGCGAGACAAAAAGAGATGCGCGACCTCACGCTCAGCTTCATCCTCAGCGGCATCGCCTCCGCCGTCATCATGATCCTCATGTTCTTCGGCTCGTCCCTGCCTGTAGTTAAAACGTGGCCCATGGAATGGATCACGTACATCTCGTTCATACTGGCCACGCCCGTGCAATTTATCATCGGCTGGCGGTTCTACCGGGGCGCCTGGGCGGCGCTGAAGCACGGCACGGCGGACATGAACGTGCTCATCGCCGTGGGCACGAGCGCCGCCTACTTCTACAGCGTCGTAGCCACCTTCGTCCCTCACCTCGTGATGGTCGGCGGCAGGATGCCCGACACGTACTACGATACGTCCACCATGATCATAGCGCTCATATTGCTGGGCAGGCTGCTCGAGGCACGGGCTAAGGGCCAGACCTCCGAGGCCATCCGCCGGCTTACGGGACTGCGCGCTAAGACTGCCCGGGTCATCAGGGACCATACGGAGGAGGACATACCCGTCGAGGACGTCAAAGTCGGGGACGCCATCCTCGTCCGGCCGGGCGAGAAAATACCGGTGGACGGAGTGGTCACCGAAGGCTACTCGTCCGTGGACGAGTCCATGATCACCGGCGAGCCCATCCCCTCCTCTAAAAAGGAAGGCGATAACGTCATGGGCGCTACCATCAACAAGACGGGCTCCTTCAGGTTCAAGGCCACGAAGGTAGGCCGCGACACCGTGCTTTCTCAGATCATTAAGATGGTCGAGGAAGCCCAGGGCACCAAGGCCCCCATCCAGCGCCTGGCAGACCAGGTCGCCGCCGTGTTCGTGCCGGTAGTCATCGGCCTGGCCATCCTCACGTTCCTGGCCTGGTACTTCATCGGCGGGGAGCCGCTATTCGCTTTATTAAATTTCATATCCGTCCTCATCATCGCCTGCCCCTGCGCCATGGGCCTGGCCACGCCGACCGCCATCATGGTGGGCACGGGCAAGGGCGCCCAGTACGGCATCCTCATCAAGGGCGGCGAGAGCCTTGAGAACGCCTACCGCATCGATACCATCGTGCTCGATAAGACCGGGACCATCACGAAGGGCGAGCCGTCGCTCGTCGATGTCGTCCCCATGGCGGGCTTCACCGAGGCGGACGTTATCCGTTATGCCGCGTCTGCTGAGAAGGGCTCGGAGCACCCGCTTGGCGAGGCCATCGTAAAAGGTGCGAAAGCCGGGAATATCCCGCTCACGGGCGCCACGAAGTTCGACGCCGTGCCGGGCAAGGGCATCGTGGCCGAGGTCGACGGGCACATCGTCATGGCGGGCAACGCGAAGCTCATGGAGCTCGAAGAGGTGCCCCTGGAGGAGATGCAGAAGGCTTTCGAAAGGCTTTCGGCCGAAGGCAAGACTCCCATGTACGTGTCCGTGGACGAGAAACCCGCGGGCGTAGTGGCCGTCGCCGACACGATCAAGGAGGGCTCCATGGAGGCTATCGCCGAGTTCAGGCGGCTCGGTATCGAGGCGATCATGGTCACAGGCGATAATCGCCGGACGGCCGAGGCCATCGCGAGGCAGGTGGGCATCGACAGGGTCATGGCGGAGGTGCTCCCGCAGGATAAGGCCGAGGTCATCAAGTCCCTCCAGGCCGAAAAGAAGAACGTCGCCATGGTGGGCGACGGCATCAACGACGCGCCCGCGCTCGCCCAGGCCGACACGGGCATCGCCATCGGCACCGGCACCGACGTCGCCATCGAGTCCTCCGACATCACGCTCATGCGGGGCGACCTCAGGAGCGTCGTCACCGCCATCAGGCTCAGCAAGGCGACCATACGCACCATCCGCATGAACCTCTTCTGGGCGTTCTTCTACAACGTGATCGGCATCCCGATCGCCGCCGGCATCCTCTACCCGTGGTTCCACATCCTCCTGAACCCCATCATCGCCGCGGCCGCCATGGCGTTCAGCTCCGTCTCAGTGGTCTCGAACTCATTATTGTTAAATAGGTTCAAGCCATAATTTTCATGTATGGCTGAGTTCACGAAGCTTGTCAGGAAAAACGACGTTACGCCGGGGAAGATGAAGTCCGTCTATGTATCGGCCGTAAGCGCCAACATCACCGTCGCGAACATCGATGGCAAGTATTATGCGTTCAAGGACGAATGCCCCCACATGGGAGTCCGGCTCTCGAACGGCAGTATCGAGAACGGCATCATCACCTGCCCCGAGCACAGCTCGAAGTTCGACGTCACAACCGGGAAGCCCTTGTCGACGCAGAACGACCCGCTCGTGACCTACGAGGTCAAGATCGAGGGCGACGACGTGCTCGTAAAAGTATGACTTATTTTGCGTCCAGGGGCACCTTGACCAGGGCCTGAACTTCCTCGTCGAAGACGACCGTGTAGAAGTCGAACTCGACATATGACGGCTTGCCGGGCTCGTAGTCGTCGGTGAGCTTCATCACGGCCGCAAGGTAGGCGTGATCATACAATAGGCGCTCCAGCACGATGACGTCCCCGACCACGTTGCAGTGGCCGCCCAGCGTGCGCATGGCGTTCTCCTTCAGGCTTGCCACCGACAGCGTCCATATATCGCCCCCCCGGGACGAGACCTCGAACCTGCCCTCGTACTTCGGCAGGAGCGGCAGAATGTCCACCTTCATGTCGGCCAGGAAGTTCTCGATAATGTACGAGGGCTGGTAAGCCTCCACCGCTGACAATCGAAGGTCCGCGATATCGTTCTGCTGCCCGGCGTCGTCCACGTCCATTCTCAGGTACGCCTCGCGCTCCTTTTTTATGATGGGCTCCAGCCGGGAGTACTCCTCCTTCAGCATGGCCTCGATGAGTATGACGGCCTCGTCGTGAGAATGATCCCTTTTAATATCGAAGAGCCTTTTTCGCAATTCCGGGGTAGAAGCTACATCGGCCATGTATGGTACATGCGCCTTATAGGTCAATTAATTTTGCGTAAAAAAGAGGTACGGGCTTACAGCCCGTAGAGCGTTCTCATTAAAATTAAGCTGCCGAAAGTCATCCCCACGCTCAGCACAATGTAGAATATAGCCGGCACAAAGACCGCGATGAGCGAGGACGTCCGGGAAACATTATCCCCGTGCTGGACCGCGATCGAGCCCAGGTAGCAGGACCATAGCAGGCCCAGGTACATGACGACCTGGCTCAGTATGAAGAGCGGGTTCGTGTAATAGCGCTCCATCTCTGTGACCATCTGCCTCATGGCGTCCATGATCTGGTCCTGGGACATGGTCGGAGTGACCTGAAATGCGGCCGTATTCATCGCGGGCACGAAGAACAGGATGGCCATGCTGATGAGCATCGGTATGTACTTTACGATGTACGTGTACCCGATGGCGTTCAGCATCTCGGGATTATATTTTCCCTGTCCGCCGAGGAATAAGGCCATGACGTGTACCACTCCCGTGGCGATCGGCCAGCCGATGAGCACGACGACCACGCTGATCAGTAGCGATAGGATGGTCATGCTTCCGCCTCCAAGGCTGCCCGCCGAGATGTAGCCCGATATCATGACCAAGAGCGCAAAGACGCCGACGATGACCAGCGGCTCCTCCGTCCTCGGCTCCTTAAGAATGTCCTTGATTGTCTCCCCGGGCTTCGTGAACATGCCCATTACTCTTTCCACGAACTTCATAATTAAACCTCCTTAACGTCTTTAACATGCATCAGCGGGTACCCGTCCTTCAGGGCCATCCCGACTGACACTTCGTAATTCTCATACTTTATTACCGCATCCACCGTGAGCATCGGGCCCTTTAGCTCGGTGTAGCCAAAAGCGCTTAAATTCTGTTTTACCATTTCCCTGTCGATCTGCACCGTGATGCTCCTGACGAAGGGCTGGACCGATATGCTCTGAGCTATGGCCTTTTCCAGGCTGTCGACCGTCTTCAGGCTGATCGGCGAGCCGACGAACTGGTGGTAGAGGGCCCCGAGCTTGATCCCGGCCTCGAAGACCGCCTTATCCCTTGGTGTTACTGACATGTGGATGCCTCGCGTATTGAACGTGTAATTAGGCCGTTGAAAGCTTAAATCTGACCTTTGAGCGGCGTCATGACGGCTCCTGGCGGCCTGTCAGATAGCGGCACCATCGAGCTACATTCTTTGATGGGTAAAGGCTTTCCAAGCAGGAAGACGCTCATCTCCTCCGCCTGCCGCCTTATCTCTCGAAGAACGCTCTCCGGGGCTTCTTCGAAAAGATACACTCCGATCGCCTTTTCATCGATGTCCCAGACCCCGGCGATCCTGCCGTCGACCATTATACATGTCGTTGCGTTGCCCGAGCGGTCGTATACGCAGCCGTAATGCTTCTTGTCCAGATACCGGTCCCTGTCCTTGTAGCCCATCAGGTATGGGTCGAGCGACGGCAGCAGGCGCACTGCGGGCTTCTTCGGGGCCCTGGCGCCTTGTATCGACCTTATGTCGACGTAATCGACGATCATGTCATTCCCGAGCCCCGAAACGTCGATGCGATCCGTCCGCGCCTCCAGGCTCTCAATAGCTTCCCTGATATCCGACCTTCTCAGGCCTGTCCACCACGCGATGTCCGCCTCTGTTGCCGGGCCGAAGGCCTTCAGGTAGTGAAGGGCCAGCGAAGCGGTCGCCAATTTTTCTTCCATCTCCAGGTCGACATCGGGATAATAGTCGCCGAACAGGTGGTATGTATGCAGGTTGCTCTTCCAGCTCCCCTTCGGCATGCCCTTTGCCAGCAGCCCGGTATCGCACATGGCGTTCAGGACCTGGAACAGGCTCGTGTCGACCCCCAGAGCTTTTTTTATTTCGGCCGCCGTCTTACCCCCATCCCGGAGCAGCGCGAGGATGGATCTCTCCAGGCGCTCGTACTCTTTTTCGGGCATGGCGACGCGCTTCAGCCGGCTCAGGTAGCCCGTCTCAAAGGTGCGCTTCATCGCCGAATGGTACATCGCGAACGCGCCCGTCGGCTGGATGTACATCGTGAACCGCATACAGCGCAGCTGCCCAAGGCTTTTATTGACGTAAAGCTCCCGGTCCAGGTCTTCCCTGCGGAAATCCTTACACCTCAAGAACGCGGATATGTACGGCCCGATGGCGCTGGTCGCGTGGAGGCCGCCGATATCCCATACCATCTCCACAAGGCGTTCGGCCCTGGAATCATCCGATAAATGCTGCTTGCGCAGGACGAGCCGGTTCACGTCCTCGACACTGACGGGCTTCATCGCTCCTCCACGATATCGGCCTCCGCCTCGTCGAAGAGGAACAGCTCGTCGATCGAGGAGTGCAGGGCATTCGCCACGTCGTGGGCCAGCTTTAGCGACGGGTTATACTTGCCCTTCTCGAGGAACACGATGGTCTCCCGGCGCACGCCCACGAGGTTCGCCAGGTCCTCCTGCGTCAGGTTATAGCGGGCCCGGAACTCCTTGATGCGCGTCCTCATTCGACGTCTCCCTTGGCGTTAAAATAGACAATAAACGCCACCATGCTCACGACCATGACGAATAATATTATGCCGAATATTTGCCCGGCATCCAGCATCACCCTGAAGGGCGAGGCATAGTAGATCATGACCAGTATGCAGATGGCGATCATCGTGGCGTACCACGAGTAGGTCATGGCGATCGTGCCGATCTTCCTTGTGCGCTCGTCCAGCACGGGCTTCCGCATGCCTAAGAAATAGAACAGGTTACCGCCGAACGTGATCAGGCCGATGGCCGCCACCAGGGCGATCGCATCGTACTCGGGAAAGTTCGCGCTGCTCCGCATGATGAGTATGGCCGCCAGCATCAGCAGCTCGAAGATGCCGATCAGCATGGTTAGGTTATAATTCTTTACCGGATCCTGGACCATACGATCCCACTCCTATGCTATGTCCCCTCTGGACGAGTAGTAGATATACCACCCGTAATAGGTCAACAGCAGCACTGCGATGGTCAGGCATATGACCTGAAGGCCGCTCAGCACATAGCGCCACCAGTTTAAGTACTGCATGACCAGCAGCATGGCCAGGAGCGTGACGCCCGACACCCAGGAGTTCATCATGGAGAAGGCGGCCACTTTCCGCATGCGCTCATCCTCAGGGCTATTGCACTGGTTATAACGCGAGAGCGTGCCAACGACCAGGACAATGCCGACGGCGAATAATACCAGCGCGATGAGGTCGATGCGGTTCAGGAAGAACATCCAGCCCAGCGATACGAACACGACGGCCGAGCTCAGCCAGAGTACATACTTGTAGAAGGAGGTATTCATTCCACGTCCCCCCTATGCGCCTTATAGACGTTGATGAGCATCATCGACACCACCATGACGAGCAACGTGATGCCCAGGAAACGAGCCACGCTCATATGCATGTTAAAGGCCACGTCCCAGATGAACAGGAAGCACATCGCCACCAGCGTGATGAACCAGGAATAGGTAGCCGCGTAGGTGCCGATCTTCCTGGCCCTCTCGTCCTGCGAGCCCTTCTCCATTCCAAGGTACCCGAAGAAGTTCCCTGTAAAGATGACCACGCAGAATATCATGGCCAGCGTCGCGTTCCCGTCGCTCCACTCGAACACGGCCAGGGCCAGCCCCAGGCCGATCATGACCAGATATCCCAGCCACATGCTGAGCTTCACGATGCCCAGGCGCGTCTCATCCGTAACTATACTCATACTATCACCCTTTTCCTATTCGACATCCGCCTTGCCGCCGAGGTATGCGTTGATAACAAGCATGCTGAGGAGCATTACCACGAAGATCAACCCGAACAGTTCCTCCGGCGTAAACACGCGATGGCTCCAGTAGCCCGATATCAGCAGGAAGCCCATGAACGCGAGGGTAATGAACCACGAGTACGTCGCGGAGATCGTGCCGATCTTTTTCACTCGCTCGTCCTTCAGGGGCTTCTCCATGCCGATGTAGGCGAAAAAATTCGACAGCAGGACCAGTATACCGCTCAGCACCACGATGGCGAGCACATCGTCCATCGATTTCCAGATGATCAATACGATGCCCGCGATGACCAGGGCCGCCGAGCCGAGCCACAGGCTGACCCTGTAAAGCCATGGATCAGCCGGTTTATTTTTATCGCTCATTTTATCTCCTTTGTTATTTCGTGCTCACAATATGTTATAATTAAACAACTTAATGTTAAAAATACATAACATTTTAAACTATATAAGCCTTTCTAAACGTAGGAGGTACAGAGAGGACGATAATAAAAAAGGGGGGGGATAAGCCCCGTATTATAGTTTGACGTAGCGGGCGTCGTACAGCCCGGCCTTCTCGATCATTTCCTTCAACACGGGCTGGGGCACTGCATCGTCCACGTTAAGGATCATGATGGCCTCGCCCCGTACGGCCTCGCGGCCCACGACCATCCCGGCGATGTTGATGTCGTTCTTGCCCAGGATGGTGCCGACGTTACCGATCACGCCCGGCCTGTCCTTGTGCATGGTCACGATCATGTATCCGGCGGGGTTGGCCTCGATGCGATAGTTGTCGATGCCAACGATGCGGGCGTCCTTGTTGCCGAAGATGGTGCCCTGGACCTTCCGCTGCATGCTGTCGGTCTTGATCGTGACGGTGATCAGGTTCGTGTAGTCGCCTACCTCGCCCGACTTGGACTCCACGACCTTGATGCCATAGTCCTTGGCGATCGCCTTGGCGTTAACGTAATTGACCAGCTCGCCCTTCTTGAAGTCCAGGATGCCCTTGATGGCGGCGATGGTGATGAGCGACACGTCCTTCTGCGTGATGTCGCCGCTGTAGGTGATGTCGACCTCCTGGATGCGGCCGTCGACCATCTGGGCCGTGAACTTTCCTAAATTCTCGGCCAGCGGCAGGAACGGCTTGATCTTCTCCATGGTCTCGGGCTTCATGATGGGTATGTTGAGCGCCGTGGTGACCGGCAGGCCCTTGAATGCGTTCAGCACCTGCTCGGCGATGATGACGGCAACGCTGATCTGGGCCTCCTTGGTGGACGCTCCCAGGTGAGGAGTAACGATGACGTTGGGCTGCTCCAGCAGCGGGCTGCCCACGGGCGGCTCCTTCTCGAACACGTCGAGAGCCGCTCCGGCGACCTTGCCCGACTTCAGCGCCTCCAATAAAGCGGCCTCGTCGATGATGCCGCCGCGGGCGCAATTAATGACCCGGACGCCCTTCTTCATCATGTCGAACTGGGGCGTGGATATCATGTGCCTGGTCTCGGGTATGAGGGGCGTGTGGACCGTGATATAATCGGCCTTCTGGTAGATCTCTTCCCGGGTCGTCAGCTTCGCGCCCAGGTCCCTCGCCCTCTCGGGGGTGGTGAACGGGTCCTGCGCGAGCACTTCCATGCCCATGCACCTGGCCCTCTTCGTCACTTCGCCGCCGATGCGGCCCATGCCGATGATGCCGAGCGTCTTGCCAAGCACCTCGACGCCCATGAACTTGCTGCGCTCCCACTTGCCGCCCTTGAGCGACGAGTTCGCCTGCGGGATGTTGCGGGACATGGCGAACATCATGGCGATGGTGTGCTCACAGGCAGCTATCGTGTTGCCCTCGGGAGCATTGGCGACGATGATGCCCTTTGCCGTGGCAGCGGGAACATCGACATTGTCGATGCCGACGCCGGCGCGGCCGATGATCTTCAAAGAGTCCGCAGCCTCGATGACCTCTTTAGTGACCTGCGTCTCGCTTCTGATAATTAGAGCTTCGTAGCCCTTGATCTTCTCTAAAAGCTGTTCCTTCGTGAGCTTCGTCTCAACGTCCACCTGGACGCCGGGCTCGGCCTTAAGTATCTTGATGCCTTCGTCGGAAATGGGATCGGTTATGAGGACCTTCATTGTAAATTCCACCTTGACAGCGGTAGTGTTGTGACTATGGATGCTCAATACTCTTAAGTCTTTGGATATTCACGTTATGAGGCACCCTTAACCCCAACTTTTATAACTGTATATGTTGTTTATCTACTACCATCAAGGTGGAAGAATGCAGTTATTACTCATACATTCCGACTTCATCGAGTACGAGGTCAAGAAAAGCACGCCGGTCGCGGAGAAGATCGGCGACGACCTGAAGTCGGGCAGGATGGAGGACGCGCTGGCGGCCTTCATCACGGTCGAAAAGCCCGACGAGGCCAACCCGCAATACGTCATCGACAGGGGCGTCGAGTCCATCGTAAAGATGGCGGAGCAGGTCAAGGCGACCCGCGTCATGCTCTACCCTTACGCTCATTTAAGCTCTAACCTTTCATCCCCGAAAACGGCCATCGAGGTCCTGACCGGGCTCGAGGCGGCGCTGAAGGCAAAGAACTTTGAAGTAAAGCGCTCTCCCTTCGGCTGGTACAAGGCGTTCACCGTCAAGTGCAAGGGCCACCCGCTCTCCGAGCTTTCGAGGAACATCGTGCCCGAAGGCTCTACGATCAACATCTGCGCGGGCGAGAAGCCCGAGGTGGTCTCCGAGGCGGTCAAGAACGAGGAAAAGCTCAAGAGCTACTTCTACGTGATGGACGTCGACGGCACCCTGAAGGACCCGAAGACGTTCGACTACAAGGGCCACGAGAAGCTCAAGGCCTTCGTGGACTACGAGATGGCCAAGAAGCGGGCCGTCGACCGGGTGCCCCCGCACGTAGAATTAATGCGCCGCCTGGAGCTGGCCGATTATGAGCCTGGGAGCGATCCCGGCAACATGCGCTTCTACCCGAAAGGCCGCATGGTCAAGAACCTTTTAGAGAATTACGTGCTCATGGAGGCCGCGAAGAAGGGCGCCATGGAAGTCGAGACGCCCATCATGTACGACATGGAGCACCCCACCTTGAAGAAGTACCTGGACCGGTTCCCGGCCAGGCAGTACACGGTCATCGCCGACAAGAAGAACCTCTTCTTAAGGTTCGCCGCCTGCTTCGGCCAGTTCTTGATGAGCCACGACATGACCATCTCCTACAAGAACTTACCGTTAAAGATGATCGAGCTCACGAGGTACTCCTTCCGTAAGGAGCAGCGCGGAGAGCTCGTCGGCCTGAGGCGCCTGCGGGCCTTCACCATGCCTGACATGCACACACTGTGCGCCGACATGGCCGGAGCGACAAGCGAGTTCAGGGACCAGTACGAGATGTGCATCAACACCCTGGACACGATCGGCCTCACCCTTAAGGACTACGAGGTGGCCATTCGATTCACCCGGGACTTCTACGACCAGAACAAGGGCTTCATCAAAGGCCTCGTAAAGCGGGCCGGCAAGCCCGTGGTCATCGAGATGTGGGACCAGCGGTTCTTCTACTTCGTCCTCAAGTTCGAGTTCAACTTCATCGACTCGCTGGACAAGGCCAGCGCGCTCTCCACCGTCCAGATCGACGTGGAGAACGCCGAGCGGTACGACATCACGTACGTCGACCAGGACGGCTCGAAGAAGTACCCGACGATATTGCACTGCTCGCCCTCCGGGGCCATCGAGCGCTGCATCTATGCCCAGTTAGAGAAACAGTTCATGGAGAGCGAGAAGGGCCAGGTGCCCATGCTCCCGGTGTGGCTCTCGCCCACGCAGGTGCGGATCATATCGCTGAGCGACAGGCATGCCGACTACTGCCGCAGGCTCGCCGGGGAATTAAGGCCGAACAGGGTGGACATCGACGACCGCGAGGAGACCGTGAGCAAGAAGGTCAGGGACGCGGGCAAGGAGTGGATACCCTACGTGGTCACGATCGGCGACGCCGAAATAGGCAAGGACAAGTTCCCCGTCGTGGTCCGTAGTGAGTCCCAGCCTAACAAGCCTCTCAAGGTCGAGATGACCGTCGAGGAGCTAAAGGCCCGGCTGGCAAAGGACACGGACGCGCTCCCCGCGAGGCCTCTGCCCATCGCGGAGAGCCTGGCGAAGCGCCCCAAGTTCGTCGGAAGCATATAAGCATGATTGGCGTATGGGCGCCAATCCTTTTCATTTTAATAGATAACAAGGCTGTATTGGGCGATTATGCTAAAAATGTCTGCCGAAGGCAGCTAACATTTATTTTATTGTGTCAATATTTATAAATCTAAGAGTTTAATGTTCATCTGTGACCTCATGCACCCGAAGCATCTCGCCGCCTATCGTGATGTTTTACAAGGCATGGGGTTATGACCGCGCCTTTCTTCGATAGAAAGTAGCATACGTAAGACCTGTGTAGCAGATCAGTGTGGGTTTGAGGAAGGATGGAACAAGCCCCGGGCTGGTTTGGGCAGTGCCGCCTGTCCAGCCCGGAACCCTAACTAATTTTGATAATGTGACGTGTAACGTCACATAACGGTTATATATATTCGAAGCCTAATTTTGCTCAAATAGAAATGTTACATCACACGTAACATGCTTCTATTCTCACGGAAGGTTTCTATTAATGTATGCGCCGGAATGGATGTTCGATAATGCCAAGATCATCGCGGGCGAGATAGTCAACGCGCAGGACAGGGGCACGATCATCCAGATACACCGGGGAAAGATGGACCTCACACAGGAGGAGCTGAGCCGGATCATGCGGCTGCGGAGAGAGACGATCTCCCGCATAGAGCACGGCAAGGTCACGCCCACGCTCTCGTTCATCCACACCTTCTCGGGCATTGCGACGCTGATGGAAGCCGTTAGATCGTACAGGTCGATGAACCGGGCCGTCGAATACCTCTATTTTATCCGCATCGGGGCCGAGCTCGGGGTGCCCCGGGACTATGTCGTATCCATCGTGGATACGGCCGTCAAGAACTATGACAGGAAACGCAAGAAAGCGATACGATATCTGGAGAGATGATCGTGGCAGCGAAGACTAAATCAGTATCCAAAGAGGCCGTAAGGCCGTCGAACAGGCTGGTCGTATGGTTAGAAGATGTCCGTAATTCTGATATTCCCATCGTTGGCGGCAAGGGCGCCAGCCTGGGCGAGATGATCAACGCCGAGCTCCCGGTACCCCGGGGATTCGTGGTGACGGCGCAGGCGTTCAGGGAGTTCATCGAGGTGACGGGCATCATGGACCGGCTGTTCAAGATGCTCGAGGTCAACGTCGACGACCCGAAGGCGCTCGACAGGGCCTCCGCTGACGCGAAGAAGCTGATAATGGATACGCCGATGCCGAAGAACATCGAGAAGGCGATACGCGATTATTATGCTACCCTATGCAAGCGCGAGGGCGAGGAAGTCTACGTGGCCGCCCGGTCCAGCGCGACCGCCGAGGATCTGCCCGAGGCGAGCTTTGCCGGCCAGCAGGAGACGTTCCTGAACGTCAAGGGCGCGGACGACCTGGTCAGGGATGTCCAGAAGTGCTGGGCGTCGCTCTACGGAGCCAGGGCCATCTATTATCGTGTTGAGCAAAAGTTCCCCCACGAGCAGGTAAGCATCGCCGTCGTGGTGCAGAAGATGGTCGACGCCGAGGAAGCGGGCGTCATGTTCACCAACCACATGACCACGGGCGAGGACGTCACCATCATCGAGGCCGCGTGGGGCCTGGGCGAGTCGGTGGTCTCTGGCGCCGTGTCGCCGGATACCTATCTCGTCGATAACAAGACCTTCGAGATCAGGCAGAAGAAGATCGCCACGAAGCAGACCATGATAACAAGGGACAAGAAGAGCCGGAAGAGCAAGCAGATCGCCGTGCCCGAGGCGAAGAAGAACGTCCAGGTGCTTCCCGACGACGTCATCGTGAAGCTGGCAAAGCTGGGCCAGATCGTGCTGGACCACTATGGCAAGCCCCAGGACATCGAGTGGGCGGTCAAGGACGGCGAATTATACTTACTGCAGTCCAGGCCCATCACGACCATCCAGAAGCGCGAGGCCAAGGAAGGCCTGGCTTCCGGCGAGGTCATCCTGGAGGGCCTGGGAGCATCGCCCGGCGTAGTAAGCGGCACCGTGAAGATCATCCACGGCAGGGACGAGCTGGACAAGGTGCTCGAGGGCGATATCCTGGTCACGAAGATGACCGAGCCCGACATGGTGCCCGCCATGAAGCGCTCCGCGGCCATCGTCACGGACGAGGGCGGCATGACCTGCCACGCGGCCATCGTCTCGAGGGAGCTCGGCACGCCTGCGGTCGTAGGCACGAGAGAGGCCACAAGGCTGCTGAAGGACGGCCAGATGGTCACCGTCGACGGCCAGAAGGGCCACGTGCTGCTCGGCGCCCTGAAGACAACGGAGGAAAAGCCATCCGAGGAAGCTAAAGTGACGGCGGTCGCTGTGGCCACGAAGCCCATCACGGCCACCGAAGTGAAGGTCAACGTGTCCATCCCCGAGGCGGCCGAGAGGGCGAAGGCGACGATGGCGGACGGCGTGGGCTTATTACGGATCGAGCACATGATCCTGGGCCTGAACACCCACCCGCAGGTCTACATCAAGGGCGGCCGCTCGGACGAGTACGTGAACGAGCTCGTAAAGGGCATCCGCACCGTGGCCGACGCCTTCTACCCGAAGCCGGTCTGGGTAAGGACGCTGGACGCCCCGACGGACGAGTTCCGGGCCATGAAGGGCGGCGAGGGCGAGCCGTACGAGCACAACCCGATGCTCGGCATGAGAGGCATCCGCAGAGACCTCCGCGAGACGGAGCACTTCAAGCTGGAGATGGCGGCCTTCAAGAAGCTCTTCGACCTGGGCTATGATAACATCGGCATCATGCTCCCGCTGGTGCAGCACCCCGTCGAGCTTAAGAGGGCGAAGCAGATGATGCTGGAGTGTGGCATCGACATCGAGAAGGTCGACGTCGGCATCATGGTCGAGATACCCGCGTCCGCCCTCATCATCGATGACTTTATTAAGGAGGGCATCGATTTCGTATCGTTCGGCACGAACGACCTGACCCAGTACACGCTGGCCGTGGACCGGAATAACGAGCTGGTCGCCGACCTCTATAACGAGCTGCACCCGGCGGTGCTCAAGCTCATCGAGTACGTGATCGAGCGGTGCAACAAGGCCGGCGTGAAGACGTCCATCTGCGGCCAGGCGGGCAGCAGGCCCGAGGTCGCAAGGCGGCTGGTCGGCATGGGCATCACCAGCATCTCCGCCAACATCGACGCCGTCGAGGCTGTCAGGGAGATGGTCGCCAGGACCGAGCACGAGATCATCCTGGACGCGGCCAGGAAACGAGTGGTGTAAATTTTGAGGGAGCATGGGGTCGACGAAGATACGATAATACGGGAGCTAAAGGGCGCCTGTGCGAGGAACGTCCCGTACGAGCGCGTGCTCAGCTCCATGTGCACGACCCCGCATCCCATCGCCATTAAAGCCCATAAAGAGTTCATCGTCTCTAACCTGGGCGACCCCAGGCTTTTTCCGGGTACGGCCTCGCTCGAGCATGCCTGTATCGGCATGCTGGGCGAGCTTTTGCATTTGCCATCCGCCGTGGGCTATATCACTACCGGGGGCACCGAGAGCAATATTCAGGCCCTTCGTACGGCCCGTCAGTTAAAACACGTCGACCCGGGCAAGGCCAACATCGTGCTGCCCGAGTCCGCACATTATTCGTTTGATAAGGCGGCCCAGATGCTGGGCGTATCCCTCCGGCGCACACCGCTTGACGACGAAATGAAAGCCGACATGGACGCCATGGCCGGCCTCGTCGATAAAAACACCATCGCCCTCGTGGCCGTCGCCGGCACCACGGAGTTCGGGCAGGTCGACCCCATACCGGCCATCAGTAAGCTGGCGCTCGATGAGAACATCTTTTTACACGTCGACGCCGCCTTCGGCGGCTTCGTCATACCGTTCATGAAAGACCCGTCGAAGTACAGGTTCGACTTCGAGCTCCCCGGCGTCATGTCCATCGCCATCGACCCCCACAAGATGGGCATGAGCACGATACCCTCCGGAGGGCTGCTTTACCGGGACGAGCGCCACATGAAGTCGCTTGAGATCAGCGCCCAGTACCTTACTTCCCAGGTCCAGTCGTCCCTTGCCGGCACCCGCACCGGCGCCTCCGCTGCGGCGACCTATGCGGTCATGCGCCACCTGGGGATGGACGGCTACCGCCGGGTCGTGTCAGAGTGCATGGATAACACCATGTTCCTCCGGGACAGCCTGGTCGACATGGACATTGAGCTGGCCCTCGAGCCCATTATGAACATAGTGACGGCGAAGCTGCCCGATGCGCAGTCGACCCGCAAGAAGCTCTGCGACATGGGCTGGTTCGTCTCCACGACGTCGAGGCCCGAAGCGCTCCGCATGGTCGTCATGCCCCACGTCACCAGGGACGTCATCGAGGCGTTCATGGCCGACCTCAAAAAAATATCGTAGCCATCGTCTCAGGGAAATCGTTACCTTTAATACATAGCGAACCAACAGGTGCAAAACGCCAGCCAGGAGGACGTGGTGTGATGCTCAAAAATCTGAGAGAGACAATGAGGACCGCCCCCATCGTGAGGCGGGGCACATACAACTATTTTATTCATCCCATATCGGACGGCGTGCCCGTCGTGAAGCCCGAGCTCCTGAGGGAGGTCATCGCCTGCATGGTGAAGAACGCCGACCTCGACGTCGATAAGATCGTCACCATCGAGGCCATGGGCCTGCCCCTGGGCGCCGCCCTGTCGACCATGACCGACATACCGTTCATCATCATTAGAAAGAGAAAGTACGAGCTTCCCGGGGAGATCGCGGTCCACCAGACGACCGGCTACTCCAGGGGTGAGCTGTACCTGAACGGCATCAACAAGGGCGACCGTGTACTTATTATCGACGACGTCATCAGCACGGGCGGCACGATGAAGGCCGTCATCAAGGCACTGGAGAAGGCCGGCGCCGTCATCAAGGACATCGTCGTCGTCATCGAGAGGGGCGATGGCAAGAAGTCCATCGAGGAGCTGGGCTACGACGTGCAGACGCTCATCAAGATCGACGTGGATGAGAACGGCGTCAAGATACTGGGCTGTATCGATGAGGAGTGCCAGTGACTCTTTTTTTATTTTTCAACATCTATAAAAGCTATTAAGTGTTATTTTTAATAGATGACCTCGCCTTTGAACATCGGCCACCTCTCTACCGTATACCACACGTCCTTCATCCTTGAGGGCACCGACTGGCTCCGGAAGGCCGGCATCGAGGCGAACTGGAGGCTATTCGCCTCCGGCCCCGACATAGTGAAGGCTTTCGAAAACCGGGAGATCGACATGGGCTACATAGGCCTGCCGCCGGTCATCATCGGGGTCGCCAGGGGCATACCGTTCAAGTGCATCGCAGGCGGCCACGTGGAGGGCACAGTCATGCTCGCCCAGAAGCAGTATAAGACCCTGGATGAGCTGGGCGATGTCGGCCTTGTCTTGAAGCAGTTCGAGGGCTCCGCCATCGGCACGCCGCCGAAGGGCTCCATCCACGACGTCATCGCCCGGGACCTTGTGGAGCGCCTGGGCCTGAGCATCGAGGTGAAGAACTACCCATGGGCCGACTTCGTGCTCGACGCCCTGGTGGACGGCGAAATACCGGCAGCGGCGGGCACTCCGCCCCTTGCGGTGGCCGCACGCCGCTTCTCAGGAGCCCGTATCGTGATACCGCCTCACCGGCTCTGGCCGAACAACCCCAGCTATGGCATCGTGGCCAGGGAGGAGCTTTTCGACAGCCCCGGTATTGTCATGAAGTTCCTGGAGATGCACGAGAGGGCCTGTAACTTCATCCGGGAAAAGCCCGCCGAAGCCTCGAAGATCGTGGCCGGGCTCACGGAGATCGTCGACCCCGAGTTCGTGCGGGAAGCCTACCGCATCTCGCCAAAATATTGCAGTGCCCTGTCTCCGGAATACGTGGCCTCCACCATGCGTTTCGTGGACGTGCTCCGCAGGATGGGCTATATCTCCCGGCCCGTACAGGAAGAGGAGATATTCGATTTTCGCTTTATAAGGAAAGCCCATCCGGGCCCCCCGCACTACGATCTGTAGCGGCGGCAAACGCGGGGCCGAAAGTTTATCTGGATTAACATACGTTAATTACCCAGAATTCAAAGCAAACGAGTGATAACTATGGATGAACACGTCATAGAGGGCCTGGGCAAGGCCCGCATAGTCGTCAGGGATGGCAAGGTCGTGGAGGTCGGCGAGCCCATGATCAGCTACTGCCCGATCTTCGACAAGCACAGGGGCATCAAGAAGTTCGACCGCGAGGTCATCGCTAACAACATCGAGTTCAGGATCAAGGATTTCGGCATGTGCACCCCCGACCGGGTGCTGACCATGAAGGACTTCCTCTCGTTCGGTGTCTCCGAGATCATCTGCACTGCCATCCGCCAGAAGAAGGTCGACGCGGCCGTGATGGTGTGCGAGGGCTGCGGCACCCTGGTCGTCACCGACCCGGACATGGTCCAGGGCATCGGCGGCCGTGTCTCAGGCCTCGTCAGCACTACTCCCATACCTGCTCTCATAGAAAAGGTCGGGGCGAAGAACGTCCTCGACCCGAAGACCGCGAAGATCGACCAGGCGGCCGGAGTCAAAAAGGCCATCGCCATGGGCTATAAGAATATCGCCGTCTCCATCATCGACGGCACCATGGCAAAGCAGATGAGGGACATCGAAAAGCAGCACCCCGGCGTGAACGTCTACACGTTCGTAGTCCACGTCACCGCCATGCCGAAGGAGGAGGCCAGGCTGGTCTTCGAGTACGCGGACGTGGCAACGGGCTGTGCCTCGAAGTACATCCGGGAAGAGGGTACGAAGAAGGCGGTCTGCAAGGTCGGCGACTCCGTGCCCATATTCGGCGTTACCCCGCGGGGCCAGGCGCTCATCGAGGAACGCATCAAGTTCATGGGCAAGCCCATCGTCCCGAAGCCCAACGCGCCTCAGCCCGATAAGCTTATTTAAATTTTTAGTTCATCCCCCTGCTTCAGGGGGACATTTTTAATAGCCTGCTTAACAAGGCTCAATTTCGTACTCGATTGACTCTAAAATATCAATTAATAGCTAATTTTACTAATCATTAGCTAATTTCAGTTAAAAATTGAATTACAGTTATAATAGATTCTATTTGTGATTTATATGCCTAATTTGGAAAGTATTTATACTATAGAGTTATGTCTAGGCTTACTAGAGAAGGAGGAGTAAGCAATTAAAAAACGAATATTCCTAGTCGCTGCAGTATGCGTCGTGCTACTGGCCAGCGCATTGTTGGTAAATGCGAGCATACCGCTGACTAAGCCCTCCACGGATCTCAGCAGCGGCACCTATATTGTCGTTTTTAATGACAGCCAGGGCATGGCTGGCGCGCTGAGCGACCAGGTCTCTGCCTTCGCCGTCGAGAATAACGCGACGGTCAAATACAGGTATGACCTCATCAACGGCATGGCCATCGACGTCCCGACCGCCGACGCGGCCGCGAAGCTGAGCACTCTCAAGGGCGTGAAATACGTCGAGAAGAACATCGTATTCCACGTCACGCTCGACACGGGCAGGTCCATCGTCGGCGCCCCGCAGGTCTGGGACCTCGGGTACACCGGCAAGGGCATGAAGGTCGCCGTCGTCGACACCGGCATCGACGGCACCCATCCCGACCTCAAGGGCAGGATCGTCGACTTCAAGGACTACGTTTCAGGCAAGACCACCGCCTACGATGACTTCGGCCACGGCACCCACTGCGCCGGCATCATCGGCGGCAGCGGCGCCGCCTCGAACGGCAAGTACAAGGGCGTTGCCCCCGAAGTCCAGTTCATCGGCGTCAAGGTGCTCGGCAAGGACGGCTCCGGAAGCCTGGACGCCATCATCGCCGGCCTGAACTATGCGGCCAAGAGCGACGCTAAAGTGATCTCGATGTCGCTCGGCTCGGACGAGCACTCGCAGTCCATGGACGACGCCGTTAACAACGCCGTAAAAGCCGGCAAGGTCGTCGTCTGCGCGGCAGGCAACAGCGGCCCTGGCTCGAAGACCATCGGCTGCCCCGCGGATACCCCCTCGGCCCTGACGGTCGGCGCCACCGACAAGAGCGATGCCATCGCTTCGTTCAGCTCCAGGGGCCCCAACAGGGACGGCACCGTCAAGCCCGACGTCAGCGCCCCTGGCAAGGACATCATATCCTGCAGGGCCACGGGCACCAACGACCAGAAGGCCATCGACACCTACTACCTGTCGATGAGCGGCACCTCCATGGCCACCCCCATGGTATCGGGCTCCGTCATTCTGCTGCTGCAGAAGAAGCCGGACCTGACGCCCGCCGAGGTCAAGGACATCATGGAGAAGACCGCGAAGCAGCTCGGCTCCGGCGTCCCGAACAATAACTTCGGCTACGGCAGGATCAGCATCGTCAACGCGATCAACTACCTGGACGGCAAGTATACGCCTCCGACCACCCCGTCGCCGACGCCAACCCCGAGCCCGAGCCCGTCTCCCTCCCCGTCGCCGAACCCCGGCAACCCGGGCAACCCCGGCTACCCTGGCTACCCGTACCCTGGATATCCGTATCCTGGCTACCCGTACCCCGGACAGCCGACCCCGACGCCTACGCCGACGCCCACGCCTGACCCGGGCAACCCCGGCTACCCTGGCTACCCGTACCCTGGATATCCGTATCCTGGCTACCCGTACCCGAGCTACCCCGGCTACCCGTACCCTGGTTACCCTTACCCGGGCTACTACGGCATTAGCGACGAATAAGCACATGATCAGGCCAGCAACGGCCTGATATCCTCTTTTTTTAATAAAAAATCGGCACCTATTGCGGAGCAGTTGCCCTGATAACAGGTCACGCTTATCATTCTTTCCGTCAAAACTCCGGTAAGGTGATAATGATGGTGAAAGACCCCGTATGCCACATGAACGTAAACGAGGAGAAGCCGGGCGCCAAAGAGAACTTCCACGGAAAAACGTACTTCTTCTGCAGCAACAAGTGCAAGGCAACGTTCGACAAGAACAGGGACCGGTTCGCAAAGGAAGAATGAATGGCCATAGCTTCCGCGAGACAGGCGTGACTTAACGCCGTTAAGCTTAAATAAAAACGTAACAATTGTTTAGCACGGGAGTAATGATGAGGCCTCCATGCGAACTTACCGTCTGGTACGTCATACCGACCATCCGCGCCGAGCTCTCGAAGGAGCTGATCAAGCTGGGCCTGTCGCAGAAGGAAGTATCCGAGCGGCTGGGCATCACACAGTCGGCAGTGTCCCAGTATGTCAAGGATAAGCGGGGCAAGGGCGTACCGGTAAACAAGGAAGTCCGGAAGGCCATCAAGGCGCTCGCCCGGGACATCGCCGCGGGCAACGCCGGGAAGGGCGTCATACCGGGCATCTGCGCCGTCTGCGCCATCGTTAAGCAGAGCGGCTCGCTGTGCGACCTCCACCGGCAGGAGGACGCGGACCTCGAGGGCTGCGACATGTGCCTGAACATCTCCGGCGGATAAGCCTCCGCTGTTTCATTCCTTTTTACGTTAAACGTTGCTCTTATTTTTAAACATAATTATAAAAATATAAACGTATTCTTCACCGGGTAAAGGTATGAGGTTGAGGGTAATTGCTATACTGGCGCTGCTTTTAGCGTCGCTGACCGTGCTGAGCGCCGCACAGACGCCAGACTACGGGGGAAAGGCGAAAGTAGTCCTGAAGCTGACGAAGATGCCGGACATGCCGGCGATGCCTCAGAACGAGGCCTCGGGCTCCACGGCGACTTTTGGCCTGGCTACGGCCGATCTGGCCACTCCGGAGGTGCCGCAGGGCACCATGGCCCAGGGCGAGGTGCTCTACTCGGGCGATCCTGCGGTAAAGGCAGGGCAGGCTTACACGCTTTACATTAACTACGACTCCGGCCATGCGCCTGCCGGATTCCTGGCGGGGCTCATCGACAACCTGAAGTCGGGCGCCGTCATAGGCGTTAATGACTATGCCCTGAGCGGGAACATTATTACCGTCACTGTCGGCCCTTCTGACGACTGGAGTAAAAAGATATTCATACTGGACCTGTCGGGCACGGACGGGAGCAAGAACCCCTTCCTGATCGACCTGAGCGGGTTCCGGCAGTTCAGCGCGTTCCCGGCCTTCAACTACACCACGGAGTTAAAGCCGATGTTAAATATGTCCATCCCTGGTATGGGCTTGAATACCAGTTTCCCGGGATTCCAGCAGACGTCCGGCCTTTTCAGCATGTTCAGCCACTTCTTTGGCTGATCTTTTATTAATTTCCCTTGCCGAAGACTTTATTATTCAAGCCCGTTAATTAACAATTGTTAATTATATCATGAAGGTCTTTGCATGAGGATCCTTGCGATACATGCCAGCCACATAAGCTGGAGGGCGACGAAGAAGGCGAAGTTCGCCGAGGAGATCACGAAAAAGGACGGCTCGATGGACGGCTGCGTCGTACTTTTCAGCTGTGTCGAGAAACAGGATGAGGTGGAGCCCGCCAGAGTCGTGGAGGGAGCTACGCGCGAAATCCGGAAGCGCCTCGGCATGTTGAAAGTGAACAAGGTAGTCGTGTTCCCGTTCGCGCACCTCACCAGCGCCCTGGGCAGGCCAGAGATAGCTCTCCAGGTATTGAAAGACCTGGAAAAAAGCCTGGCAGGGCACGGCTACGAGGTGGAGCGCGCTCCATTCGGCTGGTACAAGGAGTATGACCTCAAGAGCACAGGCCACCCGCTCTCGGAGCTTTCCATGAGCATCTGCCCGTACGAAGGCAAGAGCTGCGACGCGTCATGCCCATATTGCTCGCATCCCATCAACATCAGCGAGCTGTCGAAGGTCGCCCCAACGGAAGATATATGATGCTTGTTCCTGAAAACAACAACTGCTAGAAGTGACACTGATGAAGAGGATATACCTGGATAACAGCGCGACGACGAAGGTCAGCCCGGAAGTCCTGGACGCCATGCTGCCCTTTTTTACGGAGAACTACGGCAACCCGTCCAGCCTGCACACGATGGGCCAGGAGGCCAACGTGGCGGTACAGGCCGCCCGGGAGCAGGTGGCTAAGGCCATCGGCGCGGACGCGGGAGAGATCATTTTCACGTCGTGCGGCACCGAGGCCGATAACCTGGCGCTCGTGGGCACGGCCTACGCTAACAGGAAGAAGGGAGACCACATCATTACCTCCAGTGTCGAGCATCCCGCCATCCTGCGGACCTGCGAGTACCTGGAGAAAGAGGGCTTTAAAGTGACCTACCTGCCCGTGGATAATTACGGCATGGTAAGCCCTGCCTCTGTCGAGGCCGCCATCACCCCACAAACTACACTTATCAGCGTCATGGCCGTCAACAACGAAATAGGCACCATCCAGCCAATCAAAGAGATCGGTAATATCGCGAAGGACCACAAGATATACTTCCACACGGATGCCGTGCAGGGAGTCGGGAAGATACCGCTCAACGTTAAAAATGATAACATCGACATGCTCTCGCTGGCCGGCCACAAGATTCATGCGCCCAAGGGCGTTGGCGCCCTGTACGTTAAGAAGGGCACCAGGATACAGGCGCTGATCCACGGCGGCGGCCAGGAGCGGAACATGAAGAGCGGCACGGAGAACGTGCCGGGCATCGTCGGGCTGGGCAAGGCATGCGAGGTCGGCATCCGCGACTTCGATAAGAACGTGGCCCACATGACGAAGCTCAGGAACAAGCTCATGGAAGGCATCCTGAAGATCGACCACGTCCACCTGAACGGCCATCCCACCATACGCTCTCCGAACAACGTGAACGCCAGCTTCAACTTCATCGAGGGCGAATCACTCGTGCTCTTCCTGGACATGGCGGGCATCGAGGCCTCAACGGGCTCCGCCTGCTCGTCTAAGAACCTGAAGGCTTCCCACGTGCTCCTTGCCTGCGGCATGAACCCCGAGGAGGCCCACGGCTCTCTCCGGTTCACGAACAGCGAGCTTAACACGGGGGAGGAGATCGACTACGTGCTCGAGACGCTCCCCGGCATCGTCGACCGCTTGAGGGCGATGTCTCCTTTATATAAGAAGGCAGCAAAAACTGTTACATGAGGATGATGCGCGATGATGTACTCTCCCAAAGTAATGCAGCACTTCTCTAACCCGCAGAACGTCGGCGAGATACCCGACGCCGACGGCGTCGGCGAGGTCGGCAACCCCGTCTGCGGGGACCTGATGACCATATACATAAAAGTCAAGGATAACAAGCTCTCCGACATTAAGTTCAAGACCTTCGGCTGCGCCGCGGCCATCGCCACGAGCAGCATCATAACGACCATGGCGAAGGGAATGACCCTCGAGGACGCGGTGAAGATCAGCCGCAACGACGTGGCGAAGGAGCTCGGCGGCCTGCCTCCCCAGAAGATGCACTGCTCGAACCTGGCCGCGGACGCTTTGAAGCTGGCCATCGAGAACTACCGCCGGAAACTGCAGGGCCTGCCCCCCCGGACGGGCGTCACCGAGGGCGAGGAAGAGCACGCCGAAGACGGCGCCTCGTGCCCGCCGGAAGAGCATAAATAAAAAAGATATTCGAGGGATATTTCCCCTCAGCTTCATTTGTTTTACATCATCGACTGCTCGCCCAGGTCGATCGTCTTCTTGATCTCGGCCTGGAGCTCGGGCGGCAGCCCGTGAATGTCCACGTCCAGGAAACCCCGGACGATGAGCGCCGTCGCGGTGTCCGAGTCCACGCCTCTCGACATGAGGTACTGGATCTCCTCCTCGGCGATCTTGCCGACCGCAGCCTCGTGGCTCAGGTCGACGCCGGGCACGGTCCCCAGCAGCTCGGGCACGGCATAGATGGTACCGTCGCCCGACAGGAGTAATCCCCTGCACTCTAAGTGAGCCTTTATGTCTGGCACGTCGCCCTGAATGAGGCCTCTGGAAGCGATGTACCCGCCCTTGCTGATGGTGCGGGCGATGAGCTCGGCCTTGCAGCCTTTCGCCTTCAGGACGGCCTTCGAGCCCAGGTCGAGATGGGAGCCCTTTGGCGCGTAGACGACCGTGTTGAACCTCGCCACGCCGTTTTCTCCCTGCATGGTGCAGCCCGGGTACATCTGGGCGTCCTTTACGGGCGTCATCGATACGTAGTTACTCAAGAATACGGAATTCTTGCCCATGACCGTGTTCGTTCTGGGACGCACGACCACTTCGGGCGCCCAGTTATGGATCATGGTGTAGGTGAGCTTGGCGTTGTCTTTGATGAAGAACTCCGAGACACCGATGTGCAGTCCCTGGCTGACATGCGTGTCGGTCGTGCAGCCGGTGATGACATGCAGCTCGCTGCCCTCCTCGGCGATGAGGATGTTATGGACGTTCTGGATCATGCCCTCGCGGCCTATGTACATGCACGCCTGGAGCGGGAAGGTCACCTTGGCGCCCGGCAGGGCTCTTATAAAGTAGCCGCCGAACGGGTGGGTGGCGCCGTACGCCGTGAACTTGTCCTGGTCAGGCTGTATGAGCTTGAAGAAGTAGTCCTGGAGCCAGTCGTACTTTTCAAGGGCCGCGTTGATGTCCATGAGCTCGACGCCCTCCATGGACGTGGCCGTATGCACCACGCTCTGGTCGAGCTGGAAGTAGGAGCCGGAGCGCTGCCGCATCGACGCGTCGACGCCCGCATGGAGCGCCCTTTCTTTGACCGACGAGGAAAGCTGGTCAAGGGACGTGATCTTTTCCCTGACCGGGACTGCCTTCTCGTACTTTTCCAGGTCTATGTCGTTGCCGTAGGCGGGCCTCTTGTTCATGGCCGCCTCCGCCTTCTTCTTGATCTCGCTCAGCCTTACCGGTTCAAGCATGATAAACACTCCGAGTAGCCGCGGTGCCTGATATCATCTAATAGCTCGACCGGGTTACCCTGGCAGAGCACGGTGCCCTTCATCATGACGTAGGCCTTATCGGCCTTGACGTAGTCTAAAATGTTACCGAAGTGGGTGATAATCAAGCCGGACTTGGAACGATGTACCGTCTTCTTATCCTTCTGTAGTAATTCGTTGATGGTGTTGCCCACCAGCCCGATATTGACCAGATCGACGCCGCTGTCGGGCTCGTCCAGCAGCACAAGGTCCGGCCTCTGAGCAAGAAGCTGCAGCAGTTCCGACCGCTTGATCTCGCCTCCAGAAAATCCTAAATTTACGTCTCGGGACAGGAAGTTCTCGAGGTTGAGCTTCCTGGCGAGCTCGGCGACATCCTGGTCGGACACCTTCTTGTGGTTAAGCTGCTCCATGCTGACCTTGACCATGTCGTTCAGCTTTACTCCCCGAAGCACGGGCGGGTGCTGGAACAGGATGCCGATGCCCATCTTCGCGCGCTCGTCCATGGGGGCATCGGTGATGTCCTTGCCCTTGAAGGTGATCTTGCCGGACTTTACCTTGTACTTGGGCACCCCGGCCATCGTGAACAGCAGGGAGCTCTTCCCCGACCCGTTGGGGCCGAAGAGAGCGTGCGTCTCCCCTTCCCCGATGAACATGTTCACGTCGTTGAGGATGCGCTTATCGTCGACCTCGACGGTTAAGTGTTCGATGCTTAGCATGAGAGTCACACCGTAAAATGTGGCATTATCTGCCCTTTTATCAACTATGAATATGCAACAATATCTAAAAACATTTTGGCTTAACAATCTTTAAGTGATGGGCGGGATAAAAAAGTAGCCGGCATGTGCCGGCTTTTTATAGTGCCAATTCGCTGACCACGCCGACCACGCGGTCGACCTCTTCCTTCGTGATGACGAAGGGCGGGACGAACCGGATGACCGTGTCGGAGGCGACGTTGATGAGCACGCCCTTCTCCCGGGCCTTGTCCACGAGGGCGTTACCGTCCTTGTTCATCTGGACGCCCACCATCATGCCCACGCCCCTGACGTGGTCGACGAAGTCCTGCTTGCAGCGGATGGACAGCTCCTTCTTGAGGTAATCGCCCATTTCTCGAGAGCGCTCCAGGAGGTGCTCGCCCTCGATGGCCTTGATGGTGGCGAGCGCCGCGGCGCATCCCAGGGCGTTGCCGCCGAACGTGGACGCGTGGTCGCCCTTCCTGAAGGCGCTGGCAATGCCCTCCTGGGCGGCCATGATGCCCATGGGGAAGCCGCCCGCGATGCCCTTGGCGACGCACATGATGTCGGGTTCAACGCCGGAGTGCTCCTTAGCGAACCACTTTCCGGTACGGCCCATGCCCGTCTGCACCTCGTCGAAGATGAGCAGCGTGCCCGCCTTGTCGCAGATCTCCCTGACTTCCGCCAGGTAGTCTTTAGGCGGTATCTGCACGCCTCCCTCGCCCTGTATGGGCTCGAGCACCACAGCCGCTACGTCCCCGTTCAGGGCGCGGCGAATGGCATCCGCGTCCCCGTACGGCACGAATCTGGCGCCCGGCACCAGCGGCTCGAAGGGCTCCCTGTACTTCGACTTGTGCGTGATACTTAACGCTCCCATGGTCCGGCCGTGGAAGCAGTGCTCGGCCGCGATGAACCCCTTCTTCCCGGTCCTCTTCCGGGCGAGCTTCATGGCCGCCTCGATGGACTCGGTGCCCGAGTTGGCGAAGAAGATGCGGTCCATCTTCGTTATCTGCGCGAGGCGCTCGGCCAGCTCCGGCTGGATGTCCGTATAGTAGAGGTTCGAGGTGTGCATGAGCTTCGCCGCCTGTTCCTGGATGGCCGCGACCACCTTCGGGTGGCAGTGGCCCAGGTTGTTGACGGCAATGCCCGCAACGCAGTCGATGTACTCCCTGCCGTTCACGTCCCATACCAGCGCGCCCTTGCCCTTTGTGAGGACGATGGGCTGGCGCCCGTACGTCTGTACGACGTACCGGGCGTCCTTCGCGATGGCCTCCTCCTCGGAGAGCCTTACTTTTGCTTTTGTTTGTGCCATTCTTTCTCACTCTATGTGGTTAGACAGTTTTTATTCTCTAGTTATAAAAAATCATTGTAAAAATATACCATTAAGTTCGGGCCGGTCGTGATACGAGCGGCTTACTCGAACTCAATGGTCGCCGGCGGCTTCGGGGTGATGTCGTAGACGACCCTGGCCACCGACGGTATCTCAGAAGTAATTCTCGAGGAGATCCGGTTGAGCGTTTCCCAGGGCAGCTCCATGTGGTTCGCCGTCATGGCGTCCCGTGATTCGACGGCCCGCACGGCGACGATCCAGCCGTGGCAGCGGTTATCGCCCTTGACGCCGGTGCCTTTTTCGAGCAGCGCCGCCAGGCACTGCCAGGGGTGGAACTGCTGTACCAGCTCTTCTTCAACGATGGCGTTGGCTTCCCTGACGATGGCGACCTTCTCGGGGGTCACTTCGCCGATGACCCTGACGGACAGGCCGGGGCCGGGGAAGGGCATGCGCTCGGATATCTCCAGGGGCAGCCCCAGGGCGCGGGCGACCTCGCGCACCTCGTCCTTGTAGAGGTCGCCGATGGGCTCCACGACGCCCTTGAATTCCATGACGGAGGGCATGCCGCCCACGTTGTGGTGGGACTTGATGCCTCCCTCGGACTCGATGCGGTCCGGGTAGATGGTGCCCTGGATGAGGTAATCGGCGTTTATGTCCCTGGCTACCTGCTCAAAAACGCGGATGAACGTCTCGCCTACCGCCTTGCGCTTCTTCTCGGGGTCGGTGGCGCCCTTTAAAGCATTAAAGAACTGGCCGCTGGCATCCACGATCCTCGGGTTCATAAAGCTAAAAATGTCCCGGATGCGGTCGGTCTCGCCCTTCCGCATGAGCCCGGTGTCCACGTATACGGGCACCAGGCGCTCTCCCAGCGCACGGTGGGCCAGTATGGCGCAGACGCTGCTGTCCACGCCCCCTGACAGCGCGATGAGCGCCCTGCCGTCCTTCACCTTACTCTTGATGTCGGCGACGGCGTCCGTAATGAAAGAATCAACATCCACTCTCGATCATGCTCCGTGTGCGTCAAATTGGGGCATTCACTATTTAAAAGTATCTGCGAGCCTTAGTTAAGCTCGGCGGCAAGCTGTTTGACCTTTTCCGCGTAGTCGCCTGCCCGGGCCTCGTCCTGGGTTACCCATATGGAGTCTATGAACGTCATCTTTTTCTTTTCGAGCGCCGCCATGATCTGGCCGGAGACCCGGTTCTGGCCCGTGCTCCCGTACGTGACGATAATGCCGAACTTCTTGCCCTCGCAGCCCTTCAGCTCGTCGATGTACTGGTTGATGGCGGCGGGGACGCTGTCCGCCCATACGGGTGAGCACACGATGACCGCATCGTAACCCTTCAGGTCCGTGGCACAGGGCTTGATGGGCGTCCGCCTCTTGAATAGTGCGCTCAGGCATTTCATCAGGTAGTTAGCGTCCTTGACGGGCTCTATGCGGGTAAAGTCGGCACCTGTGGCCTCCTTCAGGCTCTCGGCCACCTTGGAGGTATTACCGGTAAATGAATAGCAGGCGATGAGGGTCTTCATCAATTCACCAATATATAAACGTCCTGATAAGCGCTTAAGTATTTTTATGGCGGCCGAAGTTAGCCTTTTATATGGGCGGCGCTTTTTAGGCTGTACGATGAAGCTAAAAATGAGTGACCGCATGCTGCGGCTCGTCAGGCTGCTGTGGCTGCCCGTATTACTTGTCATACTGATCGTGGCCGACTCCTACCTTAAAATATCGGAATCGTCCTATTCGTGGGCTTTTATCGGATTACAGATAGCGCTCTTCCTGGTATACACGTATTTCCTTTTCAAGGACCGGCAGAAGTACGTGGCACCGGCAAATAGAGTGATGAAAGGAAAAAGAAAGACTAAAAAATAAAAAAAGTATGGCGGATTATACCTGGTAGTCCACCAGTTCCATCGTCATCGTTTCTTTGCCGTTCTCAGACTGGGTCATCTTGATGGGCAGGGGCACATTATTGGCGATCCAGTATGTGCTTACTGCGTTGCCATCCGTAACGGTGTATTTCGTGCAGGTGTACTGGCCCTTGGGCACGGTGACGACATCGGGGCCCGCGTTAACCAGCGTTGTCGAGAAGTCATCCGACATCGCATCGCCCAGCGCGCCGCTTCCCTCAGTGCCTGACGCCTGGTCCCTGGGGACCGTCATGTCCATGACCGTCATTCCCTCGGACGTGATCTTCATGCGGACATCGGAGGCCCCGAACTCCCATCTCATGTTCATCGAGGTCGACTGCCCGTCGACGTCTGACGTGATCTTATATTCCAGGACCTTGAGGCTGTTGAAGTCCAGGGTGGGCATGCTCGATGCCGGAGTGGTCGCGCTCGCCGTCGCCGTTGCGCTCGTGGCCGGCGCCTGAGATGCTGCGGGAGTGGCCGTCGCTGCCGGGCTCGTAGTGGTGCATCCGGCGGCCGCCATTGCTGTCAATACAACTAAAATTGCTAATATTACAGAATATTTACTGTTCATCATGTCCCTCCTCATTTTTCGCTCTTCATGCAACGCATGTGGGACACAGATCCCTTGAGCAAAATTTCTTTACCATATAAGGGTTTGAAATTACTTAAACCTATTTGGCGGTCGGTAAAAAAGTTAAGTTTTCCCGGCGATGATATTTTTTCTTCCCATGCTGCAGGCGTAAGCGACTCCCGCGTCCCCCAGCTTCCTCCCGATGGCCTTCGCCTGCCGGATGGCGCCCTCGTCGGGCCTGCCCTGAACGGCGAGGCCTGCAGAAAGTATGTCGGACCTCTGGACGAAGCTCACTTCGAAGAGCTCGAGGATGCCCTCGATGCTCTGGATGCACTTGAGCTGCCCGCCCTCTCCCGTCGCGAAGGCTACGGCGGGCTTTCTGTAAAACGAGTTTTTGAACGGGAGGGCGATATCGAAGAGCGCCTTCAGTTCGCCGCTCATGTAGCTGTAGTACGTGGGCGAGCCGAACGCGACCGCCGAGGCGCTCTCTATGTCGGAGCGCTTTGTATCGCGGGCCCGCTTCACGGTGACGTCCACGTTACCGTTCCCGGCGCCCTTCGCCCCCTCGGCGATGGCTTCGGCGAGCGCCCTGGTGTTGCCGCTCCACGATGTGAAGACGATCAAAATGTTCGGTCTGTCGGCCATGGTGGTAATTATCGGGGCCGGGGTGATAATCGTAGCCTAAAAATAATGCGCAGCTACGAGTAGTTGAATAGCTTAGTGACCAGGGGGATCTTCAGGTTGAACCGCCGGTCGAGCACGGCCAGCGTGCACCAGGGAATGATGTCCACTATCGGTAACAGGTCGACGCCGCTCATGGCAAGCCACTTGACCACCGGCACGCCGAGGTACGACAGGTACGCTGCCTCGACGACCGATACGCCCGACTCTATTCCCATGGCGACGGGCGGGAGGCCGATCAGGAATAAAAGCTCCGACGGCACGGCATCCGTAAAGTCGATGGCCAGCGCCAGGCCCAGCGCCGCGAGGTTCTGCATCGTCATGACGGACGCAGGTTTCTGTACTGGTATCGCTTCGGCGGCCTGTTCCATACTATTCCTCTATCACGCATTTACGCTTAAACTGTTAAATATTTTCATCTTACATTATTTTATAAAAACTTTTATGCAGCTCCGGGCAAATTAGTTATAAATAATCATTAACAATCACAACCTTTATTTGTAACGATTGATAATTAATAATTGTGAGCTAGCTCAGGAGGGTCAGCCATCGATACAGCGCTAAACTATGACAAAGGTATTCCAACCATAAAACAGGGTAAGAACTGGCGAGCTAAGGCAGAGAACGGCGTTGAGATCGTCGAGATGATCGGCGATTGCAACGTCTGCTACGACGAGGCCTGCGGCAGCGGCTTCTGCTTTGACGACGTCAGGAAAGAGTTCGACTGGTACACTACGGGCAAGGTCAACATCGGCTACGAGGCCATCGACCGCCACGCGAAGTCCTGGCGCAAGAACAAAGTGGCCCTTTACTGGGAAGGCGCCGACGGGAGCGACCGGAAGTACACGTTCCAGGAGTTCAAGATACGCACCGATAAGTTCGCGAACGTGCTCCGGAAAGCGGGCGTCAAGAAAGGCGACCGCATCTTCGTCTACCTGCCCCGGATCCCTGAACTATACGCCAGCGCCATCTCGATCGCCAAGCTGGGCGCGATCTTCGCCCCGCTGTTCGGCGGCTTCAGGGCGGAGGCGGTGAGGGACCGCATCAACGATGCGGAGGCCTGCATGGTCATCACCACGCCCGAGATGAAGCGGCTGGGCATCGACCCCATACGGAAGGACATTCCGTCCGTCAAGACCGTCGTGCTCTGCAACATCCCCCGGAACTACGACCTGGAGCCGGGCGACCTGAGCTACGACGCCGAGATGATCTACGCCTCGGAGGAGTTCGAGCCCGAGTGGTGCGACCTTGAAGATCCGGTGATCATGCACTACACGTCGGGCACGACCGGCAAGTCGAAGGGCGTCGTCCACGTCCACAACGCCATGATCGGGCACTACATTACCACGAAATGGGTGCAGGACCTGAGGGACGACGACGTGTACTGGTGCACGGCTGACCCCGGCTGGGTTACGGGCACTTCATACGGCATATTCGGGCCCTGGCTGAACGGCGCCTCGCAGGTAGTGTATGCAGGCCGGTTCTCGCCCGAGGCCTGGTACTGGATCATCGACAAGTACAAGGTGACCGTCTGGTATACGGCCCCCACGGCGCTCCGCATGCTCATGAAGGGCGGCGAGGACGTCGTGAAGAAGTACCACCTGGACAGCTTAAGGTATATCACGAGCGTCGGCGAGCCCCTGAACCCGGAGGTCATCCGCTGGGGCATGCGGGTCTACGGCCTGCCCATCCACGAGAACTACTGGATGACGGAGACCGGCTGTAACGTCATCGCCAACTTCTACGGCATGCCCCTGAAGATAGGCTCCATGGGTAAGCCCTTCCCGGGCATCGAGGCGGCGGTCATCGACGATAAGGGCAAAGTGCTGCCCCCCGGCGTGCCCGGCAACATCGCCATAAAGCCCGGATGGCCCTCCATGATGCGGAGCATCTGGAACAACCCTGCCAAGTACAACGAGTACTTCCGCATTTCGGGCTGGTACATCACGGGGGACAGCGCGTTCATGGATGCGGACGGATACTTCTGGTTCACCGGCCGCATCGACGACGTCATCAAGACGTCGGGGGAGCGCGTCGGGCCCTTCGAGGTGGAGAGCGCGCTGCTCGAGCATCCGGCCGTGGCCGAGGCGGGCGTTATCGGCAAGCCCGATCCGCTGTACGGTAACGTCATCAAGGCCTTCATATCCCTGAAGCCCGGCTACGATGGCACGGAGGAGCTGAAGCGCGAGATCTCCGAGTCGGTAAAGAAATCCCTCGCGGCCCACGCGTTCCCCCGGGAGATCGAGTTCAAGGCGAGCCTTCCGAAGACCCGGAGCGGCAAGATCATGCGCCGCGTGCTGAAGGCGATGGAGCTGGGCCAGCCTCTGGGAGACCTGGCCACGCTCGACGACGAGTAAGGGGGTGATACGAAAGCGCTTTTGCTATATGGATCCCGGGGCCTTCGGGCCCCGGCATATCGCCTTTCTATAAACCAATAACGTTTTATCGGCCCACGCCATACGCTATTTATCATGATCACCGACGATTTCGACTATCTCGCCCCGGGGGGCCGCTCCTATACCCTGGCCTCCGGCCGCCTGTCCGGCATTAAGAAGAACTCGCGGGTGCTGGAGATCGCCTGCGGGAGGGGCGCGGCCGCCTGCGCGCTCGCCGAGGCGTATAAGTGCCGCGTGGACGCGTTCGATATCGACCCGGTGATGGTCGAGCACTCGATGGAGACGTCCAATAAGCTGGGGTTCGGCGAGTTCACGAACTTTTTCGTAAAGGACGGCCGGGACATGGACTTCGGCGAGGGCAAGTATGACCTGGTGCTCGCGGAGGGCGGAGCGCTTACGTACATAGGCCGTGAGGAGGGCATCGCCCGTGCCGCCGACCTGCTCAAGGAAGGCAAGTGCCTGGCCCTGACGGATCTGATCTACCTCAGGGACGACGTGCCTCAGCCGGTAAGGGATGCTTACGAAGAGGGCGTCTATACGTATCTTACCGAGATCCGCTACCGGAAGCTCCTGGAGGCTTACGACTTCGAGGTCGTGTTCGCCTCCATGCTGCCCCAGTCCGCCTGGGACCGGTACTACGCCCAGATGCGGCGGCAGGTCATGAACCCGAAGAATAGGTTCACCAAGGATTTCAAGGATTCCATGATGCGGGAGATCGACGTGTATTATAATTATGGCGGGATGTTCAGTGTCGGGTACTTCTACGCGGTGGCCCGGCTGTCAAGAAATAAGCGGGTGAAGCCCGCGGGCGAGGGGCTCCGGATCCCGCTGGCCTTCAGCTATGGCCATTGAAGTCAGAAATACCGATTAGGCCCTCACGTTATACGGAAAATTTAAGTACATGGATGCTCATGTAAGCTACGCTTTTCTGCTCCGGTAGTGTAGCGCGGCCAATCATGCCGGCCTTTCGAGCCGGCGACTCGGGTTCAAATCCCGACCGGAGCACGTTCTATTAATATTTAATGGGTTACTTAGCGGGTCGACGCCTTGCCTGATGGCAAGGCTACTCGGCTTTTCGGGTGCTTCGATGTCCGGGCCGGGCTTGCACCCTACTCGCATGGCCGCTGATGCGGCATGCTCGTACGCAAGCCCTAAGCGATGCGGCGATAAAACGCCGCATCCATTACCCGGCCATCTTCGCATCGGCCTGATGGCCGACTGATGCCCGAAAAGCCTCGACGACCGCTGGCAGTTAATAATGTAAACTAAGCGAGCGTCCTTGCAAAATAGGTCATTATGTAAAAAAATTATTATCTAAACTTAACGTTATTTTAAAATAAACTACCATCTTTTAAATAATAATAGGACTGCGGCGGCGTGAAATTTTCAATCTTTACATATGGATCGATAGGCACGTCAAGTGGCTCAACTTTTTTAATCGTAATCGCAAACCCAACTTCTTTTTCCGCATAATAGCTAAAGAATTCTTCTTTCGATATCCCAGAGTGTTTTTCGCATCGTTTCCAAAGCCGTTCTGGCGAGTCTTCGATGATGTCCCCTATAGCAATCTTAGCTATGATTTTTTTTACAGGCGATGTCGAGTAAATGTATATATGTCCGATTTTTCGCTTATCCAGCTTTATCTTCCGGAATTCAAACTTCTTTTCTCCATCGATAATTTTGTTGGCGTACTTCGGTTTAATCGAAAGTAAAACGTCCATCTATGCCACCGTTTCTTTTGATGTAATCGTATTGGTCAGGGGTTAATGTACTTATTGACTGTGGATGGGCTGAAAGTATTCCGTGTTTTATTAATTCTTTTATACCTAATGGCTTTTTAAGGTTAAAATAATGGCGGAAAATAATAACAGTTGCAGGCTTTTTAAATCCTTTGACTTCATCGTAGGTGTAGACGCTTCTGTTATATTCAACTGTGTACCATATCTTATCCGTATCATCAAGCTGATAATAGACCTGTTCGACAACGCCGATTGATGTTATTTGATGTTGATCTTTTGAGCGGTAGAATAGTAATAAATCGCCTGGCTTAATCTTTTTAATATGGGAATTTGTTAGATATGCCTTCCTGATCGTATTACCCTGCGGAATGTCAGTTGAAAAATCACTTAACAATGTCTGCCTTTTCTTGTAATCTTGGAATAATCTATCGTGATACTCTGGCTGGATTGGTACAATATACTTATTCACTCTTATGGAATCTATAAAACTTGGATAAAATCTTTTATTGACCTCTGCAGGATCATAATTGATAGCATTGTCAGGGAATAAGCTTTTTAAAAAGACTTTTTCATACTCTCCTTTTTGGTCTATACAGTTCCGTTCTCCAATATACTCAAAGCCATGTTTGGTAATTAGTTTTAATAAATCGTCATTCTCCCTGACAAAGTGCGTAAGATAGATTTCGTCATAGTTATGATCAATACTGTACCCTATCGCAAGCTTAAGCAATAATTCGCCGACACGATAACCTTTACAAGCCACCTTTAATGTAGCTATTTTAAGACGAGGTTTTCGTCGTAATGGGGCTTTGTTAATTAACGCGATTTCTTCATCTTCATCTTTCAATATTAAAATCGCCTTTAACTTATGATTCGTCCTATGTACCCAGCACTTTCTTCCATCTCTTGATTTTTTAAGAAACCAATCGTTAAACTTAACTATACCATAATCTTCGCGCAATGAATCGAAAAATGGATCAAGGTAATCAATGTTGTACATAAAATCCGGCTTAATACGGAAGTGATCGTGCATTCTGGCGGCTTTATTATCGAAGTCCGCAAGAGCAGTAACAATATCAAGAACTCTGTTTTCAATACCTAACTTCGATGCAAAACGATGTATCTCCTTATCTTCGGTAATAAAGACATGGACAGCATTTTTATAAACCGCATTTAGTAATTGGGCGTCAATTATTGAATGTGAATCTAACTGTGGATTGCCAATCAATTGGTAAAAATTACTATCTGGGATGGGGGATTTTCAAGTCGGGGATACGCGGCTATTTTCGATAGGATTACATTCCTACGATCCGTATTTTTATCATTATTTATATCTCGAAATGATGCAGGATGGATAAGTGTTTGATGGCCGTTTTCATGAATGATTTTAAGTAATTTTCATAAGTTATCAGATACCACTTTAGGATCTTCTCTATGTATCAACACATTTGTATCAAGTAATATCCGCATATGCTCCTAGCCCTACCAATTATTAAGATTACTTTAATTAATTTACATAAATGTTTCTATAAATTGAAAAAAATGGGACGAATTAAAGTTATATCAAGTTATCCAAGAAATAAATGGTATAACGTCGATTACCCCATCATAATTCGCACGGGCCTGATGGTCGACTGACGCCCGAAAAGCTTCACCGACCGCTGTTGCTTTCTGTTAGTGGCCTCTCGTAGTGATTAGTTTTGCCGGCAATCGCCGGCCAGTTTCTTTCATAGTTTTTATCGAAACGTGCTTCGGGATAGTCAGCGGACGGCATTACATAGAGCTGCTTGACTTTGCCGATGCGAAGCCCGGCATGGGCTTCTGACAGACTTCCGGAAGTGAGGAAACCCAGTAGTACAGGTGGACTATTATCTTAGCATCTTTTACCGCCTTGGGGGTATACGACAAAATGTTTTTCATTTAGTTCCTGCTATTCTATTCTTGTATGGTCGGAAAAGTGAAGCGGGATACCCTATCATTAAATTTAAAAAAGCTGGAGGAAAGTCCCGGGGGTTACCTGATGCATGTGGCTCAAAAATGGGAGCGGGAAGTCGATAATGTCCTCGACGGTTTCGACACCACCTGTACTCAGATCGAGCTTCTGTCGTGTCTTGTGAAGCTTATGAAGGAGGGAAACCCCGTTACGCAGAAAGACATAGCCGAGTATCTCCGCCGGGATAAAAATACGGTTTCCGAGGTTATGAGGTCTATGGAGAAGAAAGGCTACATTACCCGGTCGGTAAGCGAGAACGACATGCGTGCGAAGTACATCCTCCTCACCGACAAAGGATACGATCTGCTTGAAAAGGCCGTCAGTGAAATTGTACGGATGGATGAGCGTTTTTTCACCGATTACAACGAAAATCATGAGTTAAGAAAGCTGTTGGAGAAGTATCTTTAACGGCAGGTATCCATTTTGAATCCGTAAAGTATAAATAGCTCGTACTATATTACATATAGTACGCATACGTACAATAATAGTACGTACAATAATTATACGTACAGTACGTATGCGTACTATAAGGTGATATAATGAGCTTTGATACTGGTCATATTAATGGATTTATAAGGAGAAAAACAGGGGATTTTGAAACTATCGTCATTTCGAACCCGAACAAGAACCTCGCCAGAGCAGCAGGGATCCTGTACCTGGTAATGATCGTGTGCGGAATGGCCGCTCAGTTGATCCGTGGCAGTCTTATCGTGCCCGGAAACGGCGTGGTAACGACAGGTAACATCGTGGCTTCCGAGTCGTTATTCCGGGTCGCCTTTATTAGCGATCTGTTCATGGCGACGGGCTTTCTGCTGTTTGCCTGGGCGTTATACGTGCTGCTCAAGCCTGTTAATAAAAACATAGCTTTATTGTTCGTGCTATTGGCTACGGCTAGTGTCGCGATCCTTTGCCTCAACCTGCTCAACCAGTTTGCGATCCTCATCTTAGTGAACGATGCCGGCTACCTGGCGGCGTTCGGGGCTGTTCACTTGAATGCCCTGGTGATGCTATTCGCTGATCTGCATTACTATGGATATTACATAGCCCAGATCTCATTTGGCCTCTGGCTAGCTCCTCTTGGGTATCTGGTGATCAAGTCAGGTTTCCTCCCGAGGATACTGGGCATTTTATTGATCATTGCCACGTTCGGCCATCTGTTTGGATTTCTCGCGGCATTCCTTCTCCCGGGCTACGAATCGTTTGGTGATCTGCCTGCGTTCCTGGAAATCCCGTTCGGTCTGTGGTTGCTGGTCAAGGGCGTGCAGGGCCAGCAGCCGGTAAAAAATCCTAACCAACAGGCGGCGATAAGTTAAAGGCATGAGAATGATGAAAAGGAGAGGCACACGAATGAAGGCGGTAGTTTGCATAAAAACAGTCCGGCGGAAATCCTTCGGATAGCCTCCCTTCATCTTAAATACCGGGATCGGCCAAAAAGTGCTGGCATGTGGCTTCAGGAAATGTAGCAAGAGGTGATAGAATGGTGCAGAACGGGAATGATCTCAAGGATCGGCTACCAGAAAAAACTCTTCTGGTCGTCTTTTCGTATCACCACATGAATACCGAGAAAGTCGCCAAAGTCTTCGCGAACGTGCTCGATGCACAGGTGAAAACACCACGGCAGGTAAATCCTGGAGAACTCGGTGACTATGATCTCATAGGCTTTGGTTCTGGCATTGACAGCGGAAGGCATTATAAAGAATTGCTCGATTTTGCCGATGCTCTGCCCCGGGTCGCCGGGAAGAAAGCGTTCATATTTTCCACGAGCGCTATCGTGGGGGCTGATAAAGTCTGGAAAGACCACTCGGCGCTCAGGGAAAAGCTACAGGCGAAGGGGTACGTGATCGTCGACGAGTTCGCCTGCAAGGGGTACAATACGAACAGCTTCCTCAAGTACATCGGCGGGATGAACAAGGGGAGGCCCAACGCGGAAGACCTCAAGCAGGCGGAAGAGTTCGCCCTGGGCCTGAAGCAGAAACTGAAAGAAATGTGAACACCGGCCGGCCAGGCCCTGTCATTTTTAGGCCGGTAGCCGGTGCGACAAAACGTTTTTTTAAAAGTTCCTGCTATTCTATTCTTGTATGGCCGAAAAAGTCGACTGGGAATCCCTGTCATTACGGTATGACAGGATGGGTGAACGACCCTGGCGCTACCTCACAGTAGTGATAAAAAAATGGGAAAGGGAGGTCGGCGTAGTCCTAGAAAGCTTCGAAACGACGAGGGCACAGTTGGAGTTCCTGATGTGCATCGCGAAGTTCATGAAGGAGGGAAGGACCGTCACCCAGAAGGACGTGGCCAATGCCCTCGGCCGGCCCAAAAACACTGCTTCCGGGGTCTTCAAGAGCCTGGAGAAAAAGGGCTACATCGTCAGGTCGGTGAGCGAGGACGACCTGCGCTCGAAACACATCGTCCTCACAGAAAAAGGGCTTCTCCTGGTCGAAAAGGCGCTCAGCGCGGTCATGGTCGTCGACGAACGCTTTTTTCCCGATGCTCGTGATAACGCAGAGCTGATCAAGCTGCTGAAGAAATACTTTTGAAGTCGGGCACCCTTATTCCAGGCCATAAATTATTTATAGTGATTGCCCTATTAACAAATAGTTCTATAATGAACTATTCATATACGAACTAATTGAAGGGAATCGTCATGGATACTGAAATACGGGCGGAGAGCCCTGTAAAATACGCCCCCCGGCTTCTGGGGGCAGCGTTTCTGTTTGTGATACTAACCAGCCTGGCAGGCGGTCTCCTGCTGAAGTCGGCGGCCGGCTCGGGTAGCATAGCGGACGTGCTGGTCAACGTTTCGCAAAATCCCACCCTGTTCCGCATCGACATTCTGGACGGGTTGCTGAATAGCACGGGGATCGTGGCACTGGCAGGCCTTCTTTACGTGGTCTTGAGGCAACAGAACAAGCCGCTGGCGCGCATCGCCCTGGGATTGTGGCTGGCGGAAGCGATATTCTATGCCATTATCCAGATGGGGCTTCTGGCACTGATACCCCTGAGCGCGGAGTTCGTCGCCGCGGGCGCGCCCGCCGGATCGTTCTATCTGACGCTGGGCGATTTCCTGTACAACGGCGTGTATGCCCAGGGTATGACCATACACATGTGGTTCTATTGCATGGGCGGCCTGATATGGTATTACCTGTTTTACCGGTCGAACTATATCCCGCGTGCCATATCCCTCTTCGGCCTGCTGGCGGTAATTTTAGGACTGGGAAGCGTCGTATTTCAACTACTCGGCTATGAGGTCCCGATCCTGGTATCCCTGCCGCTCCTGCCATTCGAATTAGCCATCGGGGCATGGCTCCTGTTCCTAGGCATAAGGGAGCAGGCGACGGCCGTGAACCCGTCCCGGCAGCCGGCAGTACAGGGATAGGCCGACCAGCATGGGAGAGGAACATGAGAGCCGCGGTATCTGTGACGTCAAGCTACTGCATCGTCCGCCGCGGCCAGGGAAGTATATGGAGGAAGAAAATAGATGACCCGGTCAAAAGAGATCTGGAGAAAGGCGTTTATACTGGCTATCGCGGGAGGAGCGGCGTTCTGGGTAGCAAACCTCGCGATTTCTCTGACCCCCATCGCTGCGGAGTATAGAGCTGCCCTTTCAATTTCCTATCTTCCAATGCTTCTTGAAGCCCTGGTCGGTGGCCTGATCATCGGATTCTGCATCAGCTATTTCTTGCTTCGTTATTTTGACAAAATCCCGACGATGAGCCCGATTTTCAAATCCGTGATCCTGAGCTTCGCTGCCCTATGCATTATTGAAGCCTTTACAATTTTTGTTAATCTCAATAATGCCCCCGTGTACCTTTTCCTTTTAATCGGCGCAGGGATGAACGTGCCAAGGTTTCTCGCCCTTGGACTAGTTATTGGCTATCTATACAAAAGATAGCTGTACGATCAGAAGTGGATAATAAAAGATAATGTGGAATGGATGAAGGTCAAGTGGCCCCGGTTCACGCCGAAGGGGGCCGTCGTGGTTGAAGATCACCGCCGCCTACGTGCCCAAGGCCGGGCCCGACGCCGGGAAGAAGCCGCTGTAACTTGTCCCACTTTTATTTCAGGGTATACGTTATCTTTTAAAAGTTAGACAAATGAGGGCTACCGCCAAAATTGAGGCCACCATGGATCACTCCATAAGGGTATCCAAAAGGGAACAGCTGGGCGCCGTACGTGGGCTGTAATGCCCATTCGGGCGTGCCCGGCAATATCGGGCTAGGCCCGCCGACGAAGGGGGAGCCAGGGCACGGGCCCGCATCGCCAATGATGGGCCAGAACCATGCGAAGGCCGGTGCCACGGCCGACGAAAACAACATAAAATAAATAGCTGCCATAATGAAAGCTCGCATAAGCTTCATGAATCCATCTCCAGTAAAACCTCTCTGCGGGAGAATTATATATGTTACCTGTCTCAAAAGCGAAATATTACCATAAAAACGCCCGGGTAATAAGATTCACAATAATTCATAAAAACGCTTTAACATCGACCGAATTTATAATATAACTATTAATCTATAATAACCTATTTTAGCATATACCCGATAATAACTTAATATTGTGAGGAGGGTATTATCCGGTGAGGGTATCCATAGCATTAGCGATGGTCATATTTACGTTGGCCGCCACGGCCCAGCCTGCAATGGCTTTTTCAGAGATATCATTCCCGTTCTTTACGACGGATAGCGTTGCCTTCGGGTTTCCCAACGCGAACACGGCATTGACGATAATGGAGTTTAACAGCGCCAGCATGTCCGTAATAAGCTCGGAAAAGTTCAATATGGATTTCCCGCTATTCGAGGACGGCATCGTCGCCGGGCCCACGAAGGCCATGGATACATCGGCGAACGTCGTTCCTTTCGGCCCCGTAAACCTCGCGCTGCCCTCGATCGCCCAGTCTGTGAACGAGACCATTGCATGCCAGCGGACGTACTTTTTTACGGACACATTTTGAGAAGACTTTTAAATTTTTTGGTTCTTGTGCGTTTTTGGGATGATATATTGCTTTGGCTGATGCCTTCGCTCGTTTTTATGTTATGCCGTCGTTGAGTGGTCCAACCACAGGGGCACGGAGAGCGCTGAGTTTCACGGAGTTTTCTTATAAATGGAGACCCAGAGGCCACGGAGTACGGGTTTATAACTTTCCCGGGGCACGGAGTTGAAAGAGGCACTGCCGAGGATAAACCGCATTATTGTTTATTGGTCAACCGAGCCTCAATAAACTCTGTGCCCCAGGCAAACTAATAAACCGGCCTCTGAGCTCTCTGAGTCTCAAATTATTAAAATAAAACTCTGTGTAACTCCCGTGCGCTCCGTGCCCCTGTGGTTGGACCACTCAACGACGGCATAACTAGAAAAGGATAAAAAAATATTCACCCCAAAACCGCGGAAGAGTCAATTTTTTATTCTTAGTATCCATAGCCCAGGCACTTTACTCCCATGTTCAAGCAAGAGCCGCCCGGCATCCTCAATCCCAGCAGCCTGGCATACATGTTAATGGGCGTGGCCAGGGGATATTCGTACAACAGGTCATCCACGGGCCTCCCCATGAGAATCGGATGATATGGGTCGCTGAGGGGCCTATTGAAGTTTATACTGCTAGACTCCGTGACATTGCCCACCGTCTCGTTGGTAGCATTGCCAGTTTCATTAACTACTGCCTGTGTGGCATTAGTAGTACCGGCCAGTGGATTCAAGGCCGTTAGCCGGCCCGGATCCCATGGTGCCATGGAGATGTCGGCGGCCATGAAGTTATTATCCGTGTAATTTACGTCGCGGTTACTGGTGTCGTTGAGCGTTCGCACGCTGCCGTCGCCGATGCCAAGGTTACCCATGATCCTCGTGTTGCTCCAGTTGAGCGTGTGCGTGATAAAATATGGGGCCGTGCCGGTCATATTATATCCCATTGGCTCCCAGCTGTTCGGAGGAACTGTTTTATATGCCGTAAGGTTGGCATTGGCCTCGGCCTTCTCTGCCTGCATGCCGGCAAACATGGCGGATGAAAACACTATTAATGTAAAAACCATAGCTATCGCTTTTAACTGGCGCCCAATATTTACACCCATATTAGGTCAGTTGGTATGCGAATTATTATGCTTGATTACCATTTAGAACGGCAAAAATGCGTTTTCATAAACGATAGACAGAAAAATCATAAATTTTTACACATTTTTAAACTTTTATGATGATTAAAATACATAAAATTATAATTATGTAAACTAGGAAATAAATATCCTGCTAGACATAATGTATTATTATAAAGCTCGCACTATCGCAGTTGAGAAGACACATTTTCTGCGATCGAGCGAAAATAGGTGACAATAATGAAGATGGTACAGGCAATAATCCGGCCGGAGCGATTGGATGGCGTGAAAAAGGCCCTGGAAGAAAAGGGCTTCATCGCCCTGAGCATCACCGAGATGCGGGGCCGGGGAGAACAGAAGGGCATCCGCCTCTCGCACCGGGGAAGGCCCCTCGAGGTCGATGTCCTTCCAAAGGTCAAGCTCGAGCTCGTGGTGGATGACGAGCACGTCGACCCGATCGTTTCGATCATCCGGGGCAGCGCCCGGACCGGAAAGGTGGGGGATGGAAAGATCTTCGTCCTGCCAGTCGACATGATGTGCAAGGTCCGAACGGACGAAGTCTGGAAATAGGCCTGGAAAGCCCATGCGCCGGGCGGCCTCTGCTTGACCAGGATACTCGAACATGACCATCAGGGATAATTCCGGGTCGGAGACGGTATGCCAGGCGACCATGCCGGCGGGCGGCCTCAGGCGTCGATGACGGTGTGATGGAGCCGCCGGCAGATAGCGATATAATTAGAATTAGGCAAGTGATGAGCCCTGATATTTTGATGTGGCCGTCATTGTTTTTTCATCCTTGATGCCATCAAAAATTAAAATAAAGGGGGTGTCATCGACCGCCTCTCCACGTTTACCAGGCTGGCGTGAGGCCGCCCTGCGCGTCCACCCAGTACGGCGCCCAGGCGAGCGCGACGAGCTGGACGCTGATATCGGCCTTCTTCGGCTTGACCGATATGGCCTCTAGCGCCTCAGTCATCGGGTCGATCTTCTCCGCAAGGGCGTTGGCCTCTTCCTTGAACTGCGCCTGCAGGTCGTTGAGCTGCTGCTGGACGGCCTCGGCCGTCTCGCCGGCCCTTTCCACGTCCTTGCCCTCCTCCATTGCCCTGCCCGCGCGGCCGGCGGCCGTGGAAGCCCGGCTTATCGTCCCGGTGCTTAAAGCTTTACGGCCGGTGAACGCGCCCAGGATAGTCGCTCCCACTGACAGTGCCGTGTTCATCTGGGCCTGGCGTGCCTGTGACTGCTGCTTTTCTACGTTGGCCTGCGCCTTGCGGAGTCGCTCCTGGAGCGTGGCGATCTTCGGGCCGTACTTCTTGCGTAGGGCTTCGACCTTCTCGTCACGGCTCTCGCGGGCTTTCTGCTGCAGGCGGATGCGGAAGTCCCGCTCGGCTTCGCCCGGCTGCGATACCTCGCCCAGGCTCGGGCTGCGGAAGAGTTCCAGCCTCTGGGTGCCATACACCCAGCTCGTGAAGTCCTTCGTCCAGGACGCATAGCTCTTCTCCCGGCTGGCGGCCGGGGCCAGCTCGCCGAACTGCCCCCCGTTCTGCCCGGACTTCTCCAGTTCTGCCGCGGGGACCGCGATCTCCTCTGCGCTCTCCCAGGATACCGGAATTGCGCCGTTCGTCACCGGAGTGATGAACACCTGGCTCCTCGCGGTATTGATCTTCGTCTTAGAGTCGGCAAAGCTGATCTTCGCCGCCCCGACGATCTTCGGCTGGTATACCAGCCTGCTTCCGCTTTTCATTCCGCCTCTCAGGGGCAGGAAGAAAGCCTGGATGCCCGGGGGAAGCGTGGGCTGCCCCGATGCCGCGGGCACTGTCGGGCTCGCCGCTTCGGGCGCCGCAGTAGCCTGTGCCACGGGCGCAGCGGATGGTGCCTCGCGGAACGGGTCCATCAGGACCTTGATCTGGTCCCTGGTCAGGGGCCCCCGCAAATACGACAGGGCCCAGCGAGCCTGGAACAGCTCAGGAGCGTCCTCGTGAGTATTATTCATCAGGAACACGCGGTTACCCAGGCTGGACAGCACCTTCTCGATGGCCTGGCGGTCGAACTTAGCGCCGGCCGTGGCGCTCTCGAGCCCGTCGAGCAGGCGGGCCTTGTCCCTCTCTGTCTGCAGGCGGCCGATGAACCAGGTGCCCATATTCGAAAGCGCCTTATAGTCCAGGTCGACCGGGTTCTGCGTCGCCAGGACCATGCCGATGCCGAAGGCCCTGGCCTGCTTAAGCAATGTCAACATAGGAAGCTTCGAGGGAGGGTTCGCCAGCGGGGGCAAATACCCGAATATCTCGTCCATGTAGACGATAGCCCGGAGGCTGGTGGTGCCCGGCTGGGCGCGCATCCACCCTAAGACCTGGTTCATAAGCAGCGAGACGAAGAACATGCGCTCGGAATCGCTGAGGTGAGATATCGAGAATATGGCGATCCGGGGCTTTCCGGCAGGCGTGTAGAGGATCTGGCCGATGTCGAGCGGGACGCCCTGCATCCAGGCGTTGAACCCCGGAGATGCGAGCAGGTTGTTCAGCGCCATGACCAGTCCGAAACGGTCCTTCGCCGGGTAGAACGACTCCAGGTCGAGGACTCCTATTTTATTCATCGGAGGAGTTTGTACCTGCTGGATGAGGCGGGCAAGGTCCATGTCCTGCCCCTGCCTCCACGCGTTATCCAGGATCGTCGAGAGCAGAATGTGCTCCCGGCTCTGCATCGGGTCGGCGTTGATGCCCGCCAGTCCGAGGAGGCTCATGACCGTAGTGCCGATGCGCTCGCGGAACAGGTCGTTATCGTCCCGGATGGCGGGCCCGGGGGCGGCGAACGACTTCAAAATGGACACGGGGATGCCCGCGTTGCTGCCCGGCGTGTATATGCGCATCTCCGCCGCATCTCGTAAGCGCTGGATGCGCTCTCCGCCCTGGCCCCAGCTTGCCAGCCCGTTCTTCCACATATCCGCCTGCTTAGCGGCATAATCCTCGGGCGACATGCCCTTCTGGCGGGCATCATCCACATTGATCCAGGGCAAAAAGTCCTGGCCCCGAAGCTGAGGGAAAGTAAGCAATAAATTACACAGGTCGCCCTTAGGGTCGATGAGGATAGCAGGCACCCCATCGATGGCCGCCTCCTCGATCAAAGAGATGCACAGCCCGGTCTTGCCGCTGCCCGTCATGCCTACGCACATGGCATGGGTCACCAGGTCTTTAGAATCATACAGCAGAAGCTCATCTTTCGCTTTCTGGGCGCTCAGGTCGTAGGCCTTCCCCAGGTAAAAAGAACCTAATTTTTCGTAATCCTCCATAACGCAAACACCCGCGCACGATGCTAGAGGAAGAGTTAGAAGCGTATCCTATTAGTAGATTTTTATTTAGCTACAGCTCGCCCCTTATGGCAAAATATATCGTATCTGCAACGGTTCAGGCACTTACTCATAGATAAAAGGGCTGCAACATGAAAACAATAGGACTAATAGGCGGCATGAGCTGGGAATCGTCCATCGAGTATTATCGCATCATCAACGAGGCGGTCAGGGAACAAATGGGCGGTCTCCATTCCGCGCCCATCGTCATGCACTCGGTCGAGTTCGAGGACATAAGGGCGCTCCAGGATAAGGGGGAGTGGGCCGAACTTACGAATATCATGGCCGACATGGCCCGGGGCCTGAAGTGGGCCGGGGCGGACTTTATTCTTATATGCACGAACACCATGCACATCATGGCCGACGACGTCCAGAGGCGTGCGGGCATCGACGTTCTCCACATCGCCGACGCCACGGGCTTGGAAATACGGCGCGCCGGCCTCAAGAAGGTAGGGCTCCTGGGCACGAGGTTCACGATGGAGAAGGACTTCTATACGGGGCGGCTTAAGGACGGGTTCGGCATCGAGGCCATCATCCCGGAAGAGGCCGAACGGCAGGAAGTCCACGACATCATCTTCAAAGAGCTGTGCGCCGGCGTCATCCGCCCTGAGTCTAAAGCGCGGCTAAAGGAGATCATCGCGGGCCTTAGCTCGAGGGGCGCCGAGGGCATTATCCTCGGGTGCACCGAGATACCCCTCATCATCGGCCAGGGCGACGTGCCACTGCCCGTTTTCGATACCACCCGCATTCACGCCATGGCCGCCGTCGGGCGAGCGATGCCGCAGGCCGGGTAAACCCCCGCACGGGATTTTCCGGCACGGTTAAAACCCGCATAACCTTTTATAAGAAAGCGGATACATAGGGGCCAACATGGATAATCTCACGCAAAGGCGCATCATCGCAGTCATCGGCATCATCATCGCGTTCGGAGGCCTCTGCTCATTCCTCTGGGGCATGCTTAATAAAGACTCAGTCCTCCAGCTCATCGGCTTCTTCTCCATCATCATCGCTTACGTGCTCATGCTGGCCGTCAAGAAGATACGGGAAAAGGGCATGGCTGAAAAGCAGCAGGAATCAAAAGTCGAATAGTGTGCGCTGTCTTTTTGGCTCGGAAGGCGCTTCTTCTTTTTTTGGCTCTTCCACTAGAGGCTCGACGACTATGGCCGGGGCCGGTACCTCGCCGCCGTCCCTCGCCGTCTTGCGCTTCCGCTTCGGCTTAGGGGCCGGCTCCGCCGCGGGCTCTGCTGCCGTCTCTTCCACCTTATGGGCTGACGGCTCCTTCGGTGCAAAACGCGCGAAAACATCGATCTCGTGCTCGACCTCCTTCTCGATGAGGTCCCGGGACTTTTCGTATACCTTACCCACCTTTTTCGAGGACTTCTCCGCATCCAGGAGGAACGCTATCTCGTCCTCCTCCAGCTTGAGCCTCGCCGTAATGCCGACGGCGTAGCCCTCGTCCCTGAATAGCACGCGTAAAAGCGGTATGAAGACAGCCCGCGCCTCCCTTTTGGACGTGTGGCAGTACTTGCCGATCTTCGCGGCGAGCGAGTCCCGGACGGCCCTGGTGCCCCTGGCCCTGCCGAGCTTCTGCCAGTACGTCGGGGCGCTGTACTTCGAGTAGCCCCCGTAGCGGCGCTTTCTGGCGCGGTTCACGCCGGCCACCATCATGAACGAGGCGTAGCGCCACATGCCGTAGTCCATGCGCCGCCTGACCCGGGCAAGGAACAGGTCCGCCTTCGAAAGGGCATCGAAGCCCCTCTCGAGGTCGCCGTCATGGTACTCCCGCGGGAGGTTCTCGTCCACCCACCCGATAAGGTCCTCGGGGCTCTCGTCCAGGTCCATTACCGCTCTCCGGGCCTTCCCGGGGTCGTCTCCCCGGAAGATGAGGCCCATCACCTTAAAAATCGATTCCGGCACGTCCCGCTCGCCCGTGGAAACGTCGGCGAGCGTCACCTCTTCCCGGCCCATGGCCGCGGCCTGCAGGTCGTTGATGGCCGACCTCATGTCGTTCGTGCGCTCTGCGATCTTCATGAGCGCCTCGGGCTGGCACTTGATGTTCTCGGCCGCGCATATCTTTTTTAGGGCTTTCACGATAGAGGTGCTAAGCAATGCCCTGAACTGGATGGGCTCTGCCGCGTCCCTGAGCGGTTTCGAGAGCGCATAAAAGTCATTCGCGATCAGGATAATAGGCTGATTAGTATTCTTAATGACATTGATAATGGCAGCCTCTCCGCCGCGGTCGTAATTGCCGTGGAGGTTATCGGCCTCGTCCAGGATGAGCAGGCGCCTCTCGTTAGTGCCCCCGAAGGTGCCCGTCTTCGAGGCGGAGCCGGCGACTTTATTGATGGCGTCCTTTGTTCGCTGGTCCGAGGCGTTCATCTCGATGTAGTCCCAGCCCATGTCGTGAGCGAGCGCTAATGCGGCCGAGGTCTTACCGATGCCCGGGCCTCCGTAGAGGATGGCGGCCTTTTTGCCGGAGCCGAATGTCTCGGCCCACTTCCTGAGGGCCTTCACGGCGGCGTCGTTGCCAAGCACGCCGGACAGCGAGACGGGCCTGTACTTCTCCGCCCAGTCCATGCAGCGCTCTTCGCTCATCGAATCTAAGATGCTTCGCGTAGAGATTAATACTTTGCGAGCCCGCAGGGGACGATATATTTAAAAAGCATTAAAAACAATAGGCAGACAATAGGCATATTACATGGAGAGACTTGCTTGAAACTCGAGATACTTGCAGGGGCGCTTCGCGATTATCTGGGAACTACCCGCAAGCACACCATTAAAAACATCGTTGGCATCTTCGACGAGAAGGGCACGAACCCCTCGTTCGGCGAGGACGCCGCCATCATCGATAACGGCGAGTACGCTTTACTATTAGCGGCCGACGGCATCTGGGACAAGCTCATGAGGGTCGACCCCGAGTGGTCCGGGTACTGCTCGGTGCTCGTCAACGTCCATGACATCGCCGCCATGGGCGGCAGGCCCCTGGGCATGGTGGACGTATTTTCCTCTAACTCCGACGAGATCACGCAGCGAGTCTTAAAGGGGATGAAGGCCGGCATCGATAAGTTCGGCGTGCCCATCGTGGGCGGCCACGTGCACCCCGACACTCCTTATGCGGCCCTCGACGTGGCCATCCTGGGCATCGCGAAAAAGGATACGGTCATTTACAGCAGCACGGCGAAGCCGGGCGACGACGTAGTCCTGGCCATCGACATGGACGGCCGGGTCCACCCCTCCTGTGACCTCAACTGGGACACGACGTTCCTGAAGGACGCCTCCATCGTAAGGCAGCAGGTCGGTTCCATGGTGGAGCTTGCCGAAAGGAAGATGCTCACGGCTGGCAAGGACGTCAGCAACCCCGGCATCATCGGGACGCTGGGCATGCTCCTCGAAGTCTCTGGCGTGGGCGCCGACGTGGACATGAGCGCCATGCCGAAGCCTGAGAGCCTCGAATGGGAGCACTGGCTCAAGATGTACCCGGGCATGGGCTTTATCGTGACCTGCAAGCCTGAGAACACGGAGCAAGTCCTTGACATTTACCGGAACCACAAGCTTAATGCTACAAAGGTCGGTAAGATAGTCTCCGCCCCCCGCCTCGACCTCGTCAAAGGCAAGGAGAGGGCCACGGTGTTCGACTTCACGAAGCACGAGATCACCGGGCTCGGGCCTGCCAGGGGCCGGTGGTGCAATAATCACTAAGGTGTATCAATGGCAAAGAAAGTCGCAGTCATCAAAGGGGACGGCGTAGGCCCCGAACTGACCGATCTGATGATGAAAACCGTTAAGGCGGCCGGCTCTAAGGCGGGCTTCGTCGAGTGCGAGGCCGGCGCCGGCTGGTGGGAGAAGCACGGCGGCAACAGCCTTATCCCTGAGGAGACCTGGAAAGCTCTTTCTAACACGGATGCCTGTTTTAAGGGCCCCACCACGACTCCCGGAGGCGCGGGCTCCCCGAAGAGCGTCGCCGTCTCCATTCGCCAGAAGTTCGACCTGTACGCGAACGTCCGGCCGATCAAGTCCTATAAAGGCACTGCCGCTCCGCTGGGCGAAGTCGACTTCGTCTGCGTGCGTGAGGGCACCGAAGGCCTCTATGTGGGCGAGGAAGTCCAGCTCACCGACGACGTTTATATCGCTATCAGAAAGATCACCCGCCCCTCCTGCCGGCGCATCGCGAAGTACGCCTTCGAGGAGGCAAAGCGCCGGAAGTGGAAGTCGGTCGTGGCGATCCACAAGAGCAATATCTTAAAGAAGACCGACGGCGCCTTCCTCGAGGAGTGCGAGGCCGTGAAAAAACAGTACAAGGGCATCGAGCTCGAGGAGTACCACGTCGATAACGTGGCCCAGCAGCTCATCAAGAATCCCGCTAACTATAACCAGAAAGTGCTCCTGTCGACTAACCTTTTCATGGATATCCTGAGCGAGGAGTGCTCGTCCCTGGTCGGCAGCATCGGCTTAATTTATAGCGCGAATATCGGCGACAAGTATGCCATGTTCGAGCCGGCCCACGGCAGCGCTCCGAAGTACGCTGGCATGGATAAGGTCAACCCGGTGGCGACGGTGCTCGCCGGCGCCTGGATGATCGATTACCTGGGCGAGAAGAAGCAGTCCCAGGCGATCTTTAAGGCGACGGAGAAGGTCATCGCCGAGAAGAAGCACGTCACCTATGACATGGGCGGTAAGGCGAAGTCGAGCCAGATGGTGGATGCTATCATAAAGCACCTGTAACCTGCAGGTGCATTTTTAATTTTATGCTGTGTTGTATTAGCCTTAATTATCGGAGCAGACCCCGTTTTTAAGCTCGCGAAGAGGTACAAGTCCGCGAAGACTGTTCTAGCTCGAAGACCGCGAAGCGGACTTTAAAGCATGGATGAGATGATATTAATTCAACACAGTAAATTTAAAAAGGTCAGTGGGTCTTAGCACCCACATGCTCCATCATCCTCTTTTTAGCAGCCTTCAGCGCGTCGATGGCGGGCATGGGCTTGCCGCTCAGGAAGTCGATGGCCGCGCCGCCACCGGTGGAGACGTGCGTGATCTTGTCCTCGATGCCCATCTCCTCGACGGCCGCGGAGCTGTGGCCCCCGCCGACCACGGAGAACTTCGCCTTCGTCGCCGCCATGAGAATATCGCGGGTCCCGGTGCCAAATTCGGGGTTCTCGAAGACGCCCGCAGGGCCGTTCAATATGACCTTATCAGAGTGACGGATGATGTCCGAGAAGTTGGCGATGGTCTCGTGGCCGATGTCCATGATCGGGTAATCGGCGGGAAGCTGCCGGACGTTTATCTCGACGCGCTTGCCGTCCTTGTTGATGGCCACGTCGCTGGGCATTAAAATCTTACCGTCGAACTTCTGGAGGACCTCCTTTGCATTAGGGATCTCGCCCGTGAGCTCGTTCTTCTCCAGGAACTCGTAGTTGGGATTGCCGATGTTCATGCCGCTCGCGGCCAGGAACACGTTGGCGACGACGCCCGTGACGAGCACGCGGCTGGCGATGCCCTTCTCCAGCACGTTCTTCGTGACACTGATGCTGTCGTCCACCTTTGCGCCGCCTAAGACATATACGACCTCGCCGCCTCCGCGAAGGGCCTCGGTCAGCGAGTCGATCTCCTTCTGCATGAGCTTGCCCGAGCCCGATGGGAGTATGGGCGTGAAGCCCACGAGCGAGTCCTGTGAGCGGTGGGAGGCGCCGAACGCGTCGTTTAGGAAGACCTGGGCCAGCGGGGCGAGCTTCTTGACCATCACGGTCTTCGCGGCCGCCTCGGGTTTCAGTTCAAGCACTTCCTCGGAATAAAAGCGGACGTTCTCGAGCATGACGATGTCGCCGGGCTCGGCCTCGACGATGGCCGCCCGGGCGTGGGAGCCGAAAATATCGTCGACGTAGTGGACGCTCTGCTTCACGTAGCGCTGCAGGCGCTTCGCGTGCTGCTCCATCGTGGTGAAGTCCTTCTTGCCGGGCCGGCTCTGGTGAGCGATGAGGACGACCTTCGAGCCCTCGAGGCCCTTGATCGTGGGCACGCTCTCCCGGATACGCTTATCGTCGAGTATCTTCCCGTCGGGCCCTATGGGCGAGTTGAATTCCGCTCGTAATATCACGGTCTTTCCATCAAGGTCAAAGTCATCCATCGTACAATAATCGCGGTCCATGCGCTCTACATCCCATGCATATTTAGTCGATATTGTTATATGATTTTCTCGGGGTTTGTTGTGCCGCCGTTGCTATCGGCTGCCGAGTAAACGGTTGAATAGTATTATTAGGCTCTTAAAAACATAAAGGCTCCGGCAAACTTTATTTATAAGGCAGGCCATACGCCGGTTTATCATGACCCTGTGGAAGCCGGCGGCCGTCCTGGCGTTATTCGCTGCTATGCTCTTTATCGGCTACTTCTGGCCATTCCAGATCTGGCTCGACGACGTGAGGCCGCACCTTCCGGAGTCGCTCGACGACTGGGTGCAGAGCATCCTGGACCGTCTTCCGCCCGACAAGGACAAGAACCTCAAGCTTCCCCTGCCCGAAGTGAAGTACGAATGCGACTTTTATTACGATCCTGTCGTTGGTACGGGCGAGTTTAATTCCACGCAGTGGATCTTGAATAATACGGCGTCCGATGACAAGTTCGTTGCCGACATCTTCGGGGCCGAGCTTATCATGGGGATGACGTGCCGGGTCTCTACCGTTGGAGGCGACTGGGCCAACGCCCCAGATCCCATCAGCATGATGGTCCACACCAATGACATTTACAAGACGGACAACGCCACCTACGCGTACGAGCTTGCGAAGATGGAGAAGGCCGACTACGTGTTTTTACCGTACAGGGGCCTATACACCGGCTGGTGGGTGCCCAAGGAAGAGGTAAATTACACGAAATTCAATGATACCCGGTACTTCGAGCAGGTATTCGCAGAAGATAACGTCACTATTTACCGTATTCTATAATGAGATCCATCTCCTTTTTAGGTCGTGGGCAGGATTATCCTGCCTTATTATCTGCATGGTTCAATATGGATCTGACTACAAAGTACCGTGCTTACTCTTCGTCCTTGTTTATTCAATGCGAGGCACGTACAGCCCTCCGGTTGGTAACACGAAAACACGAATTCTTTTTATATCCCACGTAAGGGCACGAAATGCACGAAGGTACATGCTTTGGCATTTAAAACACGAAACAACCTCCCTAAGGGCCCTAAAACTCTAAAGGATTAAAACTCAAGAGAAAGCATGATTTGCCCATAATAAGTATAAAGTTCATGCCGTCTCTTGTGTTTCAATCTTTGGAGTTTTAGGGCCCTTAGGGAGGTTGTTTCGTGTTTTGAACACCAGGCATGAGCTTGGTGATTTTGTGTCTTACGTGGGATATAAAAAGTCTTTCGTGGTTTCGTGATACCGACCGGGGGATTCAACTCCACAGGATACACAGCATAGGAACGATATGTAAGAAACCAGAAGCATGCGCCAGTTTATAAAAACGGAGAAGAACTAAAAAGATAAATGGGAGCCGCTCGAAGCGGCACCCTGAATTCAAGCCTTAACCTGCTTAACCTTCACCTCTTCCTCAACCTCAGGCCGGCGGTCGAGCATCCACACGGCGGCCATGGTGATGGTCGAGACGATGAGCCCCGGGATGAACGGGTCGATGGTCTGCCAGGGCGCGCCCAGGAGGTTCGTGCCGAAGATCAGCTTCGCCAGGCCCACGATGCCCGCGTACTTCGCGTGCACGAAGACCGCCCAGAAGAGCCACACGAGCGAGCCGACCACGACGCTGGACTTGGCGGCAAGCTGGGAAGGCCTCTTGCTGTAGAGGGCGTGGGCGAACGCCGGGAGGAAGGCAGCGGCGCACAGGCCCATGAACAATGCCGTTGCTGCGGCGATGAAGCTCGTGGGCATGATGTACGCCACGATGACGCTGATCACCAGCATCACCAGCACGCTGGCCCGGTTCATGAGGATGGACGGCTTCTGCTTCTTCCACTTGCCCAGGATATCGTTGCCCGCCGCGGTGCCCATGGTGTGGAACAGCGCGCTCAGCGTGGACATGGCCGCGGCCAGGAGCGTCAGCATGAACAGCACGACGAACCAGTCGGGCATCGCCGCGTTGATGTACGCCGGTATGATGGAGTCGATGTTGTTACCGGCCGCGGCCATCGCCGTCGTGCCCGCCGTCTGCTGGAAGTAGACGTTCGATAGTGCCCCCACGGTGAACGCTACGCCTGTCATCATCAGGATGAAGAAGCCGCCTATGGGGACGGCCCGGTTAAGGGACTTGTTATTCTTCGCTGTCATGAACCGCACGACTAGCTGCGGCTGCGCGAGCACGCCGATGCCCACGCCCATGACGATGGAGGTGATCATGGAGTACCATAGCGGAGAGCCCAGCGTGGGCATCTGCGTCCACCCGTTGAACCCCGTCTTTGTCAGGCTGGCCGGCGCCGTGCTCGCGAGGTCCGTTAGCGCCTGGAAGCCGTTAGTGACGCCTCCGATCGAGATGAACGTGAAGGCCAGGAGGACGGTCATGCCTATGAGCATGATGATGCCCTGGAAGGTGTCGGTGTATATGACCGCCAGCAGCCCGCCCAGGATGACGTATACCGCCGTTATGATCGCGAACGCGAGCAGCGCCAGGTTGTAGTTGATGGCGAACGTGGTCTCGATGAACCTCCCTGCCCCGGTTATCACGGCGGCCGCGTACAGCGGCATGCCCACCAGGATGACGAGGCCGCACACGTACTGCATGAACGACGAGTTGTAGACTTTCCCCATCAGGTCGGGGAAGGTGACGGCCCGCAGCTTGCTCCCGATCTCCCTTGTCTTCTTGCCGAACACCACGAACGCGAGCAGGATGCCCACGCCGATGTTGAGGAAGGTCAGCCAGATCAGGCCCATGCCCATGTATCCGGCCTGGCCGCCGAAGCCCACGATGGCCGATGTGCTGATGAACGTTGCGCCGTAAGAGATGGCGATGAGCGCCGGATGGACCTTCCGCCCCGCCAGCATGTAGTCCTCCGCCTGCTTCGTCTGCTTATATCCCAGATATCCCAGCGCCAGAACGATCACAAGGTATACTAATGCCATGACGGCGAAGGTGAGGGTGTCAACTGCCATCCGCATCGCCGCCTTCGTTCCACTTTACGAGCCCGTACAGGATACAGACAAGTGCTATACCCAGCGTGCAAATGTACCCCAATAAAATCCAGGGGTCATCGATACCCAGCATGTTCATTACTCTCCATATTAATCGTACTATTCTCAATTGAAAGGTCGGAATGATTTTTATATAAAGATGTATAACGTGACTGTCTGTAGCACTATGAACCAGCCTTTCGACGAGAAGACGCTATCAAAGATGAGCATGTTCGGGCTTACGGAGTACGAGGCCCGGGTGTACCTTACTCTTATTGTTAAGGGCGGCCTTGAGGCCAGCAAGGTGTCGAAGTATGCCGATATTCCGAGGCCCCACACGTACTCAGTTTTGAAGTCGCTGCAGATGCGGGGCCTGGTTACAGTGATCCCTGAGGCCGTGAACCGTTACCGTGCAGTACCCCTCGACGAGGGCATGGACCTGCTCATGGAGGAGCAGGAGAAGCAGCTTTCGTACCTTCGAGATGCTCGTGAGGAGCTTCTTTCGGAGATTAAGCCTAAAGAGGCTATACCTACAAATCACCAGTCTATCGTTTTGCTATACTATGGCCGGCAGAACGTGTACAAGCTCGTGGACGAGATGTTCGCCCGGTGCGAGCACACCTGCGACATCATGACGACTGCCAACGGCCTGGTACGGTTTTACAAGTATTTCAGCGATAAGGCATCCGAGTTCCGGAATAAGGACATCAAGGTGCGGTTCATCGCCCCCGTTACGCCCCAGGTCGAGGACTTTGCCCTCAAGCTTTCACAGCTCGTGGAGCTGAGGCATATCGACCGTCTGCCGTACATCAGGGTCGTGCTGCTGGACGAGAAGGAAGTGCTGTTCGCCGAGTTCTTCGACGACGACTTCAAGTCGACGGGCAGGGAGACGGGCATCTGGATCAACCAGGCCGAGCTCACGAAGATGATGAAGACCATGTTCGAGAACACGTGGCAGAACACGGTGCCATACGAGAAGAAGGGCGAGCCATCGCCGTCTTCTGACTAATAGAAAGTTTTTATCCCCTCCTGCCCAACTTCTTATTATGTGTGAGGACCCTCACCCCTCCAGTCCCGGCCCGAAGAAGCCGAAAAAACTCTCTGAGGAAATGGACGCCGATTCCCATATCCGGGAAGGTAATGCTCTTTTATTGGTCGGCCGCATCGACGAGGCCATCGAGGAATATCGGGCCGCCCTGGATAAAGACCCGGAGAATGCGGAGGTCCATTATAACCTGGGCCTGATCTATCGAAAGACAATGCAGCTCGACGACGCGATACGGGAGTACCGGGAAGCGATACGCGTTGATCCGGGAAATATGAAATATCACAATAACCTGGCCGCGGCGCTCGTCGTCAAGGGCCAGAAATCCGAGGCTGTAAAGGAATACGAGGAAGCACTGAGGATCGAGCCGAAGAATGCGACGCTGCACTTTAACCGGGGATTCGCGCTGGACGAGATGGGCGAGCTGCAAGAAGCGAAAAAGGAATACGAGGAAGCACTGAGGATCGACCCGGGCTTCGATCATGCTATGTTTTACCTGGGAATGCTCAAGAAAAAGCTCAAGTAAATATTTTAGGCCTGTAATCTCATTGAGACGATCATGGACATAAGGACCTCCCGGTTTGGTAAAACCGGCCGCCAGGTGACGATAGCCGGCCTGGGCGGCGAGGGCGTTTTACGGACTTACGGCCGCACGCAAGAGGCGGTCGCGGTCATCGACGAGGCCGTGAGGCAGGGGATCCGTTATTTTGATTGCGCGCAGGCCTACGCGGGCAGCGAGGGATACTACGGCCACTACTGGCCCGCCCATCCCGACGCCCGGGCCAAAGTCTTCCAGGCGAGCAAGTCGGCCTCCCGGGATAAAGAAGGCGCATTAGCGGACCTGGACAACACGCTCAAGACCATGGGCATCGACTACCTCGACCTCTGGCAGATCCACGACGTGCGAACGCGGGAGGACATCGACGAGATCGAGGGGAAGGGCGGGACGTTAGAGGCATTTTTAGAGGCTAAAAAGTCAGGCAAGGTGAAGCACATCGGCGTCACCGGCCACCACGACCCGGCAATACTGACCTATTGTATTGAAAATTGGCCGGTCGAGTCCGTCATGATGCCCGTCAACCCCGTCGAGGGGGCTCTCGGAGGCTTCCTCACGGAGGCGCTGCCTGCCGCGAACAAGAAGGGCATCGCCGTTATAGCCATGAAGGTGCTGGGGCACGGAGGCTACGTCATCCCCGACGCAAAGATCTCGGCGGGAACGCTGATCCGATATGCGCTATCCCAGCCGGTGACGGTCGCCATAGTCGGCTGTATGGATCCTGATGAGGTGCGGGAACTGGCCGGAGCGGGCAGGGAATTCCAGCCTATGCCGCCCGAAGAGCAGGCACAATTAGTTGATATCTATCATCCATATGCCCGAAAGCTGGCATACTACAGGGGCACATTCTAACGTTTCATCAATTGCTCTTCTTCAGCAGCCTGGGGCTCGATGTTCACCGATATTGGCATGCTCCTCCGGACCCTTTCGCTTGCGATGGACTTTTTTACCGCTACAATATCGTCGAGCCTCACGCCCGCCATATCGGCGATATCCGCCTCCCACAGGCCTTCCATCAGCCCGCATAGCACCATATCCAGCTTCTCGTAGGGAAGGCCGATGGTCTCCTCGTTGGGCATACCCTCCCCCCAGAGGTCGTGCGACGAGGGCTTATTCACGATGTGCTCCGGTACGCCGATGTGCGCAGCCAGCGCCTTTATCTGTGTCTTGAACAGGTGGCTCAGTATAGAGATGTCGCAGGCCCCGTCGCCGTACTTATCATAAAAGCCGATGGTAAGCTCCGACAGGTCGTCTGTGCCCACGACCAGGTAGTCCATGATGATCGCGTGAAAGTATATCGTCATCATCCGCGCCCGGGTCTTGGCGGTCATGAAGGCGTGCATCCGGCCTACGTAATGGTCCTCCTGCGCCCCGCCAGGCGTGTAGATCGAGCTGAAGGACTCGGCGAACGCCGACTGCTTTCCGGTCATCCGCTTCATGCGGTCCACCGCTTCTTCCATCGCCGAACGGCTGGACGTCACCTCTTTCGGGAAGAGCGTATAGGCTCCAAGGCCTTCCAGGATGGGCGATATGTCGATCTTCTTGTATGGTATGCCCAGCTTTTCGGCCAGGTCGATGCCGTCCTCCGTGTTCTTCGGCGTCGTATCCCGCTCGGGCAGTATGAGGCCCATTACCTTTTCCTTTCCCAGCGCCTCGACGCACAGAAAGGCCACCGTGGACGAGTCCAGGCCGCCTGACAGACCTATCATCGTTCCCTTTTTATTGAACCGCCTGATCTGCGACCGAATAAAATCGACGATCTCCGCCCTAGCTTTTTCAGGATTAAAGGCAAGGCATTCTTTCAGGCTATTTTCTGCCATGCATTAAAATCCCGTAGCCAAAAACTTAATTGATGCCATTAAAAGAAACGGGATTTTTTCCGGTATAAAGCCTTTAAAAGCCAACTTATAGCCCAATTATGTAAAATGATGCCGGATTATACTGCCTTATCTCATAAAAATCGCATAAACCTGCCACAACGTAATTATATTGCCGGTACCGTGCCGATTTCATACAAAAATATTATAAACTATGAATTTGAATGTATGGCCATAGGTGACCTAGCCAATGATGCGACGATACGACGAAATGCCCAAGATAAAACTGCCCAACGCGAAGGACATCAAGATCAGCGACACCACCATCAGGGACGGCTGCCAGATGCCTGGCATCGTGATGAAAAAGTCGCACAAGCTCAAGATCTTCGAGTACCTGCACGACATGGGCGTGGAAAAGCTGGAGACGTTCATCTATAACGACAGGGATAAGGACGCGGCCCGGGCCATGATGGACTACAGCTACGATTTCCCGGAGGTCACCGGCTGGGCGAGGGCAAACCCGGCGGACATCGACGAAGTCCTCAAGGTAGGGGGCATAAGGGAGACGGGCATCCTGATGTCCATATCCGACTCTCACATTTACGATAAGATGGGGCTGAAGAGCTACGAGGAGGCCGAGAAGAAGTACCTGAACGCCCTCCAGTATGCGGTCGACCACGGCCTCAAGACCAGGTGCCACATCGAGGACACCTCGAGGGCCAACTACGCTTTCGTTTATCCGTTCATCAGGAAGTGCATCGAGATCGACCCGCACACCATCATCCGCGTGTGCGACACGCTGGGCTACGGCGTACCCTTCCCCGAGGAAGAGGAGCCGTACGGGATACCGATCGTCGTTAAAAAGCTCAAGGAGATCGGCGTCAAGCACATCGAGATGCACGTCCACGACGACTTCGGCCTGGGCGTCGCGAACACCCTGGCGGGCCTCTGGTACGGCGCCGACTGGGCCAACCTCACCTTCCTTGGCATCGGCGAGCGCGCCGGTAATTCCGAGCTGGAAAAGATCATGGCATTCCTTATCACCCGGGTGGAGGGCTTCGACAAGTACGACCTCCGCACGGTCACGGAGTTCGCCCAGTACATGGAGGACGAGGTCGGCCTCCGCGTCCCGAGGAACAAGGCCATCGTGGGCAAGAACATCTTCTCCCACGAGTCGGGCATCCATACGGCGGGCATCATCAAGAACCCGTTCACGTACGAGCCCTTCCCGCCCGAGCTGGTGGGCGGCAAGCGGAATCTCATGATCGGCCAGACATCGGGCACCGAAGTGGTCAGGCTCAAGGCCGAGGAGGCGCTCAACGAGCTGCTGGGGATCGAGGTCCACGTGGAGAAGTCCGACTCCCGCATCAAGAGCATCCACAACGAGATCCAGAAGATGTACGACGCCGAGGAGCGGCGCTCCTCTGTCTCCGACGAGGAGATGAAGGATTACGTTCGGAAGTATTTCCTGTACCAGGTCGACGGCTGGGAGGAGGAGCTCGAGGAGCGTAAGGCGAAGAAGAAGCTGAACCTGACGCTCGTGAACCCTGAGTTCATGCCGCTTGACGGTATCCCTGCCGCGGCGACTTCGCTGACGGATAAGTCCGTTAAGAAGGTTAAGAACGGGTCTTCAAAGAAGAAGTAAAAAACTTTATTTTTCTCTTTTTAAGGCCTTTTCAGGGCCACATAGCCACCATCAGACTCTTCCACGAACAGCACCGCTCGTCCCTGCACGAACGACGGCGTAGGCGATTTGCGGATGGCGATCATGCCATCATTAACCAGGCGCCCGTCGATGGTCATGACCTGGTCGATGCCCGAGCTCAACAACGCCCATACGGGCTGGGGTCCGATGAGCTCCCGGTTGCGCCCCCTCAATAAGAACCGCCCGTCGCTTCCCGATGCGGCGAGCCCTATTCCCGCCACGGAGCCGATGACTCCTCCCTCGGTGCCGCCCAGGCCTTCGAGGCGTATGCCGGCGTTAGCCGCCACGGAGCGGGCCCTTTCCTGGTTAACGACAATGCACTTTGCGTCCTGCCCGAAGGCGACCACCCCGGAGTTGACCTGCCTCGAGGAAGCGACGGCGATCCCGGGGTCGCTGCCCTCGACGAAGTCGTCGAGCATCAGCTTTTTAGCGGTGTCGAAAATATCGTCCATGCCCGAATCGCCCTGGATGTGGATGACGGCACAGCTATTATGCGACGTGAACGGTATGGACTCGTGGACGAAGAGCTGATGCCGGGTGACGCCCATCACATGGTATCTTCTTGAAAGCTCTACTGCTATGGCCCTGGCCAGCCTTCCCGTGCCCCGTGACTCTAAATTATCGGTGTCGTCCATCGCAAGATATATCATAGATCCACATCTCTGTAACTGTTTTTGATTGCTAAATGCTACAATGTTAAACGACCCTATCCTATAAATAGCATTTCAGTTAGCGAAACCAGTTAATCCCTGACCAGCGCCCTCGCGTCTACCGCCATTGCGCCGTTCTCGTATGCCATTACGGGGTTCATGTCCAGCTCCATGACACGGTCCTGCTCCATCATGAGCTTCGACGTGTTGACGATGATATCGGCCAGCGCCTCAATGTCCACGCCCTTCTTGCCCCGGGCGCCCTTCAGTATGGCATAGCCCTTGACGTCGTCGATCATGTCCATGGCCATCGCCCGGTCCACGGGCGCGACCCTTATCGAAACGTCCTTGAAGACCTCCACGAAGATGCCTCCAAGGCCGAACAGGATCGTAGGCCCGAACTGGGGGTCACGCCTGGCGCCCACGATGACCTCGGTGCCCTGTGGGGCCATTGACTCGACGACGACCTTCGCATCGGGATCTATCGTATGTGCCTTTGCTAAAATGCGCTCGGCATTACGGCCCACGTCCGAAGGGTTACAGAGGTTAAGCGCCACCAGCCCCAGGTCGCTCTTGTGCACGATCTTCTCGGACAGCACCTTTACCACGGCCGGGAACCCGATGTGCCTGGCGGCCTCGGAAGCCTCGATGGCGCTGCATGCCGCCCGACCCTCGTTCACCGGGATGCCGTAACCGGCCAGGAGCTCCTTGGCCTCGAGCTCGCTCAGCATCATTTCCCAGCCTCCTTAAGGAACCCATTATAGCGGATCAGGGCGCTCAGCGCCTCCGCCGCCCTCTCGGGCGCAGGATAGAACGGCACGCGGTTCCTCCGGAACATGCCGGCCACAGCGTTTACCTCCCTGCCGCCCATCCAGCAGGCGACGACGGGCTTGGGGTACTTTTCCTTGAGGGCGTCGATCACGGCCCTCGCGGGCTCGGCGGCGCTCGTGAACCCGGCGTGCGCATAGATCACCATAACGCAGTCTATGTCCTTATCGTCGATGAGCATCTTGAGGGCCTCCCTGTAAATATCGTAGTCCGACTTCGCCACCGTATCGATAGGGTTCTTCACGGAGGCGAATGCCGGCAGCAGCCTGGCTATGCCGGCCTTCGTATGCCTGGTCAGCTCGGGCACTTTCATGCCCCTGCGCTCGCAGGCATCGCTCGCCATGATGGCCGCCCCTCCGCCGTTCGACAGGATCGCTACGCGATTCCCATTAGCCTTCGGCTGGGTGGACAGCGCCATGGCGGCATCGAACATCTCCTCCACGCCTTCCACCCTGACTACGCCGCACTGCCTGAACGCTGCATCGTAAACCGCATCAGACCCGGCCAGGCTTCCTGTGTGCGAGGCCGCGGCCCTGGCCCCGGCCTGGCTCACGCCCGCCTTGATGGCCAGCTTCGCCTTCTTGACCTTCCGGGCGGCCTCCATGAACTTCCTGCCGTCCTTCAGGCCCTCGATATACATGGCGATTGTCCAGGTGCCCTTATCCTGCTCGAAGAACTCTAAAAGGTCGGCCTCTGAAACGTCAGCCTTATTGCCCGTGCTGACCACGCAGTTCATGCCGAGGTTGGAGCCGATGGCCCAATCAACTAAAGAGAGCCCCAGCGCTCCGCTCTGGGTAATAAATGATATCTCGCCTTTGGGGGGCATCCGGGGCACGATGCTGGCGTTGAGCGAGATGCTGTTGTTCACGAAACCCATGGTGTTCGGGCCCAGCATGCGCATCCCGTACGAAGCGGCCTTTTGTTTCAGCTTTTCCTCAAGGACTGCCCCGTCGGGGCCGACCTCGCTGAAGCCCGCCGTGATGACACATAAAGCCTTTACTTTTTTCGCCCCGCACTCGTCCACGACCTGGAGCGCCGCAGACGCCGGAACTATAATGATAGCCAGATCGACCTCTCCGAGTATGTCGCCGACCCTGGCATAGCATTTTATCCCGTCGATATCGGGCGTCGAGGGGTTCACGGGATAGGCTTTGCCCTTGTAGGCATTACTGACGATATTATGAAAAACCTTATAGCCCCACTTGGAGGGCTCCCTGGATACGCCGATCACGGCGATGCTCCGGGGCCTCAGCATGGGGTTCAGCGAGCTGTCGGTCACGCGTTCACCTTAAAATAATTTATCTCTACATATAAAAAAGCCTACCGCATTGCTTCGATAAGCTCGTGCACGTTGAGCGGGCGCATGTCGGGCTCCTTGTTGAAGTGGTAGCAATAATCATGGTATATCTCGACCACTTTTGGCACGGCCAGGCCCGAGCCCTCGACCAGCGCCCTGTTATAAAAAATATCCCTGGGCGTCCCCTCGCCGACGATGGCCCCGCGCTTCAGGATGCACACCCTGTCGGCCAGCCTTGCGACCATGTCCAGGTCGTGGGTCGCCATGACCACGCTGATGCCGAACTCGTTCCTGAGCCGGACGATGATGCGCTCGATCAACTCACTATGCCAGGTGTCCAGGTCCGACGTGGGCTCATCCATCGCGATGACCCGGGGCTTCATCGCCAGCACCCCTGCGATAGCCACGAGCCTCTTTTGCCCGCCCGAGAGGTACGCGGGCAGTCGGTCGTCCATGCCTGTGGCGCCCACGCTCTCCAGCGCCTCAACGGCCGCTTTACGGGCTTCGGGCATGCTCATGCCCATGTTCAGCGGGCCGAACATGACGTCATCTAAAACAGTAGGAGCGAATAATTGGTCCTCGGGCCGCTGGAACACCAGCCCCACGTATCGCCATATCTCATTCTTCGTGGCGCCCGTCAGTTCCTCGCCCATGACGTACACCCTTCCCGACGACGGCAGCAGCAGCCCGTTCAGGTGCTCCAGCAGCGTCGATTTTCCGGAGCCGTTGCCCCCGCAAACCGCTACGATCTCCCTCTCGTGGACGTGGAAGCACATGTTGTGAATGCCCTGGACGCCGTCAGGATATATGTGAGAGGCGCAGTCGACGTGGATGATGTCATCGTTCCTCTTCACCGGGCAGGCGCAGTGGCTGTCATATTCGAGCATATCCAATATATCGTTTCAAGCGAGGGCTAAAAAATGATATCCGGCTTATTAACGGCTTACGCCCGGCTAAAAATGTTTATAGCATCATGGCGCATACTAAAAATATCATGGCGAGAGAGGCGGGTAGGGGAAAATTCAGGGGCATACCGCTGCGAGCCCATCACTTATTATGCCTGCTGGGATTCCAGGGCATCGGCTATACGGCCGACTTCATCCGTAATTTCCAGAAGGTGAAGCGCATGATCGACCAGCACCCGGACCTGCAGATCGAGGTGGTCGATACTTCCGACATGATCTGTATCGCCTGCCCGAACATGCAGAATAACGAATGCTTCAGGAGTGGCCTGAAGCTTAACCAAAAGGTCAAGGATATCGACCGGCGTGTCATGGAGCGTCTTGGCATTAAGCCCGGTGACCGGTTTAAGGCCGCGGAGTTTTACGCCCTTGTAAAGGAGAAGATCAAGCCCGGCGATATTAACGAAATATGCCAGGGGTGCGAGTGGCTTAACCTGGGTTTTTGCCCGCGGGGCCTGGCTAATCTTTAATAGTCCAGTAGTTTTGTGCTTGCCACTCTATCACTCCTCGTCTATGCGACGCACGTACAGCCCTCCGGTTGGTAACACTAAACCACGAATTCTTTTTATATCCCACGTAAGGCTCGAAATGCACAAAGGTACATGCTTTGGCGTTCAAAACACAAAACAACCTCTCTAAGGGCACGAACCGCTCCAAAGGATTAAAACTCAAGAGAAAGCATAAATTATTGGATAAGCGCATGCCGTCTCTCGTGTTTCAATCTTTAGTGTTTTAGCGCACTTAGGGAGGTTGTTTCGTGTTTTAAACACCCGGCATGCACTTGGTGATTTCGAGCCTTACGTGGGATATAAAAAGTCTTTCGTGGTTTAGTGATACCGACCGGAGGGACCAACTCCAGGGGAAACAAGGCAATGGACTGAACACAAGCACTGAACTACTGAAGTCACCGCAGGCCGAGGAGCCGTAGCCCTTCCAGTATTTTGTCGACACGTATCTGCCCCGGCGCCACGGGCTTCCGCACGTACCCGTAGGTGAACTGCGAGCCGTACACCGGCCCCACGATGCGCGAATGCGCTCCCATCTCGCCCATGGCGATAGTGCACAGGGGACGCTTGGACTTCAACGTGACCTCGAATAGCCGCAGCACGTCCCTGAGGCTGGCGGGGGTCACGGCCAGCTTGGCGATATCGCCCTTTTCGTGGCACTGTACGACGATGTCCATCATCTCCTTTTTCGAGGGCATCTTCTCGAAGTCGTGGTACGATATTATGGATAATGCGTCCGTTCCCCCGGTGAGCGCCACAAGCTCTTCCACGTTAGGCGCCCGCAATTCGACGTCGATGTAGTCGGCCACCGGCACCAGGGCCTTAAAGATCTTGACTCGATCCCTATCGCTCCCCTTGAATGCGCCGCCCTCCCATGTGGGCCGGACCGTGATGATGAGCGGCTTATTAAGCTTATAAATGCGTTCCACAAGTGGCTGAGGCCCCTCATCGAGAAGGTCAACTCTGATCTCGATGATGTCTGCGCCCAGCGATATGGCCTCTTTGGCCTCGTCCAGCGACGTTACGGTCGCCACGACTTTAGGGGGGAACTCCATAACAAAACCTCTAGAATGGATCGTCCTGCAGGTAGGACCGCTTGAATCGGATGGCCAGGCGGGCCTTCTCCAGCTCTTTGCCCAGGTAGCCGGCATGGTCGAGCATGGACATCAGCCCCATATCCGCCAGCGTTTCGATGATGGTCATGGGCTCGTCGCCGACGACGGTCACGCTGCCGTTGTTCACGTAGATCCGGCCGTCCTTGACGTATATGTTGAAGTTGCCGGCCGGGTCAAGCTTGAGCTCGTGGCGCTTCGCCTCGATGACCGTCGGCCCGGGCTCCACCATATCCCTCCGAGCCCGCTTTTCCTTGATGATCAGCAGATCGATGCCCAGGTCCTTCGGCGAGCCTTTGTGTTTTTTCGCCAGCGCCATCATGTCGCAGGCCGTCTTTAGCTCATAAGCGCAGTTCACCGTCTTATGGCTCGCCTCCGTGGTGAACAAGGCGCTCACGCCCAGCTCCATGGCGATACCGGCCAGGAGGGCGTTAATGCCCACGGAGTCGGCGTCCATGAGCTCGGTCACGTTCCCTGCGCCAAAGAACAGGGGCATGTCGGGCTCCCGGCGCCGGAACTCCCTGTACCTCTCTAAAGAATCGGCTAACCCGTGGCCCACGGGCGACAGGATGGGATCGGCCAGGATGCTCTTAATGCCCAGAGCCCTTGCCTTTTCGATATTGACAAAAAGCTCGTCCAGCGATTCGTCGTTCGGGATCACTACCGCGGCCAGGCCCTTTTCAGCCACCAGCGGGCCCACTTCGTCCAAATTCGAGCCGTTCAGGCTCAACACGAGGCCCGCGCCCTCGCCGATGCCGGCCCGGATGTACTCGGGGATGAGCGTGTCCACGCTCAGGGGCTTCCTTGTAACGGACCGGGCAACGCGGACCGCATGCCTTACCGCATCCTCGCTCGACTCCAGGGGCACGCCCAGGTCGATGACGTCCGCCGCCGCATAGCTCTCGATCTTGCTCACAAGCTCCACATCAGTGAGCTTCGTGGCGTCCGCCACCTCGGCCACGACCTTCATCGTCGAGGTGCCGCCGATCTTCACGCCCTTCAAGGAAAATGCACATGAGGCGCCAGCCTCAATATCGCCAAGCTCTTTCAGGGCGCTCTCCCGCTTCACATTCGCCAGCAACATATCCGCCGGCACTTTACTGGAGAACTCCACCCGGCCGGCGGCGGCCAGGGCAAGAGGGATATCGTAAGCCTGCTTAGGGCCCAGGCGGATCTTCACGCCCAGCTTCTTCTCCAGGCCCGAAAAGTCGGAGGCCGCGAGCCCCGTCACGAGCACCAGGTCATAGTCGCCTTTAACGGGGGCGATGGCCTTTTCCAGCAGCTTCGGGGTGATAAAGGCGGCAACGCCGACGTCGAGCATGAGGACGTCCGCATCGCCTGCCAGCTCCTTCACGACAGGATAGGCGAGTCGGCCCGTCACGAGCAATATACGCATACAGAAATGTTATAACGGCCTGATGAATATTGATGCTTATGCTTCGCTTCGACCTGCACGTGCACTCTAACTTTTCGAAGGACGGGCTGAGCTCTGTCGAGGACATTCTCCGGGCGGCCGCCGCAAAGGGGCTCGCCGGGTTGGCCATCACCGACCATAACACGACGGCAGGAGGCCGCCGTGCGCTTGAGATCGTAGATAAAGTGGCGCCCGGCCTGATAGTGATCCCCGGCGAGGAAGTATCCACGAAGCAGGGGCACCTCATCGTCCTGGGCATTACGCAGGACATCCCCCCGGGCATGACGGTCGACGATACCATAAAGGAAGCCCGCAGGCAGGGCGGCCTGGTGGTCGTGCCCCACCCGTACAACAGGCCGAGGCACGGCATGAACATCCCCGAAGGAGCGGACGCTGTGGAAGTGTACAACTCCCGGTACATACTGGGCATGCACAACCGCATGGCCAGGAGAGGCGCGAAGGCCCGCAAATTACCGGAAGTCTCGGGAAGCGACGCGCACCAGGCATCCCTTGTGGGCAGCGCTATAACTTTGATTAAGGCAGAAAAAAATCCGAAAGCAGTTCTAGAGGCCATAAAAGAGGGGAAAACGGGAATCGACGTCAGGCGGACCCCGCTGCACATTTATGCCCTCCAGATGGCTAACGGATGGGCAAAAAAACTAAGGGCGTTTTTTATTAAGATAAGCAAATAGTTTTCCCTAAATCCGCATTTATCGAAATATTTATCCGATATGAGGTATATAGATAAACGATTCCTCATGGATAGCATAGATAACACAATCATCGATAAGCTTTCCAAGGATAGTCGTACCCATTGCACGGAGATAGCCAGCGAGCTGGGCGTTGCGACATCCACCGTGCATAAGCGTGTGAACCAGATGTATAGTGAAGGCGTGATCGAGCAGTTCACGGTTATCCTGGATCCCAAGAAGACTGGTATGCCTCTGACCACCTTCATAGGCATCAACGTGGACGAGAACTACAAGGCGGAGATCGTTACCAAGCTCAAGTCGCTGAAGAACGTGCTGGAGGTCTACGAGATACTCCAGCCCTACGATATCTTCGTCAAGGTGCGGACGAGCGACATGAGCGAGCTGAAGGATTCCGTCCTCAGGGTGCTGGACAATACGGACGGCGTGATCAGCTCCAGCAGCATCATAACCACTATCAGGCATAAGGAGAAGACGTGCATACTGGGTGATCAATGATGTTGACGGTGTCCATCGTAGAGGCCGTCGCCGCGTTCCTCATGTACATACTGGGGGGAGCGCTCGTACTATTCATCTACGAATCCTACACCCGGACAAAGCAGAAAAATCTCATGTACATGGCATTAGGGTTCTTTCTCATCATCTTCGGGAGCAACCTGAACACGCTGATCGTGATGCTGCCTACCATGATCGGGGGCTCTATCCCCATCGATGACAGCATCTCCCGGACGGCATCCCTGCTGATACAGCTCAGCGGCATCCTGACCCTGCTGTACTCGGCGCTGAACCCGTATGCATCGTAAGGGCGAGGTATTATGGATAAATACGTGAACTTTGCAAAAACCTGGAAGTCGGTGGGCGTGACCAACAGGCTCAGGTGGCAGCAGAATAACTCGCTGGGCCGTTTCAACAAGTACCTGTTAATACGTTTCATCGATCGTTATGGCGAGAAGGCCCTGGAGGTCATCTCCGAGACCGGCCTGGCCGTGGGCTACGACGACGGCAAGAAGATCGTCGATAACCTGAACCTGGACTCCAACTCGTTAAGGGCGCTGCTCATACCCATGGAGGCCATATCTCTCCTTGCAGGCGTCGACTCGGACATCCTGGTGGAAAGCAGCTACGGCCCCGGCACGATCTGCCTGAAGGTGGGCGACTGTATTTATGCCACCCTGTTCGACGGCATGAACGTGGGCGCCGACTTCAAGACCAACGCCTGCGTGAGCTATTCTACGGGCCTGACCCACGCCGTGAGCGAGAGGTCCAAAGTTAAAGTCGTCAAGCGCAGGTGCGCCGGCGATAAGTACTGTGAGTTCGTGGTGAGCCTGGGATGAGGCGCGGCCTCAAGCTGCTCGCCGTTTTTCTGTTTTATCTTTTGAACGCCTGGCTCGTGGTGTCTTTTTCGTCGTTGGCCGGCATACTGACGTATCCGCTGATCATTATCCTGTCGGTCTTCTTTATCGCGGTCTTCGAGCTTCAAGTTCCCTGGAAAGGTTTCGCGGAAGGGGCGATCTTCGCGGCTGTTCCCATGGGCCTGGTACTCGCCGTGCTCCTGCTTTCTGGCGCCATCACTCCCGGCCCCATCCGGGAGGATTTTTCGTACTACCTACTACTGGGCGTATTCGTGCAGCTTCTGGTCAGTTTCGGCGAAGAGCTGGGTTTCAGGGCCGCCATTTTCCAGGGCCTCTTCGACGAGCTCGGCCTCTGGCCTGCGGCGCTCCTTTCGGCGGCGGGATTCGCCGCGTTGCACCTGCCTTCTATGGGCATCGTAGGCCTGGGCAGGCAGTCGGACCTGATCGCGCTGGGCACCATCTTCCTGGCGGGGATCGTGCTGGCCCTGCTCTACCGTTATGGAGGCCTGCTCAACGCCATCGCGTTCCACTTCGTCTGGAATTTCATCGAGTATAACCTGTTCGAGCTGGGGCCGCTGGAGGGGGCTATTCTTGTGTCTAAGCCCGGACCCGACATCATCACGGGCGGCGCCTTCGGCCCGGAGGCCTCCGTCGTCACGCTGGCCGTGACCGCCCTGCTTATCGTCGCCGTATGGCTGTACTACAATAAGGTGCGGAAGCCCGCTAATTCCTTGTCTGCGCCTTAATCGGTAGTTACTGTTTCCGATTTATAAATTTATGTTTAGCTTACCTCGTTTAAGGCACAAAGCTGACGAGACACTATTTTCAACACAATGGCACGGAGTTCACGAAGGCTCACTAAGATTTCTTTTCAGATGGAGGGACAGAGGTCACAAAGACCGGTTCATTGGGTTAAGAGGCACAAAGGATACGATGGCACAATGAATGAACATGCGAACACTTTTTGCCATCGTGTCATTGTCCCCTTCGTGCCTCTTGATGCAAAAAGCCGGCTCTGTGGCCTTTGTGTCCTCCATCTGAAAAAAGACTCCGTGGACTCCGTGCGCTTTGTGCCATTGTGGTGAGAAATAGTGCCTCTGTCGGCTTAGTGACTTAAAAATCAGGCTGTACAGGCAATAACCAGGCAAAGCGCATATAATATAAGTATGGAACTATTTAGCAACTATTTAGCTGGGCGCACAAAATATATCGGGTTAGCCAAAGATAAAAAGAGTAGGCGGTCCTATGGCTCTGGTCTGGTCGCAGGAATTGATGCTCATCCTGATGGTCTTCGTGCTGGCGCTATTCCTCATAGCGTTCGTTATCGCCCTGCTCTACGGCCTCTGGAACCGCAGGCGGGATGACCGGCTCAAGAAGATCGAGGAGCGCCTGAAGGCCATCGAGGAGCGGCTACATAAGTAGCATCTTGATCGCCGCAAAAAGTATATTATAATGGAGATAGGCTAATTGTTAATTGGAGAAAGACCATGGTATTAGGTTTAGGCCCGACAGAGATCTTACTCATATTCGTCGTAATTGTCTTATTATTCGGAGCCACGAAGCTCCCCGAGCTTGCGCGCTCCATGGGCCAGTCCATGGGCGAGTTCAAGGTGGGCCAGATAGAGGCCGAGAAGAAGTACGAGAACATGAAGAGCCAGGTGAACCCTCCGGCCCAGAACGCAGACGATATCGCTTTGACCCGCGCCCAGAGGATGGCGAAGAACCTGAATATCGACATAAAGGGCAAGTCTGACGAGCAGCTTCTCGCGGAGATCGAGAAGAAGCTGGCCGAGCAGGAAGTTGGCGCTAAGAAGTAAGACGCTAAAACTTCTAATCGTTTTTTCGTTTTGCCATAGCCATTTTTAGTAAGTTATTTATAGTGATGCCTGCATGTATAGGATGCAAAACTTTTGTATCACCGTATAGCGGGGTGGGGTAGTCAGGAGATCCCGACGGGCTCATAACCCGTAGACCAATGGTTCAAATCCATTCCCCGCTACTTTCTATGATTATATCATGGCGGTTTCATCACTATAAATAACAATTTTAGGCATGGGCTTCTAATACGTCGCGGTTCGACGCCCGGCCTGATGGCCGTGCTACTCCGTCTTTTCGGGTGCTCCACCGTCGGGGCCGCGCTTGCACCCTCGGTCGCATGGCCGCTTATGCGGCATGCTCCCTCCGCAAGCGCTAAGCGACGTTTTACTCTTCGAAAAAAACGTCCATTACCCCGCCGCCTCCGCATCGGCCTGATGGCCGACTGATGCCCGAAAAGACTCCGCCGAACGCGATAATATCTTTATCAGGAAACCACTATATCCGTAAAAAATTTTTCTGGACGACAGCCCTTAATTTTGCTCGCCATTCATCTTGCGCAGTCATCGTATCTTTGTTAATAACCCCGATAAGCCTTATAAAAATGTAAAAAAAGCTTGGACTTGCGGGGATGAGAACAGTGAAAACAAAGCCAATAATACTTGTGTCCTTCATGGGCATTATTGCCTTGCTATTGATCTGCATGACGCTGGCAACGAGCGCCACGGCTCTGAATAAACATATGGTCAATAAGGGGAATGGACAGCAAGCTCATGGGCTGAAGATCAATGAACGATTACCTGCTCTTGAAGCCGATGCTTATTATAAGAACAACATTACCAGGATTAATCTAAGTGATTACCAGGGCAAATGGCTGGTCTTTATTTTCTATCCGGCGGACTTCACCTTCGTCTGCCCCACCGAGCTCGAGGAGATGGCTTCCCTTTACAAGAACTTCACCGAACAGGGCGCCGAAGTTTTCAGCGTCAGCCGTGACACGCCATATGTCCACAAGGCATGGCACGACTCCGATCCCAGGATAAATAAGGTCGAGTATCCCATGCTTAGCGATACCACTGGCGAACTGTGCAAGGCATTTGGCACTTACAATGAAAGCAATGGCCTTTCGCAGCGCGCTAGCTTCATCTTCGACCCGGACGGCAACTTGAAGGCGATGGAGATCCATGACGATGGCTTCGGCCGAAATACAAGGGAATTACTTCGTGAACTTGAGGCTTTGAAGTTCGTCCGTGAGAACAAGGGCAAGGTCTGCCCTGCAGGCTGGAAACCTGGCGACGAGGCCATCCAGCCTTAACTGGATATGTCCATTACTTTTTCCCGGTGATGATGCCTATGGGTCCCACCATGAACGGCATCCTGAGCGCCCTTGGAATGAACGACTCTTTATGGGTGTCGACGAACTTGACCTCGCTGATACCCCAGCCCTTTATCGTCTTAACAAGCTCCTCGGGCGTGCCATAGGCCTTCTTTACCAGGAACAGATCCTGGAACGTGAACTTCCCGCCCTTCTTCAAGACGCGAAGCGCCTCACGGATCAGCTCTTTCTTATCTTTTGCATCGCGGACTTCATGGAACGTTAAATTACTGACGACGGCATCGAACGTCTCGTCCTCGAAAGGCAGTTTCATGGCGCTGGCCTTCTGGAAGGTGACCCTATCACTAACGCCTTCGGCGGCCGCATTTTTCTCGCAGATCTTTTTAGAATATGACCAGTTATGGCCCCAAAAATCAACGCCGGTAAGGCGGGCATTGGGGTATTTCTTAGCCAGCTTGATGGTGAGCGCGGCGCTGCCGCAGCCTATGTCGAGCAATTTTCCCTGCCCGTTCCAGGCAAGGTTAGCCAGCACCAGGTCATAGATCTTATTCTGAACGTTGCCCCCCCGGGCCGAGAACATCCGCCTGGCATAAGCGAAATAGGCGGCGATGAGAAGAAAAACGATTGCCAGGAGGACGAGCATCGGGAACAATAACGCTATTACCAGTAAGGCCAGGCCGATCAGAACGGGCATGAGGACCAGCCTCTTGGAGACCCAGTTACCATAGTACGGCTTCTTGACCGATACCATATTGAACATCTTTCTAGTTCGACAATTTAATATGTTCCCGATATTATTGTATTTTCTTGATATGTCGGTGCCGGGTAAAGCTGAAAACGTACGGAAATACGGGAAACCGCCATTTAGCGTAGCCGTCATTCATGGCGGCCCCGGTGCTACGGGCGGGATGGCTCCTGTTGCCAGGGAATTATCCGTACGCAGAGGCGTCCTGGAGCCACTGCAGACCGCCTCGTCCATCGACGGCCAGGTCGCTGAATTGCATGATGTGCTGCTCGAGAATGCGGCCCTTCCCGTTACGCTGATCGGCCATTCGTGGGGTGCCTGGCTTAGCCTTATTTTCGCTTCCACATACCCGCAGCACGTGAAAAAGCTGATATTGATAGGATGCGGACCCCTAAAAGAAGAATACGCCTCGCAGATCATGGAGACAAGGCTGAGCCGCCTGAGCGATGAGGAAAAAGATACGTTATATTCGCTGGCTGAAGCATTGAACGATTCCCATATTTTGGATAAGAGCATTGCTTTCGCCGAGTTCGGTAAGCTGATGTCAAAGGCCGATTCCTATGCTCTGCTTCCGGGCGACGGGCCAGATCTGATGATGAGGGCGGACATCAACGCCCGCGTCTGGGGAGAGGCCGAGGTGCTCAGGAGAAGCGGAGAGCTATTGCGAATTGCCGACCGTATCAGATGCCCTGTGGTAGCGATCCATGGCGATCGCGACCCGCATCCCGCAGTAGGGGTAAAAAAGCCCCTGATGGGGACAATAAAGGATTTCCGGTTCATCCTGCTGGAGAAATGCGGCCACGAGCCCTGGCGGGAGCGCTTTGCCCGGGGCCTGTTTTTCGAGATACTGGAACGCGAGCTAGCGTGAGCAGGCTCGCTTAAGTAACTTTTCGTCGGGATAGTCGAAGATACCAGAAACAATGACGTGACCCTTTCCCAGGCTTTTGTGGACCATCACGGCCCTGCCGTCCCCCGTCGCCATCGCTACGTCGCCGTTGAAGCCAGTGAAGTAGGCGTCGCAATTCCTGGGGCCGGGCTCGAACGTCAGGCCTTCGGGGCAGGCGGATCTAAGGAGCCTTACTTCGCTTTGCCTGAACTGCTCGCCAATTTTGAATATGTGATGATACACGGGAGCACCGGGCAGCCAGCCATACTTGTAGCCCTCGATGCCTGCGCCATACGCCAGGACGATGCCTCCCCTCTCGACGAATTCCTCGATACGGCCCCGGCAGCCCTCGAGCGCGGGCAGCATCCTATAATACTGGCGTACGGCGAAAGCGGAAGGTATGATAAGCAGCTTAGATGGCTGGCAGTAAGGCGTCCCGAAGAGAGCGGGCACCATCTGCTGGCAGGAAAAGCCGTATGCATCGAAGAACTGCTCGAACGCCCTGCTCTTGCTGTCCGATAGGACCGTTATATCGAGCATGATATTCACAAATAGCTATTCTTCCTCGATCCAGCCGGTGCTATATTTAGACTCGGTCCAGTCCTCTTCTACCAGGGAGACGCCCTTCTCGTTGACGATGCGGACGGCGTCGTTGAACTCGTCGGCCAGCGTCTCGACTATCCACCGGTCCACGTCCGCGGGCGCGTCCTTGTGCTTACGCATGTCGTCCAGGGCGTCTGAAAGCTCTACCTCGGCGCCGTTCATCTGGATGATGGTGTATGCGACGATGCCGGCGCTGTTGTACTGGACAGGGCCGTAGAAGATGATGTTGTAGGTCGCGCCGCACTTGCACGAGACCGTTAAAAGCTCGGAGCCTTTGAGTATGTTGGGCATGCCGTCAGGCGTCTTGACCACGATGCGGAAGTTGCTGTCCTCCGGTATTTTCGTGATATTGCCCTCAAGCATCAGGCGCTTGCAGCGGCGGCAGGTCCTGCCCAGCAGGTAATCGTCGTAGTTGATGCCGCTCCTGTTGATGACGATCTCGGTCAGTATCCGCAGCCCGCAGGGTTCTTTATCGAGTTTCATGCCGAATTAAATCTTATGACGAATGAATTTATCTCTTTTCTGGTGTCGGCATTAAGTTTTAATATAGACCGTTACAAATCAGAATTATCATAGCATGAAACATGAGGATATTTGCGCCGTAGATATCGAGGGCCTTCTGCCCCTGCTGTCGAAGTCCGTGGCCGAGCGCAGCGATTCCCTGAAGCTGCCATATAAGGTGAACACGGACCCCGAGTGTAACTTTTGTAAAAAGAATAAGCAGATCTACCTCACGGACCACGAGTACGAGCACCCGGAGCCGACGTTCATCAAGCGCCTTCCGGCCAGCGTCGCCGCCCTGAGCTATGAGCAGGACTACCCGGGGCGCTCGGTCGTCATCCTGAGGGACCACGAGACCAGCCTTACGTACATGCTGGAGCATAAGTTCTTATTATTCATGGCCTTCATGGAGGACGTTTCAGCGGTGTCCGAGGCCATATATGAGACTCTCGATCCCGTGAAGATCAACTACATGATATTGATGAACCAGAACGACCACTTTCATATGCACCTGATCCCCCGCTATACAAACGAGGGCGACAAGATGCATACGCCGCCCGTGTTCCGGGGCACGCCTGGTCTGGTGCCGGGTTTCGATTATCGCTCGCTGGCGCTGAAGATCCGGCATCACCTGCCCACGAAGAAGTCGGAGTTCAGTGTGTGTATCGAGGAATTGATTAACTCTGGGCTGCCGGAAAAATAAATTACGCCACGATGTGCAAATCAGTTTGGTCGGTATCTCGAACCTCTCCAAAGGAATTAAACCACGAATTTTTCTTTTTAGATTTTTCTCACGAAGCCTCGAATGCTCTAGCTCACCGTCAACGCACGAACTCTCAAACACTCTGGGCAGTGCTCTAAGTCTCTAACGCGCTAACCCGAAAATAAAGCTCCAAGGCTCGAATACACGTTTGAAACGCTAAACGGTGGAGCACGAACACTCTAAGAGCCCGGTCGTTCCCCCGCATTTTGGGGTGTTCGGGGCGTTGGCGTTTTAGCCGTGCCTTCGAGTATTAGTACTCCGTCGTTTAGCGTTTCAAACGTGCATTCGAGCCTTCGAGCCTTCGTTTCGGGTTAGAGCATTTGTGATTTCGAGCACTGCCCCGCGTATTCGAGAGTTCGTGCGTTGACGGTGAGTTCGAGGCTCAGGGATTTAGTGAGTAAAATCTTAAAAAAGATTCGTGGTTTACTTCCTTTGGAGAGGTTCGTGATACCAACCGAACAAATCAGCGCAACGGGATACAAGGAATAAACCATGGCACGTGATATGAAAAATTAATCTTCGTAGACCAGCCTGGGCGGCGGCACAAGCTCGGGAAACGCCTCGGCGATCATCTCAGGGTCGCTGTCGATGGCACAGAGCGCCTTCAGCATCCGCGCGGCCTCGCCCGCGTCAGCCTCCTCCTTAAGGCGAACGACGATAGTGCACCTCTCCTTATCCCGGTCAAAGGCCCGGCACTCCCTGTCACAGGTCCGGTCCTTTTCGAAGTAGCACTTCTTCTGTGGCTGCGGCCGCCTGTTAAAAATATTCAGCTTGAGCATCATTACTCCGCCATGAGCTTCACATAAATATCTTCCAGTGCCGACTCCTTCATCGACATGTCGACTAAAGCCCAGTTATTCTCGGAAATGTTCCTGAGCAGGGAGGCGATCTCGCCCACATCGGCCGTCCTGTAGATATAGTTCCCGTCCTTCTTATCATAATCAAGACGCTGGTCGCTCATGAACTTCACCTCGTACTCCCGCTTACCCAGGTCCTTCCGGATATTTTCCATCGTGTCGCAGACCACAAGCCGGCCGTTCTTCATGATGGCCACCCTGTCACAAACATATTCGACGTGGAACAGGTTGTGGGCGCTCAAGACGATAGTCTTGCCCTCGTTTCTAAGGCGGCGCATATAGTCCACGATGAAGAAAGACGTCAGCGGGTCCAGGCCCGAGCTGGGCTCGTCGAGCACGAGCAGCTTAGGGTCGTGAAGCAGGGCACGGGCGATAGCGACCTTACGCTTCATACCCTTAGAAAGCTCGCCGGTCAGCTTATTCCGCTCGGGAAGCTTCAGCGAGTCCAGCAATAGATCAATGCGCTCCTTCGCCTTCGCCGGGGGCATGTCGTACAGCTCGGAGAAAAATCGCAGGTACTCGTTCACGGTCATGTTCTCGTATAGCGGGCTCTCTTCGGGCAAATAGCCCAAAAAACGCTTCACGTAGGTGCCGTCCCTGGCCATGTCCCGGCCCATGACCTCGACGGTTCCGGACGTCGGGCTGATGAGGCCGACCATCATCTTTAGCGTGGTGCTCTTGCCGGCGCCGTTGTGGCCGATGATGCCCAGGATCTCGCCGTCACGCACCTCAAGGCTCAGGTCCTTAACGGCCTCGAAGTCTTTATATGACTTGGTAACGCCCGTCAGCTTAATCATTAACCCACCATATATTTGGAATGCATTAATAATTTTTCATGGGCAGTATGAGCAAGATCCTGCAGGTGGCGAAGAGGGAATTAGGAAGGTTTCGGACCCGGTTCAGCGGGCGCTCTCAGCCGGTCGTGCTGGCGCTGATCGTGATCTCGCTTATCGTCTCCTATTTTGTCGCCCAGCAGGGCCTCGTCATCGGCAAGGGCATTTATACTATAGGTATTTCGCCTGACGGGCCGGCCATCGGCGACATGAGGTTCAATGTACTTAGCCTCGACCGAGAGGCCGGGCAGAAGATGCTCAGGGACGGCTCCATCGACCTGTACATGGACGGCGAGACGGCGCTCACGCGGAGCGACGACCGCTCGCAGTACGCGGCCGGGGCCCTCAGGCAATACCTGGAAAATGCCGAGACGACGCTGCTCATCGAGCAATACGACATCAACCGGTCGTTCCCGCTGCGCGTCGAGGTCGGCTACCTCTACGCGACGGCGACACCGGCGCCCACGCCGACAGGCGTGGCCAGCATAGCACCGACGGCCGCGCCGTCGAACGACACCGGCGCCGCGGTCAAAGCGCAGATCGAGGAGCTGAAGAACGGCGGCAGCACCAGATTCAAGGCAGAGTTCGTATCCGAGAACGAGGTCCTCATTCCGTCGCTGATGACCTCATCCGTGCCCCTGGCGCAGGTCGTGCTCGCATTCCTCTACATCGTGCCCGTCCTGTTCATGGGCATCTTCTTCAACAGCAGCTTCATGGAGGAAAAGACCAATCGCAAGCTTAATGTCCTGATGTCGGCGCCGCTGGCTCCGCTGGACATCATCGCGGGCAAGATGCTCCCGTACATCTCCTTCTCGCTGGCCCTCGTCATCGTGATCACTCTGGCGCTGGCCGGGGACCTGCTCCTGGCCCTGGCCATATTCCTCCCGATAATCCTGTTCATCTTCGCGATATACCTCATGGTGGCCCTCGTCTACCGGACATTCAAGGACCAGACGTTCTTCTCCATGGCCGCCATGACGTTCGTCATCGGGTACCTGGTGCTCCCCGCCCTGTTCACCGGCATCAACGACGTGAGCTACATCTCGCCCCTCACGCTGGCCGTCCAGATGTACCGGGGCGAGAGCTTCAGCATGGCGCAGTACGCCCTCTCGACGGCGCCCATGTACCTGGTCTTCGGGGTGGCGATGTTCGTGGGCGTGCGCATCTTCAACGAGGAATATCTGCTCGGCTTCGGGCCGCTCTACCGGAAGCTGGCGGACGCCATCTACCTGGCCATAGACCAGAACCACCTTTACGTCTCCATCGGCTTCATCAGCCTGCTCATGATCCCCGCCGTCTTCATGGTGCAGATGATCATCGCCATCCTCTCGCTGATGATCCCCGTGAGCCTGCCGACGATGGTGTACATGGCCATCCTGCTGGTCTTATGCGTCATCGTGGAGGAGGTCGCCAAATCCGTGGGCATCGCCACCCTCCTGGAGAACAAGAAAGTAAGCTCCACTAAAACGCTCCTGATCCTGGCAGCCTGCTCGGCCGTAGGTTTCTTCATCGGAGAGAAAGTGCTGCTATACCTGTCTTTAAGCGTAGTCTCGAACATCATGCTCCTGGAGGCTATCGGGAGCGCGGGCCTGCTCATCATACCGCTCATCGCGCACTTCATATTCACGTCCATCGTGTGCCTGCTCACCCAAAAGATGGGCACCAAATACTACCCACTGGCCATAATGGCAGGCTCGCTCGTCCACTTCCTCTACAACTTCTTCATCCTGGCGCAGGAAATGGGGATGGTATGATGGGCGGGTTCTACGCCATCATGAACAAGGAGCTCGTCTCGGTCATGAAGGAGAAGACCATAGTCCTGGCCATCCTCATTCAGCTCCTCATAGCGGCCTTCTCGTCCGTCATCCTGGTTGGCCTGATGTCCTTCTACGACCCGAACTCTATCGCCGAGAACACGAACATCCACTTTAGCGTGGGCGTGTCAGGCGACTCTGACGGGGTTTTCTCGTCCTATCTCAGGGATTCTAATTTTGTCGTCTCCGCGTATGCCACGGAAGAGGAGGCGAAGGAGGCGATGAGGTCGGGCATCATCGATGCCGTGATCGCCATTCCCGCAAGCGAAGGGGTCGTGGACATGCAGCTCTACATGCCCCAGTCAGACACCAGCGCCACAGTGTTCACGATGCTCATTAAGGAGCCCCTGAAAAAGTACGAGAACTACCTCAGGGAGAAGAACGGCATACACGTGATGTATACGGGGATGAGCGGCAGGCAGAGCACCACCTTCGAGTTCCTGTACTCGTTCATCGTGCCCCTGCTCATGCTCTTCCCCGCCTTCATCGCGGGCAGCATGATCATCGACTCCATCTCCGAGGAGGTGGAGAACAAGACGCTGGACACGCTCCTTTCGGCTCCGGTATCGCTGAACGCCGTGCTCTTCGGAAAGGTCGCCGCCACGCTGTTCCTGGCCGCCGTACAGTGCGTGCTCTGGCTGGTGCTTCTGTCGCTGAACCGGCTCTACGTCCAGAGCCCGCTGGAAGTGCTATTGCTGGCGCTCATCATAACGGCTTTCGTCACTTTCGGCTCGGGCATCATCTCGCTCTACTTCAAGGACCGCGAGCGGTCCCAGTTCGCCTACTCCATGCTGCTCCTGGCCGCGGCCGGGGCCAGCCTGTTCTTCGATCCTTCCCCGCTAAGTCTCATGGCCCGGCTGGCCATGGGCGACCTGCATGTGGGCCTGTCGGACGTAGCGATATTCGTCGTGCCCCTCATCGTGCTCATCGGCGCCTTTACGCTGGCCTCCCGCAGGCTCATAGCGATGAAGGCTTAAAAAAGCTATTTAATAAAACGCTCGAGCGTGGAATCCTCTTCCGCCCGCGCACGGTCCAGCTTAAGCCGCATCCCATCCTCGGCGGCGATGGTCTTAACGCCCGTCGTCTTCTCGATGCGGAAAGCGATATCACGAGGATGTGCCTTGACCACCTGCATCCCGAAGTGGTTAAGGATCGCCATACCAGGCTTAGCCACCTTCAAAACCTTCTCGACGTCGCCCGGTATGAGGTGCTGGAAACGGTCGTCGTATGTGATGCGTACCATATTGATAATAAGATAATCGCAGTCCTTCATGGCCTCGCCGATGCCGTCAAAATATTTCGTATCCGCAATGTAGCCCAGCGTCTTATTCTCGAAGCGGAACTTGATGGCGTAGGACTCCACGTCCGAATGCTTCAGGCGCAGTGCGCCCTCTATGGACACGCCGTTAAGCCGGTACTTCGCCCCTTCCTTGAGCGCGAAGACGTTATTCCTGATGTACTTGCGGACGTACTTGAGCACGACCGGGTCGTTCCCTTCCAGGCAATCCCAGGGGGCTATCAGCATGCCTTTAGGCTTAAATCCCCCTCCGGACATGGCCTCAGTCATGATGTTGACGTCGTTGGAGTGGTCGATGTGGCGGTGAGAGAGCACGATGCAGTCGAGCCGCGAGGGCTTCAGGCCAAGCTCCACGCATCTCACAAGGCAGCCTGGCCCCGGGTCGAGAAGGATGGCGTTGCCGTCGAGGTCAAGCCACATGCCGCCGCTCTTGCGTATCTGGTTGGCGACGACCATGCGTCCGCCCGCCGTGCCGAGGAAAACGATCTCCGACATGCTACAATTACATCGTCCGACAAATGATATAAATGTAAGTATAATAGGCCTATTTTTTACCGCACAGGTTCTCGCCGCAGCACGGCGCTTCGACGGGCTTCAGCTCGCCCTTAAGGAAACGCTCGACCGCGTTGTCGATCGATCCCAGTGCGCCGGTCACGACGACGATGTTGCGCTCCCTCATAATGCCTTTTACTCGCTCGCCCATGCCGCCCGAGATGACGTGCGTAACGCCGTGGGCGGGCATCAGCTCAAGCACTGCGCCCTTCTCGCGCCCAGGGTTCTTAATTGTCTCCCGGGACACGACCTTACTCTCCTCCACCATGAGGAGCATGAACTCAGAGGCCTTCCCGAAGTGGTTGTGCACCATGGTGCTCTTCATCGGGACACAGATCTTCATAAGCATTCCAAAAAAGGTTAAAGCATGATAGTATATGGACTTTACCGGCTCACGGGGCCTTCTCCCGGAGCCAGAGCTGGGCGTCCTCATCCGAGACGACCTCGTAGCGGCCCTCGAGCGACTTCTTAATGCTGTCGATGAGCTCCGCGGGCGGCAGAGGGATGAACTCTCCGGTCACGATGGCAAGCTGGCGGCTGCCGGTGTCGATGTCGAAGCCGAATGTAAAAAAGTCCGTGTCCCGGTCGAACATGATGTCCTCGCCGATGGTGATGAAGTCGCAGCTCTGGAGGGGAATGCTCGTCTCGATGACGATGCGGCGGGAAAATTCGGTCTTTTTATCCACGATATTAAGGATTATCCTGTTCATGGCAATTCTCATTGCTAATTACGCCCCGATGCAAGAAAAGCTTAATGCTACGGGCAGATGACTATACTATTAACAGATGGTGACTTACATGGTCAAGCTGACACAAGAAGTAAAGGATTCGATGCAGGGCGTAAAGACCATTTTCCTGGCGACCTGCTCCCGGGCCGGCGTGCCCAACGTCGTGCCCATGGGCGCCTACAAGGTCTTAGATGACGAGACGATGCTCCTGTCCGACCAGTTCATGCAGAAGAGCCTGTCGAACATGCAGGAGAACCCGCGCGTGGCCCTCACATACTGGAGCGAGAAGGGAGGCTTCCAGATCAAGGGCACGGTCACGCTGCACAAGGACGACCAGGTCTTTAAGGACGACGTGGCCTGGGTCAAAGGCATGAAGCCGACCCTGAACCCCAAGACGGCCATCGTCATGAAGATCACCGACGTGTACGTGGTCAAGCCGGGCCCCGACGCCGGTAAAAAATTACTTTAAATTTTCTTTTTCGGCCTTTTCGCTCTCTTTACTGGCTGGGTAGCCATGAGCATCTTCTCGATGTGCGACAGGTCCTCGGCCTGCTGCTCCAGCCCTTTTTTAAGAGAGGACAGCATCGCCGTCGACTGCTCTCCGCCGTTCTCGCCATACATCTGGGAGTAAAGGCTGTACTTCTTCTTTAACGACCGGTACTGGGTGAACTTCCGCAGGTAGCGGTCCTTGAGCTCGGTCAGCATCTCCTTCTGGACGCCCGACTTACCCGCCATGCCCATGATGCGCTCCACGTCCGTCTTCGCGGTGAGCACGTCCTCGACAGCCTCGCGCAGCTTATCCAGGCTGGCGTCGGACTTCATGATGTAGTTCTCGATAAGGTGGGCCCGGTCCATGATGTCCCGGAGGGTCAATTCCACGCCCGTGACCATGATAACTGGTATGTCCCTGAGATTACCGTCGTTCTTCATGGCATCGGCCACTTCCCAGCCGTTCATGGGCTCCATGCGGATATCCAAAAACAATAGGTCCGGATGGCTTTTACGGGCCATCTCGATGCATTCGGCGCCGCTGTGGGCTTTCAGGGTCCGGTAGCCAATGCTCTCCAGCTTTTCGGCGATCACGTCCGCAACATCGGGCTCGTCATCGGTAATAAGTATTAGCTTGCGGGAAGTCCTTGCCATGTTCGTACCTGTTTTTCATTTTAAAACTATCTATAAGTTATGGTGACAGCTGAATAATAATAATTGTAATATCTAATACTTAATACTTTCATATTTATTCAAAACAGCACATAATTACGCATGGCGCATGCTGGATGTACGTACTTAAAAATTTGCCGGGAGGCCCGCAGGGGCCCTTCACATCCGGCTTCTCACAGAACGCCTGCCCATCAGCGCGATCATCGCGCCTAAGAGGATGCCCGCCCCGGCCGCGAGGGCCACGCTCTCGAACGGGTGGTCCCTTATGTTCATCTTCACGTTATCGACGTTCTTGTCCACCTCGGTGCGCGCAGTATCCACTTTGCTCATCATTTTGTCCCGGTACTCGTTGATGTTAAAGCTCCGGATATCGTCCGCCAGGTTCCTCATCGACCCCGCCACTTTTCCCGCCGTCCTGGCGCCCGTGTCCTCGAGGCGCGCGGCCGACTGCTCCATACTGCTCGCAAGCTCGTCCTTCTTTGCACTGTACTCTACCATCGCAAACCACCATGCCTGCACCGCCATGTGCGGCGCAAAAATCATTTTGAACAGTCCTGTAATTGACCTACTTACTCTTTTTTGCCGTAGGATTTATAATCGTTTTTAAAAGAAAAACCGGGGGACGGTAAAAGAGAGTATACGCCGCCCCCTGCGCATGCGGTCAATTATTTTTTAGCTTCCTCGGGCTTGTCAGTTACGGGCTTGCCCTCCGCAGTCGCCGCCTTTTTCGCCGCCTCTGCCTTCCGCTTCTTGATGATGGGCGCGTTCTCGTTGGTCACAAGCGTGTATACCGTTAAGCGCTCCTTCGATGGCTTGGTGTAGACCTCGTTCTGGGATATCGCGTTGGTCGGGCACACCCGGACGCAGTAGCCGCAGCGGATGCACTGCGTGTTCAGGTATTCGACGGTCGTCTCCTCCTTGTGTATGATGATGCACTCGGCGGGGCATGACCGCTGGCACAACTGGCATAAAATGCACTTGGTGCCGTCGAAGGTAACGTCAGCTCTCGTACCTGGGAAGTGCTGGTACGGGGTGAACGGGTAATTGGACGTGTACGGCTTGCTTGTGATATTTTTAAAGATGTTCTCGAGTATCTTCAGCATTGCCATCACCTGTCAAAGCACCCTATGCACGGGTCGAACGTGATCGTTATGAGCCCGACGTCCGCGATGTGGGAGCCCTTGATGAGGGGCGCTATGCCCAGGCCGTTCCCGTACGTCGACGTCCGTACCTTCACCCGGTCCAGCTCCTTCGACTTCTTGCCCCGGACGTAGTAGAACAGCTCTCCCCTCGGAGCCTCCACCCTGGCGATGTTCTCGCCCTCGGGCATGGCCTTTGACTTCGCGAAGAGCTCGTCAGGAGTGCCGTCCAATAATGGGACAAGCTGCCGGATCAGGTCGATGGACTGGAAGAGCTCGCGGACCCTTACGAGCGAGCGGGCCCAGCAGTCGCCATCCTTCTCGACGATGGGCGTGACCTTGACCTCCCTGTAGAGCAGGTGAGGCGCTGCGTGCCTCACGTCGTATGGCACGTTACTGCCCCTTGCGACGGGGCCGACGACGCCCAACTCCTTCGCCATCTTTTCGGTCATGACCCCGACGCCCTGCATTCTCTGCTTGATGGTATAGCTGCTCACGATTATCCTCTCGATCTCATGGGCGCGTTTCTCAATGTCGTCGCAGAAGTCAAGGATCTCCTTTGCCATCTCGGGGCCGATATTCCTCGTGACGCCGCCGACGATGTTGATGCCGTGGAGCACCCGGTTGCCCGTAGTGCGCTCGAACACGTCGAGGACCTGCTCCCTGTGCCGGAAGCAGAGCATGAACATGTTCTCGAACCCTATCGCCTCGAGCGTCAGGCCGATGGCCAGGAAGTGGCTGTGAAGCCTTTCCAGCTCCAGCATGATCGTCCTTATGATGGCCGCGCGGCGGGGGAGTTCCAGCCCCGCCATCGTGCCCTCGACGCCCAGGCAGAAGCAGGTCGAGTGGTGCTGCGTACAGATCGCGCAGACACGCTCCGATAAATAAGCGGCCTTATTGTAGTCCCACTCGAATTTCTTCTCGAGCCCCCTGTGGACGTAGCCCGCCTCGAGGTCCACGTCCTTGATGAGCTCGCCGTCCGTGGTTAATTTTAAGCGCAGCGGCTCGATCCAGACGGGGTGCTGCGGGCCGAATTGTATGGTCGTTCTCATTTCATTTCCTCCGGAGGGGCGCGTTGACGCTCGGGTGCAGGAAGAACCTGCCCGGCACGCCTTTTACCCGTACGCCGAACATCTCGCATAGCTCGTTCTCGGCGATGTACGCCGCGGGTATGATGGGCGTGATGCTCTCGATCTCCTCGTTGCCTCCGGCCTTCGGCACGATGATCCTGTAGTTCTCGGTCTGGCCGATGCCGGTATGGAAGAAGTAAATTACTTCGATGTTCTCGCCCGTGTCCGCTCCTACGATGGTGATGAGCCGGGCGTCCTTAGCCTTAAGGCCGTTAACGATGCCCTGGAGCTCGGCCTGGGTGACGGTCTTCGCTTCCATTCAGGCCGCCCCCTTCGCTTTTGCCTTCTTTTCTTCCAGGATCTTCCTCTCCTTCTCGTTCAGGATGTCCAGCGCCAGGACGAGGCCGTCGATGACCGCCTCGGGGCGCACGTTGCAGCCGGGCACATATACGTCGACCGGTACGACCTTGTCGACTCCGCCGCAGTGGCCGTAGCATCCCTGGTAGATGCCACCCGTGCTCGCGCACGTGCCGACGGAGATGACGACCTTGGGGTCGGGCATCTGGTCGTAGAGGTTCTTGATGATCTCCTTGTATTTTATCGTTACAGGGCCCACGACGAGCATGACGTCGGCGTGCTTCGGGTTGCCCGTGCTCATCACGCCGAACCGGCTGACGTCGTACCTGGGCGTCAGGCATGCAAGTATTTCCAGGTCGCAGCCGTTGCAGCCTCCGGTGCCCACATGGATGACCCAGGGCGACTTCTTTCTCGAAATCTCAGTCAGGCTCATGCTATCCACCTCCCGGTCACTATGATGTATATCAGGTTAATTATCAACAATACCATCCCGACTATGAATACTTGCTTCAGCATCTGGTCGACCCGGAGCCTCGCCGTCGCGTTGTCGACGACGATGAGGAACACGTAGGCCACCAGCATCATCAGTACCTGCATGATCACGCCCGGGATGACGAGGCCGCCAAGGGCAACGTCCTTCACGAAGAACAGGCTGACGAACCACAGGATGAAGAACATCTCGAAGAAGTGCGCCGTTAAGAGCAGGCCAAGGTACTTGCCCGAATACTCCGTTTCCGGCCCCTGGGCGATCTCCTGGTGCGCCTCGGCGATGTCGAAGGGCGACTTCCGGGCCTTAATGGGGAGTATGATGAAGATGGCCAGCAGCGCCAGCGGCAGCGTGTAGAGCAGCGGCTGGGCGGCGCTATATATGGACTCGATCTCGAAGCTCCCGGTGACCAGGCGGATCAGGAATACCGCGAACAGCAGTATCGGCTCGTAGGTCAGCATCTGCATTAATTCACGGGTCGCCCCCACGTTACCGAACTGGGAGCGCGTGCTGTAGCCCGCCAGCACCAGGAAGATGAAGGACAGGCCGAAGATGAACGTCGTGATCAATAGATCGTACTGGAACAGCAGGAGCGCCAGGCTCAGGATGACCGTGAGCAGGTACGCCGCGCCGAAGACCAGGTACGTCTTGTTGACGATCTTGTCCTCCTTGCCGAAGAGCTTGAACGTGTCGTAGAACGGCTGCACGATCGGCGGGCCCGACCGGTTCTGTATCCGGGCCGTGACCTTACGGTCTATGCCGATCAGCAGGCCGCCGATGATCGGGGACAGGATGAGCAGCAAGAGCGGCACGCCGTATGTGATGAGTATGTTATCCGCCATTCTAGATCACCGCCGCGATGAATAATGCCACGAGCAGCAGCACGCCGACGGGGTCGAGGTATTTCAGGACCACGCTCTCGCCGATAATGCTCTGGAAGTAGCCTCCGCCGATCTCGGGCTCCTCGCCGGTGCCGCAGGCATAGGTGTGCGTGACCGCCGTCTTGGGCACTCTGATGGCCACCAGCGGTACTAGCAGGATGATCAGGAAGAGGATCAAGAAGCCCAGCGGCGAGAACCCGCCGATGGCGCTCTGGATACTCCATCCGATCTCGATCGGCCCGCTGCCATAGACGGACGGCAGGGTGATCAGGCTGCTGAAGAATAAGGTGGAGAGCGCCACGGTCACGAACACGCCCAGCACCAGTACGATGAGCGGCAGCTCCATGAACCAGTCGTGGTGCTCCTTCTTCGGCGCCTCGAACGGCTTCGTGGCCAGCAACTTGCCGGCCCAGCGGGCGTAGTAGAACACCGAGAATATGCTGCCGAAGATGATGAAGAATATGTCCAGCAGCGACAGGCTGATCGTGGTGAAGGTGGACACGGACTGGAAGGCCAGCCACTTGCCCACGAACACGCCGAACGGGGGCGCCATCAGCGATATAAGGCCGATGACCATGATGTATGCCACCAGGGGCATCCGGTTCACCAGGCCCTCCATGGACTCGATGTCACGGGCGCCTGTCTCGTGCTGTACCTCTCCGACGCAAAGGAATAGCAGACCCTTGGAGACCGCGTGGAACATTAGCAGCGCCACGGCCGCCGTCAGGGCGAGCCCGGTGTTGATCCCGGTACACATGGCGATAAGCCCCAGGTAGCTGATGGTCGAATAGGCCAGGATGCGCTTCGTATCCGTCTGGCTGAGCGCGAGCAGGGCGCAGAACATGAACGAGAAGCCGCCGATGACCGCGATGAGCGTCGACAGGAAGCTACCCACGATGAGCGGGGCGATCCTTATCAGGAGGTACACTCCCGCGTTCACCATCGTGGACGAGTGGAGCAGCGCCGACACGGGCGTGGGGGCCACCATGGCCCCGGTCAGCCACGAGTTGAACGGCATGAGCGCCGACTTGGTGAAGGCCCCGAACGCCATGAAGGCGAACGGCAATAATGCCGCCGACGCCGGCAGGAACGACAGGAAGCCCGGCAGCGTCGCCTTCATGCCGGAGAGCTCGGACAGGAACATGGTCCCGTACGAGGACTCGATGAGCACGATGCCGCATATAAGCGACACTCCGCCCAGAAGGTTCATCCACAGGGCACGGTCCGATGCCTTGATCGAGGCTTCGTCGTGGTAGTGCCTGATGAGGAGGAACGAGCAGAGCGTGGTGACCTCCCAGAAGAAGAACATCCAGGTAAGGTCATTGGCGAACACGAGGGCGTTCATGTCCCCGAGGAATACCATCATGATGAGGAAGAACGGCGATGCCCGCCTGTCTCCCTTCATGTAGCCGACCGAGTAGATGAGGATGAGCGAGCCGATGATAGAGACGATGAGGCACATGACGATGGCCAGGTTGTCCATCACGAATGTGATGCCGGCGGCGTGTTCCGCCTTCGGCATGAAGAACTCGAGATAGGTGAGCGGTATAAGCTGTAATATGGCCAGGAGTACGGCCTTATACTCCTTGTCCTTGATACCGAAGTATAAGAAAGTCAATAATAACAGATAGTCAAGCACAAGGATGACCGGAGAGAGCGGCATGCTGAGCCCTCCCAGGCCGATAGATTCGACGGACAGCGTTTGAGCGCCGCCGGTCAGCACCAACAGGGAAGCTACCATGAGTACGAGGGCACACAGGATGACCACGTATTTCTTCAGCTCGAAGCCCGGTATCAGGTAGCAGACGATGCCGAATAATGCCGGCACGATCGTCATTAGTAATAATAGAAGTGAACCATCCATAGAGTCACCAGGCGTGTAGAATATAATTGTAAATCATTATATTTAAAACCAATGGCACGCCTAATATCCTTTGAATGTGGCAACGTGCTTGTATATTAGAAAATCTTTTATGCGCGTCCGCCATAGCTTAATTTAATGGCTATCAAGCTCGTTATAAGCGATTTTGACCGGACGTTCACTGACGAGAGCCTGTCCGTGGGGCCGGAGTTGCGCGAGGCCATACGCATCATCCAGGCGAAGGGCATTGGTTTCTCGATCGTCTCCGGCCGTAACTATGACTTCCTCCTGGAGTTTTGCCGTGAGCTGGACGGGCTTGTCGATTCATTTGTCGCCGAGAATGGCTGCCTCGGTTTCTTTAGAGGTAAAAAATACTTGCTCGGGGATTCGCGCCTGCGGGGCGAGCTTCTTAGGCGGCTCGAGAGGCTTAGCGTGCCGTACGGGCAGGGAGAGGTCATCGTCGCCGTCGACGTGCAGCAGGAAAAGGGCCTCGTGGAAGCGCTCAATGGCATGGGCGGAGCGTTCCACATCATCAGGAACGTGGACTCCCTCATGATACTGCCCGCGGGCATCTCAAAGTCGTCCGGCGCCGGGTGGCTGTCCGGGATGTACGGCGTGTCCAGGGACGAGACGGCGGCCATCGGTGACGCGCAGAACGACGTGGCGTTCAAGGACTCGTGCGTCTTACTGGGCGCAGTATCGAACGCCATCCCGGAGATGAAGGCCGCCGCCGATTACGTGTGCAGGCAGGGCTATGGCAGGGGCCTCCAGGAGTTCATCGAGTTCATAGGCCGCTAAATACCCATATAACGATTTTATAATGAGCGGGTGAATCTGATTTTATGTATGGCGTCGTCGGCAACGGGGAGACATGCGCTTTCATCAGCATATTCAGCTCGCTGGATTGGCTCTGCCTGCCCAGGTTCGACTCCCCGACGATGTTCGCCAGGGCTCTGGACAGCGTGAACGGCGGCTCGATCACCCTGTCCCGGGAGCAGGCGGGCACGAGCACGCCCTTCGAGAGGGGCGAGCAGCGGTACCTGGAAGACACGAACCTGCTGGAGACCACGAGCCTGGTGGGCGCCGACACGGCCAGGGCCATCGACTTCATGCCATTCGGCAAGCACAAGCTCTGGCGCATCCTGGGCGTCTCGGGGCCTGACAACTTCAAGCTCGTCCTCGACGTGGACCCCAGGCCCGACTATAACCGCTCAAAGCCGACCATAAATATCCTCGACAACGGGCTGATGATCTGCTCCCCGGGCCAGGCGCTGATGATCACCTGCTCGGAAAAGGCCGTGGTAAAGAAAAAAAGCATAACCTTCGACGTGCAGCCGCCCATGACCATACCGCTGCTGCTGACGTACGGCTCTACGCCCGAAGAGGCCAGGAAGGCGGCGGCCAGCTCGAACTACGAGCGCGAGTACCAGGCGGACCTCAAGCTATGGAGGAACTACACGGCATGCGCCTTCCCGGTGTTCGACCTCAGCCCGCGGATGCACTATTATTATATGCGCTCCCTGCTCGTGCTCAAATTATTAATGTACGACAGGAGCGGCGCCATCCTGGCCGCCCCCACGACATCGTTCCCCGAGATCGTGGGCGAGGACAAGAACTGGGATTACCGTTTTTGCTGGGTCCGGGACGGGGCCTACAGCGCCGAGGCGCTGGCGCTGGCTGGACTCTTCGGGGACTCCCGGCAGATCATCGATTTCTTATTAAGCATCGTGCAGCCCGAGGGCAAGCCCTATCCTTACCCGCTTGTGTCCATTTACGGCGACCTCACGGGCACGGAAGAGGAGGAGGTCGACACGCTCGCCGGGTTCGGGAACAGCCGGCCCGTCAGGATCGGCAACAAGGCCGTCGACCAGAAGCAGAACGACCTGGAGGGCGAGGTCATCCATGCCATATACACGCTGAATAAATATTCGGGCTGCGCGGGATACGTGGAAGAGAATTTTCTGGCCATCGAGAGGATCGTGGAGCACGTGGCCGGGCACTGGAGGGAGAAGGACGCGGGCATCTGGGAGTTCCGGCGCCAGTACATGGATTATGTCCACAGCAAGACGATGTGCTGGGCGGCGCTGGAGTACGGCGCCCGGCTGGCCACGCTGGTAGACAGGCGTCATCTCGCCAGCAAATGGGGCCTGGAGGCGGAGAAAGTTAAAGTCGACATCGTCAAGAATGGGTGGTCTGAAAAGCGGAAATGTTTCAAGCGTGCGTACGAGGACGACGCGTACGACGCGTCAGTGCTGGCAATACCCCTCATGAACATGCTCCCCATGGAAGACCCGATGGTGCGCATGACCATCAAGAGCATCACGGATAACCTGGGCACGGGCGGCCTGCTAAAGCGGTTCGCGGAGGAGCCCAACGCCTTCATGCTCTCCTCGCTATGGCTGGCCCAGGTGCTGATGAAAAGGGGCAAGACCGTGAACGCCCTGGATATCATTAATAGGGCGGCACGCTACGCCTCCAGCGACCTCGGCCTCTTCGCCGAAGAGTACGACATGTACTACCAGCGCCTCGTGGGCAACATCCCGCAGTCGTTCTCGCACGAGGAGTTCGTCAAGTCCATTAATTATCTCCTGGGGAAAGAGTGATCAGCCGGTGAGCGGCGACCCGGCTAGCCGGTCAGTAGCGACTCTCCGGCCCCCGAAGGCTCCTCGAACCCTTTCCCGAGGCAGATATTATCGTAGATGTCACAGTGCTCCCGGAAGCCCCGGTCCACGCAGAAGCGCTCGCAGGCGATCTGCCGGCCCCTTTCCCCCATCAGCTTTCTCATCGCCGGGTCCTCGATCATCCTGCAGATCTGGCGGGCAAGCGCCTTATGGTCCTTCGGCTGGAACAGTAACCCGTTGAAGCCGTCGATGATCTGCTCGGGTATGCCGCCGACGTTCGAGCCCACAACTGGCTTGCCGAAGCACATGGCCTCCGAAATGACCAGGCCGAAGCCCTCGTTGATGGACGGCTGGACGAGCATGTCGCAGGCATCGTACGCTTTCATCAGGTCTTCCTGGCTTACCTTGCCTAAGAACCGTACTTTTCCGCCCAGCCCGAGCTCCTGCACCATCGCCTCGAGCTCTTCGAGCCGGTTCGTGCGCCCGATGAACTTTTTCGTGAGGGACCCGTTCCCGATGAAGATGCACGTCGTGTCCGGGTGCTTCTTTATTACCACGGCCATGGCCTTGATCAGGTACTCCTGCCCTTTACGGGGGTCGATACGGGACACGCAGAGCACGAGATCATCGCCGCCGGGGATGTTGTACTTCTCCCTGAAGTCGTTCTCCCCGTCAGTGACGTATTCGTCCGTGTCGATGAACGGGTTGATCTTAGAGACCTTGTCGGGATTCATGCCGCTCTCGACCGCAGTGCGCACGTACTCGTCCGTGGAAAAGATGACCCTGTCGTAGTAGCGCATATACCTCACGAGGAACTCCCTCCACTCGGCCGGCGTATCCCTGGTGAACGGTATGTGCCAGGTAAAGATGGCGGGCACCCCGATATCGCTCTTGATCAGGAACGCGAGGGGCATCACCTGGAAGTCGTGCACGTGGAGCACGTCGAACTTCTCGATATCGTACACCTGCCGCACCTTCTCGTACATGTTGAGATTGAAGCCCAGGTATTCCGTGTAGCCGTTGCTGAAGCGGTCCTCCAGCGACGAGACCTTCCGCCCGTGAGTAACGTCGATGATGAGCTCCTTGAACTTGAAATAGCCGTCGATTGACTCCTGCATGCCCTCGTCCCCGGACATGCGGTACACGCGGACGCCATCCACGACCTCGTACTCGGGCATGTCGGAGGACCGCAGGTGCACGACCACCATCTCATCCCCTCGGGCCGTCAACTTCCTGCCCAGCGACTGCAAGTACCTGGTCACGCCGCCGATGTACGGATAAAACGACTGTGAGACGACACAAATTTTCATAAAGATGGTTCTTGAATGACGGGCTAAATATGTTCGTCGAATTTTTACCTGTAAAAAAACACTCCGATTTACATTAAAAGCGTTAATATGCCAGCTTAATTAATAACTGGGAAAAATTCTACTCATTTATCCATTATAACTATAGTGCAATCCCCGCCTGACCGGAGGGGCGTGTAAAAAGGCTAAAAGGTACCGAAGGTAGCCGATTATGTCGACACCGCTACCTGGCCCTATGAACCGCTTGTGCGTAAATATTTATGGTCTACGGGTACGACCGGCTGATCGTCCTCGGGTACGGGATGGTGTCCCTGATGTGCTCCAGGCCGCATATCCAGCGTACCAGACGTTCGGTGCCCATGCCGAACCCGGAGTGCGGCACCGAGCCGTAGCGTCTCAGGTCCAGGTACCAGGCGTACTTCGCCGGATCCTCGCCCTGCTTGCGTATGCGTTCCTCAAGGATCGCCAGGTCGGTCTCCCTCTCGCTGGCGCCGATGATCTCGCCAAAGCCTTTCGGCGCTATCATGTCGACATTAAGCACTTTCCCGTTCCCGGCGTCCTTCATGTAGAAGGCCTTCACCTCGGCCGGGTACTCCGTAATAAATAATGGCTTATCGTAATGTGTCGAGAGCTGCCGTTCCTCGTGGGTGCCGAAGTCCTCGCCGGGCTTGAACTCGAACCCGTCCGCCTGGAGTACTTTCACGGCCTCGTCGTAGGTGATCCTGGGGAAGGGCGCCTTCAGGCCCTTGAAATATTCCGGGTCGCCGCCTACGAGCCTGATCTCCTCCGCCCTTTCCTCGCCGACCCTGTTGCACACGTAGCAGACGAGCTGCTCAAGCATGTCGATCATCTCATACAGTCCCATCCAGGCCATCTCGCCCTCGATGTGCCAGTACTCGGCCAGGTGCCTGGTCGTGCGGGACTTCTCCGCCCTGAAGGAGGGCGTGATCGAGTACACTTTCTCGAGCCCGAAGATGAGCGACTCGAGGTATAGCTGCGCGCTCTGGGACAGGTACGCTTTGTCCTCGAAGTACTTGAGCTCGAAGAGCGTGGACCCGCCCTCGCAGGCGCTCGAGATGATGATGGGCGGCGTGACCTCGAAGAACTCGTGGTTCCTGAACCATTCCCGGGCAGCGCTTAATACCGAGTCCTTGACCTTCATGATGGCCACGAGCTGCTTGCTCCTGACGTCCAGGTGCCTCAGGTCCAGCAGTACCTCGGGGTTGTGTTCCTCTTCGCCGAATATGGGATAGTCCCTGGATGCCCCGATCAGCTTCAGGTCCGTTGCCGAAAGCTCTTTTCCTCCAGGCGCCCTGGGGTCCGAGCGGACCTTGCCCTTCACGATAATGGAGCATTCGAGCGACAGCGCGTCCGCGACCTTCAAGGCCTCGTCGCACACGTTGCCCTTGCGGGCGGTCACCTGCATTTCGCCGGTGGCGTCCCTTATGAGAGTAAAAACGATCTTGCCGCTCGAGCGGTTCTTGACGACCCATCCGCCGACCTCCACTTCCTCGCCGTCGGCGAACCTTCCGGAAAGCACGTCCTTTATCCTTGCGTACATAGGCTCATCTACGGGCGCGTATTAGGGCGTCATTCATCAAAAAGCTTTAGGCTGATGCCTATTCGAGCAGCGAGACACTCCCTGACATAGCATTCAGCCTTAATGGTATTATGTTACTTCAGGCCGATTACAGGATGATGATATAAGCTATTTATATCCTCGCGCATAACTTCCTGTACGTGGTACCATGAGGGGTTTCCGGCTTATCTTGCTCATCCTTATATGTTCGTTCTCGCTCGTTCTCATTATGCCCTGTGTGACTGCCTGGTCGCCCGCGGTCGTTTCCATCGCCGCGTCCAACTCGACTTCCGTGGCATTGCTCGACGACGGCACCGTGTGGCAGTGGGGCTACGTGAGTGACGGCGTCGAATATGCGACGCCCCAAAAGGTAGAGATCTCGGTCGTAAGGAAGATCGCGGCCGGGTACGGCCACGTGCTTGCTCTGAAGGGAGACGGAACTGTTTGGGCCTGGGGGTCGAACAAGTACGGACAGCTCGGGGACGGCACATATAACGACAGCGCCGGGCCGGTCCAGGTAGCGGGGCTCACGGGCGTCAAGGCCATCGCCGCCGGCAAGGACATCAGCCTTGCTCTGAAGGGCGACGGCACGGTGTGGGCCTGGGGCTCCAACTCGTACGGCCAGGTAGGCGAGGGCTCGCTCAATTATAAGGGCACGGCCGTGCCCATCCAGGTTAAGGGCCTGAACAATATCCAGGCCATATCGGCCGGGGGCTCGCACTGCCTCGCATCGCAGGGAGACGGCGCGGTGTGGGCCTGGGGCGATAACCGCCACGGCGTTTTGGGAGACGGCACCAACGAGAGCCGCTTTACTCCCGTCCGGTCTAAGATCTATAACGTGATGGGCCTCGACGCGGGCGACGCCCACGCGCTGGCCGTCATGGTGGACGGCAACGTCTGGTCATGGGGCTATAATTATAACGGCCAGCTCGGCATGGGCGGCACGAGCCTGAACGACCTCGGCCGGCTCTCATTCGGGCCGGAGGCGGACTCTTTTAACCCCGATATCGTCCGGGGTTTATCCGGCGTGAAGTCAGTGGCAGTGGGCGCCTCGCACTCCGTCGCGCTGGCCGATAACGGCACCGTCTGGACGTGGGGCAGTAACTCGGACGGCCAGCTAGGTGTCGGTAAAACAGGGGGAAGCGACATGACCGTGCCCGTGCGGGTGAGCGGCATTAACGGCATCACCGCCGTCGACGCGGGCCTCTATCATACGCTGGCCCTCAAAGACGACGGCAGCGTATGGGCCTGGGGCTCGAACGCTGAGGGCCAGGTCGGTAACAGGAGCGCCTCCGCGGGCTCTCCTGCGCTCGTGCTCATGCAGACGCAGATACTGCCTTCGCCGACGTCCACGCCTATCATCGTTACCGCTTCTCCGACTACCCCGGAGAGCGGGCCGAACTACATGCTTATCGGTTCCATCGCACTTCTGGCCGTCATCGTAATAGTCGTCGTCACAGCGTGCGTGCTATTGCTTAGAAGTAGAAAAAAGGGCTCCGGGTAAGAGGCCTTAAAATTCTATGTTAGTCTGGTAATTACTTGCTATTCTTTGAGGCACTAAGCGTACAGAGGCACTACTCTCACCACAATGGCACGGAGTTCACAAAGGCTCACTAAGATTTTTTTTAAAATGTAAGGGACAGAGGTCACAAAGACCGGTTCATTGGCGATAGGGCACAAAGGATACAATGGCACAATGGAATGAACATGCGAACACTTTTTGCCATCGTGTCATTGTCCCCTTCGTGTCTCTTAACCCAAAAAGCCTTCTCTGCGGCCTTTGTGAACTCCATTTTAAAGAAAGCTTTGTGAAACTCAGTGCGCTTCGTGCCATTGTGGTGAAAACAGTGCCTCTGTACACTCAGTGCCTTAAAAACCCGGCAGTACTGCATATAGCAACAGATAGGAAAACGCATCTACATTATGCAAGTAACTGGAATAATTATTAGCGCACCCGGGGCCGGACGTTCACCGTCGGGTACGGTATGACGATGCCCTCTTTTTTGAATGTGGCCAGGGCGTTACGGTATATGCTGTCCGACACAGACAGGTCGTTATCGTAATTGTCCACGTATGCAAGAAGCATTATAGTCACGGCAAAATCGCCCAGCTCTGACAGGTAAGCCCTCGGCTTCGGGTCAGCGGATACGCCAGGCGTCCCCGAGGCGATGCTTTCCAGGATGGCACAGGCCTTTTCGGCGTCCGAGGCGTAGCTTATCCTGACCTTAAGCTGGACCCGGAGCTTCACCTCGGGCTGCGAAATGTTCACGATATGGCTGGAGGCCATCTTCTCGTTGGGGACGACCACGATGCGGCCGTCCATGGTCCTCACACGGGTGCTCCACAGGCCCACGTCTTCCACGTCGGTCGCCCCGATGCCGTCCAGGTATAGCCTGTCCCCGATCTTAAAGGGCCGGTCAGTAAGGATGGCCATTGCGCCGAAGATATTCATGAGCATCGCCTTCGCCGCGAACGCGACGGCGATGCCGACGACGCCCAGGCTCGCTATCAGCGGCGTGACCTCGATGAAGAGGTCCAGGACCATGATGCCCGCGATGACATAGACGAGCACGACAACGACTTTTTGCAGGAACGGCAGCAGGTGGTCGTCAAGGTCTGAGCCCGTCTTGGGGGCGACGTCAGCGACGTACCACCGGATGAACGCGCTGATGATGTTCGAAACCAGGTATGCGCCGACCAGGATAAGGGCGATGGCGGCCAGCTTATCGATGGCGCCGACGATGCCCGGAGAAAGGCCGTTGAGCGTGTTGCACGCGAAGTAGACCCCGGCCACGATGATCAATACCTGTACCGGGGTTCTTATGGCTTTCAATAGTTCGTCATCGATCGACGACCGGGTCTTTGAGACGAGCCTCGGGGCTATGTCCGTGATGAAGCGCCTGACGATCCATGACAGCGCTAAAAAAATGGCCAGGACGATGGCCGCCGTGAGCGCTTCCGCCATTACGCCGCTCAGGCCAAGGTATGTCCCTATCAGGCTTTCCAGCCATCCGGACAGCTGGCTTACACTCGCCTGCCCAAAAGTATCCGTCGTGCCGGCGGTCACATTTGAGCCGATGGAAGCGTTCCCGGACATAGGTCAGCGCTTGACGCGTTTCTTAATGGTGGGGGCTTTTTCCGTCTTCAGCGTATCCAGGAACCGGCCGATGCGGGCCAGCGCTTCCTTGATGTCCTCCATGGACGAGCAGTACGAGCACCTCAGGTGCCCGATGCCGGACTCGCCGAAAACGCTTCCCGGCACGGTGACGACACCCTGATCGTACAGCAGCCTCTCCGAGAACTCCTCGGAGGACAGGCCGGTGGATCTTATCGACGGGAACGAGTAGAACGCCCCTTTAGGCTCGAAGCAGTCCATGCCCAGCGCGTTGAACCCTCTGACGATGACACGGCGCCGGCGGTTGTACTCCCTGACCATATCCTGCATGTCGCTCTGGCCGTTCTTCAGCGCCTCGATGGCGCCCAGCTGGGCGCCGATGGGAGCGCAGAGCATGGTGTACTGGTGGATCTTCATCATGGCCTCGATGACGTCCGCGTTGCCGCAGGCGTAGCCCAGCCTCCAGCCGGTCATGGCGAACGCCTTGCTGAACCCGTTCAGGAGAATCGTGTTGTCCCTCATGCCGTTCAATGATGCGATCGAGGCATGCCTGCCGTCGTAGGTAAGCTTCTCGTAGACCTCGTCCGTGAGGACCATCAGGTCGTGCTCGATGGCGACGTCGGCGACCTCCTCCAGGTCCTTCCTGGTCATGATGGCGCCCGTGGGGTTATTCGGGTAGTTCATGATGATGGCCGTGGTCTTTCGGGTGATCCTCTTTTCGATGTCCTCCCGGCGCACCTTGAAGTCGTTCTCGGCCCTGGTGCTGACCGGCACAGGGACGCCGCCGGCCATGATGACGCAGGGCTTGTATGACACGTAGCTGGGCTCCACGACCAGGATCTCGTCGCCCGGGTCCGTGATAGCCCTTATGGCCAGGTCGATGCCCTCGCTCACGCCCGTAGTGACTAAGATCTCGTTATTGGGGCTGTAGTCGCCTCCGGAGCCCTCGAAGGTGTACTTCGATATGAGCTCCCTTAATTCGAGTAATCCCCAGTTCGAGGTGTAGGTGGTCTTGCCCTTCTCCATGCCGTAGATGGACGCCTCCCTCACGCGCCAGGGGGTGATGAAGTCCGGCTCCCCCACGCCTAAGGAGATGACGTCCTTGATGGTGGAGGCGATATCGAAGTACTTGCGGATGCCTGACGGGGGCAGCTCGATGACCTTTTTCGCGATCTTCATGGGTGTATGACCAGCCTGCTGTCCTCTTCCTTCTCGAACATGATCTCGCCCTCCCGCTTGTAGCTCCTGAGCATGAAGTGGGTGGCGGTGTGAGTGACCTGGCTCAGGGGGGCGATCTTCTCGGCCACGAAGAAGGCGACCTCCTTCATGGTCTTGCCCTTGATCACCAGGTGGAGGTCGTGGTCTCCCGAGACCAGCATGCAGGTGACGACCTCGGGGAATTTGGATATGCGCTCGGCCACCGCATCGTAGCCCACGTTGCGCTCCGGGTTGAGCTGTACCTCGATGATGGCGTAGACTGAGTCATCGCCGTACTTCTCCCAGTCGATGAGCGTCTTATAGTGCCGGATGATGCCGCGGGCCTCCATCTCCTTGATGAAGCGCTGCACGTCCTTTTCCTTGAGGCCGGTCTGCTCCGCGATCTCCCTGGCCGTGAGCCTCGAGTCGTTCTCAAGCAGTTCCAGAACCTCGCGCATGGACTCGTCGGACGAGCCCTTCCTGACTTTCGATGTGGCCATTGGAATGAACCCCGTTGTCGGAGTTACTTGTTTGGCATTTACCTTTAAAAATGTAACGTTCCTGCCTAAAAAGAGTCTAAAGCGTTTTTTACTATGATGATAAGTAATATCGGTGTTATGATAATCGCTTAGAGCCTGAGCCGCTCCACGGCGAGCTTGATGTCGTCCGCCTTGATAGTCTTGCGGCCCGCGTGTATGCAAAGCTTGCTGGCCTCGGTGCCGACCTTCAGCACATAGTCCTCTGTATATTTTACCATCTCGTCGACCGCCTCGGCGGAGATCCTGTCGCCCCCCGCCTGGCTTAACAGCCTGGCGATCGGTGCCTTAGAAATTTCTGTCATAGCGATATCCTCCTATTCGTTATCATAACTTCACGATACGTAATAAACGTTTTGATTTTTTTGTTTGAATTTTCCCTTTTTAGGCGGATTATGCGCTTGATTTTAAAAATAAGGCATTATTGGGCTTTATATCCTCCCGCGGGCTCCGGGCATCCTATCCTGAGCATCGTCTTCGGCATGCTGCATAGCCCTCTTCGCTTACCGCTCGCGCTCAGTCCCGGGAATCTGTAGGGGCAGTCTGACTTTGCACATTCTCTCATATCCATTTCCATACCTCAATGGGGGAGGATGAGCTTATGCCATATAAGGTAAAGTAGCGCGCGCGGAGAAAGTAATCGCTCCATACATACGAATAACTAACATATCAAATATTAACTGTAGTTCCATTTTTTAATATCGCTCTCCAATGTGACGCACGTACTGCCCGTCGGTCGGTAACACGAAAACACGAATTTATTTTATATCCCACGTAAGGCTCGAAATGCACAAAGGTACATGCTTTGGGGTTCAAAACACGAAACAACCTCTCTAAAAGACGAACCTCTCGAAAGGATTGAAACACGAGAAAAAGCATAACCATTGGAGTTCATGCCGTCTCTTGTGTTTCTATCCTTTAGTGTTTTGGAGCCCTTAGGGAGGTTGTTTCGTGTTTTAAACGCACGGCATGCACCTGGTGATTTCGGGCCTTACGTGGGATATAAAAAGTCTTTCGTGGTTTAGTGATACCGACCGAAGGGATCCAGCTCCACAGGCAACACTGCAAAGGATTGAAATACAGATACGTAAACGGCCTATATGGTGAAAAAGAAAAACGTCTATTTGTTAAGAAGCCGCATGATATTGTACTTCGTGATGACGCCGACGACCTTGCCCATCTCCATGACGAGGACGGCGTGGTTGGCCTCGAGGAGCGCAGATATTGTGCCCATGTCGGTTCCGGGGGCTACGGCCGGGAACGAGTCCTCCATGAGCTCACGCACGCGGGCATTGCTTATGCGCTGGATGTCGCGGCTGCCCATGGCCTGCACCAGCGCGCTCTCGGAAATGCTCCCTATGGGCACGCCGTTCTCCAGCACGGGGACCTGCGAAAACCCGTACTTCTCCATGATCTTTACTGCCTGGTCCACCGACTCGTCCGGGGAGAGCGAGATGACGGGGGCGGTCATCAGGTCTTTCGCGGTGATGCGGGACTTCTCCATGTCGTCCAGGGCCGTGATGATGCTCTTGACCGTGGACAGCCTGGGGTCTACGTCGCCGGACTCGATCCGGGCGATCAGCGGCTGGCTCACGTGCGCGCGGGCGGCAAGCTCGCTCTGCGTCAGGCCAAGCTTAACGCGTTTCTTCTTTATGCTCTCTGGGGTCGGAAGCTCCATCAATATCTAAACTCAAGCGTTTGTTATTTATAATTTATGCATACGGCGCATAAACGGCAGGGCTTAACAAGTAAGCCTTTATAAGGTGATTTTTCGATATTTAAATAGAAATATATTTATAATTTATCCACTAAATTATATATTTGGCACCGATTGTGGTTTTTGCCATTATTCAGGGTGTTAGGGCGGTCAAATTGAGCGGACAAAACGCAATATTGCCGGCGACGGCGGCCTTGCTGATACTACTTTATCTCATGCCCGTAGCTGCCGCCCAGTCCACGACCGGCCTATCGTTATCCAACTCCAGCGACAGCGACGGGCGGGCGATATACGTCGAAGGCTACATCACGGGAGGCGACGAGGTGCACGATAAGACCACGTACCCCATACCCGGCGCCATCATATACTTCATCAAGGACCAGCAGGTGGTGAACCAGACGAAGTCGAACGCCATCGGCTACTACAACGTCGTCATCACCTCGGGCACGTACTCCGTCGTCACCGCCGCGGCGGGATTCCAGACGCTCATGGACGAGCAGGAGTTCAAGGGCACGCGGACGCTTAACCGGCAGCTGAAGAAAGTGCCCTACGCGGGCATCGTGCCCTATGCCGTGAACCCCGTGCTCGAGACGAGCCCCGGCAGGGAGGCTGCGTGTACGATTTGCGTCGAGAACAGCCAGCTCCAGGACCAGTACGTCTCGTTCGGCCTCCAGACCCCCGAAGTCGATGGCAAGAACTGGGCCGGATGGTGCCCCGAGGGGCAGATGCTAGGCATCCGCAGCGGCTCCCAGCGCGAGATCACCTTCATGTTCCAGTATAACGGGGACCAGCGCGGGGCCTATGTCTGGTACGTGCTCGTCACCGGCGGGTCTTTCTACGCGAAGATACCCGTCGTCGTGGTCGTCAAGGACATGCCGTACGAGTCGCTCGACCTGTACTCGAACTACCCGAGCCGCACGGTGAAGGCCGGCGACACCGCCCGCTTCGTCTTCAGCGTGAACAACGGCTACGCCCGGGATAAGCCGCTGACGCTCGAGATACAGAAGCCCGACGGCTGGGGCGCCACGACGGGCAACGGCACGCTGTACTACGCAGCCCGAGCCGAGGTCGCGTCCTCCGATTTCTGGGTCTACGTCCCCCAGGATACGCCCCCCGGCCCATACACGGTCAACCTCACCCTTAAAGGCCAGGACGTTTCCTCGAACATGCTCACGCTCTACCTCCAGGTCGAGGGCACTCCCGCCTACGAGGCGGTGATCAAAGGCTATAAGGCCTCCGCCCAGGGCTACCCCTCGATCAACCTCACCGATGGCGACGCTTTCGACATACCTGTCCGTGTATACAACGACGGCGAGTTCCCCATCGACATAATGGTGACCGCGGAAGTGGGCGAGAACTGGGCTTACTACATGAGCGGCGCCCCATGGGATAAAATAACGGTCGAGCCCGGCTCCGGCTCAGACCTCATCATCCGCTCCCGCGTGCCCAACGGCACCACGGGCAATTACACTGCTAAGATATACCTTGACGGCGGCGGCCAGACTAAAACGCTCATGGCCCTCCTGAACGTGACCTCCAGCGAGTCGCCGCCCATTAAGTCGGATGCCCTGGGGGGGCTGCTGTTAGCTGGGGGAACTGCCGGGGTCATTACGGTGTCGCTACTGGCCACCGCACGAAAACGCCGTCGATATTAAAAGACTGTGAATTTGATATAAGCTCGCGAAGCTTGTTAAGTCCGCGAAGGCTTTTCGAGCCCGAAGGCCGCGAAGCTGGCGCGAAGACCGCTAAGATTTTTTTATTAATTGGTAATTGCTAAATACTTATATGCATATTATTGTAAATAAGCTGTGATTTATATGGAACCTATTCCCGAAGAAATAGAAAAGATCGTGACCCAAATTATCGATGCAGCATACAATGTCCACGCATACACAGGCAACGGACTGCTCGAAAGCGCATACGAAGCATGCATGCTCATCGAACTGGAAAAGAAAGGATTGACTGTTGAAAACCAGATACTATTACCTATTATATACGACGGCCACATCATACCCAACGCCTACCGCCTCGACATCCTGGTAAACAAATGCGTAATAGTTGAAATAAAAGTCGTCGAAGATATACTCCCGGTACACATATCCCAGGTACTAACATACCTGAGATTCACCGATCTCAGAATAGGCCTGATCATAAACTTTAACAAAAAATACTTCGGCGATGCAGTCAGGAGAGTAAAACGAAAATAAAATATTCTTTAAAAAAATCTTAGCGGTCTTCGCGGCAGCTTCGCGGCCTTCGGGCTCGAACAGCCTTCGCGGACTTAACAAGCTTCGCGAGCTTAAAAAGATAGAGAGCTAAGGCTCAAACTTCTGCACCTGGATCGGGTCGATATTCGCATCAATGACCACGTCGAAGGGCACCTTACCGTACCAGCCGGCCTTCTCGAACATGCTCATGAAGCAAATGCCCATGACTTTTCCGCCGGGCTTCAGGATAGCCTTAATACGCTCCGCAGTGCCAGCGGCGTCCACCTTGCTGCCGGGCATCGACAGGCCGCCTAAAACAATAACGAAGTCGGCGCCGTGCGGGTCAGCAGCGCCCCCGGCCTGCATGCCTATACCGGGCACATGCCAGACGGACCGGGTCTCCTCCAGGATCGCATCGGGGACCAGGAACATCTCCACGTGGTCGTTCCGGATGGTGTATGCGAACAGCTCGATGAAGGGCACGCAGGTGCCCGCGCTGCCGAGGAACACGATCTTATGGGCGCGCTGCATGCCCAGCGCCGCCATCTGCGCCTTAAACGTCTTCAGCAAAGGCGAAAGCCCTTTTGTGGTCTCTACGACTTTATACATCTAATCCAGCCTCTTCAACTCATTTACGTTCATGACGGCGGAGAGCGGTATGATGCGCGTCTTGATGCCCATCTCAGTGAGGGCGGCGAACGGGTTGATGCCCGAGTAGCTCGCGATGCCGCACTTGCCCGTCTCGATGGGAACGCCAAGCAGGGGCCGCATGTTCTCGCAGCCCGAGAATATGCCATGGATGTCGGCGCTTTCTAGCTGGCTGATGATCTGCCGGGCATTCTCGCGGGCGTTCACCGGGATCTCCCTGATGTTGGCCAGGACGTAGCCTGAGCCCGTCTCAAGGACCTTGAGCACGGACGTCATCTTCCTCGAGACGAAGACGTTCATGGGGTTGATGGACGTGCCGTGATAATCGATCACCTCGGTGAAGCGCTCAGCGTTATGGTCCTTAACGCGGATGAGGCCGCCGTACTTCAGGTTCACGGGTATGCCCCGCTTTAAAAGGACTCCGTCGATGGTGATGCTGCAGAACGTGGCGAGAGCGACCTGGCCCTCGGGAACGTCGTTCTCCAGGATCTCCTGGCCCTCGTCCACTACCTTGAGCCGGGGACTGATCGCGTAGCCGGCCTCTACGACACGCTTGAGCGTATCGATCGAGCGGTCCAGGTCCGACTTGTTAATGTAACAGATGTTCACCACGGCCTCGCCCGTGTCCGTGGCCGGGTCGAAGGTGGTCTTGAACTCGTACTCCTCGATGCGCGTCGAGACAAAGCCTAAGCGGTCGGTGACGAGGGCGTGCTTCATCTCCTCCTCGCCCAGCGGGGTGATGACCCTGCCAAGGTAGCCGTGCTTTTTGGTGAAGCCCCGCTCGTCGAGCATCCTCAGGTGATAGCGGGTCGCACGCTCGCCCAGGTTATATCCCCGGCGGTTGAGCTCTTCGGCGATCTTGCGGGCCCCCACCTCTCCGTTCGACTCGCTCAGGATACGAAGGATCTCGATAAGTTTCCGCTGTGTCTCTGCGTCCGGCATTTCGATTATCTTCCCTAAACAAATTAAAAGATGCTACGCCGTTTTATAATTTACTATGCGGCGAAATCATGTTCAGTTGGAGGTCAGCGGCTCCCGGGAGTTCCGGGCCACGATCTTGCCGGCCTCGGGCTTCTTCGCGTCCAGCATCGCCTGCACGAACCCCAGGAACGGCGGCGACGGCCTCTCCGGCCTCGACTTGAACTCGGGGTGGAACTGCGTGCCCATGAAGAAGCGGTGGGAGGGCAGCTCTAATATTTCCATGCGGTTATCGTTCTTGGCCGAGTACACTAAGCCGTGGCTCTCGATCTCGTCGATGAGGTCGGGGTTGACCTCGTAGCGGTGCCTGTGCCTCTCGCTGATCTTCGTGGCGCCGTAGAGCCGGTGGGCCAGGGTGTTGTCCTTGATCCACAGCTTGTGCTCGCCCAGCCTCATGGTGCCGCCCATGTTCTTGACGTCCTTCTGCTCGGGCAGGAAGTCGATGACGTGGGTGCCCGTGGTGCTGAACTCGCTGCTCGTGGCGTCCTTGTACCCGACGACGTTCCTCGTGAACTCGATGGTCGCGAGCTGGAATCCCAGGCAGAGGCCCAGGTAAGGGATATTATGCTCGCGGGCATACTGGATGCCCTTGATGTTGCCCTCGATGCCCCTTGTGCCGAAGCCGCCGGGCACCAGGATGCCGTCCACGTCCGTAAAGAATTTGGAGAGGTCGTCCGCTTTCTCCAGCTCTTCGGACTCGACCCACTTGATCTTTATTTTCGCGCCGGTGGCGATGCCCGCGTGCTTGAGAGCCTCTTTGACGCTCAGGTACACGTCCTCGATGCCGTACTTGCTCAGGATGGCGACCGTCAGGCTCTTATCGGCCGCTACCAGCCGCCCGACCATCTCGTTCCAGGACTTCGAGTCGTCCAGCGGCGGCAGGTTCATGTGCCTCATCAGCACGTTCGGCATGCCCTCGTGCTCAAGCTGAATAGGCACTTTATAAATGTCGTCGGAGTCGTGGCAACTGATCACGGCCTCCTCCCTCACGTCTGTGAACAGGGCGATCTTCTGCTTTGTAGACCGGGCCAGGGGCTTCTTGCACCGGGCCACGATGATGTCCGGCTGGATGCCGAGCTCGCGTAACTCCTTGACCGAGTGCTGCGTGGGCTTCGTCTTCTGCTCGTCCATGGTATCGATGGGCACGAGCGTGACATGAATGAGCGTTAAGTCTTCTTCGGCTTCCTCCGCCCGCATCTGGCGGACCGCCTCCAGGAAGGGCATGCTTTCGATATCGCCCACGGTGCCGCCCACCTCTACCAGGCAGATGTCGGCGCCGCTCTTTTTGGCGATATGGCGTATGCGCTCCTTGATCTCATTCGTGATATGGGGGATGATCTGTACCGTCTTGCCCAGGTAGTCGCCGCGGCGTTCCTTCTCGATGACGGTCTTGTATATCTTCCCGGTGGTGATGTTGTGCTCGGAGGTGAGGTTGATGTCCATGAACCGCTCGTAGTGGCCCAGGTCGATGTCGGCCTCGCCGCCGTCCTTTAAAACGTAAACTTCGCCGTGCTGGAACGGGCTCATGGTGCCGGCGTCGATGTTGATGTACGGGTCGATCTTGATGGCCGTTACCTTGTAGCCCTTGTTCTTCAGGATCCTGCCCGTCGAGGCAGCGGTTATCCCTTTGCCCAATCCGCTCATCACACCGCCCGTTACGACCACATATTTCACGCCATATCACCACTGGTTTAATGAAAACAATCTGCCACCATTTGGCTTAAACTTAATGATATACTTATTGGAGTCGGAGGCGGTCCCGCACCGCGTCTACTATGCGCTCGTGGACGTCTGCTACGGGAGCCTCGGTGTTGATGACCACAGCGTTAGGCTGCTTTCCTATCGCTAAGAAGATCTTCCTGACTTTTTCGAGGTACGCCTCGTTCTCGAAGTGGCCCACCACGTTCTTTCTGGTATTGACCCGGGCCATGCTTTTTTCAGGGGCGAGGTCGAGGATGATGATGAGGTCGGGCACGGGCGAGAATGCCTCGTTCTCCAGGCGGATCCGCTCGGGGTCAAGGCCGCGGGCGCCCTGGTACGCCATGTTCGATAAGTAGTAGCGGTCCATGATGACGGATTTGCCCGATTCGAGGGCAGGCCGTATGTTCTTCTCGACGTCCTCCCTCCGGTCCTCCATGAACAGGCGGAGCTCGTCCCGGGGGCCGAAGCTGCCGGCATGTGCGCGGCGGGCGATCTCCTGCCCGTACTTCCCCTGTGTCGGCTCTTTCAGGGCGACCGCTTCTACGCCATGTCTCTCCAGCCATTCCTTCAGGAGCTGTACCTGGGTGGTCTTGCCGGTACCGTCGATGCCTTCGATGGTGATCAGTCGGCCTTTTCGGGTCATCCTGACTTCATCGTCCGCTGACCATATTAAAATATTCGTTGGGAACTTATTTGCAATATAATGAAAATATTTATCGTTGATTAAGCTTATTTGTGATATATGCCCGTTTCGCTCTCGCTCCGTGCAGCCGGTATTTTGTCGGTCGCCGTCGTGCTGGCCGCCTCGGCGCTGTACATGCCGGAGACTGTCCCCGCTGACCCGTACCAGGCCACGATGAGGCTATCGGCCGGCATCCTGCTGGCCTGGGGCTCGCTGTCGCTGTCACGCTCCATCGGGCGCACGCTTCTCGGGAACGGAGGGAACGGCGCCTTCAAGGCCCTGTATTGCTCCGGCTTTGTGTCCGCAGGGGCCGGCCTCTCCGGGGCGGCCTCGGCGTTCTACGCGATGAACTTACCGCTTGCGGCTTCGCTTGCAGCCGCCTCTTTCTCGGGGGCGGGACTGATGCTCCTTCAGTTCCAGAAAGGGGGGTGAACGAATGGACATAACGATATTATATATTGTGGCCGGTGCCGCCTGTATCGTCATATCCCTTCTGGTATATCGCTCTCTCAGGGCGCCGTTCTTCCTCTATCTATCGGCGGCGCTCTTGATGGCCTGCGCTTTCATCATTACCTGTATCGTAGCCCCTGAAGTCCGTGCGCTATCGGACCTCTCGCTGGCGCTGAGCGGGGCAAGCATGGGTGCGGCCTCGCTTCAATTATCGTATTCGTTCGGGCTGGCGGGCGGTCACCGTGATTAAGCAGCTTGTGGACACGGTGAGGGGCGCGGACGGATACGCGGGCATGGCCGTCTACAGGGGCGACGGCATGCTGTTTTCGGAGGGGCTGGAGCCCGCCTATACGGACATGATAAAGGCGCTGTTCGAAGAGATCGGCGGGCATTTTTCGGCGAGAGGGGTTTCACTTGTCATCCGGGGCTACACTGTCCGGGCGTTCCTGGCCGAGGACAAGCTCGTGATATGCAGGTCCGAGGGGCGGTTCATGGCCATGCCCGTCCTGCGTGACAGGGAGCCCGAGTACGCCGCAGGCCAGGCTCCCCCGGGCCTTATAACGAAGGAAGAGGCGAGAAAAGAGGCCGCAGCAATGCTTAAGTTGCTCATGTCGTCAGGATAATTTTTATCTTTTCAGAAATTTCAAAAAACTTAAATAGTTGGGGGTGCATCCAGTAGCTTGATGGCCAAGTCTTACTCTGACATCATCCAGGAGAGGGAGGCAATACTGGGCACATTCGAGGCCCTGTTCAAGGCCCGTGGCCTGGGCGCGCTCCACGGCCGGGTCTTCGGCGCCATACTTCTGGCGGTCGATCCCGTGACCCAGGATGAGATCAGCGAGTTCACCGGGTACTCTGTGCCGGCGGTCAGCTCAGCGCTCGAAGAGCTGGTCAGGGTGGGCCTTGTAGCCAGGCAAAAGCGGCAGGAAAGCCGCAAGAACTACTACTCGAGCCGGGCTAACCTCGATGAGATCATGCGCATGGTGCTCAAGACGATCCACGACGACTACGTACTCGTGGTGCTCAATCGGCTTCAGTATTCGAAGGCCGACGCCGAGGGCACGCAGGACCCTAAATTAAGCGAGCACGTCGAGTTCATCGAGAACTACGAGGCCAGGCTCAGGGACTTAGAATCATACATGAATAGATTACTGGACGTACCACTGGAGGAGAAAAAGTGATCACTGTAAACCGTTATCGCTGTGGCTACTGCGGGGCGTGCGTTAGCGTCTGCCCCAGGGATGCCCTGGACCTTGTCGAGACTTACATCGAAGTAGACGACAAATGCAGCAACTGCGGCATCTGCACGAAAGTTTGCCCTATGGGGGCGCTGGAGCTGGTCGAGGATGAAGAGTAACTACGACGTCATAGTGGTCGGCGCCGGCCCGGCGGGCTCCATCGCGGCGAGGACGGCCGCGGAGCAGGGGCTGGACGTTCTATTAATAGAGAAGCGCCAGGAGATCGGCGACCCGGTAAGGTGTGCCGAAGGCACGGGCAAGATGGGGCTCTCCCAGTTCATCGAGCCCGATCCGAGGTGGATCTGCGCCGAGGTCACCGGCGCCCGGATATTCGCCCCGGACGGGACCTGCATAGAGCTTAACGAGAAGCTGGCCGGCAAGGAAGTCGGCTACGTCCTCGAGAGAAAGATCTTCGACCGCGCCGTCGCGAAAACGGCCGCCAGGGCCGGCGCCGAAGTGCAGGTCAAGACCCAGGCCACCTCCCTCATCAAGGAGAACGGCGTCGTCTGCGGCATCAAGGGCAAGCACCGCGGCGAGGACTTCGAGGCCAGGGCGAAGGTCGTCGTAGGCGCCGACGGCATCGAGTCAAAGGTCGGCAAGTGGGCGGGAATAAACACCACCCTCAAGCCGAAGGACATCGAGACCTGCGCGCAGTTCCTGGTCACCGACATCGACATCAGGGCCGACAGCTGTGACTTCTACATGGGCAACCTGCGGGCTCCCGGAGGGTACGTCTGGATCTTCCCCAAGGGGAAGCGCGAGGCGAACGTGGGCCTGGGAATGCTGGGAAGCCGGTTCACGGGCAAGCACCCGATCGACTACCTCCACGAGTTCATGGCCTGGAAGTTCCCCGAAGGCAAGATCATCGAGACCGTCGTCGGCGCCGTGCCGGCGAGCGGCATGCTCAAGCAGCTTTCCACGAGCGGGCTGGTGCTGGTCGGCGATGCCGGGAGGGTGTCCGACCCGATCACGGGCGGCGGCATCTATAACGGCATGGTCAGCGGCCGCATTGCGGGCAACGTCCTCGCCGACGCCATCAAGGCGAACGACCTGTCCGTTAAAAAGCTGCAGCGCTACGACCGCGAGGTAAGGGAAGCGCTGGGCAAGCAGCTCGACAGGAACTATAAGGCGAAGGAGTTCGTCGTCAAGGCGGAGGACAGCCTGATGAACTCGGTCGCCCGGTCCCTGCATGGCGTCAACTTCGAGGAGATGTCCGTGCCGAAGCTCCTGAAGGAGATCATCACCCGTAACCCCTCGATGTTCCTCGAGCTGGCAGGCCTCTTCTGAGGCCCGCCCTATTTTATATTACAATCATTTAAATATCAATATTTTAGGCCCTAAATGTAAAATAACTATGAAAAACAGTTAATCTCGAAATCATAAACAATTTTATCAAAAACTTTATTATCACTAAAAACAAAAATTCATTTCATGAAATTAAATGATATAGTCGCATCAATGTCAGGGTACCTATCAGAACAGACCATCGTGGACTTTATCATGTACAGCAAGGCCTTCGACGACACACGCTACTCCGTGCTCAAGACAAAGGCCGTCGACAAGGTATCCATCGCATTGCTTGCGGCTGCGAAAAACAGCGAGCTTTTCTATGACGTCGTCCAGTGGGGAGAGGACACCGGCGTAGCCTCCAAGGCCACTTTCTCGCGCAGGAAAGATTTTCTCGTAAACTTGAATGTCCTGTTCGAGGAGAGCGTCAAGACGCCCTTTGGCCGGCCCAAGATCCGGCTCAAGCTGAACGATTGTAAGCTCAAAGAGTGTTTCGGCATACCGGCCTGAGGTAAAAAACCTTTACACGGCAGCCTAATTTACGCTCATAGTATATTTTTTGTTTCTGTAACTACTATAAAAAACGCCCTTTTTCGGCATGCGGCGAGCCTCCTCCCCGGGCGAGCACTCTCCCCTCGCCCGCTTCCAGCACGATGCCATCCATCGCGCCCTTGCCGCAGAGCACGTCCTGTTCCGGGTGGGTGCCCGGCACGATACACCCGCTCAGCACGATCCTATCGCCCGCCGAGACGACAAGCTTCAGCCTTTGAGTGGCCGGGTGGGACTTACGAAGCACGAGCAGCGGCGTGCCGCCCTCCCTCACCAGAAATAACATGCTCCTTACCATCTCCCGGGCTTTTTCGCCGCCCTCAAAACATGAGGCAGCTATCAGGTCCTCCGGGCCAAGGAACTGGACGAGCTCCTCGTCCTCCGTTTCAATGAATACACGTTTCAAATGGCCCGCTTTAACGATTCCCACGGTATTGTCGCCATCGAATAAAAATAAGATCTCGTCGGGCCCGAGAGCGAACTCGCCGTTCACTCGATCAACTCGACGTCCTCGCCGCCGCAGGACGGGCACACTGGCCTCTTGCCCGCCCCCTTGAACTTATTATCGCAGTCCTTACACTTGTAGCGCTTGAACTTGACCTCGCTGATCTCGATATCTGCGGGCATGCCGCCGGTGGTACACATGAAATGTTCACCTCAATTGATACTTAGAGGCGCATATCCTTAATATTTTCCGAGGCCCTGCGCCTGACCGCCTCGTACAGGTCGCCCATGTGCGCGTCCATGGTCACCGTGAGAGGGCCGAAATTCTCCACCTCGAGCAGCCACACGGCCTCCGACATGCCCAGGTCCTCCCAGATGAGGCCGAGCACCTTTTTCACCATGCGTGCGCCCAGCACCGCCGTCCCTCCCGTCATAGAGAGATACACGGCGCCGTTGTCACGGAGCGCGGCCAGTACGTCCGGGCCCATGCCGCCCTTGCCGATGATGGCGGCCGCGCCGTGCCCTATGACGGCGGGCTCCAGGTCGTTCATGCGCGCGCTGGTCGTGGGGCCGATTGCCACGATCTTCCATTCCTCGCCCTCCTTCTTCACGATGGGGGCGCCGTGGAAGATCGCCGCTCCCTCCAGCTTAAAGGGAAGCTGCCGGTGCCCTTTGAAATACTCGGCCATCCGGGCGTGCGCCTTGTCCCTGGCCGTGATAAATTCGCCAGTAATATAGACTACGTCTCCGGCCCTTAGAGCTTTGAGGGGCTCTTTCGAGAGAGGCGTGGTGAGGTGATATTCCATTCACTCGCCCCCCATCTCGACGCTGCCGTCCTTATAAATGCGTGCGTGTGCCCTCCTGGCCGCGTAGCACTGGAAGCTGACGGCCACGGGCAGGCTGGCCGTATGGCAGTACGCGTACTCGATATGTACGGCAAGCGCCGTCGTATCCCCGCCCAGGCCCATCGGGCCGATACCCGTACGATTGATCGCGTACAGCAGCTCCATCTCGAGCCTGGCGACCTCCGGCTCCGGGCTCCTGGAGCCGACGGGCCTCAACACCGCCTTTTTCGCCAGCGCCATGCACTCGTCAGCAGTGCCGCCGATGCCCACGCCCACGATGACCGGCGGGCACGGCTTGCTCCCCGCGTTGACCACCGTTTCCAGGACGAACCGCTTGATGCCCGCGATCCCCGCGGACGGGTTGAGCATCGCAAGCGCGCTCATGTTCTCGGAGCCTCCGCCCTTGGGCATCACCGTGAGGTCGATATGGTCCGAGGCCTCGAATGAATAATATATATAGGGCATTCCTTTGCCCGTGTTATCGCCCGTATTCCGGCGGGTGATCGGGTGGACCGCATTCTTACGAAGTGGTATCTCTTCGGTGGCCCGTCTGACCCCGCGGGCGACGGCCTCCTCGAAGCCCGGCACGGCGAAGCCCATCTTAGCGAAAAAGACCGGCAGCCCGGTGTCCTGGCACATGGGCAGCGTGCACGCGCCCGCCTCCTTCACGTTGGCGATGATCCTCTCCAGCTCCCTCTTTGCAGTAGGGTCCCTCTCTAAAAGCAGCGACCCCTCCAGCGCGGCCAGCACGTCGGGCGGGAGCACGGCCACGGAGCGCCTGAGCAGCGCAATTGCCGTTTCCTCGATGAGCCTGTCTTCCATATAACTGGACATAGTGCGCCTGACGATAAAAACCCTTTTCAGAAGCAAATATATAAATGGACATTATTATCACAGACGTATGTCATTGACCGTCGGCGGCCTGCTCGATGAGCTGAACAAGAACCGGTTTTTGCTGGCAGCCATACTGCTGGCGGCCGTGGTGGCCCTGCTGTCCGCGTACTACGTACTGCCCCTGGCCGATGGCATCATCTTCGGGGTCTTCTTTTTCTTCGTCACGCGGCCTATCAAGATCTTTCTCGACCGGTACACGAAATATTCGCCTTACATCGCGACCTTCTGCATCCTGCTGCCGCTGATCGCTATCATCGCCTACGGCGTCGTCAGTGTGCTGGGCGAGGCAGAGTGGGTCTTCCAGCATAGCGGCGAGCTGGGAGACATGATCATCGGGACTATAGAGGGCCTCGGCCTTCCCTTCGATGTGAACGCCGGCCTCGATACCGGGCTTAAAGGCCTGTACGATTACACGATAACTTTCCTGAAGTCCCTGCCGATAGGAAGAACCTTTTCCGGCATCATATCCCTGGCCATGAACGCCCTCGTATCGCTGTTCGTCTGCTTCTATCTATTGAAGGACGGCGGCTCGTTCACCGCGATCGTCAGGGAAGTCGTGCCCGCCAGGCACAAGCCGGCCCTGGACATGTTCCTGACGGAGGCGGACAGGATCCTGTCGGGCATATTCACGGGCACCTTCTACACGGCTCTATACATAGCCGTGGGCGCGCTCGTCCTGTTCGTTATTTTCGGCATCCCCTACAAGGCCCTGCTGACCGCGTTCGTGTTCATCGCGGCCATGGTGCCCATACTTTCGGGCATGATGGTCTTCATCCCGGTCGCCATTTATCTCTATATGTTCAGAAGCCCGATCATCGGCTTGCTCTTCCTGGGCCTTGCAGTCGTCTTCATTTATTTGCCGCCCGATTACGTCATCCGGCCATATATTATAAATAGGGCGTCGAACCTGCACCCTCTGTTGATCATTCTGGCGTTCATCGGCGGCGGCGTCGCCGGAGGGCTGTCGGGCTTCTTCGCGGCCCCCATGGCCATAGGGCTCGCCACCGCCCTCTACCGGACGTACAAAAAAACGAAGGGCAACGATGAAGATATACATTGAGACGCACGGCTGTACCGCGAACGCCAGCGATTCCCAGGCGATCAGGAACTCGGTCCTGGCCTCCGGGGGCGAGGTCGTGGGAACGCCCGAAGAGGCGGACACGGTCGTCGTCAATACCTGCGCGGTCACGGAGTTCACCTCGAAGAGCATGCTGAAGGCGATAAAAAAATACAGCGGCAAGAGGGTCGTCGTCGCCGGGTGCATGGCCGCAGCGCAACCCTACCTTCTTAAGGGTATTCGGAATATCCAGATAGCGGAGGCGCCGGGGGCAGAAGCCGTTGCCCGGATGCTGGGTATAATGCCGGCGGCCGGGAGGCCGTTCATCAAGGGCACCTCTGCCGTCGTCTCCATCGCAGAAGGGTGCCGGGGCCATTGCTCCTACTGTATCGTGCGGCTCGTCAGGGGCCCGCTGCGCAGCGCCCCGGTCGAAGAGGTAGTCCATTCGATAAAAACGGCCCTGCGCATGGGCGCGAGGGAGATACTCTTAACGGCGCAGGACACGGGCGCCTACGGCCTCGATGCCGGCGAGAGGCTGCCCGCCCTGATGAAAGAGATACTCAGCATCGAGGGCGACTACCGCATTCGCCTCGGCATGATGAACCCGTTCTCCATCGCCGACATCCTGGGCGACATGGCCCGGATTTTCAATGACCCCAGAGTATACAGGTTCGCCCATATCCCCGTCCAGTCGGGCTCGGACAGGATATTGGGGCTCATGGAGAGGCCGTACACGGAAAGCCAGTACCGGGACATAGTCGCCCGGCTCAGGCAGGAGGTGCCGGGCATCACGCTGTCCACCGACTACATCGTAGGGTTCCCCACGGAGACCGATGAGGACTTCGCCCTGACCATGGACGACCTGCGGTCCACAAGGCCCCTCAAGGTGAACATCACCCGCTTCTCCCCGCGGCCGGGCACCCCCGCGGCGTGCATGGAAAACTTGCCATTCCGGATAAAAAAGGAGCGCTCGAGGGCTCTCACTCAGCTTCACCACGGGATCACGTCGGAATACATGCGTGATTCGGCCGGTCGGCGCCTCAGCGTGCTCGTGACCGAGGAAGGAAAGCCAGGCACCTCGGTCGCGCGGGACGATTGTTATCATATGGTCGTGATACCGGAGGAGATCTCTCCGGGCACCCGCCTTGACGTGAAAATTTGCGGCGCGAGCACTACCTATATGGTCGGCAAACCAATTGATAAATAAAAACTATAAAAATTTATTAGCCAAATTATTTTTCTGATTTTAATTATATTGTATATTATGCTTTTTATTTAACTTTGTGACTTATAAATAACTTCACTGATGTTCATGTTCACGATTTTGGCCTTTAATTATTATATACCGGTTGTTGTTAAGCAGATTCGAAAAATAGCTGAAAATGTTAGTATTATTTATTTATTATGGTCTAAATTCACCCGTATAAATCTCTATCATGTATTATTTGCTTATTTCATCAAAAAGAGCCAGTGCAGGCATGATAATCTATAAATAGGTTAAGAACGTACAGTAAATGTTTAATCCAAAAATTAAAAAATAATAATATTTTTATATGATTTACTAAAAGAAAATATAACTTTTTTTTACAATTTTGCAATTAACCATATATAAACCTATTATTAAAAAATATCAATTTAATCAAGCTTTTTAAAACAATATAAATTATTTATATAATAATCATTAAAAATATTTAGCGACTAAAACATAAAGTTAATATGCCAGAAATACATACAGAAGAGTAGTCGAATGGTCTATCGATGGCTATGGACGTATGTATTAACCATGCCTATAACCTTTTAAGGCTGCCTGGTGAGGCAGCCATAATCGGCACCTCTTGAGTGCAGGACGCGGTTCGCGTCTGCACTAAGCGGACCATTCTGACCATTTGTAAACAATCCCACGGGAGGAGGGAAAATGCCTAAATTCAAAGACAAAATAGACCTATACGACGATAAGGGAAAACTTTTAGAAAAGGATGTACCCCTTGAGGCAATCAGCCCGGTCATCAACCCGGCGATCAGAAAGATCGTCAACTTAACCAAGAGAACTGTGGCTGTCAGCCTGGAAGGCATTGAATCTGCCCTGAAGACCGGCAAAGTCGGCGGCAAGGGCAGACAGGTTCTGGGCAGAAGCCTGGACCTATCCATCGTCAAGGACGCTGACAAGATCGCCAAAGTAGTTGCAGATACCGTGCGCATCAACAAGAGCGATGACACCGCTGTTAAGGTCATCGGCGGCGGCAAGAGCCTGCTCGTCCAGGTACCGACCCAGAGGGTCGAGGCCGGCGCCGAGTTCGTCGCCAGCCTGAGCTGCACCGCATCGGCGGTCACAGAAGCCATCATCGACATGTACAAGGTTGACATGTTCGACGGTCCGTTCGTCAAGAACGCGGTCTGGGGCATGTACCCGCAGACCATGGACTTGGTCGGCGGCAACGTCAAGATGATCCTCGAGATCCCCCAGAAGGACGAGGGCGTAGGCTATGCGTTAAGGAACATCCTGACCAACCACTGCGTCGTTATAGCGAAGAGGAACACCATGAACGTCGCTGCGCTGTCCTCGATATTCGAGCAGGCGGGCGTCTGTGAAATGGGCGACGCTGTCGGACCATGGGAGAGATACCAGTTACTTGGTTTCGCATACCAGGGTCTCAACGCGAACAACCTTGTCTACAGCACGGTCAAGGAGAACGGCAAGAACGGTACCATCGGCTCCGTCGTCGCCTCCGTGATCGGCAAGGCAATAGAGGACAAGGTCATTAAAGTCGAAAAGACTCTTCCGTCTGGCTACAAGCTGTACACGACGGACGACATTCCGCTGTGGAACGCCTACACTGCAGCCGCCACGATGGCCGCGACCATGGTGAACTGCGGTGCGTTAAGAGGCGCCCAGGCCGTATCGTCCACTCTGCTGTACACCAACGACCTGATCGAAAGAGAGACCGGCCTACCGGGCTGCGACTTCGGTAAGGTAGAGGGTACTGCCGTCGGGTTCTCGTTCTTCAGCCACTCGATCTACGGTGGCGGCGGACCGGGTGTATTCAACGGCAACCACGTCGTTACCAGGCACAGCAAAGGCTTTGCAGTTCCATGCGTATCGGCGGCTTGCTCGCTCGATGCCGGCACCCAGATGTTCAGCCCCGAGGCGACCTCTGGTATCCTTGGCATATTCGGCGAGATCGCCGAGTTCAGGGAGCCGCTCTCGCATGTCGCAAAGGGAGCCGCGGAGGTCAAGGGTAAGGTATAAGAAAGCTAAAAATGCGGAGTTATAAAAATGGTATCACCGGTAACAGGGAAAAAGAGGCTGTTGCAGCTGGAAATTTTCCCATCGCGACTACTCACCGTCGAAACGGCCCAAAAGCTGCTCAACGAATTGAACAAGATCAGCGGCATCACCCGAATGGTGGTCTACGGACCGGGCCTTCCGAAGGATGACCCGAAGGACTTGCTCGAGGGCAAGTTCGAGGCTCAGAAGAGATATCTGAACATCCTCGGAGAGCAGGTCGAGCTCACCGTCCAGGTCGGAAGGGTCTGGGTCGAGGTCGAGGACATCGCAGTGAAAGACAAGATCAGGGAAGCTTGTGAGAAGACGTTGCCCTTCTCCTTCGACATCAACGAAGGGCTCTACCTCCGAACGAGGAAGACAATTACGGACTACGTCCGGAAGGGCGGTAACGTCGACGACATAAGCCTGGGCATGTTCGATCCCAAGTCTAGACGCAAGCCATCGTGCTGCGGCCCGAGGTCGGACAAGCATATGGATGAATAAAAAACGTGAGATGATATCAAATGCCAATAGACCGAGAGACACAGGTTGTGGATTGCAGGGAAAGCATGGGGCTGGATAAGGGCGGAGGCCTCGCCCAGAGGGGCACTCTGTCCGAGACGGGCAGGCCCGATGTAATAGCCATAGCAATGACTCCCGGCAGGCGGCACATCACCAAGCCCGTTTGCGAGGTCACCCACGGACTACGAAGGGAGGGCATCCAGGTCAGCGTGCTGGTCCTTTTCTCCGGAGGAGGCGTCCCGTCGGATTCGAAGGACGCGGCCATCGGCCGGGGCCCGAAGTTCGGCCTGTCCGAGAAGGAGATCGAGCAGATAAACCGCCACAAGCTGGCATTGATACACCTGGGGAACGTCAAGTCTCACGTCATATACAAGGCAAGGGACATCTTACGGTTCGTAACTATCCCGGCCATCATCGTATGTCAGACCCCTGTCGACTTCGAGGACTTCGCCAAAATAGGCGTCAAGACCCGAGTCGTAAACCCGGAACCTGATAAGGTCGAAACACAGGGGACGATCGTCGAGATCGTCACCGGTATCACGAGAGGTCAGACTTGCTCGAGAGACAAGCTGAACGAGATCGTGAAAGATATCATTAGCATTAACCCGCAGAAGCTAGCTACACAAGGAGTGTAAAAATATGGCATACAAAGCACAATATTACCCCGGTAAAACTTCTGTGGCCCAGAACAGAAAGAAGTTCATGGACCCATCTTACAAGCTGGAGAAGATCAGGAGCCTCTCCGACGACGACGTAGTCATCATGCTCGGGCACCGCGCCCCGGGATCGGCCTACAAGACCATCCACCCGCCACTCAAGGAAGGCGGCGAGCCGGATGACCCGATCAGGAAGATCGTAGAGCCCACCGCCGGCGCAGCAGCCGGTGACAGGATCAGGTACTGCCAGTTCACTGACTCCATGTTCTACGCGCCCGCCGTGCCCTACCTCAGGTCATGGATGGCCGCGACCAGGTACAGGGGAGTAGACCCCGGTACGCTGTCCGGCCGTCAGATCGTAGAGGCCCGTGAGAGGGATGTGGAGAAGATCACCAAGGAACTCATGGAGACAGAGGTCTACGATGCAGCGAGAAGCGGCTTAAGAGGCTGCACCGTGCACGGCCACTCCCTCAGGCTGAACGAGAACGGCATGATGTTCGACATGCTGCAGAGGGTCGTCCTGGACAAGAACGGCAACGTCTACGCCGTCAAGGACCAGGTCGGCGACCCGCTGGACCGCAAGGTCAACCTCGGCAAGCCAATGTCCGATGCGGAACTCAAGAAGAGGACCACCATCTACTTCATCGGCGGCGTACCCTTCAGGTCCGACGCTGAGGTCGTAGGCTGGGTCCAGAGGATCCACAACGAGAGGACCAAGTGCGGCTTCGCGCCGAAGTTGTAAGGTGAGGTGAGATAAAATGTCAGTAAAAGAAACCCAGAAGAGATTCATAAAGGCGATGAAGAAGAAGTTCGCCGGAGAAGACCCCACCTCCACGACGACTGTGTACAAGTACGAAGGCTACACGCAGTCCAAGAGGAAGGTCGAGTTCAAGAAGGCTGGAGACGCCATCGCAAAGAAGAGGGGCATCTCAGCTTACAACCCGATGGTCCACATGGGCGGTATCCCGCTCGGCCAGAGGCAGCTCACCCCTTACGTAGTATCCGGAACCGATGTCGTAGTTGAGGGTGATGACCTTCACTTCGTCAACAACGCTGCAATGCAGCAGTTCTGGGATGAAATAAGGAGGACTGTAATCGTCGGCCTCGACACCGCTCACGCGACCCTTGAGAAGCGTCTTGGCAAGACCGTCACCCCTGAGACGATCAGCAACTACCTGGCCATCCTCAACCACGCGATGCCCGGTGCGGCGGTCGTTCAGGAACACATGGTCGAGACCAACCCGGCCTTGACCGATGACTGTTTCGTGAAGGTCTTCACTGGCGACGACGAGCTTGCCGACTCCATCGACAAGCAGTACGTACTGGACATCAACAAGGCCTTCCCGAAGGACCAGGCCGCAGCCCTGAAGAAGGCTGTCGGCAAGTCGCTGTACCAGGCCGTCCACATCCCGACCACCGTGGTCAGGACCTGCGACGGCGGCACGACCTCCAGATGGTCGGCCATGCAGATCGGCATGTCGTTCATCGACGCATACAAGATGTGCGCCGGTGAAGCGGCCGTCGCCGACCTCGCATTCGCCGCAAAGCACGCCTCGTTAGTCGAGATGGCGGACATTCTGCCCGCAAGGCGTGCCAGGGGCCCGAACGAGCCCGGCGGATTAAGCTTCGGCTTCCTCGCCGACATCGTGCAGACCAACCGCAAGTACCCGGACGACCCGTGCAAGTCGTCGCTCGAGGTAGTCGCGGCCGGCTGCATGCTGTATGACCAGATCTGGCTCGGCTCCTACATGTCCGGTGGTGTCGGCTTCACGCAGTATGCGACCGCCGCCTACACCGATGATATCCTGGATGACTTCACCTACTACGGTTATGACTACGCCAAGGGCAAGTACAAGATCGGCCAGACCAAGCCGACCATGGACATAGTCAACGACCTGTCGACGGAAGTCACCCTGTATGGTATCGAGCAGTACGAGAAGTACCCGACCACCCTCGAGGACCACTTCGGTGGCTCGCAGAGGGCGACCGTGCTCTCGGCAGCAGCCGGTGTTACCACCGCTATCGCGACCGGTAACTCCAACGCTGGCCTGTCCGGCTGGTACATGTCAATGTACCTGCACAAGGAAGCATGGGGCAGGCTGGGCTTCTTCGGCTACGACCTGCAGGACCAGTGCGGTGCGACCAACGTGTTCTCGTGCCGCTCTGATGAGGGCGCCATTGATGAGTTAAGAGGCCCGAACTACCCGAACTACGCGATGAACGTCGGCCACCAGGGTGGCTACGCCGGTATCGCCGGTGCAGCTCACTTCGGCCGCGGCGACGCGTGGACGGCGAGCCCGCTCATCAAGATCTGCTTCGCGGACAAGAGCCTTGCCTTCGACTTCACCGAGCCGAGGAAGGAGTTCGCCCGCGGCGCGATCCGCGAGTTCATGCCGGCTGGCGAGAGGACTCTCGTCATCCCCGCAAAGTAAGTGTGAAACTTCGATTGAGGTTCTTCGGGACCTCAATTTTTCCTATTTTTTGTGTGTTTCTCGTTTTTAAAAGCTATTCAATGTAGAGTTAACTATTTATAAGACGTCGCATATGTGTAGTTTAACTGCCGAAGTGTTTAACCATGTCTCAACGATCGATCGATGGGGTAATGACGCGGCAATTGCGCCTGAATGTGGACGAGCGCGGCTCTCTCATGGAGGTCATGCGCCCGGATTGGGACGTTTTCGAAAGGTTCGGGCAGGTATATGTTACTTCAGCTTACCCCGGCGTCGTGAAGGGATGGCACTATCACAAGAAGCAGTATGATAACTTTGTTTGTGTCAGGGGCATGATGAAGGTGGCCCTGTTCGACAGCCGGGATAACTCGCCGACGAAAGGCCTGCTCAACGAATTTTTCATCGGCGAGAGAAATCCTCTGCTTGTAAAGATCCCGCCATATGTATATCATGGCTTTAAGTGCATCGGCACGAATGAGGCCCTGATCGTGAACGTGCCGACCGGGCTCTACGATTATAACGAGCCGGATGAATACCGGTTACCTCCTGATACAAAAGAGATACCCTACGACTGGGGCTTAACCCCTGGCCTGATGCATGGATAATAGTATATGAGACCGTACTCGACGAGCATTTTCGACTAATAAGGAGCTACACATGAACGCTGAACCTGAACATTACGGGCAGGAAGATCGCCCGGCGGCGCTGGTGCCGAAAAAAGTGTTCTTTACGACCGGCGTCGGCAGGCATAAGGAAATGCTGGAATCATTCGAGATGGCCTTGAGGGATGCCGGTATCGAGAAGTTCAACCTGGTGACGGTAAGCTCCATACTACCACCCGGGTGTATCATCGTTGAAAGATCGGAAGGCCTCAAAGAGCTGGTTCCCGGCGAGATCGTATTTACCGTGATGTCCAGGAACTCGTCCAACGAGCCGAGCCGGCGCATCGCCGCGGCCATCGGCTGCGCCATACCCGCGGACAGCCAGGCCGATTTTGGCTATTTATCCGAGCACCACTCCTATGGCGAGAGCGAGGAATGTGCAGGTAAATACGCGGGAGAGCTCGCCAGGGAGATGTTCTACACCTGGAAGAACGAGTACCCGCTCAGGATCAGCTACGCCGCCAGGAGCGCCGAGGTGGACGAGGACGGCAACTGGGCTACTGTGCTCGCTGCGGCCGTATTTATTCTATGATTTGCTCCTGATAAACTATTTATATAACGTCGCATATGGGTAATTTGATGGTCAGAAAAGTCAAGCGCCGCGTCTCATGCCTCCCTAAGGCCACCTATTATAAGCCAAGGGAGATCCCCATGTGCGACCTAGAGATCGTAAATTTGTCTATTGAAGAGCTCGAGGCTATACGCCTGTGCGACCTCCTCCAGGTAGAGCAGAACGAAGCCGCTGACATGATGGGCATCTCGAGGAAGACCTTCTGGAACGACCTGCAAAAAGCAAGGCAAAAGGTCGTAGATGCCCTCGTCAACGGCAAGGCCATCGAGATCTCCGGCGGAGAGTACGTGAATAGCGGCGAATGTAAGGTCGAGTTCTTTTGCAGGGACTGCGGTAACCTATGGGAGTCTCCGTGCGGCAGTGGCCGCCCCGGGGCGTGTCCCTCCTGCTCATCAAAAAGCATCTATAGAAAAGGGGGCGACGGCAGAGGAAGAAGACTGCTCGACAACGGCTACCGCTGCCCTAAAGATACAAAGGAAGGAACAAAAAATGGAAGCGAGTAATACGACAAGGATCGCAATACCATCTATGACGGAAGGTGGACTCGAATCGGACATATGCGCTCATTTCGGCTCATGCGAGTTTTTCACGCTCGTGGATATCTCGAACGGGAAGCCGGTCGGCGTTAACGCCCTGAGTAACGCGTCGCCGGACGGCGTGCACAACTGCGCCGCCCCCGCAATACTGTTAAAGGAAAGCGGCGTGGACGTGGTCATCGTCTCGGGGATCGGGGGCAGGCCGCTGGTATCACTGACCAGCAAGGGCATACGCGTCTACGGAGGCGCTTTCGGCAGAGTATCCGACGCCCTCCAGGACTTCTCCTCCGGCGCCCTGAACGAGCTATCCGACCAGGGCACCTGTAACTGCTCACACCATTAGAGGCGACTGGTAATGAGCAGCTCTACAAAAAGCTCCGCTTGCGAGTCGTGTTCCAGCAAAACGAGCACCTGCAGCCCCGATTCCTGCGGCAACGCGGAAAAGAACGAGCAGGAACTCCGCATAAAGAATAACATGGCGAGGATCAAGTACCGCATCGCCATCGTGAGCGGCAAGGGCGGCGTGGGCAAGAGCACGGTGACCGCCGGCCTCGCGATCGCCCTCGCAAAAAGCGGCTATACGGTCGGCGTTCTAGATGCGGACGTGAGCGGCCCCAACATGCCTCACCTGCTGGGCATCGAGGACGAAAAAATGACGGGTGACGAGAACGGCTTTCTGCCCGTAGAGGCTCCGCACGGCATCGAGGTCGCGTCCGTCGAGTCCATCATATCGGCGAGCGACGCGCCCGTGGTCTGGAGAGGGCCGATGCGCAGCTCCCTCGTCAACCAGTTCCTGGCGGACGTGCAGTGGGGTCAGCTTGACTTTTTACTCGTTGACCTGCCCCCCGGCACAGGGGATGAGCCCCTGAGCATCATGCAGACCATGCCCCTCACGGGCCTCGTCGTCGTGAGCACGCCCTCGAACCTCTCGCTCCTGGACGTGAGCAAGATCGTCAACATGGCGAAGATGCTGAACACGAGGATCCTGGGCGTCGTGGAGAACATGGCGTACTTCGAGTGCCCGGGCTGCCATGAAAAGGTGTTCCCGTTCGGCGAAGATACCGTGAAGCGACTCTGCGAGAAGTACGGGCTTGACATGCTGGGAAGCATCCCCATGGACGCGTCCAACAGGGGAAGCGATGTCATTACCGAAGGCTCCGGGATCGAGAAATATACGGGTGATATTGCCCGCAAGATCACGGGCATACTTGAAAGGTGATATGAAATGGCCACGCTGGTAGATATAAAAGACCTGACCGTCACGTATGACGGCGATAAGGTGCTCGACAACGTCAGCCTGAGCATCGAGGAAGGCGAGATGATCGGCATCATTGGCCGGAGCGGCTCCGGCAAGACCGTCCTGCTGAACGTCCTCCGCGGGCTGGACGAATCCATACCGGCGACCGGCCAGATCGTCTATCACGGTGCCGCCTGTGACTGGTGCGGCCGCGTCGAGCCTCCTGGAAAGGCCGGCGGCTCATGCCCGAAATGCGGCGGCCCCCTCTCTCCCATATCGGAGGACATACTCAACGGCGCTGACCCGGTAAAAAAGAGAAATATCTCCCGCAGGGTAGCGATCATGATCCAGAGGACCTTCGGCATCTACGGCGACGACAGCGTCATCGAGAACGTCATGAAGGCGCTGGACGACTCGGGATATGGCGGCGACCGGATCATGCGCGCCGCGGACATCATCGACCAGGTCAAGCTGTCCCACCGGATGATGCACATCGCCCGGGACCTGTCGGGCGGCGAAAAGCAGCGCGTGGTCATGGCCCGGCAGCTCGCACGGGAGCCGATGATGCTCCTGGCCGACGAGCCCACCGGCACGCTGGACCCGAAGACCGCGCAGGTCGTCCACCAGAATCTCAAGAAGCTGTCGAAGGAGCTGGGCATCACCGTGCTCATCACCTCCCACTTCCCCGGGGTCATCGAGGAAATGGCCACCCGGGCCCTTCTGCTCGAGAACGGCCGGATAAAGATGCTCGGCCGGCCGGAGGACGTAATAAAGGCGTTCACGGGCGGCATCGAGGCCGTAGAGCGGAAGGAGGTCCAGGCCGGAGGCAGCGTCATAAAGGTCGAAGGCCTCTACAAGAAGTATTTTTCCGTTGACCGGGGCGTCATCAACGCGGTGAATGGCGTGAGCTTCGACATCCGTGAGGGCGAGATCTTCGGCATCGTGGGCACCAGCGGCGCCGGAAAGACATCGCTTACAAATATCCTGACGGGTAACCTGGAGCCGACCTCGGGCATGGTCGAAATGAAGGTGGGCGACGACTGGATCAACCTGTGCGAGCCGGGCTACTATGCCCGGGGCAGGGCCAAGCCGTACATAGGCCTGCTCCACCAGGAGTACGACCTTTATCCTCATCGCACGGTCATCGAGAACATGACCGATTCCATCGGGCTCGAGTTCCCGGCGGAGCTGGCCCAGAAAAAGGCCATCCATACGCTTCAGATATCCGGCTTCGACGAGAAGAGAAGCCGCGATATCCTCGGCAAGTACCCCGGGGAGCTTTCCGAGGGCGAGCGCCACAGGGTCGCGCTGGCGCAGGTTCTCATAAAAGAGCCGCACGTCATATTTTTGGACGAGCCCACGGGCACCATGGACCCCATAACGAAAAAATACGTGATCAACTCGATCCTTTCCGCAAGGCAGGACATCGGCGAGACCTTCGTCATCGTTTCCCATGACATGGACTTCGTCAGGACGATCTGCGACCGGGCCGCCTACGTGAAGGGAGGCAAGATCGTATCGATGGGCAAGCCCGAAGAAGTACTGCCCCTCATCCAGGAGATCATGAAATGAGGACCGTCATACAATTCGGCCCTCAGCACCCCGTATGGATCGAGCCCCTCCGGCTAAAGCTGAGCCTGGACGGTGAGATCGTCCGGGATGCGGAGCTGGAGGCCGGATACGTCCATAAGGGGCTTGAGAAGAAGTTCGAATGGGACTACAACAAGGGCGCTTACCTTTCGGAGCGAGTCTGCGCCATCTGCACGCAGCACCACTCGACGTGCTATTGTATGGCCGTCGAGGGCACGATGGGCCTTGAAATCCCTCGTCGGGCGGCCATTATCCGCACTATCATGCTTGAGCTCGAGAGGCTCCACAGCCATTTGCTCGCCATTGGCCTGACGCTCGAGTCCATCGGCTTCGAGAATATGTTCATGCTGTGCTTCCGTAACAGGGAGATGGTCCTCGACGTGTTCGAGCGCTCTACAGGTAACCGCGTGCTCCACGGCATCAACATCGTCGGCGGCGTGATCAGGAACATCGGCCCCGAGATGGCGAAGGAGATCAGCGACTTCTGCGACGCCATGGAGAAAAAATGTCACGACCTCGAGAGCATGATCGTAAATAGCTACACGATCAGGCAGCGCATGCAGGGCGTGGGCGTCATGAGCGAGAAGCTCGCCAAAGACCTCTGCGTGGTCGGGCCCGTGGCCCGGGGCAGCAACGTGCCCTATGACGTCCGGCACGCATACCCGTATTTACTCTATAAAGAGGTCAAGGTGACGCCCGTAACGGAAAAGGACGGCGACTGCTGGGCCCGCTCGCTCGTCAGGGTCCGCGAGCTGTTCCAGTCCATCGAGATCATCCGGCAATGCCTGCCTTTGCTGGAGGGCACGCCCGACGAGCTTTTCGCCAAGTCTAAGACCCTGCCGGACGGCGAATACTTCGCGCGGGATGAGGCTCCCAGGGGCGAATTATTCTATTATGTGAGAGGCAAGAAGTCCAAGGAGCTGGACCGGGTAAAAATAAGAACGTCGACATATGCGAACGGGATCGGCATAGTCCCCCTGATAAGAGGGTCGCACCTGGCGGACGTCGGCCTCATAACGATCACGTTCGACCCGTGCATAGGGTGCTTCGACAGGTGACGGCCGTGACCGATCCGTGTGCCTCATTTGGCGACGGCTTCGTGAAGGCGCACGATGGCGTCGGCCTTTATTATCGGCAATGGTCGCCTCCCGTGGAAGTGACTTCCTTTGTCCTGTTCATCCACGGCATAGGCCTTCACGGAAGCTCTCCCCCATACGGAGAAAAGATCCTGATCAGGCAATTACTGGACCGGGGTACGGCTTTTTATTCTATCGACCTCCGGGGCCATGGCATGTCCGGAGGCAGCATCGACGGGATCTCCCGGGATACTCTTATAAAAGATATCGATAGCCATGTTGAGCATATCCATGAGCAGTATAGTAGCGCCAGGATATTTTTGTACGGCCATAATTTCGGAGGCATACTGGCACTGTACTACGCTTCCAGGTGCCCGAAAAACCTGCGCGGCATCATAATGTCCGAGTATTCGACACGGATACGGGATGAGGTGAAAAAGATCCGGGAACCGACCGCGGCGATCGCGCTCAAGGAACGCCTCGTTGAGAAGCTATATAAAAGATCGAAAAAGCTCGAGATCCTGTCGCCCGATGATTACGAGCAGCTCTGCGACAAATACCGTATTCCCATGGACGCCGGCATCATGAGGTCCCTGGAAACGTCGGGAAGCGGCCGAAAATGCATGCTATATGGCAAAGACTTCTTCACGGCTTGCGGTGTCGGCCAGGATGCCGCGATCGCAGGGGCAGTCAGGCTGCCCTTTCTGACTATATTCTCCCGAAATGACCCATTCTTCGACATCCGGGGAGCCTATGACATCCTTACCCGCGTCCAGTCGTACGATAAAGAGCTGACCCAGGTGGACGCGGCGGGCCACTATGGCATCATCGAGGCAAGCAAGGATATCGTCGGCAAATGGGTCCTTTCCAGGACCACCAAATAAGCCTCTCATGCGAAATGTATTTCTATTTTGTCTCATATGAGTAATAATTGTATATGAGGAGCGTTACCAATGGAAATTTGTATAACGGCAACTTCGGATGACCTGGAAAGTAAAGTGGACGGACGGTTCGGGCGATGTAAGTTTTTCATCCTCGTCGACCCCTCGACCATGAAGTACAGGGCAGTGCGTAATTCGGCAGCCGATGAATCCGGCGGCGCAGGTATCAAAGCCGCCAATACCGTGATAAAATATGCGCCCGCTGCTATCATTACGGGGCTGATTGGGGACAACGCCTTTAACGTCATTAAGGCATTCGGCGTGAAGCTATACTCGTGCGGGAACGTGAATGTCAGAGAAGCCGTGGGACAATATAGCGCCGGAAAGCTGAGAACCATCGACGCTCCAAAATAAGGAGGATCTAAGATGCCAGGACGAGATGGAACAGGCCCCGAGGGTAAAGGCCCCCGTGGAAGAAGGATGGGGCCATGCAGGGATACGAATATCCCTACAGGCCCTGATGAGAAAAAGAACGACGCGGGCGAGGATACGCCCGGCTCCGCCATCTATGGCGTCGGCCGCGGCGGGAAGCCCCGTGGATGCGGCCAAGGGTTTAGCGGCGGTCGCAGGCGCTCGAGGTAAGGGCATGCGCATCGCCATCGCGAGCGGCAAGGGCGGTACCGGCAAGTCGACCGTCGCCTGTAATATGGCCCTGGCCCTGGCAAAGGCCGGGTCGGGCATAACGCTCGCCGACTGTGACGTGGAGGAGCCCAACCTCCACCTCTTCTTGCCGGACGGCGAAGCCAGTGTCGAGGAGGTGTTCATCAGCGTGCCCGTCATCGACCGATCCCGGTGTAATTACTGTGGCAAGTGCGCCGACTTCTGTAAGTTCAACGCCATTTCCATATTTCCCGGCACTGCACTGACGTTCCCCGGCCTCTGCCACTCGTGCGGCGGGTGCCTGCTCGTCTGCCCTCAAAGCGCCATAAAAGAGGTGTCCAGGAAGGTGGGCGTAGTAAAGACCTCCAGGCCTGCCGGAGGCATCGAGCTGATCACGGGCATGCTCGATGAAGGCGAGCACTCGTCAGTTCCTGTAATCAGATCGGTGAAAAAGAGGCTCCCTGAAGGGGGCACGTCGATCATTGACTGTTCCCCGGGCACGTCATGCAACATGGTAGCGGCGGTAAATGGCTGCGACTACTGCATACTGGTCACCGAGCCCACGCCGTTCGGCCTTCATGACCTGGCCCTGGCCGTGGACGTGTTAGTAGCGATGGAAGTCCCGCATGGCGTCGTGGTCAACAAGCATACCGGCGATAACGCGCTCATCGAGGACTATTGTACCGGCCGCGGCATCGATATCCTGGAAAAGATACCCTACGATGATAAGATCGCGAGGACCTATAGCGGCGGGATCATCGCGGTCAATGCGCTGCCGAGGCTCGCCCCGATGTTCATATCGATATATGAAAAAGTCCAGCGGAGGGTCGGGCAAGCATGCCAGTGCAAGTAACGGTGATCAGCGGGAAAGGTGGCACGGGGAAGACGACCGTGACTGCATCGCTCGGGATGTTCTTCAACCATCCGACCTTTGCGGATTGCGATGTGGACGCCTCGAACCTTCACCTGCTCCTGAAGCCTGAAGTAAAAGAAAAAAAGCCTTACTCCGGCCATAAATTCCCCGTCGTCGACGAAAGCGCGTGCGTTGCATGCGGTGCATGCGAGACATATTGCCGATTTAACGCCGTCTCCATGCGAGAGCATGCGGCCATCGACCCGACCGCCTGCGAAGCCTGCGGCGTATGCGTTGCCGTCTGCCCCGCAGGGGCCATATCGCTGGTCGAACGCCCCTGCGGCGAGGTCTACGTATCCGATACCGCGTACGGCCCTATGGTGCATGCCCGGCTGGACCCGGGCGTGGGCACCGCCGGAAAGCTGGTCACGATGGTACGAGAGGAGGCGATAAAGGTCGCAGGAGAGGACGGCATAGTGCTCATAGACGGGCCGCCCGGCATAGGCTGCCCCGTCATCGCGTCCCTGGCCGGGGCCGACATCGCGCTGCTGGTCGTGGAGCCCACTGTCTCCGGGTATAGCGACTTCAAGCGTGCCATGGAGGTCGTCCGGCGCTTCAAGGCCAGGCCCTGTGTCTGCATTAACAAGTACGACCTGAACGAGCCGTACTCGAAGATGATAGAGTCCTACTGCGGCCAATCGGGCGTGCCGGTAATAGGCAAGATCCCGTATGAACGGAAAATATTCGATTGCCTGAGCCAGGGCAGGATACCCGTATCCTGCGCGGGCAAAGAGATCCGGGGCCTCTACAGGCAGATGTACGATAATTTGTATAAGCTGATAGAAAAAGTGAGGAGTGAAAACCAATGAAAGTTTGCATACCCATTGAAGGGACTATGGTGTCCCAGCATTTCGGCCACACGCCGGAATTCCTGATAGTGACGATCGAAGACGGCAAAGCCGTATCCAGGAAAGTCGAAAAGAGCCCTGGCCATGAGCCCGGGCTCCTGCCGAAGCTCATGGCATCGTGGGGCGTCACGCACGTCATCACGGGCGGCCTGGGCAGAAGGGCGCTGGACATGTTCGAGGAGAGGAACATACGGGTGATCTCCGGGGTCTCGGGGACCGCCGACGAGGCCTTAGAATCGTTCCTGGGCGGAAAGCTGGTCGCCGGCGAGAACATGTGCGACCATTAGGTGCCCGGCGATAAGCTGTTCGACATCCGCCGCATTCGGCCTGAAATACCTGAAAAGCGCGCATGTTCAGGTCGGTCAAGTGCCCGAAGTGCGGCGAGATGATCTCCGAGGCCCGGGCGAGGGTACGGGATGGCGGATTTATCTTCATCCCATGCTCTGGCGAATATGATAGATAAAGCCCGCTACTTATAAAAATGACAGTTTTATTATAACACTGCCAGCGTGACAAACTGCGAATGTGCCGAAACTATTTATAGTTAGTCTCATATGAGTAATAATTGTGTATCGGAGGGCCGCACGTGAGCATTTGTATAACGGCAGATGGTGCCTATATCAATGGTAAAGTGAGCGAGTTCTTCGGGCGATGTAAAAATTTCATGTTGATCGACCTGGAAACTGGCGAACTGGACATCGTACCGAATATGGCAGCCTACCTGAATAATGCGGGCCTGAGGGCCGCCGCAGACATTATCAAGCATAAGCCTTCGGCCGTCATAGCCGGCAGGATCGGTAAAAATGCCTTGAAGGCCCTGCGAAAGGCCGGCATCGAAGTGCTCATGGCCAAAAATATGACCATCCGGGAAGCCCTGGAGCAGTATAGGTCAGGGAAACTAGAAAAATTACGATAAAAAAGGAGAAAAATATAATGCCAGATAAAGATGGGACCGGTCCGACGGGCGAAGGCCCGGCAGGAAGAATGATGGGGCCATGTAGCCACCCCAAAGAAGAGAGGGAACTAACGGAAGGAGCAGACGCCGGCAATCCGGAGGGCCAGGGTGGTAAGCCTCGCGGGCGCGGCCGGGGCCATTGCGGCGGAAGGCAGCATCACGGCCACGGAAGAATGAGGCGCTGCTGCGAGGAGATCTGACGCATCCTTGATGCGTCGCCACCACAAATATAAGCATGGCGGAGAATGAACTAAAAAGATGAGAGAAAGAAGATGCGCCGGCAGGCCCCGCTCGAAAAGGTGCCTGTCGGGCGGCCATTTCAGGTGCATGATGCCCGCGTGCAGGCGCGAAGGGCAGATGGACACAGTGACGCTGCTGCCCGAGGAGATCGAGGCCATCAAGCTGGCCGACCTTCTCGACCTGGAGCAGGAGGAGATCGCGGCCCGTATGGGCGTGTCCCGGAAGACGGCATGGAAAGACCTCCACAGCGCCCGAAAAAAGATCGCCGATGCCGTGATCAACGGCAAAATATTACAGATCGAGGGGTGCGAGACCGCCGGTAGCAGGGCGTGTGGCATGAGACAGTGCCGAAGCGGGCGTGGCGATGAGAGTTGTAACGGCGATGAAATGCCGTAGTGTATGGCCGTGCAATAATTCACGATATTAAAAATATCCGTATGCCTACATTTCTACAGGATGATTTTATGACACACCATGAAGGGCATCACGGGGGGCACGAGCATCACCATGGCGAGGGCACGCATCCGACAGGGTACCATCATCACATGGGCGAATGCCCCTACTGTAAGAGTGGCGGCTTTAAGACAAAGGATGAAGAGATAAAAGCGCTGGAAAGCTATAAAAATGATATTAACGAGCAGATGACGTACGTCGATAGGCGGCTGGAGGAACTCCGGAAGTGAATCCGCACGGGCCTGGCCTCCTCTTTTTAAGGCTTAACCATGGGGCCGGGTACGTGAATATTCTATAGTGATAAGGAGCGGTCACGTGCCAGAAAAAGACAGTACGGGCCAGCCGGGCGAAAGCAGCGACGGGAATGACCTGGATCCGGGCAAGAGCCCTGAAGATCCAATGGCTTCTGGGACTCCGGAAAACGAGGACAAGGATAAGGCCATGGTCCAGGAAGGCCGATCCCCTATATGTGCCAGCGGGCATTGCTGTGGCCGGAGAAAAGCCCGGAAGATCCCGATAAGCCAATATTTTGGCGATAACTAGGATATGGACGCTAGCGTATCCGGGACCGTCATTTTTTTCTATACATACCGCAGGATTTGATATATGTCCGTTGAACGGGTCTTTTGCCTTTGCGATAACCTGGTGCCTTCGGGGAGCGGTTACTGGGGCGAGCATGGCCTATCCTTCTATATCGAGTCGGGCGGCCTGAGAATATTATTCGACACGGGCCAGAGCGGGGACGTTTTGCTACATAACGCCAGGCTTTCGGGCGTCAGCCTGAGCGGCCTCGACTATATCGTATTGAGCCACGGGCACTATGACCATACCGGGGGCTTGATGAAGGTTATAGGGTTGAACGAGGGCATCCCTTTGATCATGCATCCGGCCGCATTCCAGGAAAAATTCGCCCGGCGAGGAGGGGAATTAAAGGCCATTGGCCTGCCTTTTATGAGAGATGAGCTGGAAGTGCGCTGTGAGCTTCGCGTCGAGGCGGGTCCTATCGACCTGGGCGGCGGCGTGTACACGACCGGCGAGATCGAGCGAATAACTCCCTATGAGATGCCTCAGCCCGACCTGCTGGTCGAAAGCGAAGGGACGCTATCCCCGGACCCGATGGCGGATGACCAGTCCCTGGTCATACGAGATGGTGACAGCCTGGTCCTCTTATGCGGCTGCTGCCACGCGGGCATCGTCAACACCATCGAGTGCGTAAAGCGCCAGTACGGCATGTATCCGGGTATAATAGCGGGAGGCCTCCATATGGAAAAAGCGAGCCCCGGGAGGCTTTTAAGCACCCTGGGCATGCTAAAGTCCTCCGGGGTTAAAAAGGTCATTGCCGGCCACTGCTCCGGCGACAGCATCGTTTCGTCGCTCGCTTCCGCGGGGATGGATGCAAAGCGCCTGTCCGCAGGAATGCCGATCATCCCTTGACCGGGCTACGCGGACGCCGGTAACATGACCACGAACCGTGCGCCTTTCGTATGGTCGCCCGGCACCCGGTCTTCGACCCATACCCGGCCACGGAAGTCCTCCACGAGGGACTTCACGAGATATAATCCCAGCCCTTTGCCCTGGGCATGGGTCTGGCCCCTCTGGAACTTCGTGAACAATTTACTTTTAAGGTCATCGGGTATGCCCGGCCCGTCGTCGGCGATCGTGACCATGTAATACTCATTGCCGCCATCGGAGATCCGGGTCTGCGTGATGTCGACGGTCAACGGCTTTGCCGGATCGGAGTGCTTCACCGCGTTGCTCACGAGATTTGAGAACGCATCCTTCAGCAGCTCGTTGGCTTCCAGCATGCATTCCGGCGAATTGGCGTAATTAATGGAGACGTTTCGGCCCGGGACGCGGGAATATCGGTCCCGGACGTCGGAGAGCACGTCGCACAGGTTGATCGGCTTGAGCCTGACCTTGCCCGTTTCCACCTCCTGCAGCGTCCTGACGTTGGAAATGAGCCGGGAGCTGTTCTCCAGCGAGCTCAGCGATCTTTCCAGCATGACGATGTTATCCTCGTCGACCTTATCTCCGGGCTTCAAGGCCCCCAGTACCATGCCCAGGTAGCCTATACCCACCTGGTTCATGTTGTTGATATCGTGGGCCATGATATCTAAGAATAGCTCCGATCTTCTCTTAGCCTCACGTATCTCTTCCTCTGACTTTTTACGCTCCGAGATATCGTTGAAGGTCACGACGGCTCCCCTTACGAGGCCGTCCTCGATGATAGGATAGGAGGAATATTCCACGGGGATAGCGGTCCCGTCCTTCCTCCAGAAGATGTCGTCGCTTATACGACAGCCCTCCCCTGTCCAAATTGACTGTAGTACGCCGCAATGCTCGGGGACGCAGGGGGTGCCATCCATCTTTCTGCTATGTATCAGGTCGTGCGTACTTTTGCCGATCATTTCGTCGGGCGCGTAGCCGAGCATGCGGGCGGCCGAGTCGTTGATGAACGTGCAGCGCCCTTCCAGGTCTATGCCGTAGATGCCCTCGCCGGTGGACTCAAGCAATAGCCTGGTCTCATTATATAATGTATGCCGTCTTTCGGAGAGCAGGCTTACGACAGCGGCGACGACGAGAAACATCACCGCCCTTATGAGCGTGCTCGGGACGATGCTCCCCGCGAGATAATACCCTATCGACACGTGGGCCAGGCCGAGGAATAGCGCCAGGTAGATCGACTTACGATGGTACCATATCCCGGCCAGGATGATCGGCAGATAATACAGGTGGGTATACACGGCGTCGATGCCGAGCAGGAAGTTCGCGTACAGCGTGACGAATACGCAGGCCACGATAATGAGGGCTAGCACGACCTGGTTATACATCCCGAGGCTTAAAGGGTATGGATTTTTGTGTGCGTTATACATTTTTCTATCCTCTAGAGGGCAGCATGACCACGAACCTGCAGCCCTTCGTATGATCGCCCGGAACACGGTCTTCCACCCATACGGAACCCTTGTATATCTCCACGAGGGTCTTCACCAGGTGCAGGCCAAAGCCTCTGCGTGTTGGCTTCTCCTTATTTTGAGAAAAGCTCATGAACACTTTTTTCTTTTGCGCGTCCGATATTCCAGGGCCGTTGTCCTCGATCGATACCACATAGTATGCGGCGTCATCGCGCTGCATCGTGGCCAGCCCGATACTTATCGTGAGGGGACCGCTGGAATGCTTGATCGAGTTTTCCACGATGTTCGAAAAGACGTCTTTCAGAAGTTCGTTCGCCATGACGGTGCGTTTTCCGGCCGGAGCGTAATCGATCGTCACATCCCTGCCGGGCACGCGGGAATAGCTCGCCTTAACTTCAGAGAGTACCTCCCCCAGGTCGCATGCTTCCGGGGGTATCTCCCCGGCCTGGGCCCGCTGGAGCTTTCTCACGTTACCGATCAGCTTCGAGCTGTTATTGATGATCTCCAGCGGCCTCACGATCAGGTCTCTTTCCTCGCCCCGGGGGTTGATCAGCGCGAGGGCTATCTCGAGATACCCCATGATCGCCTGGTTCATGTTGCCGATGTCATGGCTGATCAGGTCCACGTACAGCTCTGCCTGGTCCCTGGCGTCTCTCAAAGCCTTTTCTACCTGTCTTTTAGCATGTATCTCATTTCTTAACGACTCATTTGCATTCTTGAGCTCTCTGGTGCGCTCCTCCACGAGCTCCTCAAGCTCGTCCCTTATCCCCCATATTTTTGCCTCGGAGGCTCTGGACCGGTTCAGGAGCGCGAAGTTACTTTCCGCGAACGACGACGCAAAGTACCCCACGATAACGAAAAAGACGGCCCTGATGATGGGTTCATAGGTAAAGGAATTTAAGGACAAATTAATGACAACGTGAAGGATGCCGAGGCATACGGCCACCAGCAGCGCTAGCCTGCGATACCATATACTGGCCAGTATGATCGGTACGTAGAAAAGATGGGTGTAAACGATCGATGTGTTATTACAAATGTTTACATATACGGCGATCAATGCGGTCACTGATATAACAAGTAATAGAGCGACCGGCTTCCACATCTCCTGTTGGCCGGGAATTTTAAACGTGTAAATATTTTATACCCCCACATAAGTCGTAATACTAAGTATTATCCAGGCTGTACCAATCGGCTTAGTATCATGTAACGCATGCCGCATGTAGAAACATTACTATCCGAATAAACATTTAAATATTTTTAGATAATTAATAGCATAATAAGTAAATATATACTCCAGCTACTTCATCGATCTCCAGTAAAAGCGCCTGCCCTGCTGCAATGTGCCGGGAGGCCGGGAGTTGTCGTTACACGTATCCGGAAAGGGCCTTCTACCCTGTCCTATCGGCCACGGCCCGGTCGTAAACGTACTTGAACCGGGTCCGGTGGTTCGCGTCGATGAACAGCTCGATCTCCACGTCGGCGGTAACTTCTCCCAGGGCGTCCGAGACGGTCTCGTTGATCGTATCCCGGAGCATGTCCCAGTCGTTTCCCAGGGCCACGAGAAGCCCGAGGCTACCGTCGTGGACCGCGACCAGCTCCCCTTTCTTCTCCATGACCTCGAAGGTTACAAGCATACCCATGAGTATTATGGTGGAGCTGCATATAAACTTTATATGGCGTAGCGAAATATTAAAAATATTAATCCATGTATGCCTATTGGCCGGTAACGCCGTAAAAGGTCATTCATGCAATAGCAGGGCCACCGATATGACCGACGTGGCCATAAGCAGGATGGTCAATACTTTAATGAGCCACGCCGGCGTCATGACCGCCCCGGCGCACATCAGCTTTTTACTCTCGGCCTCATAGCGCCAGTAGGCTACAATGAACACCGTCGTGGCAATGGCTATGAATATGAGGCCGATCAGCTTGAGCGTCCACGCCCAGTATACGAAATGTATAATTCTCGGAAGCGCGATGGCCGCGACGATAAGCGCCAGGCCGGTCCTGAGCCAGGCGCTGAAAGTGCGCTCGTTCGCCATGATGTTCCTCTGCATGGCGAGGGTGGTGGTGCTCATGCCCTGCTCGTCACAAGTGCCGCCGATCGCGGTATCTGATGAAGCCATATCCGATAGTATCCCATGTATCCTGAGGCGGCGCAATTTAAAAAATGCCATCCATTTTAAAATCGGTAAAAAGCATGGCATATATGTTCAGGCGCAGACTTTTTAATTCATTGTACATTATTCATATAGTAAAAAAGCCTTGAAGCATCAAGCGCTTATTATATAAAATGTATTATATTGGGTTTATTATACATTATAAAAGCGTATTCGAGGTTATTTTTGGGATTAAAGGCAATCCGCGGCTTCTCTTTTCCATTAACCGCATTTCGAAAGATTTATTAGTCTACAAACCCTTTAAAAATTGATACTTATAGCCCTAATTATGGATGTCTGTTCCCTACACGTATCCATAATTATAAACTAAAGAGGAGGATAACACATGGTAGAACCAACAATAGTACTGAGCCTAGGAACGGCTGCACTCATGGGTGCCTGTGCTACTATTGCGGGGGCTGCGGAAGACCTGGAGTCGGATTTCGGCTCACAGTCCAACGCTAACTCGCAAGTGCAGCTCGCTCCGCAGGTAGGTTACTTACACCGCTACTACAACAAGGCAGTCAGCGGTGAGCCGGTAGCCTACGGGTTCTTATGCTGCACCGGTGCAGCCATCGCATTGGCTCTCATGATGGCGTTCAAAGTGAACCCCGTCATAGCTCTTGCGTTCGGCGCCCTGGCGGCCTCGTTGATGTACGGTGTATATGCAACGACGGCTTACATGGGCAGGTTGACCGGACAGAAGAGATTTGGCCAACCGATATATCTCGATATATTGTTAACGACAACACCAGCTATTATCGCCCACGCCTTTATTGCGGCAATGGCGATCGGAACGTTCTCTTATTTAATGAACTGGATCCTCGGACAACCCTTCCCCTTCCCCATTCTCGCAATGCTGTGGGGCGTAATCGTCGGCGGTATGGGCTCCGCGGTCGGTGATGTTCACTATGGTGCTGAGAGGGAATACCAGAACAAGCCGTTCGGCATGGGATTACCCGCGGCACAGTCCGGCAAGATCGTCCAGAAGGGCGAGGCCGGCCTCAGGAACAGCATAGACGTTGCCGGCTACTGCGTCAAGCACGGCGGCCCCCTGACCGGGTTCGGTCTGGGCATAACCGTGTTCTCGGATGCGTGGAGAGAGATCCTGTTCACCCAGTACTGGAACGGATGGGGCGCAATGGTCGCCGGCCTTCTGTTAGTGCTTATCTGGGTCATCTTCAACCGCATCCTCGAGATGTGGACCAGGAAGAACTACCCGGCATACAAGGCAGCGGAGGAGTAACATGGACCCGATAACTTTAATCATAGTACTATTAGCCATAACCATCGGCGGATTACTCATCGGCCTCGGCGTTCACTTCGTGCCCGTCGGCGGCGCTCCTGCCGCAATGGCGCAGGCTACCGGTATCGGTACCGGCACCACGATGCTCGCGTTCTCGTCGGGCGCACTCGGCCTGATCAGCGCGGGTTTCACAGTGAACGATATATACCGGGGCTCGCTCAAGACTGCTTACCCAGGCTTCGCGACTGCCATGAACGACGGCACCCTGCTGTCGATCAGCGGCATATCGTCTAACTTGATGGCCATTCTTCTCGTGTTCGTCGCCGGCATTGTCGGCGCCATGATCATGATGGTCATCCTGGGCGTCACGGCCAACATCCTGTACTCGTTCGCGATCGGCGTACCCCTGGTCTCGGCCAAGGTCAAGTACGACCCCATCACTGGCGACAGGCAGGACCTGTGGGTCACGAGGGGAACTGAGGGTCACGGCACCCCGACCGTCGCCATCATCAGCTCGCTCATCGGCGGACTGCTGGGCGGCCTGGGCGGCGCAATGCTGTACCTGGCGTTCATGGCGGGCGGACTCGGCAACTTCGACAAGCTCGGCGTCGCCGGTATCGCTGCTGCGGCGTTCCTCACGGTAGGCATATTCTTCGTGAACTCGGTCCTGGCGTCGTACAACATCACCGGTACGATCGAAGGCTTCCACGACCCCAAGTTCAAGAGAGTACCCCGCGCCATCATCGCCTGTACCGTCGCTTCGTTCGTTATGGGCGTTTGGGCTGTTGCACTGATATACCTGGGAGTGGTATAAAATGTCCGAAGTCAAAGAACTCGACTGGTATATGCTCGCTGCCCTTGGTATCGTGGGCGGCCTTATCGCCATATACCTGGCATATTTCCTGAATACTTACATGAAAGTCGGATACTTCTCCTTCCTCGGCGCTGTCGGCGCCATACTAGCAATAGTATGGGGCGCGGACGCGGTCAGGAGGATCTGTAAGTACGGTATCGGTACGGGCGTTCCGTCCATCGGCATGCTCGCGTTCGGCATGGGCCTGCTGGCCACGCTGCTCGGCCTCAAGATAGGCGACTACGTGGGCATCGTATACGTCGGCCCCATCGCAGCCATCGTGCTGTCGCTCGTTCAGGGCGCCATCATCGGTTTCATCGCGAACTCCGTCCTTAAGATGAAGATCCCGACCATGCAGATCGGCATGGTCTTTATCGCCGGCGCGGCGAGCATCATCCTGATGGGCTTCACGACCACGATCGCGGGCTCGTTCGACTACGCGTCGATGATGAAGTACGTCTTCGAGACCGGCTTCATCGCACCGCTGTTCATGATCGGAGCTCTCCCGATGCTGCACCCGTTCAATGCCTGCCTCGGCCCCGATGAGGACCAGAGAAGGACCCTCACGCTGGCCGTAGAAGCGGGCCTGCTGTCGACCATAATGTTCGGCTTAATGTCGCTCTACACGTTCCAGGCGAACATACTCCCGGCCTTAATAACCGTAGTGCTGGGCCTGCTCGGCTGGATATACGCGTACCTGGCCTACTTCAACAAGGTCAAGGAAAGCGGCGTGACGGTGCTCGCCACAGGCGTACTGCCCAAGAAGGAGGCATAAGTCATGGCAGCAATTAAGGTACTACCCGAATACGGTCTCGTTTACGATACCGAGACGGGCAAGATCGCACCCGAGAGCGGCAACATGGTGAAGTATACCATGGGATCAGTCAACACTGCTCTCGACAAGCTCGACAAGTACGCCGACGATCTAGTGAATTCGCTGGCACCGACGGGCAGCTTCCTGGAGTCTTTCCCCGGCAGGGAAAAGTCGCTGTACTACGCTGGTATCTTCACCAACGTATTCTACGGCTTCATCTTCGGGCTGATCGCCGCGTTCGTCATCGTTTTCCTGCGCGCTGGAGGGATGATATAAAATGGTAGACAAGAAAGAACCAGCAAAGGGATGGCCAGTCGTCAAGGGTGAATATGATACTGGAGACGCAAAGAGCCCCGTCGCGGTCGCGACCTGCGGCTCGCACTTCAACCTGTTCCCCATAAAGGCCGGCGCGGCCATATCCGGACCCTTCAAGACCGAGAACCTCGGCATCGAGAAGATCGTCGCGAACGTCATATCCAACCCGAACATCCGGTTCCTGGTGATCTGCGGTTCTGAAGTCAAGGGCCACATATCGGGCGACGCCCTGATATGCCTGTACAAGTACGGCCTGAAGGACGGAAGGATCGTCAATGCAAAGGGCGCTATCCCCTTCATCGAGAACCTCGACGCCAACGCCGTCAAGAGGTTCCAGGAACAGGTACAGATCTTCGAGATGGTGGACGTAGAGGACGAGGCCAAGATCACTCAGGTCATCAAGGACTGTCTCGCAAAGGACCCCGGCGCGTTCGCAGGGGAGCCGATGCTGATCACCATCAAGGAGAAGGAAGAGGAAGTCGAAGTCGGAGCGGCCATAAAGCCGGTCTCTGGAGAGCTCGCCATCATCCAGTCCAGGCTCAGGGCGATCAAGGACGATGTCAAGGACATCGGCTACCTGAACAAGTTCACCATGGGCTGGTATGCGGGCAAGATGGAAGGCATCGCCATAGGCGTCGTCTTATGCGTGGTGCTTCTAGCCTTACTGTTCCCCGGCGGCATCGACTGGACTAAATTATTATTGAAACCGTAGGAGGAGCAAATATGGCAGAATCTATTGCAGTAGCGGCAACCCAGGCGCCCCCAGAAAGCGCCTTCGTACCCATGATCGATGAAATCTGCTACCGGGCCCAGCTTACTGCCAGAAACCAGAAGCTGTCGTCTGCAGTGGGCGCCACCAAGGTGCTTGGCTTCCTTATTGGAGCCTTATTCGCGCTTGGCATGGTGTTGATCCCCCTGGCGCTTCTAGGAGGTCTATAAAATGATCCCCGCAGCAGCAGTTGACCCGGCAGAGTTCTCGGCCGTCCAAAAGAGGCTGGATGACATCGAGGGGAAGGTGGAGTTCACCAACTCTGAGATACAGCAGAGCTCCGGCAGGACCCTGGGCAGAGAAGTAGGCATCCTCTACGGATTCCTCTTCGGAGTATTGATCTACGTAGCGTACAGCATTATAATGTCGATCGTGTAAAGGGAGGAGAATTCAATGTTTAAGTATGATACACCACAAAAGGTCTATGAGGTCGGCAGGGCAAAAGTCGGTGGAAACCCTGGCGAATACCCGACCGTTTTAGCGGGTTCCATATTCTACAACAAGGAGCCCATCTTCGCAAGCAAGGAGGACAGCGCGAAGGGCATCTTCAACAAGGAAGGTGCGGAAAAGCTCATCAGGCAGCAGGAGGAGATGTCGGACATCACCGGCAACAAGGTCTGGGTACAGATCGTCTCCGAGACTGAAGAGTCCATGATCAAGTACATCGAGTGGTACTCGAACGTCGGCAAGGACGCGTTCCTGGTCGACTCGACCGTGGCATCCGCCAGGATCGCCGGCGCAAAGAAGGCCGACGAGATCGGCATATCCGACAGGGTCATCTACAACTCCATCAACGCCGCCGCACAGCAGGCCGAGATGGACGCGATCAAGCCCCTAAAGTTCACCTCCGCCATCATCCTCGGCTTCAACGCCGTCGATATGTCCGTCAAGGGCAGGATGGAGATGTTCACCAAGGGCGGCGCAGGCCAGGCAAAGGGCATGCTCACCCTCGGTACCGAGAAGGGCATCACCAGGCCGTTACTCGATGTAGCGGCAACCCCGTTGGGCAGCGGTTCCGGTGCGACCTACAGGTCCATCTTCGCCGTGAAGTCCCAGCTCGGAGAGCCCGTAGGCGGCGGCTACCACAACATCCCGTCCGCATGGGCGTGGCTGAAGAAGTTCAAGAAGCAGCCGGGCAAGGAAGGCGCGTACATGCCGTCGGACATCGGCAGCAACCTCGTCGCCATCACCCTGGGCTGCAACTTCTGTCTCTACGGCCCCATCGAGCACTCCGTCGAGGTCTTCCCCGCGGTCGCCATGAACGACATCATCGTCGCCGAGGCCGCAAAGGACCTGGGCACCGCTCCGCTGTCGGAAGTCAACCCGCTGACCAAGCTGGCATAAAACTACATAGGGAGCCGTTCAATAAACGGCTTCCTGTTATCTTTTTTAGCATAATACTTAAGTATCCCATTAACTATTACTAGATGCTCGAACCGTAAAAAAACTGTATTAAGGTGTTTTCATTGTCGTCCACCGAAGACTTCGTGCTCGTGACACTACTGACCTTGTGCCTGCTACTCTTCGCCGCAAAGATCGGCGGCGAGCTGGCGAGGCGCTTCGGGATAGCGGCCGTGGTCGGCGAGCTGTTTGCTGGCATTATCCTTGCGCCCACTCTGCTGGGTGGTCTGCATGTCATGGGCATGCAGCTCATTGTGGTGAACGACGAGGTCAAAATGTTCGCCGAGCTCGGCGCCATACTCCTGCTATTCCTCGTGGGCCTCGAGACCCGGTTCGCGGACTTCACGAAAAGCGGCCTCCTGGCCACGATCGTCGCCTGCGGCGGCGTCATTGTGCCGTTCGTCCTGGGCTATGCCCTGGTCATCGCCTGGGGCTATCCCTATAAAGAGGCCCTGCTCGTCGGGGCTGCGTTGACCGCTACGAGCATCGCCATCACCGTAAAAGTGCTCAAGGATATTGGCCGCTTCCAGACTAAGGAAAGCGGCATATTGATCGGAGCAGCCGTGATCGACGACGTGCTGGGCCTGATCGTGCTAGCCATCGTGCTCGGCCTGGTCGAGGGCGGCGAGCTGAACTTGATCGATATCGGCATTGTAACAGTACAATCGGTCGGCGTATGGCTGGCCCTTACCATCGTGGGTGTTTTCGGCATCGCGAAGCTGATCGACCGCCTGTGCCCGCGGAAAGAATGTCCGCGCATGTCCGGTATACAGGGCGAGCTCTACGGGCCGAACTCGCCCGGTATCCACTGTATCCTGAAGTGCGATGGCACCCAGGAAGCGTCCGCGATCGCCCTGTGCTTTAGCTACGCATATGTGGCGGGCCTGGCGGGCCTGGCGCCGATCCTCGGGGCATTCGCAGCCGGTATGACCATTGCCGAGACCAAGATCCTGGCGACCATACAGGATGTTACAGAAAAAATTAATTTCCTCATGGCGCCACTCTTCTTCGTCGTCATAGGGACGTACGTAGACCTCTCCGGGCTAACTGTCGATTCGCTGATCTTCGCCTCAATATTGATCGCGCTGGCGATGGTCGGCAAGATCATAGGATGCGGCCTGCCACTTTATGTGATGAACCGGGACCCGGCCCGGGCGATCATCGTGGGCCTGGGCATGATGTCCCGGGGCGAAGTCGGGCTCATCATTGCCGGTATAGGCGCTACGTCCGGCATATTCTCGAACGAAGTATTTTCCGCCGTGGTGCTCATGGTGGTCGTAACTACGGTCGTCACGCCCATAGCGCTCTCTCAGGCTTATAAGCGCTTAAAGTTCACTACGCCAGTGACCTTACCGTGCATATCGGATGAAGAATGCGCCCGGAGCCCTTAAAGAACATTTTTAGATCCTGAAGCCTTTAATAGCATACCGGACAAGGACCATCACGGGAATGATCTCCAGCCGGCCTATCCACATGTTCAAGATGACTAAGACCTTTCCGATGGCGGGCATCTCAGGGTTGATGACGCCGCAGGAGACCCCCACATTACCCTGGGCGGAACATACGTCAAAGAGGATATCGATTAAATTATATTGCGCGCCGGCGATGTGCGATAACAGGAACATGCTGATTACGATGGAGAATATCCAGAGGAAGGATATGAGCGAGGCTTCAGCCATCTCCTGGTCTATCGTGTCCTCAGTCACCCGCTTTCCGCTGATCTTGATCGCCACGATGGAATTCTTGGACTGGAACATCCGGGCGAGCCACAGCTTGATCTCGTTCCAAATAAAAATGACCCTGGCCACTTTTATGCCGCTGGCGGTGGACCCGGCACAACCGCCGATGATCATGGCGATGGATATGAGGAACAGGGCGGATTGGGACCATTGAGATACGTCAGCCGATTGTAGCCCTGTGCCCGTGATCGCCGTGATGAACTGGAACACCGAGTACCTGATGGATGCCAGGATATCGTTGTAGTAGTAAAAATTTTCCAGGGATAATAATAGCGCTCCAATCACGATTATAATTAAGAACACTTTTACCTGAGGGTCCCGGAATAAGCTTAACACGCCTTTTCCTATAGCGCGGTACACGACGGCGAATGGCAGAGCGCCGGCGATCATTATCGGCAGTAACGCGAGCTCGATCGGGATGCTGTGAAAAGCGGCAATGCTATCGCTATCAATGGAAAACCCTCCTGTGCTGATGGCGACCAGCGCGGTATTGACGGCCGGCCACACGGGCATACCTGCCACCAGCAGAAGAACAAAGGATACAATAGTCAGCGCCAGGTAGAGGACCCATATCACCTTCAAAGTCGACCGAATGCTCGGCAATATCTTATCTCTACGGCCCTCCGACTGGTAGAGCATGAACGTGCTCGTGCCCGGGCGGATGAGGATCGTTACCATGAGCAGGATCACGCCCAGGCCCGCGAACCACTGGGTAACGCTGCGCCATAACAATATGATCGGGTCGGCCTGCTCCGGGCCCGTAATCATCGTAAAGCCGGTGCTCGTCCACCCGGAGATCGACTCAAAGAACGCGTCGATGGGGCTCATATGCCCGGTGACCATGAAGGGCAGCGCGCTGATCGCAGGAACGATGATATATGCGATCGCGGCGATGACCATGGCGTGGCGTAATTCCGGCTCTCCGCTCTTAGGGTAAATGGTATTTAAGGCAAGGCCGGCGCCTATGCCGATGACAGCCCCATAGAAAAAGCCATCTGCGGTCCCGGGCCTGCCCGTAAGGGCCGATATCGTGGCCATCGCCAGCATGATAGCTCCTATGATGATGAAGAGACCTTTTAAATTACTTAAGATGATCTTCAGGTCCCCGCCTGACAGCATTCATCTCACCAGGTTGCCAACTGAGAACGTATTAAAGACCTTGTCGGCGAGGTTTTTCCTGATAAAGACGAACACGGAGTCTCCCGGCAGGACGACCGTGTTGCCGTCCGGTATGATGACATCGTCCCCCCTCTCGACGGCTATGACGAGTACGTTGCTGGGGAGGCCGATGTCCTTGATGGACCTGCCGGCCGCCTTCGTGCCTTCCTTGATGAGGATGTCCACGATCTCCGCCTTGCCGGCGCCTATGGTAACGAAGTCATTGATGCCGGGCCTGAGCATATTGTTGTATATGTCTTCGGCCACAATAGCGCTCGGGTTTTTATGGATCGTGATGCCCTCCCTCTGGAATATGTCCTCGTGCTCGAACTCGTTCACGATGGACCGGAGGTTCTTCACCCCTTTATCCTTCGCCTGGAGCAGAGCCAGGAGGTTCACGGCGTCGCTGCTCGTCGTCGCTATCACCGCATCCGTCTCTGAAACCCCGGCCTCGTCGAGAATAGTGGCCGATGTCGCGTCCCCGTTCACGCTGATGAGGTCGTACTTCGTGACGATGTCGTTGCATTTCTTGGCATTATTGTCGATGACCACCACGTTGTGCTTTTCAGCGACGGCGATGCGCGCCAGGTTCTGCCCTATGCCCCCGAGCCCTATGATGATGATGTGCATGGTAATGCCCGAATGAATATTTCTAAAGAGTTAAGGGCTAATGTTATAAATAGTCTATAGTAAAACGGGGGAGGCCCCGTAAAACGGGAAAGGCCCCAAACAAAAAATATATCGTCTACCATAAGAAAATTATGACAATTACATTCATGATCTGAGTGATTTCGATGCAGCTAAAGCCTTTAAGCAGACTACTGGGGCCCAAGCCACATATTGCGGACAGCCCCTATCTATCACTGGTCCCGAAGACCGGCTCCCCTGGCATGAGCGCCAAGATCGACCTGTCCACCACGTCATACTACGTAGTGGCGTCGGTGGAGATGGGCAACACCACGACCAAGTGCATTCTCACGGCCACCAACCTGGAAACCGGCAAGACGTACCTGCTCAACAAGACCGTCAAGATGTCCAGGGACGTCAGGCCGCCGAAAGAGGGAGAAAAGGTGTTCGGCAAGACCCTGGACGGAAAGAAGCTGACCCGGGAGTCGGTCGGCGAGCTCGTCCGCCAGACCCTGGAGGAGGCCCATAAGGCTGCAGGGCTGACCATCAGCCAGGACCTGAACTTCGTCGTGCGCTCGACGGGCGTCGTGGCCGGTTTCGATAAGCCGGAAGACGTTGGATCGTTCATTTTAGCCCTGGCGGACGGCTGCATCACGGCAGGAGTGCCGCCCAAGAACATGACCCCCGCCATGAACAAGGATAACCTTAACCCCCCGCGCCTCAGAAAATTCTCCCAGCTCGATAAGGTCTATTTCGACGGCGCGGTGGCCAGCGTGCTGCCGCCCATGGGCAGCAGCGGCGTCGAGATCGTCGCCAACGAGATGGAGGGCGAGCTGGCTACGGCCGGCATCAAGGAAGCCGCAAAATGGGCTGGCGTCGACTTCCGGAACCCTGTGTGCAGCATCGACTTCGGCACCACGCTCAAGGGGCGTATGACCAACGACCTTGCCCCGTACTCCAGGACCATCGGCAATTTCTGCGGCCTGGCCGGCGCCGTGCCCGACGCCATCGTGAGGGGCTCGGGCCTGGTCGACAGTGAATTCGGCAACGTGCTCGACATCACCACGAAAGAGAGGCCCGGCCTCCTGGCGGAGATCATGAACAGCAAGGGCATCGAGGAGCACGCGAAGTGGGCCCACGAGATGGTCCAGATCGACGTCGTGCCCGACGAACGGAGATGGTGGGGCAGCGTGCCCGTGAACCCGAAGGCCGCCCGCAACAACGGGGTGACTTTGATAGGGTGCGAGGTCGGCGAGAACGGCAAGGACCTTCCGAAGCTGAACGAGGTCGGGGCGTCCCTCATCAAGAAATACAACGTCAACACGATGCTCGCGACGCTGGACCTGGTCAGCGCGATGATCGCAGAGCGCCTTCTTAAAAAAGCGCTGGAGAATAACTTAATATCAAGTAAGACCACCATAGGTATTACCGGCCGTGCCGGGATCACGGGCGACAAGCCCGCCCTCATACTCCAGAAGGTGACGGAGATGGGGATCTTCGACAGCCCGAACGACCACCTCGTGTTCTGCGACGACGGCCTGGCGAGGGGCGCAGCGGTCATGGCCCGGTGCATGAACTCCTACGGCACGCCGAAGAACCCGCTCGGCGGGCTCCGGGGCGGAAAGTGCATCCTGGGAGCGCGCATGAAGCTGCAGAATAAGGATAAAAAGACCGAGGCTTAACGATATGGCCTGCCTGAACGACTACGATTACGATATACTCTTATCGCACCAGACCTACGCCGAGTCCGAGAAGTTCATCCTCTCGAAATACTGGGAGACCTACTACGTGGAGCCCGGCTATACCGTGCTGAACCTCCGCATACTGGGCAGCGAGTACGTGCCCATCGCCGTCGAGGACAACACGGACAACCTGATCCTGCCCTACACGAAGCCCTGCATGGGCACCTTCGTCGTGCGCATCAAGCACGTACCCCAGGAAGTAGAGCGCATCCGGAAGAGCTTCGAGAGGACGATCACGCTCAAGCAGTGGCGTAAGAACGTCGACGAGTCTAAAGCAAAATAGGGGACCACACTCATGCCTGTAAAGAAGACCACGAAGAAGCCGGCCGCTAAGAAGCCGGCCCCGAAGAGATCATCTAAAGCGCCGGCAAAGAAAGCGCCGGTTGTGGACAGCTCGAAAGTTTCCGTACAGCCCAGGGAACTCCTGGAAAAGAAAGCCATTGACAAGGGCGAGAACATCGAGAGCCTCATCACCCGGAGAAATGTCGAAGTGAAGCCCGTCGAGGAGATCATGGGCATCAGGCAAAAAGTGGATTTCCACAGCAAGCCCGTCATACCCGGCGTCTTCGACCTCCTGATACCGCCCGGCACGCCCCGGAAGCTCATCCTCAAGCTGGCAAAGGAGTACCCCGTGCAGATCGTGCGCCGGGACGACATCTACGTGCCCGTAGGCGTGTGCGACGTCGAGCGGGACCTACTGGCGATCCGCGGCGATAAGAAGACCATCCAGAAGATGGAAAAGATCCTTTTTCAGGAGATCGATGCTTTCATCAACGGCCAGGACGCCCGGCTTCACAACTACAATAAGCCCGTCAAGCTCGAGGGCATCAGCCCCGTGGAAAAGCCCGTTAAACCAAAAGCAAAAGTAAAAGCTAAGGCGAAAAAATAATCCTTAGCTTCCTGTTATTTTTATCCGCCGCCTTCGCAGCTCGTGTCCATGTTGATGTCCTTGACCTTGAGGGCGTCTTCCATGCTTCTAATTTTTTTCTCGACCTCTTCCATGTCGACCCTGGCCGCGGTCTCGTCCTCTTCCTCGGTGGCGTCGGCGGCCGTGACCTCAAGGTAGCGGGTGTCGTAGTACAGGCGGGTCTTATCCAGGAGCGCCCAGGTCTTATCGTTCTCCCGCTTCATTTCGACGACCTTGCCCACGGTCCTCGTCGAGACGTACTTGACGGTCGCCCCCACGGTTATGGGCTTGCCGTACAGGTCGTTGGCCGTTATGCTTTCGCTCGCTTCCATCGTTCTCGCCACTTAATACTAGGCCGACGGGATAAATAAACTTGATGCAGGCCCCCTCCGACACTTTAAATACACATCGACCCCATAAAGTATTCGAACGGCCTCAACAGATGGTGATAGGATGAAGCTCACACTGAAAAAGACGCCAAAGGGCTACACGAAGGACACGCACCGCGTGGTGCCGCCCGAGGAGACGCTGGCCCGCGTGGAAAAGCTATTGCCGGGCATAGGCGTAACGAGGGTCGCGGAGATATCGGGCCTCGACCGCATCGGCATTCCGGTGTACTCGGCCATTCGCCCTGCTTCGGCCAAAGGCGCCATATCGGTCTATGCCGGGAAGGGGGCCACGCCCGTGGAGGCAAAGGTCTCGGTCATGATGGAGGCGATCGAGCGGTACTCCTCTGAGTTTCAGAAGGCCGATAAGAAGCGTGTCGTGATGGGCACGTTCACCGACGTATCCAATGGTAAGGTCGCTGTCGACCCGCAAAAGCTCATTTTGCCCGGCCAGCTTCTGCCTAACGTCCGGCTGGACTGGATCGACGGGTACGACCTCATGAATAAGAAAGAAGTGCTGCTGCCCTGTAACGCCGTTTTTCATCCATATCTTGCGCCGTTCAAGCTGTTCAGGAGTAACACGAACGGCCTTGCGTCCGGGAACACCATGGAGGAGGCCATCTTCCACGGCTTGATGGAAGTCGTGGAGAGGGACGCGTTATCTATCGCCGAGGCCACCAGGGACCCGGGCAAGGAGATCACGATCACGAAGAAGGACGGGCTCGCCTATGAGCTATACGCCAAATTCGGAAAGGCCGGCATCGACGTGAAGCTCTGGTACCTGCCCACCGACTCGGGCATACCTACCGTGCTCGCCTCTACGGACGATAAGGAGCTCATGGACCCATCATTACTGGTCATGGGCGTGGGCACCCATATGGACGCCCGCATCTCTGTCCTGCGCGCTTTAACGGAGGTGGCGCAGAGCCGGGCCACGCAGATCCAGGGCGCCCGGGAGGACACGGACCGGGAGAAGGTCGTCCGGACCATCGGCTACGAGCGCATGAAGCGCATGAACAGGCACTGGTATGGCGAGGGCAAGGAGACGATCACGCTCAAGGAATTGCCGGACCTGTCCACGGACTCGCACAAGGGCGACATCGAGAAGGCCGTGAAGATGCTCAAGGGCTGCGTCGCGGCCGTCATCGTCACCGACCTGACCCGCGAGGATGTCGGCGTGCCGGTAGTGCGCGTGACCGTGCCGGGCCTCGAGATGTACGCCATCGACCACGAGCGCATCGGCCCGCGCTGTAAGCGCCCCGTCATGAGAAAATGAGCAAGGTCATTGTCTATCTCGGCCCAAGCCTTTCTATCGAGAAGGCTAAAGCTATTCTGGAGGCGGATTACCGTCCGCCCATTCGCCGCGGGGACCTGAAGAAGGCCCTCAAGTCCGGCGTCGATATTGTCGGCATCATCGACGGCACATTTTTTAACGACTCGCCCGTAGCCCACAAGGAGATACTTGACGTGCTAAAAAAAGGCGTCACAGTGGTCGGAGGCTCCAGCATGGGCGCCCTCCGGGCGTCGGAGCTCGACGTGTTCGGCATGGTCGGGGTCGGCCGCATATACGAGTGCTACCGCTCGGGGCGCATCGAGGCCGACGACGAGGTGGCAGTCACCTATAACCCGGTAACTGGCGAGCAGATCTCAGAGCCTCTGGTGAACGTCCGCTACCAGCTCAAGGCCGCCGAGAAAGACGACGTTATGACGAAAAAGGAAAAAGACGCGCTCCTCTCTATGGCCGCAGGGATGCACTACCCGGACAGGACTTACCCGAATATCCTCAAGATGTCGGTCGAAAAAGGATTACTTAGCTCTGATAAAGCTGATTCCCTTTTGAAATATATCAATGAAAAGCCTCTGAACCTCAAAGCGGAGGATGCCGTGGCCGTACTTGAGAAAATTAAAAAAATATCTATTAGCTAATAAATTTTTTTGCTTATATGTTATGCAGTCTCGGCGTGTCCTTAACCACAGGGGCACGGGGAGCGCAGAGTTCACAGAGATTTTTTTTATAGATGGAGGCTCAGAGGGCACAGGGCCGGTTTATTGGCTTTCCTAGGGCACAGAGATTATCGAGGCACGGTTGACCAATAAACAGTTCATGAGGAATAACATATATTTTCATTTTAATGAAAAAACCTATAACCTATTACAATAATTACATTTTTATGAGCAACGTATTGAAAAAAGACCCCATACCAGACGAAATTAATAAGCTAACAGGACAGATCGTCGACGCAGCGTTCATCGTGCATACGACATTCGGGCCGGGACTGCTCGAAAGCATTTACGAGGAATGCCTGATACACGAATTAAAACTCAGAGGCATAAAAGTACAATCACAGATCAACGTGCCTCTCGACTTCAAAGGCCTATACATAGAACGAGGCCTCATACTCGACGTACTCGTTGAAGGCCAGGTAATCGTCGAAGTAAAATCGGTCAAAGAACTCCACCCCGTCTACGAACAACAATTACTAACATACATGAAGATAACAGGAAAACGAGTGGGATTATTAATTAACTTTAACGCACCGCTGATAAAAAACGGCATAAAACGAATGGTCCTATAAACCATTTTTCACCACCAGTGCCTCTACAATCTCTGTGCCCCAGGAAAATAAAAAATGAGACTCTGAGTACTCCGTGCCTCAAATTATAAAAAAGTCTCCGTGAAACTCCCGTGCCCTCTGCGCCCCTGTGGTTAAGGACACGCCACGACAGCATAACTATGAAATAAGGAAGAATTAAACAAGAAGCACATATTTTATCCTAACGTCTCCAAAAAGTCGATGAACTTCCGCAGCTTAGCCGCTCTCTCTTTCGTCGTCCGACGCCCCACCATCTCCAGGAACGCATCCTTATGCTCGGGCACGATACAGGTAAGGCTCTCCTCCCCATTCTCCGCAAGGCAGATGAGATAATCAAGCTCCTCATCGCTCAGCTTCTCCACGCGCTCCATGAAGTCCTCCCTGGACTTCGCATAGTGCCTGGACAGGGGAGGCAAAATGGACCGGTACATGCGGCCCGAGGAAACACAGGTACCATCGTTCAGCTCGGGGCACAGCTTTTTCAGGATATCCCAGTCATACTCGCTTAGCTCTCTCGACATCTCTCCTACATTACGATGGCGTTTCTAAATACGTTTCCATGCAATTTTTATATCCGGCCGGGCATATATTAAGCGACAAGCGCTTGAGGTTCAATGATGAGGCGGGTTCCTATTATAGTTATAGCCGTGACGCTGGCCTTTCTGGCATGCGGTATGGCGCAGGCGGCAGTGCCGGCCCCGGGGCAGGGGTTCCTGTACGTGGCGAACACGGACCAGAGAACGGTCACCGTCATAGACATGCAGACGGACGCGGTCCTGAGGACGATCGAGGTCGGGGGCCAGATAAATGGCATAGCGGCGGACCCGACGGGATACTACGTTTACCTGGCGTGCTACGACGGCGTGAGGATCATCGACACCCAGACCGACGACTCCCGTAACGTCGGCATGGGCCAGGGCCCGAAAGCCATAACAGTAAGCCCTGACGGCTCCGGCTATTACGTCCTCTACGGTAACTATATCAACCTGGCGAAGATCGGCAGCGGCGACGTGGCACAAAAGATCACACTTCCGAGAAACAAGGACATCATGGCCGTCAGCCCTGACGGAAGCATGGCATGCCTGGGAAGCGCGTACTTCGAGACCATCGGCCTGTATAAGGTCCCCTCGGGCGAGTCAGCGTCGCCCGAGATCGACTTCGGCCAGAGCGTCTACTGCACGTTCTCCCCGGATAACGAGTACGCCTACATCAGCCTGAAGGACCAGAAAAAAGTGATCGCGCTGAAAGCCCACGACTACTTTATAAAATATGATATCTCAGTGCCTTCGAACCCCGGCGGCCTTGCGGTCAGCCCCGACGGGTCCACGCTCTATGCCACGCTGCCCTCGGAAAATAAGGTCGTGGCGGTGAACACATCCTCCAGGAGCGTGCTCGGCACCATCGACGTGGGCGATTCCCCGCAGCAGATCATCTTCAGCCCTGACGGCAATAAGGCCTATGTCAGCGACGCTAACTCGAATGCCATCTCGGTCATCGATACGAGCGGCCTCCCGGGGAACATCGGCAACGTGACGAAGACGATATCCGTGGGCTCCCGCCCCGTATACCTGGCCATCGCCTCGAAGCCGGCCTTACCGACGGACACGCCGACTCCGACTCCGGTGCCTACGCCAACGCCAGTGCCTACGCCCACGCCAACCGCCGTGCCGACGGAAATGCCGACTCCGACCTCACAGCCGGCCACTCCTACGCCTACGCCCACTCCGCAGCCGTCGCCCGGGTTCGAAGTACTGGCTGCTCTGGCATGCCTGGCAACGGCGGGCATATACAGGATAAAAAAATAAGGTTAAAGGGGGCTAACCGCCCCCGATGAACTTTATACTCTCTCGTTCTTATCCGTGTGATCGAGCCCGCAGCACGCCGGCTCACGCTTTACCTTAGGGTCGAACATCCCCAGGCTCATGTCGTCGACGTTCGGCCCCCTGCGCGCATAGTCCGAGACGGTCTTTTTCCTCCTCAGATAGAGCCCCTCGTTCAGCTCGAACGGGAAGGGCAGCGCTTTCTCACAAGCCTCCCGGATCTTTTCTATGGCCTTCGTGTCCTCGATCTCAATCCATATCCTGCCCACCTGGACGCTTAGCTCGACCATCTCTCCCATGATGTTGAAGTACTTCTTCTCGGCCACGCCGAACTTGCCTTCAAGCAAGTCATCGGGATCATCCCTGGGCAGCCCGGGCCCGTAGACGACCATCCGTATGATGCCCTCTATAGTGTTCAGCTCGTTCAATAGCTTCTGGGCCGTCCCGATGTTGAGCAGCCTCTGAGGGAAGACCTCGATCTGCATCGTTCCATTTTCCCCTAATTTCATAGAACCGACATTAGTCGACATTAGCTTCTTTGACCTTGGCATTGATTGACCTCCTATCGCTTAGAATTGATACAGTATCAGGCTCTTCCATTCGTGTTTTACTCGTGATACGGCGGATGGCAAAGGCGCCGAGATCATCGTTTTTTCGCATCCACCGACGAGCTGCCGCCCCGCATCATTTGCCAGTTTAACGATGTCATCGCCCGAAGTGCCCTCTTTCAGCCCGCCCCTCAGGATAGCCTGTCTTTGCCCGGGCAAATTTCCCTCGAAGCCCGGGTATGAGTTCGTGCAGAAAGCCTTGATGTGCGTAAGTACGGGATTCAGGCCATCGATCTCCCAGAAGCCGCAGCCCGAGACTAGGACTACTTTACGTAATCGCACAGCTTCCCGGGTCGTATGGACTGCGTGCTCATACGTATGGTTCACCGAAGGCTCCATATCGGGCACTAATCTCGCTTTAATCGACCTGAGAGATGGTGTTTCATGGCCTACGACGCCGTCGAAATATAGCGGCGACGCCAGGACGAGGGCATCGCCACCGCCGATCTTCGGGCGGAGCCACCGCATATCATCGTATGGCATGCATTTTCCAGGAGTGCTGACCGTGCAGTTGAGGTTACCACAGCAAGGATAAACGACCAGGTCACGGCCATTATACACTTCCACTTCCGCTCCGGCCGCTCGTATGCCCTCGAGGTACGGGTCGAGTAGTACGCCCATGCTTCCATTACTGGAGTCGATCACGAGCACTTTCATCGTTCATCGCCTGTATTTTAACCTATATTTATAAAATAACTAATAGTTATCAAATAACTATAGGTTATTATACCTATTTAAGGATTTGGTCTAGAACGTCATCCGCTTATTATTTCAGGATCATATCGCTCATGAACTGCCGGATATCGGAGGCGAACAGCGCTCTATCGATCCCCCGGCCTTCAAGGGCTTTTCTCAGGTCCAGGCGCATGTTCGGGATACTCTGGAGGAGCAGCGTATAGACGACCGCGACCTCCACCGGGTCCAGGCCAGGCCTGATAGTCCCTTCCTTAATGCCCTGCTCGATGGCGTTACTTTGTATTGTGAGCATTTCCTGCCGTAGCGCTACGATCTCTTTCGCGTGGTCGTCGCCGGATACCAGCGCGAAACCCGTATGCGCGTAGCTGATGAGGGCCTCCATCTCGTCCTTCATGCTCTCCAGGTCGAACCGCCCCGACTGAAAATAGTTATAGAGCCGGAGAAATTCGGGGTATTGCTCTGCAAAGTCGATGTATGCCTGTCCGGCGGCCCAGAATTTTTCTATGCCCGAAGCTTTATTCCTGACCCGCTCCCGGACGATGGAGGCCAGGATCCGGACGCCCCTCAGGACAACGGCGAAGAACAGGGACTCCTTGTCTTTAAAATAGAGATACAGCGTGGCCTTATTTAGCTCAACTTCCCGGGCGATGTCGTCCATGGTGACGCTCTCGTATCCCCTGGCGAAGAACAGCTTCTCGGCCGCCTGGAGAATATCGTTATGCCTCTGCTCCTTTTCCCTTTCTTTCCTGCTAGCTATCGACATCGCGGGCGCACCATACTGAACATCGGTTATAAAATAACCAGTGGTGTTAACCATATAAAGGCTTTACCGTAAGGGTGGAATAATTTTATGCATCATCCAGGCGCTCTCCCGTCAGGTTCAGGAAAACGTCCTCCAGCGTGGGCTTTTTCACGTAGAGCTCCTGGCACAAATGGCCATCGCCACCCAGTACCGATATAGCCTTTGCCATGGCTGCCATGCCGTCGCCATAGGCTAGTCTCACCGTGACATCGTTGCCCGATACGAGGCTTCCGGGCAGCGCCTCCCTTAGCCTTTCGATGGCTCCCGTGCTACATCCCCTGACGACCAGCGTGTTCCCGCCGCCATACTTGTTTATCAGGTCTTCGGGCGTCCCATGTGTAACGATAGAGCCCCTGTTCAGGACGCATATCCTATCGGCAAGCTGGTGTGCCTCGTCCATGTAGTGCGTCGTGAGGAGGACGGTCTTGCCTCGCGCCTTCAGGCCTTTTATCATGTCCCAAACGTCCCGTCGCGCTTTCGGGTCGAGGCCGGTCGTGGGCTCGTCTAAAAAGACTACCTCCGGGTCGTTGATTAGTGCGATGGCGATGCCCACGCGCTGCTTCTGGCCTCCGGAAAGGTGCTTGAATAACGCGTTACGCTTATCCCTCAGCCCCATCTCATCGATGATCCGGTCGACATTCCCATACTTCCGGTACATCTGCGCAAAATAGTCGATGTTCTCGTAAACGGTCAAAAGGTCGAACCCTTTAAATCCCTGTGGAAGCGCGCCGATCTTCTCCTTGATACCGGTATAGTCCTTCGTCAATGCATATAGCTGCTCCGAGTCCAGGACGTAGGCAAAGCCACTTGTGGGGCGCTCGACGAACTCGAGGATTTTGATGATGGTGGTCTTTCCGGCGCCGTTGGGGCCTAACAAGGCGAAGATCTCTCCCCGGCGCACCTTGAACGAAACGTTACAGACCGCCGGATTGTTCGGGTAATTCTTAACGAGCCCGGATACCCCTATCACGACATCGTCCATTTTTCGGCCACCATCTCTATAATAGCTAATCGATGAGTAATAACGCCATTGGCTCGGGCGATTTAGCCTCCGGCGGAAATTTCACTGCCATGCCGGCGTTTTTCGCCGTCTTCATCACGTTGACGCCGACCGCTTCGGCCGCGATACGGGCCATCGCCGGGCTCAGGCACATGCCCTTTTCGACGTTGCATTTTTCGTACAGGTGGCAGGAGCCGCCGACAAAGGCCGTGGCGAAGGTATAGCCGCGGCCGAACGCGACTTTCTCGAGCTCCAGCATGATCGCCAAGGTCGTCCGGTAATACTCCCTGTACTGTGTCCGCAACGCAGCCAGCCGCTCTTCGGCGGTACCCGGGGTTTCGGGCATTGCCGGCGGCTTATGCTTTAGGACCATTGCGAAGCCATACTCCTTCAGGGCCTGCCTGAACTCATCGGGCGTCGGCACGAACGGAGGGCACTTCAGGTTTGTACCGTACGACGGGCAGCCGACCCGGCACTTGAGGCGCACCCGGTCCTCGACGACGACCTGTTCGGCCGGGATGACCCTGGCCCCCGTAACTCCCAGCGCTAATGCCGCTTCCTCTAAAAATTTAAAATCTTCTTGCGTGTTAACCCTCCCTCCACCGGAGAGCTATGACGCCGATACTGAAAAATATTAAGGCTAGCGCGCTCACGACGGCCAGGTCCGCCACGGCGCTGCTCATGTTGCCCGTGACCATGGCGCTCCTCAGGCCGTCGTTCAGGTAGGTTAGCGGGGAAATCGCCGCAACGGCCTGCAGGAACCATGGCAGCCGTCCCACCGGGAAGATGGAGCCCGACAGGAAGATGAGCGGCAGCGTAACGGTGAACGCGGCGTTGGCCGCTTCGTCGCCCTTAATAATATAGGCGATGACCATGCCCATGCCGATGAACATGACCCCGCCGGCCAGTACCAGTAGTGCCACGATGAGGTTCAGGCCCGGGGTGACGCCGAACGCCAGCCAGGCCACGGCGAGCGATACGGCGACGGACAGCAGCACGACTACCGTCCCCGTCAAGACCCGGGAAACATTCCATTCGATCCGCCTGATGGGCGTCATCGCCAGCTTGCGGAAGATGCCGGCGGCCCGGAGCCTGCTGACAAAGCCCACCGTATGGTCGACGGCCGATACCATGATGGCGATCCCGACGATGCCGGGTAGCAGGAAATCCGCGTACAAGGCGCTATTGCCCATCACGTAGTCCGCCCGGCTCCCGAACAGGTACCACGCCATGACGAGGAAGACCACCGGGAAGAGGAAGGTGACGAGCACCGACTGCCGGTTCCGGAAGAACTGGAGCAGGCTGTACTTTATATCGGTCGTTATTCGAGACATCTCTTGCCCTCCTACACGTCCTGCCCATCCTTGCCCATGAGGATGGCCACCCCGATGGTGAACAGCACAAATCCGAGGCCGATACTGATCAGCAGGCTCACGGCGGCGCTGCCGTAATCGCCCGAGAACATGGCGCTCCTCAGGCCGTCATTCAGCGGCGTGAGAGGCGACAGTATCGAGAAGAACTGTACAAGGAACGGAAGCTGCTCTATCGGGAATAGCGACCCCGAGACCATCATCAGGGGCAGCGTGATCATGAGCGAGACCATGTTCGGCGACCGCACGTCATCGAAGACGTAGGCGATGATCATTCCCATCCCGATGAACATGAACGCGCCCGCGATCACCAGCAGAACCGAAAATACGTTGATGGCCGGGAGGATACCGAACGCCAGCCAGGCGGCGATAAGCGCTACTGCCACGGATAACAGCACGATGAACGTCCCGGATATGATCCTCGCCAGGTTCCACTCGATGGTGGACATCGGCGTTACCGATAGCATGTTGAACACGCCGTTAGCCCGGTACCTGGATATGGTCCCCATGGTCTCATTCAGCGCCGAGAACATGATGCACATGCCCAGGATGCCCGACAGCAGGTATCCCATATAGTTGACCCCTCCCTCAGCCGTGTCGCTGCCCAGCAGGTATCCCAGGATGACCAGGAATACGGCCGGGAATACGAGCGAGAAGAATACGGACTGCCGGCTGCGCAGGAACTGTACCAGGCTATACTTGATGTCGGTGGCCATTCGTGATATGCGTGACATTTTAAGTGCCTCCTTCCACGAGGTTCTCGCCCGTCAGGTTCAGGAACACGTCCTCGAGCGTTGGCTTCTTCACGTAGATCTCCCGGCAGGCGAAGCCGCCGGACTTGATGACCTCGACGGCCTTCGCGATGCTCGCCATGCCGTCCGATCCCCGCAGCTTCACGAGCACGCTGTCGCCTTCGATCGTACTGCCGGGGATCGCCTTCGACAGCGGATCGAGGGCTTCAGCGTTGCATTCCCTGATCACCAGGACGTTACCCCCGCCGTGCCGGTTTATAAGGTCTTCGGGCGTCCCCTCGACGATAACTATGCCTTTATTAATAATGCAGACCCGGTCGGCCAGATGATATGCCTCGTCCATGTAATGGGTCGTAAGGAAGACCGTCTTGCCCTTCGCCTTGATGGCCTTGATGGCCTCCCACACGTCCCTCCTGGACCGGGGGTCCAGGCCGGTCGTCGGCTCGTCGAGGAAGACGATATCCGGGTCGTTGATGAGCGCGATGGCGATGCCCACCCGCTGCTTCAGGCCGCCGGAGAGGTCCTTGAACAGGGCGTTCCGCTTCTCCCTCAGGCCCAGCTCATCGATCATGCGGTCGACATCCACGTGCTTCGAGTACATCCGGGCAAAATAATCGATATTCTCGTAGACCGTCAAGAGGCCGAATAAGTTAAAGCCCTGGGGAAGCACTCCTATCCTTTCCTTGATGTTCCCGTAATCGCGTTTCTCGCCCGGAAAAGGATTGCCGCCTAGCTCCGTCCGGATACCGGTGAGAACGGCGTTACCGAAAATGCTAATAAAGCCCCGGGTAGGGGTTTTCAGCAATTCGAGTACCTCCACGATCGTCGTCTTACCGGCGCCATTCGGGCCCAGCAAAGCAAAAACCTCGCCCGTCCTAACGTAAAACGAGACTCCGCACACGGCCGGAAACTTACCATAGTTCTTAACCAGGTATCTTACGTCAATGGCATTCCCGGGCCTGCCACGCCTGCCATGGCTTTTCACGACGGACATGAGCATGTCAAAATCTTCCGTGGCCTTGGCCGCTCTCACATATTCCATGGCATCGATTGCACATTCATATGAGCCGGGATCGTCCCGGATCAACTCTGAAGCTTCTATCTTGAAGCCCGCAGTTTCAAGCATCTTATACAGGCCATCGGCCGATAGGTTCCTGAAGGTCTGAGGGTATCTAACCTGAGCGTCCCCATAACCGGCCATAAGCTTATAAGAGCTCAGCCTTTTACGAGCCTCTCCGATAAAACTGTTGTCCGGGTTCACGATGATGAGCCTGCCGCCCGGCTTCAGTATCCGGCGTGCTTCTGCCAGGGCCGCTGCCGGGTCGGGTATGTAGTTTAATACCAGGGCCATAAGCACCGTATCGAACGTGTCATCCGGGAACGATGTCTTCATGCAGTCCTCCTTCTGAAAGGTAATATTTCCAGCGCTACTAAGGCGCTCCATTGCCCTGGCGAGCATCCCCTCGCAAAAGTCGGTCGCTACAACGCTATCAGCCACCCTGGCCAGCGTCTTCGTGAAGTATCCCGTGCCACAGCCTAGCTCGACGGCCCTCCCCAACCCGGCCTCTTGGCTAAGCTTTTCAAGGGCTGTCGGCCGAAGATTCTTACCCATCGTCCCATCGACTGCATTGTCGTACTTTTGCGATACCGCATCCCAGAACTTTATGCCGGCCCCGGTATCGGCCATCACGGCGATTGGCATTTATTATCCTCCTTCGATCAGCTTTTCGCCGGTCAGGTTCAGGAACACGTCCTCGAGCGTTGGCTTCTTCACGTAGATCTCCCGGCAGGCGAAGCCGCCGGACTTGATGACCTCGACGGCCTTCGCGATGCTTGCCATGCCATCGTCCTCCTGCAGCTTTGCCATTACGTTATTGCCGTCGATCGTGCTCCCGGGTATGGCCTTCGCCAGCGGCTCCAGGGCGTCGGGGCTGCATTCTCTGATGACCAGGGTGTTGCCTCCGCCATACCGGTTGATGAGGTCCTCGGGCGAGCCCTCGGCGACGATGCTGCCCTTGTGGATGACACAGACCCGGTCGGCGAGCTGGTATGCCTCGTCCATGTAATGGGTAGTCAAAAAGATGGTCTTACCCTTCGCCTTGAGCCTCTTGATGGCCTCCCACACGTCCCTCCTGGACCGGGGGTCCAGGCCGGTCGTCGGCTCGTCGAGGAAGACGATATCAGGGTCGTTGATGAGCGCGATGGCGATGCCCACCCGCTGCTTCAGGCCGCCGGAGAGGTCCTTGAACAGGGCGTTCCGCTTCTCCCTCAGCCCTAACTCATCGATGAGCCGGTCGGCGTCCACGTGCTTCGAGTACATCCGGGCGAAGTAGTCGATGTTCTCGTAGACCGTGAGCAGCTCGAACGAGTTAAAGCCCTGCGGAAGTACTCCGATCTTTTCCTTTAAGTCCGCAAAATTCCTGTCCTGGGCCATGAATAGATTGCCCACCGGGGCCCCGATGAGCACATCGCTTCCCAGGATGCTAATAAAGCCGCGCGTCGGGGATTTGAGCAGCTCGAGGACCTCCACGATGGTGGTCTTGCCGGCGCCGTTGGGGCCGAGCAGGGCGAAGACCTCGCCCTTCCGGACCGTGAACGAGACGCCGAAGACGGCGATGAATTTACCATAGTACTTACTGAGGTCCTTTACTACGATCACGGCCTCCGCTCTTTCATAGTTCTTGAGCATCCCGGCCGACGATGCCGCACGATCCGAAGTCTTGACGGCCCGGACGTAGTCCATGGCGAGATTCGAGGCACTCGTGTCGTCCCCGAGGATCTCCAGGGACGTGATCTGGAAGCCGGCCGCGGGGAGCATCTGGCGCAGGTCGTTATCCGATATGCCCCTGGCGCTTTTCTCCATGGCCTCGAACTCTTCCTTAGTAAAATAATCGGCGGCGAACCCGTAATTGGAGGAGAACCGTATCATCGTCCCGGGCATGTCTGCGACGTCGATGTAGCTTCCATCCGGGTTTGCGATGATGATCACGCCGCCCGGCTTCAATATCCGGTTCGCCTCGCACAGGGCCTGCATCGGATTATCCGTGACGTTGATAACGAGCGCCATGAACGCGGCGTCGAACGCCCTATCGGCGAACGATGTCCTCATGCAGTCCTCCTTTTGGATGGTCACGTTTATAATGCCCTTCATCCCCTCCCGTGCCCGGGCCAGCATCTCGTCGCTGAGGTCCGTGGCGACGACGCTGTCGGCCACCTCCGCAAGGGTCCTCGTAAAATATCCCGTACCGCAGCCGAACTCCGCGACCCGGCCCAGGCCCTTCTCACGCTCCAGCCTTTCCCGCACCTGGGGCCTGAGCCTATCGCCGATCGTCCTGTCGACGATGGAATCGTATTTTGCTGATATGATATTCCAGTACTTTTCATTGTCCACAGACATGATCGACCGCGCTCCGCTCTCTACCTCTTACTCCCTGGCCATACGATATCGGGCTTACAGCCATCCCGGCAAGCCCGGAATAAACCCGGGCCCATGAGGCGACTACTCGGTATCTTTAAACGGCATCTTTTCATACGATTGTTACCATTTCAATATGTATTGGAATGAATGCTATAAAAATGTTATCATTACAATATGTTTTTAAACTATTTTCAATATTGACTGAAATGCGAAAAGGATTTAATAAGGGTATAAGGATTAAGGTATATTATCGAAATATGGAATATAGTTTAGATGCCTGATCAGGACTTATTCATTTCATATGGTGTGTGTCCCATTGATAGAAGTTAAGTGTGCTAAATGCGAACGATATTTTCCCCTGGGCCTGGTGAAGCGGGAAGGCAGCGGCTATTACTGCAGTGACTGCTACAAAAAGCACACGCCCGGCATTCCAATAACCACCAACATGGAGGTCCTGTGCTCGATATGCGACCACGTAATACCCCCCGAAGATGCCCGGGTCAAGGACGATGGCAAGGTCTTCTGCCTGAAGTGCTATACAAAGTACGTGATACGCGGCGCTCGGGCGAAGCGTGGAAAGGAAATACTGTGCGGCATCTGCGGCCGCGTGCTCACGCCCTACGACGATAAGTTCCAGGACGACGGGATCATCTACTGCAAGGGCTGCTTCGATAAGGTCGGGCGCAGACAGGTGCAGGATAAGTTGAAGGGCACGGGTTTTATCCCGTACTTCGGCGTGACCTCCCTGAGGAACAACATCATCGAATGCGCCGGATGCGGCGGATTTTTTGATATCGAGGCGCTGAAGGGGGAGAAAGATGGGAGTGTCCGATGCCCGACGTGCGGCGAAGACTTACCACTGCGTATCCGTCCAGCGCCGAAGGCGAAAGACAATTCCAAAAAAGCCCAAAAAGAGGATTTCGCCGAAACGGCGCAGCTCTTCAAGTGCCTCGGCGACCCGTGCCGGGTCAAGATCATCGAGCTGCTGAGCGACCACGAGCTGTGCGTCTTCGAGTTCGTGGACATGCTGGGCTTCCAGTACTCCGCCGTGTCCTACCACTTAAAAATGCTCAAGGAGATGGGCATCGTCCAGGCCTACGAGCGGGGCAACTTCATGGTATACTCGCTCACGGACAAGGGCGAGACCGTCCACGAGTTCATCGAGCGCTCCCGGAGCCTCTCCTGACTTTTTTAGAACGGTATGCCCCAGATGGGGAACCAGTAATCCAGGCTATCCACGGGCAGCTCGTCCATGACCAGCAGGCGAAGGCGATATTCGAGCTGCATGTCCCGCTCATTGCCCCGGGGAGCGAACGGGTAAAAGGCGGCACGGCGATAATTGTAGACCCAGTACACGGGCAGGTCGCCCTGCTCGAACCTGAATATGGCCGCCGTGATGTGGTCGCTGAAGCCGCCCTCGATGAGGAGCTGGCTTGCCATATATACATTGGATACGGCATCGGCCAGCGTATCGCTGTCGATGACCACCCATGTAAAGCCAAACTGGTCCGTTAACACAGAAAAGCGGGCCAAAAACGCGCTGTTCTCCAGCACCTTGAGGATGCCCGACTTCATATCTTCGAACGTGACGCCCCCGATACTCCGGAAACACATGCCCGCCATGCCCGTGGGCTCCACCCTCAGCTGCCCCATAGTGACAGCAGCAGGAGTCAGCTTAAAAAGATCATCGATCTTCGGGGGAGGCAAACTACGAGGCCTAAAAAAGTCCAGAAGGCCCATACGCCTCACTGTTCGCCCATTGCCTTTTCCATACGCTCGAGCTGCCGGATACGCTTCTCCAGGCTCGGGTGGGTGGCGAACAGCTCCAGGATGCTCCTCCCCGACAGCGCCGGCACGATGAAGAACTGGTTCAGGCCCTCCTCGCTCCTCAGGTCCTTCTTCGGCATGCGCTCCATCTGGCCGCTGATCTTCAATAGCGCGCTGATGAGCCACGACGGCCTGCCCGTGATGTAGGCGGAGCCCCTGTCGGCGGCCAGTTCCCGGTACCGCGAAAGCAGGCGCGTGAGAAGCAGGCTTATGCCGTATACGATAAGCGAAATAACATAGACGATCATCAAGCCGCTCCCACCCTGCCGGTCACGGCTCCTGAAACCGCCAAACGCAAAAGACATGATAAAGTAATATGCCACAGTAGAAATGAAGCTGGCAATGGTCATCACGGCGACGTCACGGTTCCTCACGTGGCTCAGCTCGTGAGCCAGCACTGCGACGATCTCGTCCTCGTTGAGCCGGTTCAGGAGGCCCTGCGTGGCCGCGATCACCGAGTGCTTCTGGCTCCGCCCCGTAGCGAATGCATTGGGCACGTCCGTGGGGACGATGGCCACTCTTGGCTTGGGCAGCCCTGTTTCGGCGCAAAGCCTATCCACGATGGCGTGCAGCCTCGGCGCCTGCTCCGGCGTAACTATTTTTGCCCCGCTGCTCGCCAGGACGATCTTATCGGAAAAGAAGTATTGAATGCCTAACATCACCGCGGCGATGATCATGAGAGACCAGAAGTCGATGCCCAACCAGTATAAAATGGTTAAAAAGCCCAGGTAGACGGCTCCCAGGATAAGCATAGTGAGGAACATCCTGAGGCTCAGCCCCAGGTCGGCCGGCCAACGCCTTACCCGCTCGTTCATCCAATATTTTTTAAGGGAGCCGAATCTAAATCCGTTATGCCTATTAAATCAGGAAAAACACGACGGCCATCATCGCATATAACGCTATGAGCTGGGCGCCCTCAAGCCAGTTAGACTCCCCGTCAGACGATATCATGTTGGCGATGACCACCGACGCGATGATCGCCACGACCTCGAACTGGTTGAACACCAGGTCCATGGGATTGCCCCAGAACCAGCTTATGAAGACCAGCACCGGGGCGATGAGGAGCGCGATCTGGGTGCTCGAGCCCATGGCGATGCCCATGCTCAGGTCCATGTTGTTCTTCATGGCCATCAGTATGGCCGTCGAATGCTCGGCGGCGTTGCCGATGATGGCGACGATGATCACGCCGATGAAGAGCTCCGAGAGGCCGAGCGACAGGCTCACGGACTCGACCGCGCCGACGAGGATCTCGCTTTCCAGCGCGATGACGGCCGTGGTGACAAGAAGCAGGAGGATCGCCCTGTTCCTGGACATATGGGGCTTGCACTCCTCCCCCCCGCAGTCATACAGGTGCTTGTGCGTCTTCAGCGAGAACAGCAGGCTGGCGACGTAGGCGATGATGAGTATGCCGGAGATGCCGAGGCTGAGCGCCTCGACGGTGTTGAAGTCGAACAGGTGGGAGACGAGCGCGGGCATGACGAGGCCCACGGCCGCGATCATGAGCATCGTGGAGTTGACGCCCTGCACGCGGGAGTTGAACGTCTGCTTTTCCCTCTTCAGGCCTCCCAGGAACATGCTGCACCCGGTGATGAGGAGCATGTTGCCGATGATGCCGCCGGTGAGCGATGCCTTCACGACCTCGAACAGCCCGGCCTGCAGCGCGAATATCGCGATGATGAGCTCGGTGGCGTTCCCGAACGTAGCGTTCAGTAATCCGCCGATCCCTGCGCCGACCTGTTTCGATAATTCCTCCGTGGCCTTGCCCATGAACCCGGCGAGGGGCACGATGGCGAGCGCCGCGGTAAAGAATATGATGATGCCATTCAAGTGTAATAACTCAGCGGCGATGCTTATGGGTATAAAGATGAGCATCGCGCCCAGTATGGTGTCCAGGTCGAGCTTCATATTGAAGGCATAAATGTGCAGGCTATCATATAAAACTACCTCCCTCTGCACAAGCGCCCGCTGCTTTTTGTGCCGTATTTTATAAGAGATATCAGGCCTTTTGGCGATAACGATTTTGAATAACCATATAATCCGTGATTCAAATCATCCATGGGGTGGATTAATTGGTATTTTCGGTCATTAGAAAGCCCCTGGCATTGCTGTTAGTGGTGGTGATGGTGGGCGCCATTATGCTCATGGCGGTCAACGGCGCCATCGGACAGCAGGGGCCGGGGCCCGTGGATTACGGCGGAGGATACGCCGTCCCGGGAGCCCCCGGCATCAGCCTGGGGCCAGGTACGAACACGGTCGCTATGTCCGTCAGCATAGCGTCGCAGCAGGACAGCCAGATATATTTCCAGGTGAACAGCTTTGCGGTGAGGGACCAGCAGACACAGACTTTCACCGTATACGACCTGAGCAGCGCCATGCCGGGCATCATGGACACGGGTAATAACCGGGTACAGATCGACATCGGTAAGCTGCAGTCGTCCATACAGTCGACGAGCCAGGCGGCCATGGATGACCTCTACAGCATTCTGAGGCCTTCCGTCAACTCGCTGATGGTGGTCGCCGACATATCGCAGCAGGGCCAGCAGGGCTCCAGAGCGACGTTCCAGGTGGAGAGGCTCACGGTCATCATGCCCGACGGCCAGACGAGCGAGTTCGACCTGAGCCAGCCCATGTCCATCGTCGTGGACGGCGCTGCCCTCAGGATATTCGCCGTCGGATTCGAGCAGATGTACTCCCTGGTGAACACGTACATCGTGAACATCCAGAATAACTATTACACGGAGATCAACTATAACATCGTGACAGGCCCGGTCATCGTCGTCACGCCGCCGGCCGTTTACCCGGTGCTGACGCCTATCCGTTTCCCGGCCGCGTGGCCCGTCTTTTACCCGGTGCCCGTCCCGGTGCCGATACCCGTGGTGTCCGTGCGGCCGCATCCGCCTTCGGTGACGCCCACGAAGCAGCCGACAATGGGCCCCACGGTGAGCCCGACTAAGGGCCCGACCATAAGCCCTACGGCCAGGCCTACAGGCATGCCGACGGTGTCGCCGAGGATCTCGCCGACCATCGGGCCGACGAAGCGGCCCATCACGTCGCCCAGGGCATCGCTGATAGCGACGAGGAGGCCGGTCATATCGCCAGGTGCGACCATATCTCCGTCTCTCATCCCGACGAGGAGGCCGGTCGGCACGTTCTCGCCGTCCTTGATCGCGACGAAGAAAGCAGCGCCCTCTTTGATAGCGACAAAGAAGGCCACGCCGACTTTCCAGGCGACGAAAGCTCCGGGAGGCATAGCGACGAAGCGGCCCATATCGGCCACATACCGTCCTACGACGGGGCCCGTTACCAGGCCCACGATAAAGGCGACACAGGCGCCAGTAGGCGGAGGGGCTAAGCGCCCCATCGCCACTATGCCTGTGACGCCGAGAAAGCCTACGGCGGGAGACGAGAGGATCCGGCGCAGCCTGCAGCCGCCTCTGTCCACGATCGTACCCGGCACGGCGGCTTCTCCCTCGCCCAGCCCGACGGCGACCATAAGGCCGACGAAGGTCATTTAAAAATAATGGCGCATGGTGACGTGCGCCTGCCTATTTTTTACTTTTATGCAAAGATTAATGCGCACGACACCATAATATGCCATTAATGATCAAGCCGGACTTTAAGGGCGGGCTGCTACCCGTCATCGTGCAGGATGTGAAGACCAGAGAGGTGCTCATGTTCGCCTACATGAACGAGGAGGCGTTCCGCCTCACCATGGAGACGGGCCTGGCCCACTACTACAGCCGCAGCCGGCAGAAGCTCTGGAAGAAGGGCGAGGAATCGGGCCATGTACAGCACGTGAAAGAGGCTCGCATCGACTGCGACGAGGACTGTTTATTGTTATTGGTAGAGCAGGACACGGCGGCGTGCCACACGGGATACGTCTCGTGCTTCTACCGGGACGTGGACGGCCGCATCGTCGGTAAAAAGGTCTTCGAGCCCGGCGACGTATACCACGAAGGTACGCACAAAACATAACAATGATTTATCAATTCCATTTCCATACAGGTGTAATAGGATGAAACTAGTCCCCGACACGAGCGTCATCATCGACGGCCGGATCACCAGAAAAGTGGAGTCCGGCGAGTTCGAGCATGCATTAATAATCGTACCTGAGGCCGTCATCTCCGAGCTGGAGACGCAGGCGAACCAGGGCAAGGAGATAGGCTTCAACGGCCTTGAAGAGCTGAGAAAGCTGCAGACCATGGCCCGGGAGGGGAGGATCAGCATCGAGTTCTCGGGCAGCCGGCCCACGCTGAACCAGATCCGGATGGCCCCGGGCGGCGAGATCGACGACATGATCCGGAACATCGCCGTGGAGAACGACGCGGCCCTGGTCACGAGCGACAAGGTGCAGGCGGGCGTGGCCCGCGCGAAGGGCATCAACATCATTTACCTGAAGCCCGACATCGATGAGCTCGGGCATTTCGACCTGATGGATTATTTCACGGAAGACACCATGTCCGTCCACCTGAAGGCCGACGTGGTGCCCATGGCCAAGCGCGGCACCATCGGCGACATGCGGCTCGTCAAGGCGGGCAAGGAAACGCTATCCGACAAGCAGCTTCTGCACATGGCCCACGAGATCCTGGAGCGGGCCAAGCAGGACCCGAACGCCTTCACCGAGATCGAGATGAACGGGGCCACCGTGGTACAATTAGGCAACCTGCGTATCGCCATCGCCACGCCTCCATTCTCTGACGGCGTGGAGATCACTGCCGTCAGGCCCGTGGCCCGCCTCAGCATCGAGGATTACAAGTACAGCGGCACCTTCAAGGACCGCATCATCGAGAAGCGCCGGGGCATTCTCATCTCGGGCCCTCCCGGAGCGGGTAAGTCCACGTTCGCGCAGGCCTGCGCCGACTTTTTGTTCGAGCACGACTTCATCGTGAAGACCATGGAGTCGCCTCGTGACCTTCAGCTGCCCGAGGCGATCACGCAGTACGCGCCTCTTAACGGCAGCATGGAGAATACGGCCGACATCCTGCTTTTGGTGAGGCCCGACTATACGATATACGACGAGCTGCGCAAGACGTCTGATTTCGAGATATTCTCGGATATGCGCCTTTCGGGCGTGGGCATGATCGGCGTGGTCCACGCTACCAGGGCCATCGATGCCATTCAGCGGTTCATCGGGCGCGTCGAATTAGGCGTCATTCCCCAGGTCGTGGACACGGTCGTCTTCATCGACCACGGCTCTATCGAGAAAGTCTACGATATCGAGTTCACGGTCAAGGTGCCCGCCGGCATGACCGAGTCCGACCTCGCCAGGCCGGTCATTAACGTAAAAGAGCTCGAATCTGGCAGGGCGGAATATGAAGTGTACACCTTCGGCGAGCAGGTGGTGGTCATGCCCGTAGGGGCGGAAAAACCACAAAAGGCCTCGCGGAAGGCCGACGAAAAGGTCGTCATGAAAGAGGTCGCCAGGTTCGCGAGGGGCCCCGTGGAGGTCGAAATGGTCGGGGACAACAAGGCGATCGTAAGGGTAAGGGAAAAGGACATTCCCGCCATTCTGGGAAGGGGCGGTAAGACCATCGGCCAGATCGAGCGGGCGTCCGGCGCGCACATCGACGTCCGGACTCTCGAAGAGGGCCGTGTGGAGGCGGCCGCTCCCGAAGAGCAGGGGATGACCCTGCCCGTGGGCGTGCAGGAGGTCAAAAAGCACGTCATCCTGGACGTGGGCAAGAAGTTCGCCGGGCAGACGGTCGAGATCCTCACCGGGGGCGATTATATTTTTACTGCGACCGTCGGGCGCACGGGCATTATCAAGATCCCCAGGGGATCCAGCTTCATCGACCGTATCCTGAAGGCGCAGATGCACGGCGAAGAGGTGCGCGCAAGGCTCGTTTAAGCTGCTCTAAGCCTATTAAGAATGCTCAAAGGTTTTTCAGCCACAAAGCTACTCGAAGACGGCTCAAAGTAACTCTAAGATTTTAAAAAACATTTTATTATTTTCTTTGTGTAGCTTCAGGCCTGCTTCGTGTCGCTTTGTGGCTGAAAAAAGTCTTCGAGCGATCTTATTAGTCTTAGAGCCGCTTATTACTTTCGGAGCGCTTGCAATTAAGTTTTATAATACTTATTCTCTAAGTATGGTATGGCAATGCAAAAACAACCCATTGCCTTGAGATGGTTCCAATGAGCTTACGATTCGCTAAGATAACAGTCGAAAACGTGGACGACCTGATGAGCGTTTGCGGCAACGTGCCGGGCATGAGCAAGCATCCCGCCTTCGTGGAGGGGAGGAAAGCGCGGCGGCAGTGGCTGCTGGACATGATCGAGAAGTTCGGCACCGTGGGGATGCTGGCTTATTATGGCGGCAGTGCCCGGGGCTTCGTCGAATGCATTCCGGCCTCGGCGCATCCAATGGGCGTGTTCTCGCCCGATGTGAAAAGGACGGCGGTCATCGACTGCGCCTGGTATGCCCAGAGTAACGGGGAGCCCGGGGGGCTGGCCGTAAGGAAGGCCATCCTGGACGAGATGTTCGCCGTAAAGTTCTTCGATAAGCTGCTGGGCAAGAAGTGCCGGTACGTGGACGTCCTGACGCTGAAGAACGCCCCCATCATGCAGTATGACTTCTACAGAGACTACGGCTTCAGGGATGCCGTGGAGTTCACGGGCCACGCTACCGGGCGGTACCTGCTCAGGTACCCGGTGCTTGGCGACGCCGTAGAGCCAAGGATAGAGCAGCTAAGCTTCAACTGTGGCACGGACAAGAACGTGCTCGTCATCGGCACCTACGACCAGTGCCACCTCCCCCACATGGTGGTGGAAAAGATCAGGAAGGCAGTGGACGGCATGGAAGGCCTCAAGATCAAGGTTGTCGACTACTGGGAGACCGGCACTCCTGCTGTCTGTGAGGCGTCTATCAATGGCTTGCCCGCCTTCGGCGGGCCGGTGTACTTCATGGATGATGAAGGGATAAGGGAGGCCGTAGCCTCAAAGATGATAAAAATAAAATAGATTTGCTCGTGTTGTCGGAGGCTCGTCACTTACCGGATGATGGGCCTCTCTGCGGGCGCCGTGAGCCACTGGTAGAGCGGGTAGAGCATGTAGATCGCCGCAAGCCCGACCAGGATGTAAATAAGCTTGGTCAGAATGCTCGTCGCGACAGCGCCGAAGATCGCTTCGACTATGTTGATACCGAATGCCACCAGTAACCAGTTCAGTCCTCCGATGATCAATAGGATCGCCGATATTATCAGCAATGGATCTCTTCTACCATTCATTAGAATCACCTAATTAGGAAAATTATAAACTAGATATTTATATATTTTTAAATATAATATTAGCAAACCCGGTATGTAGCGCTGTTATAGTGGGTGTAAGCATGAATGGTGATGTGGGTGTTAGCGCCTTTTTTGCCTGCTGATTCGGCTTGCTCATTCGTAGAGTTTATATATCAGGATAGATAAGTAGGATGCGCGTGTTTTGGGCGAGTGGCCTAGCCAGGACATAGCGCCGGCCTCCTAAGCCGGATACCGTGGGTTCAAATCCCACCTCGCCCGCTCTATGAGGTAAGAAAAAATTTCCGTCTCCGAATGAGACGACACTTTTAAAAGTTTTTTGAAAAAAAGTTGTCCTGCCAAACGAGTAATGGTTTGCTCCACGGGCTTTTAAAATTTAAAAATATAAAATCATAGCGTATGAAACCTCAAAACAGGCACAAAAGCCACAAAGTCCCCTAGGCCCACGGCTTTTGCGCCCGAAACCCGAATTACGATCTTTACCGGGACTGCGGCAGCGGCGCCTCTGTAGTCTTCTTCGCCATATTATTACAGATGGGGCAGGCCAGAGAGTTACCGCTCACATACAGCATATACTTCGTATTCTTCGGCTTGATCATCTTTACGAAGAACTCGTCACCCTTATCGCACACGTGCCTTACGTACACTTCGTCAATATCGGTTTCAAGATAAACTGGTTGTATATCCATCAAGACCACCTACTATTGTTATTATCTACACAATAATATATTTATTTGGTAATTTATTGGCAAAGCAAGGCCCAAATGGCTATAAATATTTTTATATAATTGGGTACTACTGACTAATTGATACGTGATAAGGGTTAGCTCTGGTAATGCATGTATGACGGTGGCAAAAAACACGGGGATATTGAGGGGAAGCCCGGGGAAACTTACGAGGAGCTCGCCCGCCGCTGCCGGGACTATGCGGCGGAGCTTGACCGGACGAAGGCAATGCTGAGGGGCGAGGAGGCCCGCCGGTCCCGGGCAGAGCAGATGGCCCACATCGGAAGCTGGTGCATGGACATCAAGCTGGATATCATGGCGTGCTCCGACGAGTTTTACCGCATCTTAGGCTACCAGCCCGGCGAATCGACGATAACGGTCGAACAGTTCAAGAAGAACGTCCACCACGAGGATATCCAATACGTCGATGAGGTCTTTAACCGTTCCATCCGTGAAAAGAAGCCCTACGAGGCCGACTTCCGTATCCTCCGTAAGGACGGCTCCGCGTGCGACGTCCACGCCATTACGGAGTTCGAGTATGGTGAGAGCGGCGATGTGAGATTCATCTATGGTACGGTGCAGGACATTACCGGGCGCAAGCGCACCGACGAGGCCCTGAAGTACAGGTCCGAGCTCGAGGCGCTGATCACCACGCTGTCGACACGATTCATTAAACTGGCACCGGAAGAGCTTGACCCGGCGCTGAACGATGCGCTCAGGAAGATAGGCGAATTCGCCGGAGTCGACCGGAGCTACATCCACCAGACGACGAAGGACGGTAAGATGACCGGCATCACCCACGAGTGGTGCCGGGAGGGCGTCGGGCCCAGCATGGAGTTCGGTAAGCAGCTCGATATTATGGAAACCTATCCCTGGGTATCCGGGTTCTTGCGGAAGCTGGAGGTGCTGCATGTGCCGTCTGTTGAGGATCTTCCCCCCGAGGCGGAGGTGGAAAAGCGCTTATTATCGGCATCCCGGGTCCTGTCCCTGGTCGCCGTGCCCATGGTCTGTAACAGGGAGTTCATCGGGGTGCTGGGCTTCGACTCGGTCCGTAACAGGAAGGCCTGGACGGAGGACGATATCGCGATCCTGAGGATCGTTGGCGAGATCTTCGCGAACGCCATCGTGCGCAGCGAAACGGAGCGGGCGCTGCGCGATAGCGAGGAGCGTTTCCGGGCCACGTTCGAGCAGGCCGCCGTCGGCATCGCCCACGTCTCGCCTGGCGGGCGATACCTGAGGGTCAACCGGCGCTACTGTAATATCGTCGGCTATTCGCATGGCGAGCTCCTATCCCGCAACTTCCAGAGTATAACCCATCCGGACGACCTGGAGGAGGATCTGGGAAATCTGGCGAGCCTGATCTCGGGCCGGATCGATACGGCGTCCATGGAAAAGCGTTACATCCGCAAGGACGGCTCCATAATCTGGGTCACGCTGACCACGACCGCCGTAAGAGGGCCTGAAGGCATACCGAAGTACGTGATATCGGTCATCGAGGACATCACGGCCCGCAAGCGCGCCGAGGCCGAGATGCAGGAGGCCCGGATGAGGGCCGAGCTTTACGTTGACCTGATGGGCCACGATATCGGTAACATGAACCAGGCCATCATGGGCTACCTGGAGATGGCACAGGATACGGTGAAGCTCAAGGATGACGAGAGGGAGTTCATCGAGAAACCGCTTGAGCTGGTGAAGGGCAGCTCTGCTTTGATAGATAATGTGAAGCGTCTGCAAAGGGCCCGCTCCGGAGAGGCGCCCGTGCAGGTTGTGGATATCGTCCCGCTCATCATGTCGCTCGCTGCCTGCTACTCGAATTCGAGCGGCAAATCGGCCGGCCTGGATTTCAATACCGGGGCCGTTTACCGGGTCGTCGCGAACGAGTTCATCAAGGACCTGTTCAGTAATATCATCGAGAACGCCGTGAAATATTCGCGGTCCGACGTGCGTATCGGCATCTCCCCTGTGGAGCGGAACGGGAAGCCTTTCTACCGCGTCTCCGTGGAGGATAACGGCCCCGGCGTGCCCGACGAGCAGAAGGCGGGCATCTTTTCAGAGCTTGCGGGCCGGGAGAAGTACGCACGGCGGAGGGGTCTCGGGCTCCAGATCGTCAAGACGCTGGTCAAGGCTTATGGCGGTAAAGTGTGGGTGGAGGACCGTGTGCCGGGCGACCACGAGCAGGGCGCACGTTTCGTCGTCATGCTACCGGCACTTGATCAAGTAGCTGCCATGAACGCCGGTGAAAAATGAAATAAGATGTTTATTGACGCGCGCTCTCCAGTCACATAGAAGGAGTTCATCATGGCGACAATCGGCACGATAACCCGCGGCATTGAGCCTGCTACCCGGTCATTTCTCGAGAAGATCAACGCCTCTAAAGGCCCTCAGATATATGAGATGTCGGTGGAAGATGCACGTGATACGCTATCGAGCGTGCAGGCCGTCGAAGTTTCTAAAATGCCGGTCGATGTTGAAGAAACTGTTTTGCCTGTGGGGCCTGAGGGACGGGTCAACGTGCACATCGTGAGGCCGAAAGGGAGCATGGAAACCCTGCCCGTGGTCATGTACTATCATGGCGGCGGATGGGTGCTGGGCGATTACAATATTTTCGAGCGGCTTGTGGGCGAGCTGGCCAATAAGGCCAACTCGGCCATCGTCTTCGTCGATTACTCCCGGTCTCCCGGGGCAAAGTACCCCGTGGCCATCGAAGAAGACTACGCCGCGCTGGAGTATGTGGCCGGCCACGGCAAAGAGCTCAACGTCGACTCATCACGGCTCGCCATCGCGGGCGACAGCGTCGGAGGTAACATGACTGCCGTCGTATCGATGATGGCTAAGCAGAGGCAGGGCCCGAAGATCGGGTTCCAGGTGCTCTTCTACCCCGTAACGGACGCGAGCTTCGATAATGCCTCGTACAGGCAGTTCGCCACCGGGTACTGGCTGACGCGCGAGGCGATGAAGTGGTTCTGGGATAATTACCTGCCCGACAGGCCTGAGCGAAATAACCCGATGGCCTCGCCTTTGCAGGCACCCGTAGACCAGCTGAAAGGATTACCTCCGGCGCTGGTGGTCACCAACGAATATGACGTTTTACGGGATGAAGGCGAAGCGTATGCCCATAAGCTCATGGAGGCGGGAGTCAGGACGACGGGCGTGCGATTCCTGGGCGCGATCCACGACATGGTCATGCTCAACGCTATCGCTAATACGCCTGCCCCCGGGAGTGCTATCGACCTCGCAAGCGACATGTTGCGCCGATCGTTCGCGAAATGACCAACTTTCAACTATTTGGTACAGGAAGGTTTTTGTACTACATAGGCCCCCATATTCTATACTGGCAACCTTTTGGTGCCTGAAGGAATGAAATAATATATTATGAAAACGCAAAAATGCGAAGACTGCGGGAATGAGCTGTTCTTTCCGCAGCGGGTTATAACTAACGGGCAGATGAAGACTGTGTGTTTTCATTGCTGTCTGTCGTACGTGAACAGGAAGAAGCGGCCCATCGTGGCCTGAGACATATTTTTTACGATTACTTTTCCGACTTTACAATCTCTTAAACCCATGATGGATTACCTCTAGGCGCTGGTTTGTTCGGTCGGTATCACGAACCTCTCCAAAGGAATTAAACCACGAATTTTTCTTTTAAATTTTACTCACGAAGCCTCGAATGCTCTAGCTCACCGTCAATGCCCGAACTCTCGAATACACAGGGCAGTGCTCTAAGCCTCTAACGCGCTAACCCGAAACGAAGGCTCTAAGTCTCTAAATCACGTTTGAAGCGCTAAACGACATAGCACTAACACTCTAAAAGCCCGGTCGTTCCCCAGTACTTTTGGGTATTAGTGGCGTTGGCGGTTTAGCCGAGCCTTAGAGTGTTCGTGCTATGTCGTTTAGCGTTTCGAACGTGTATTCGAGTTTTCGAGCCTTCTTTTTGGGTTTGAGGCTTCGGGCGTTCGTGCAATGCCCAGAGTATTAGAGAGTTCGTGCGTTGACGGTGTTTTAGAGGCTCAGGGATTTAGTGAGTAAAAATTATAAAAGAAAATTAGGGGTTTATTTCCTTTGGTGAGGTTCGAGATACCGACTGGACTGATATACACGCGTCTTTTTTATGAGCGCTTCTCACGCATCTTTTTGTATATCATCTTGACCTCGTCTCTGGTCAGCACAGGCTCCCCGGTCTCATCGTCCACCGGTATGTTCTGCATGATCTCGCTCATGATCTGCATGTGGACGATCTCGCGCATCCTCGCATTAGCGGCCTGCGCCAGCCCCTTCTTGTGAGCGGCCTTCATGCCTTCTTCATCATAAACACCGCCGTGCTGGGCGAGGTACATTTCCTTGACCATGTAGTAGATGCGGCTTTCGGCCATGCGCTCGAGGTCAGGTATGAGGATGAGGTTGTCGGGCTGCTTGTGGGCCGAGCAGCCGGGGTTTTTGGGCTTTATCTCTTTTTTCTGGGTCTGGGAGAGGTCGAAGCAGGAGTGGCTGTTGGGGTAGAAGGCGCAGAAGTCGGAGCGGGCTTCGTATATGGCGCATTTTTTGTCTTTCTGGAACTTGCAGCCGCCCTCGATGTTCATGGCGAACGTGTGTGCGCCGTCTTTCTCTATGACGGTGACGTATTTTTCAAAAAACTCTTTTGGGGTGATGCCGAGCTTTTCGGCCATCCTGAATATGTCGGTGATGTGGAGGTCGACGAGCGAGTATATACTGCAGCAGGCGCCGCATGCTTCGCACGTGAAGTCTTTTCCGTTTACGACTTTGTATTTGTTGCGAATGATGAGTTCGTCCATAGCCTCAAAAAGGATGGGCACGGGATGATTTATAGGTTTCTCAACTGGCTTCCGGGCAATAGTATCATAAAGCCCTCATGCCATACGTATTTAGGGTGTTCTATGCAAGCCATCTGGTCCGGCAACTTAGCATTCGGCACAATACTCATACCCGTCCGCATGTATGCGGCAAGCGAAGAACTCAGAGTCCCCTTCCACTTAGTCCACGCGGAGGACGGCGGCCGAGTAAAGTACAAAAAGGTCTGCGAGCTTGACGGCAAAGAGCTCCATATGAGCGACATACACAAGGGCTACGAGATCGGCGATAAGATGCTCCAGTTCACCGATGAGGAGCTCGATGAATTGAGGCCTGTTCTCTCGAAGTCCCTCAAGATCCTTGGCTTCTGCGAGCAGGAGGAAGTGCCCCTCCTGGCGCTGGAGCAGCCATTCTACCTCGGCACCGAGTCCAGAAAGAAGGGCGTGGCGCAGCCCTTCGCCCTGGTGAAAAAGGCAATGGAAAAAAGCGGCAAAGTCGCCATCGTAAGCTGGGTCACCAGAGCCTCAGAGCAGATAGGCATGATGATGCCCTACGAAAAAGGATTCCTCATCAAAGCCATCCTCTACCAGCAACAGATACGGCCCTTCGACCGTGTCGAAGTCCAGGAATCCGAAGTAAGCGAAGACCTCATCGACAAGGGCATCATGCTCATCGAGCGCATGACCTTCAAATTCGACCACGCCGCCTACAAGGAGTCCTACTCGCAGGCCCTCAGGGAGATCATCGAGGCGAAGGCGCTGGGTAAAGAGGTCAAGGTCGAGCCCGTCGTGAAGTCGGCGGAGACGCGGTCGCTTGAGGCCGAGCTTGAAAGGATGCTCGTTTAACCTTTTTCTTATATAAACTAAAAAATTGCTGTTACGTTAGATTATTTTAGCCTGGCTTATTTTCACGTTATACATTCTTATCGATTGTAACAAATCAGTTCGGTTTTAGACACTCCTTGTTTTGTGTTTTCCTACGCCAGGTAAGCGACGCACGCTGAATAGTTCGGTTTCAGACACGAAAACACGAAATTCCTTTTTAGAGTTACACGAAGTACTCGAAGTACTCTATGCTTCACGGCTAAAATCCTAAAACCAAGAAAATCACTATTAAGAATCGAAGGGCACCAAAGTCGCGGTCTTAAAACAAATAACAAACGGACATAAAGTCACGAGCGCACACCAACTAAAACAATTAATCAAACGCTATTCCAGACCTCCATTAGAATAACCGCTTACCTGTACTGTCGTTATTTTACTTGTTTTGGTTGGTGTGCGTTCGTGTCCTTAAGTCAATTTGTTATTTGATTTTAAACCGAGTATTTGGTGCCCTTCGATCCTTAATAGTGGAATTAGAGAACTTAGGGTTTTAACCGTGCGCCATAGGGTATTTAGGGATTTTAGTGAAAACTCTAAAAAATAGTTTTGTGTTTTCGTGTCTGAAACCAAACAAATCAGCGAATGCGGTTACCCGGACAGTTCAGGCATATCGTAGTAAGCATTCCGACTACGGGTCCAGAATATTCAGCTCTTTAACGAACCCGCAGTTAAACTGGTCGTTCACGTAGAACTTCACGGTGATCTTATAGAACCCCTTGTAGCCGGTCACATTCGGGACAGCATAGCTCAGATTCTTAGTGAAAGATCCCTTCTCACCGACAGCGATCTGCGTGGTGAACTGCTGGCCAGGGATGATATCGTCGAGCCAGAACGAACCATAGGGCGTGATGACCATCCTCGATAGATTAAGCGTCACGCGGGCGTTCGTGTTCAACGCGGGGCCGTCATTGTACATCTTCAGCTTAACGCCGATCGTATCACCGGGGTATGCCCAGCCCGAGCCCATGTAGGAGTTACCGAGGTCCAGGTATAGCGGGCCGTCGCCGGCAATGTAGCTGTTCTCCACCGGGGCCAGGCTGAACTGGTCCTTATCCTTCAGGGGCGTGATGCTCTCGTAGAAGGGCGTATCCGCCGGTAAATCGATAGGTGTCGCAGTAGGCGTCGGAGTAACAGTAGGTGTGGGCGTGGGGGTAGGTGTCGCTGTCGGGGTCGGCGTGGGCGTGGCAGTAGGCGTTACCGTGGGGGTCGCCGTAACAGTCACGGTCGGCGTCGGAGTGGCGGTCGCCGTAGGCGTAGCCGTCACCGTAGGGGTCGCCGTAGCAGAAGCGGCAGGAGTCGAAGTAACGGTCACATCAGAGGACGGCGAAGCCGTGGGCAGGATCGTAGGCGAAACTGCAACGGACGGGACAACCGTAGGGTCATCAGACCCGTCATTCATCGTAAGCGTCCTTCCGATGAACACGCCTATAGCGAGCACCACCATCAGCAAAAACGCGACGGCGGCCACGTTCAGGAACACCCTCTGGTTAAAACGATCTCTAGCCAATCCTATCCCTTACCCTATAATGAGCATGGTAGCCATATATTTTTTGGACCCTGCGCTTATCCAAAAAAGCCCGAATAAGCATTATTTAACAATTATTCAACAAAAAAATGCCATTAAGGGATAAAACCTGCCCATAATTATATTAAACCAGTCCATATCTTTGCACATGGGGATGGTATATGAAAAAATACACGAATGCAAGGCTAGTTTTCACCAGGCTCGCATGCGTTTTTATGGCGATCACTCTCGCCATGCTACTCTGCGCGGCCTGCTCGGCAGCCCAGCAATACTCAAGCCAGGCGCTGCCCGACGACTGGCCCCAGACGATCAGCGTGCCCGGCATGGAAAAGGTGACCGGGCTCGTACAGGGGGAGAACAACCTCAGCTATTCCATTAACATCATATCTGAGGACTCGGGAAAGATCAACTTCCAGGTGAACGCGTTCTGCGTATACAACCCGGCATCGGACTACGCGATGCTGCACATCCTGAACAACCCTCTCCCGGGCGTCGTCGACCAGGACAAGAAGACACTACAGATCGACTTCTCGCCCCTCGACACCGGGCTGAAGTCGGTGAGCATCATAGACAAGAGCGACGTGAGCAAGGTGCTCATGCAGGACAAGAACTCGCTCGTGCTCAACACGGCCATGGCCGTCGATTCGGCGGACGAGTCTCAGGTAAAGTTCTCCATCACGGACATGTCGCTCATGCAGCCCGACGGAGTACTTAACGAGTTCTCGCTGCCCGAGGCCGTGCCGGCCTATTACAGCCCGGAGACGGACCGCTTCTCGACGGTCGCGTTCGACGAGATGGCGAGCGTGATGCAGCAGAATTACGTGCTCATCCAGCAGAACACGTACGTTAACGTGGTCAACATCGTCAACGAGGTCAACGTGATCAACGTCGTGGGCTTCGGAGGCTACGGGGGCTGGGGCTGCGGCTATGGCGGAGGCATACCCTATAGCGGCTGCGGCTATGGCGACTACGGAGGCTATGGTGGCTGTGGCGATTACTACGGTGGATATGGCGGAGGATACGCGCCGTATTGCGACCCGCTGCCGCTGGTAAACCCCGGCCCCGTGCCGCCGTTAGGAATACCTCACGATGTGCCCGTCTACCGTGCCCGGCATTCCGGGCTGGATGACCGCATGCCGATCGCGGAGAGGCGGGACCATGGAGGCCGATACTCCGACGCAGGAGGCAGGTATAGCGATGGCGGCCCCGGCTTTTCGGAAGGCCCAGGAGACCGGATGGCGCCGTACACGGGTCAGAATGTTGTCCCGGGGAACACAATCGCTGCCGACAATCCTGTGGCGCCCATGGGCCAGGGCATATCGACGCCTGCATTTACGCAAAGTCGGCCGGATACCGGTGTAGATCGGACGAGCGTAAGGTCAGTCGGCAGCCCGGCAAGGAGAACGTCGGACTTGTCCAAGCCTGTCGTGGACTCGGTATCCAATCCTACCACAAGAGTCACCAGACCGGCCACGACAGTGACCCAGGACCGTCCGAACCCGAGGAGCGCATCTACTAACCTCAGGTCGGCCAACGCTCCTGCTAAGCAGACATCCGCGAGGTCGACTCCAGCGTTACAGACGACCAACTCCAGGCCAACGACGAAGATCACGGCTCCTGTGGCTTCGACATCGCTCGATCAGACCCGGCCGAACGCCAGGACTGCGCCGACCAGCGTAAAGTCCGCGAGCGCGCCCACAGTTACCAGGACGAACACTCAGCCGTCGAAGCAGACGGTCACGAGGCCGGTCACACAGAGCGTCAGGTCCCCGGCTTCCTCGTCTCAGAAGTCGACATCGGTACAGCATGCTCCGGAGGCGTCCTCGCCAAAGACGACTTCCGTACAGCAGGCTCCGGCCGTGACGAGGACGAGCAGCCAGCCGGCGAAGCAAACAGCCGCCAGGCAGACGCCATCGTATAAGTCGGGCTCGGCACCTCAAACGGTCAAGTCTTCAGCCTCCCCGGCTCATAAAGCCACGTCAGTACAGCGCTCGCCGGCCGTATCCGCGCCAAAGACCACATCGGTAAAGCAGGCGCCCGCCACGACCAGGACGAGCAGCCAGCCGTCGAAGCAGACGGTCACGAGGCCCGCAACACAAACGGTCAAGTCTCCGGCCTCGTCACAGAAGGCCGCATCGGTGCAGCGTGCTCCGCAGGCATCCTCGCCGAAGACCACTTCAGTAAGACAGGCACAGGCGCCGGCCCGTTCATCGAAGAGCTCGGCGCCTTCGGCGCCTTCTCACGCGGTCTCCCGGCCGTCGTCGAGCGGAGGGGGGCGGAAGAAATAGCCCCCTTCCATTTGAGCAAAAATATGAAAATAATTTTGCGCGAAAAGCGGTGCGGGACAGGGAATGTACCTAAAATAAAATATTAAACACCATACGATATAAGCCTTACGAAAATAAGTATAAATAATGCGAAACCAAAAATATTTATTGTCTCAAGGTTTTCGACTCTCGGTTGCGGGCAGCTAAACCTTGAAGCGGTGTGAGGTGGTTGCCGGTGTGGAGAATGTGCAACCACCCCGCCGGATTGTTCTTTGATGCTTTTCCGACTATTAATAATTTGTCGCCTATTGAATTTCCTTCTCGCCGTTCAGCGTAACGCGTAGCTTAGAATAGTCTTCCTTGATGTTGGCATCGAACCCCATTCCGGCGAAAGTCTCTTCCAGGAACTCGCGCACGAAACGCCGCTGGGTGCCCGAGCCGGTCAAAAGCGTATACTCGTTCGGGGCGCTATCGGAGCGGCTGATCTTGAACAGGTTGCACGTCTCCAGCCGCTTCAGGAGCGCCTCCGGGGACGTGACCTTTTTGGCGAGCTGCTCGGCGTGGGACCTGGCGATGTCCCGGTGCGTGTTCCAGAACTCCGACTGATTCGAAGAGCTCTCCACAGTCTTAAGGAATAGCAGCCAGTGGTCGACGTCCAGGATGATATGCTCCCCGTTCCCGAGCATATCCTTATACCCGGAGACGCGCTCGTCGGGCGGGCTATCCAGCGAAGAGCGGTTCTCGTAATAATAGTTAATGGCGCGCCGGATCAGCTCGCTCTGGGAGACGTCTATCTCGCCCCTCAGAGCCTCGAAGTTACGGTAAGACTTCTCGTCGAAAGAGATCGTTACCCGGATGGGAGCGTTCATCAGGAAGCATATTGCCTTGTACAATTATTTATAATTTTCTAGTACTATTCGCTGGCATTGTTTACGCCTGCATGAGCCAAACCAACATTAGCCATTTCATAAAAAATCATACGATTTATGAAAGATTATGATGGTTATGAAATAGTAAGAATTATATACTGGTTATAGGAAAAGGAAATCCTATGGTGATACTTAGTATATAATTAATCGTCGGGCGAGAAGGATACAATAACGCTCAACAGGTGAATTTTGTGATGACCAGACAGGTGATGACATGCCCATAAATGCAGGCGATACCGCATGGATAATAGCCGCAAGTGCGCTCGTCATGCTCATGACCCCCGGCGTAGGGTTCTTTTACGGGGGGCTCGTCCGAAGGAAGAATATCATATCGATGATAGCGCTATCGTTCATCGCGTTCGCGCTCGTCAGCGTCCAGTGGGTGCTGTACGGGTACAGCCTGGCGTTCGGGCCCGACGTGGGCGGCCTCATCGGAGGCCTGAATAACATCTGCCTCCAGGGCATCGGCCTGGAGCCGACAGGCAGCTCTACGATACCGCCGATGCTCTTCATGCTCTTCCAGATGACGTTCGCTACGGTCACGCTCGCGATCCTGACCTCGGTGTTCGCGGAGAGGGTCAAGCTGTCCTCGTTCATCGTCTTCGGCCTCCTCTGGACGACGCTCGTCTACGACCCCATCGCCCACTGGGTGTGGGGCGGCGGCTGGCTGGCGCAGCTTGGGGTCCTTGACTTTGCCGGGGGCATCGTGGTCCACATCAGCGCCGGGTTCTCGGCGCTCGCGATACTCCTCGTCATCGGCAAGCGTATCGGCTTCGGCAGAGACCTCATGGAGCCGAGCAACATCCCCGTGGCCCTGATCGGCATGGCCATGCTCTGGTTCGGCTGGTTCGGGTTCAACGGCGGCAGCGCCCTGGCGGCAAACGGCCTGGCCGTCAACGCCATCGTGGTCACGAACACGGCCGCAGCGGCGGGCGCCCTGGTCTGGATGCTCCTGAGCTGGAAGGATGGGCGGCCGGCATCACTGGGCATTGTGAGCGGAGCCATCTCCGGCCTTGCGGCCATCACTCCCGCCGCGGGCTACGTGGACATCTTCGGAGCGCTTCTCATCGGGATCATTGCGGCCACTGTCTGCTATATTGCGCTCACGTTCCGCATACGGAACGGCTGGGACGAAAGCCTGGACGCCTGGTCAATACACGGCGTGGGCGGCCTTCTCGGCGTCTTCGCGGCCGGCGTTCTGGCGACCACGGCGATCAACGGCTACTCCGGGCTACTCGCGGGCAACGTGCACCAGCTCGCCATCCAGGTGATCGCCATCGTGGCGACGGTCCTGTATTCCCTGATAGTCACATTTATCCTCGCAAAGGGAGTAGATATGATCATGGGCCTGAGGGTCAAAGAGGAAGAGGAATATGTCGGGCTTGACATCTCCCAGCACGGGGAGAGGGCGTACACTTGAAGTGTTTATACATAAGGTGACAATATGAAGATGGTACAGGCGATCATCCGTCCGGAAAAGATGGAGGCGGTGAAAAAGGCCCTGGAGGAGAAGGGCTTCATCGCCATGACGATCATCGAGGTCCGGGGCCGGGGTGAGCAAAAGGGCATCACCCTGGAATTTAGGGGAAAAAAGGTCGATGTCGATACGATCCCGAAGATGAAGCTCGAGATCGTCGTGAAGGACGAGGACGTCGAGATCATCATTGATACCATCCGGGCCAGCGCCCGCACGGGCAAGGTCGGGGACGGCAAGATTTTCGTGCTGCCCGTGGAGAGGATGTGTAAAGTGCGCATCGACGATTAAGGGCCTACAGTTTCCCTTTTCTTTTTTAATTATCATTTCAAGCGCGTTGTGATATTTTATGATTTAATATGATTAGTAAACTATATATACAACAAGTAGGAATTACATATCCTACAGTGATGCCTGGCTAAAAACCCGATGGCCCGTGATATCGTCTCGTGGGAGCCATTTTCCAGGACAGATCGTATTCGCAGGAGATACATAAACATGGTAATCAGTTCAGGAGATACGGCATGGCTTCTGGCCTCGACGGCGCTCGTCATGCTCATGACGCCCGGAGTAGGGTTCTTCTACGGGGGACTTGTGAGGAGAAAGAACCTTGTATCGATGATCACACTATCCTTCGTCGCATTCGCCCTGGTCAGCCTCCAGTGGGTGCTCTTCGGGTATAGCCTTGTTTTCGGCCACGACATCGGCGGCCTCATCGGAGGGCTGGATTTCCTGGGGCTGAGCGGCGTAGGCCAGAGCCCTGCGGTCATCGTGGGCACCGAGCTGACGGTGCCGTCGCTCGCGTACATGATATTCCAGCTCGTGTTCGCCACAGTGACGCTGGCCATTGTGACATCGGTATTCGCCGAGAGAGTAAAGCTCTCGTCCTTTATTATATTCGGCCTGTTGTGGACCACGCTGGTCTATGATCCCCTGGCCCACTGGGTGTGGGGCGGCGGATGGCTGGCGAACCTGGGCAGCCTGATCGGGCTGACGGGCGGCGCCCTGGACTTCGCGGGCGGCACCGTCGTCCACATCAGCGCGGGCTTCTCCGCGCTGGCGATCGCGCTCGTCATACGCAAGCGTATGGGCTTTGGCACCGACATGATGGAGCCGAGCAACATCCCGCTGGCCCTCCTGGGCGCGGCGCTGCTCTGGTTCGGCTGGTTCGGGTTCAACGCCGGCAGCGCCATCGCGGCTAACGGCCTTGCAGCCAACGCGTTCGTCGTGACCAACACGGCCGCGGCCGCGGCAGCTCTGGCCTGGATGCTACTCAGCTGGTGGAACGGCAGGCCTGCATCGCTCGGATTTGCGAGCGGCGCCATCGCGGGCCTCGTCGCGATCACGCCTGCCGCCGGCTACGTAGATCCGCTGGCCGCCATCATTATCGGCATCGTGGCCGGAGCGGTCTGCTACTACGCCATGATCTACCGCATTAAGAAAGGCCTGGACGAGTCCTGCGACTGCTGGTCGGTACACGGCATGGGCGGCGTGGTCGGCGCTCTACTTACGGGCGTATTCGCCACGACGGCGGTCAACAATTACTCGGGCCTGCTCGCAGGCAACGTCGACCAGTTCATCATACAGGTCATCGCCGTCCTGGTGTCGGTCTCGTATGCGTTCATCGTCACGTTCGTCCTAGCCAAGGTGCTGGACTCGACGATCGGCATGACCGTGAAGGAAGAAGAGGAGTACGTGGGGCTCGACATCTCCCAGCACGGGGAGCGGGCGTACCCGTGAGGTGACAATAATGAAGATGGTACAGGCAATTATCCGGCCGGAGAGGCTGGACGCCGTGAAAAAGGCACTTGAGGATCAGGGTTTTATCGCCCTGACCATCATCGAGAGCAAGGGCAGGGGCGAGCAAAAAGGCATCACCCTTGAGTACCGCGGAAAGAAGGTCGAAGTCGACATGCTTCCCAAGATCAAGATCGAGGTCGTCGTCCACGACGAGGACGTCGAGAAGATCATCTCCATCGTCCGGGGCGCCGGCAGGACCGGCAAGTTCGGCGACGGGAAGATCTTCGTCATGCCCGTCGAGATGATGGCCAAAGTCAGGACAGATGAAGTCTGGACATAAGACGGAACGGCCCTGCCACAGGGCTTTTCCTCTTTTTTATATTAATTTTCATGCAGTTACTCGCGAAAAGCTTTTTATCATGTATTAATATCTGGAGGAGCATATGAGCGATATGAAAAAAGGCGCAAGAAAGCCGAAAGACAGCCCGGAGGCGGGCCGGCAGATCAAGCCGGAGCTCGTCACGTCGGCGCTGATCGCGGCCCTTTATGCCCTGTTCCTTATCGAGACGATCTGGGAGGGCAGCCTGGCTGCGCTGGCCTTCTCCGTCCTGTTATTCGCCATCATGGTACTGATGTCCTATTTTGTAGACAGGGGCAAGCTTCATAAAAAAGAGCTGTTCAAGTCGCTCATCTACGTCTTCGCCGGACTCTCGGCCCTGTCAATGATCGTTGAGCTGCTGCGGTACCTGAACGTTCCCGGCATGGCCGGAGTATACTGGGCCGCTGTCCTGGGCATTGCCAGCGCCATCGCGTCCGTTGCGATCATCGCCGGCCTGATCTACCTGGAAAAGGACGAGCTTAAAAGGCTATACGTTGGCCTTGGCGACAAGAAAGCGGCCGGGCTCGGCGTCATCGGGCTTGTGCTGTGCGTAGCGGCCGCCCTCGTGGGCGCATACTTTATGTTCGGCGGCAACGCCATCGGCCAGGAAAAGTTCATTCAGATCGCGGCATCCGCCATCGTGTTCGGCATCCTGGCGGGCATTGTCGAGGAGCTCTGGTTCCGCGGGCTGCTCCTGTCCAGGATATTGCCGCTCCTGGGCGAATCTCAGGGCAACATATATCAGGCCGCGGTCTTCGGCGTTTTCGAGGCGGTCATATTCTACACGATCACCGGCCTCATCGCTTACCTGCCGGTCATCTTCATCATCGGGGCGTTCACGGGCTTCTACTGGGGCAGGGCGACGCTCAAAGCCGGTAGCATGGCCGCCCCCGTCCTGCTGCATGTCGGCCTCTACATTTTGCTGCTACTACCCATTATGACAGGGCTCATGTCCTGAGGCTAGCGGCCGCTTTTCCACTAAATGCCAGCATACAACTATACATAGTATGATGCCAATACTGTATCGGCTACGAACAGCCACGAATTTCATTGGTGAACTATATGGAAGCGATGCGGGAGATAGAGCTCAGAGGACATATCATCGACTCTTTCCTCCTACCCAAAGTCTTCGACAAAGTCATGGACATGAACGGCGAGTTCGAGATCATCGAATTCGAGATAGGCAAGCATAAGACGGATACCAGCTACGCCAGGCTGATGATCCGGGGCAAGGACCAGGAGCACCTGGACGACATTATCGGGGAGCTTCACAGGCTCGGCGCGTACGTGCCCGAGGCCGAGGATGCCGTCGTCGCCGAGGCGCCGAAGGACAAGGTCGTGCCCAAGGGATTTTACTCTACTACCAATCACCCGACCTTCGTTAAAGTGGACGGCGAGTGGCTCCGGGTCAAGAATCAAAAGATGGACTCGCTCATCGTCCTCAGGAACGGCAGCGCGGCCTGCAAGACCATCGGCCACGTCAAGAAGGGCGACCGGGTCGTCATCGGCAATAGCGGCATCCGCGTGGTGCCCCCGGAGAGGCCCCGCGGCCACACGATTTTCGATTTCATGGGGAGCCAGGTCTCGTCCGAGAGGCCGTCCCAGTCGCTCATAAGAGAGATCGCCGAGGAGATCTTCGAGGTCCACGAGAGTGGCGGGAAGATCGTCGTGGTCGGCGGCCCGGCCATCGTACACACGGGCGGCCAGCAGGCCCTCGCCGAATTAGTGAGAAAAGGCTATGTGGATGCGCTGCTCTCGGGCAACGCCCTCGCGGTACACGACGTGGAATACAACTTATATGGTACTTCTCTTGGAATGGACCTGAAGACGGCCGAGCTGGCGCCGGAAGGCCACAAGCACCACCTCTATGCGATCAGCGAGATCACCCGGGCGGGCTCTTTGAAGGAGGCCGTGAAGCAGGGCGTGCTCACGGGCGGCATCATGTACGAGTGCATAGTGAACAATGTCCCGTACGTGCTCGCGGGGTCCATAAGGGACGACGGTCCCCTGCCGGACGTCATCACGGACACCATGAAGGCGCAGGACCTCATGAGGGAACAGGTCAAGAACGCCGACATCGTGCTCATGATGGCCACCATGCTGCACTCCATCGCCACCGGTAACTGCCTCTCATCCAGCGTCCGCACTATCTGCGTGGACATCAACCCGTCTACGGTCACGAAGCTCATGGACCGGGGCACCGCCCAGGCCATCGGCATCGTCACCGACGTGGGCACATTCCTGCCCTGGCTGGCCGAAGAGCTCGATAACCTGGAGAAGAGCCGTAAGAAGCAGATGCCGGCCCTCCGTGTCAAGAGCAAGAAGCGCTGATACGGCTCGTTCCAGCCGCTTTATTTTTAATAACGGTTATTTATCCACCATGCGTATATTCAGCCGGAGGCATCGACGCGGACAGCTGGGAAGATGTGTACGAGGGCAGGCCGCCCTGGGATATCGGGCGCCCCCAGCCGGCTTTTGTAAAGCTCTTCAGGGATGGCGAAATAAAGCGCGGGCGTATCCTGGACGTGGGATGCGGGACCGGCGAGAACGCCCTGTTCCTGGCAGAAGCCGGCTGTGACGTGACCGGCGTGGACATCGCCCACCGAGCTATCGAGCTTGCGAAGGAGAAGGCAGCTAAGCGCAATAAAAGTGTGGACTTTTTCGTCTGCGACGTGCTTACGCTGGGCTCCTGCTTCCGCGAGGGCGAGTTCGATACCGTGATCGACTCGGGCCTGTTCCATACGCTGGCTGACGAGGATCGGCCCGTGTTCCTGAAACAAGTTTTTAGTGTGCTGAAGAGCAATGGCGAATACTTCATGATGTGCTTCTCGGATAAGGAGCCGGGGGAATGGGGTCCGCGCAGGGTGTCGAAGGGAGAGATCATCGGGGCGCTTGAACCCCATTTTAGGATTAATTACATAAAGGATGCTGCCTTCGAGTCTTTAACCCGCAGAGGTGGGTCAAAAGCATACCTGGTATCGGCCAATAAAAAGTAAAAATAGTACCTCATAACGTTACCTATTGCGGGCGTATTACCGCCCTTATCCTCATGCCCGACGCCAGTACCTGCGCGGAAGAAACGACGCATAGTAGGCCTGCCACAAGGAATATAGCTATATTGTACGGGGCCGGTGATAAGAGGCCGGCGACCAGTAATGCGATCCTTTCGGGCCGGCCGAACGTGGCGGCATTGGAGTTGAGGCCCTTTATGTGATTATTTATTCTCGATGCCATCAGGAGCACGGAGCCCGCAATGACGGCAAAGGCCAGGACAGGCGCGCCCCCTATGACCGCGCCGGCAATAAATGCCAGCTCCGAAATCCGGTCGCAGGCGCTGTCAAAATATCTGCCGAATTCGCTGCAAAGGCCGCAGGCCCTCGCGAGCGAGCCGTCTATCGCATCCAGGCAGGCGCCGATCATGAAAAAGAAAATGCCCGCATACAGGTGGCCGGATGCGGCAAGCACCCCCGCGATGAGGGACATGAACAGGCCGCATATAGTGACCATGTTCGGCGTCACCCTCATCGCAAACAGGGTATGGCTAATCGAGCGCAAGGCCTGGTCCTTGAACGGCTTAAACGCGTATAACCAGCTCATGCTCATCCCTTCCGATTGTAGCACAACGGATACAAAATCTCCCGTGTCATAAAAATTTGATCAGTACCTTCTTCCGGTATTCCTCGTATTGCCTGCCGAACTTCTCCCGCAGGGCGTCGTCCTCCTCGCGGATGAACATCCGCTGGGCGACGTACATGACGACCGACGTCAGCAGGACCGGCCACCAGTTGAGCACCAGCGAGATGCCCGGTATGACGAAGACGATCCAGCTACCGTAAATGGGGTTCGGCATGATGGCGAAGGGGCCCCGCGTCTCCAGCTGGCCCCCGAAGTAGGCGAGCAGGAACATCACGGTCGACAGAAGCCAGAACGGCACACCGACCAGGAGGAACAATGCGCCGAGCGCCAGCGTCCATTCCGCAGGCACCAGAGGGTAGTTGAACATCGGCCGGTAGGCATAGCTTATCCACGCCGTAATGGCGAACGTTACGAACAGCGGCAGCATTATCTTAGGGCCTGCGCCTTCGATCCTCATTTTCTTGATCTTCTGAGATCGGAGCATGCTCATACTCATCCTTTCCTTTTACACGACAGCCGATACGAAGTCAGAGCAGTCCCTATTAGCGGCGTCGCCCGAGCGGATCGTCTTCGTGGCGGCCTTCTTATCGAGCACGACGCCGCCCAGGTCGATCGTGACCTGTTCCCCGAACGTAGCGATATCGCCGTCATTGAACTGCGGTGCGCCGGTCGTCCCAAATACTCCCACCGCCATGCCCTTTTGCGGCTTTAGCGCTTTCAGGTATGCATCGACCGAGTTGCTCACCCGACCCCAGTACATCGGCCCGCCCGCGATGACCACGTCATAGCCCGTGGTGTTAGCCGCGGCCGTGCTCTTTATGCCCGCCAGTGTAACGGTATATCCCTTTGACTGCAGGTCACCGGCTATCTCGTTCGCAGCATTCTTCGAGGCGCCCGAGAGGCCCGGGTTATATACGACGAGCGCTTTTCCACTCGATGCCCCGGCCGGGCTCAAGACCTTGCTGCCCGTGTCCGTGTAGCTCATGATGTCTCCGCAGAAGAGCGCCCCCATGGCAATCCCGATCGCCGCGACCAGTAATATGATGCCGACGACGACCAATCCTATGATCATTAATGCATTCATTTGTATTACCTCAGATTACGATTTCAGTTGTGCTATTTTCCATTCCCGGCGCTTTATGGCCGTATCGCGTTCTTGAAGAACTCGTTATGCTCCTCGATACGGGCGCCGTACTCCTCGACGAACGATTTAGACGAGCTGCCGTACCGCAGGAGAAAATGGTCCACGAGCGCCATCATGTAGAACGACATGTATTCATCGGTCAGGACCTTCGGGTCCGCAGGCTTGATGAGCCTATGCTTCATCAGGATGGCGAAGCTCGCCTCGAAGAACTCCGGCCCGGCGCCGAAGAACGTCAGCATGAAATTTTTTACCTGGTCGTTATGGTAAAGCTCGATGAAAGCGATCCTCATGATCTTCTCCATGCGAGGGTCTTCAAGCCAGCTCCCGGATACGCCGATGGCCATGGCCATGAACCCATCCAGCCCCATCGATACGATCTGAGCTTCGGCCTCATCGCTATCCGACCATCTCCCAACCTTGCTTTGATCCCACCTCAGCAGAACATATTCAAAGATCTTCCCGAGTATCTCCTCCTTCCCGGAGTAGTGTTTGTAGATCGAGCTTTCCTTGATGCCGACGGCGGCGGCGATGTCCCGGATGGTGACGTGGTCGTAGCCCCTCGCGGCGAACAGGTCGATCGCCGCGTCCAGGATCTTCTCCTTCGTCTCCTTTTCGCCCGGGACCTTCACGGGCCTGCCGGATTTCCGTTTCACAGCCATGCTTATCTCCAAAAAGCTAACGTTTGTTAGCTTTACAATCCACACTATATGCTCAAAGTATATAAAGCTAACGTTTGTTAGCTTTTTCTTTGAAAAAATATAACGTTCGCTTACTCTGTCAGCGATTTCACCCACTCGGGCTTCTTCCAGAGGGCACAGCCGCCGTTCGATTCCATGAGCTGGTCCCGGTTCGCCCTCAGTGCCCGGAAGAGCTTCGAGTTCAGCGCTTCCTTCAGCGGCATGTCCAGGATCGAGCTGTCCGAGAACGGCGCGAAGGGGCAGGGCTCGAGGTCGCCGGAAGCGCTGACGTGGATGAAGCCCCTGCCGGAGGACAGGCACCCGCCGAACAGCTTTTCGTCGCCCGGGAACCCGATATAGACGCCAGGCTGACTCTTCCTGTATGCGGCCATCTTAGCCAGGATCTCGTCCCTCTGCGCGTCGGTCACGACCCAGTCCTCGGTGCCCTTCTTGACCGGGTTGTACTCCACGTAGATGAACGCCTTGCAGCCGTGCTCCCGCATACGCTTCACGAACGGCTCGCCGGTGACTTCATCATAGTTCATCCGGGTAACGGTGAGCGACGAGCCGAAGAATACGCCGCGCTCGCAGAGCTTCGTCATGTCCCGCATGAGCCGGTCATATGTGCCGGAGCCCCTGCGCAGGTCGGTGATGTTCTCGTGGCCCTCCATGCTAAGGATGGGTATGACGTGCTTCTGCTCCTTGAACTTTTGAATGACCGCGTCGTCGATGAGCGTGCCGTTCGTGAACAGCGTGAAGATCATGTCAGGGAAGTCTTTGGTGACGTTGAAGATCTCGGGCCTGGTCAGCGGCTCGCCGCCTACGACCAGTACGATGGATATGCCAAGCTCGCTGGCCTGCTTCAGGACGTTCCTCAATCCTGCCTCGTCGAGTTCCGGCTTCCTCTCCCGGGGGACGAGCCTGGAATAGCACCCGGCGCAGTGCAGGTTGCACTTGTTCGTGATACTCAATATCATGACGGGCGGCACATGGACCCCATGTTCTTCATTGTACTGCCGGACAGCGGCCGCCTTTTTCTGCGCGAGCGCCGCCCGGACGAAGAACGCCGCCATGGCAGGGTCCTTGAGCGATACGCCCAGCGCATCGGAGAAAATCCCCCGTATCATCTCATTGATCATCCGGTTAAGGTCATTGTTATTTTCCATTTCCATAACCCCTGTTAAGCTTTTATCGAATTAACTAAGAACTTCATGTGCTTGTCGAGCTTCGCCTCGTTAGCCTCGAGGAAAGTGCCGTCGCCGTCAAAGTGAGCGATGAAATAGTCCATGAAGGTGTAAATGTAGAACGACAGGTACTCCCGGGCCAGCACTTCCGGGTCCACGGTCTTGATAAGGCCGTGCTTACGCATGATCCGGAAGTTCGACGCCCAGAAGGCGATGGCATCTCCCGAGAACTGGTCGTAGAACTTTTTGATGCGCTTATCATGGTATAGCTCGATGCAGATGATCCGCCAAACCTTTTCCATATCGGGTGCCGCGATCCACTTATTGAACACGCCGCAGGCCATTTTCATGAAGCCCTCGACGCCCATGGACACGATCATGGTCTCAGCATTCTCGCCTTTCGGCCCCGCGAGCTCCAGCGCCATCGTCGGATAGTTAAAGATCTGCTCTATTAATGCGTCCTTGCTGGCAAAATGGCTGTATAGCGATGCCTTTTTTATGCCTACCGCGTCCGCGATCTCGCGCATAGACACCGCGTCGAACCCCTTCTGTGCGAAGAGATCGAGCGAGGCCTCGAATATGCGCTGCTTCGTGGTCTTATCGTTCGAATCCGTCGCAATATCGTTCCTTATAGCCATTTACGTCATCCTCGAGCTTGCTACCGACCGGTCGGTAGTTTTCCTGGAGCCCCTGTATATGCTTAAAGTATATAAAGCTACCGACCGATAGGTAGTAAATATTAACGCCAGGGAATAGAAGAGAATTTAGCCTTAACGCTCAAAGTATCATATTATGCTGAGCAATGGCGAGATCTACCACATGGCCTTCCGGCTATGGGAGGAAGTAATAAAAAAGCATAAGCAGCTCTCGGTCGTGGAGCTGCGGGACCACCTTAAAGAGCTGAACCGGCAGGACATGCCACAAGAGCAGCTCGAAGAGAAGGCCCGGGAATGGATCAAGGAAAAAACAAATCAGGGTTAAAAACCAGTAAATTTTCGATCCTCCCCGATAATAACCTGCAGGCGCCAAAATATTCACATATATTTTTTATTACGCTGGCACAATTTGTCTCGGGGATAGATTGTGCAAAGACATAAGATAACAATAGCATTGGCTCTCTTACTCGCATCCCTTATGCTCGTGTCCGTCGTCGCCGTGGCGTCGCAGGATGCGGGCCTGAAGGAACTGCGGTGGGGAGGCCGGAAGGCCGGAGGAGGCATCGATATCGTATACCATACCATCCAGGTGACCGGCACGACCGGGGACTCGATGACTTTCAACATCCTGAACACGGCGGTCAAGGGGAAAAGCGGCAACGTGACGACTAAGACTTATACGCCGCCCGTCACCGCCACGTACTACTTCTCGAACGATACGGCCGTGCTGAAAGGAAAGCCGGCGGGCATGATGGAAAGGGCCCGGGAGAGGGGCCGCCAGGGGCCGCCTACGAAGGGCTATAACGACGCGACCATTAACGTTGCAGGCGCATCGGCCGTGATCGCCCTGAAGAACATGACCATCAACCGGGTCGACAGGAACACAACGGAAGTGCAGTTCGGGGCGTTCTCCGTGTATCTGCCCGATGGTACAGTAAAGTCCTATAAGCTGGACACGCCGGTCAAGGACGTAAGGTCCCGTATGGAGATGACGAGGAAAATAACCGGCAACCCGCAGTTCAGGGCAGACCTGCAGGACGCGCTCAAGGGGGGTGCCACGTTCCCGGCAGGCACGGCGCCTGTCCCGTTGAAGACCATTGACTCAAAAATGTGAAGCCCGAGGGCCCATCCTATTTTTTAGCCTCCATCGGCCACTTCACTTCGCCCGGGCCCATGTCCTTCATCATTCCCATCATAAGCCCTACAAGCGTCCTGGCCGCCGCACCCATGGCAGGGCTTATCTTTGTCTCGTAGAAGTAGTCCTTCCCGCTATAGAATTCGAAGTCCGCGGGCAGCCACTCCTTGCACCCGAAGGCCACGTTCCTCTGGATGAGGAAGCGCATGTACTCGTTGAACGTGGGCGACGGCAGGGACGTATCAAGGCATGCCCTGTAAAACTTTTCCGCCGCGAAGCTAATGGCCTTTTCCTTCTTCGCCACGGCGCCGATGGTCTGCGGCCACGGGGGCGTGCCCACGCCCAGCTCGTGCACCACCCGGGCGCCGCCCAGGGCGATCCTCATGGCGGCCAGAGTCTCGTTGAGGCCGGCGCCGCCGGAGTTGGCCACCAGAAGCACCTTCTGGCGGAAAAATCTAAGACGGTGATTGGTATAGGCGAAGCGGTCCATGAAATTCTTCATGTGCGAGCTCACGTTCTGCACGTAGCCGGGAGACGAGAGAATGATGCCGTCGGCCTCGAGCATCTTTTTCTCGATGTCGGCCCTTGCGTCCTTCAGCGGGCACTTATCCTCGCCCCTGGCGACACAATTAAAACAGCCTATGCAGGGCTTAAGGTCTGCCTCTTTAAGGAACAGGTACTCGAACTCGGCGTCGCCCATGGCCTTCATTCTTTCCTCGACCATCTTCACGATCTTATATCCGGCTCCCCTCCCCCGGGGGCTGCCCATTATCGCCAGTATCTTCATGTTTTTTTCTCCTGTCTGTAGGTGCATCCGACACCTACGATACCATGGGCTAATAAGGTTTTGCCCGGGTCGCATTTTACTGCCTTTAACATTATTGCAATGAGAACAAAGTATGAGCGAGGTGAGAGGATGGCGGAAAAAAAGACCGAGAAAAAAGGCGATATGACCGTCGAGGAAGCCGGCCACAAGGGCGGGGAAAAGACGGCCGAGACACACGGAAAGGAATTCTACGAGAAGATCGGCCACAAGGGCGGAGAAGAGACCGCGAAGACCCACGGCCACGAGTTCTACCAGGAGATCGGCCACAAGGGCGGCGAGAAGGGCGGCCAGAAGGTAAAGAGGCTTATCGAGGAGGGCAAGGAAGCCGAAGAGAAGAAGTAACGGCCGGTCAGCCGTTATTATATTCGGGAAGCACGACCACGAAACGGGCGCCTTTAGTGCAGTCGCCGCTCACGCGGTCCTCTACCCAGAACTGCCCGCCATAGTCGTCCACCAGCATTTTTATCAGGCATAGCCCGAAGCCCTTGCCCCGGGCCCGGGTGGTCGCAAGGTTCAGGCGGTCAAAAAGCGTGAGCTTGAGCGAGTCGGGTATGCCGGGGCCGTCGTCCTCCACGGCTACCTTAAAGCATGGCAGGCCGTCATGCTCTATCTTTTCTATGTGGATGTCGACCTTTAGCGGCCCGGTAGAGTGTTTTATGGAGTTGCCGACCAGGTTGAGGAACACGTCCTTGAGCAGCACGTTCGCCTTGACGAGGCATGCCTCCCCGGGCATGCAGGAGATGCTGACGTCCCTGTTAGGGACGAGGCTGAACTGCGCGGCGACCTCCTCCAGAAGGGCGCTCACGTCGATGACCTCGGCCTCGTACAGGCCCATCCTCTCGCGCTGCATCTTGCGCACGTTATCGATAAGCTTCGAGCTGTTCTCAAGCGAGTGGATGGCGTTTTCCAGCAGGTGCCCGTTCTCCGGGCTCAGCTTTCCCTCGAAGTCCAGGATGTTATGGGCAAGCTCGAGATACCCCATGGATATCTGGTTCATGTTGTTGATATCGTGGCCCATGAGGTCAACGTACAGCTCGGCCTCGTTCTTGGCCTTTAACAGCGCTTCCTCGGCCAGCTTACGGTCCGTCACGTCCTGGTTGATGCCGTAGACCCGCTCCGGGAGCCCCGACTTTCCGACGACGATCTTATCCGCCACGGAATTCACATAGCGGATGGTCCCGTCGGGCCATACGATGCGGTAATCCACGCTGCAACGCTTGCGCTCCCGTGCGATGGTCCTGTAAAAGTCGCTGACGATCTGCCGGTCGTCGGCATAGACGCGGGACGTCACCCAGCCCCTTGTCGGCCGTACCGAGCCTGGCTCGTAGCCGAATATGCGGTACGCCTCGTCCGAAAAGTTATACTGGCCCGTGTTCATGTTCAGCGCCCAGTTGCCCACGTGGGCGATCTGCTGGGCCTTGGCGAGAATATACTGGCTCTTCTTCAGGGCCTCTTCGGCACGCTTCAGCTCCGTGATGTCCTGCATGATGAGCAGTACGGCCGGCTTTCCCTGCAGGGTGAAGACGCCCGAGGACACGACCGCCCAGCGCTCCTCGCCGTTCTTCCTGATAAGCTTAAGCTCGCTCCTTGCCGGGACGTCGATGCCTTTTTTCCAGTCCGCCCCTTTCATCCTCACCCTGTCCTGGAATGCCGGGTGTATGGTCTCCCAGAACTTCATGCGGAGCCGCTCTTCGATAGTATAGCCCTCGATATCGGCCATAGCCCTGTTCACGTATATCGTGTCGTCGCCCTGGTAGATGAGTATCCCGGCCCTGGACGAATCGGCCACGGCACGAAAGATCCTGTCGGTCTCCCGCCACGCGTCCGCCGCCGAGGCGCGAAGTGATCTCAGCTCTACCAGTAGTTCTTCTCTTGTCTTGTCCTCGTCCTTATTCCCGCCCGGCGCTGCCCCGCTATGCATAAAAATAACTCGCCCGAAAATGTTCGTTAAAAAACCAAGACCGGTTGAATATAAATATTTTCAGATGGAAGGCAAAGCCGTCTTCAGGCCACTAAAATAGGCTTTAATAGTAAGCCGGCGCACATATTATTTTATCTACATGCCCGTCAAAAATGTAATTGTACGATGATAACATGGCCGACCCCATACGCACCATACTGAACCTGTTCGCCCGCTCGCCCTTCAAGCCCCTCGACGAGCACGCCGAGAAGGTAAAGCTGACCGTCCTCAAGATGGACGAGGCGGTGCGCGCCTACGTGGAAGAGGATAAGGCGAAGGTGGAGGCCCTCTACAGGCAGATCAGCGAGCTGGAGCACGAGGCGGATAAGGTGAAGCACGCCATCCGGGAGCACATGCCCTCGTCCGTGCTCATGCCGGTGGACAGGGCCGACATGCTTTCCTATCTCAAGCAGCAGGACGACGTGGCCAACAGCGCTGAGATGGTCGCCCAGCTTCTGGAGATCAAGATGGTACCTATGCCTCGTGCGGTGAAAGACGTGCTCTTAAAAATGGATGGAGAAGTGCTCGTCACTGTGGAGGAGCACGTGGCGGCGTCCAATAAGATCATCGAGATACTGGACTCGTCATCCGTCTCGAAACACATGGCCGAGGCCCAGGGCCTCATCGACCGGGTGGACAGCCAGAAGCATAACGTCGACGTCACCAGGCTCGAGGCCATGCAAACCGTCTATGCCCACGAGAAAGAGCTCGGGCCCGTCGGGGTCTATCATCTGCTGGCCGTCATCCGCGACCTGGGCTGGGTGGCGGAGCACGCCGAGAGCGCCTCGAACCGATTAAGGCTGATGATCGCGAAAAGATAAAAAAGAGGGCTTCACTATTTGCAGCTCAGCCCGACCGATTCTGCGATGTTCTTTGCAGCGTCGTCTACCGACTGATTGGCGGCCTTCGCCGCTTTCTGGAGCTCGTCCATCGTGATGAGCTCGGACTTGCCATGATTGTCGTTAGGCTGCCCGCATCCGCAACTTATGCACATGTTTTTATCACCGATATAAAGAGCGCGGGGCGTAGGCATAAAGAATCCTGGCAAAAAATGCAGGCCGGCATCAGGCGTTCTTCAGGAACCCTTTCCGCTCGAGCCAGCTTACCTGGGGGCCGGTGTAGCGCCATACAACGTCGCCCTTCTCGTCCTGGATTTCCCAGGGCACGACGATGACCACGTCGCCTTCCCGGACCCAGACGCGCTTCTTCATTTTGCCCCGTATGCGGCACATCCTGGTGACGCCGTCGATGCAGCGCACCACTACGCGGCTGGCGCCGAGCATGCTGATGACAGTGCCCAGCACTTCTCTCTCTTTCTTATTGGGCGTGCGGACCCTGGTTATGGCCTCGCCCTCGCCCGTATGACCCTGATCATTCTGTCTGTTCAGCTTAACACCTTCTTTACCGCAGGACCTTTAAAATGTGACTGCCGGTATCGTAAAGCCGGCCCGGATGATGAGGCGAAGATCGGATGCCCGGTGTCGGGCGAACGAAAAGTATGACTTTACAGATATGTATACAGTCCTGTCAAAATATATTAACTTGCCCTTTATTTGGCCGGCCTTTTCACGCCTTCCGTGGCGCAACTATTTAATATTCTCGCAATCATGTTTCTGGTAATGCGCCTGGACCGGGACCTGTTATCTGCCGAGGCCGAGCGTAAGCTCTTTCATATCGCCTGGGCGATAGACCCGCTTCTTTATTATTTCGGATACCCCCGGGATGGCATGCTTCTCCTCATCGGCTGCCAGCTTCTCATCTGGATCGGCTTCGAGGCCGCCCGCGGGATGGGCTATTCGGCGTTCTCCACTTCCTACATGCGGCCCGAGGAGGCCCGGGGGGCTCCAATGGGCACGCTTTTTCAGGTTGCCTCGCTCTTCCTGGCCGTGCTGCTCTTCGACAAGTCGATCGCGATCATAGCCATGGTGTTCAACTGTGTGGGCGATTCAGCGGTGGGCCTTGCAGGTGCAGTCCTGTACCCTTACATCGGCAGGGAGAAGGCGGCTATTCGTGAGCAGGGGGTCCGAGGGCTGTGGAATATGCTGAAGAGCCATAAAGCGCCTGTCCTGATGGCCGTGATGTTCCTGGCGTGTGTAGTACCCGGCTTTATCCTCTTCCCGCGGGCGTCTCCCCTGCTAATGGGCGTGGGCGCGCTCGGCGCGGTCATTGCCGACGCGTTCGCATGGAAGCTGTTCGGCTACACGCTGAACGATGACCTGACGATCACGCTTGCCGCCGGCAGCGCTATGGCGATAGCAGCTTCTTTTTAGCTACCAGAGCACCTTCTTCTTCCCGAGCGCCACGGCAACCATGTTATGGAAAAGCTGGAGCGGGAAGGTCATCAGAACGATCGTTACGACGACAGGTATCGTATAGTAAGCGAGGGACCACTGGGGCGCAGCGATAAGGCCCAGCACGAGGGCGCCGATGACGAAGTCGAGCTGGTCGGCAACGGGCAGCATGGCCCCGCTCTCCACGCCCAGGCGGCGCTTGAAAAAGCTCTTCACGGCATCGCCCGCTAACGCTCCAAGGGGCAGGGCGATAATGACGGCCGGCGGCATGGCAGGCACTGTGAAATAAGCCATCATATACGGGGCCGCGATAACCTGTACGACGCCCATACCGATGCCCCCGAGCACTCCCAAAAAGAACCCGCGAAACGTCTTATGGTCACCCAGGATACGCTTTCCATCGAAGAACGACCTCTCCCCGTCCAGAGGCCTCCCGCCGCCGAAAAGCGTGGCGCAGTTATTGGCCGTATAGGCGGGAAGCATAAGCCATAATGCTGTGAATATCAAGTCCCACAAGCGAGGATCCCGGCAAAATGAAAGCCCGTATAGTACATCAACATTTGTACTGCTGACCAATCGCATCCTTTTTATGCAGGCAGCGAAAATACACCATTAATCATATGGAGAAGCGGGGTATGAGGTTAAACCACTTACTGACGGCGTTACTCATCGTAGCGGTCGTGGCGGCGCTGAGCGGCTGTATCTGCTGCTTCGGGCAGGACGGCTTTTTCAGCAAGCTCAAGAAGCCAGTGAGCGCGATACAGTTCCCATCGGCGCTCAAGATCGGCCAGAAGACGTACAATAAGGCTTACTCGAACGAATACCTGGACAGGGACTCAGCGAAGTCCGGCCTCAAGGCATTTGCCAGAAAGCTGGGCTACGGCTCGGGCGACATGCAGGGCCTGGTCGATAAGGCCATCGAGCTATCCGGCATCAACCAGTACAAGTCGTTCAAGTATACCGACGGCTCTGCTAAGGGCATCGTCGGGGGCCTCGTGGCGAAGACGGACGCGCCGTCGACGGTCACCGGGGGATATGAGGCCATCAAGCAGAGCGCCACTGCCGGCCAGTCGGCCATCAACGACCCGTCCCAGAACACGGGCGACGTCCGGAATGTCGTGAGCGGCGGTAGCTCCAGCCTCGGCGATGGTGGGGACAGGTACACGATGACCGTGAACGGCGAGACGTGCTACGTCGTGGTCGTCAAGTACAGTAACATGTACATCAGCGCCTACTCCTTCGAGTCGTACGATGCCTGCGATGCCGCCATCGCCATGGCGATCGAGCAGGTGGACATAGCCGCATCATCGTAAGCATGAAGGGCCTTGCGAACCTGGTCACGCTGTCCAGGTTCGTCTTCATTTTTTTAGCCGCCATCTGCATCATCGCCTATTCGCCTGCCCACGACGAGTACCGGTGGGCTACCTTATGCCTTGTAGTGCTGGCCATACTCTCCGACATTGCGGATGGAAAAGTGGCCAGGCTGCTGAACCAGGAGTCCAGCCTTGGGGCAGCAATGGATGCCGTCGCGGATGCGCTGGGCTTCACTCTGGGCTTCATATTCTTATCGTTCTTCGATCTGGGCATGAAATTCCCTTTATGGTTCGTCGTCATCGTTGTGGGCCGAGAGGTCGCTGTCTACGGGCTCTACCTGGCGGTCATGCTGAAAAAGGGCCGGGTCGACAGGAAGCCGTCCCGCCTTGCGAAGTGGAACACGACGCTGCTGGCCGTTTGCGTGGTGCTGCTCCTGCTGAGGTTCGAATACGCCTGGCCTCTCTGGCTCCTCGCATCGCTCACGACAATCGTGACTGGCACCGAGAACATCGCCTATTCGTGGGATGCGCTAAGGGCCGCCAGTCGTAAATCGTAATATTTTGCTCACGCATGAAAAAATGCGTAAGCGCTTAGTCAGTCATAGAAAAAAATCATAAAAAGCTAAAAAAAATCCATATATATTGAGAATAATAATTTCTTTGTTCTTAAAGTCAGGAAAATATTATCGAGGGAAAACCAGTTTTTAGCGCTTATAGGCATTATGGATGAAAAAGTTTATAAGCCGCTTAGTCATTTTATGAATTGGAAGCAATTGCTTATAACTATAATGGCCGGTCGAGCCGTTCATCCTGGGGGCAATGTGGATCACGAGCTCCCGGCCATGCTATTATTTAGCAACCAATAATTATCATAATCTTTATTTAACTTTTTGGTCAAAAATCCAAATTTAACTACGGTTCAGACCGTACCTAACGTAGCCATAAAAAACGTAATTTTTAATAAATAAGCATAATATGCCATAAAAAACGTCTGATTTTTAATTATATGTTAAATTAAATATTATTATTTGTATGAACGGTATTTAACTATGAGGAGGTTAATGGAGGTATTACTCGTCTTACCGCTCATCATGCTCGTGTCCCTCATGCTGGCGATGGCGCCCGCGCTGGCCATGGGCACGTATACGGGCAGCGATAACGGCAAGGCGATCGCGGTGAAAAGCGGAGAGACTTTCACGGTAAAGCTCGACGAGAACCCGACCACGGGCTACTCGTGGAACATGACGGTGGGCGACGGCCTGAAGATTATCAATGACCGGTATGTGGCCAACAATACCGGGCTCGTAGGCAGCGGAGGCTACCATATATGGACCATCCAGGCCACGAAGCCGGGCACCTACAAGGTGGCCGGGGTCTATAAGCGCCCGTGGGAGCCACTGACGGGCGGGGAGCAGAAATATTCGCTGTCCGTTAGCGTCACGGCAGCCGGTGCCGGCCCTACAGTGCCGATAAACATGAAGTTCCAGGTACCATCGATGGCCGACCTTACGCCGAAGTTCTCGTTCAACTTCTCGAGCATGATGAGCCATTTCCCAAAGCTTATCGGTTAAGCGGCTGCGTGCCCTGTGGAAATAACATAAGCTTTCCAGTCGTCGTAGACTGAGGCGAAGCTTTCGTCGGCGCATTGCCGGAAGGCGGCATCGAAGCATTCCTCGGGGCATCCCAGCAATTTTTTTATCATATCGAACCCGTAGCGCCCTTCCATGTATTTTACCAGGCTGTAGGACTGCATGTACCCGTTCTTCGATACGGCACAGTCCTCGCTTTTTATGGCATCGAAGATCTCGCCGGTATCCAGGAAGCCATGCTCAAGGATATACCTGGATGCTTCGGCATCGTCCATAGGCTCGCCGGAGGCGAGCGTACAGATGCCCTCCTCCATCCAGTGGAACTCTGCAGGGTCTTTTTTAAATAATAGCTCGTTGACCGCAAGGTGTGTGAGCTCATGTGCGCCCAGGAAACGTAAAGACGACCGGCGCTGCAGAGAACTATTCCTGAGAATAATGACGCTGAACTCCTTATTCCACCCGGAGAACGAGTCCACCTGTTTACCGACCCTGTCCATGGCCCCGTCGCTTATGATGACCGTTTCGACATGGTCCGGGCAGGTGCCGAACAGGCCGTTCACCTGTTCGTAGGCCGTTTCAAGCACACTTAGAAGCCCTGTATCGCCCGTATCCCGGCAGCCATCGAACGTGACGCCGAAGTGCCCGGTATCAGCGCAGGCCGTTCCTGCCAGCAATAGGAGTAATGCCATTGTACATGATACGGCCATCCATCCCATGAACAGCTATAAGGCCCGTATCGATTTATCCTGTCTTACAAAAAAGAGCGGCAAAAGCAAATAGAAAAATGGTGGGGCCAGCCGAATTTGAACCGGCGTCTCAAGACCCCCAGTCTTGAAGGATGGACCAGGCTACCCTATGGCCCCACAAAAATCCGACGTAGCCTTAAAGTGTTTTTATACATATATATGGTTTTTGATTCAAATCGACATTATGCTTATTATACATAGCATCCAATTAATTAATAGGTAAAAAATCAGGATATTTATAATATCATCGTATTGTCCCGTTAAAAAAATAAGCCGCATCATATAAGTACCTTTAAAATAAATGATTTACTCGATACAGGGAGATGCACATGGTCGATCTGGACGAAAAAGATAGAAAGATACTCTCGCTTTTCGAGTCTAACCCGGATGTCTCGCAGGTCGAGATCGCGGAGCAGGTCGGCCTCTCTCAGCCCACCGTGGGCGCCCGCATCGGCAAGCTGAAGCAGACTGGCGTCATTTCCACGATCGCCGGCATGAACCTGCTAAAGGTCGGCCTCCGGATGGCGAAAGTGGACGTCACGACCAAGGACTCCATCAAGGTCATCAACCAGTTCAAAAATTGTCCCTACTTTTTAAACGGCCTCGTGGTGTCCGGTAAAGAGAATTTATGCATGTACTTCGTCGCCGAGGACATTTCGTCCGTGGAGGCGATCATCGATAAGCACATCCGCAGCGACCCGGCGGTCATGGACGTTGACCTGGGCATCGTCATCACCAGCGTGAACGATCTTATCCAGCCCGTGAAGCTTAACGTGGAGAAGAGCGACCTGACGCCCTGCGGGCACGACTGTACTGCGTGCGAGTACTATACGAATAACCGGTGTCTTGGGTGTGCGGCTTCTAAGGCTTATAAAGGTAACTTCTGGTAATCGTTATAGGCAAAAAACAAAATTCTCGTATTCTGTGAAGTTGATTTGTTTGGTCGGTATCTCGAACCTCTCCAAAGGAATTAAACCACGAATCTCTTTTTAGATTTTTCTCACGAAGCCTCTAAGCCTCTAAAACACCGTCAACGCACGAACTCCCTAATACTCCGGGCATTGCACGAACGCCCGAAGCCTCAAACCCGAAAAGAAGGCTCGAAAACTCGAATACACGTTCGAAACGCTAAACGACATAGCACTAACCCTCCAATGATCGGCTAAAACGCCAACGACACTAATACCCAAAATGGGGGGGAATGACCGGGCTCTTAGAGTGTTAGTGCTCCATAGTTTAGCGTTTCGAACGTGTATTCGAGCTTTAGAGACTTCTTTTCGGGTTAGCGCGTTAGAGACTTAGAGCACTGCCCTGAGTATTCGAGAGTTCGGGCATTGACGGTGAGTTCGAGGCTTAGAGGCTTAGTGAGAAAATCTTAAAAGAAAAATTCGTGGCTTATTTCCTTTGGAGAGGTTCGTGATACCGACCGAACTGATTTGCACGACGATGATCTTATTTACTAACATGACGGTTAAGGCTCTTTTTGTGCCCCATCCGGCTGAGGCTCGGCATGCTTAACGCCTATACCGTGCGAGATATCGTAAATATTCATGACACGCCCGAAGGTGTTGACCTCCTCGGGGCTCAGGTCATCCCGCACGCGCACCAGCCTCGGGAAGCGCAGCGCGTAGCCGCTAGAGTAGATCGGGCTCTTCTGTATCTCCTGGAACTTCACCTCAACGATCACGTCCGGCTTAACATCTACAATACGACCGTGCTCGGCCGTTATAAGAGGCTTCAGGCGCTCGGTCATCTCCTGGAGCTGCTCGTCGGAAAAGCCGCTCGCGACCCGGCCGAGCACCACGTACTGGTCCGTGTTCTCGTCCAGGGCGGCCACCTCGAACGAGGTAAGCCAGCCCGCCTTGCGGCCATGGCCCCACTCCGAGGAAACGATCGCGAGATCCAGGGTATCCAGGACTTCCTTGATCTTCACCATCTTCTTGCCCCGGACGCCCGGGGTGTACGTGGCGTTCAGGTCTTTGGCCATGAGGCCCTCGTTGCCGCTCTTCAGGGACTCCTTGAACAGGTCCTGCGCGGCCTTAACATCGTCCGTGATGAGCGCCATCGCCGGCTTACAGGTCTCATCAAGAGGCAGTATCGTCGTCTCCAGGATCTGCCGGCGCTCGATGAACGGCTTATCGATCTCGCTCTCGCCGTCGAGATAAAGGATATCAAAAGGCCTCAGGAAGAGCGGGAACAGCTTCTTCTTCTCCTCCACGTTATAGATGCGCCGCAGCCTGGTCAGGATGTTCTGGAATGGCACGGGTCGGCCGGTCTTCGGGTCCGTAGCGATGCACTCGCTATCCAGGATAGCCGAGTCGGCCTTCACGCTCTGCCTCACGTAGTCCACGATCTCGGGCAGGGCGTCCGTTAAATTCTCGAGACGGCGGCTGTAGAGCCGCACCTCGTCGCCCAGCTTGTGGACCTGCAGGCGGGCGCCGTCGTACTTGGTCTCGAAGTCCGCTCTCCCGCCCATGGCGTCCAGCGCCTCCTGGATGCTGGCCACGTTCTGGGCGAGCATGGGGCGGACGGGGCGCATGGGGCGGATGTTGATGGCCTGAAGGCCCGCCTCGCCCGTAAGCATCGCAACTCTGGCGGTCTCGCCCAGGTCGCTGATGAGCATGTTGGACCTCCGCACGAGCTCCACGGGGACGCCGAAAGCCCGGGCGATCGCCTCCTCCATGACGCCCTCTTTGGCGCCGGAGAGCACGTACTCCATGGCCAGGCTGACGATGTATTCTGCCTCCTTCGGCGTGGCCCGGTGTAGCAGCCCGATGAGCACTTTCTGCTTCTTCGTGGCCGAGCCGGCGCCGGTCAGCCTCGCGATCTCGACGAAAGTATCGTAAACATTCCGTACGGTGATCTCGTCGGCCTCGAAGAACATGGTCTGCTTGCGCTTCTGGAACATCTCCTCGGCCGTGACGCCCAGGTGGCCCGTGTTCTTGTAGCTCTCGACGACCTTGTTCTCCGGATTATAGGTAATAGTGGAAATGATCTTGATGACGGTCTGGCTGGCGATGCCGATCTTGCGCTCGTCCCAGAGCGGGAACACCCGGCCCGTCAGAAAGGCGACGATGACGGGCAGGTCGTCGGCCGGGACGCCCTTGATAAAGTCAGCTATGATGGCCGTCTTCTCGAGGCGGCTCGAGGTCTTTCTCAGTTTCTCAAAAACATCAACTAGCGCGCTGAATAACATAAAGTCAACTAATAATGCGGGTTATTGGGCATATTATTTTTCGTTAAGGCTACTCAAATAATTTTTAATATTCTCCGTAGCCTCTGGCTATTCGAACAGCTTCCTGTATTCCCCGTAGCCCTCTTTCTCCAGGTCTTCCTTCGGTATGAACCGCAGCGCCGCCGAGTTGATGCAGTACCGCAGCCCCGAGGGTCCCGGCCCGTCATTGAACACGTGCCCCAGATGCGAGTCCGAACCTTTGCCGCGCACCTCTGTCCTCACCATGCCGTGGCTGGTATCAATCTTTTCCTCGACCTTGCCCTTCTCCATGGGCTTCGTGAAGCTGGGCCACCCGCAGCCCGAGTCGAACTTATCCTTCGAGGTGAACAGGGGCTCGCCCGTTACGATATCAACGTAGAGCCCTTCCCGGTGCTCGTTCCAGAACTCATTCTGGAAGGGCGGCTCCGTGCCCTGCTCCTGCGTGACCTTATACTGCATGGGGGTCAATTTTTTCTTTAGCTCCTCCTTAGGGGGTTTCGAGACTTGTGTCATCGAGCATCATTTTTTATTTTAAGGATGATAAATCCGGCGCGCTGTAATGCCCGGAAGACCATAGAACGCTTATATACGGAGACCCATATATAAGGAATGACCTGATATGGATGCCTCGAGATCGCTTAACATCGCCCGCCGCCGCTTCCAGAACGGGAACTACATGCTCTCGCTCAAAAAGTTCCCGGCGGCCAGGAAGGAGTTCGAAGTCGCCCTCTCTATTTTTGAAAAAGGTGATGCGTACAGGGAAACTGCCGAAGCGCTGAACAACATCGGCATCACTTATGTGAAAGAGGGAGAGCCCGAGGAGGCAAAGGGCTATTTCGAGAGGTCGTACGAGCTCAAGAAAGTTCACGACGAGGCCTGCGATTCGCCGGGCAGCAAATCGCCGGTCAGAGAATCGCTTTTTAACTCTCTCTATAACATCGTCGGATTAGGGGATGCGCTCACGCCCGAAGAATTCGAGAAATACTTCCTGGAGATGAAGGCGCTCGGCGACAGCCTGGGCGGCGAGCACGCCGGCATCGTGGCGAAGGAGCAACAGGCATACGACCGCTTTGTAGAGGCGAAAGAGGCGGAGCGGAAGAGACAGGAAGAGGAGGCGCTGGCGAGGACGACGCCGGCAGGGGCGCTGGCCCACCTGGAGCGGCTGGGCAAGCCCTGCGTGATCGGCCTCAGGTTCGCCCTGCAGGGCATCACTGTTACGGTGCCCGAATTTTCCTATGACGACGGCGTCAGGGTCCGGCTCTCGGGCATTACTCCGGGCGACGGCATGTCCGCCGGCGAGATCGAGTTCCGGGTGGACTACGACAGCGTCAGGGAATTTTTAGAAAAGACGGAGGAGCCCGCCCTGCTCGAAGAGGCCTTCGAGCACGTGAAAAAGTTCATGGAGGCCGTAGCCCTCGTGCGCGAGGACATCGACTTCTGCGTCGGCAAGCGGGGCTACTCCGTGCTATCCATCACGCTCAAAAATGCGTTCGGCGACCCGGTCGAGATATACCATGCGGACGCCGCCGCGCCGGTCGCTGCGGCCGCGCTCACCGGCGAGGACGCCATGCTCGTCGGCATGATGCTGTCGGCGAAGCACGGGCTCTACAAGATGCTGCTGCTGAACGCGAAGCGGTCCATGGCCGAGGAGAACCATTCCCTCTGTATCGTGGATGCCGTGGCGAGCTTCGAGGCCTTCATGGACCTGCTCCTGAAAAAAGCGCTGCCCGAGGCGGAGAAGAAGGATTACCTCTCGATGGAGAACCCGTGCCTGCGGGAGCGCCTGCGGTTCATGAAGAGGCTCATCGGGGGCACGGACGCTTCCGATTCCTTAGAGCATTACATGGGCGACGTCGGCAGGGACATGGACGATGTGCTGGCCTACTACGATTCGATCATGGGCAATGACGAGCACACCATCGGCGCCTACGAGTCGCGTAAAGCCCTCGTTGCCGTGAGCCGGGCCATCTACAATCTAAAAGCGCTCTACGATATCTGAGCCACTCAAAAATCAATAAGAACGCCCGAAGACTATTTCAGCCACAAAGTGACTCAAAGCCGGCCTGAAATGACACGAAGAAATTATAAAATATAACTCTTCCGCGGTTTTGGGATGAATGTTTTTTTTATTCTTTTCTAGTTATGCCGTCGTTGAGTGGTCCAACCACAGGGGCACGGAGCGCACGGGAGTTACACAGAGTTATTTTTTAATAATTTGAGACTCAGAGAGCTCAGAGCCCGGTTTATTAGTTTGCCTGGGGCACAGAGTTTATTGAGGCTCGGTTGACCAATAAACAATAATGCGGTTTATCCTCGCCAGTGCCTCTAACTACTCCGTGCCCCGGGAATGTTATAAACCCGTCCCCTGTGCCCTCTGGGTCTCCCTTTATAAGAAAACTCCGTGAAACTCAGCGCTCTCCGTGCCCCTGTGGTTGGACCACTCAACGACGGCATAACATAAAAACGAGCGAAGGCATCAGCCAAAGCAATATATCATCCCAAAAACGCACAAGAACCTAAAATATTTTAATAAAGTCTTAGAGTAGCTTAGAGCAGGCTTTGAGCAACTTCGTGGCTGAAAAAGTCTTCGTGCAACTTATCGTTTTTCGAGGGACTTGAATAAGACTACTTTTTAGTCCGCACGATAAGCACGTTACACGGCGCCCGGGTGACGACTTCGTCCGCCGTGCTGCCTAATAAGAACTTATAGTAGGAGGGGCGCTCTGTGGAGCCGATGATAATGAGCGTGTAGCCCCCGGACCGGGCAATATCGACGATAGTATCGACGACGCTGCCCGTCTTATACAACGTCTCGATCTTCGAGCCAAGTTGCTCCGCGTGCGTCCGGGCGCTATCCTGTATCTGGTCCGCTTTTGCCCGGTCATCACCGACGTACAATGAAGCGACCGAGCTCCCGAACAGCATCTGGAAATGAAGGGCGATATCCAGCGCCCTCCAGGCATGCTTGAAGCCGGAAGTCGGGACGAGTATCCTATCGTACTTTATGGGCTGCATCGTCTTCGGATAGCTGTAAACGATGACCTCGCAGGGGGCCTCGCGCAGCACCCGGCCAACGATGCTCCCGAAGAGGACTTTTTCCGGCACCGAGCGCTGGCTCGAGCCCATCAGGATCAGATCGGCCTTATACCGGTCCGCCATATCAAGTATCGCCTGGGGTATGTCGCGGGCGACGACGACTTCCTGCCTGGGTGTGAAGCCGCGTTTTCGGGAATGGTCTGCCGCCATCGCGAGCAGTTCCGTTGCCTTCGTTTTCCTTGTTTCGGCGAACTCGAGGGGAAGCTGGTAGGGGACCTCGATGACGTACAACAGCCTCAGCGTGCCGTCGTCCGCCAGCATATCACAGGCGATATTCACTATGCTTTCGATAGTCTCCGGCCTCGAGATGGGCACGACCACGCTGTCGTGCAGGATGCCTTCCTCCGCGGATATCGTTCGCCTTTCGACGTGCATTACCATTACACCATAATACCATGTGTCGTCGCATTTCTTAACTTCTTCCGCTATAGGGAGATAATGTCCGGCATCGCCCTAATATTCAATTAGGCTTATTAGCCCGCGTTCCGGGATTTTACAGGAGGACTTATTCATGCCCCGGCTCACGAAGAACGAGGACGTTTGCATCACCTGTCACAGGTGTGAGACCATATGCGCCTGGGTCCACGAGGTCGTTTTCAACCCGGACAAGGGCCGGGTCATCGTCGACCTGGACTACCCGGACGAGCACCGCCTGCGCATCTGCATACAATGCGGCCGATGTGCCGATGCCTGCCCCATGGATGCCTTTTACCAGGACTTTAACATTCTTACGACGAGCGAGCAGGGCATATACCGGCTCGACGAAAGCAAGTGCACGGGCTGCGGGGAGTGCATCGAGGCCTGCCCGACCAAAGTGCTCCAGTTTTACCCGGACAGGCGTGTCCCGAGGAAGTGCGATTTCTGCCTGGGCCAGCCCATGTGCGCCCGTTACTGTCCCACGAACGCGCTCGGGTGGGTGTTGATGTGACCACGGGTGGTTATACTGGCCGGCTGCTGCGGCTCGACATGAATGAGCTTGATTTTAGCGTGGAGACTCCCCGCGAGGAAGATCTAAAGGATCTTATAGGCGGTGAAGGGCTTGGCATTAAGTACCTGTATGACGAGGTACCCGCTCATGCGGATGCCCTCGGGCCCGATAATAAGCTCGTATTTATGACAGGCCCCCTGACTGGCACGCTTGCTCCCACATCGGGCAGACACTGCGTGGTCACGAAGTCGCCGCTGACCGGCCTGGAGACAACGGCGCACGCGGGCGGCTACTGGGGCCCCGAGCTCAAGTTCGCCGGGTACGATGGCATAATCGTGGAGGGGCAGAGCGAAAAGCCCGTGTACGTCTTCGTCGACGATGAAGAAGTCCATTTTTACAAGGCCGACGGGCTCTGGGGCAGGGACACTATACAGACTGACACGCTCATTAAGCGGCAGCTTGACGACGATAAGCTCAACATCACCTACATCGGGCCGGCTGGAGAGAACTTAGTAAAGTATGCGACCATCATGAACGACCAGCAGCGCTCGGCCAGCCGGGGAGGGCCGGGCGCCGTCATGGGCTCCAAGAAGCTAAAGGCCATCGCGGTCAGGGGCACCAGGGACGTCCATGCCGCGAATCCTGCGAAGTATTATCAGTCGATGAACGAGCTGCTGGACACCTGCTATGACCACGTCGTCACGGGGAGCCTTTTCCCTGCCTACGGCGTTACCGGCATCATGGGCTTGATGAACGAGAAGGGCGTATTGCCCACGAAGAACCACTATACCGGGAACTTCCGGGGGGCCGACAAAATATCTGGCCAGGCCATGGCCAAAACGATGCTGACGAAGACACGGGGCTGCTTCTGCTGTACGATCCATTGTACCCGCGTTATCGACATCGAGTACGGGCCATATCACGGCATCCGCGGAAAAGGCCCCGATTACGATTCCACCGTGGCTTTCGGCTCCCAGTGTGGCAACGATAACCTGGAGGCCATAGCACAGGCTAACATCTTGTGCGACCAGTATGGCCTCGATACCGTCTCTGCGGGCGCCACTATCGCGTGGGCCATGGAGCTGTACGAGAAGGGCATCATCGATAAACTCGATACACGGGGCGTTGAGCTTAGCTGGGGCAACCACGAGGCCATGACCTCCATGGTCCCCAAGATCGCGACCCGTTCTGAGTTCGGCGCGGTGCTGGCCGACGGCCTGGACGAGGCCGCGAAAAAAATCGGAAGAGGGTCCGAGAAGTACATACAGTGCGTCAAGAACCTCGACCTGCCAGGCATCGAGGCCCGGGGCAGCAAGGGCATGGCGCTGGGATATGCGACAGATAACCGGGGAGGCGATAACCTGAGGCCCTTCGCCTCTATGGCCGAGTGCTTTGGCTTCCGCTCTAAAGAGCTGGGCATGCCCGACAGCTTCGACCCGTTATCCGAGGCCGGCAAGGCGCAGTGGATGATACCATGCCAGAACTATTTTGTGGCGGTGAACTCGCTGGTCGTGTGCATGTTCACCGTGATCGCCTTCACCGTGGAGCCGAGCCAGTATGCCAGGCACCTGTCCGCTCTCACGGGCTTTTCTTTCGATAAGGAGAGGCTGCTTGAGGCCGGCGAGCGGATATGGAATTTGCAGCGGGCATTCAACGCCCGGGAGGGCTTCACCAGGAAGGATGACCGGCTGCCGTTTCGCATGACAGAGCCCCTGCCGAACGGCCCCGACGCGGGCAGCGCCGTATACCTAAATAGAATGCTCGACGAGTATTACGAGCTCCGGGGATGGGACAAAGAGACAGGATGGCCGACTCCCGGGAAGCTAAGGGCACTACGTCTGGACTACGTCGTAAAGGACCTGGAAAAGGCCGGGCCGGCGGCCAGGCAGGCCGCGGCATAAATAAAGGCAGATTATATATTATACGAAAGCATAATATAAAAGTGGTAGATATGAAGAAGATCAAGATCTATTCCCAGCCCACCTGCCCTGACTGTAACCGTGTCAAAGCATACCTGGATAAAAAAGGCGTGTCCTACGAGGACATCAACGTCCGGAAGGACAAGAAGGCGATGGACGAGATGGTAAAACGATACGGCATCAGGGTGACGCCGGTGGTCGTCATCGGGGACCGGGTCATGGTCGGCTTCAACGTGCCGAAGATCGACAAGTTCCTGGGCGCGCAAGATTAATCTTTTTTTACGGCGATACATCGCGTGATGGCTTTACTCGACCTCATCATCATTGGCGCCGGCCCTGCGGGCATGACGGCGGCCATTTACGCGAAACGGAAGGGGCTTACTTTACAGGTGCTGGCCGACTCCGTCGGCGGCCAGGTCACAAAGACCGGCAACGTGGAGAACTATCCGGGCTATAAGAGCATACCGGGGCCCCAGCTGGCGGCCCTCATCAAGAAACAGCTCGAGGAGATGACGGTGGACATTACGATGAGCCGCGCGGCGAAGCTCGAAAAGTCCGGCGATTATTTTAAAGTGACGTCCGGGGACGGCCATACGTACGAGGCGAGGGCCGTCATCATTGCGTCGGGCTCGAAGTGGAAAGAGCTGAACGTCCCGGGCGAGAAGGAATTTAAGAACCGGGGCGTGAGCTATTGTCCGACGTGCGACGGCCCCCTGTTCTCGGGCATGGACGTAGCGGTCATCGGCGGCGGGAACGCGGCTGCTGAGGCGGTGCTCGACCTCATACCCCTGGCAACGAAGGTATACCTGGTCGTCCGGAGCACCCTGAAGGCGGATAAGGTCGTCATCGATAAGATATCGGCGAACGATAAGGTGACAATCCTTACCGGGTACACGGTCGATAAGATCAACGGCACGGATTTCGTGGAATCGGTGGATATCGTTTCCACGGGCGGCGAGCGTAAGACGCTCAGCGTGGGCGGCGTGTTCGTCGAGGTCGGGCTGGCGCCCAACGTGGCCTTCGCCAAAGACCTGGTGCAGCTCAACGACAGGGGCGAGATCGTGATCGACGAGCGCTGCCGGACCAGCGTTTGTGGCGTCTATGCGGCCGGCGACGTGAGCGATGTGCCCCAGAAGCAGATCATCGTGGCAGCCGGCGAGGGTGCAAAGGCAGCCATGTCGGCGTTCACCTATATCAGCACGCAGAAGTGCTAGATGCCTTACTTTTTTTCCAGCGCCTCGATACGCATCTCCATCTCGATCATGGCGTTCATGAGGGCGGCCTCGGTATGGTTAGGGTGCATGACCAGCGTCTCCTCCCGGCGCCCGGCCAGCTCGAACATGATGTAATCGAACACTTCACGCCGTTTTCTATCGAGGGCAAGGCGGTAATTATCGAACCGCTTTGCGACCATCATCAAATGCATGCTGGGCATTGCTCACACTTCCATAGCCCATGGTAAGCAGGAGGAATACTTAAAAAGAAGAGAATATGCGCCGTGAAAATAATCGGCGCGCGATCGATAACTGCGCCCTTATTCGCGGTACTGCAGCGTGTACTCGGAGATGCGGTAAGCGCCGATCGCGGGCGCAAGGTCCGGGCGGTCGCTCGAGATCACGGTGACCTTCTGCTCCAGCTCGTCCGAGAGAAGCTGCTGTATGCGCTCCTTCAGGCCGGGGATGCACGCCATGCCGCCCGTAAGGATAATGGGCTCGGACAGGACACGCTTGTACGTCTGGTAGTGGTCCTGGGCTAACTGGGGGAAGAAGTTCTCCATGATGGCCTCGACCACGTTGTTCACGTACTCCTCGACGGGCTTCATGATGCTCTTCTCGATCTTGAAGCCGTACTGGCCCTTGTCGTGGATGTGGACGGAATCGTAAACGGGCTTGTAGTCGATGAAGTTGGCGAACTCCTCTTTGTACTTTCTCGCCGTGTTCAGGTCGATGTTCACGATGCCCTGGGTCTCGTTCTGGACGCCCAGCCTTATCTTCCGGTCAACGATGTTGCCGCTGATGGTACCCAGCGTAACAGTATGCACGGGCTCGCCGTTACGGAACACGCTCATCTCGAGCGTGGTGGAGCCCATGTTGACGCTCATGAAGGTCTTCTTGATGGCGTCGAGGCCGTCGAACGCGGGAATGGCGCCGCAGAACGCCTCGGACCAGGCCTGCCTGCCGGCGCGGCCGATGGACATGCCCGATATGATCTCCTTCAGGTTCTTCCTTCCCCGGTCGTTCTCGACCGCGGGGTGAGCCAGCGTAACGTAGCTGTTCTCCGGGATGTTATACTTATAAACGAGATACTCGATGAACTGGGCGGCCAGCTTTACGCTGTCGTCGTCCTGGGGCAGGCCCGCGCGGAACATGAAGTACACGGAATCGGCGTACTCCTCTGCCGCCTCATCGCCGAACTTGGTGGCCAGCTTGCCCGTAAAAAGGTCCCTGTACTTGGCGACGCAGGTCAGGGTCCGCACTATGTCCAGGCTGCCCTCGTAGTTGGGCATCACGAGCACCGTCCTGGTAGACCCTATCTTCAGCCCGATGGGTATGGAGTCGGTGCTCCTCTTCCTCATGGTATTGTTATTCTCCGCAAATCCGTATGCGGGATTACCATCGTCTGCCATCGTATCATTGCCTATGTTATCATTAGGTTCGACCATTCAAATCCAGCCTCTTTACTTATCGCCGTCCAGCCTCCAGACGACCACGGACGACGAGCTGTCGTCGGACGACGACGAGTGGGACTTGTAGTAGTACAGCCCTTTGACCTTCTCGATGTCGTCGTTGATGACCAGCTCCTTGGTGATGTAGGTGAGATTATTGGGGATGATCTCCAGATCGTTGCTCATCTGGATGAACGAGACGCCCTCCGGGTGGTCCCGGATGTAGCGGAGCACGCGCTCCTTGTCGCCCGCGGACGTGCTGGCGTCGCGCTGGCCAGATATCCTCGGGATGCGGAACCGCTCGTTGCGCTCCGGGGCCGTTGGCCTTTCGACCAGCGCCTCCCTCTCGCTCACGGGCTGCGCCCGCTGCGGGGGGTCATAGCTGCTTCTGGACGGCTCCTCGTAGCTCCTGGCCTCGTAATTCCTCGAGGGCTCGGCGTAGCGCTCTACGTTGCTCTTGGACTTCTTGTAGATATCGTTCGCGAAGACGACGGGGCTCTTCTCCTTCGGGGCCTCGATCGGCTCCCGCGCCTTGATCTTTTTGGGCACGCCCTCGGCGATGTGCTTCAGGTCGAAGTCGAGGATCTTTTTCTTCCTGCCCTCTTCTACCGGGGCCGGCTCGCGCTTTCTCTTCACCGGGTCGACGTTTACGACATTCACGTTGTCCCCTGGCGTGCTTTCCTGCCTCGCCCTGATCGTTTCCCTCTTCGAGGCCTCCTGCTTCGCCACCTCTGCTTTATGAGATTTAGCCACTTCGCGGTCGGCCTTCGCGCTTCCCAGCTTATGGGTGAACCCGTTCAGAGCCCTGGAGACTGGGGCGAGAATGCCCTTGATCCGGGTCGCCAGCAGGAAGACGATGGCGATGATGGCGATGAGAAGTATGATGATCGCAACGACGAGCGTTACCCACGCGGGCACTACGGCCTTCTCCATGCTCATGATGAAGTCGGGGTGCTGCTGGTTGGCCTCCATCGTGATGGTGTCCGTGCTGTCGGAATAGCCGTCCTTGCTCATCTTGATCGTATGTGTGCCTGCGTCGATGTAGGCCGTACACGGCGTCATCAGGGGCGTGTTATCGGGGCCGAAAAGCTGCTGGCCGTCGACATAGATGTACGCTCCGGTCGGGACCGAGGAGAGGCTTACCCAGCCGCCTTTGGAAAAGGACACCACGACGTTCGGCATCGTGACGCTCCGGGCGGCGTTCTCCATCCCGTAGCCCATGATGACGTTCGGGAAGTACAGCGCCCTGGCATCGCTGTTAGGGGCGATGACCGTCTGTTTTTGGTTGCTCAGGTCCGTGTACTCCACCTGGACCTTGATGTCCTTCTTGGACTGGATGGACTTGCCGTCGTTCGTCGTCGGGGCCACGCCGTTAAACACGTACTTGCCGTTGCTGTCCGTGACGGTCGTCACCATGGACCCGTCCATGTTTTTCATCGGTATGTACCCGGACTGGTTATCCGCCTTCTGCAGGAGGGTCACGACCGCCCCTTCGACGGGCTTGCCGTCCTTGGTGATCACGGTGCCGTTAACGATATTGGAATGGCTTGTCGGCATATCCGACGGGTCGGGGCTGCTGGACGGTGTTGTAAGCGGTAAGATGATGCGGGTCTCGAGGACGTTGTTGATGTCCGCGTTCCGCGTTACTGTGATCTGCTTGTGAGTGGACTCGTAACAGACGCCGTTCTCCCAGTGCTGGGCATATATCATGTACGTGCCGGCCGGGACGTAGAACGTGTAGCTTCCCTTGCCGTCCGTCCTCTCCGCGAACTGGTAATACTTGACATCGTTATCCATGCTCACCAGGTAGACGATCCCGGTGATGAAGCTGGCACTGTTGCCCGTTCCGCTCTGGATGGCGCCGTAGACGTATCCGTATTCGGGCTCGGGATAGTTAGGTATCTGGGTCTCTGAGGACGGTATGGTCTGTATGCTCTTGGTCGGATACCATCGGGCATAATACGTCGGCATCTCGTATTTTGTGCCGTCCGTGTCCGTGTACGAAACCCTCACGGTACACGTATCAGTGTCGGCGATGACGTTGATAAAATCGAAGTTGCCATTCTCGTTCGTTTTCTTAGTTGCGATCGTTTTGTATGCGTTATCGATGAGCGTGACATCGGCGCCGGATAAAGGGTTCCCGTACCGGTCGACGACCATGCCGCTGATACTAAACGCGGTACCCGCGGCGTTTACTCCCGTGACGGCAGTTAGTGATAATAATATGACGCTAATAAGCAATAGGTTAATGAACTTTTTCATCCTTTGACCGTCCGACCTTGTGAATTAAGCTTTTCTGACTACAAATATTTTTTCGTGTTACCGGATATTTTTCAAGCTTTTCGCCTATGGCCACTATATTAGCCTTTTTTCACCGAAAACTTGGGTTTATATCGTCACTGCGGTTAGTGTGTGATTTAAGCTGTTAGTATATAAAAGCATCGATTTCGTCCGGCCGTGGAATTTGGGCTAAAAAGTCAGCTACGCTGGGCGAAAAACAGGGCTTGCTCAGGTCGATGGCGCATGAATTTTTTGCGGTTATCCGACTTATCTCTAATCTACTGAGCGATCGTTAAGCACAGAAGTTAAGCGATTATGACAGAAAAGCTATATTATGGGTTGTCTTTTGAGAGGGCCTTACCCGGCGCAGTTACGTCCACACATAATATATATCATGATAAAAGGCGAGGATTATTCATATCATGGGGGCTGCGGTCGCCACATGCTAAAGGAAGCCATTCTCTGGGAGCCATTGAAAGACGGCAAGGCGAAGTGTAACGTCTGCTCATACCGGTGCGTCATATTGCCTGGAAAGCTCGGCCACTGCCGTACCCGGAAGAACATCGACGGCAAAGTATTTTCTTTGATCTATGGCACGGTGACCTCCGAGGCCAGCGACCCCATCGAGAAGAAGCCGCTGTACCACTTTTACCCGGGCAGCTACTCGTACTCGGTCGGTTCGGTGGGATGTAATTTCCAGTGCGAGCACTGCCAGAACTGGGGCATTTCCCAGGCCGAGATACAGGAGGTCTATACGCAGGACATCATGCCCGAAGAGCTGGCCCGTAATGCCGTCGATACGCTGTGTAAGAGCGTCTCGTGGACCTATAACGAGCCCGGTATCTGGGTCGAATACTCCCATGATTGCGCCGTGAAGTGCCACGAGAAGGACATTAAGACCATCTACGTCACTAACGGCTATCCTACGCCCGAACATTTAGACGTAATGAAGGGCCTGCTGGACGCGTTCCGGGTGGACATCAAGGCTTTCAGCGAGGACTTCTATAAAAAGATCTGCAAGTCTAAGCTCGAGCCAGTGCTCCAGTCCACGAAAATGGCGAAGGACATGGGCATGCACATCGAAGTGGTGAACCTTGTCATTCCGGGGCAGAACGACTCGCCGGAAGAGATCAGGGCGCTCTCGAAGTGGTGCTTCGATAACCTGGGCCCCGATACGCCCATACACTTCACCCGGTTCCACCCCATGTACCACATGGACCACCTCGAGTCCACGCCGATCGTGGTGCTGGAGAGGGCCCACGATATCGCGAAAAAAGAGGGCATGAACTACGTGTACCTCGGCAACACGCTCGGTAACAAATACGAGAATACCTGGTGCCCGAAGTGTAACGAATTACTCATCGAGCGCTATGGGTTCCAGATCATGCGCTACAGCATTACCCCGGATAAGAAATGCCCAAAGTGCGGGGAAAAAATACCGATCGTGGGGGACTACGGCCGCTAGAGCCTGCCCTTCACGAAGTCCTCGGTGATGTCCGGTATGTGCTCCAGCCAGTAGTCGATGACGGCCTCGATCTTTTTCTCGTTAGCCTTGCCGTATATGCTCGCCGACTTGATCTGGGGCTCCTCCAGGGGGGCGCCGATGCGGCTGACTAAATAGACGTACGCCTCTTCCACGCCGTCGAATGCGGCGATCTCCGCCGCCATCCTGTTCGCCGCGATGTTGTAGAGCTTGCCCACGTGGCTGACCGGGTTCTTGCCCGCGGTGGCCTCCATGGTCATGGGCCGTCCTGGCGTGATGAGGCCGTTCGGCCTGTTGCCCCTGCCCGTCTCGCCGTCGTCGCCCATCTCTGCCGATGTGCCCGTTACGGTCAGGTAAATGTCCTCGCCTTTGTCGGCGTTGTTCACGATGGCGGACACGTCGGCCCATCCCGGGGTTACATAGCCGAGGACTTTCTCTTCGACCTTACGCTTTGTATCGTTGTACTGCTCCATGTCCTCGATATATTTCGAGACAATGGCAGATGCCATCGTGAGCTGGATGCCGTTCCCTTTCCGGATGCCCATGATCTTGACATCCTCCCCGACGCCCTTTACCGATCGCATCAGGGGCTCGATCTTCGTGACGTTCTCCTCGAGATGGCTGAGGGGCGCATATCCCAGGCCGATGGACGTGTCGTTCGCCACGACCCTGCCCACCAAGCTCCTCAATTCCGTGGACCCCATGCCGATACGGGGCTCTACCGTAAAGTGCCCGTTCAGGTTATTCACCGTCTTCTTAAGGAACTTCTCGGTGGCCTCCTTCGCGATGTCATTGACGGGTATCTTCGTGCCGTCCGCGTCGTCCGTGGCCCTTCCGCCGATGACGATGGCCAGCGGCCTCAGGATCTCGCCGCCGCCGAACTCGGGCCTCGACCGGCCGCCTATGAGGAGCACCTTGTCCACGTTATGGTGTAAAATATGGCCAAAATGGTCAATGTAATACTTGCTCAGGCTCCGGGAGATGGCGTCGGATATCCCGTCGCACAGGGTATCCGGGTGTCCCAGGCCCTTCTTCTCGACGATCTCGAACTTGTTGGCGCCGTAGGGGCGAAGTAGTTGTTCAACGAGCACTTGATGGCCTCCGGTAATCATATATTAAATTTATATAATAAATATCTACCTTTAAAATTTTAAGTCACTAAGCTGACGGAGGCACTATTTTCACCACAATGGCACGGAGTTCACGAAGGCTCACAAAGTCTTTTTTTAAATGTAAGAGCACAGAGGCCACAAAGCCCGGTTCATTGGCGATAGGGCACAAAGGATACAATGGCACAATGAAATGAACATGCGAACACTTTTTGCTATCGTGTCATTGTCCCCTTCGTGCCCTAATAACCCAAAAAGCCTTCTCAGCGGCCTTTGTGACCTTACATTAAAAATGAAATCTTTGTGAAACTCAGTGGGCTTAGTGCCATTGTGGTGAAAAATAGTGCCTCTGTCCCCTTTGTGCCAGTTATTTAAAAAAGCCGTAATCTACTTTACCTTGGGCATCAGCTTGCTAACGGCATCGAAGGCGTCCACATCGGGCACCTTCGAGTCCACCCACTTCGTCAGCGACTCTTTCTTGAGCTTCGCCTTCTTCATGATCTGGGTCTTGATGGACTCGACGTCGCCCTTCGTGAGCCCGAAGTAATCGCAAAACGCCTCGGTCGTCGTGAGCTCGTACGAACGCCCGACGCGCTTCTTCTCGATAAGGTCCTTTTCCAGGAGCATGGCCACGTGATCGTAGGCGGCCTGGCCCCGGATGTCCACCAGGTCTGACTGCTGGATGGGCTGGTAATAGGCGATGACCGATAACGTGCGCAGCGCGGGGGCCCGGAGCTCGCCCGGCGAAAAGCCCACAACGCGCTCGGCGTACTCCGGCCTGAGCTGCATGGCGTATTTTCCCTCAAGCCTCACGATCTCCAGAGGCGAGTTACGCTCACGATACTCCTCCATGAGCTTCTGCGCCAGCGAATTGATGTAGGTGCTCGACCGGTTCAGCAGGCTTTTCAATTGCTGCTCGCTCACGGGCTTACCGGCCGAAAACAGCGCGGCCTCCATCAGGCTCTTCTCATCCATTCGGCACAGACCTCCTGATGAAAATATCCTCGAACAATATCTCCTGCGTGAGCATAACGTACTTGCGGTTCGCCAAAAACAGCAGGGGCAGGTACACGTCCACGATGCCGTGGGGCGTGGGGTCCTTGATTAATTCGGAGAACATGACGAAGTCCCGGTAGGCGAACTCCCGGTCCAGCGCGCTGGTCATCTCCAGGATGCTCGCCTCGATGTCCTCGTTGTGGGCGATGCCCAGCACTTCCTCGATGGTCTTCCTGGGCGGCTTCTCGATCTTCAGGGCCTTCCTCATGTGCGAAGCGTCCTTCGTGGCCACGGCCCGCTGCAGCTCGGTGATTAGCTCCTGCAGGGTGACGGGGCGGGCGACGGCGTTCCGCTGCCGGGGCTCCAGCATCGGGTAGTCCTCGGGCTCCAGGTCGAAGTCAGGCCCGAAGGCGTAATCGTCATCGGGCTCGGGCGGCGGGGCGTTGACCAGCACGTCGGACTTCATGCGCAATAAGATGGAAGCGTACAGCAGCGTCCTGGCCGAGGCGGGGAGGTCGACCTTTTCCCTCTCCACGATCCTGGCCAGGAAACGGTCGGTGACGTCGATGATGTCGATGTTCCACGGGTCGATCTCGCCCGACCTGGCCATCTCCAGCAGTATCTCGATGGACTCTTCCTGGTGCTGCGCCGGCGCCTCAGTCTGCACGGAGCTTCACCCCCGTGATGCTCGAGATGTTATTTTCCTGCATGGCGATGCCGATGGTGCGGTTGGCCGACTCGATCATGGGCTTCCTCAGGGAGACGACTATGAACTGCGCATTCGTGGATAATTTCTTTATCATTCTTGCGACTCTTTCAGCGTTGGCGCCGTCCAGGAACATGTCGATCTCGTCGAACGCGTAGAACGGCGCTGGCTTGTAGCGCTGGATGGCAAATATGAAAGCTAAAGCAGTAAGGCTCTTTTCTCCTCCCGACATGGCTTCCAGCCGATACAACGACTTGCCGTAGGGCTGGGCGCGGATGGTCAGGCCGCCGGAGAACGGGTCCTCCGGGCTCTCCAGGACCAGCTCGCCGAACCCGTCGGACAGCTCGTTGAAAATCACCTTGAACTGCTCGTTGATGGCGTTGAACGTAGTGAGGAACGTCTCCATCTTCATGGTCTTATAGTGCTCGATCTTCTCCAGGATGTTCTCTCTTTCCTTTTGCAGCGTGTCCCTCTTGCCCGTGAGCTCGGCCAGCCTGGCCTGGACGCCGTCGTACTCCGTGATGGAGAGCATGTTGACCGGCTCCAGCGCCTGCATCTTCTTTTCGAGCTGGGATATGCTGGCCCGGACCTTATCGACCGGCGGCACGTCCTCGGACGGCATAACGCCCCGCTCCTGCACCACCTTCTCGAACACCTTGATCTTGTCCAGGCTCTCCTCTCTCGCTATTTCGAGCGAGTTGAGCATGCCCGTGAGCCTTTCCAGTGAGCGGCGGGCGTCGTACAGGTCGTGATCGGCCGCCGTCAGGGCGTCGGACATCTCGTCGCGCTGCTTTTTCATCCCGGCGAGCTCCGACTCGATGGCCTTCTCGCGTTTCGTGAGATCCTCGATCTTCCCGTTGAACTCGCCGATGGCCGCCTCGTTCTGCGAGATCTTCTCCCTCAGCGAGGCGATGTTCTCGTCGACCTTCTCGCCCCTGCCCTTGTTCTCCTCGACGCGGGCCCTCACGTAGTTCTGTTCAATTTTTAATGACGCGATGGCCGATTCCGTGTCCCTGAGCCGCCCGTCGAGGCGCTTCATCTCATCCTCGATGCGCCCCGACTCTTCCGTAAGGGCGGGTACCTCGGAGCCCTTTAGCTCCTCTTCGAGCTTGCCGGCTTCGGCGCCGATCGTGGTGATCTCGCTGTCCGCCTTCGATATGGCCTCCTCGGCGGCTATGAGCTCGTCCCTGAGCTTCCTGCGGTCTTCCCGGAGAGACTCGATAGAGGCCTCCTTCTCCTTGATAACGGCTTCCAGCCGGGTAAGACGCCCGGCCAGCTCCTCCTTACGGGCCGTGAGCTTCGAGGCCTGCGTCTCCATGTCCGACCGGTCCTTCTTGAGGCCGTAGATGTGGCCGTCGATGGACTCGACCTTCTTGAGGACTGAGTCGCGGCTCGACTCCAGTATCGTGATCTGCTCGGCTAATTCCTTGATGTGTTCCTCTTCGGAGGCCTTGAACTTGAGCTTCGTGCGGGAGCGGTAGCCGCCGGTCATGGCGCCGCTCTTCTCGACGAGATCGCCGTCCAGCGTGACCATCCTGCCGGTGCCGATGAGGCGGCGGGCGGTCTCCAGCGTGTCCACGACCAGGGTGTCGCCGAACACGTACCAGAAGGCCGGGTCGAACCTCCCGTCGAACTGTACGAGGTTAATGGCATAGTCGATGACGCCAGGCTCCCTGATATTGCGCAGCTGGACCCGCTGGCGCATCTTGTTGAGCGGCAGGAACGTGGCCGTGCCCTTCCGCTGGCCTTTTAAGTAGTAAATGCACCGGGCGGCGTCCTCGTCGTTGTCCACCACGATGTTCTGCATGCGATTGCCCGCAGCCACTTCGAGCGCGGTCGCATACTCCTGGTCGACCTTGCCTAATTCGGCGATGGTGCCGTAGATGCCCGGTAATTCGTGCGAGTTCCGGGCGCCGATGATGGTCCCGACGGCCTCGCTGTACCCGTCCAGGTCCTCGTAAGCCCTGACCCTGGCCTCGGCCTTCGCGAACTCTTCCTGCAGCTTGCGCAGCTTCTCCTCGATGCCGTGCTGCTCTGCCCTCGTCCTCGACCGGGCCCCTTCCATGTCGTTGATGTCGGCCGTCAGGGCCTGGCTGCGGCGCTGCAGCTCGGCAACGTCCTTCTCCAGGTTCTTCGACTCGACCCGGGCCTCCTCGATGCGGCTCCGGCTCGATGTAATTTCAGTCGAGGCGTCCTGCTCCTCGTCCTGCTTGCGGCGGGCCGCGTCCAGGATACGGTCCTTTTCACGTAATTTCTCGTTCCGCAGATTCCGGGAGGCCTCCAGGGCCGCCTTCACCTCGACGAGCCGGGTCCGCACGCCGATGAACTTCTCGTCGATGGCCGATATTTTCTTCTGCACCTCGTCCAGGCTGGCCTGGCGGAAGTTCAGCTCGTTAGTGAGGCTAAGCTTGCGCTTCTCCTCTTCGGCGATCTTGCCGTCGTACTCCTCGATCTGGCCCTTCGCCTTTTCCGTCTCCAGGAAGAGCTTTTGCTTCTCCGAGTCTCTGTTCGCGATCTCGGACTTCGAGAAATCGATGATGCTGATGCAGGCCTTGATCCCGGCGCGGGCCTCCTCGATCTGCCTGCGGATGAGTATCTGCTCGCCCTCGCCCTTTTCCGTTATGGTGGCGTTGAGCGCCTTGATGTCGTCCTTGAGCTTTTGTACGGCCGCGCTTTTCTTCTCAACGTCTGCCGTTATCGCGGCCCTCTTATCGGTCTTGTCCCTGATGTCCTCGAGCAGAGAATCGAGCAGCTGCTGAGCTTCCTTCAGCTCGGACAAAACAAGATAACCTTCGTTCTTGACCTTCTCGTCCCTGTACGACTGGTACAGGAGCGCGTGGTCGCGCTCGTCCTTTAGCTGGGCGAGGCGGGCCTCGACTTCGGAAATAATTATGGCGACCCGGTCGATCCGGTCACGTACGATATCCAGCTCTGACAATGCTTTGTCGGTCTTTTCGTCAAACTCCGCCGTGCCGGCGATCTCGTCGATCATCTTGCGGCGCTCGAAGTTACTCACCTCGATGATGCGCGTAACGTCCCCCTGCATTACCACGTTATAGCCGTCGGGGGATATTTTCGCCTTCAAGAGGTGCTCGTGGATCTCCGAGAGGGAGACGGGCTTCTCGTTAAAGTAATAGTATGAGTAGTAGCCGCTGTCGCTGGACTTGATGCGTCTCGTTATCGTGACCTCGTCCTGGTCGATGGGCATCTCCCGGTCCGTGTTATCGAACCGGATGGTGACGTCCGCGGACCCGGGGCTCTTGCCGTTCACGCTGTAGATGAGGTCCGTCAGCTTTTCGGCCCTCATAGAGCGGGAGTTCGACAGGCCCAGGCAAAAGAGTATGCTATCGATGACGTTGCTTTTACCGGAGCCGTTGGGGCCGCTGATGGTGGTAAAGTCGTCAAAGAAGGGTATTTTGGCCTTACGGCCGAACGATTTGAAATTGTTAAGCTCGATCTCTTTGATGTGCATAACTGCGGGAGGCTGCCGAGTTTATACTCGCTACGAGTTCTTACTCAGGTGAAAGAACCTGGTAACGTCGCTCTGGTTATGGCCGTCTTCCTTAATATCCTTCTGGTCGGCCGATGCCGCGAACCTGTCGAAGGGCTGCTGATCCGGGGGAACTCCGGGCTGGGACAGGTCATCTTCGGGATACCCTTCCTCGGCCGCGCTCGCCATGTTCATTAACATGGTGCTTATCGCGCCTTCGAGTGCGCCCACTTTTTTCATCACTTCGGACAGCGTGACCTGGGTCTCCTTGACCTCCATCTCGAGGTGGTCGACCCGTTCGGCGAGGGCCTTCACGTCGCCGCCGCTGTTCAGTTCCTTCTTCAGAGAGCGGATCTGGTCGTCCTTCTCTTTCAGCCTCTGCTCTAATCGCTCGAGCACAATCTCCTTCATATCCCCTTCCATTGTAAACCCTTAGTTGATTAAAACGAAGTTAAAATATATATCTGTTGCTCTAAGCGGAAAATAAGTGGACGTCAGGCTTTGAAACTCTTCGTCCACTCCGGCGTCTCGGGCGCCTGGCCGTTCTTGAGCATGTCCTGCCATTTCGGGTCAGTGAGCCGGTCGCTCATGGGCCACTTGAACTCGTAATAGGCGAATGCGGCTCCCTTCGCTACGACCACTTTGCCCTCGACGGGCACGGCCGCGTAGATGTGGTACGGGTTGCCGACGCCCTCTTCGAGGACCTGCTCCGTGTTAACGTCCGTGTGCACGTCGGCCACGATGGCCATCCTCTCGTCCGTATCGTTGGTGATGGCGTCCTTGACTTCGGGCGGGAAGGTGGTGATGTTTTCGAGTGTGGCGCCGACGTACCTTATTGTGGAGTATTCGTCGTCCGACAGCGTTGTGCCGGTAAGCTCCTTTTCGGATATGGCCTTCAGGGACGTGAGGAGGTCCTTGAGACGGGTCAGGCGGTCGCCGAACACGTCTAGCAGCAGGTCCCGGGACTTGAGCCCGTCGATGGTCATCCCCGCCAGCGACGAGAGGCGCCCGTACAGCTCGGGGTTCGGCTCCACGTAGCCCTTCGGCGGCTCATGCGTCGGCATGATACCCGTGGCCCGCATCGTATAGCTCTGCTTGGCATACAGTATCGTGTCGTGCCTCAACTCGGTCCAGCTTCCCAGCGACGTATTCAGCTCTTTATCGGTCCACGCCTGGCTCTTCATGAACGTCGGGTACCCATCGCCCTTCTCATTCAACAAAGGCATCAGGCAGTAGAGCCAGCACCAGTAGAGGTTCTGGGTCCACGCGTCGGCCCCCAGGGCGGCGAACTGTCTCTTGAGGGACTCCATTTGCTTCACGTAATTGGAATAGCGGGTCTCGTTGTAGACCCTGTCAAGTATCTCGTAGGCCCGCTTCGAGCCCAGCACGGCCATGACGTCCAGCCCCATCGGGAAAAGCCGGGGCTGGCCCTGCGTGCCCACCTTTGCGTATACGAGTTCCTGGAACATGTAAGAGTCCGGGATGAAGCGCTGGCCCATGAACCGTAAGCCCTTGATAGAATCCATGCCGCTCTCGTCGTAATCCGTATCGTTCAGCTCCGTGGACACGATCTTCGGCTCCTTCAGCTTCAGCGCCTTATCCATGAGCGCCTGGAGCTTCGCATCGTCGGCCAGGTCGGCCAGCCCGACGCTAATACCGTAAACTTCCTTGATGAGCGTATTGTAGTCATACACAGAAAGGTCGTCGGTCTCGCCGACGAAGAACACGGTGGGCTCGTAGACGCTCTTCCACAGGTCGAAAGCCTGGTTCTTTAATGCGAGTGTGATGAGGATGGCACGGCGGGTCTGCTCCTTTGCCGCCTCGGGGTCGTCCTTGTTCTCGAGGCGGAACGACATGCGGCCGTACCACATCATGGCCTTGAAATATTTCTTCAGGGTCTCGTTACGGTCGTAGTGGCCCCGGGGCAGGTACTGGCTGTAGTCTTCCTTGTAGCCGAAGATGGGCGAGCCCGCGAAGCCTTCATGGCCGCTGATCAGGGATAGCTCGTCCTCTACCATCCCGCTCACGGCCGAGGGGAGCGAGGGCGACTCGCCCAGCAGCTTAAGCGCTACGGCGAAGAACGCCGTGTTCTTGAGGGCGGCCACCTTGACAGTGCCAGTCGCAGCGTCCATCTGCGCTATCGACTCATTCATCATCAGCTTCGAGAGCTCGATGACGTCCGGGCTGAAGTGCTGTACCTCCAGCATGCGCAGGATGTAGTCGAACAAAATGTGATACGTGTGGAGCACCGAGTCGGTGGTCACGAACGCCGGGAGCCCGGCCTCGCTCAGGCTCTTGTAGACGTCGTAGACCTGGGCATCCATGGACGGCGTAAGGTAGAACAAATTTTTTGCGAGGGCGCTCTTCCCGGCGTCGCTGACGCCGAGCTCATCCAGGCCAGTGAGCTTCGAAACGTCGACAGAGTAGTCTTTCAGGGCTGGCGTCACCGTCGACGGCAGCGGCACGAACTGGGCGAACTTCGCCTGGGTCCTGCCCGTGACCGTGTACATGATGTTGCCCGTCGGGCGTATCGAAGGATTATCGTTCAGCGAGCTGCCCACGCAGCCCAGGACGCCGGAGCCCAACGCCAGCGCTCCCGCCGCGCCCATCGCCTTCAGAAAGGCGCGCCTGTTGATGCCTGAAAGACCATCGCTCATGATAGTAATTCTGGTGGTCGAGATAAAATATGTTGCCTTGACTACGGCCGGGTTCGTAATTATTATGGCGGGGCTTGCATCCACGTGAAACCAACAGGTTTTTATCTTCTCTCCTTCACTCTAATGTGGATGCGAACGATAGACTGGAGCGACGAGAAGGGCTGTATAACAATAATAGACCAGACGGCCCTGCCCTCGAAGCTTGTTTTGCTTGACATTGATCACGTTAATGTGCTTCATGAGGCCATCCTGAAGCTCCGGGTACGAGGAGCCCCGGCGCTGGGCGCAGCCGGGGGCTTCGGCGTGGCATTGCTGGCCCGCAGCATCAGGGCTAACGACTTTAAAGATTATATTAAAAAGCTGACAGAGGGTGCCGAAAGCCTGAAAAAGGTAAGGCCCACGGCCGTGAACCTTTCATGGGGCGTCGACCGGGTGCTGGCTGCGGCGCTTACCGGCAAGGACCGGGCGGAAGTAGAATCCACGGCCCTGCGGGAGGCGAAGGCGCTTGCTGACGAGGACGTGGCGCAGTGCCGGGCCATCGGCGAGCACGGCGCTAAATTACTGGAAAGCAGCGACACGGTCATGACCCATTGTAACGCCGGCCGCCTCGCCTGCGTCGACTGGGGCACAGCTCTTGGTGTCATTCGATCTGCAGTCGAGCAGGGAAAAGACATCAAAGTAATTTCCTGCGAAACGAGGCCCCTCAACCAGGGCAGCCGCATCACGTGCTTCGAGCTCATGGATGACCGCATCCCGGTCACGCTCATTACCGATAGCATGGCGGGCCACTTCATGCGCGCGGGCAAAATCCAAAAAGTCATCGTGGGCGCCGACCGCATCGTCGAGGACGCCGTATTCAACAAGATCGGTACTTACTCGCACTCCGTGCTGGCGAAGGCCCACGGCATACCGTTCTACGTGGCCGCCCCGCTTTCCACCTTCGACTTCACCCGCAGGGAAAAGGACGTCATCATAGAAGAGCGAGACCCCGAAGAGCTGAGGCGCTGGAACGCCACACAGATCGCCCCGGCGGGCGTGCCCGTCTACAACCCGGCGTTCGACGCCACGCCGATGCAAAACGTCACGGCCATCATCACCGAGCAAGGCATCCTGGAGCCGCCGATATCATTTGCCCGGCTTAAGAAAAGTTCAAGCCAAAAACCGTACATAAGGGATAGAACTAAGGGAGTCCAGGATGGCATATAGGTACAATTCCCAGGAAATGAAAGGGGCCATGGAGGCCGTCATCGATAAGATCGAGCAGGGCTGCGAGCTCAAGGAATACTTCATATCGGGCCTGCAGCACGTCTACAGGGTGGACGGCCAGTACTTGCTTGTCCTGCGATACAGCAAGAACAAGGACGGCCACTTCTACTTCTCCATCCCGCAGGAATTCCTGTATAACCCTACTATCAAGCATTTAGTTCTCGTCTGCGAGAAGCCGGATAACGCCATCGTCCTGCCGGCGTCGCAGATCGCCGACCTTCTCGAGGACATCGAGCCCGGCGAGAAGGGCTGGACTTTAGACGTTTACGATAAGGAAGGATGGGAGCTCAAGATCGCCAGGACCGAGAAGGTCCTGTACGTCGATAATTACGTGAACGAGTACGAGCTCATCTATTCCCGGAGCGCCATGTCGACGGGCAAGACGGCGCTGAACTTATTCTGCAAGGACAAGCCCGGCGTGCTCCGGGACGTGGCCGGAATGGTCGCAAAGCACGGCGGCAACATCACCTATACTCAGCAGTTCATCGTCGATAAGGGCGATAGGGAGGGCCAGTCCAATGTCTACATGGAGGTCGAGAACGTCAAGGACATCGACGACCTCGTCAAGGCTCTCGAAAAGCTCTCCTTGGTGCAGGAAGTCACGCTCCACCCGCCCCTGGACCGTATCTATGGGTCGCGTGTCATCATCATCGGCGGCGGCGCGCAGGTCGCCCAGGTCGCCGTGGGCGCCATCAACGAGGCGGACCGGCACAACATCCGGGGCGAGCGCATCAGCGTCGATACCATCCCCCTGGTGGGCGAGGACACGCTGGCCGACGCCGTGGAAGCAGTGAAGCGCCTCCACCGTGCCCAGATCCTGGTCCTTGCGGGCTCCATCATGGGCGGCAGCATATCCGAAGAGATCAAGAAGCTCCACCGCGAGGGCATCCCTGTCATCTCGCTGAACATGGCCGGTAGCGTTCCCGACTATGCCGACCTCGTGGTTACCGACCCCATCCAGGCGGGGACGTTCGCGGTCATGCACGTCGCCAAGACCGCCGTGTTCGACATCGACCGGGTCCGCGGGAAAAAGTTTTGATCCCGTTTTTTATCCGGCCGAATGCATTCGATGTCAGGCATATATATAATTAAAAAATTATATTATATTATGCACGACGAGGTAAGCGTAATTTCTCCCCAGGGCATCCTGTCCATAGGCATGCCCGCTCCCGATTTCGAGGCCGTGACCACGCATGGCAAGATCAAGCTATCCCAGTATAAGGGCAAATGGGTGGTGCTATTCTCCCACCCATCGGATTTTACGCCCGTATGCACGACGGAGTTCATCGCGTTCGCCGAACGCTACGAGGACTTTAAAAAGCGGAACGTGGAGATCATCGGCCTCAGCATCGACAGCGTCTACTCCCACATCGCGTGGGCTCGCAGCATCCAGGAAAAGACGGGCTGCCGCATACCGTTCCCCATCATCGCGGACCTGGACATGCGCGTCGCGAAGGCGTTCAACATGATCCACCCGGCGATGAGCGAAACGTCGGCCGTTCGCGCGGTATTTTTCATCGACCCTAACCGTATCCTGAGGGCGATGGTCTATTACCCGCAGACGACCGGAAGGAACATGGACGAGCTCCTGCGGATCGTCGACTCGCTGCAGATCGTGGATAAGGAGAAGGTGGCGACCCCGGCCAACTGGAGGCCCGGCGACGCGGTCATCGTTCCCGCCCCGAACACCCAGGAGGGCGCGGAGAAGAGGCTTAACGAAGGATATGAGTGTATGGACTGGTACCTCTGTAAAAAGAAGCTTTAATTCGTCGGCTTATTTTACTTTTTTTTAACCTTGTGACGTTTTTCGGATAACAGCTATAGCAGCCCGGACAAGCCCCAGCTGGAGCGCAGCAACGGCCCCCATGAATATGAGGACGTCGGTGGTCCCGGGGCCGGGCGCCGGGGCCTCCTGGAATGGCCCGACGAAGGCGAAGGTGCCGTCGCCGCTGGATATCGTCTCGTAAATGACGCTCTCGTTGGACCTGATCGCCTTGCAGGCCAGCCGGGTCACGCCCCCATCACCATACCGGTAGGCAGAGACGTTGTCGCCGGCATAGGGGGCTTTCATGCGAACGATGATGTAGCTTATGGATTCACCGTTCACATCGAGCATGAGCTTCACCTTGCCCGTCTGGCCGCTCTTTGTCGCCTCGTCCGATACGGCCTTTTTAATCGTCCCGTTATTCGATATGGAAATATGATAAGTTGGCCTGTCCGGCCACACATTCAGGTATAGCACCGCCCCGGCCGCGGCGTCTCCGTCAGCCAATGCTACCGTGTCCAGCTCCACATCCGTGACCTGGCCGTAGAACCGTGTCCCGTCGCTCGTCAGGTCCCCGGTCATGAGGGCCATACTGGCAGCAGGCCCCGATGTGCCATTTATCGCCAGCATCAGCGTGTTGTTCCTGAACAGGGCACCGGTGCTCGTGTCCTGGAAGAAAGCGAGCCTGGCGCCTGCCGGCGAGTTCGTCGGCACGCTTACATAGGCATTATTACCGACTTTGAATATCTCGACGGGGCCCCATATATCGACTACATTATTAGCCGAATCGCGAGCCTTTGTCCCGTTAATGATAAACGACGAAGGCAGGGTCATGTCGAGTAAGCTTTGGCCCAGGGCGGGTGCTATGGCCAAAGCTAAAATAAATAAAACAATGACCGATCTAGTAGCGTACGCAGGGCCGGCTGGCACAATATAGACAAAACCGGGCGGATACTTAGAATTAATATACCGTTATAGCGATAAAGAGAAAATTAAAAAGCGGGCCTTTATGCCCGGGCCTCTCTTGCGCCTGGCGCGGGCTTTTTTGCTCCGGGGGTATAGTCATGGAAAGCATTGACTTCGTTCTCCAGCGTAAGATACCAGCCCCAGGCCTCGCCTTGCTCGATTATCGGCTGGACCCATCCCGGCACCGTCTCTGCACGGGCCCAATCGCGCTGCAGCTCGCATCCCACGCCGTTCCAGGTCGTCAGATGCCCGCCGGCCTGAGATATGCGGTCCAGGGCAGCCCTATGCGATTCAATCGACGTGCCTCCCAGCGCGTCGATCACGGGATAGACATCAAATCCGTCCTTGATCGCGTCGAGCGCGGGGAATAGCAGGCAGGCTTCCGTCCACAGCGCGGCCATGATGAGCTTCTTACGGCCGGTCGCCTTTACAGCATTCAGGACCGCCTCGTCTTCCCACGAGTTGATGGTCGTCCTGTCATACGATCGGACATCGGGGATAACGCTACGCAATTGCGGGATCGTGTCAGGGTTCGTGCCATTCGTCACGTTGACCGTCGTAAGGATGATCGGCAGGCCAAAATTCTTCGCGATCTTCGTGAGCGCGACCACGTTGTTGATCATCTGCTGCCTGTCCATCGATTTCGTAGTGAAAATTTGTGGCGGCTGATAGTCGATGATGACCAGCACAGAATTCTTAGGCGTAAGGAGGTGATCCTCCTCCTGGTTTCGTATAGGTAAAGACGTCATGGTATCCTCCATTAGGTGATTGACCGTGTAAAATTACACGCCCATTTACGTCTATTTAGCATTTTTAAATAACAAATTGCGTAAAGCAGCGTAAGGCCGATATTGAGCTTTAAAGAAATCGAAAAATAAAAAAGATGAGGAATGTAAGGTCGTAACCTTACATGCCCATGTCGCCCATGTCGCCCATGCCGGGAGGCATGCCGCCGGGGCCGCCACGGCCGCCAGACAGCTTGCTCGCGGCGATGACGTCGTCGATCCTCAGGATCATGACGGCCGCCTCGGAGGCGCCGCTGATTGCCTGGGTCTTGACGCGGAGAGGCTCGACAACTCCTTCCTTCTTCATGTCCACGGCTTCGCCGGTGAACACGTTGATGCCGAAGTTCTTGCCGTCCTTGTTCTTGCCCTCGTGCTTGCTCCTCAGGTCGACCAGCGTGTCGATCGGGTCCAGGCCCGCGTTCTCGGCGAGAGTCCTGGGGATGATCTCCATGGATTCAGCGAATGCCTCGATGGCAAGCTGTTCCCTGCCGCCGACGGTGGACGCGAACTCCTTAAGGCGCAGTGCCAGCTCGACTTCAGTGGAGCCGCCGCCAGCGACGTACTTCTTGTCCTCGACGACGACGCCGACAACCCTAAGCGCATCGTGCACGGCCCTCTCGAGCTCGTCGACGACGTGCTCAGTTCCGCCCTTGAGTATCAGGCTGACCGCCTTCGGGTCCTTGCACTGCTCGACGAAGATCATGTTCTCGTCGCCGATCTTGCGTTCCTCTACGAGGCCCGCGACGCCGAGGTCGTCCTTCGCTAATTCGTCGATGCTGTTGCTGACCTTGGCGCCCGTCGCCTTGGCGAGCTTCTTGAGATCGGACTCTTTTACTCTCCGGGCTGCCATGATGCCGTTCTTGGCCAGGTAGTGCTGGACGAGGTCGTCAACGCCCTTCTGGCAGAACACGACGTTCGCGCCGGTGGCCTTGATCTTGTCGACCATGGTCTTCAGCATCTTCTCTTCCTGGTCCAGGAAGCTCTGGAGCTGGTCCGGGCTGGTGATCTCGATCTTTGCGTCGATCTCGGTCTTCTCGATCTCTAATGGCGTATCAAGTAACGCGATCTTCGCGTTCTTTACAGTCTTCGGCATGTTCGGGTGGATCCTTTCCTTGTCGATGACCAGGCCCTGGATAAGCTCGGAGTCGCCGATGGTGCCGCCGACCTTCTTCTCGACCTTGATATCGTCGACGTCGACCTTGCCGTCCTCGTCAACGACTGCCTTGATAGACCTGACGCACAGGTCCGCGAGCTTCTCGCCCGCGGCCTCGGCGCCCTTGCCGGACATCGCCGTGATGGCGAACTTCTTGAGCAGGCCCTCGTCCTTGAGGGTGACCGGGTAAGCCAGCGAGTCGAGGATCTCCCTCGCCTTTGACGCCGCTTCCCTGTAGCCCGCCGCGATGACGGTCGGGTGGACGTCCTGGTCGAGCAGGTTCTCGGACCTCTTCAGTAATTCGCCGGCTAATACGACCGCGGTCGTCGTGCCGTCGCCCACTTCATCGTCCTGGGTCTTGGCGATCTCGACGATCATCTTCGCCGCCGGGTGCTCGATGTCCATTTCCTTTAATATAGTGACTCCATCGTTCGTTATGACGACGTCGCCGAGCGAGTCTACGAGCATCTTGTCCATGCCCTTCGGACCCAGAGTGGTCCTGACCGCCTCAGCCACGGCCCTCGCGGCCATGAGGTTCATGCCCTGAGCGTCGCGGCCCCTTGTCCTGCTGGAGCCTTCCTTCAGAATTATAATCGGTTGGCCTCCTTGAGTTTGCTGTGCCAATTCAAAACCTCCTTACTAATAGTACAATTGGGAATTTCAGGTATTATGTGGTTACACTTCTATATATATTTTGCGTTTTTTGCCCAAATATTGCATATCATTTTATTTTTATAATCACCTTATGCATGGCTCGTTTTTCGTACCGGCCGCTATTCGACCGTTACGTGGAGAATAAATTCCGGAGAAGGCTTTGACCAGGGCCTTATGAGATTGAAAATAAGCTCGCATTCGCCCGTTCCCGCCGCAGTGAATAGCCAGTACCGCTCCCCGAGGCCGTTATACTTTGCCGGCCCCTTCTCGACATAGATGTCCTCGATGAAGCGCAGGCAGGGGCAGCTTCCCTCCACGAGACTCCACATGTAGCCCGAGACCTGGCTCTCGGGCAGGCGGACTTCCAGCACGTCCCTTAAACTGAGCCCGATATGCTTACCATTATCCGTAAAAGTCGCGCGCATCCATAATACAGTAGCATAAAAGTTCTTATAATAAGTCGCTCCATTTCTGCACGTCATGAGCCGCCAGGTGTATCTCGGGAAGCTGACGCTTTACTGGTGCGATACGTGCAACGTGCCCGTGCTCGGGAAGAAGTGTGCCCGGTGCGGGGCGCCGACCCGTTACGTCGACTGCACGCCGCCCGGCGATATCCGCCCCGCCTTCCCGTTCGACGTCGAGCTGATAAACAAGACGATCGAGGAGAGCTTCGGCCATCCTGATCTGATCCCGGCGGACAAATTAGTCGTGCTCAACAAGGCGCCCTACGAGGACCGGCTCGACGAGATTTTCGTCGACGGCCGCATGTTCGGCGCACTACGTTTTGACCCTTATCGATTACGATGGATGTTCATGCCCCGGGCCTTTGCGGCGAAGCAGATGAACCTGGCCAGGGGCCATGCCACGAAGGGCTTCGTTATCGCCGATAAGGGCGCGGAAAAGCCCCTTCTGGGCAGCTCCAATATGCTCGGCCCGGGCGTGGTCGACTGCGATGAGAACATCCAGGTCGACGACGAGGTCGTCGTTTTCCTGGAGGGCAGGCCCATCGCCGTGGGCCGTGCCAAGATGACCGGCGCCGACATGAAGGAGCGCAAAAAGGGCGTCGCCGTTAAAGTGAGGTGGAACGGCTACGACGACCACCCCGTGCTCAATGGCGGCCAGACGTGGCAGGACGCCGTGGACGCCAATCGAGAGTACTTAATGAGCATCGAGGGCGAGGCCATCGGGTTCGCTAAAAAGGTGGCCGGCCAGTACAGATTACCCGTCACAGTATCATACTCGGGCGGCAAGGACAGCCTGGCAACGCTCCTCCTCGTGAGGAAGGCGCTGCCGGACTTCGACGTGTTGTACATCAACACGGGGCTCGAGTTCCCCGAGACCACGCAGAACGTCCACGACGTCGTAGCGCAATACGGCCTCAGGCTCAAGACGGCTAAGGCCGGTTCCTTCTGGGACGCGGCGCCGAGCTTAGGGCCGCCCTCCGTGGAAGCCCGCTGGTGCTGCAAGGTCTGCAAGCTCGGGCCCATCACCGATCTTATTGAAAATAATTATTCAGACGGGTGCCTGACTTTTATCGGCCAGCGGCGCTACGAGTCCGAAGTACGTGCTAAAAGCCAGCGCATCTGGCAGAACCCGTGGGTGGGCAACCAGGTGAGCGCCTCGCCCATCCAGCACTGGACCGCCCTGCATATCTGGCTTTACTTATTCAGGGAAAAAGCGCCATATAACCCGCTTTACGGGCGCGGCTTCGACCGCATCGGCTGCTGGCTCTGCCCGAGCGCGAGCCTGGCGGACTACGAGTTCGTCAAGTCCCAGTACCCCGAGATGTGGGCTCGCTGGGAAGCGTTCCTTATCGATTATGGTAAAAAGGTCGGCTACCCGGCCGAGTACGTGAAGTACGGCCTGTGGCGCTGGAGGCGCCTGCCCAGACAATGGGAAGAGCTCCGGAAGGCGCTGGGCATCGAGCTCACGGCGCCCGCGGAGGCCTCTGGCGACCTGAGCTTCACTATGGTCGCCGGATACCGGCCCTGTAAAGACGGCTCGGCCACGGCGGAGGGCAATTTTAACATGCCCCTCGACATGGGGCGCATCGAAGGATACTTGCGCCCCATCGGCGAAGTCAGGGATGCCGAAGGCATGCTCTTCGTCACGAGGGACGGCGCAAGCCTCCAGGTATATGCCACCGGCACTGTCGTCGCCCGGGCAAAAGATAAAGAGGCCGCAGCAGCCCTCATGAGCCTGGCCGAGAAGTCCATTCGCCGGGGCATGCTCTGCGTCGGATGCGGGGTCTGCGTGGGCGCCTGCCCCATAAATGCTATAACCAAAGAGAGCCAGAGAGTAACGGTCAGCGAGGCCTGCACCGCGTGCGGCGAATGCGTCGACAGGTGCCCGCTCGTCAAGTTCAAGAGGGAAGCATGATCGCCATTATTGACTACGGCGTTGGAAACCTGAGGAGCGTTGAGAAGGGGTTCGCCTACGTAGGAGTGACCGCGAAGGTCACGGGCGATCCTTCGGTTATTGATGCGGCCGACGCCATCGTGCTCCCCGGCGTGGGCGCGTTCGAGAGCGGGATGAGGCACTTCGAGCCGCTCAGGAAAGCCGTGCTTGGCCGGGTCGACGCCGGCGTGCCGCTGCTGGGCGTGTGCCTGGGGATGCAGATGCTGTATGAGGAAAGCGAGGAGAACGGCCTGCATAAGGGACTGGGCCTGGTAAAGGGCCGCATCACGCGGTTCTCGAACGGCCTCAAAGTGCCCCACATGGGCTGGAACTCGCTCGATATAAAGAAACAGCACCCGCTGCTGGACGGCATAAAGAATAATTCGTTCGTCTATTTCGTGCACTCGTACAAGGCCCCGGCCGGCGAGAACACGGTCGCTTCAGCCGAATACGGCGGGGAGTTCACTGCCGTCGTGTCGGGGGACAGGCCCAACGTAGTGGGCACCCAGTTCCACCCGGAGAAGAGCGGGGACACGGGGCTGCGTATGTTAAAAAATTTTTCCGATTGCATAAAACGGTGAGCTGAATGGACTTTTTAAAGACGATCGACGGGCTGCTCTCAAGGGTATACGCCGACTACATGAAGCTGGGGAAATATTTTGCCGTCGGCGCCGTGGGGACCATTGCAGAATGGTCGCTGTACTCCGGCCTGATCGTCTTCACGCTGCTCGACTACCGGGTGGCGACGGCCGCGGCCTACTTCCTGGGAATGATCATCAACTACACGCTGAACCGCTATTTCACGTTCAACAGCACCTATAAGAAGATACACGTCCAGTTCGCCTCCTTCGCCGCCATCGCGCTCATCGGCCTCGGCATCCAGGAGCTCGTCATGATCGGCGTGATCGGCTATCTGTTCAATAACACGACTTCCGATTCGATACAGATAATCTCGAAGGTCATAGCGACCTTCGTCGGCTTCGTATGGACCTTCATCGCGAATAAAAAGATCACTTTCAAGGTCTTCCAGTAAGGCGCTCAGGCCTTATCTTTTTCTGTCGAGCCCATGAGGACGGAGGATGCGACCTCGAAGATGGCTTTTACTATGAGGTAGGAGCCGCCAACGAGAAAAATGTAATAATAGGGCACCTGAACGGCCAGCGACAGGCCCGTCGCGACGATGAGCGCCATGTCATTCCTGGTGAGGAAGGCGATGACCTTCTCCATGGCGTTCGGGTTGACCTCCGCCGAGTCCATCTCGATGACGATGTTGCCCTTCTGGAATATCTTGATGAGGCTGGACTCCTCGGATATGAGAATGGCTGTAGCTTGAGGGAGGCTGCTGGTGATCCCCGCTGCCGCCGCGTGGCGGGTACCGTAGCCCGGGAGCGTGGTCGACTTCAGCACGCGTGCGCCGAACGCGACAAGCTCGCCCGTCGGGGTAATGATGACGGAGCCGTCGATCGTGGCCAGCTTTTCCACGACAACGTTCATACCCTGCTCCGTGAGCACCGAATTCGAGGTGATCTGGGGATAGTGAGTCTCGTACAGGCCGTCGACGTCACGGCGCTCGGCGATGATGATCAGGCTGCCCTCGCCGCTCCTCGATATGCTCTTCGCTATGCTGAGGACGGCGTTCATGACCATCTCTTCCTGGCCCCGCAATTCAATCGGCGTCTGCGAACTCACTTTTCAGGCCTCTGCGGCTCAAAGCCGCTTTTCTTATTTTAGCATTTATGCTAGAAATACTTGTATACCGGACAGTATATGAATGTCCTGCAAGCCCCCGCCAGTAAGACCATATGATTACTAGGGTATATAACTTATGATTTAGCGGCTTATATAGCAAGTCAAATTAAATAGTATAAGAGCGTTGACGGTCGATAATATGAAAAACAAGCTGGTATTCGCAGGCGTAGTACTGGTGCTCTTCATGATGGGAGCTGCTGCGGGGAGCGTGGTCTATTATGCCCTTTTCCTGGCATCCTGGCTTAACCGGACGGTCATTTACGAATGGATGCCGTCCCTGCTCTTATTAATATTGATCGTACTGGCGGGAGTTACCGGCTATTTCACCTGGCGGTTCATCCGGCAGTGCCGCTACCAGGAGATGCCCGAGATCCAAAGCGATCAGATACTCCCGCTCACGATCATCGTGCCGGCGCTCAACGAGGCACGGGACATCGAGCAGTGCGTGGAAAGCCTGATGGCGGCCGAGTACCCGACGGAAAAGCTGGAGGTCATCATCGCCCACGAGGTGCCGCCGAAATGTACCGACACCACGCCCGAGATCGCAAAAAAGCTTGCGGAGCGGTATAGGAACGTTAAAGCCGTCCCGAACCGGGACGGCCACCGTGGCTCGAAGGCGGGAGCTATCAATAATTGCCTGAGCCAGGCGAAGGGCGAGATCATAGGCATCTACGATGCCGACCATATCGTTGCGAAGGACGCCCTGCTGCGGGCTTCCGCACAGTTCGCGACCAGCCCCGGCCTGGCCTGCCTGGGCGGCAAGGTCATCGTCCGGAACGTGAACTATAACTGGTTCACGGCCCTCGTGGGGAACGAGTCCGCCGTCATCAATAATTTTTCCAGGTACGTCTCCCAGCTTTTCACAGGCCAGCACATGGTCTACGGCTCGAACCTTTTCATAAGGAAGGACGTGCTCGAGAAGATCGGCGGCTTCGACGAGTCCAGCCTCACGGAGGACTGCGACCTGGGCATGAAGCTCATGCAGAGTAACTACGGCATGAGTATGGACTACTCGATCAAAAGCTATGAGCAGCCGGCCATCACGTTCATGGACTGGTGGAACCAGCGCGTGCGCTGGACGTGGGGGGGCATCAGCGTGCTGAAGAAGTACGCGAAGGGCGGCAGCAGCTGGAGCAAGGTCCGCACGTTCCTCATGTACTCGCTGGGCACGACCGGCATCCTGTTCAGCATCGTTCTCCTGGGGTTCGTGGCCTTCATGCTCTTTATGGGCGTGCTCACGCCGGTCATCCTGCTGATCATCGTCGTCCCGCTGTCGGTCCTTTTTGCCGCCGAATCGATCGTGGACTTTTGCGAGGGCCACGGCAGCGTCATCGACATGGTCATATCCATATTCATCCGCCCGTTCATCATCTACGTCTACTCGCTCGTGGGCGTGTACGCGCTCGTCATGGACGCGCTGAGCCGTGAGCGTGTATGGTACACTAGCCAGCGTATATAAAAGTCATTTCTTCTCTTTAGCGCCGGGCTTTTTCTTTTGCCCTCCTTCGGCTTCCCGCTTTTCCCTGCGGGTGCACTTGCGCTCTCCGCATGGTCCTATGCCCAGCGGCCCGGTCCCGTCACGTCCCGGCATAAATGCCTCTGATCACACTTATACCTGCAATGATTTCTGCTTTATCCCCGGAGTATACTTTTTGCCTGAAATACTGCTATCTTTATTGGTGGACTCATGTACAGGTCGATGCTGGGTAACGTGCGTCAGGGCAGTAAGGCCCCGATGTTCAGCGCCCTGGACGTGCGGGGCGACATGTTCGATACGCGGGCGTATCTGGGTAGGAGCAACCTCGTTCTGTTCTTCTACCGGGGCTACTGGTGTGCCACTTGCAGAGAGGAGCTTTTGGGCCTGAAGGGCGAGTATCAGCGCATCTCCACGCAGGACTCGGAGGTAGTTGCCATTTCAAAGGACAGCATAGACGAGGCCAAGAACATGGCAGTGAATCTCCAGTTGCCATACAAGGTGATAAGCGACCCCGATCACCATATCATCGACATGTACGATGTCTATGACAGTGAGAACGAGACGGCTTTCATCACGCTGTTCCTCATCGATAAGGCCGGAGTCGTGCGTTATAAGCGCTCCATCGCAGGGCTCGAGGACGTCATGCCCGCCACCGAGATCGTTAATAAATTAAAAAATCTGGGTTCTGCGTTCTAGACGTTCTCGTTCATGTACCGCCCGCTGTAGCCTTCCTGGCCGGACTCGAGCCTCATGAAGAGCAACTGTATTATCCGGGCGCTTTTTTTAATGCGGAAGCCGCCCTGGTTGTATACGACGAGAAGCGCCTCGCTGCGGCCCCGGTATCCGGCGTCCCAGACGGCCGTGTGCACGCTCACGCCCATCCTCAGGAGGCTGGACCTCGGGAGGCCTATGGCACAGACATCCTTCGGGATGGACACGACCTCGTTGAAGACCACTTTATAACATCCGGGCGCCAGTAATAGCCACCCGTCCCTGCCCCACTCCAGGGGCTTTGTCGAGGGCAAAGCCCGGTCGTCGTTGGAAAAGCCGATGCCGCCGGCGCCTTCGAAGGCCTCGATCTTTCCGGCGGTGAGCTCAAAGCCGTTCGGCTGTACCTGCGCCTGCGCGTCGACGGCGCCCTCGACCAGCGAGTCAAGGAGTTTTATAAGTTCTGTCTTTCCGAGGATCATCGGTCTTTATCCCCTCGTCGAAGGTCAGCACGTGCGGCTTGATGTCCAGGACGGGCGTTCCGTCAATGGCATCCAGGCCCTCGACTACCAGCCTGTTGCCCTCAACGGACTTGAGCCTTGCGACCGTAACGCCGATCGGGTTGGGCCGGAACTGGCTCCTGGTGTTGAACACGCCGGTGATGGGTCTCGCCTGGTCGCCCCTCGGGTGAAGGCGGAGCCTGTAGCCGTCGACCTCGTGGAAATAAAAAATTATGGTGATGAGGTCGTTCTTATCGAGGTCCATCAGGCCATCCTCGTACTTTTTATCCAGGATGATCTCTGACGTCTGCGTCTGGAGGACTTCCGTGTGCGTGTCCAGGCTGGATCTATTGTGCACGTAGCCTATAGGCGTAAAATTGATGCTCATGTCATCTCCCGGCCATATTGCCCAATATCCAATTGTCGCTTAAAAAATATAATTTATTGGTGCGACTGAGGCTTAGGCAGAAGCGGGTAGAGCCACCCTGCAAATGAGGCGGGCGATCGTGTCTGTATGTATATTTTGCCGGGCCCTCTCATGCGTAGCACCAGGCCCTCGCCGCTCAGCACGGTGGACTTAATGCCGCCGACCCTTTCCACGCTGTAGGTGATCCCCTGCTGGAATGCGACCAGGTTGCCCGTGTCCACCTTGATCTCCTCGCCGGGCTGCAGGTCGACGGGGTGGATGGCCCCGAAGGAGGATATGAACAGGTCACCCTGGCCAAAGATGCGTAAGAAGAACAGGCTCTCGCCGGAGAACAGGCCCTTTGCGCCCTGAAACTTCGTGTCAATGCTCAGGCCTGGCGTGGAGCATAGGTACGACCCGCCCTGGACGAGCCATTCCCCGCTCATCGGGATGTGCTCGACGTCGCCCGTGTAAGCGGGGCCGAACGTGATGACGCCCTTCCCCTGCTGGCAAATAAAGGTGTTCTGGAAGAAGGACTCGCCGCCGAGGACGGTCCTCTTCAGGGAAGATAGCAGGCCGCCCTTTGCGGTGGTCTGGATCTCGATGTTCGGGGTCATGCTGACCATGGCCCCGGCCTCGGAGCTCATCGACTCGCCGGCGTCCATCTCGACTTTCAGGAGCGAGTACACCGGCCTGTATAGTATCTCGTACTTCATAGTGATTCCTCAGATCCTTATCTTGCGGGTATAGCCAGGATGTTCAGGCCTGCCTCGAAGCTGCAGCCTTTCCCTGCCCAGGTATCGTTACCGTAAGGGTCGGTATAGACGTCCACGCGGAGCAGGTATTTGCCGGGCGGCGCATCGGGCTTTACCTTGAAGCCCACTGTGCGGAATATCTTGTCTCCCGGGTCGAGCAGCACGACGTCGACGCGCTCGCTCTCGTATAGCATGTATCCGGTCCCGCTATCGTTCCGGCATATCGCGCGTATCTTGATGCGGTCGACGGACGCGTTCGATATGTCGACGACCGTCAGGTGAGTGACGTACGTATCGTTGATGTAGGCGTACTGGCCGCCGAGGTCGCTATAAACAAGATCGACGCTGAGCGAGTCCGCGGTCATGCTCTTTTCGACGTGAACCATGTAGTTAGGGGCATACTGGTCGAGGGGAGAAATGGACGACTGTATGTCCAGGTCCGGTGTGACCGTAGGCGCAGGAGCAGGCGTGGGCACGGGCGTGGGCTCCGGGGTGGGCGTCGGAGTTGACGTAGGCATAGGAGTAGGCGTGATCACTACGGAAGGCACTGCTGTGGGCGTGTTAGTGGGCACGGCGGCGCCCGATGACAGGACAAGATATACCAGTATGGCGCCGATGTCCAGTAGCGCGAATAACGCGATGGCGGCTAGAACGGCGGTCCGGTGTTCCTCGATAAAGTTCAGTATTTCAGGGATCATGTGAAGGCCTCACGCTCGCTCAAAGCGCCTATCGACCATTAGCCCTTACACATAATAAACGTTCGCAGCCCATAAAATTTTTAAAAAGGCAGGGCGCATTGTCTCACATATGACACTGCGCGATACGCTGGTCGGCCTGGGTTATGCTATAGCGTATCGTGCGGCTCTACTCTTCTTCAGCCTCTCGAAGCTGCCCGTCGCGGGCAGGCTTTTCGAGGCCCCGGTCGCCGCCCGGCGGTTCACGGTCGTGACGGTGCCCATGAACGCGAAGCTCCGGGAGACGTCGGCCATACTACCCTTCGACATGATAAGGCAGCTGGTCGATTCAGCAGCTTACGTGGCGATCGCCGATAACTGCGTCTGCAGGGAGGCGCACAACTGCAAGGACTACCCGGCCAGCCCCGGCTGCGTGTACCTGGGCGATGGGGCCCGGTCCATTAAATACCGGACAAGGCAGGCGACGAAACAGGAGGCCCTGGAGTGGCTCGAAAGGGCCCGGTCCCTGGGTCTCGTCACCAACGTGGTCTGGTCGTCCGTCGAGTTCGAGGCCATCGGCGCGAACCCGTCCCGCACGGTGGAGATATGCTCCTGCTGCCCGTGCTGCTGCCTGATGTTCAAGACGAGGGACGCCTCTAAGGCGTACCTGGACAATATCCTGGGTTTCGGCACGGCCCGCGTCACGAGCGCCGACTCCTGCACCCGCTGCACGAACTGCGAGGCCGCCTGTCCCTTCAAGGCGATAAAGGTGGATATGCACGAGGGCCCGGCGGTCGATATGACACGCTGCAAAGGATGCGGCCGGTGCGTGGACGCCTGCCGTGCCGGAGTGTTGAAAGTATTTCCGGATGAAGATCCCGCCGCCATTACCGATACATGCGACCATAGCACGCCGAATGCCCGCGATCTTGTGGAGCGCTTCCTCGGCATGGTCAAATAATATTTTCAGAGCGCTTTCCACATAGTATATTAACATGTACACACATGGTATCACTGGAGTGAAAGTTTGCATTAATATGACCAAAGACCTTCTCCTGTGGGACCAGACGATATTCAAAGAACAGGAATACTTCGAGCTGGACTTTTTGCCTGAGAACCTGCTGCACCGGGACGCCCAGATGCGCTCCCTCAAGTTCAGCGTATCGCCCGCTCTCCGGGGCTCGACACCCCTGAACGCCTACTGCAGAGGCGCCCCCGGCACGGGCAAAACGTCTGCCGTGCTGAAAGTATTCTCCGAGCTTGAAAACGCCACCCAGAAGGTCGTGCCGGTCTACATCAACTGCCAGGTGGACTCCACGCGGTACGCCATCTTCGCCCAGATATTTAAAAAATTGTTCGGCTACCCGCCCCCGTCCTCGGGCATCTCCTTTAAAAAATTGTTCTCCCAGATCGCGAAGCATCTCGTAGAAAAGAAGCGCGTCTTAATTGTAGCGCTGGACGATTTTAACTACCTGATGGCGAGCAAGGAGGCCGACGAAGTGCTATACTCGCTGCTGCGCATGCACGAGGTGCAGCCGGGCGCCAAGGTGGGCGTGATCACCATCCTCAGCGACCTGACCCTGGACATGGTGAGGGACCTGACGCCCCAGGTACAGTCGGTGTTCCTTCCCGAGGAGATCGCCTTCCCCCAGTACTCGCCCGAAGAGATCAAGGACATCCTGAAGTACCGCGTCAGGTACGGCTTCATGCAGGGCGTCATCTCCGACGAGCTGATCGACATCGTCACGGGCTATACCGCGGACACCGGCGACCTGCGCGTGGGCATCAACATGCTCAAGCGCGCCGGCCTGAACGCCGAGCGCCGGGCCAGCCGCGCCATATCGAAGGAGGATATCGAGAAGGCTTACGAGGGCTCCCGGTACATACACCTGAACTATACGATCAGGAACCTCAAGAAGGAGGAAAAGGTCCTTTTAAAGTGCATCGTGGCCTCGGGCAAGGAAGAGATGATGTCCGGGGAGCTGTACGAGTGTTTCAAGGAGAAGACCGACCTCGGGTACACGTCGTTCTACGAGATGGTGAACCGGCTCGAGGGCCTGAAGATACTCTCCCTGAATACGACGGGCAAGGGCACTCGCGGGCAGAGCCGGCTGGTGTCGCTCATGTACGACCCCGGCGAGGTCGAGAAGCGCATCGACGTCTGATCAGACGTCGTCTAATTAGACGACATAATAGCCCCACGTCGCCCATAGCGCCATGAGCAGGCCCTGGAGAAGCGCCATTGCGATAGTGGCCGTATCGTCGAAGTCCCTGTTCTCTCCCAGTTTTGCGAAGACGATGAACAGCGGAAAGGCGAGTACGACGTACCGGGCCATGCTCCAGGCGGACGAGGGCGTCGACAGGGGTATTAAAATTAAAAGCAGCCCGTAGAGCCATAAGGAAAAGCCCACTTTTTTATAAGACAGTAGCATGACGATGAGCGCTATGAGCGTGAAGCACGCGCCGAACAGCACTTCCGTGCTGGCGGGCGTTATGAGCCTGTACCCCAGCTCCATAATGGGGTTCACGAGATGGCCTCCCCAGGCTGACTGCACGTGGACAAAGGCCAGAGGGTCGCCCATCAGGTAATAGCAATACAGGGCGTAGGCCGATATGCCCGCCGGGATGAGGAGCATGTACAGGGCGTCCGCCCTGATGTTTTGCAGCTTAAACTCCTTAGACCTGAGGTACTCATAGAGGACAGGCAGGATGATGATGACCCCGTAGGGGCGGGTGAGCGCCGTGAAGAATCCCAGGGCGCCGGTGAATATCCAGTTACCTTTTTTCGCGTAGTAGAGGCAGGCCAGGCTCAGCGCCAGGAACAGCGACTCAGTGAGTATGCCCGACAGGACGAACGCCGTAGGGAACAGGAAGAGGTACTTGATCGAGCGCATCGCCGTCCGCTCGTCGCTGTCAAGGCCGACAATCCTGTAGAGGTAAAAGCAGGCGATGAGCAGGCACACGCTGGAAATGATGAAGCCAGAGAGCGCGGGGTCATTGAGGACCGTATCGAGGATGCGCATCAGCAGCGGGTAGAGGGGGAAAAAGGCGTAATTGGCCATCTTCGTCCTGTCGACGGGTATGAAGTACCCGTACTGGGCGATGTCGATGTAGTTGACGGAATCCCACACTTTCCAGATACGCAGGAACTCGGAAGGCATGCTGAGCTTCACGTGCGCGATATGCTGGTAGGCGATGAACCCTATGACCGTGAGCACGGCCCTGGTGGTCACGAAAAGGGTCAGCGTATAGGCGAGCCATGCCGGCACCTGTTTAAATCGGGCAGGGCGCTCCGGCTTTTCTGCTATCCGTGTTGTCACTAGCTCCTGCCGATGACCCGACGATGCCGCCATGCTTATACACCCGATATCAGGGCGCTTAAGCGTGCATCATATAAAACGTTAATGTACTGACTTCCTGTCCTTTGATATGATATCGGTGTACCACTCCTCCACCCTCTCGTACTCGCCCGTGGCGTTCGCGATACGGACGGCGATGGAGTGATAGCATACGCCGCCCTTGACGGAGAGGCGGTACAAATAATCGTTACAGGTGCAGAAATCTTCCTCGACGATGTAGTCGCCCGTGGACCCCTGTACGACGAAGAAGTCCTTATATTTCTTTATCTTTCCGGACCTCACGGTCTCTATTGCCTTTTTTCCCCGGGCGCCGAACTCCAGGGCGAGGCGCTTTTCGTTCTCGGGCGTGAGGCCATCTTTTTCAATGTCATCGAATATGCTCAACTTCGCTTTCCATCCTTTTGTATCGTTTTTATTCCGGGCGGGTCGTCGATGAAGACCGCCGGGACCGTGCGGCTCAGCCGTTCCGCCAGCGCTTTCATCGCGGGCGCTTCCGTAAAATAGTGTGGGGCGCTTACCAGCGCCACATCGCCGCGGCCCAGTATGACGTCGTGCTTCAGCTCGGAAGAGAGGAGCACGTCCACGTCCGCCTTTCTCGCCTCGTCCAGCGCCAGCCTGAACCCGCTGCCCGAGACGACCACGGCTCGCCTCACGCTTCGCTCGTCATCGCCGACGTACTCGACGTCACACCCCAGCCTCTCCGACGCCAGCGAGGCGAACCGGCCCAGGCTCATTTCCGGCACGTTCCCGGCCCTTCCGCCGTAAAATACCACTGTGTCAGACAGGCCCAGGAGCTCCGCGAGCGCATCGTTCACGCCGCCCGGAGCGTTATCGTAGTTCGTATGCATGGAGTACAGGGACATGCCGCTATCCAGAAGCAGCTTAAGACGTACGGCCAGATCTTCGTTAATGACGTTCACCGGGTCCCATATGAGCGTATGGTGCGTGACCAGCGCCTGCGCTCCCTCCTCCACGGCCCGCCGGATCACGTATGGCGTGGGGTCCAGCGCCGTCGCTACCATATCAACATCCTCCGCGCCCTTCACGATCAGGCCGATCCGGCCCGCGTCGAACTCTTCCGCCAGGGCAGGCGGGGCGATCTCCTCCAGCCTGGAAACGAGGTCACTGAGCTTCATTCACACACAAGTAACACTCCTCCGGATAAAAATATAGCCTTTTAGTGAGCGCGGCAAAAATATTTGGCGTAATCACATTTGATTAACACCGGGCACAAAGTTAATATTGCCAAAAGCCTACTCATCCTAGATGCAAGAAAGCCTGGTGGACAATTACGGCAGAAGGGTGACGAGCCTCAGGATGTCGCTCACCAACAGGTGCAACCTTCAGTGCATCTACTGCCACAACGAGGGCGAGTCGGGCTCGGGCGGGGAGATCACCGTGGACGAGATCGCCCGCCTGGTGCGCATAGCCACGAAGTACGGCGTCGACCGGGTAAAGTTCTCCGGCGGAGAGCCGCTCCTTAGAACGGACCTCGAGGACATCCTGAGGGCGCTGCCGCCGCTGAAGGACATTTCGCTTACGACGAACGGCACGCTTCTGGCCCCGCGGGCTAAGGGCCTCAAGGAGGCCGGGCTCGACCGGGTCAACATCAGCCTCGATACGATGGACAGCGGCCGTTTCGACCTCATCACCCAGCGTAAAGGCCAGTTCAGCAGGGTCATGGACGGCATCAACGCCGCCATCGATGCCGGGCTGACGCCCGTGAAGCTCAACATGGTCTACCTGAAAGGCATTAACGAGGACGAGATCGAGCGCATGATCGAGTTCATCCGCGGCAGGCCTCTCGTTCTTCAGGTCATCGAGCTCATGAATTTCAAGGGCGCCTTCAAGTATCATGCGGACATCTCCGCTCTGGAGCATTCTCTAAAGGCCAGGGCGGACGACTATAAATGCAGGGAGATGCACCGCCGCACCAAGTATTACCTGAACGGCGCCGAAGTGGAGATCGTGCGCCCCATCGATAATTCCGAGTTCTGCATGAACTGTAACCGGCTCCGTGTCACTTCCGACTTCAAGCTTAAGCCCTGTCTGCTTCGCAACGATAATCTCGTTAGTCTGCGGGGGCTTGACGATGAGGGCCTCGAAAAGGCACTGCGGTATACTGTGGGCATCCGGGAGCCGTTCTTCAAGGCTGCGCCCGTCGCCATGCCTAAAAAATCCGAAAAAGTCCCCTCGGAAAATTGAATATTTTTTTACAGGTGCTCAACCCGAATATTCCCTGTCTTACCGATCGTCTCAAAGGTCGTCTTCTCGCCCACGCGCTTGAACTCGATACTGATCTTCTCGTTGCCAACGACCATGTTCTTGATCGTCACCAGGCCCAGCCAGTCGGGCAGCGTGGGGTTCACGTAAAGGACATTATTGGGCGCGTCCGGGTAGAGGCCCAGCATGGTCTGAATGAACAGGACGATGCTCCCCGAGGCCCAGGCCTGGGGGCTGCAGGTCGAATGATAGATGACCGGAGCCTTATCCTCCTCCCTCGGGTAGCCGCTAAATAGCTCGGGCAGCCTGTAGTCGAAGTGCTTGCTGGCTTCGATGAGGGACGTGATGACGTGGTTCGCCTCCTTCGCGTAGCCGTACTTCTTCAGTCCCCACGCGATGAGCGAATTATCGTGCGGCCAGATGGAGCCGTTATGGTAGCTTTCCGGATCGTAAGCCGCCTCCTTCGAGGACAGCGTACGTATGCCCCAGCCGGAGAACATCTCGGGCTGCATGAACCGCTTTACAATAGTGTCCGCCCGGCTCTCCGGGATGATGCCCGACCAGAAGCCGTGGCCAGGGTTGCTGGTGATCGAGTTCACCTGGCGCTTATCCTTGTCCAGCGCCTCGGCATAAAAGTCGTTCTCGCGCATCCAGAATATATCCTCGAACCGGTCCCTGAGCGGGGCGCTCTCCGAGAGCATTTTCCGCGCGAGGTCGCCGTCCGGGTACAGGCCTGCGAAGCGCTTTTTCGCGTCGTACGCGTAGCCCTGCACCTCCGAGAGGGCGATGGGCGGCGCTGCCAGCCGGCCGTCGGCGAACACGATGGAGTTGTGCGAGTCTTTCCAGCCCTGGTTCACCAGGCCCAGCCGCTCCGACATGCGGATATACTCCACGAAGCCGTCCCGGTCGATGTCCCCATAATCGTCGATCCAGCTCACCGCCGCCTCGGCGCCCGCCTTCAGGTCCGAGAGAATGCCCGGGTCGGCTGTCCAGTGATAGTACTCCGACAGCAGGACCAGGTACAGCAGCGTCGCGTCGATCGTGCCGTAGTACGGCGTGTGCGGGATGTGATGCAGGTTCGCCAGCTCGCCCTCCCGGATCTCGTGCAGGATCTTGCCGGGCTGTTCGTCGGTCCACGGGTCCACCTTTGTACCCTGGTACAGCGTAAGGAATCTCAGCGTCGACGCTGACAGGGACGGGTTGAGCATCAGCGTCTGAAAACAGGTGATCAGGCTGTCCCGGCCGAAGATGGTGTCATACCACGGTATGCCGGCGGCAGGGACCAGCAGGTCCTTTTTCGTGTTGATGATGAGCGACCGCAGGTCCAGTATGCACGTCTCGATGACGTTGTTCATGACCTCGCTGTCGGTGGAGATCTGCGTCAGTCCGCGCTGCCAGCGGTCGTAGGACTCCTCGATCTCCTTCTTGGCTTCCACGAACTCCTGGCGAATGACGGGCACTCCGCCCATCGTCATGACCACCTCGACGTCGATCTCCCGCGTTTCGTATGGCGCTATCTCGATGTCGAAGATGGCCGTGTCCCAGAAGATCTCGGGCGAGGGCTTGAAGTAAAATTCGGTGCGCCGGATAACGTTATCGAGACCCTCGTAGCGCAGGATGATGTTCTTCCCCTCGTCGCCCTCGATGATGGCCCTCAGTCCCTTACGGTGGAGGTTCACGCCCTTCACTTCGAAGATGTCTCGAAAATCAGTGTCGTAAGAAAGCGAGAGCTTCAATTTTACGGGGAAGCCATTCGTATTTTTGATGAACATCTTCTCGTAAAAGTTCGTGCTGATGAACATCGTGCGGAGAATATGAAGCGTGCCCTCGGGTATGGCCTCTCCGTTGGACTTGAGCTCCGGGTTCGTGAGGGAGATGTTGGCGATATAGCCCTTACGGGTAAAGCTCAGCGGTATGAGGGGCTTGCCGTCGAGCTGCAGCCAGTACAGGTTCAGGTACCGCGTGTCCGACCTGAACAGGCCCAGCGGCGTGCCTCGCGGCACGTTCCCGCTACTATCGGTGACCATGAAGGTCGTGCCCTCGTTGATGACGATAGTCGCTTCCATAATGATCGGCGCTAGATCATCCGGGACGTCGTACAGCCTGCGCCGTTGATGCCCTGCCGGGGCCTCGCGGCCTTATTCCCTGCCCGCTGCATGACGCTGTCGCTGATCAGCCGGTCGTACAGATGTTCCATCCGCAGTGCCATTTTTCTCGAATCGAACCGCTCGAGGGCGACTTCCCTGCCGTTCTTCCCCAGGTATTCGGCGAGTTCCCTGTCTCCCATGATGCGATCGATGCTTTTTGCAAGCTCTTCAGCAAGCGTTTCCGGATTTTTATCCACGATGAGCCCGTTGATGCCCGGATAGGTGCTCTCCACAAGCCCTCCGCTGTTGGTGACGACGACCGGCTTGCTGCAGGCCATGGCCTCCACCGGTGCGATGCCGAACGCCTCTCCCTTATGGAAGATGGTCGGATAGACGACCACGTCGGCGGCGTTCATATAAAGGGGCATCTCGTCGCCGCTGGCGCTGACGAAAAGGACGTTCTTCTCCATGTCGTACTTCCTCAGCAACTCCCCTACCCGGGCCTTGAACGGGTCTCTCTCCGCGTCGAAGTCGACGGAGTCCCCATTTCCGCTCAATACGAGGCAGATATCGGGATACTTATCCTTGAGCAGGGCCGCGGCCATGATGCTATGGAGCGAGCCCTTCGATTCGCAGGCCCTCGCCGGGTGGAACACGACCTTACGCCCCGCGAGGCCAAGCCGTTCCTTAATGGCATCGCAATCCATTGCGCAGTACCGGTCCAGGTCTATGCCGTGATAGTGGACTTCCACCCTGCCGGGGTCCAGCTTCGCATCGAAGATGCACGGGCTCTTCATGTAATAGCTGACGGCCACGATCCTGTCCCACCCGATATCGCTCAACAGGTGCCTGCAGAGGTCGTCCTCCCAGTAGTTGTGGATGGTGAGCACAATGGGGAGCCCGTATTTTTTCGATAGCCCGTCGAGGCACTCCGCGTGGTCGGGCACGAAATAGTGAAAGTTATGGGCGTGGATGATGTCGGGCTCTTCCTGCTCGATGAACCGCTCCATCATCTCGTGGACTCGCAGGTACCTGTCCTCTCCCGCGTCGTTCAGGCAATAGCGGATGGACATGAGGTCGTTGTCCACGATCCTGCACCACGGGTAAGCTGAGGGGTCCCTGTCCGGATGGGGGGCCGTCAGTAGCGAGACCTCGTGCCCCATACGGGCAAGCTCCTCGTAGAGGTACACGAGATGCGACTCCACGCCGCCGACCACAGGAGGGAACGCCCAGTGCATAACGCCTATCTTCATAGCATCAACCTAAACCAATTTTCTATTGAAGTTTATTATAGGTACCCTGCGTTAATAGCAACAATGCAGTATGTCGACCTCGTTTTTTCACAGGGCCATGCACTAGTGCTCCAGGGTCTTTTTATGGGTGGCAGGCGCGCCGGCCTCGACAGGCGTCTGGATCCCCGGCGGGCTTTCGGCAATCCTGGCCAGTATAAGCCGATTATACAGGTCCTCCATTCTCAGCCCCATCCGTCCTGCATCGAAACGCTCGATGGCCACCTCCCGGCCGTTCATGCCCAGGTATTCTGAAAGCCCCGGGCGCTCCAGCAGGCGCTCGATGTTAAGCGCGAGCGTATCGGTCAGCGTCTCCGGGTCGTCGTCCACGACGAGGCCGTTGATGCCGTGCGACGTGCTCTCCGAGAGGCCGCCGCTGTTCGTTACGATCACCGGGCGGCAGCACGCCATCGCCTCTACGGGCGCGATGCCGAACGCCTCGCCCTGGGGCAGGATCGTCGGATAGATGACGATGTCGGCGGCGTTCATGTACACGGGCATCTCGTCCGCCGGAATGCTCACGAACTGGATGTGGTCGGACACCTTCAGGTCATTCAGCATTTGCTGTACCTTCGCCCTGAAGGCAGGGCGCTCGTTCTCGAAGTCCACCGTATCCCCGTTGCCGCTCAGGACCAGCCTGATGTCAGGGTATTTTCCCTTCAGCCTGGAGACCGCCTCGATGCTGTGGAGCGTGCCCTTCATCTCGCACATCCGGGCCGGGTGGAAGATCACTTTCCGCCCCGACAGGCCGAGCCTTTCCTTGAGCGCCTCCCGGTCTCCGCTGGCCCTGTATTTCCCGAGGTCTATGCCATGATAGTGCACTTCCACTTTATCCGGGGGAAGCCCCGCGTCGAACAGGCAGGACCTTTTCAGGTGATAGCTGACGGATACGATCATGTTCCAGCCGATATCGGCCAGCAGATGCCGGCACAGGTCGTCCTCCCAGTAGTTATGGATGGTCAGCACGATCGGTATGCCGTACTTTTTTGCGAGTATCCCCAGCGCCTCCGCGTGATCGGGGAAAAAGTAGTGCAGGTTGTGGGCGTGTATGACGTCGGGCGAAAAGTCCCGTATGTAGCTCTCCATCATCGTGTACACGCGGTCCCATCTTTCAGGGCCTGCCGGGACCTTAAGCAGGCCGGCGATGCTCATCAGCTCGTTCGAGGCGACCTTGCACCAGCCGATGTCGCCATCATCCCTCAGGGGGTGAGGCGCCGTCAGGAACGATATGTCATGGCCCATGCGGGCAAGCTCAGTATAAAGATAGATAAGATGCGACTCAACCCCTCCTACGACAGGTGGAAAAGCCCAGTGTACAACCCCAATTCTCATAGCATCATCCCACTTTCAGTAAGCAGCGGATTTAATTATAGGTACGCAGCTTAAAATACAGTAATTGTGCCTCGATGGATTTTTTTTCACATCGCGAGCAGGAGCTCAGCCTCCCGCCATCGGCGGCAGGATGGTGACCACGTCGCCGTCCTTGAGCTCGGTATCCAGCCCCCGGAGGGAGCGGGCCTCCCTGGAATTAATAAATACTGCGATGTGCTCGTTCATTTTACCAGTGGCCGCATCGTAGATGCGCTTCCGGAAATCGGGCCTCGCAAGCTTCGAAAGCTCCTCCATCAGGCCTTTTAAGGTAAATCCCCGCCTGGCTTCGAAAGAATATCGTGGGCGGTCGAACAGGCTCCGGGCATATCCCACGATATCCACGCAGACAGCCATGATCACGCTGCCCTGGCCTCCTCCGGGCCGATGCCCGCGGCCCTGAGCTCGTCGGCGACGAAATCCAGGCCGAGCTCGCGCAGCTTTTGCGGACCTGGCACGCCGTTCTCATCCCACCCGCAGAGCTCGTAGTACTTCGAGAGCATTTTCTCGACGTGGGCCATGCCGCCTTTCGCCATGCCTTCCTTTAGGGGCTCTGTGGAGAACTTTTTCGGCAGCGAGTCCTGCGCCCGGCCCAGGCCTTCCCGCGCGCCGAACGCCCGGGCAATGTTAATAGACCGCTCCCCCGTCTCCCAGAACTCATGCCACTGGTAGTTGAAGCCCGTGGCCGCGTTCGCCAGCAGGATGAAATCGCCCTCCAGGCTTAGCTCGTTGCCCGCGAACCGGCATACGCACAAACAGTCCAGGACTGCCGAGCCTTCGTTCTCCCTCTTGATCAGCGACGGCTTATCCTCGGTCGTGAACGGGTCAGTGCGCTCAGCCGAGGACAGCCACTCTTTGTTAAATACCCATGGTTTCAGGTGGTCTGCGCCCCGCTCGCATCTCGCGTATGACAGCGCAGTGCCCTCTCCGCTCCGGGGGTCATATGATGGGATCTCCATGCCCTTGACCTGCGGGGCAAAGTCCATGGAGCCTTTGCCTATTTCCTCCGTCGCCCTGAGACAGCCGTTCGCCACTAGCCTGCCCAGCGTGCCCTCGCCCCTGCCGGCCGCGTTGATTGCGGCCATCCAGGCGTCCACGCTCCCGAACCTCAGGTCGACATCGTTGGTCATGTCCTTCCCGATGAGGCCTTTCTCGTAGCAGTCCATTAAAAACGCGATGGTGTCGCCCACGGACATGGTATCGAGCCCGTACCCGTCAAGTATGTAGTCGGCCAGCGATATGGCCTTCGGGTCATTAATGCCGCAGTTCGACCCGAGGAGGCCGACGGTCTCGTACTCCGGGCCGTCGTCGATCTTCCCCTCGAATCCCGGCTGCTCAAGAACGTGGAAGTGGGTGCACTTCACCGTGCAGTTCCAGCACGGGTGCCAGTTTTTTCCGTCGTTCCACAGGACGGTTTTCAGGGCGTCTCCATCGATCCTGTCGGCCTCCGGGTTCATTTCTCCCGAGAAGTCGTTATACGGCAGCGCCCCCGCCGCGTTGACGCCTAACAGGATGTTGGGCGTGCCGCGGAGACGGAGCGCATCAGAGGTCACGGGATTCTTATTCAGCCGGGCGTTCTGCTCTTTCACCAGGCCCATCATGGTCTTAGGATCGTGTAGCTGGGGACGCTTGCTCCCGAGGACGGATACTGCTTTCAGGTTCTTGCTGCCCATGACGGCCCCCACGCCGCCCCTGGCAGCCGCCCGGGCGTCGGCGATGATGGCCGCGAGCAGATCTTTTCTCTCGCCCGCAGGGCCGATACTCAAGACCTTTATAGGCTTCTTCGTAGGCCCGTGGAGCTTCTTGATCTCGGCCTCCGTCTGCCACGTGTCCATGCCCCACAGGTTCCTGGCGCTCAATAATCGTATGTCATCGTCCTGTATGTGGATCCTGACAGGCTCTGCGGAGGCGCCCTCCAGGATGACGCCGTCGTATCCGGCGAACCTCAGCTCCGGGCCCCAGAATCCGCCCATGTACGAGTCGGTGAACGTCCCGGTCGACGGCGACTTCGTCGCCGCCACCGTGCGGTTTCCAAGCGGGGCCGGTGTGCCCGTAAGGGTGCCCGTGAACAAGTATAGCTTATTATCCGGCCCTAGCGGGTCCGTGCCTCTTTTAATTTCTTTAAAAGCATAATACGCTGCCAGCCCCTTGCCGCCCAGGTACTTCCTGGCATCGCCCTCGTCGTAGTCCTCGATATTGACGCTGCCGTCGGTCAGGTTAACACGGATCAGCCTGCCGCTAAGTCCCTTCACACGACCACCTCACTCATGGCCTTCGCCCCCTTCATATAATCGTCAACAATTAGTTTTTCAGCGTCCGACAGGCCCTCCAGGGGCGGCCTGACGTGCCCTCCGGGAAGCCCCTGCCCGGATAGCATGTACTTGACCGCCGCGGGAAACGTTCCCACGCTCATCGCCCTGATGATGTCGTTCAGCCTGCCCTGCATGGCGAACGTCTTATCCATGTCGCCGTCGATCGCGGCCCGGTACATCTCGACGCACGCCCGGGGCGCGACCGAAGCGCTGCCGATCAGCATGCCCTTAGCGCCCATACATATCCCGTAGCTGACCAGGGGATCGGCGCCTACCATGACTGAAAAGCCCTCTGGAGCCCTGCGAATGAACTCCATCAGCTTCACCGGGTCGCCCTCGCTGTCCTTAAGCCCCACGATACGCCCGTCCCCCGCGAACGCGTCCATGATGTCCGGAGTCAGCCGGTTCCCGGAGAACTGCGGGATGTTATATGCCATGACGGGCATGTCGGCCTTTTCCGCTATGTCGAGATAGTGCCGGGCCATGCCTTTGGCCGTCGGATGATAAAAATAGGGCTCGACCGCGATGACGGCGTCGACGCCGATGTCCTTCAGGAACAGCGCCATCCGTATGGTCTCCCTCGTCGATGGGCAGCCCGCGTTGGCGATGATCTCCAGCTTATCGGCCGCTCCCACGATGATCTCCGCCGCCCGCCTGCGCTCCTGCCCGCTCATCATGGCGAACTCGCCGATGGTGCCCAGCACGAGCAGGCCGTTCACCCCTGTGTTATTAAAGTATGACACGAGGTCCCTCAGACCGGTCTCGTCCAGGTCCCCGTTTCGCATGAAGGGCGTGGGCATTGCCGGATAGACTCCTGCCGGATGATACAAGAAAAGATTTCCTCCTCTCAATGTGTATTTTTCAATTTTAATTAGAGGAGTTTAATGGTTGGCTGGATTTAACGCGGGGGCTCAACACGGCGGGCACGGAGGGCACGGTTGCCTTAGAATTATAGTGCTGTTGGATTAGCCTTATTTGTCTCAACCACCCCGCTTTAAGCCCGCTAAGAGGCATAAGTCCGCGAAGACTGCTTCGAGCCCAAAGACCGCGAAGCTTACGCGAAGACCGCGAAGCCATATTGAAAAATCATATAATTTAAAATGAATAATGACTTATCCGCGTTTTTGGGATAAACATTTTCTATCCTTTTCTCGTTATGCCGTCGTTGAGTGTCCTTAACCACAGGGGCGCAGAGCGCACGGGAGTTTCACAGAATTTTTTTATAATTTGAGTCACAGAGAACTCAGAGCCCGGTTTATTTGCTTACCCGGGACACAGAGTTTATCGAGGCACGGTTGACCAATAAACAATTTAGCAGGTTTATCCTCGCCAGTGCCTCTAACAACTCCGTGCCTCAGGTTAGTTATAAACCCGTCCCCTGTGCCCTCTGAGCCTCCATCTATAAGAAAACTCTGTGTAACTCTGCGCTCTCTCTGCCCCTGTGGTTGGACCACTCCGAGATGGCATAGCGGAAAAACGAGTATAGGCATTGGCTAAAGCAATTTATCATCCCAAAAATTCACAAGAACCTGAATAATTGAAAGTAATAATTAATTCTTTAAGAAAGTCTTCGCGGTCTTTGCGTAAGCTTCGCGGTCTTCGGGCTCGAAACAGTCTTCGCGGGCTTATGCCTCTGAGCAGGCTTTGATGGCATGAGCGGATAATTATTCAACGCTAAAAAACGGGGGTCTCCTAAGGGGTATCAACCCCCTTCTGGATAGAAAAAGTCCTCCGTGCCCGCCGTGGCTGACCTCAGTGTGCACTGTGGTATTTGCGGGCAGCGTCCAGCATGCGCGTGTATTCAACGAGCGGGAACGAGAGATTATCCGGTAATTCCTTAAAGAGCTTCACTTCCGCTATCTCGCGGGCATCGGGCGTGGTGGACAGCTTCTTACCAACGTCGCCCATGTAGACGAGCCCTCCGTCCTCGATCTCGATCACATTCAGGCCGCCTACATCGTAGCCGGTCTCCTCCCGGAACTCACGGACAGCAGCTTCCCCGGGGGACTCTCCGGCATTCACCTTACCCCCGGGCATTTCCCAGGAGCGGCGGGCGTGCCGGACCATCAAGAACTCGTCACCATGAAAGGCGATGACATAAACGTAGCTAATGCTCATTCATTCACGACAAAAAAGTGCATACTCTATGCGAAGGTAAAACGTTTTCCGTCGCATAGAGCCTGAACTTTAAGATCTCAGATAGACAGGAGAGCTGTCTGAACGATGCCCTCGTACTTCTCCTTAAGGCTGTACTCGTACTTAGCATCGTACGAGTTCTTGTGGGCGTGCAGGATGCCGAGCTTGGAGTGGATGACTCCCAGCATGGCGGTCACCTGTTTCAGCGTGATGCTGAAGCCGCGCTCCATCAAGATCCGGTGCAGCGTGTCGGCGGTCAGGCTCTTCATCTTAACGAATGCCTGAAGTACGATCCTCCTTATACCCTGGACATCGGTCGCCAGATAGTCGTGCAACCTTTTGGTTATCTCGTTTACGACAAAATCCATATTATCCCCATCCCTTGATTTACCTTTTAACCCCTTATTGGTTTATTACTTTATGCTAAAGGTATAACATATTAATATTTAACACTTTCTTAAATGATTATGCTACATCCGATAGTAATTTTAAAAGTGAATTTAACGGCCGGCGCTTGCCGTTCATGAAAAATTATTTTTGTATAAACATTATATTACCGCTATTTTATGAGGCGATATAAAAGCAAGGGGCAATAGTGCGGGGAAAAAATCAGAAAGCGAGTGCGGCTACCGGGAATTGAACCCGGACTTCGAGCTTGGGAAGCTCACGTCATAGCCACTAGACCATAGCCGCGCTTCGTACAAATGATAAGGTTATTCGTATATGTATTTTTTGATTTCTAGCCGAGGAACTTGATGGCGTCGTCGCAGAACCGCAGGGCGTCCTTCCTCATGGGCAGCTCCCCTGACCTCTGGAAGACGATGAGCCTGGAATTCCTGAGAATGCGGAAGTCATCCATCTCGCCCACGATGCGCCTCGACTTCCGGATCATTTTCGAGAGCCTCATGGGCGCCTGCATCAGTGACCGGCTCCAGGAGTATTCCATGAACCTGCGCTCCGAGAGCGTCGAAAGCGGCGGATATTTTTGCCTCATGCGGCTCTCTATGAGCGGCCGGGCCTTTTTCTCCTCGAGCCGCCCATAGACCTTCCTTAAGAAAATGAGCATGCTCCGCTTAGAGGATATATTGCCGTACATGACGCTCTCGATCTTGGGTATGCGAAGTATGCGATATGTGACGGAGCGGCCAATCGTGTCGTGGGTGGCGATACGCCTCACCCCGTCCGGGCTGACGATGAGGATCTTCTCGACGAGGCTCGTGTGCTCGAATGCCGCCTTCAGCGCGTACTGCGCGTCGATGGGCCCCGATATGATGGACATCCTCTCGCCGACTACGGACTCCATGAAGCCCTCGACCAGTTTCTGATAATGGCCCGTCCCATAGCTGAGCCGGGGTCTTTCGTCCTCCAGCCCGAGGACGTCGAGCGCATATACCTTGAATGTGCCCGCCAGGCAGTCGAAGATAAAGCGCCAGTCATAAGAGCCTCCTCTGGCCGATAGTCCCATGGTCATGAGCACCGGCCTGCCTTCGCCTTCCACGTGATAGGCGATCTTTTCCCCGTCGTGCTCGTATATGCCCATATAGCCGCCGAGAGGGTCCCTTTTCAGCATCACGCCAAGGTCGCCGTGCAGAGGAATAAATGTTGAGAACAGGTTTAGCGGCTCTTTTTCGGCTTCACGACGCGCCTCTCCACCAGGAGCGCCGTGGTAAATACGTGGAACAGCGGCATGGAGCACCTGCCGAACGCCGTCGTGCGGCCGCCGCTGATCGCTTTCGCGATATCTTCGCTCTCGGGCACCAGCGTGCCGGCATTGGCGATCTCGGCCCCGAAGTGAGCGTCGCTTCCTCCGACCTTCCCGACTTTATAGTCATCCGCGTATATGCCGGCCATCCGGTTGGACCGCTTGAGCACGCACCTTGCGTTGATGACCTCGATAGCGTCCATTTTCCCGGAGTCCTTATCCGTGAGCCAGAACGCCGAGCCCCTCATGCTGTCGAACGGGTGGGGCACGACCGCCACTCCGCCCTGACTGCGGATGGCATCGATGACCTCCATGTGGTCCCGCTCCCGGATCTCCTCGTTTAAAAATAATCCTATGACGTCGCCCCGGTCGGTCTTGATCTCGGCGCCCACGATAATATCGAGGCCTTCGGTTTTTAGCTTCAGCGCCTCCAATCCGCCCCGGATGGTGTCGTGGTCAGTAATAGCTATGCCGTCCAGCCCGCGCTTCTTCGCGATGCGGATGGCGTCCGCGGGCTTGATGGCCCCGTCGCGGGAGTATATCGTGTGCATGTGTAAGTCGTATTTTAGCATTTGTTGACCACATCGCTGTGTGCGGTTATGAGCATGATTGCGGCGAGCGGCTAAATATTTTTCCATTTTCGATATTGTGTTGAATTATTGTCATTTCGTCCGTACTGTTAAGCCCGCTAAGCTGGTCAAGTCCGCGAAGACTGTTCGAGCCCGAAGACCGCGAAGCTTACGCGAAGACCGCGAAGGCATTATTAAAAATTTATTAAAGGACAATGTCTCGAATGTTTTGTAATTATTCTTACTGTCTTTTTCTATCCCGTCTTTGAGTGTATAATACACAGGGCCAAGGGAACACGGAGTAAGCACGAAGACATTTTAAAATGGGAGACACTGAGGGGACGGAGACGAATTTATACTTAATTGAGAGATAGAGTTTATTAAGGCTAAGGCAACGATAAACCGGTCACATTACAACGATAAACCGGTCACATTAATACGTTCCCGGTCCAGTTTTATCCTCAACCGAGTCTTAACCGTCTCTGTATATCAGGCCTGTTATAAACCCTTCTTCGTGTACTATGGGCCTTGCATATAAAAAGTGCTTTGTGAGCCCTCCGTGGCCCCCTGGCCGTATGTATTGGACACTCCACGACGGAATAGGTAAAAGGGCGGAGAAACTGAATACAGCTAAAAACTAATAATAAATTTATCAGATAGTCTTCGCGGTCTTCGCGCATACTTCGCGGTCTTCGGGCTCGAACAGTCTTCGCGGACTTAATTAGTTCAGCGGGCTTATAACGGGAATAGCTCCGATAATATGCGATTAGAAAAAGAACAAAAGAGGGGGCAGGGAACCTTACATTCCCATGCCGGGGGGCATGCCGCCCATGCCGCCGCGCATGCCCTGTAACTGGCGTGCCGCCGCGGCCCTTGCCTGGGCCACTTCCTGGTCGCTGGGGCCGCCGGATGCGATGACGTCGTCGATGCGAAGGATCATCGTGGCGGCCTCGGTGGCCGAGCCGATGGCCTGCGTCTTCACGCGCAGGGGCTCGAGGACGTTGGCCTCGAGCATGTCGACGGGCTTGCCCTGGAACACGTCCAGGCCGAAATTCTTGCCGCCCTTGTTCTCGTGCTTGCTCCTCAGTTCGACGAGCATGTCGATGGGGTCCAGGCCGGCGTTCTCCGCAAGCGTCCTCGGGATGATGTCCAGCGCGGCCGCGAAGGCCTCGATGGCAAGCTGTTCCCTGCCGCCGACGGTCGACGCGTAATCCCTCAGCCTGAGGCCGAGCTCGATCTCGGGGGCGCCTCCGCCGGGCACCACTTTCTTGTCCTCGATGACGACGCCGACAACGCGAAGCGCATCATGAAGGGCGCGCTCGTACTCGTCGATGGACGTGTAGCCGCTGCCCCTGAGCAGAATAGTCAGGGCCTTCGGGTTCTTGCAGCCCTCGATGAACAGTAAGTCGTCCTCGCCGGTGATGAGCCTCTCCTCGACCACGCCCGCAAAGCCCAGGTCCTTCGGGTCGATGTCGTCCAGCTTGGTGACCACGCGGCCGCCGGTCGCCTTCGACAGTTTGGCCATGTCCGACTCGGACATGCTCTTGAATGCCATTATGCCGGCCTTGCCCATGTAATGGGCGGCCAGGTCCGCGATGGCCTTCTGGCAGAACACCACAGTGGCGCCGGACTTCTTGATGGAGTCCACCTTGCGGCGTATGATGCTCTCTTCCTGCTCGAGGAAGGACTGCATCTGCATGGGGGACCTGATCTTAATGCTCGCGTCGACCTCTGTCTTCTTGATGTCCAGGGCGACGTTCAGCAATAGGACCTTCGCGTTCTCCGCCTTCCTGGGCATGCTGGAGGTTTCCCTGTGCTTGTTCAGCACCAGGCCCCTCACGACCCGGGAGTTCTCGACGTTCGCCCCGGTCTTCTTCTCGACCTTGATGTTATCGACGTCTACCTTGCCATTCTCTTCGACCGCCAGCACGGCATCGACCGCAAGCCCGGCGAGCACCTCGCCCACGGCGCCGGCGCTCTTGCCGGTCATGGCGGTGTATGCGACCTTCTTCAGTATGTCCTTGCCCTTCGCCGGTATGGCGATCTCGGACAGCAGCTCGTTCGCCTTAGCGGCCGCGAGCCTGTACCCGGAGGTGACGATCGTCGGGTGGATGCCCTGGTCCATGAGCTCCTGGGCCTTCTTTAACAGCGCGCCCGCGAAGATCACCGCGGTCGTGGTCCCGTCGCCGACCTGCTGGTCCTGCGTCTTCGCGACCTCGACCACCATCTTCGCTGCGGGATGTTCGATGTCAATTTCCTTTAAAATAGTGACGCCGTCGTTCGTGACGGTCGTGTTGCCCGTGGAGTCGACGAGCATCTTGTCCATGCCCTTCGGCCCGAGGGTGCTCCGGACCGCATCGGCGACCGCAAGCGCGGCCATGATGTTGTTATTTTGGGCTTCTCTGCCGTTCGAGCGGGACGTGCCCTCTCTTAAGATGTATATCGGTTGGCCACTGTTTTCAGCCAAGTTTAACAACCTCCATAAATGTGATACGGGGTATGATAGGATTGTGATTCTATAAATAAATTGCCATCCTGAAGGCCGGCATTTGTACCGCATTTAGGCGAAGGCCGGGCGTGTTGCGGTAATATGAAATTTACCCGGGAAGCCAGCTAATTATAAATATTACGAGGCACATTTTACTTCCCGTTATGGACGGGATGGTCACTTACATAGGGCTGCTTGTTATTTCGCTTGCCGCGGGCGTAGCTGCCGGCCTGGTCCGGGGCAAGTTCTCCGATAGCCAGAAAAAGTACGTATCGGCGGCAATAACGTGCCTCGTGTTCCTGCTCATCCTCCTCATGGGCCTGAAGACGGGCTCGAACGAGGCCGTCATCTCGAACCTGGGCCTTTACGGCCTACAGGCGCTGCTCATCACGGTGGGCGCCGTCCTTGGCAGCATCGCCTTCGCGATCCTCTTCGAGAGGCTGTTTTTCAGGGACGGTGTCCGGTAATGTCCATCATCCTGATAATATTATCCGCCCTCGTCATAGGCATCGTGGCCGGGGTACTGGGCATCGTGCCCCCGTCCGTGGACTCGAACGTTGACACGCTCATCACGATTATGCTGTGCCTGCTGTTATTCGTCATCGGGCTGGACATGAGCCAGAATAAGTCGGTAATTAAGGAGATCAGGCGTATCGGTTGGAAGATTTTATTGTTGCCCGCCTTTATTGCTGCCGGCAGTATACTGGGGGCTCTGGTCGCTGGCGTGGTCTCCGGAATGGACCCACGGTATGCCATGGCCATAGGCGCCGGCTTCGGCTGGTACAGCCTCTCGAGCGTCATACTTACCGGCATCGTGGGGGCGCAGATCGGCACGATGGCGCTGCTCTCGAACATCTTCAGGGAAATGCTCTCCATCGTCATCATGCCCCTGGTGGTCCGCTACTGCGGCAAGACCGCCGCCGTCGCACCGGGAGGGGCCACGACCATGGACACGACGCTACCCGTAGTGGTCAAATATGCCGGCAGCGAGATGGGCATCATCTCCTTCGTGAGCGGCATCACGCTGTCCCTGCTGGTCGTCGTGCTGGTGCCCTTCTTCGCCGGCCTATAAAAGTACGCCGGGCGCGCCGCCAATCTATATATCCCTATTTTCGCTGATATTATTGGGGGATGTCGTATTGAATGCTAAATTCGTTTTACTGTTCCTGCTACTGGCCTTCTGTGTCACAGTATCGCCGGCTGCAGCGAGCTATGCCCAGGCCTATGCCGCATCCGGCTATGGGTACCCGGGCCTGTGCGGCTACTCGTTCGGGCTGCCTGGATGGGGCTGGAGCTTCCCGTCGTTCGACTGGGGCTGGGCGACCTCGGCGATCTTTCCGCATTAGGGAACGGTCGGAATTACCCTGTCGGCGGCGGCAGTATGTCAGGAGATTTTTTACATACGCCAGCCTCACAGTGCCGTTAAATGACAATAAGAGGCGCATTATCGGCGAGAGCCCCGGCAAAGCTCCGTTAGCAGGAGGACTGGTAGGTTTCTGGGTAAGCGGCTGCTTTTGAAAAGATGCGCGCATAGATTATTCTCTATGTTTTTATTTACCATATTGATTTGACTGAATTTAACTATCCATTGCGCAAATCAGTTTGGTCTGTATCACGAACATCTCCAAAGGAATTAAACCACTAATTTTTCTTTTTAGATTTTACTCACGAAGCCTCTAAGCCTCGAACTCACCGTCAACGCACGAACTCTCTAATACACAGGGCAGTGCTCTAAGCCTCTAACGCGCTAACCCGAAAAGAATGCTCTAAAGCTCGAATGCACGTTCGAAACGCTAAACGACATAGCACTAACTCTCCAAAGCTCGGCTAAAACGCCAACGACCCTAAACACCCAAAATGCGGGGGAACGACCGGGCTTTTAGAGTGTTTTGCTTCGCAATTCGAGCAGTGCTTCACCGTTTAGCGTTTCAAACGTGCTTTAGAGACTTAGAGCCTTATTTTCGGGTTAGCGCGTTAGAGACTTAGAGCACTGCCCTGTGGATTAGAGAGTTCGGGCATTGACGGTGAGTTCGAGGCTCAGGGATTTAGTGAGTAAAAATTATAAAAGAAAATTAGTGGTTTAATTCCTTTGGAGAGGTTCGTGATACCGACCAAACAAATCAGCGTTTCACCTTTTGATTATGTTGAAAAGAGTTTGCCCGTTAAGCCATTAATTTCGCCCCGCTACCAAAACCGGTATTAATGTCCTCCTGCAATGGTGATACGATGCAGCGATTCCGCAAGGCCGCCGAACTGTGCGCGGAAAGAATAAAAAAGTGCGACGAGGCAGTTGTAGTCTCACATATCGACGCGGACGGCCTCACGGCCGCGGGCATCATGTGCAAGGCGCTGGACAGGCTTGGCAGGCCACACGAGGAAAAGTTCGTTAAAAAGCTGGATGATGCTGCGCTCAAGGGCATTGCAGACTTCAGCGCGGGGAAGCTCGTCATTTTCACGGACCTGGGCAGCGGGGCGCTCGCCTCCATAAAGGCGCTCGGGATTGACGCGGTGGTCACGGACCACCACAGGCCTGCGCCAGTAGAGTACGAGTACCACATGAACCCCCATCTGTACGGGCTCAACGGCTCTACGGAGATAAGCGGCGCCGGGGTATCGTTCTTACTTTCATTGTGCCTCGGGGATAATGTCGACCTGGGCTCGCTGGCCATCGTCGGAGCCGTGGGCGACCTCCAGGACATGCGGACCAACGCGCTCGTAGGCGTGAACCGCCAGATACTGGACCTGGCAACGTCTAAGGGCTACATCGCTTACGAGAAGGACATCAAGCTCTTCGGCCGGCAGACCCGGCCGGTCTATAAGCTATTACAGTATAGCTCGGACCCGTTCATCCCGGGCTTGAGCGGTTGCGAGGACGCCTGCATCGCCTTCATCGAGGGCGCGGGCATACCGATAAAGAAGGACAACTGGCGCCGGTGGATCGACCTGGGCCAGGGCGAGAAAAAGTCGCTCACCTCCAGATTATTCCAGTACTGCATGGCCTGCGGCATGCCTTCCCACAAGATACAGCGCCTTGTCGGCGAAGTGTACACATTATTAAAGGAGGAGCCTGGCACGGAATTGAGGGATGCGTCGGAGTACTCTACGCTGCTGAACGCCACGGCCCGCTACGATTATGCGGACGTGGGCCTGGCGGTCTGCATGGGCGACCGGGGCGAGGCGTTCCACTATGCAAGGGACCTTTTAGAGTCGCACAGGCACAACCTCGTGAACGGCCTCAACCTCGTGGCAGATAAGGGCGTATGCAGGATGAATAATTTACAATACTTCCACGCCCACGGCGAGATCAGGGAGACAATCGTGGGCATCATCGCCGGCATGAGCACGAGCCTGGACTGCGTGAGCCGGGACATGCCCATCATCGGCATGGCGAAGTCCGAGGGCGGCACCAAAGTATCGGCCCGGGGTAACCATGACCTCATCCTCAGGGGCCTTAACCTGGCCCTGGCGCTGGGCGAGGCGGCCTCCGCCGTAGGCGGGGTCGGGGGCGGGCACGACATCGCGGCGGGCGCGACCATACCCGAAGGTAAGGAGCACGAGTTCCTGGAAACGCTGGACGCAGTCATCGGGGCACAGTTAAAGAAAAGTATATAGGCACCATAGAGCGAAAACTTTTATAATCAGCCCATGCATCATAAAAATTAGATAGAGGAAATGAGGATGCTTACATTCTACTCGCAAGAAAGGTGGAACAACTGGATCAACCAGGTAAAGGAGAGCAAGTTCAAGATCGACCCGACCGCCGAAGGTCTCGGGAGAGAGGGCATCGTGTTCCTCGACATGGAAGAGGACGTTATCCTTGCGCTCTGTAAGGTCACGGGCAAGCTCCAGCTTGGCACTCTTGCGAAGGAAGATGCGGCGAACAGCATCCAGGGAATGAAGGAGATCGTGCTCGCAAAGATCGAGCCCATGGACGAGGACAAGGACGCGATGATCGAGTCGGTGCAGTCCTCCCTGGTGGGCGCCTTTGCCGCGGCCGAGGCTTTCGTGGGCGGCGATTTCGACCCAAAGCAGAAGGTAGAGGAGCTCGTGCTGCAGGCCTCTAAGGCTGAGGAAGGCGGCGACATGGATAAAGCCTTCGAGATGATGGGCAAGGCCGGGGCCCTTGTGCTGGCGGGCAAGAAGTTCGACAGCGACAAAGTCTACGAAAAGATCCCCCCGGAGAGCTTCGTCGCCGAGGGCGTCGACGGCCTGGATACGATACTGGCGGTTCTCGCCGGCGGTATCGACTACACCGACGAGGCCGACGACGAGGGCGATTAAAAACCTTTACTATTTTCCCCTTATTTTTGTGCCTTTTACTGTTTTTCCTTTTAGTGCGTCCTCGAGCCTTCCCTCGACGGTACCGTTTATAATAAGGGCGTCCATGCCGTGCTCGACGAGAAATCCGGGCATCGCCCGGTCGACGCACGTCTCCCTGCCCTTAAGCGTAGAGGCGTCGACGGTCTCCTGTAACTGACCCTCGAGCATCACGCCGTCCACGTCCGTGGCTTTAATAAAATCCGATGCGGTCTTATAGGCCATCCAGGCGGCGATGGTATCCGAGGTCACGTCCCAGGAGTGGGGTAGCTCGTCCTGCCGCCTCAGTACCTCGTACGGCAGGATGATGCGGACTCCTTTCTTCCTTACGAGCAGAGGCGTTAATTCGATGCCCGTCTTATCGTGCAAATAATAGGCATACTGGTCCATCGCCAGCACGGCCATCCAGTGGGCGGCATTGGCCGAGAGGCCGCGTTCAAGATCGATTTCACGGATAAGGTCCGCAAAAGGGCCCCCGCCTGGAACTACGAGCACATCGGAGCCCGAATCCGCAACACGCCTAAGAATATCGGGAGCATGGCCAAAAAGACTCCCGCCAAGCTTCAAAACGAACAACATCACCACCCCAGGCCGCTCTTGATCATGTTATAGGCGATGTACAGTAGCATGGCGTAAAAGATATATTTAATGTATTTCGTGTCGATGCGCTCCGAGATCCGGGCGCCTAAAGAGGCACCTATGATAGAGCCAGGGACGATGGTGAACGCGGTCAACAGGGCCTCCTCTGCGGAGAACAGGGCGCCCGCGCTGAGGTAAAAATAGATGACGGCGCCGAGGGCCGAGGCCAGGATGACGGTGGCGAGCGAGTTGGCGATGGCCTGCTTCAGCGGCATTTTGAAAACATTGTTAAGCGTGGGCACTGCCACGGTGCCTCCGCCCAGCCCCAGGAGCGCGCCGAGGAGCCCCATGACGAAGCCAAGCCCCGAGAGGCCCACCTCGGTCTTCGGCGTGAGCTCCACCATCCCGACGGAGTCGACGGCATTTCTTCGCAGCAGCCCGTTCGCTACCATGAACAGCAGAAAGGCGCCGAAAAAGACTTTGATCGCCGCCTCCGGGCTTCTCGTGGCGATGAACGTGCCGATGATAATGCCCAGTATGGAGCCCAGGTTCATGACCAGGATGACCCTCCGGTTGAGCAGGCCCCGCTTCTTGTAGCGCATCGTTGCAGAAGTGGAAACGGCCACGTTGTTCAGGAGCGATACGCCGATGGCCAGGTACACGGGGAGGCCGAAGATGAGCGTGAGGGCGGGCACGAGAATGGTCGCGCCGCCGATGCCCAGCATGCCGCCGAAGAGGCCGGAGATAATGCCCGTGATAAAGAACAATGCCAGGCTGAGCCCTAGTTCCATGTTAATCCCCTGCCTCTCGAGCCCGATGCGCTATCACGTTCATTCTTTTATCCCGGTTCATACTTTAATTTAACCTGCTGTAAATAACATCTTTAGCGAAATTATGCCAGAGTAAGCTCTTTTATAAATATTATAAGGCCATGCGGGCTGAGGCATTATATTTTGACGGCACATGTGCTGAAAAATCATATGTAAATGATAACATGTTTTGAAAAATCATATTTTATTGGCACACGTTTCGATAAAATATATCGTGCAAAAGCATAGTGGCGATAAAATGTGTATCGGCATACATGGGCCTATTCATGCATTATATGCGGCTACTCAAAGAAAATATATAATAATTAGACGATAATTTATAAAAGCATCCATACGATAATTGCTATTGTAGGGATGGAATAGATTGTGGCAAATCGACCACGATGCGACGGACCCTCGTGTCCGTCGGTATCTATTACCCTCACCTTATCCATTACCCTCCCCATCACCCTGGTCGGTGATGGCTACTCTTGCGGCGGTGTCACACACCGCCGCACTACCCTCAAATAATATACCCTCAGATAAAATACCCTCAAGTAAAAACGTACTACCCTCAAATTAAAAACGAGTACCCTCCTCATTTTAACATTATTAAATATTGGTTCTTGTGCGTTTTAGGATGCTAAATTGCTTTAGTTGATACGGATTTTCGCTTTTCCATGTTATACTGTCTCGGCGTGTCCTTAACCACAGAGGCACCGAGAACACGGGAGACGCACAGAGATTTTTTAAATATGGGGACTCAGAGGCCACAGAGACGGGTTTATTACTATCCTGAGGCACGGAGTCATTAGAGGCACTGGCGAGGATAAACCTGCTATATTGTTTATTGGTCAACCGTGCCTCAATTATCTCTGTGCCTCAGGTAAGTCAATAAACCGGGCTCCGCGGCCTCTGTGTCTCAAATTATTAATAAAAACTCTGTGAAACCCAGTGCGCTCTGCGTCTCTGTGGTTAAGGACACGCCAAGACGACATAACGTGGAAAGGACAGAAAAAAATGTTCAACCCAAAACCGCAGAAGAGTCTAAATATTAAAATTAGAATATTGTTGCAGCATAAGCGACCAGCAAGTATCCGCCATAAAGGATGAACCCGATACCCAGCGCTTTTCTCACGTAGGGCTCGACCTTGACGACCTTTGAGACGTAGCTTTTTGCGAACGACGAGCTGATGCCCAGGAAGAGCGCGAAAACGAGGACAGGGAGCCCGGTGCCTATGCCGAACAATAATGGGTAGCTGATGCCCAGCACGTTAGAGCTCAAGGTCAGCGGTATGAGCAGCCCGAAGAACATTACGGCCGTATAGGGGCAGAACGCGAGCGCGAATATGGCGCCAAGGCCGAAAGCGCCGAGTGCGCCCATGCTGGAAAGCTTCAGGCCGTATTTGGCCTTGAGGCCGTCGCCCACGGAGATGTTCGGCTTTACGATCTCGAGCATGACAAGCCCGACGACAAGCAGCAGAGGCCCCAGGATGACCTTATCGTAGTCCTGCAGCAGCGGGGCGCTATCCAGGATGGCCGAGCTGAACATGAGCGCCAGCAATCCCAGGATAGTATAGGTGAGAGCCCTTCCAGCCGTATACAGGATGCCGGCTGACACGGTACCCCGGGCGTCGGTGAACTTCGAAGATACGTAGGCTATGGCCGCGATGTTCGCCGATAGCGGGCACGGGCCGATGGCCGTGACCAGCCCTATGGCGAACGCATAAAGTAGCGGGATCTCCTTAAAAGAGGCGAGGATGGATAAGTCCATGGTCACCTGCCCAGTTCCTTGTTGAGGACGTCCCGGAGGTAGTTCATGTAGGCGTTCTTGTCCCTCACGTACGCCCAGATCTCGGGTAAGTCCTTTACAGTCTCCTGCCCGCCGCGATACTCCACGAGCTTCAGGCCCTGCATATTGGCGTTATACTTTTTTGCCATCTCGGTGTCTTTCTGATAGTCGATGCTCCGGATGGATAGCACTCCGGACTTCACTTCGTCCGGGAAGTACGCGTTCAGCGTGTCGCGGGCATACTGCTCGGCGTTATTGCAGGATATGCATCGCTCGCTCCTGTGGAAATATAAAAGCGCTATCTTATCCGGCGCACCTGATGCGGCCGATGTCCCGGATACCGTGTCGCTGCTGATCGCCGGCAGAACGGACGCGAGGAGCAGCAGGGCCAGTACGGGTACTAATGCAAGTAATGATAGTTTTTTAAGTGTAATCATCTCATCCCCTGATGAGCTTTTTATTTATGAATTAATAAATAGTTTCTAGCAAAAATACGATTAGCCAGCTATAATTCAGGGCAATCAGCAACGCCGATAGCCTGACTATCCTGCGATTAGAGCTTTTGGGACTTATTGATGAAGTCGTGGACGGCCTTACCTTTCGGCGTCAATGAGTAAATTAAAAAATTACCGTCTTTACGATAGGAGATTATGTCATTATCCTTCAGGTTCTTCAGGTGGTACGACAGGGCGGAGTACTGCAGGCCGGTCATGTCCACAAGCACGCAGACACAGAGCTCCTTGACGCCCAGCGCCTCGATGATCCTGACCCGGGTCGGGTCGGCCAGCGCTTTGAACAGGTCCGATGTGGGCCTGTAATCATTTGTTTTAATGCTTTTAAGCCCTTTTTTTGTTTTTTCGCTTAGCGGGTATGGGCTGATCTCGAGCTCCTGCAGTTCGTTCATATTGCCACCATTCTCCTCAAGGTTTTTCTTATGTCCGTAAAGTTATAAAAAGTTTCAAGGGCACTTCTCACACTCGAAGCACATGGTCTTGCCCTTGATGTCCGTGAAGAATTCCTTGCCGCACTTCGCGCATACGACCTTCCTGAAGCCCAGGTCCTTATACGGGGTGCCCATCGCAAGGTCGGACATGTTAATTCCGCATGAACATCCTTCTTTTGCCATGGTGATCACATTTTTGCCTTTATCCACTTCTTGATCTCGTCGTTGGAGGGCACGCGCCCCATGGACTTGACCTCGCCTTCAACGGCGAATCCGGGAGTGGCGAGGATGCCCGCCTCGACGATCTGGTTGATGTCATTGACTTTTACGACTTCGGCGTTGACGCCCATCTCTTTGATGGCCTGCTTTGCGGCCTTCTCCAGCATGTTGCACTTGGCACATCCAGTTCCGTATATCTGGACCTTCATGTGTTCACCTTTCCATAAATCTGTTTCAATCTTTATTTAAACTATTGCTCCGAATACCAGGCCGCAGATGACGGCCATCAGGATGACCAGGCCTATGTACGTGAGCCCCTTTTTCTTTCCCAAGATGTTGAGTATGACCAGCATGCTCGGCAGGCTGAGCGCCGGGCCGGACAGGAGCATGGCAAGCGCCGGGCCCTTGCCCATTCCCTGAGCCATGAGTAATCCTACGATGGGGACTTCCGTCAGGGTGGAGAAGTACATGAATGCGGCAAATACGGACGCCACGCTGACCGATAAAAGGCTATTGCCCCCCAGGAAGGCCTGGACATAGCTCACAGGGATCAAGTAAATGATGATCGACCCGAAGAACACGCCTCCAATGAGCAGCGGAAAGATCTTTTTCGTGAGGAACCAGGTCTCGTTCATCCACTGCGTCAGCTCGTCCTTGTTATACCATCTGTATGAGGTATACGCGGCCAGCAGCACCAGCAGGGCCAGCACCGGCCCCTTGACCAGCCAGTCCAGCGCCCAGCCCCCGAACACCAGGATGACAACGAGGAGCAGGAACGTGATCGGCGTGCGGTATTTGTATCCCGTTTCGCCCCCGTCCTGGGAGGTAACGATGAACGGCGCGGCCTTCTGGTTCTTCCTTTCCTCGTTCATGGACTTCTGGTACAGGAAAGCCATGATAGCTCCGATGACGATGGAAAGGGCGACCGCGCAGAATGCACGGGCAGCGCCGATGTCGAGTCCCAGCTTCTGGGCCGAATAGACGATGGCCAGCACATTGATGGCCGGCGCCGAGAAGAGGAACGCCGTGGCGGGTCCTATGCCCGCGCCCCGCTTGTATATGCCCGTGAACAGCGGCAGCACCGTGCAGCTGCAAACGGCCAGAAGTACGCCGCTCACCGCCGCGACGCCGTAGGACATGACCTTGTTGGCGTCGGGGCCGAGGAACTTCAGGACTGATTCCTTTGAGAATAGGGCGGCGATGGCGCCCGCGAGGAAGAACGCGGGGATCAGGCAGAAGAGCACATGTAATGAGATGTACTCGAAGACCGCATCGATCCCCACGTTCACGAGTGTAATACCTAGATCCGTCAGGCTCTCGATCATCTTACCACATTTCAATTATCATTGAAATATGATGTATATAAGCTTTTTCAAATATAGTTGAAATAGAAAATGATAAATATTATGCCACTACTTATCACTCTTATGACTTGGCCGCCGTATCGTCGTCCTGGCCATTGACATAAGCCGGTAATGACAATGATACCGATCGGAGACAAAATAGAAAAGACCTATAAGTATGGCGATGCCTCGTCGCCCGTGGCGGTCGCCACCCTGGCCAGCGACTATGAGAAGTTCGACTTAAAGGGCTATGCCATCCTGGGCAGTGTCTTTACGGAGAACTTCGGCGTCCAGATGGCCATCGCGAACATGCTGAAGGACCAGAACATCGGATACCTGATCCTGTGCGGGCAGGAGAGTGCCCACCTGTCGGGCCATGCGTTCGTAACCCTGCACGAGAACGGCGTCGTCCAAATAGGCACCAGCCGGCGTATCATCGGGTGTAAAAGCCCGCTGCCGTTCATCGACGAGATACCAATGGGGGCTATCGATGAGTACCAGGAGAACATTAAGCTCATAGACATGATAGGCATTGAGGACACGAAGCTCATTCAGGCGAAGATCGACGAGTGTACTGAAGAATCTAAAAAGAGGTCATATCGAAGGAAACCATTCGACGCTGGCATGCCGGAGATCGGCGCCTATTCCTGGAAGAAGTACTCAGCCATCGTCGAGATCGAGATGAAGAACCGGCTTAATCGAAAATGATACTGGTAGATGAGATAACATGGGAACTAATTCGAGTGATGGCACTATCGCTCTGTTGACGTGCTCCAGCCCTTCCAATGCCGGCCGGATCGCCATCCGGGCCGCTGTTACGCTGTTACAATTTAACCCGGGCCGCATGGAATGGGCCCAGTTGAAGCAGCCCATTGAGGACATAGAGGAGGTGGCAAGGTCGGCCGATAAGATCCTTATCATCGATGGCTGCCCTACGTGCTGTGTCGAGAAAAAGCTGGGTGAAATGGGCATGAAGGCCGACGGCCACGTCATCGTTACCGACCTGCTCGGGATCACCAAGAGCATGGCCGATATTAAGGGCGAAGAGGTCCGGAAAGTCATCGAGGCGATAGACAGGCTATAGGATTAGCCGAAATGCATGTGGAGACGGGCTCATGAGTGATAAAATATACGACATAGCGATCATAGGTGCCGGCCCTGCGGGCCTGACGAGCGCCCTGTACTGTGGCAGGGCGAACCTCTCGACGATCGTATTCGGGAATGTTTATGAATCGCAGATCGCTAAAGCAGGCGATATAAGGAACTATCCCGGCATCGACTCCATACAGGGCGTAGACCTCATTGAAAAGTTCGAGATCCAGGCCGAACACTACAATATCACTCATGTACCCTCAAACGTGACCCGGGCTATACTCGGCGAGCTTTTTACGCTGTATTCTGAACTCGACGAATTTAAGTGCAGGAGCATAATAGTCGCTACAGGCTCGAAGCACCGGGAGCTCAACATACCGGGCGAGAAAGAGCTCGCATATAAGGGCGTATCATATTGCTCGATTTGTGACGGTAACCTGTACAAGGGTAAGGTCGTGGCGCTGGTGGGCAGCGGCGATCAGGCCGCGAAGGCGGCATTATACCTGGCGGGGCTCTGCAAGGAAGTCCTCGTCCTCACGGATAAGTCGGATATGGACAGCCCCCAGTACATGGAGCAGGTAAAGTCTAATACGGCCATCCGGGTAATGGGCAACGCTCGGGTGGTCGCCATCGAAGGCCACGAGGCCGTGGAACGCATAGGGTTCAGAATAAACGAAGGCCCCGAAGAAGTGGCGGGCGTGGAGGCCGTATTCATCGAGGGGGGCATACCGAACACGCTGCTTGCGCTCGAGCTGGGCCTGGAGCTGGACGATAAAGGCAACATAAGCGTCAGCCGGCCCGACCAGTCGACGAACGTGTCGGGCGTGTTCGCCGCGGGCGACGTTACGAGCGGCATACACCAGGTATCCAAGGCCGTGGGCGATGGCGCCAGCGCCGCTATGAGCGCCATATTGTACGTGAAAAAGCAAAAGAAAGGCGATAGTAAATTAACCTGAATATCATCTCTTTTTATGTAATGTTATGAAGGATGAGTATCGTTCATGCAATCCGGGCATTTCACTCGAGGGCCCCCTATCGGAAGAAGAACGTAAGACCCTGGAGCGTAAGCTGGTCAAGACCCTCAACTGGATCGGCGTGAAAATACCGCAGGAAGTTGAGCTCAAAGGCAAAAAGGTGCCACTTAAGGAAGTGATGTGGGACCTGATGAGCAAAAAAGAATGTTTTACTGAGGAAGAAAAGAAAATACTTTACGACCTGGAGTACGCCCTGGAAAGGAAGCTCAAAGAGGATATCAAGGACGTAGGCACCGACGAGGACAAGGCCGAGGTCCTCGGCCATTATTGCGAGGCGATGGGGCTCATGCGGGCCATCGTGTCGCTGAAGGCCATGGTCGAGACGGACAGGTGCCACGATGACAGGCAAAAATTGTCCAGGCGAATTACGGACAGAAGGAAGGTAGAGGCCGAGAACTGGCTTGGATTCCTGAAGAGGATAGACATTTACTGATCACTTTTTGTACAAAAATTATTTCTAGTTAGCTAGTTCAAATATATTTGAAATATTAAATGTCACGAGAGCGTCATCATGTTAAAAGAGCCCGTCGATTACTTTACCTACACGGTGCTTGGCCTGAGCCCCGGCTCCCAGATGGGCAGCGCGCTCAACTTCTTCATTTACGATACCATCAAAATATTTCTCTTATTGTCCTTCATGATCTTCGCCATCTCCTACATACGGAGCTACATCCCTCCGCATAAAGTCAAGGAATGGCTGAGCCATATGAACGAGTACGTGGGGAACGTGCTCGCCGCTCTCTTCGGGATCGTCACGCCGTTCTGCTCGTGCTCTGCAGTGCCCCTTTTCATCGGGTTCGTGGAATCCGGCATACCACTGGGAGTCACGTTCTCGTTCCTGATCGCCTCGCCAATGATCAATGAGATCGCGGTGATCATGCTCCTGGGGCTGTTCGGCTGGGAGGTCATGGCGCTCTACATCGGCACAGGCCTCGCCATCGCCATCGTTGCCGGCATCGTCATCGGTCGGCTCAAGCTCGAAGGAGAGGTCGAAGGCTACGTCTATGACGTCCTGAATAAAAAGAAAGGCATGGCTGCCTGCGCGTGCGGGCCGGTGGAGATCGAAGAGCCCACACAAAAGGAGCGCCTGGTCTATGCGAAGGACTACGTCGTCGAGATACTGAAGAAGGTCTGGCTATACGTGGTCATCGCCATCGGCATCGGCGCCTTCATCCACGGCTACGTGCCGACCGATTTCCTGGCCCAGTATGCGGGGAAGGATAACCCTCTGGGCGTGCTGATCGCAGTTCTCATCGGCGTGCCTCTCTATTCCAATGCCGCCGGTGTGCTGCCCCTGGTGGCCGTACTGATGGAGAAGGGCGTGCCCCTGGGCACGTCGCTGGCTTTCATGATGGCCGTCACGGCGCTATCATTACCCGAGATGATCATCCTGAGAAAGGTGCTCAAGCCGAAGCTGCTGGCGATATTCATCGGTATTCTCGCCACATCCATTATCACCGTGGGGTACCTCTTCAATGCTGTATTATAAAAAAAATTGAAATAGTGATAACAGCATAAATAACTAGCGCATAAGAGCCCGTATACAGGGAGCACGATTGCATGGCAGAAACTGCAAAAGCGAGACTGTCTTTCCTTGATAAGTATCTGACATTATGGATATTCCTGGCGATGGCGCTGGGCGTCGGCCTGGGGTACTTTTACCCTGCGCTCGCCAACTTCATCAATAGCCTGTCTATTGGTACGACATCGATCCCGATAGCCCTCGGCCTGATTGTCATGATGTACCCGCCCCTCGCCCGGGTCAGGTACGAGGAGATCGGCAAGGTGTTCAGGAATGTGAAGGTCATGGCCCTGTCATTACTCCAGAATTGGATCATAGGGCCCATACTCATGTTCATCCTGGCAATATTGCTCCTTAGAAATTACCCGGAGTACGCGGCCGGGCTCATTCTCATCGGTATCGCAAGGTGTATCGCCATGGTCATCGTCTGGAACCGTCTCGCCTGTGGCGATTCCGAGTATGCCGCCGCCCTGGTGGCCCTGAATTCTATCTTCCAGGTGATTTTCTACTCCATATATGCGTACATATTCATCACCGTATTGCCGTCCTGGCTCGGCATGCAAAGCATGGTCGTGAATATCACGATATGGCAAGTGGCGGAATCGGTGTTGATATATCTGGGCTTACCCTTTGCCGCAGCGGTCCTGACGAGGTTCGTCCTGCGCCCGCGCCTGGGCAGCGACTGGTATGACAACAAGTTCATACCCGCGATCAGCCCCGTCACGCTGCTCGCGCTGCTGTTCACCATCGTGGTGATGTTCTCCCTGAAGGGCCAGTATATCGTATCGCAGCCCTTCGACGTGGTCATTATCGCCATACCGCTGATCATCTACTTCGTCATCATGTTCGTGGTCTCGTTCTTCATATCCCGGTACATGGAAGTGAACTACGAGCAGTCGTGCACGCTGTCGTTCACGGCGGCTAGTAATAATTTCGAGCTGGCCATCGCCGTTGCAGTGGGCGTGTTCGGCATCGACTCCGGCCAGGCTTTCGCGGCCGTGATCGGGCCGCTTATCGAGGTGCCAGTGATGATCGCGCTGGTGAACATCGCCCTGAGGTGGAGAGAGAAATACTTCACCCCGAAGACGTGGAAAGGGTCATAAAAAATAAGGCCGGGCGATAAGCTCAGGTCAGTCTCTGCGTCAGCACTTTTTCGTGGATCTTTATAGCGGCGACTATGAAGATGAGCGTAAAGACCGCTATCGCCGTGAAATCCACCAGGATCGGGAAGTAGCTGATGCCGTCGGTCGTGTACCTCACCAGATCCGTGTAGTATGTTAGTGGCGAAAAATACGCGACCAGCCGGCCCCATTCCGGCATTTGCCCGATCGGCAGGAATACGCCGCTGATGAACACCAGCGGGAACTTGATCATCGAGGCCAGCATCATCGTGTTGCCCGGCGTGTCCGTCGGCGGATATGCGGAGAGCAGGACGCTCAACGCGGCAAAGCACAGGGTCGCGAGCAGGAGGGCGAGCCCGAACACCATGACGTGCAGTATGGAGACTCCTATAAGGGGGGCGATCATCGCCGTCAGCAGGGATATCACCAGGCCGAAGTAGAACGATGCCTGTATATCCCCGAAAAGCATTGCCCACAATGCGACAGGCATGGACACCAATCGCTCGAAGGTCTGGGAGCGCACCTCCCAGGGCATGATGGCCGGACCCACCGACGTTGCGGTGAAGAACACTGTCATGCCCATAATGCCAGGGTAAAGGTCTTTTATGGGAACGTTCCTCCCCAGCGTGTAGGCAACGATCAGGAAGAACGGGAATATCAGCCCGAAGGTGATCACGGGCCCTTTCAGGTAATAGATCTTTATGTCCTTCCGGGCTATTGAGAAAGACCGCTTTAACTGTTCCACGAGCATTTGAAGGGAAAGCATGCTCAGGCCTCCTTTTTGGTCAATTCCACGAAAACGTCTTCCAGCGACGGCGAGAGCAGGCTTAAGGCCACGATCCTCAGCCGCTCGCTCTCGGCGTAATCGACAAGCTGCTTGATAACCGTATCGGGGTCCCCGGTATAGAGCCGGTACTTATCGCCGGCCTTGACGGTCTTAGCAATGCCGCTCAAAGGCACGCCAGCTAGGTCGATCGGCCGGTCGAAGCTGACCTCGATCGACTGGAGCTCCTTGCTCCGGGCCTTAAGCTTCTCGGGGCTGTCGACGGCCACGATCCTGCCCGACCGGATGATGGCGATACGGTCGCAGAGCTGGTTCGCCTCCTCCATATTATGGGTCGTTAAAAAGACCGTAACTCCCCCTTTGTTCACCTCGCGGACGATGTCCTTGATCAGCCGGGAGCTCTCGACGTCCAGGCCCGATGTCGGCTCATCCAGGAACAATATTGGAGGCTCGCTGACCAGCGCCATGCAAAGGATGAGCCTTTGCTTCATTCCCTTAGAATAGCCTTTTACGACCTGATCCCTTTTTTCATAAAGCCCGAACCGCCTGAGTAATTTTTCAGCCCTCTCCTCCGTTAGCCTTCTGGGCACGCCATAGAGGTCGCCCGTCAATAGCAGGTTCTGCCAGGCCGAGATATCGACGTAGGCGTTTGACGTATCGGGCACAACCCCGCGGGCCTGTTTCGCACGAATATTCTCCTTCACTACGTCGTATCCCATGATGGACCCAGTGCCTTCATCAGGCCTGATCACCCCGGTGAGCATCCTCATCGTAGTGGTCTTACCCGCCCCATTCGGGCCTAAAAAGCCAAAAATCTCGCCTTCATCCACGGTAAACGAGACTTGATCTACCGCTGCAAGGCTCCCATAATACTTCGTCAATCTGTTGGCCTCGATCGCATTCATTCGCTCACCACCCTTAATGGGCTTCCTGTATGCCCACGATGGCCATCCTTTTATCACATCTGATACCCCGGATCTCGCCGTTTTTCACATAGACGGCGTTCCCCGGCTTGACACTGTATCGGCCATCGCCACCTGTTATTGTCCCTTCGCCTTCTATGACGATGAATAGCACTTCATAGGGCTCAGGGTGGGGAGGTATCTCCTGCCCGGCATCCAGGCATACAAGGACAGCGTTAAATCCCTTCGTTTTCAACAGGTCCTTTTTTATCCTGCCTTCGATCGAATATTCGGATAGGGCAAGCAGGTCGATAAGGCTCATTTCAATCAATTATATATTTTAATAAACGTTAAAATAGTTGGCGTTACTTTAAAAAGGTGAAACGAGAGCTATCTTTTCGGGTCCCTACTCAATAGCCTTAAGTATGTCGAGTACTCGTCGGTCTGCCAGTGAATAGTTAACCCATTTCCCGGATTTCCTGTCCGATACGATATTAGCATATTTCAGGATCTTGAGGTGATGGGAGACGACGGTCTGCTGCATGCCCATGATCAGCATGAGCTCGCATACGCACAACTCGCCGTTCGCCAGGGCATATATGATCCTGACCCGCGCGGGATCGGAAATAGCCTTGAAATACTCTGCCTGTCTTTTCGTATCCTCGTTCGAAGGCATTTTTTTCATGAGCTTATCCAGCACCGGCTTCAGGTTCTCGCAGCACTTTTCCCCGTTCGCCATATCATCGACCCGCTATTGTCTTTGTCCTCATTAAAATATAAAATGTTTTAGAAGCCGCGGCGTGCCATGGACTCCAGCTCTGATACGTGCGGTATCGCGACGCGCCTCTTCCCCATGGTTACCTCGACGTCTTCCTGTACGAGGCGCATGCCTGCGAATGGGGCGCTTCTCTCGCACGTCAGGCCTTCGATGCAGATGATCTTTTCAAGCATGTTCTGTCCTCCTTAATTACTCCTTCCTCGCGGTTATTTTGACGGTCGCCACCTTCGACAGGGCCTTGCTGCCGGTAAGGGTCGTGATGCCGGTGCCGCATCCGCAGCCGCTGCCGCAGCAGCCCGTATCGCCGAGCATGAGGGCAAGCTCCTCGCTGGTATAGGTGTGCCTGCTGTTTATCTCTATGTCCTTGAACCCTGCAGCCTTCATCTTCCCTACGTACTCATCCAGCGGTATGGCGCCGCCGATACAGCTCGCCCAGGACTTGAACATCTCCTGCTCATCCGCTTTCACGTCTTCTGTCAGCACCATGTCCGATACGGCCAGCTTACCGCCCGGCCTGAGCACCCTGAATGCCTCCATGAACGCCTTTTCCTTATCCGGGCTCAGGTTGATAACGCAGTTGCTGATGACCACGTCCACGGTATTCGACTCGACGGGCATGCACTCGATCTCGCCCAGCCGGAACTCTACATTGGTGGCATTCATCTCTTTCGCGGCCTTTCGGGCCCTCCATATCATCTCGGGCGTCGCATCGACCCCTATGGCCTTGCCCTTCGAACCTACGGCCTGCGCCGACAGGAAGACGTCGATGCCCCCGCCGCTGCCCAGGTCGAGCACGGTCTGGCCAGGCTTCAGGTCGGCGATAGCCGTCGGGTTGCCGCAGCCGGCGCTGACCTCTAATACCTGGTCCGGTAATTTTTCTACAGCCTCGCCCGAATAACCTATCCGGGACGCATAGTCCTTCCCGCTGCTCCCGGACGTTGCCAGTCCCGAGTACCTCTCCTTCACGGCCTTCCTGACCGATAGCTCGTCAATCTTACTGCTCATTGTATCATCGCCAACATATACACATCATAACATATTTAAATATATCGATATGTTCAAAGATAAAATTACTTCTTCACTTTTATGTAGTATGCAGTGAACGCTGGATTGCTCGGTCGGTATCACGAACCTCTCCAAAGGAATTAAACCACGAATTTTTCTTTTAGATTTTACTCACAAAGCCTCTAAGCCTCGAATACTCTAGCACACCGTCAACGCACGAACTCTCTAATCCACAGGGCAGTGCTCTAAGCCTCTAACGCGCTAACCCGAAAAGAAAGCTCTAAGTCTCTAAATCACGTTTGAAACGCTAAACGGTGGAGCACGAACACTCCAAGAGCCCGGTTGTTACCCCGCATTTTGGGTGTTTGGGTCGTTGGCGTTTTAGCCGAGCCTTAGAGAGTTAGTGCTATGTCGTTTAGCGTTTCGAACGTGTATTCGAGTTTTCGAGCCTTCTTTTCGGGTTTGAGGCTTCGAGCGTTCGTGCAATGCCCCGAGTATTCGTGAGTTCGTGCGTTGACGGTGTTTTAGAGGCTTAGGGGTTTAGTGAGTAAAATCTTAAAGAAGAATTCGTGGTTTATTTCCTTTGGAGAGGTTCGAGATACCGACCAAACTGATTTGATCAGCGCATAACTGATAAAGAATTAAACCATAAATACGAACTACTGGTCTCTGTGGTGAAAAACCAAGTAACTGTGCCCATAAATCCTAATTAAGGAGAAAAAACTAAAAAGAAGTTCAGCCGGGGATGAGCCCCTCGCCAACGAAGATCCGCCGGGCCTCCTCGAACGTGAGGTCCGCCGGCGGGATGATGAGGTCCGACTCCTTGATGGCCTTAACATCCATCGGAACGCCATTCTTGCGCACGATCTCGATGAGCTTAGCGTACGTATTCTTAAAGCCCTTCTCGTCGCCCTTCGCGATGAGGTGCACGATCTCGTTGTCCAGCTTATTGATGTCGTCATAGTACAGCGAAGGCACCACGTACTGGTTCTCATTCAAGATGCGCACGATCATCGCTTGACCTCCTGCTTCAGCGTCTCGAGCTCCCGCTTGACGGCGGCGTCGCTCTTGATCTTCTCCAGCTCCTTCTCGACGAGGTCCTTGTTGCCGAGGACGTCCTCGAGCGTGCCCTGCTCGACCATGGTGTCGATGGCCTCGCTCCGGGCCTGCATCTCCTCGGTCTTATCCCTCGCACGCTGGACCGCATATCCGACATCGGCCATCTCTTCGCCAATTCCAGTCGTCGCCTCCTGGATCTTGACCTTGGCCTCGGCCGCGGAGTACTGGGCCTTGATGGTCTCCTTCTCGGTGCGGAACTGCTCGATCTTGACGTCCAGCTTCCTCGCAGTATCGGTGAGCTTGTCCTCCTGCCGCTGCAGGTCCTGGATCTGCGCCGTGATCGAGTCCGCCTGCGTCATCATGTCCATCTTGCGCTGGAGCGCGATGGCGGCCAGGTCGTCCCTGCCGGCGGCCACGGCCTCACGGGCCTGCTCGTTGAGCCTCGTGATGTTCGCCTCGAGCTTGCTCTTCTGGAGCTCCAGCCTTTTGCGCGCCGTTATAACGTTAGCAACGCCTTTCTTCACGTCCGTCTGCAATTCAAGCTGCCGCTTGTATGAATAGTCGAGCGTTTCCCTCGGGTCCTCGAACATGTCGAGGAGGCTGCTAAGCTTCGCCTTTATGGTGGCGGTGAGCCTGCTTAAGAGTCCTGGCATGAAAAATCACTATTGTATACATATGCCATATTCCTATAAGCTTTTTTGCAGGAAAAAGGATTTGAATATCATCCCGCGGCCGGCAGCTTGCCCTTCGCATGCTGGTAGAACCGGGCGAGGATGTAGATGAGCGCAAAGTAGAATGGCATGATTGCGAACGGCAGCGCCAGGAGTGTAATGACCAGCAGGGTCAGTACCGTGCTGACGACCGATAGGATGAGATATAATATCAAGGCGGCTATACCCGCTACGGCGACATACCGGAGGTCGCCCGCGATGAGCCGGGCGGCTTTCACCGGATTGAGGCCGCTCATCAGGCTGCCCGTGTCGGCGAATATCGCCCACTGGACCACGTTCAGGCCCAGGACGAGTATCATGAGGATCAGCTCGATCGGGTAGAGCAGGCAATATCCGATGATCGCCTCCTCGTATCGGTACGATAACAGGATAAATACGATAGACGGGATGAAGACGATGAACATGAGCACGACGGCTTCAATGTATATGGCCGACAGCTTGAGGCCGTCCACGGCCATGCCGGCGAGGTCCGATATATCCGGGACCGTATCGTTGCCTGCGAACAACCCGGAGAGGCAGCGGCGCACGTAGCCTGCGAGGAACACACTCAGTATGAGGACCGGGATAAAGGATATCAGGATTAAAACCCAGGCGATCATGCTCTTTTCATCCATTATCAGGAGGAAAATTCCGCCAATATATCCCGCGAAGAACAACAGCATCGTCACGAGGTACACGGCGCCCCAGATCAGGATGGAGCGCTTATTTGACAATCCGTACTTGATCGAGTTCGATAGTAGATCGCTTAAGCCTTCATAGCCTTCCATATGCCCACCATACGGCTGCTTTACACAGAAAACGCTTGAACGGATATATATAAATTCTCTAACGATCCGCCAACTATTTTTTAAGGCTTTTCAGGCATTCGTAAGCTTTTCTGGCCAGCCTGCGCTTGTATTCCGGGCTGAAGAACGGGTGCCGGGCGATGCGGAGTAACGAGTTGGCCATGTAGATCGGGTTGCGTCCCGTCAGGCGGATGAAGGTGCCCAACTGGTCTTTGAAGTTTCCCGCATAGGTCCAGTATAGATGGCCGATAAATGGGTCGGCCTTATACTCGTTGCCTCCATACTTCATGGCGTAGTGGCAGAGCTCTCCGGCCAACATTCCGAGGTCGTATACGGGGTCCCTGTACCCGGAGCGTTCCATGTCGATGACGTTCAGGCGTTTTTTATCGTATAAAAAGTTGGAAGGGTTGGCGTCGCCGTGTACGAGTCCCCTTCTTGTCTGGCTTATGAGATCATTTGAGGTCACATTATCGACCAGACTTTCAATGCGCTTCAATTCGTGGGGAGCAAAGGCCCCTCCCTTACTGGCCTGTCGGGCATGTTTTTTGAGTTCGTCCCTGATATTCGACGGCTTTACATGTGATGGCCGCTCCGTTTTCTTATGCAGCAGGGCAAGAAACCCGGCAAGCATAGTGAGTTTCTCGTAGAGTTCGCTGTCCCGGCCATTTGCCATGGCATCCCTCATATAGTCGCCCAGCGCCTTACCGGAGACTAACTCTTCTGCGAAAAAGCCTTCGCCATTGCTCTTACACAGAGGCCTTGCGACATGCACCCAGCGCCTGTCATCGACCAGCCGCCCAGCCTGCCGCAGCCTTTTATACTCCTTCTCCATGTGCTGGACAGACTTCGGGCCGCTGCCGGCAAAGGACTTCACTATGCATTTTTTGTGACTACGATGGTCGGAGACCAGGTATACGTTATGGGAGCCACCGAGCTGCTTGACGCGCAGATCGGGATACCTGTCAAAGCCAGCCTTCGCCGACAGTCTTCCACTTTTAAGATAGCGATAAAGCCTCGAACGGCCGTGCATTATTTTTTCTCCAGCTTCTTTAGAACTTCGTTTATCTCGTCGATGTGCTCGATGGTAAAATCAGGAGCTGCAACTTTTCCGTCCTTACTGCCATGTTTGGTCATGATGAGGACCGTGGCCATGCCCGCGTCCCTTGCGCCCTTGATGTCCCGGAACGTGTCGTTACCGATGTAGACGGACTCATGCGGACTGACTTCCAGGCGTTTCAGGCACTCGGCAAAAAGGCGCACGTCCGGCTTGCGGAAACCGAACTCCGAGGAAACGACGACCGCGTCGAAGAAGCCGAAGATGCCCAGCATCCTCAACTCGGGGTACGCGTGGTCGACCTGCGAGTCCGAAACGATGCCCAGCCTGTAGTTGTTGCCGCCCTTGAGCCCGGCAAGGGTCTCGAAGACGCCACGGTATAGCTTGATCTTCTCCACGGTAAGCGCCCGGTGCAGCTTAACGATTTCAGGCACGATGGCTACCACATCGGCGCCCGAGTACTGGTTCTCCCCGAGTATGTCCCCCCAGATGCGCCTATAATCCACTTCCGGATACGTTTCCTTACTCTGCTTCTTCTGGAGCGCCTTCTTCTCGAAAAAGAACCATTTCAGCTCATCTGCCGACAGGTAGACTCCCTGGTATTTCAAATAGGACGCAAGGCGCCTGTATGGGTCTTTATCGACCTCGTCCGTCTTGATGTCGATGAGCGTGGTATAGATATCTGACACAACGGCTTTGATCTTCATGGGATCACTCGGGGAACTCGGGGACGTGCATGGGCTCGCTGCGCTCGACGATCTTTCCGGACCGGATGAAAATGATCCGCTCAGCAATATCGGTCAGGTGGTCTCCGATCCTCTCGAGCGCCCGGGAGGCCATCGTGAGATAGATGACATTCGTGATGGTGTTCGGCTCCCGCAAAATGGATGTGATAGAGCCGACAAAGGAATCGTTATAAAGGTTGTCTATCGACTTATCGAGGTCGAATACCTCTTCGACGTTTACTTCAGATCTCCCTTTGTAGGCCTCCATACAGATATTCAGCATCTGGAGCGCCGTCCTTCCCATTTTAATGATGTCCAGAGCTGTTGTCGTGACCGGCTTGTTCGCGACGGCCAGCGTCACGTTGGCGATGGCCGTACAATAGTCGCCGATCCGCTCGACGTCGCTCACCAGCTTGTACGATGCCGCGACGGTCCTGAGCTCCTCGCCCTCCAGCTTTTTCGCCAGCATGTCCAGGCATTCAGCCTCGATCCGCCTCAGGTACTCGTTAATCTGCCTGTCCCTGCCGATGACGCACTTGGCCGTGTCCACATCCCGGTCGTCCAGCGACCGCACGGCCTCATCGATCGACAGGCCGACGTAGCCCATCATGAGCAATACATCCGCCTTTATACCATCCACACGGCTGCTGACTACCGTAGCCATAACCCTCGACGCTTATTATCTAAATAAAATTATATTCATTTTTGCTTATAATTACGCTTGTAAAAAAAGCTATAAAAAAATAAGAAAATAGGCTATTTCGTCGCCTTGGTGATCTCGTCGAACATCGAGTCCATGGCGGGCCTCATTTCCTGGGCAATGTCGGCCAGCGAAACTACGCCGACGAGCTGGTCGCGGTCATTCACGACCGGCAGCCGCCGCACCTTCATGTCGCCCATGGTCTTGACGGCCTCGAGGATGTCGTCGCTCTCCCGGCATCCCACCACCTGCTTCGTCATCACATTCCCAACGGGCACGTCCTTCGGGTTCTGCTGCTCCGCGACCACTTTGGTCACGATGGCCCTGTCCGTCACCAGCCCCTTCACCTGGTTCTCGTCTACGACGAGCACCGTGCCGACGTTCTGGTCCTTCATCTTCTTCGCCGCATCCGCGGCGGACGATCTCGAGTCCACGCACGCTATTCCCGTCGTCATTACGTCCTTTACCTGCATGATACCAACTCCGTTTTTTAATACCCTTGATATACGGGGATATCACATTGACCCATTTTTATGACGCGCCATATCGACGGGACAAAATAAATAGAATAATAAAGATGTTGTTGAGATGTTAAATCGCGTTCGGCGGAGTCTTTTCGGGCATCAGTCGGCCATCAGGCCGATGCGTAGGCGACGGGGTAATGGACGTTTTGCTCATCAGAGTAAAACGTCGCTTAGCGCTTGCGGAGGCACGGGCGAAGCCCGACGCCGAGGGTGCAAGCGCGGCCCCGGCGGCGAAGCACCCGAAAAGCCGGAGTAGCCCGGCCTGATGGCCGGGCGTCGAACCGCGAAGTGATTGAAAAACAAAAAGTTTTATTTCTAGATGTCGCCCAACTCGCACCACTTGCCCCGCCCTTCCCAGATGCGGATCATGAAGGGCAGCGTGATCTTGCCCTGCAATTTAGAGTAAACCGACTCGCAGATGTTCTCGACGCTCGGGTACTCGATTATATCATTTAACGGCCGGTGGTCGTACTCGCTCAGCACCTGCCGCAGGATCGACTTCATGTCGTAAAAATCCATGATCATGCCGGTCTCTTTCTTTTCGCCCTCGATGATCAGCTCCACTTTGTACGTGTGGCCGTGCCACTGGCCGCAGGTCTTGTGCCCGGGCAGGTAGTGCGCGGCGTCAATGTATTCGATGACTCCCAGTCTCATAGTGCACCCCACATCCTGTGTGTCTGAGGTATGATCCTCACGTTCTCGACTTTCTCTAACGCTTTATCCTGTAATTCGAGAAGCAGCTTCGACGAGGCGGCTTCCACGCCCCCGGTGGGCGTAACGGGCTGCAATATAAGCTCGGTGATACAGTCCTTGATCTGGTCCACGGCATGCATCATGTCCTCTCTGTCGATATCTTCCGAGACAATGATCTTACAGAAGCAGTCCCGGAAGCTGGTCTGCCTTAAAATACTGAACGAGCGGGCCGTGTCGTTGAAGTACTTTTCATAATGCCCTTTAAAGTCGCACTGGTCCTTCAGCTTGAAGTCGCCCGAGACATATTTCACGACGTCCTTCACTTCCTTCGCGCCCTCGGGCAGCGTCATATTCGACTCCAGGTAGAGCGGGAACTTCGATGTTTTCAGTTCCTTAATGAATTTAGCATAAAGGAGAGGCTCCCCGCCAGTCAGCGATACCGAGTGTATGCGCTCATAAAGCTTGATGACGCTCAGGAGATGCTCCGAGGAGAACGGGTTATCGTACTCCACGAACTCTCCGGGCTTAGACTCCACACGGCACTTGCTCTCGGAACTCCAGTCCTTCGGGGTATCACAGTACTGGCATTCTAAGTTACACTTCGGGAACCGGACGAACAATTGCCGGTATCCCACGTAGGGCCCTTCTCCCTGCGCGCTGACGAAAATCTCACGTATCGGCGACTTCATTGGTAGGCCTCCAGGGGCCTCGACTTGCGTATGTCTCTTTCCATGTCTTCGTATTCGGCCGCATAGCGCTGGCCGATCTGCTTTTGTACCGCATCAACGTCTTTTATGCCCATCTTTTCCAGGCTCATGTACTCATCGCACCGGACGTTGATGCCGAAATGAATTTTACAGCTCACGGGGCTCGTGGACGCGATCGAGATGGATAGCTTCCCGTTATTATAGAACAGGTCGTCCCCCTTGCGGCTCACGCTATAGCCCATGTCCTTGAAGACCTCTCCGGCGATGCAGGCGAGCAGGCGCTGCCTTGCATAAGCCACCTTGAGCGAAGGCATATCAAAATGTTCCACGATGAAGTGCAGCATGTCGGGCGACTCAATTTTTTCGTTGTGTATCTTATCCTCGACGTCGATCATGTGCTTTAAAGGAATGGCACAGCTTCCCCGGAAGCATATGATATTGTCGTCCTGCACCTCGAACTTCGTATAAGCCCACAGCGAGCCGATCTGGCTGCCGTCGTAGCCGATGCGCTCTCCGGCGAAAATGCATTTCACTTTACCACCAGCGATGGGTCGGCGACACCGGCCCGCTTGAAAGCTCGGGCCCGGCGCACGCAGCTCTCGCACTTTCCACAGGGCTTCTCGCCCGAAACGTAGCAGCTCCAGCTCAAGTCCAGCGGGGCGTCGATGCTCATGCCCTTTTTTATGATCTCGACCTTATCCATATCGATGACAGGAGCGATTACTTTTGCATGATTTTCCGTCGAATAATACAGGCTCTTATTGATGGCTTCCACGAAGGCCGGCGTGTTATCCGGGAAAGTGGCACCTTCCTCGGCGTTGAAGCCGCAGACGATATGATCCACCTTCAGGGCGTCGGCGAAGCAGGCGGCGATGTTGATGAACGCTCCGTTCCTGTTAGGCACCCAGACGGCATGCGCTGTCTCCCGCGCTTTCCCTTTTATCTCATCCAGCTCTGTCTCGCTAGGCGTGGGAACCGACTCGCCCCGGTTGACGAGCGCTGTCAAAGTCACATCTTCCAGCCAGGGCGCCTCGATGACTTCATGCCGGACCCCGAAACGCTCACAGATCATTTTGGCGCTCTCTATTTCCATGTCAGCCGCCCTTTGCCCATAGTCAAAAGTCAGCGCAAGGTCGACGCCAAAGGCGTCCAGCGCCATCTTAAAGGCCACGGCAGAGTCAAGTCCGCTCGACAAAAGCACGATGGAGCCCATCACTTATCCCTCCCCGTCCGGCTATGCCGCCGGTCGACACGACCGTGGAGGCGGTCGACCTCGTCCAGCGAGTCGAGCATCTTACGTATAGCCGTGCGGACAGCGTCCGACTGGCTCACGAACTTCTTATCCTTCCCCACGTGGGTCATAAGGTCATCCAGTAACTCCTGGGGGATATCGACGCTGATCTTCGGCATGATAATATCACTGTATTACCGCAGTAATATCACAATAATATAAATAGATTATTCAATAAAATTTATCAAAACCTGCCAGTTTATAACATAACTTGCGCATGGAATGCCACTGGAAGCGAAAAAATTTCCAGAGCAGGAAAAAGGATATAAAGCAAAATCGCAAGCTAACCGATATGCTTAAAAACGGCGCGCTCGGCATACTGGCACTTGCTTTGATCCTCTGGGCCGCCAACTTTTCCTACGGATTCTTACACGAGGCCGGCCACGCGCTCGTAATAAAAACGCTGGGCGGCCAGGTATTTGAAATATACGTGAATCCCCTGGGCACAGACGCATACACTCTGCATTCGTTCGTATCCGGCACGCCGGGCGTACTGTCCATGGAAATCGCAGGGCTGACAGTGACGACGCTCCTGGCGTTCTTCACGCTGCTATCTGACTACGCGCCCCTGCCCATCTTCATGGCAATGCGCACGGCGATCTACGCCCTCAACTATGCGCCGGGCACGGACATATTCGAAGTACAACGGCTCATCGGGAACTACTCGCTACTTATAACGGCGGCCCTGGTCTTGCTGAACCTGGCGTGCGCTGCCATAGCGATACAGGCCACGATAAAAAACGTCAGCATCAGGGAGCCGGTACTACAGCGGCTTCTTCATCTTTAAGGCGTGAACGCCGCTCGAATAATAGTTGGGCACGATGCGGGAGCGACGGAAACCCATCTTCTCATAAAGCGGGATAGCCTTGCTATTATCCATCTTCACTTCAAGGAAACAGCTCGTGCAGCCAGCCCTGCGCAGGCTCTCCATCAGCGCATCCATGAGCGTCGTGGCGATGCCCATGCGCCGGAAACGGTCGTCCACGTCAAGGGTGTAGACGCGCCCGTACTTGCCGAAGCGGTTCCGGTTCGTGAGCCCGATGATGAAGCCCGCAAAATCCCCTTCGGCTTCGGCCACGTAAGAAAAAGCCGTCTTCGTGTTAATGAGATACTGGAGCTGGTGCGTGGAGAAGGCCTCGATGTCGAAGCACATCTGCTCCAGCCGGTACATCTTCTCGACGTCGTCTTCCTTGGCCGCCCGGATAAAAATGCAGGCGGAATGGCCGTCATTGCCGCTCATAAAGTTCCTTCAGGAATATTTTTCAGGATAATGATAGAGCGCCTTCCATAGAAAATAGTTTTTGGTATTTTAAAAGAAAGCTTAATGAATACCTAGCTATGTATAATGCAAAATAATGGTTGGATGAGGCGTTCCGATGATAAAACAGCTATATGGGGTCGATGACGCGGCGCTCGACGAGGTCTTTAAGAGGAGGACCAGCATCTCGTCGGTCATGGACACGGCGAAAAAAGTCGCCGACGAGGTCAGGGAAGGAGGAGATGCTGCCGTACGAAAGTACACGAAGCAGTTCGACGGCGTCGACCTGCGGGACCTGGAGGTCACGGATGACGAGATGTACAACGCCGTGGAGCTCATCGATTACGAGACCATCGGGCACCTGGAGAAGGCCATCGATAACATTGAGGCCTTTCACGCTTTGCAGAGGCCGTCCGGCGACATGTGGCTCACCGAGATATCGCCCGGCATTCGCCTGGGCCAGAAGTTCACGCCCCTCGAGAGGATCGGGGCTTACGTGCCGGGAGGCACCGGCTCGTATCCTTCGACCGCGCTCATGCTCATAGTGCCTGCCCAGGTGGCAGGCGTTTCAGAGATCATCGCCTGTACGCCCCCGCGCAAGGACGGTACCATCCATCCACTAACGCTTACTGCGCTTGACATGGCCGGCGCCGACCGTATATTCAAGGTGGGCGGCGTGCAGGCCATCGCAGCCATGGCCTATGGCACCCAGAGCATCCCGAAGGTCGAGAAGATCGTCGGGCCGGGCAACATCTACGTGACGGCGGCCAAGATGTACGTGCGGGACGCCGCCGAGATCGACATGCCCGCGGGGCCAAGCGAGATCGTGGTCATCGCGGACGACACGGCCATCCCCTCTTTCATCGCATCCGACATGATCGCCCAGGCCGAGCACGACGTGAACGCCATGTCTATACTCCTGACGCCCTCCGAGATGCTGGCCGAGTCGGTGGAGCTCGAGATCGAGCGCCAAAAAGAGAATGCGCCGAGAAGGCAGATCATCGATAAGGCGGGCATGGGAATATACGTACTCGACGACCTCGACGCGGCCGTGGAAGTGTGCAACCGCATCGCCCCGGAGCACGTCGAGATCATGGTCCGGGACCCCATGAGCACGCTCAACAAAGTCCGGAACGCCGGGACCGTGTATGTGGGCGATTACGCCCCCGTCGCCGCGGGCGATTACGCGAGCGGCGCCAACCACGTGCTCCCCACGGGCGGCTATGCAAAAGTATTTTCAGGCATGAACACCATGCAGTTCATAAAAACGACCAGCGTCCAGGTCATCGAAAAGGGGGGCCTGGAAGGCATCAAGGACACGATCACGGCCCTCGCGGAGATCGAGGGCTTCGACGCGCACGCAAGATCAGTATATAAGAGGTTCGAATAATGCAGAGGACCCACTATTCAAGGGATATCACGCCGGCCATGAACGGCTCGACCGTCACGGTCAACGGCTGGGTGCACGAGATCAGGGATTTCGGCGGCCTTGCCTTTCTCATATTGAGGGACCGGGAGGGCCTGGTACAGGTTACCATGCCCAAGAAAAAAGTCTCTAAGGAGATCGTCGATACGGTTAAGGGATTGAGCCGGGAATCCGTCGTCTCCGTTACGGGCGACGTTAAGGCGATGGAGAAGGCTCCTAACGGTTATGAGCTGATCCCGACCGCCCTTGAGGTGCTCTCCCGGGCCGACGCCCCGCTGCCGCTGGACCCCACCGGTAAAGTGCCCGCAGAGCTGGACACCAGGCTGGACTCACGCTTTATGGACCTGCGCAGCCCCGAGGTCACCGCGGTCTTCTATGTAAGGGCCAACATGATCAAGGCCATTCGCGATTATTTATCGTCCCAGGGGTGCCTGGAGATCGCCTCCCCCAAGATCGTGGCTACGGCCACCGAGGGCGGCACAGAGCTATTCCCCATCTCATACTTCGAGCGCGAGGCGTTCCTCAACCAGAGCCCCCAGCTATATAAACAGATGATGATGGCGGGAGGAATGGATCGAGTGTACGAGATCGGCCCCATATTCAGGGCCGAGGAGCACGCCACCCGGAAGCACCTCAACGAGGCCACGTCCATCGACGTGGAGCTGTCATTCGCCACCGATGAGGACGCCATGCGGCTGCTGGAGAACACCATCGCTTACGCTTATGCCTATGTAAAGGAGCACTGCCAGGCACAGCTCAAAGTGCTGAACGTGGACCTGCAGGTCCCGAAGACGCCGTTCAGGCGCTTATGTTATAGGGACGCCATCGAGATCGCCAAAAAGGACCCGGAGTGCGCCGACATCGAGTACGGCGACGACCTGTCGACCCAGGCGGAGCACGCCGTCGGGCAGGCCATCGGCGAGCACTACTTCATCGTAAACTGGCCGACCAACATCCGGGCATTCTACACGCAGCCATGCGAGAACGATCCTTCTATATGCAAGGCCTTTGACCTCATGCACCCGCGCATGGAGCTCTCGTCGGGTGCCCAGCGCGAGTACCGCTATGCGGAGCTGGTCAAAAAGATGGAAGAGAAGGGCCTGAGCCCGGAGAGCTTTAAGTTCTATTTAGACTCGTTCAGGTACGGCATGCCTCCACATGCCGGCTGGGGCCTCGGCGCCGAGAGGCTGCTCCAGACGATGCTCAACCTGAATAACATCCGTGAGGCCGTCCTTTTCCCGCGAGACCGTGTGCGTCTCACGCCTTAACATGTACGCCTGACGCCTTAAACCTGTACTATTTTTTTAACCGTGAAGGCCAATCCGCGAACGTATGGCCGAAGAGAAAAAAGGCATCGGGAAGATGACCGTGGAAGAGGCGGGACACCTGGGAGGCCATAAAGGCGGGCAAAAAGTGAAGCGTCTCATCGAAGAGGGCAAGCGGGCGGAAAAAGAGAAAGGGCCTCGCCGGTGAGCCTAGACTCCGGTGATCTCGCTCTTCGAGTTCACGGTATATGCGAACTTCGTGTCCACATAGCCGCCAGGCGTATTGTTAAGGCTAAGGCTCAGCCAGTGGACGATGCCGTCCGCATGGCCGTAAGGGTTCTCTATGTCGTACCGGGCCTTGAGGTATACTAGCGCGTCGTTATAGTCGCTGTCGTTCGGGGCGACCTTGATCTCGGGATAGTAGACGTAGCTGCTCATGCCCTCGTTATAAACTGCCACGATGCGCGCGTCCATTCCCTCTGCCTCGGCCAGAGAGGCCATGAGGACGCTGTAGTCCATCATGGAGCCTTCCATCGTCTCCACGCTCTTGTTCAAGCTCTGGGGCGCCGTGTCGTTGCCGTTGACGAGCGACCATCTCTTGTTCACCGCGTCAAATAGGTCGCATACTTTAGCCAGCTGACCGTAGCTCGTGCCGGTCTGGTTGCTGTTATTCGCCACATAGCCCGTTACCGCCGGGTCGCTGGCGTTGATGGCCGGGGCGATCGTCAGGAGGTTCCTGTATATGTCGCCTCCGCCGGGCAGCGTAGTAGGGGAAGGAGTCGGAGTAGGCGTGACCGTGGGCTCGGGAGTAGGCGTCACTGTGGGCTCAGGAGTCGGAGTAGGGGTCGCCTGGCCAATGAACGGCAAGCCCGAAATGAGGCCGGGCCTGTAGACGGCGATGGCGGCTCCTGCTACTATTAATGCGATCACAAGGAGCGCAAGTATGAGCGGGACCTTACTCTTTTTATGAGGCCTGTTCTCGCCGAGCGAGGCCATTGCCTTGACGGCAGCCTGGGCCTCCTCGGTTGTGGAAGGCTTCTCTTCGGGCGGCTGTTCCGGCGTTTCGAAACACGTTTCCTTCGGGACGCCCTTCGTGCCAGTATCCACGGGCATCGGAGCTATTGCGGGCGTGGGGGCGGCTTCGGGCTCTTTAGATACTTCAGGCTTTATAGCGGGCTCAGGCGAGGGCTCTGGCACAGGTGCCCCGGGAGCCTGCTCTTCGGGCGTCGTCTTCACCAGGTCAGAAATGCTCTTTTCCTTTTCCTTATGCACCGCAGGTATAGGCTTACCTACCGGCTCCACCTCGACGTAGTACTTCGACGGTCCGCCGATATCGGTGGTGACCAGGTAATAGGCCTTTCCCTGCTCATCGTTAAAGAGCTCAGCGTCGCTATAGTCGATCCTGCCCTCATACAGGAAGCTGCCGCCTTCATCGCTGATGAGATGATACGCTTCCAGGCCGTTACTTTTGAATACTCTAGGCTTAAACAAACCGCTTCCCCTTAAGACGTCCAATGTGTATATCTTTCAAATACTATTTTACTGTTGTTGTCTCATAAAAAAGGTTTATGCAGGGCTATATGACTCGATATGAGCCATGCCCCGGCCTTTTTAGCGAAGGTACGGTTGCCCACGGCGCCCGGCGAAGAGGCGGTAGACCACGTACAGCAATACCAGGAACAGCAGGGCTTTGATCACCCAGAGCAGGATACCGAAGCTAAAGCCCAGAAAAACGTCCAGCAGCCGCCATGCCACGATAAATGCGAGGACCGCTATGATCGCCGCAATTATTCTTCCCAGTACCATATGTGATCAATAGGCCGGGATAAGTAAAGCCATATGGACGGTATATACCGGAAATAAAAAAAGAATTGTCGTTTTTACGATGTATAAAGGTTACCGTACGGCCTGTGCGACCGGGGGGCCAGCTTGATGAAGGGCTTGCGCATGATCTCGTCGAAATCGCAGCCGAAGGTGACGCAGTATTCGCCTACCAGCCGGCTGATGATGGCGATATCCTTCGCATCGGGCTCGGACTTGATGACCTCGCGGCCGAGGTAGTAGTCGTCGATGTCGCCCCGGACGTAGATGACGCCGCCGTGCATGCCCGTGCCCACGTAGTCGCCCGTAGGCTGCGGGTGGCTATTTTGCGTGAGGCCCAGGAGCACCATGACGCCGCCCGCCATGTACTCGCCCAGGAAGTCGCTCGCCGTGCCGCCGATGACGATGGTCGGCACCATGTCGCCGTACGCCTTCATGTGGATCCCCACGCGGTAGCCCACGTCGCCCTTGATGAAGACCTTGCCGCCGCGCATGGCGTAGCCGATGACGTCGCCCGCGTTGCCGTGGACGACGACCTTGCCGGAGTTCATCGTGTTACCGATGCCGTCCTGGCCGTTGCCGTGGACGACGACTTCGGCGCCGTCCATGAAGATGCCCAGATCATTACCCGGGATGCCCCGGACGTCGATCTTCATCTTACCCTTCAGGCCGCCGCCGATGTACTTCTGGCCGCAGACGTTGTCCAGCTCGACCGAGTACTCGCCTTCGGCGGCCAGCGCCCTTATCTTTTCATTCAATGCCCGGTAGGGCATTTCCTTTGCGTCGATGTGCACCATGTTATCGCCCCGCCGGCTTCACGCCAAGTATTTCCAGGGTCTTCTCGTCCAGGCCGATGCCGCGCAGCCTCTCCCGGTTCCCGCGCAGGCTCTCGACGGAATTGATGCCCAGCGCGCCCAGCACTTCCTGGATCTCGTGGCTCCAGGCGCTCAGCAGGTTCGTGAGCCGCTGCGCCCCGATCTCGGGGTCCAGCCTCGCGGTGAGGTGCGGCTTCTGCGTGGCGATGCCCCAGGAGCAGTTGCCGGTGTTGCACTTCTGGCAAACGCGGCACCCCAGCGCTACTAAGGCGGCCGTGCCGATCATCACGGCATCGGCACCGAGGGCGATGGCCTTGACGACGTCGGCGCTCTGCCGGATGCCGCCGCCCACGACGATGGACGCCTGGTTGCGGATGCCCTCGGCCCTCAGCCGATCGTCCACGGCGGCGAGCGCGAGCTCGATGGGTATGCCCACGTTGTCCCGCATGATGCGGGGAGCGGAGCCCGTGCCGCCCCGGAACCCGTCGATGGTGACGATGTCGGCGCCCGCGCGGACGATGCCGCTGCAGATGGCCGCGATGTTGTGGACGGCGGCCACTTTGACCGATACGGGCTTCTTGTACTCGGTCGCCTCTTTAAGAGCATAAATGAGCTGCGACAGGTCCTCGATCGAGTAGATATCGTGGTGGGGCGCGGGCGATAGCGCGTCCGTGCCGACCGGTATCATCCGGGTCTTCGAGACGTCCTCGCTCACCTTCTCGCCCGGCAGGTGCCCGCCGATGCCCGGCTTGGCACCCTGGCCGATCTTGATCTCCACTAAGGCGCCGGCATTGAGGTACTCCTCGGTCACGCCGAACCGGCCCGAGGCGCACTGGACGATGACGTTATCCTTGTACTGGTAGAAGTCCCGGTGGAGGCCGCCTTCGCCCGTGTTCATGAGCGTGCCGCACTCTTTTGCGGCCAGCATGAGCGACTTGTGGACGTTGTAGCTGATAGCGCCGTAGGACATGGCGCCGAAGATGACGGGTATGTCCAGTCTGAAGTTGGGGGCCAGGTCCGTCTTGAGCTTGAGACTGCCGCCCGAGAAGTCGAACTCCAGCTTATCGGGCTTCTTGCCCAGGTACGTCCGTAGCTCCATGGGCTCTCTTAGCGGGTCGATGGATGGGTTCGTGACCTGGCAGGCGTCGATGAGCAGGTGGTCCCACAGGATGGGATACGGCTTGTCCGTGCCCATCGCGGTGAGCAGGATGCCGCCCGACTCCGCCTGCTTGTAAATATTCTTGCGGATCTCGTCCGTAAAGCTCGCGTTGGGCTTGAACGTGAGGGGGTTGTGCTCGATGCGGATGGCTCTCTTCGGGCACATGGTGACGCATCTTAAACATGCCACGCACTTCGAGTCGTCGGCGATGATGCAGTCGAACTCCTTGCTGTAGGTGACGGCCCCGAAGCCGCACTCCGTCGTGCACTTCTTGCACCGCACACACTTGCGGTCGTTGACCTCAACGCTGAACTCGGGAGGCACCGTCGATGGAAGGGCGACCGTGGTCATTCCACGTCCTCCTCCACCAGGCCGATGACCGGCGTGCCCGCCTTTGGGGCCCATATCTGGTCCGGCTCGGGCTCGATGATGCGAATGCCGGCCTCTTCCGACGACATGTAGAGCGTGTCGTCCTTCGTGGCCGCCATCATGGGCCTTAATTTTATGCGGTCGTTGAGGCCTATCATGCCCCTGTTGCATCCCACGATGATCGAGAATGGCCCGTTCATGAGGGCGCTGCCGTAGACCATTCGGATGGCCTCATGTGCTCTCCTCTGGGAAGGCTCCATCCTGTCGATGTCCTTCCAGAACGGGGGCGCCAAGGCCTTCGTGGCGACGGTGATGGGCAGCTTATGCTTCCTGACCAGTAGATCGAATAAATAGGCGATGACCTCGGTGTCGGTCAGCAATTCCAGCTTGTAGCCGAACATCTCGAGGTATCTCTTATTAATGCCGTACGACGAAATTTCGCCGTTATGCACGACGGACCAGTCTAGTAAAGCGATCGGGTGCGCGCCGCCCCACCAGCCCGGCGTGTTCGTCGGGAACCGGCCGTGGGCCGTCCAGAGGTAGGCCTTGTACTGGTCGAGCTTGAAGTACTTCGCGATGTCCTCGGGGTATCCCACGCCCTTGAAGCCGCCCATGTTCTTGCCGCTCGACGAAATGAAAGCTCCGGCGAAGTTCGAGTTGATGTCCATGACCTGCTCGACGACGTAGTCGTCCTCGGGCTTGTTCTCTAATTTGGAGTCGTCGACCCGCACGAAGTAGCGCCGTATCAACGGCGCGTTGTGGATGCTGTCGACCTTCACGGTCGGGATCTTCTCGTCCTTCTCGATGACGAAGCGCTGCGCCAGGTGCTCCTCCAGCCGGGCCTGGCAGTCCTCATCGTCGAACATCACGTGAAAAGCGTAGTAGTCCCTGTACTTTGGGTAGATGCCGTACGCTGCGAAGCCGCCGCCGAGGCCGTTGGACCGGTCGTGCATGAGCGCGATGGACTTGATGATCTTAGTCCCGTCGATGCGCTTGCCCTTTTTGTTCAGGATACCCGAGATGGCGCATCCCGAGGGATTTCTCTCGCATCGCACCTTCGTGTCGCATCTCATGCGATATTCACCTCTAGGGTGTTTCGTGTAACGTTCAGCGACTTCATCCGGCTTCAACTCGTTTCCTAGTTCCACTATATATAATATTCGATGATAGTAGGCAAGGATATGCACTGTACATATATTTAAACTTTGTTAGACCTTAGCACACGATATGTAAAACTTCACGCACAATATGTGCAGAAAAAGTAAAATAAAATAGATGACAGGCCGAATGCCTGTCATTAGATCTCTTCTTCCTTCTTCTCGGACACCAGCTTGGCGACGCCCACCACGGCGTCGTTCTCCGACTTGAGCGTGATGATCTTGACGCCCTGGGTGTTGCGGCTGATCTCCGAGATGTCCTTCACGTTGATGCGCATCATGATGCCGTCCCGGGTGACCACGAGCAGCTGGTCGTCGTCGGTGACCGAGGCGATCGCCACGACGCCGCCGTTCCGGAGGGTGGTCTTGATGTTGATCATGCCCTGGCCGCCCCGGTGGTGCGGGGTATACTCCGAGATCGCGGTCCGCTTGCCGAAGCCGTTCTCGCAGACCGTCAGGATGGACGCGCTCTCGCTGACGACTTCCATGCCGATGACCTTGTCCTTCTCGGTGAGCCGGATGCCTATGACGCCGCCCGCCTGGCGGCCCATGGGCCGGACTTCCGATTCGCTGAAGCGGTTCGCCTTGCCGTTCCTCGTCGCGATCAGCACTTCCTGGCCACCGTTCGTGAGCTTGACCGATATGAGCTCGTCGCCCTCGTCCAGCCCGATGGCGATGATGCCCGTCCTGCGGATGTTCTGGAAAGACGAGAGCGCCGTCTTCTTGATCGTGCCCTCGCGGGTACACATGATCAGGTAGTGCTTCTCGTCGAACTCCTTGATGGGGATCATGGCGTTGACCGACTCGTTCGGCATCAGCGTGAGCAAATTCACGATCGCCTTGCCCCTGGACTGCCGGCTGGCCTCGGGTATCTCGTAGACCTTCAACACGTATACTCTGCCCTTGTTGGTGAAGAAGAGCAGGTGGTCGTGCGTGGAGGCCGTGAAGACATCGACGACGAAGTCCTCTTCCTTGGTCTCCATGCCCATGATGCCCATGCCGCCCCTGCGCTGGGTCCGGTACGTGTCCACGGGCTGCCTCTTTATGTAGCCCGTGTTAGAGATCGTGACGACGACATTCTCTACGGGAATGAGGTCCTCGTCGACGATCTCGCCGTCGGACTCCTTGATGATGGTCCTCCGCCCGTCGCCATACTTTGCCCTGAGCTCGAGAAGCTCGTTCTTTATGATGTCCAGCACCATCTGCGGGCTGGCCAGCACCTCCTTCAGGTGCGCGATCAGCTTTATTAATTCGGCGCGCTCGTCCTCGATCTTCCTGCGCTCCAGGCCCGTGAGGCCCCTGAGCCGCATGTCAAGGATGGCCTTCGACTGCTCTTCGGAGAGGCCGTACTTCGACATGAACACGGCCTTCGCGTCGTCCGCGCTGGCGGACCTCCTCAGGATATTGACGAAGTCGTCGATGTTGTCCAGGGCCACCAGCAGGCCTGCCAGTATGTGTTCCCTGGCCTGGGCCTTCTTCAGCTCGAACTGGCTTCTGCGGGTTACGACTTCCTGCCTGTGCTTGAGGTAGTACTCCAGCGTCTCCTTCAGGCTCAGCGTCCTGGGCTGGTTGTCCACCAGCGCCAGGTTGTTGACGCCGAAGGTCGTCTCCATCTGGGTGTGCCTGTAAAGCTGGTTCAGCAGCACGTTGGCGTTGGCGCCCTTCTTGAGCTCGATGACGATCCGCATGCCGTCCCGGTCGGACTCGTCTCTCAGGTCTGATATGCCCTCGAGCTTCTTATCCCTCACCAGGTCGGCGATGTTCTCGATGAGCTTTGCCTTGTTGACCATGTACGGGATCTCGGTGACAAGGATGACGTTCCTGCCGCCTTCCTCCGTGATCTCGGCTTTGGCCCTGATCTTTATGGAGCCCCTGCCAGTGAGATATGCGTCCTTAATGCCTTCCCGGCCGTAGATGTAAGCGCCGGTGGGGAAATCGGGGCCGGTGATGAGTTTCAATAGCTCAAGAGGCTCGATCGCCGGGTCGTTGATCAACGCGACCGTGCCGTCGATGACCTCGGAAATGTTGTGCGGCGGGATGTTGGTCGCCATGCCCACTGCGATGCCCGATGAGCCGTTAATGAGCAGGTTCGGGAGCTTTGCCGGTAGCACGGAAGGCTCCTTCAGCGATTCATCGAAATTGGGCACGAAGTTGACGGTCTCCTTGTCCAGGTCGTCGAGCATCTCGTCCGCGATCTTCGCCATGCGGACCTCGGTGTAACGCATGGCTGCGGCGCTATCGCCGTCCACGCTGCCGAAGTTGCCCTGGCCATCGATGAGCGGGTAACGCAATGAGAAGTCCTGGACCATCCTGACGATGGTATCGTAGATGGCCATGTCGCCGTGCGGGTGGTACTTACCCATGACGTCTCCGACCACCCTGGCCGACTTCTTATAAGGCTTATCGTAAGTGTTGCCCAGCTCGTACATGCCGTACAAAACACGGCGGTGAACAGGCTTCAGCCCGTCACGTACGTCCGGCAACGCACGCCCCACGATAACGCTCATCGCGTAATCGATGTAGGACTTACGCATCTCCTCTTCTATCTTGACCGGTAAAACTGTCTCCTGTGTTGCCATATCTTATACATCCAGGTTCCTTACGAACTTCGCGTTCTGTACGATGAAGTCCCGCCTGGGCTCCACTTTGTCTCCCATGAGCAGCGTGAACGTGCGGTCCGCCTCCACGGCGTCCTCCATGGTCACCTGCAGGACGGTCCTCGTCTGCGGGTCCATCGTCGTCGACCACAGCTGCTCGGGGTTCATTTCGCCGAGACCCTTGTAGCGGTTCACTGCGACCCCGTTCCTTCCCATTTCCTCGAGGATGCCGGCGAGGGCCTCCTCGTTGTACGCGTACCTCTCTTCCTTTCCCTTCTTCGCCCGGAACAGGGGTGGCTGGGCGATGTACACGTAGCCCGCTTCGATCAGCGGCTTCATATAGCGGAAGAAGAACGTGAGCAGGAGTGTCCTGATATGGGCCCCGTCCACGTCCGCATCCGTCATGAGTATGATCTTGTGATAGCGGGCCTTATCGATGACGAAGTCCTCGCCCACGCTGGTGCCCATGGCCGTGATGAGGGCCCTGATCTCCTCGCTCGTGAGGACCCTGTCCAGCCGGGCCTTCTCCACGTTCAGGATCTTGCCCCTTAAAGGTAATATCGCCTGGAACAGCCTGTTACGGCCCTGCTTGGCGGAGCCGCCGGCCGAGTCGCCCTCTACCAGGTAGAGCTCGCACTTCGACGGGTCACGCTCACTGCAGTCGGCCAGCTTGCCGGGAAGCGTGGTGTTCTCCAGCACGGACTTGCGCCGGGTGAGCTCCCTGGCCTTCCGGGCCGCCTCGCGGGCCTGGAACGCCTGCACGGCCTTATCGATGATCTTTCGGGCTTCCGAGGGGTTCTCCTCGAGGAAATCGTCTAAGCCCTCGCCGACGAGCGAGTTGACGATGCCCTGCACGTCGCTGTTGCCCAGCTTGGTCTTCGTCTGGCCTTCGAACTGCGGGTTGGTCAGCTTGACGCTGATAATGGCCGTTAAGCCTTCCCGGATGTCCTCGCCCGAGAACTGCATGTCGCCCTTGAGCAGGCTGTTCTTCTTCGCGTAGTCGTTGAAACTGCGCGTAAGCGCCGAGCGGAAGCCGCTGAGGTGCGTGCCGCCCTCGGTGGTATGAATGTTATTGGCGAAGGCAAGGACGATCTCGCTGTACCCGTCGTTGTACTGCATGGCGATCTCGACGTCGGTGGTGTCCTTCTGCTTCTCGAAGTATATGACCTTCTCGTTGACGGGCGTCTTTCCCTCGTTCAGGTACTGGACGAACTGGACGATGCCTCCCTCGTAATGGAAGGTGTCCGAAACTCCCGATCGCGCGTCCATAAGGGTGATCTTGACGCCCTTGTTCAGGAACGCCAATTCGCGCAGCCGGTTCACCAGGATCTCGTACTTGAACTCCGTCGTCTCGAAGATCGTGGGGTCGGGCTTAAAAATGGTCGTAGTGCCCGTGCCGATGGCCGTGCCTATCTCGTGGACCTCGTCCTTGGGCTTGCCCCGGACATACTCCTGTACCCAGAGCTTTTCGTTCCGGCGTACTTCGACCCGGAGCCACTCGGATAGGGCGTTCACTACCGATACGCCGACGCCGTGCAGGCCGCCCGAGACCTTATACGTCAGGTTATCGAACTTGCCGCCCGCGTGGAGCATCGTCATGACGATCTCCAGCGCCGGCCTCTTGTACTTCTCGTGCATCTCGACGGGGATGCCTCTGCCGTCGTCGCTGACGGTCACGCTCCCGTCCTTATTGATCGTGACCTCTATGTTGTGGCAATAGCCGGCCAGCGCTTCGTCGATGCTGTTGTCGACGACCTCGTAGACCAGGTGATGCAGGCCCCGGTAATCTGTGGAGCCTATGTACATGCTGGGCCTCTTCCTGACGGCCTCCAGTCCTTCCAGGACCTGGATGCTTGAGGCATCGTAGGCTTGTGCCGGGATTTCATTTGACATTCTGTGCTCTACCTCTCCTTTTTTATAACGGGAAAAAATTTCACGTCCATTTAGCTAGAAATTTTTGTCTTTTCGTTAGCTGTGATAAATGAATTTTAGGGCCTATGTATGCCCTTTCCCCTTCCTAGATTTAATAGTCCGACATCACATATATATTTAGTGCTCAGCACAGTTAATTTCATATCTGCGTGAGGCTTTTATGGGGGTAGAAATGAGGCTTGATGAGTACCTGGTAAGTGAGGGCCTGGTCCCCTCCAGGAGCCGGGCGAAGCGGCTTATTGAAAAAGGCCAGGTGAAGGTGGACGGTAAGGCTGTCCTGAAGCCCTCGCAGAAGGTCGAATATGGGCGCAAGGTGGCGATCGAGGGCGAAGACATGCCCGAGGGCTACTTTAAGCTTAAAGGGATCCAGGAAGCGTCGGGCATCCTGCGCCCGGGCGACGTAGTCCTGGACATCGGCTCCAGCGCCGGCGGCTTCCTGATGTTCGCCTCGGGCATAGCCTCCCGGGTGGTGGGCATCGAGTTCAGCCGCGAGTTTCTCGAGCCGCTGTCAAATGTTGAAAAAGAGTATCCCGGCGTGAAGGTGATGTTCGGCGACGCTTTCAGAATGGACCTGGCGGCCCTGGGCGGCCCCTACGACGTTATTTTGAACGACATGACCGTGGAGCCCCTTACGTCCATAGAAGTCTTAAAACGCTTTTTACCGCTGCTTAAAGAGCATGGCCGTATCGTTCAGGTGGTTAAGCTTGGCCCCAGAGGCACGCCCGAGCCGATGATCAAGAAGCTCGCAGAGGCCGGGCTTAAAATACAAAAAGTCATCAGGCCCCAAAAGATGGAGGCCTACATCGTTGCGGAAAAATAGTGTGGGCGCGGGTCACCCGAAGATGGCGCCCATCCCTGAGGCGGCCTCGTCCTCTTCCTTGTGGATGTAATCGAGGATGTGCTTTTCCTCATCGCCTGTGATCTTCGCGATCGGGATCTTGGACTCCTCGATAAGCCTGACGGCTTCCTTCATCTTCTCGGGGTTATCCGCCCGGACGTAGAGATAATAGCCAGTTTTGCGATTGGTGCCCATGATGGCGGCCTCGCGGACGCTCGGGCCCAGGCGCTTGAAGAACTCTTCTTCAAGAAGCTTATCTACGGGCTTCTTTTCCTTGTCTTCGTAAAAATACACTGCTTCCATTTAAACACCTTTCACATAATTACCAGCGATGGTTCATAAATATAATGCTTGAGGCTCACATGCGGTAGTATTTCCGGAGCTGACTGATCGTCTCCCCCATGTACTCGATCTTCTCCATCTCGTTCTCGCCCATGCCTGCCTTTTTTGCGAGCTTCAGGTAGGGGATGTCGTCAGGGCATAGCCCCATGAGGAACGAGCCTACAGCGTCCGTGGCCACGAAGTCCTCGCCCGCGATGATGACATCAGACCGGATGGGGTCACAGGCAAGCTCGTGGCCCTGGCACCCGATGATGCCGTCGATGACCGTGAGCTCGGGCCCGAACACGCGGTTAAGGTCGACGATCTTCTGGTGCAGGTCGTCGTGCATGATGCCCTTCGGCAGTATGCCGCCCATCATGTTCTTCATCGAGAGGGTCGAGAGCGACCAGACGTGCACCTTGAGCTTTGGCACCGAGAGGATGCAGTCATAATCGATGAACGGCTTTGCCACCCGTACGCTTTTCAGCGATTTGCCGCCGGGGATATCTACTTCCACGTGGGGCTGCGCGTTCAGGTCATACAGCGTTACCTCGTAATCCTCGAGGGCGTCCACGAGCCCGGTACTGCGGAACGTCTCCATCGTGTCGTAGCTCGCCATGCCGCCCTCGCCCACGGCGAACTCCTTATTGCTCCAGCCATGGTCCAGCAGGTACTCGACGATCCCTTTGACGACGCGGGGGTCCGTTGTGACTCCCGTCTCGGGCTTGCTCGAGTTCACATAATTAGGCTTGATCAGCACCCGCTCGTACCTGTTTAAAATGCCGCCGGCCCCGATCATGTCCAGCGCCTTCTTCGGGCCTTCGACGGGGTCGCTCGTGTGGACTATCGAAATAAGGGTGCTCTTCGCCATGATAATACCATTTTCATAATTCGCCGTGCGGATTAAAAAATATTGCCTGGGCATCCCCGGCCTAAACACTCTCAATTTATGCTTATAAACCAAAAATGGGCGTATATAGCTACGGTTTAATCCGTTGCTTAAATAATTAATATATACCGGGTATTAGTATAATAACGGCTTGGTGAACTTCATGACTGGAAAACTGACCGATTCGTTGCCGCTGGCCCTGTCCGGGCTGGTCATCGCCGGTATTCTCGTCGCTTTCATTGCGAGCGTTATGCTGCCGTCCCGGGGCATCGAGGCCTCGTACGGCGCAGCGGATAATGGTAAGGAAATCTCTATAGGCGAAGGCACGACTTTCAAGATCATCCTGGACGAGAACCCGACCACGGGGTACTCGTGGAACACGACCGTGACGTCGGGCCTGAGGGTAGAGAACAGCGAATTCATACAGGGCGGTAATGCCGGGCTGGCAGGCGCCGGGGGCACTCACGAGTGGACCATCAAGGCGACCGGCAAGGGCGAGCAGCAATTCACGGCCATATACAAGCGCCCCTGGGAGCCCACGACCGGCAGCGAGAGCGCCTTCACGCTCAAGATACTGGTAAATTAAAAAATATTTTTTTAGCAGCAGCCCGGAGGTTTATCGGTCTCGTCGCAGCCGCAGTCGCAGGTCTCCGGGCCGCCCGTCAGCGCCGCCTTGATCATCGCCGCCGCGCAGCCGACGCCGCTCTCGACCTCGATGGCCGTGGTCGGACAGTTCAGGAAGCAGGCTCCGCACTCCATGCACGCCTCTTTGTTGGCCAGCACCACCTTCTTATCCTGGTATGCAAAAACGGCGTGCGGGCAGACCTTCGTGCACATGCCGCAGCCTGTACATTCTTCAGGGTCGAACTTGAGTGTATTAACTTTGTACGAGTTGAACATTCAGGCCACCCCCATGAATCGTGCAACGTTCAGGCCTATGAATATGAGCGCTCCCAGGCCGAACATGACTGCCATGGGCATGATGTACGTGAATATCTCCCTGCGCACTCCGGTCCTGGACGTGAAGGTCGAACATCCGGTAAAGTTCAGTGCGAGGTATGCCGTCACCGGCGGCATCGCCAGCAAGTAGCCGGCTGCAGCGACAGCATTTAACGTTGCGGAGCCAGGGGCCGTAAAAGCGATATAGGCAAACTGCAGGGCTACCAGCAACCCCAGGATGAGCCCTTTGGCGCTAAAGTCCTTCACCGGTATATACGGTAGTAATACAGGGAATAGCACGACGCCCGCCAGTACGCAGGCCAGCGCTGCCAGGGCGGCCGTCAGCCCCATGATAAAGTAAAGTATGATCGAGGCCGCCGCCATAGCCAGAAAGACGCTGACCAGTTCCACCGGTATGAGCTGTATGCGGTCCCACAGGCCGAACAGGACCTTTCGCATCGCCGGCGTAGCCCTGTGCGTCTTTAAATATTCGGGCAGGTCCTCCGCCCTCACGGGGCCGTACTCGACATTCCACCCGCACCACTCTTTAAGCGAGAATGCGGACACGCCCGCTGCGCCAAGCTGCGGCAGGATCACCTTGCGATGGCTGACCGCCCCCTCAAGGCCGGTCGCCTTGATACGGTTCATCAGCTCATCGGTGCCGAACGTGCCCTTGCCGGCCGCACACCAGACGTTGATGCCCTTCGTGTCGAGCACTAAGATGTAGCAGTCCACGTCCTTTAAATTGGAGCGCAATGCGTCGAAGCTCAGCGTATAGTTGGCCGTGACCAGCACGGGCGACTCCGCCGTCGGATTGCCCAGCGAGTACAGGCCGGGCTCCACCCGGTGATACGCCCGGCGATATCCCCACCGGGTCATGAAGTGGTCGAGCCGGTCCTTGAGCGTTAACGTCGATGTCGTCCGGACGATTTTGGAAACAGAAATACTCTCAGCCATAATATTGCCTTTATTTCCCCGTCGTAAGCTCGCCCATCATGGGCCCGAGCCTGTCCTTCATTATGCTAAGGAAATAGTCCGTCTTGATAAGCGAGATGCAGCATACGTCGCCTTCGCTCTGCCAGCTCAGCACCACCAGCTTGTCGCCGGCCTTTATGCCGATCTTATCCCTCAATTCCTTAGGCATCACCATCTGGCCCCGCTCGTCGACGCTCACCATCGCCTCGACCCTGTAGCCGCCCACGTTCGTCTGGCAGCACGGGGGCTCCATGTCCTTTTTCGCCTTTCTTCCCATAGGCTATCGCCAGAGGAGTAGATGTCTTTCTGAATATTAATACTTTTCTGATAAATCAGAAATATCTACTGCTTTTTCATGAACTCGGCCGGCGTATAGACCTCGCCCACCCATTGAAAATGCTTTTTATTATTCGTCACGAGCGGTATCTTACGCTTATATGCATACGCTCCGATGCCATAATCGACGGCATTGTCCGAAAAATCATGTCCATGCAGGGCATTTTTTGCTGCGATCATAGCCTGTCCCTTGTCAAATGATACGATCTCAATGTCCAGGCCATTCAAAACCCCCAGGAACTTAACCATTGACCCGCCAACTCTTTTCATCTCATAATATGAAAGCTCCATAAAAGCAAGGGAGGACAGATAACCTTTCACGTCTTTTTTTCTCATCCATTCCAGGAAATTCGGACCGCTGCTAAAAACATTAGGATCCATGCAAATGTCCATCAGTCAATACCTTCTCTCTTCAGCCTTTTTGCCCATGCATCCCTGAACTCTTTATCCGTTTTGTCAAAATCCTTGAAACCTTCAACTACCTCGTAGATCAGATCTTTCAGGTTCCTGATAACGACCTTATCGTCCTCCTCGACGAACACGACCTTATCGCCAGGTCCGATGCCCAGCCTATCGCGTACCTCGGCCGGCAACGTGATCTGGTTTTGGCTTGATACTTTACTTGAACTGGCATCCATTTAACATCACAACTAATTAAAGTATTGATAAAAATTTAAAGTTATCTAATGTTCATTTTAAAGTTATTAAAGAAAGTATTAAAAGCTACAAATACATCATGGGACTCGACAATGACGATCATCGAAACGGCAAAGTGCATACTCAAGGAGGGCCCGGTCTGTGATCCGTGCCTGGGCCGCCAGTTCGGCAAGCTCTCGACGGGGCTGACCAACGCCCAGCGCGGCTTCGCCATCAAGACGGAGATGTCCATGCAGGCGGCGGCGGACGGCGACAGGGAGACGCAGCAATTGCTGGCGCCGGCCTTCGCACAGGCGCGCAAGGTGCTCGGCATCGAGGGCCAGGACGAGGAATGCTGGCTTTGCCGCGGGCTCTTCCAGAACCCCGAGAACATACAGAAGTGGGCCGACAGGTGTATCGAGTCCGTGAGCGGCTACGAGCACGACACGCTGCTCGTCGGCACGAAAGTGCCGCCCATATACTCCGAAAAGGAGGAGGTCATCTGGGCCGAGTGCGGCGTGGCACACGCCGAGCCCCTTAAGGCGGAGCTCAACCGGGAGGTCGGCAAGGCCGTATCACAGAAGACGGGGAAGGAGGTCGATTTCAAGCGCCCGGACGTGGTCTTCACCATCGACCTGGCGGCCGACCGCGTTGTGCCGAAGATCAACTCGCTCTTCATCTACGGGCGATACAACAAGTACGTCCGTGACATCCCCCAGACCCGCTGGCCCTGCAGGGAGTGCGGCGGAAAGGGCAAGAAAGGCGAAGCGGAGTGCGAACACTGCAAGGGCACCGGAAAGATGTACCCCACCTCCGTCGAGGAGCAGATCAACCACGAGGTCATCGACGAGTTCAAGGCCGGCGACGCCATACTGCACGGGGCGGGCCGCGAGGACATAGACGGGCGCATGCTCGGGGACGGCAGGCCCTTCGTCATGGAGGTCATCAACCCCCGTGTCCGCTGGGTCGACCTGGATGCCCTGAGGGAGCGCATCAACGCATACGCTTCGGAAAAAGTAGCGGTCTCGGGCCTCCACTACGTCGATAAAGACTCAGTAGAACAGGTAAAGAGCATAAAGCCCGACAAGACCTACAGGCTTAAAGTTATATACAATGACGATATTTCAATAGAAACGCTTAAATCTTCGTTAGCTACTTTATCTAACTCGACTATCCTCCAGCGGACACCCGTAAGGGTCTCGCACCGCCGGGCGGACCTGGAGAGGAAGCGTAAAGTCCACTCCATAACTCTGGGGGAGCTCAACGAAGCCGATAAGTATTTCACTATCACCGTCCGCTGTGAAGGCGGGCTATATGTGAAGGAGCTGGTGTCCGGCGATAATGGCCGGACGAGCCCGTCGCTATCGGCCCTGCTCAACAGGCAGGCACGCGTCACAGAGCTGGACGTAATGAACGTCGAAGGAGGAATATCATGGCAAGATCACATGGTGAAAGAAAAAAGACCAGGTACAAGTTCACAAAGGCGCTAAGAGAGAGGGGCTTCTCGCCCGTCAGCCGCGCCGTTCAGGAATTCACTGTCGGGCAAAAGGTCCACATCGACATCGACCCGAGCGTCCACAAGGGCATGCCGTACCGCAGGTTCCAGGGCAAGACGTGCACCGTCACCGGTACCCGCGGCAGGGCTTACCTGTTAGAGATGTACGACGGCGGCCTCCGGAAGGAGATCATCGCCCGCCCGCAGCACCTCAGGCCCCAGAAGGACCAGCCCGCTGAGCAGTGAACGGTGACATCTTATGATCATCAAGAAGGTAATAAGCGAAGAGTTGATCACCCTCCCGGAAGTCCGGGACACCCTTAACGCCATCAGGGACGAGCGGGAGAAGGCGGGCCAGGAGCTGCGCTACGAACAGAAGCGCGCGGTCGAGCACGCCAATAAGTTCTCGAAGATCGGCGCCAAAGAGTCGAGGGACATGGTGAACGAGCTTCTTACCCTTGAAAAGATGAAGCTGGACATCGCAGTCAAGATCGCCAACCTTTGCCCCCGCTCGAAGGATGAGCTCAGGGCGATCTACGCGAAAGAGCGGTTTACGCTTAATGAAGCAGAGCTTAAGGCTATTCTGGATATAGTCGGTAAGTATATCTAAGCCTAAGCAATCTTTTTTTATTATAACGTGTTATATTGTATGAGGGCGACCCTTGATGCCAATAACCCACACTACTGATATAAAAGAACAATTCGCCTATATCATCGATTTCCTTCCTACAGGGCACGCCGAGGATACCAGGCCCATTCATCTGCGCAAGCCTTTAGCCCAGGCGCTAGGGGCCGAGTTCTTCATCCTGCTCGAGCTGAGCGTCAAGGAGGGCGCCCGCGTGGAGATCGAGAGCAAGGTGTTCGTGGGCAAGGGCGAGAGGGACATCGTCAAGCACGTGGAGAAGCGCCTGCGGTACGATGAGCTGACTCCCAGCGCTAAGGTCGAGCTTCCCTACATGATCGAGAAGATCGTGAAGGAGAACGAGGCTAAGTACGTGGAGTTCTTTAACACCGCTCAGCCTATTACGACCAGGCTGCACATGCTGGAGCTTTTGCCGGGCATCGGTAAGAAGATGATGTGGGCCATTATCGACGAGCGTAAGAAGGGTAAGTTCAAGAGTTTCGCCGATATCGAGACTCGTATCAAAGGCCTGCATCACCCCGATAAGCTTATCGCCAAGCGTATCGAGCAGGAGATCCAGGACGAGCAGATGAAGTACCGTATGTACGCCAGGTAAATGCCCGCATTTACAGCGTTGACCGCATTTATCGCGCCCGATAAGCGCAAAGACCAACATTTTTTAATTGACCTTAATATTCTAAAGAAGATAGTCGCTATTGCTGATATCCATAAGGATGAGGATGTACTGGAGATCGGCACGGGCCCCGGGAACCTGACCGAGCTGCTGGCACAAAAGGCCCGCCATGTTTACACCATCGAGATGGACCCTGCGCTTGTGGCGCTTTTAGAGGAGAAGTTCAAGGGGTCCAACGTTACTATCATTAAGGGAAACGCCCTGAAGGTGGAGTTCCCGCGGTTCGACAAGGTCGTGGCGAACCTGCCATACTCGATATCCTCCGACGTTACGTTCAAACTATTAAAAAATAATTTTAAGCTCGGCATTTTAATGTACCAGCGCGAGTTCGCGCAGCGCATGATCGCGCGGGTCGGGGAGCCGGACTACTCCCGGCTCTCCGTGGACGTCCAGCATTTCGCCGACGTGGAGATACTGATGAAGGTGCCTCCTCAGGCGTTCTCTCCGCCGCCGGAGGTGGAGTCCGCCGTCGTCAGGGTCACGCCCAGGCCGGCAGCATACTCCGTTAAGGACAGGGCGCTGTTCATGGCGCTCGTTACGGCCGCCTTCACGCAGCGGCGCAAGCGCCTCCGGAACGCGCTGGTGAATGGCGCCCACATCATGGGCATTCATGGCATGAAAGCGCTCGTATCCCGACTGCCGCCAGACCTGATGGATAAGCGCGCCGAAGAGGTATCGCCGGAAGAATATGCCGCGCTTGCGGACAGGCTATACGAGTTGACGGCTCATGAGCGTTCGGGTCTATCGAAATAAAGAGTTCGAGCTGCTGGACGACGTTTATGACCCCGGCGAGGACTCCTACCTGCTGGTGGAGGCGGCGCTGAAGGAAGTCAAGCCAGACGACCGCGTCCTGGAAGTGGGCACGGGCAGCGGCGTGGTCTCGCTTTTCGTTAAGGATATCGCAGCAAAGGTAGTGGCCACGGACATCAGCCCCATCGCCTGTCGTAACGCCCGCATTAACGGTGTGCCTGTCGTAAGGGCCGACCTTTACTCGGGGATTTGCAGCCAATTTGACCTCATTATCTTTAACCCGCCCTACCTTCCAACGGTGCCCGAAGAACAGCTCGGCTCGTGGCTGAACCGGGCCTTCGACGGAGGCCTGACGGGGCGGCGGGAGATCGAGCGCTTCATAAAGGACATCGACCGCATCCTGGCCCCTGGCGGCCGGATCCTGGCGGTCATATCGTCCATCACGGGCATCGACGAGACAGAGGCACTATTCAAGGATAAGGGCTTCCATATGGCAACTGCGGCGATAGAAAAGGTGCCTTTCGAAAAGCTGGTGGTCCTGAGATTTTCCCGGTAAGCATTATTACGTCTAAATGAATACTAATTCGCGAGGTACGTAGGTTGAAGCCCATCACCGTGGAGGATATGAGGGCGCTCGAGGCGAACTCGGACTATTTTGGCGTGAGCTACGGGGAGCTGATGGAGAACGCCGGCCGCAAGGCGGCCGAGTCCATCATCGCGCTGTTCAAGAGATGTAACGTGCTCGTCGTCTGCGGCACGGGCAACAACGGCGGCGATGGCTTTGTCACGGCCCGATTCCTCCGTGAGGCCGGGTACGGCGTGCTTATCGTCCTCTTAGGCAGGGTGGGCCAGGTCAAAGAGGGCCCTGCGCTCGCGAATATCGAGATCGTAAGAGGCATGGGGATCCCCGTCGTAGAGTCCATACTGCCTGAGGAGGTCCCGAAGGAAGCGTTCGACGGGTGCGACCTCATCGTCGACGCCGTCCTTGGCACGGGCTTCCAGGGCACCCCGAGGGAGCCTGCTCGAACTGCCATACGTTACATGAACCAAAGCCCTGCCCCCAGAGTTTCGCTTGACGTGCCCAGCGGCCTGGACGCCCATACGGGAGAATGCGCCGAATGCGTCGATGCCGACCTTGTGATCACTTTTTACGCTCCTAAAAAGGGGCTGGACAGGTATAAGGTCGAAGTTGTCGACATCGGCATACCTAAAAAGGCCTTTACTCATATTGGCCCCGGCAGCATGGTGGGGCTCAGGTCCCGCGGCGACTTCGTGGAAAAGGGCGGCGGAGGGCGTCTACTGATCATTGGCGGAGGGCCGTACACCGGCGCGCCTGCGATGGCCGCGATGGCGGCATATCGCGCGGGCGCCGAGATCGTCACGGTCGCCGCGCCTAAACGGGCGGCAGATATCATCGCTTCCTTCTCGCCCGACCTGATCGTGAGGCCGCTGTCGGACGAGGACTTCCTTGTCGAAAAGGACGTTCCCATGTTGAAGGAATTAATATCGAGGCACCACGCGGTCGTCATCGGCATGGGCCTTGGCCGGGAGCCTGAGACGCTTGCCGCGGCCGGACGGATAATACCGCTGTGCGAGCGTGCCGTCATCGACGCCGACGTTTTGCAGACGGAGATACCCCTTAGCGGTATCGTCACGCCCAACGTCCACGAGTTCAACCGGCTCAGCGGCGAGACCCTGGGGCCAAAGGATACTGCAGCAGCCGAAAAAGTCAGAAAATTCTCAGCACAAAATAAGGTGGTCACGCTATGGAAAGGCAGCCCTGCCGTAGTGAGCGATGGCAATGAGGTAAAGATCAATAGTACGGGTAATCCGGGCATGGCCGTTGGCGGGACCGGGGACGTACTGGCCGGCATCACAGGCGCCTTCTACTGCCGCAACGACGCCTTCAAGGCGGCGTGCGCAGCGGCTTTCATCAGCGGCGCCGCGGGAGACATGGCATTCGAGGATAAGGGCTACGGCCTGGTCGCCACGGACGTCATCCACTGGCTGCCGTATGCGGTAAAACGATACCGGCACGCATAAGACGAAAAATAATTAAGGCACATCCGACAACTTCACATATCATGCGTTCCACCGATTTTACTCACGTCGAGGGCGACAAGGTCAAGATGGTCGACGTGGGATCCAAGGAGGAGGTCGTCCGCATCGCCCGGGCGAGCGGCACCATTCACCTTACGAAGGAGACGATGGCCCTCATCAAGGCGGGCAACGTGAAGAAGGGCAACGTCCTGGCTGCGGCCCGCATCGCGGCCATCCAGGCGGCAAAGCACACATGGGAGACCATTCCCCTCTGCCACCAGATACCCATCACGGGCATCGACGTCGAGTTCGAGGTCGGAGATACGGATATCAAGGCCATTGCCGAAGTCCGCTCCGTGGGCAAGACGGGCGTCGAAATGGAAGCCCTGTGCGCCGTCAGCACCGCGCTGCTGACCATCTGGGACATGGTGAAGGCTGTCGAGAAAGACGAGACCGGCAACTATCCTGAAACGAAGATCACTAATATCGTCGTCGATAAAAAGATCAAGGCTAAGCAATGATCTCAATTCGTGTCGTTCTTATCGAGCCGCTCTATGAGGGTAACGTGGGGTCGGTGTGCCGCTCCATGAAAAATTTCGGCTTCGCGGACATCGTTCTAGTGAAGCCCTGCAGGCTCGATAACTTCGCGAAGGCCATGGCCTCGCACGCGCAGGACCTTCTCGCTACCGCCCGCATCGTTGATACTTTTGATGAGGCCCTCGAAGGGGCGGACTTACTGGTAGCAACGACCGGCAAGCCAGGCGCGCATATAAACAGCCACGTCCGGTACCCGTTCTATAATCCTAAAGAGCTCCGCACGATGCTGGAGGATAAATCCGGGACCGCGGCGCTCATATTCGGCCGCGAGGACGCCGGCCTTCCCAACGAGATCGTCGAGCGCTGCGATATAGTCGCATACATCCCCACTTCTAAGGACTACCCGATCATGAACCTGGCCCAGGCCGTCTCTATTTTCCTTTACGAGCTATCGGGCTTCAAAGGCGGCAACGTGGCGCTGGCCGACCGCGAGGACGTAGACCGGCTATACGAGAATTATAGCAATCTCCTCGACGACATCAACTACCCGGAACACAAAAAGGACAAGACCATGATGATGCTCAGGCGCATATACGGCCGTGCCATGCTCAACCGGCGGGAGTATTACACCATGATGGGCGTGCTCCACGAGATAGGCCTGGCGCTTGAGCGGGCGAAAAAAAGATAATCATTAAAAAATCATTTTTCATCATGAGATTTCTCGCAGTCACCGATTTTCATGGCAATTACGATAAGGCCATCGACATACTCCATAAGGCGGGCGCCGGCGGGAACCCGCCCGGCGTCGACGGCACGCTCATCGCGGGCGACCTGACCGAGTTCGGCCCCGTGGAAAAGGCAAAACAGATCATCGACATGCTGCCCCGCCCCATCCTGGCCGTTCCGGGCAACTGCGACCCTAAGGAGATCGTCCGCCTGCTCGAGAGGGAGGACGTGTGCCTACACCGGGAGCGCATCACCTTCGACGGCATAACGTTCGTTGGCATCGGCGGCTCGAACCCGACGCCGTTCGGCACGCCCTTCGAGCTGAGCGAGGACGAGATCCGTAAGACTCTGGAGGAGCTTGTAAAGGGCGTGAAGGGCCCGATGGTGCTGATCTCGCATGCGCCACCTAAAGGCTATCAGGACAGGATTCCGAACGGCGTACACGTAGGAAGCGAGGCCGTCGCTCAGCTAGGGCCGAAGTTCAAGGTCATCGTCTGCGGCCACATCCACGAGGACCCGGGCATTTCGAAGATGGGCGATACAATCGTTGTAAACCCCGGGGTCGCCAGCGAGGGCAATGCCGCCATCGTCGAGATCGACGAAAAAGGCAACGCTAAGGCCGAGCTCATAAAGGGATAAGCATGACAGTGGTCACGAAGACGTTCTCGTTCCAGTCAAAAGGCCGGGACGACATGATCGACATCACGTCGAATGTCCAGGACTCTCTGACCGCCTCCGGCCTCACGAGCGGCATCGTGATCGTGTTCGTGCCTGGCAGCACGGCCTCTATTACCACTATCGAGTACGAGCCGGGCCTGCTCAAGGATTTCCCGCGGGCGATGGAAAAGCTGGCGCCCAGGGAGGCGCATTACGACCATGACGCCCGGTGGGGCGACGGCAACGGCCACTCCCACGTCCGCGCATCGACTATAGGGCCGAGCCTGGTCGTGCCCTTTCAGAACGGCCGGCTGATGCTCGGCACCTGGCAGCAGATTATCTTCATCGACTTCGATAACCGCCCCCGGTCCAGGAACGTTATCGTGCAGGCCATGGGTGAGTAAAATATATCGTTCCCTTATAGTCATGCAGGCTTTGTGTAAATCGGTTCGATCGGTAACATCGCCTTGACCTCATGCACTGCTCCCTGTGGGCGAAAATTAGTTCGGTCGGTAACTCGAACCTCTCCAAAGGAATTAAACCACTAATTCTTCTTTAAGATTTTACTCACTAAATCCCTGAGCCTCTAAAACACCGTCAATGCCCGAACTCCCTAATACTCTGGGCATTGCTCGAATTCTCGAAGCCTCAAACCCGAAAAGAAGGCTCGAAAACTCGAATGCACGTTCGAAACGCTAAACGACATAGCACTAACTCTCTAAGGCTCGGCTAAATCGCCAACGACTCAAACACCCTAAATGCGGGGTAACAACCGGGCTCTTGGAGTGTTCGTGCTCTACTGTTTAGCGTTTCAAACGTGATTTAGAGCCTTAGAGACTTCTTTTCGGGTTAGCGCGTTAGAGGCTTAGAGCACTGCCCTGTGTATTAGAGAGTTCGTGCGTTGACGGTGAGTTCGAGGCTTAGAGGCTTCGTGATAAAAATCTAAAAAGAAAAATTAGTGGTTTAATTCCTTTGGAGAGGTTCGTGATACCGACCGAACTAAACAGCGCAAGTGAAATACTGCATAAGCTAAAATGGATAATCGCATAAACGTAATAAAAAATGGGAAAGATAAAAAGTTATTTTACGTTAACCTGTTTCTTATTCTCCCATAACCCGTGCAGGTTACAGCTCTCCCGGGCCACGAGCGTGGTGCTCTTATCGAGGGCGACCTTGAACGTAACACGGGGATACGAGAACTTTGGTAGCAGCACCTCGCGGCACATCTCAATATTACCATCAGTACGACCCAGGCTGATCCACTCGATGAAGTGCGCCAGCTCGCTCGGGTGGTCGATGCCCACGCCAATATTAATAGTAACGTCGAACGGCTTGTTCGCCTCGACAGTGTCGGGGCACTCGATCCTGGGCCAGTGCTTTTTCTCCAGGTCGGTCATGTTATTCGGGTCTTTCGGGTAGTTGACCTTCTCGAAGAGGTTAGGGGTAGTTTCGGCAACTTTCATCATAATGTTCACCTTTGTGAGGAGCTTATGCTCCAGGCCTATGTTCACTAATTAAATATTACGTATAATTTCCCACATATAAATAACGTTCCCGAAATAAAGTCCGCAGGGGCGGCTTCCTTAAAGAGAGGAAAATATATAGGCTCATATCGATTATGGGCTACTTGCTATGTTCCGGAAGGCCCTCATCACAATTAGTTTTCTGGCATGTATCTGCCTCGCTGTGTCGGCGAACGCCCAGGAAGCGCAAAATGTTACGACGCTTTACTGGTCGCCCGTGACCCTCGTATACCCGTCCACGACATTCACCATCGAAGACGCGAAAGACATCAACTACACGATATACGACGAGCTCGGAGCGCAGAGCGTCCACGTTTCGGTCATCACGGCCCAGCTATACCTGAACGGGGCGCCTTACCACATGGCCAACATCCCGATCACATTCTCATCCGATAACGACAGCATCGCCTACCTGGAGCCCTACAACCGGACCAGGCCCAGCGACGCCAACGGGCAGGCGAAGATACTACTTATCGCCCACAACCGGACCGGATTCGTGAACATCACGGCCGAGTCGGAGATCATCTATGGGCACAGGCTCAGCGACACCTGCCGTGTCCGGGTCGTGGGCTGGGGCACCGTATCGGGCATCGTCACCGACCAGAACCGCAATGGCATCCATGACGCCACCGTGACGCTGTGGCACTGGAACGGCACCGCAAATACGAAGATGCTCGCCTCGAAGGACAACCCGCAGCTTTCAAACGACGGCAGGACCGCCGCGCCGGGCATGTACACGTTCGTCTACGTGCCGGTGGGCTCGTACAACGTGACCGCCGAAAAGGAAGGCCACAGCTATTACCGGCTGATCGACATGTACGAGGGCTCGGGCACTATAACAGCTAATGTCGCCATACCGGATTATGTGTTCATATCCCCCGCCACGCTCACGCCGACGCCCAGTGCTTCGCCAACGACAGGGGCTCCGTCCGCAACGCCCGTCCCGACTCCTGCGCTGCCGGCATTACTGGCAGCCGGGGCTATCGTGGCGGCAGCGACGATAAAAAGAAGGCTCTAATCATAAGATTAGCCCTAATCATAATATCGGCCCTAATATCCTGAGTTGTGCAGGAACCCCGTGGCCGAATCGAGCAGCGCCACGGCTACCCCTCCGCCGATGAGCCCGCTTATGAACCCGGTCTCGATGCCGAACTCGTGCATGCATACGGCCACGATGAAGATGTAGGTGGCGGCCAGCACGCTCAGGTATAGCGAGCCCATGTCGTACTCCCTTTTTCTATTGTAAATGAACTTGTGTATGAGTACGACGCCTGTCAGGATGGCGATGAACTCTACCGCATAGAATATGAGGCCATGCATGCTAATCTAAATTAATATTCATCTTCATTTTATATAAATATATTATTATTTTATTTACGTTAAAATGTTATACAATTGCGGCGCTTACCGATAGTGAAGACCAGCTAATGGTAGGGCTCAACGAGACTGTGCTGATAGATTTCGAGACCCGATTGCCATAATCATATATGTCCAATTATTAATGATATTTGCTGTTCAGAGTTCGCTCTTTTAACATTTTTCTTCTATGCGACGCACGTACAGCCCTTCGGTCGGCATCACGAAAACACGAAATTTTTTTTATATCCCACGTAAGGCTCGAAAACACTAAGGAAGATGCTTTAGCGTTTAAAACACGAAACAACCTCTCTAAAATACGAACCTCTCGAAAGGATTGAAACACGAGAAAAGCATAACCATGGGAGTTCATGCCGTCTCTTGTGTTTCTATCTTTTAGTGTTTTGGAGCCCTTAGGGAGGTTGTTTCGTGTTTTGAACGCCCGGCATGAGCTTGGTGTTTTTGGGTTTTACGTGGGATATAAAAAGTCTTTCGTGGTTTCGTGATACCGACCGAAGCGATCCAGCTCCACAGGAGATACGGTAACGAATTGTAATAATTGATGAATAGGGGAAAAAGGGCGACTAGCGCACCTTCGTCCCTGGCTCGGATGGCTTTTCGGGCGTAAGCAGCGTGGCGCCATTCGAGTCCGCGGCCATGACCATGCCGTTCGACTCGACGCCCATTATTTTTACAGGCTTCAGGTTCGTGATGACGACCACGGTCTTCCCGACCATCTCTTCAGGCGAATACTGCTCCGCAATGCCCGAAACGATCTGCCGGGGCCTGGCCTCGCCGACGTCGATCATGCTCTTCAGCAGCTTCTTGCTGCCCTTGATGCGCTCGCTCGAAATTACCCTGCCGATCTTGATCTCGATCTTCTGGAACTCCTCGATAGAGACCTTCGGGACTTCTTTAAAGCCGGCAGCCTTCGCCTCAGCGGCGGCGACACGCTCGTTCAGGATCTTCTCCATCTCGGCGATCTTCTTGTCCTCCAGCTTGGAGAACAGTATCGTCGGCTTCGGGCGATCCATGCTCACGTATGGCAGCAGGGCGTCCTCGAGGGGGACTTTAGACAGCGAGGCTTTATCGTAGCCGAGCATGCCCCAGATCTCCTCCGCCTTCGCGGGGATCGAGGGCCAGGACAGTATGGCCAGCGCCTTCACGATCTGCGTACAATTGTAGAGCACGTTCTCGCAGGCCGCCTTATCCTCCTTGATGAGCTTCCACGGCTCGTGGCCCTGGAAGTACGTGTTGCCAAAATCGGCCAGCGTTATGATCGAGTCGCAGATCTTCTTGAACTCGTAGTTCTCGATCTCGGCCTTCGCGACGCTCATGGCCGTCTTGATGGCCTCGCTCACGGAGGGGTCGATCTCCCCCTTCACATCAAGGCCCTTAGACTCAATGAAAGTTAAAACCCTGTTAACAAAGTTACCGAAGCTGCCGACGAGCTCCTTATTGACCTTCGTCTGGAACTCCTTCCAGGAGAAGTTGATATCCTTGGTATGCGACGTATAGCTCAGTATGTAATAGCGCAGCAGGTCCGGGTGGAAACCATGGGCCAGGTAGTCGTCCTCGACCCAGACGATGTATCCCCGGCTCTTCGAGAACTTCTTATCGTTGACCTTGATCATGCCCGAAGCGACCACGCCCCAGGGGAGCGTGTATCCGGCGCCCTTGAGCATGGCGGGCCAGAAGATGCAGTGGTGATAGATGATGTCGCCGCCGATGAAGTGGATGATCCGAGAGTCGCCCTTCCAGATATTCTTCCAGTCCTCCCCGATGGAACTCATGTACTCCTCGGTGAAGGCGATGTAGCCGATAGGCGCGTCCACCCATACGTAGACCACGAGGTCCTCGTGGCCCGGGTACTTGACACCCCACTCGAGGTTGCGGGTGATGCACCAGTCCTTCAGGTCCTTCGCCCACTCCTTCGCATAATTAACATTAGAGGTGGCATGTAGCTTGTTCAGGTAATCTGTCAGGAACGGCCCGAACTCAGAGAGCTTGAAGAAGAAATGCTCTTTTACTCTCGTTTCGGCCTTGCCGCCGCAGATCCTGCACCGCGGGTCCAGGATGTCGCCCGGCTCTAAATGTTTCTGGCAGCCGATATCGCACTCGTCGCCTCTCGCGAGGGCGCCGCAGTAGGGGCAGGTTCCCTCGACATAGCGGTCCGGGAGGCCGCGCTGGCAGTGGCCACAGTAGGCGACCTTGATCTCCTTCGGGTAAACGTACCCGTTCTTCTCCAGGTCACGCACGATGGACCGGGTACGCTCATGGTTCTCGAGGTCGTCGGTGCTGCCGTAATGGTTAAAGTCGATCTCGAAATTCTTGAATGTCTGCTCGAAGACCAGGTGATACTTTTTGACCAGCTCGCCGGGCGTGGTGCCCTGCTCCTCGGCGTTCACGACGATGGGCGTGCCGTGCGTGTCGGAGCCGCAGACGAACGTGGTATTCTGGCCCATCATCCTCAGAGTCCTCACGAACATGTCAGCGGGTATATACGTCCTCAGGTGGCCGATGTGCGCCGCCCCGTTCGCATACGGGAGGCCGCAGGTCACCAAAACCGGTCTGTCGCTCGGGAACTCTGTCATAACAATCTCCTGTTGTACGATGATTAAATTCAACTTTAATACTCGATTGGAATGGTATATAGTTTATCATTTATATGTTAAAAAAAGGGGGGCATGGAGCCCCCATGGTTATTGTACGACCGCGGCGGGGCCTTCCTGGCCTCTATTCGCCTTGCGCTCGTCGAAATACTGCTTCGTCTCGGCGACCACGACGCCGCTGAGGGCGACAAGCGCCACCAGGTTCGGGATGGCCATCATGCCGTTGAACGTATCGGAGATGTCCCAGACCAGGCTGACCTTCGTGACGGAGCCGAACAGGACCGCGCAGAGGAACAGAACCTTGTACAGATTTTTCATCCTGTTGCCGAACAGGTAGTGGAAGCATTGTTCCCCGTAGTACGCCCATCCGAGTATCGTCGAGTAGCCGAACAGTACTGCCGATATGACCACCATGATCAGCCCGGGCAGGCCAAGGCTATTGGTAAACGCGGCGATCGTCAGGCTTGTGCTGTTGTATACCCCGTCATCCCACAGGCCGCTCGTGAGCACGACCAGGCCCGTGATGGAGCAAATGACCAGAGTATCCAGGAACACCTCGGTTATGGCGATCAGGCCCTGGTTCACGGGGCTGTTGGTCTTCGCTGCCGCATAGGCGATGGGCGCGCTGCCCAGCCCGGCCTCGTTCGAGAACACGCCGCGGGCCATGCCGTACCTGACGGCCTGGGCCACTGCATATCCGGCAACTCCGCCCACGGCCGCATACGGCGTGAAAGCGTAGTTGAACACCATGACCAGCGCGTCCGGTATCCTGGCATAGTTGATGGCCAGGACGAGCAGGCCGCCGATGATATAGGAGATGGCCATGAACGGCACCAGGATCGATGCCACTTCGCCAATCCTCTTGATGCCGCCGAACGTGACGAGCGCCGTAATGGCGACAAGTATGGCGCCGATGACGAGGCTCAGCACGGAAATCTCGCCGAACACGGGCAGGACAATGGAGCCGCCGACGTCAAGCTGCGAGGTGATAGCGAGCGTGACCGAATTCGCCTGAGTCATGCTGCCGATGCCGAAAGCGGCGACCGTGCCGCACAGCGCGAACAGGACTGCAAGCCACTTCATCTTGAGGCCCTTCTCGATATAGTACATCGGGCCACCCGACATGCTGCCGTCAGGGTTCTTCTGCCTGTACTTCACCGAGAGCACAGCCTCCGAGTATTTGGTGACCATGCCCACGAGGGCGGTCATCCACATCCAGAACAGTGCGCCGGGGCCTCCCATGACGATGGCCGTGGCGACGCCCGCGATGTTCCCGGTACCTACTGTGGCCGACAGGGCGGTACAGAGGGCGTGGAACGCCGGGATATCGCCTTCCTGGTCCCCGGACTTCCGGGTCTTAATGGAATGCATGACCCTGGAAAATGCCAGGGGCAGCTCTCGAAATTGTATGCCTTTCAGGCGGATTGTCAGGAGCAGGCCTGTGCCGACGAGCAGCACCAGCATCGGGATCCCCCACACAAAACCGTTCACCGTGCTGATGACGCTCTGAAATATTTCTAATAAGCCCATTTTTTAATCCCCATTGTTAATAATGAACAATGACCGGGAGAAATGTTGAAATCCATTAAAAAGGTGGCGGTCGATATCCTGTTTATGCCCCGGCCGCCTTCAGGTCGTCCATCTTCGAGCTAAGCCTGAGCCGCAGCGCCAGGTACCCGCCGGCGCAGACGACCTCAAGCGCCCCTAAAATGAGCCACATCATGATGATATTCTTCGAGAAACCATCCATCAGGAACCCTCCGACGGCCGGCCCGCAGGCGTTGCCTCCACTGCCGATGAAACCGGCGACGTTCATATAGCGGCCGCGGGCCTCGGGCGGCGCCATCTCCGAAAGCAGGGTCTGTGATGCCGGGGTCACGACCAGCTCTCCAACGGTGATGATGAACATGCTCATGAAGAGCATCCATACGCTGTTACAAAAGCCCACGAGGGCGAAGCCGGACGCGTAAATGAGCGAGCCCAGGATGAGCGATGTGGTCATCCTGAAACGCTCCAGGTAGTACGCCACGGGCAGCTGAAAGACGACCACCATGAACCCGTTCAGCGAGAAGATCAAGCCTATCATCGACTCGGAGACATCGATGAAGCCTCCGGAGAACGTGCCGAACGTAGTGAACAGGTTTGAGTAAACCAGCGAGCCTATGGCCGAGGCGGCGCAGAAGATGATGAACGGGGTATTAGACCACATAGGGTCATGGTGGGGATGCGCCGCGATGTCCCTCTCGTCCGGCCGGGTGTCGTGTAATAAGTACAGCGAGATCAGCATGTAGGCACCGCTGGTGAGCGCCGTAATGATGAACATGGCCGCATACGAGTACGATGCCAGGATGCCGCCGAATATGGGTCCAAGCGCGAATCCCAGGTTGCCGCCGATGCGCAGCAGGCTGAATGCGCCGTTCCTGTCGCCGGGCTCCACCGTATCCGCCACCATCACCTGCGGCACGTTGCGGTACAGGCCGCCGGAGATCTCCTTGAGCACCATGAGCATCATGAACTCGGAGTATCCCCAGCCGGCCATGATGGCATAGCCCAGGAGGGCAAAAGAGACCATCTGGAAGAACAGCCCGATGTTCAACATGATCTTTCTACCGAAACGATCGCAGAGCTCTCCGGCCCCCACGGATACGAGGCCTCCGGCCGCGGCCGCGGCGAGCAACGCCAGCCCGATGTCCGTCATCGAGACGCCCTGGTACTTATAGAGGTAAAGCGACACGAACGGGTAGGCGATGGACGTGCCGAACGTGTTGAGGAGAGAGCCGGCTACCAGTATCCAGACCTGCCTGTCGTAGCGGCGAAAGACGCTCTCTGCCATCAGGCCGTTGTTAAGGTATTATAGGTATATATGTATGGCGTGATAATCGGAGACATGGAGGGACATGATGATTTCGGGGTTCGACCGTCTGGTGCTTTTGGGCAGGCTCAAGGTGTGGCAGGACCGGCTGGAAAAGGAGCGGAAAGAGCATCGGCTACGATACCTGTTCTGGGAGACCACCCGGGCCTGTAACCTCCGCTGCCGGCACTGCGGGAGCGACTGTACTGTGCCTAAGCCGGGGGAGCTATCGACCGGCGAGATCAAGGCCGCTTTTAAGTCAATTGCCTCTGACTATGATGCCCGCTCTATTATGGTCGCCGTGACCGGCGGGGAGCCTTTGCTACGAAAGGACCTCTTCGATGTTATGGGCTATGCTCACGGGCTGGGCTTCCCGTGGGGCATGGTCACGAACGGCATGCTCGTGGATGATGAAGTGATCGAGAAATGCGGCAGGGCCGGCATGAGCACGGTCACCGTGAGCGTCGACGGCCTCCGGGAGGCGCATGAACACATAAGGCGGGGCGGCTCATTCGAGCGGACCATCGAGGCTCTGAAGCTATTCAAAGACTCGGGCCGGTTCAGCGTCGTGCAGGCCACGACATGCGCCAGCCAGTACAACACCGGCGACCTTCAGGGCCTCTACGAGCTATTCAGCCGCCTGGGCATCGACGAGTGGCGGCTGCTCACCGTGACGCCGATAGGCAGGGCGAGGGATGACCCGAATTTCCGGCTTCAGCCAGGGCAACTGCGCTCCCTGCTGGACTTCATCGTCGCGAAGCGCCGGGAAAAAGGGCTCCGGGTCACGTTCGAGGAGGAGGGATTCCTGGGCCCTGCATACGAGGGCAAAGTGAGGGACTCGCTCTTCTATTGTCCCGCGGGCATCAACATCGCGAGTATCCTGGCATGCGGCGACATAGGGGCATGCCCGAACCTGCCGCCGGAATTCATCCAGGGCAACGTGCGTAAGGACCGGTTCAAAGACGTCTGGGAGAACCGTTACGGCAACATGCGCGACCTCGGCTGGAAGCGCTGCGGCACCTGTGCCGGCTGCGCCTGGTGGGATCTCTGTCGCGGAAACAGCTTGCACCTCTGGGACCTTAAAAATGGCAGGCCCATCATGTGCCACCTCCAGGCGCTCGAGGAAGGCGGGCGATGATGACCGAACGATTTATCATTTGAGTAAATAATATCCAATCATGCTCTTCAAAGGCCTGCAGGGGCTTCTCACGCTGCCCGTCGTAAAGTATGGCCCGCCGCCGGAAACGCCGTCGGTCGTCCCCCTGTATGGGGTGCCCGTGAGCGTCACGCCAGCGCCGATGCCAGGCGGCATTCTATCCTTATCGACGGAAACGTTGCTTGCGCTTATCGCGGCCATACTCCTGGCCATGCTGGGCGGATACGTCCTGTTAAGGATGCTGCTTGCCGGTAAGAAATAAGGCCGCTATCGCTTCTTATATAGCGCCGGGCGTTAAGATTATTTTATATTAATGCGTAAATAATAATTATGTCGTGGGTGGAGAGTATCAGCAGCTATATTGGCGCAAGCCTGCCCCCGGGGAGGGTGCAGCCGATGTATGGCGTGCCCATCGTAAAATACGGCCCGCCTCCGTCCCCCGTGCCATATGAACCCGGCTCTACGGGCCTGCCAGTATCCGGAATGCCGGATTTCGACTGGGCCCGGATATGGCAGCCGCCGGCGTTCAGCATGCCGGACTTCGGGCACCTGGGCCTGTCCTTTCCAAAGCTGATCGCAGGCATCGCCCTCGTGGCCTACGTTGCGCTGATGGCCATGGCCGTCCTCGGCCTGGCACTGCGCGGGGGCACATGGTACCTGAAAAACAGGAAATAGGGCTCACTGCAATTTCTTATCGAAACGCTCCATGGACTCATGGAGGCCCTTGATCTCGAGGGCATTCGTCAGGTCCCCGCGGGTGCGCTCGATGAGCGAGCGTGCCACGTCCGTCTTCTTCCGAAGGCCGTGCATGATGGCGTCCGGGTAGTCGAACGACATCATCTCCGTGTAGAACTCGTCCATTACATCCAGGTATCTTTCTCCCTCTTCGGGCCTTCCTTTCCGGATGAGGTCGAGTATGTGCCTCCTGAGCTCCCCGGATGCGTCCCCCAGTCCCTTGAGGTAGGCCGTATTCTCGATCCGGAGGCTCTCCGGGGTCGGCATCGCCAGCCCCTGCAGCACGGCATATAGGATGGACAACTCGGCAAGCTCAACCTGGGCGTCCTCGACGTAGCCCGAATAGTAGACCTCCGGAAAATCCTCGAGCGATCCGTGGAGGCCGTCGTTCAGGGCCCGGATATCGGCCAGTAACGATTCGGCCTGGGCCCGCTCGCCCCTGTGTATAGCCTTGATCGCGTCCCCCGAGTTCCTGGTGATCTTGCGCGTTGCCGCCAGAGCGCCCTCCCTCGCTTTATCCATCGCGTCAAAGCGGGCCCGGATGCTGTCGCTGATGTCTTTAAGTGATCCCATGCCATTACCCGCTCAATATTAGTGTCGCAAACCGCATTATCCTTACGATAAAAAATAGGCGGGCCAGGCCGATGGCCCTTTTACCTTCTTCTCACGATGACGAATGCCGTGGGCCTCGAATTCGGCCCCGGGGCCGATGAGGGTGGATTGACGATCGTTGTCCCTACAAGGCCCGGGCCTCTGCCGGCATACCTGTTGTCGCTGGCCAGGGCCACACAGCCGCATTGGCCAATAGTGCCTCTCCCGGTCGTGCCCGTGTAAGGAATGCTGACGGAACTCGCCGCGACTCCGGCTGCCGGCCTCGCCGTCGGGGTGGGGGTCGGCGGAACGGTCACGTTCTTACCCGCTCCCGCCTCGCCCGGATACCTGGGTGTATAGAAGCCCGGTACAGGCGTCGGCGAGCCCGACGGGACCGGCCTCACAGTGGCCGTGGCCTTTGGCGGAGACGGCACGTTTCCTCCCAGCCCATAGATGCCGTAGCTTTCTGCCGGGGTCTTTACTCCCTGGGGCGCCGCCAGCATATATTTCATGCCTGGCTTTTTCGTCGGCCTTGCGGTCGCCTTTGCTACCAGGTACTTCGTGGCCGGCTTTTTCGCCGGCTTGGCTGTCGGGGATACTTTCAATGCCATTGTCCCGTACTGGCTAAGGGTTTTCTTTGTTTTAGCGGGCATCATGGATGCCGATGGCTTTGCTTTCGCCTTCGCGGCCAGGTACTTCGTGGCCGGCTTCATCGTGGGCTTTGGCGACGCTTTTACCGCGAGGTATTTTGTCGCAGTCTTTGTCGGCTTTACCGTCGCCTTTGCCGTCATGTATTTAGTCGTTGGCTTCATGGTCGGCTTGACGGACGCCTTAACAGCAAGGTACTTCGTCGCAGGCGAAGTCTTTGCCTTAGCCTTCAGGGACGGCTTCACCGACACGAACGGCGTGGGGCTATACGTCGCCCTCGGGATATTACTGCTCTTATCGCTCAGGTCGCCAGTCCCGACCTTTCTCTTTATCGTGGGCTTTGCCGCCTTCGTCGCCATCGGGGCCTGCCTGGCCATCTCTCCGGCCGACATGGGCGCGCCAGTCTTTTCGAATTTAGCGATAAACTGCTTGCCTTCCGTAGACTTCATCCAGTCGGACATCTTCGCCTGGAAGCTCTTCAGATCGCCCGACCGTGCCTTAATGTTGTCCTGGAGCAGCCTCGTGTCGGCGGACGCTACGAAATCGGAGGCCTTATCCGCCTTAGAATAGCCGAAGGCCTGCATGCCCGCATAGGCGGCATCGGTCTGCATCATCTGCGCAGGCGTAGTGCCCGCAGGCAGCACTCTGACATGCATGCCGGCGAGGTCATACCCATGGACAGTGCAGTGCGCAACTGCCCTCAGGTGCATGTCCGATTTCGCTGGCACCGTCAGGCTTTCCGTCCATACCTCGTCCGTCTTATAGCTGTTCTGGTCATATTTCCATTCCTTGATCAGCTTATTGCCGTCGTAGAGCATGACCCGGTCCACGTAATGTAATGCCGGCGAGCCGGTATCCCGATGAGTCAATACTACCTTGATCATCGCATCGCTTCCCGCCGTAGCCACGTTGGGCGCCGGCGGCGGAGGCGGCGCGTTGATCGCTACGCCCGGCACATTGGCAGCTGCTACGCCCGCCAGAACGCCTAAGAATAAGGCGGACAGTATTAAAGCAATAACTGCTTGTACCAATCTCATATTTTCATCCCCTTTTTCAAATGATAAAAAATAGTTTTGATTTATAATGTTATGGCGATATAATTCAGAGGACTACCGGTGAAATACTTGAATAAAAGCGTCGGCGCATGCCCTTTTACATTTACGGGCGAATCACATTAGCGCTTTCACGGCGCCGTCCTTGCTCACGAGCGCCACCCGGCTGAGCTCTACGTCCGATGCCAGCCTGTATCCGCTGGCGTCGGCTACTTTTCTGGCAAACTCCAGGACCTCGTCGTGCTTCGGCATTGCCTCTCTCGGGAGGCGGTTACGGCTATATCCGAGGTGCATGTACGCTTTTACCTCCACGTAGTCGGGCGCAGCCTTCTTTATGAGCGCCGCATACCCTTCGGGGTCCTTCATGTTGACTCCTTTGACCAGCGTAAGTCTCAGCGCCCGCCGGCTGTCGCGCTGCCCCAGGACCTCGAGAGAATCGTTCACCTTATCCCACAGGTCGGCGACGGGGTTGCACGCCTTCAGGTACGTCTCTCTATCCGGAGCGTCCAGGGACATATAAAGCTGGCTCGGGGTGACCTTTTCGAGCACATCCGGCCGGGTGCCGTTGGTCACGATGAACGTGGACATGCCCCTCTCGCCCAGCAGAGCGACCAGTTCCTTCAGGTGGGGATACAGCGTCGGCTCTCCGACAAGAGAGATGGCCGCGTGCCTGGGCTCGAAGGCGTCCTTCCACTTTTTCTTATCGGTCTCCGGGATGCCGCCGTAGCCCGAGATGAAGCGCTTCTGCTCCTTCAGGCAGCCCTCTATGATCGTCTCCGGCCGGTCCCAGGACCTGACCGCATACGGCTCCTCGACGGGCCTCCAGCAGTGCAGGCAGCGCTGGTTACAGGCGATGCAGGGCGTCATCTGCATGCATAAATGGGATTGAATGCCGTAAAAATGGGACTTATAGCAGGCTCCCTGCGACTTGAGCGAGCGCCCGAGCCACAGGCATGGCTTGATAGCACTATGCTCTCCGATGATATGGTACCCTTGCTTTTTCAATAGCTCTACCAGAGACACTGCCACACCTGACGACGTCGACCCTCATACTTTAAGCGTCCGCCGAATGAAGCTGACGACTTCCCTGTTGGTGAGTATGATGATCAGCGTAACTGGGACGATGATGGTATAAAAATTTAGTCCTATGCTGAAGGTCAGCGCGACCAGCGTCGCCACGACCACCAGCACGGCTACGCTGATGCCGAACACGTAGACGACCAGCTCGACCGGGTTGAGCTTCGATTCCCATCCCAGCGTCCTGACAATGTTAAAGCCTGGCAATATGAGCAGGTACAGCAGGGCCGCGAAGAACGCGATCCAGTTCATGGGGCTGATATCCATGTCTTTGGTCTCCTCTTGCGGGGCAATGCCCGTCACCTCGTATATGTTTACGCCGTCCCTATCGTAGACGGGCAGGAAGTACCGCGCGTCTTTAAGCGCAGTAATGAACGGATGAGTGGATTCCCGATGGCCGACAAAGACATACTTAACGTTATATTCCGAAAGCTTGTCGTAGAGCGCAGCCGGATCGGTGATGCTAAGTATACCGTAGGCGTCGGCCTGTAAGTCCACATTGTGGTACTGTAACGTATATATTTCGCCCGAGTAGGCGACATCCCGCCCGGTGACAACCGGCACGCGCGGGAAGAACCCGGGCTCCTCGTATATGACCGCATTGTTCGGCGTGTTCTCCTTGATCCACTGGAGGGCCTCGTACTCGGCAGTGCTGGCATGGACGTACGTCGAGTCGTTGTAGAAGCCGACCATGATGAGCGTGGAGGGCACCATGAGTAGTATGACCACCGCGGCCGCGGCCATCTTCAGGGTGTTGCGAGAAACGAGCCACCGGGAGAACACGAGCCCGGCGAACAGCGAGACCGGGAGCGCCGCGTATACCAGGAACCGGTAGGTGTTCACCGTGGCCGGAAGCTCCACGACGTTCAGCAGTACGATGTTGATGATCGCGAAGAGACCAAGCAGCCAGGAAGGCTCGTCGTCCCTCTTCAGGTACATGCCGTAGATGGCGAATGGGATGAACAGGCCTATGGAGAATAATATCGTGGGAATGACGTCCGGATGGTGGGCGATGATGATCTGGGAGGCGTTGCCCTGCTGCATGATGGCCAGCTGGTATATCGAGGCCACGAACGCGACAGAGAGCGGTATCGCCGCCACGAGAGCGTCGTCGAACCGCCTTCTGAGCAAAAGGTAAAGGAACATCAGGCCCAACGTGATGAAGACCGGGAAGGCCGTGATCATGTGGAAGAGCACGAGAGAGGCGAGCACCAGGCCAGTGACCGCTGCACAGGCGGGCGACTTTTCTTTGATCGCCTTCAGGAACAACAGGAACCCGAATATCGTGGCCAGCAGCCCGAAGGTCTGGGTCTGGGGCAGGAAGAAGAACAGCACCGTAGGGTCGTACTTCAGCATCATGGTGAATTTGATGCCGGGTATCATTTGGATGATGCCAGGCCACTCGTAGACCATTTCCTTGAATATGTCGGGGCTGGGATTGTTCAGGACGAACAACTGGTAGGCGATGTAGACCCACGACAGCCCGGATGCGGCGATGAAGACCACCGACGAGACGAGCGCGTCCCGCTCCGAATTGAACAAGAATAGCGCGAGCAGGTAGGCGCCCAGGAATATCAGGGCGGAGGCCAGGGGCACTAGCACGTGGAATATTGTGAACAGATCGATGCCGGTCAGCACGCCCAGCTCACCCATCAGCAGGTGCATGAACCAGTTATAGACGATATAATGGCCCGGCAGGTACGGGTCCTCCACCGGTATGTGAGGCGACTCGATGTAGCGCTGGGCGATGGACAGGTGGAAGTTGAGGTCCGACGCGTGGGTCGTGCCGCATACGAATCCGGCGTCCGTCAGCGTGAACGTCTTCAGGCTTATGAAGAGGACTATTGCAAATATCAATAGAGCGATGCCGAGCACCGGCCACTGGAGCTTCGAGTGTACGAGCTCGATATTTGCGCCTCGTCGGTACTTTATAGCAGCTACCGAGACGGCCGCCAGCCCCAGCAATACGGCCCCGGCATGCCACATCCCGAGGAACCAGGCGATGAGGACGGCCAGGGGAAATGCCAGGATGGACAGAGTAAACGAGTACGCGGCCAGCTCGACCACGTCGAAGCGCTCCTTAAAAAGGACGAGCAGGGCAAAGCCGGGAACGGTTAAAAGCAGGATAAGCTGGAGAGGCCCCAGCGGAAGCATGGCCAGGATCCCGGCAAGGGCGAGGGCGAGCCAGTATTCTTTCCTCATGGTGACTCCATGAGCCTCATGGCTTCTCCTTGAGCACGTCAAGGTCGAGCGCCCTGAGGAGGTAGTACATACCGAAGGCCGCGATGATGATGCATATCTGCGCGAAGAAGGTCAGGTAGCGGTCCATGAAGTTGGGGAATATCAGGAACTTATGGTCGGGGAACAGGTAGAATATCTTGTCGTTGAACGTGAGCAGAAGCGTGATCACCGCCCAGGCGACGACAAGCAGCGCCGAATCCTTCGATACGCTATACCCGTACTCGCTCTTCTTTGCGCCGGCGGCCGGGGCGCTCTTCGACCCGAACAGCTCATCGATGATAAATATCAGGCCTATGATGGTGAAGAGCAGCACGAAAATGCCGACCCTCAAAAATAGGGCGATGTCGACCACGTTACCTTCGTGGTTGGCCACCTGCGCGATGCCCATGATGTCGAGCGAGCCCATGGAGTACATCATCCATACGGCGTAAGTCAGGCATGCCGTTAATATCGGCGCCAGGCACCACAGCGCAGTCCGGAACGGCTTCATGTACGCGTCGCGGTCCTCCTTCTTCCTGAAGTAGGCCCATACAGCCCTCACGAGCTGGAAGACCATGTACACGCCAATGATGGAGACGAGCGTGAGCAGCGTCATCTGGTGGGTCAGCGCGGTGATGCCGGCGCTGATCGCCGCCAGCGACCATTTCTCGCTTATGACGAAGAGGAGCGTGAAGGGCACCATGAACAGCCCCAGGATCTCGGGCAGCGGGCGGATGGTATATATGGTGATGTCGGGCGACATGATGAAGAAGAACGCCGCGAACAGCGCGATATAGAGGTTATGGCTCAGGCGGTACGCCACGGCGTATATGACCAGCATGACCATGATGCCGAGCACGATGGTCATCAGGCCGGACATGACCATGGGGTCGATGCCCGTGGCCACGCACATGGACACGATCAGCAGCCTGTAAGCGGGCACATAGAAGTGCGGGAAGCCTCCGCCGTACGATAGCTCTTCCGTGGGATAATACCCGGTGAGTATTGTCTCCCTCTCGATGCCCACATGGTACATCGTGTTACCGTAAGTAGGAATGATATAGCTGTCAATGATCCCCATGCGGTACCAGAGCGCGATGAGCACGATGAGCACAAGCGCCGCCATATACCAGTATTGCCTAACGACCTTTAAAACGCTGTTATCGCTCATGCCGCCGCCTCCAGTATCCTGTAGATCTTAACGTCGTCGTTCTCGTAGACCAGCTTGAAGTACGCCGGGTCCTCGAACTTCTTATGATCGCCATAGACCCAGTCATAGCCCGAGAACGTGTTCCTGTTAGGCAGCCAGACGTAGGTGCAGTTGTTCTCCCTCGCGAGGTCGTAGGCCTCCCACGCGCTGCTCGTCGTATAGATCTGGTTCGTATCGCTCATGTACTTCACGGGGTTCGCCGCGTTCGCCCAGTCGCCCCCGACCGTGGAGACCCGGCAGGTCATCCCCATGATGAGCTCGGCCCCGAAGATGTCGGCTACGAACTTATCGGACATGTTCAGGTTCTCGTTGACCCAGTCAGCGGCCTCAAGCTCCCCCTGGAGCACGACCCGGCCGTACCACGCGTCCGCGTTCGTCTTGACCTCGGGGAACATGTAGTAGCTGTTCTCGGTCATGGGCACCTGGTACGTGCCGCTCATGAAGTACGACGTATAGATGAAGAGCAGGAACATCAGGATGACGAGCCCGTATTTGACGAAGTCGGAAATGCCGGCCATATTAAGCTAAACTTAACGGCCTATTTAATATATAGTTTACTCCCCACCCCTCTGGCGTATGCCACATGAAAAAATATATGAGCCAGGCATCGTATAATCAAAGCCGTGTACCTCTTCGGCTTAGCAGGGCTCCTGTTCCTCGCTCTCACCGCCGTTTTTGGATATTCCCTCCTGAGCGCCCTGAAGCTGCCGCTCAAAGGCCTGGAGGCCGTCGTAGCATCGCCCATCGTCGGCATTATCCCTGCCGCCTGGCTCTGTCTCATTCCCTATATGCTCACGGGGAGCCTTGACAACGGCATCGCCGTCGCATCGGTCATCATGCTCGCCGTACTCGTCCTGGCCCGGCCGGGGCTTCCCCATGTCGAAAGAGAGCACCTGGCCATAGTCGCCGCCCTGGCCACGCTGGCGTTCGCCTTCACCTTCCTCTGCCTGCTGACATATTACAACGGCGAGTACCACGTCGGGTACCCGTTCTACGGCGACGCGTCTTTTCATTCGTCCGTCATCACCTCGTTCGGCGAGGGCTATAACTATCCGCCCTCGTATCCCGTGATGGCCGGCCAGACGCTCAGGTATACGTTCCTCATCGACTTTTTCTCGGCGGCGCTTTACCGCCTCGGCCTGGGCTTGCAGTGGAGCGTCGTGCTCCCCGGCTGGCTGCTGCTAACCGGCCTGCTATCTCTGATATACTTCCTGGGAGACCGGTTTTTTTCGAGGCGTGCGGGAGGAATACTCACCGTCACCCTGGTCATGCTCAGCGGAGGGCTGGGCTTCTTCCTCGGCATCCGGGACCTGCTGGATAACGGCCTCTACGGTTTCCTGCTGGGCAACCTCAACTACACGACCGTCTGGTCGTACAACCTCGTGTTCACCAACTTCATCATCATCGTCCTGGCACAGCGCACCGCCCTGGCCGGATTCGCCATTGGCGCCTTTGTCATGCTCGTCCTCTACGCCGTCCTGGTCCAAGGCAACGAATCTAAGAACGGCCTTCTGCTGGCCGGAATGCTGACGGGCCTGCTCCCCATGTTCCACGTCTACTCGTACATCGCCATCCTTCTCTCATCAGGGCTGCTCCTTCTCATCTTCCGGGAGCGCAAGTGGTATTACTTCATGGCGCCCGCCCTGTTCCTGGCGATCCCGCAGGCGCTCTGGATCGCAGGCCAGATGGGCGTCTCCCACTTTAATGTGCAAATAGGATGGATGGCCGCCTCGCCCGCAGACATCCCGCTGTTCTGGCTGGCGAACATGGGCCTCGAGCTGCTCCTGCTGATAGGCGGCATCTTCCTCGTCGAAAGAAAAAACCTCAAGTTCTACCTGCCCTTCCTCGCCATTTTTATGATGGCCAACATATTCGTCTTCCAGCCCTGGGACTACGACAACCACAAGTTCTTCAGCTTCTGGCTCATGCCCTCGGCGCTCCTCATGGCGGCTTCGCTCCTCTATGTCTACGAGCTCCCGAAGCTCGGGAAGCCCCTGTTCGCCGTCTTACTCACGCTCACGGTGCTCACCGGCGCCCTGGCGTCGGCCTTCATACTTTTCCACCCGTACGTCGAGTACAGCCAGGCCAACGTGTACGTTTCGGACTGGATCAAGGAGAACACGCCGAAGGACGCGGTCTTCCTGACGTCCCAGAGCCCGATCAGCCCCGTCACCAGCCTCTCAGGGCGAAAGTCTTACCTGGGATACGCCGGCTGGCTATACACCCACGGCATCAACTATAACGACCGCCTGTACGAGGTAAAATCCATGTATAGTGCCACGGACGCGGGCAAGGCCCTGAGCCAGCTCTCCGAGAACGGCATCGACTACGTGCTCATCGGCCCGGACGAGAGGGGCTCCGGCCAGTTCTACGTCAACGAGGAATTCTACGATAGCCGCTTAGAGCTCGTCTTCAACTGGACCGACCCGACGTATCATAATACCTATCGTATCTATAAGGTTTAATTTCGGAACGCTAACCAAACACTAATATGAAGCCACAGCCCAGACTAATTCAGGAGTGACGAAATGCCCGAATTACCCGAAATATACAATCTCGCCGGCCAGATGGACGAGGCATTGAAGGGTAAGACCATTCGAGAGATCCAGATACGGCAGGAAAAATGCCTGAATATGCCGGCTAATGAATTTTCTACGCTAGTCGTCGGCAAGAAGATCCGCCAGGTCACGCCAAAGGGCAAATGGATATTCATGAAGCTGGAGCCCGACGGATATTTTTTATTAAGCCTGGGCATGGGGGGTAACCTGTTATACCACCGGCCGGGCGACAACATTCCCGAAAAATATCAGGTGGCGTTGACGTTCGACGATAATAGCCGCCTCTCAATAGGCTTCTGGTGGTTCGGCTATGCCCACGCCGTGAAGGACCTTAAGGAGCACAAGATGACCCACAAGCTGGGCGTATCGCCCGTAGACCCGGCTTTCACGCTCGAAAAATTCTACGGCATGCTGGAAGGTAAAAAGGGCAGCGTCAAAACTGCGCTGCTTGACCAGTCATTCATCGCCGGTATCGGCAACGTGTATGCCCAGGACATCCTTTTCAATGCAAAGTTGCACCCTGACAGGAAGATACCCACGCTGACCGAAGGCGAGAGGCGGGCGCTGTTTGAGGCTATCCGGCATGACCTGGACGAAGCCATCGCATTGGGCGGCATTGCGCCGGAAAAGGACCTTTACGGTAAGCCCGGAAGGCTCACCATCGATGACTTCAAGGCGGGATACCGGGAGGGCAAGCCCTGTCCCGTATGCGGAACGACAATAGAGAAGATAAAGACGGGCAGCACGGCATCATACATATGCCCGAAGTGCCAGCGTTAGTGCATACCCGCAAGATATAAATAATAAGAATAGACTTGTAATGTTGTCTTTTACGGGCTCCGGTAGTGTAGACCGGCCAATCATGACGGACTCTCACTCCGTCGACTGGGGTTCGAATCCCCACCGGAGCATCCTTTACTTTATTTCACGCTTAACAGCTTATTTTTTTAAATAAATCCATATTTAACCTTATTTCATATTTATAAAATTTGATATATCGCTCAACAAGACATTAAAAAACTAGAAGATTCAAATTTAGGTTCTCCCACCAAGATATGGGGGTGTATAGTCAGTTCCTCGTTTTTGGACTATTTTCTTATAAAAATAGCTGAATAATAACACTTTAATCTTTTATCATGCGATTGCACCCATGTTAAGCGAATATATATCTGATTGTGATATAAGGTTCATATACCAACCCGTCGAGCATCTACTAGCAACTGTTTGGGAGGAAGTATCATTATGAGAAGCTGGACATGCGTCATCGCTTTGGTATTTGTTTGCTCGCTTGGGCTTTTTGTGGAGCCCGGTTTAGCTGAATCGAGGATAACTGATGTTTCCGCAGATGCCAGCGGATGCGGCATCGCGCTGAATGATAATGGCACGATATGGCTCTGGGGCACTGTGGCGACGAACGATGATACCGGTCTTCAGCCTATCATCATGCCAGGCGTTGACCACGTGGTGGCGGTGACCGGGCAAATGTATCCAGTCGTGCTCAAGGATGACGGCACGGTTTGGTTGATAAAGAACTACCCGTATTTTGAGAATCCGGAGAAGTTTAAAGGCTCGACAGGTTATGGGTTAGTTAAAGTCGATGGGCTTGATCATATCATCGCCATCGATGGCAATAACCAGAACCTTCTCGCCCTGAAAGACGACGGCACAGTGTGGGCGATGGGTAGCAATATGTATGGCCAGCGAGGTATGGAAGAAGGTTATGGAGCCATTGATTACGAAGGTCCATTGGTCAACCAGGTCCAGGGTCTTTCCGATGTTATAGCCATCTCGGAGGGAGACAGCCATGCCCTTGCACTGAAAAAGGACGGGACCGTCTGGGCCTGGGGCATGAACAACATGGGACAGCTCGGTGATGGTACCACGACATATGACCAGTGGGAGGAAATAAGCCCTGATGGTAAGCCCTACTTGACAACTTGCCCTGGCGGAAAATCGACCCCGGTCATGGTTAAAGGATTGACTGGCGCTACCGCCATCGCCGGTGGCACAGAGTTCAGCATGGCCTTAAAGGATGACGGCACGGTTTGGGCCTGGGGGCGGAATAGCTTCGGCATGCTCGGTGACGGTGTACCGGGTAACATCGAGACACAGAGGACGACCCCCGTCCAGGTAGTGGGCCTCGCTAACGTCATGTCGATCGATGCGGGCCGGTGGTTTGCCCTGGCACTCAGGGACGACGGTACTGTATGGGCCTGGGGTGACAACCGGATCTGCGGTATGTTAGGCGACGGGACGCTCGAGAACAGGAACGTGCCGACACAGGTGAAGGGCCTCTCGGGCATTAGTTCGATCTCGGCCGGAAACACGAACAATTATGCCCTGGACAAGTATGGCATCGTATGGGGCTGGGGTGACAATAGTGCCGGTCAACTGGGCGATGGGCAACATGGAGCGAACGTATATCGGGCTACGGCGGATAAGGTGCCCTTCACAGAAGCTCTGGCGGGGCCTGAGATAAGCCCCGGATGGATGGCCCGGCCGTACCCGCCCATATCCGTTAATCCACCTATTCAGGATAATCCCATCGAATACATGGCAGTGGCAGGCGACCACATCCTTGCCTTCAGCAGGAACAACTTGGCCGCCATGGACGCCAACGGTACGCCCGAATGGAACTTAACGATACCTGGAGCCTGGACATATAGCCAGGCATATGACATCATCACCGACCCCCATGTGAAAGCTATTCGCACCGACACCATCAATGGAGTGACGACTACGGTGGTGGATGAAAACTCCATGATGGCCATGTCGGTAAAGGCGGTGCCCATCTTCACTTCCGAGGATGGGTACGTTTATTTATATGCGTTCTCGGACGCAGTAGATAGCAAGTTCCAGCCAATGGATCGCAAGAGCTATCTAAACGGGTCGAATTACCTCGCAGGAAAGGACCTAATCGCGGTGGCGCCAGATGGCAAGATCGAGTGGACACACCATTTCGTAGATGATATAGCTATTCAAGATAATGCGCATCTAGAGGCACACGGCGACCGGATATACCTCTACAATGGCTACAACGAGACTGTGTTTGATACCTCTGGTAAGGTATTGTTTACAATAGAGAATATTTCGAACCCTGTGTCCGTGGATGAAGACGGTAACATGTATGCCGTCGAGGCCGTCAAGGTGATGCGCCACTGGCTATCATCGTTCGTGGATGGCGTGTACTTCGATTACCGGACCCCGTCGAACGTGGTCGAGGCGTATACGCCCGATGGCAAGCAGAGCTGGCGTAAGGTGCTTGATGCGAATATCGCTTTCTCGTACTTCTTACCCGTAGTCTGGAACGGGGAAATCGGCATTCCGCTATACCATGATGGCGTGCTCTACGTCCCACAGGACGGCGGAGTCACGGCGCTCAATAAGGACGGTTCATTGCGCTGGGCGAAAAACATCACGGGTGAATACAGGGTTTTCTACCTGATGCCGATGGACTCGAAGGGAGACCTATATCTCTACAGCCGCAACGATGACGGCTCCCAGACAGTGATGGTCATTGGGCCGGACGGCACGGTGATAGCCCGGGCGGACGCGGGCCAATCATACGTCGCTTGCGCATCGAACGGGGTACTCTATAAAGATAATAAGCCCATGGCCGAGAGGGATATGGTCCCTACCAAGGACAGCCTAGAAATGGGCGAGGTAGCGGCATATGACCTTTTACAGGGTAAATATTTGTGGAACTTCACCACGCCCATCGGCCAGTCGACGACGGTTGTTTTAAACGAGTCCAATGTCCTTACGTTATTTCCCGATAGGATTGCTACGGGCTTATCTTCCGGAACCATTTATTATGAGCATTCCAATGCACAGGTGATACCAGCTGGTAATGCCACGTACGTATACTTCAGGACTGCTGTCAAGGACAATCCGATCATCTATAACCAGTCCACCTGCACATACTATAGTGCTCTCTATGCCCTGGATAAAACAGGAAAACTAGTCTGGCAGAAGCCGATGGACTCCTTCCTAACGGCGGCCGCGGCGAATAACACCACCATATACTATGGCACGAACGGCGGTAGCATATCCATCGAGACCATCGGCGTCGTCGCTGGCGTAGCCATCGTAGGCTCGCTCCTGGCCTTCTTCCTGCTGGGCAGCGTTACCCGGGCGAGGTCCAGGATCGACAAGAACGAAAACAGAAACCGTATAAACAAGTTCATCATTGACCGTCCAGGCTCGACACTCTACGAGCTGTCGAAGGTGCTCGGAATGAACATCGGCACCCTGCGCTACCACCTGATGATACTGGGGCTCAACCACCGGACCGTTACGTATAACGACGGCAAGTTCGTCAGGTACTTCGCGAACTCGAACACCTACAGTAATGAGGACAAGATGGTCATATCGCTTGTGCGGCGGGAATCCATGGGCAAGCTCCTGAAGGCCGTCATGGACAGTGGTGAGGTCACAAACGACGAGCTATGCGAGAAGCTCGGTCTCCCAGAAAGCGGTATAAGTAAATACTTAAGCGAGCTATCGGACAAAGGCATCGTGACGAAGACGGGACAGGGAACTCGCGTGTACTACTCGATAAGAGAATTACACCGGGAGCGCCTCTCGAAAGCCCTTACCTTAATGGACAATAGAGTAGAGACTGTTAAGAATGAAGGCATGCTTCCCGATCAAGCCGAAACATATGGGTGATACGGAAAATTTTAAATCGTATTTTTTAAATATTTTTATTTATTTTTCAGTCACCATTTTTGCCCTGACCTTATCGTAAAGCTTAACCTTCTTGCCATCGCGAAGGTTTCTCTGGATATACCACAACGTCGACTTGTTTATTCCGAGTTCTTTCCGCTGGTCGGACGTCATGTTCAGGATATACTCCCTAGTGACGTCGTCGTCATTACTGTTAAACTGTTATATGGTTTTTTAATTGCCGTTTCGGTTAAGCTTGTCATTTATAAACTAAGGGATTTGAACCAATGTGGTACCTATCCCCACCGGAGCATCCTATCTTTTTAATTCAAATCTCCTTCTTCATTTTACGGTCATAGCTCCACGGAAATGGCATACGAAGCAACCGCTTACCATCACGTTCCGGTTTTAACATCTAATAGAGGCGCTATGTTAATCTGCAAGGCAAATTTAATCTATCTAGCGAAGAGCCTAGCGACGATGTGTCATATCGTAGGAGTTGAGACGACTACATGAAGGGCGCCCGGTCCGTGGTCATGCTGCCAACCGTAGAAAAGTAAATATTTTTTTCAGTTATTTGGTATTATATTAAGTCACAGTGGTCTTTTTCCGATATGAATATGAATTATAAGAGATAACTATCTAATCGTTGCTTTTTCGTGGGTTGACGACATGGCATCCAGATCTGGGTCCAAAAAGAAGTATGGCAGTACCCGTGGCGAAAATGCTGGAGGCAGGGACGGGCTCATCGGCGAGCGTAAACCAGCTGAGGGTACCGAAGTTAGCTCGCAGGCTGCGAAGGCGCTGCAGCAGGGCGATGGGCTTTATCGCCAGCTCGTCGAAAGCTCGGCCGATTTTATCTACGTGATCAACAGGGACTTCCGGGTAGGATACCTGAACAGGTCGGGTGCCGTTGCGCTGGGAATGAGCCCGGAGGATGCGACGGGGAAGCATCTCAACGAATTATTCCCCATAGACACAGCCGAAAAAATGATAAAGGCCCTATCGTGGGTCTTCGAGTCGGGCAGGCCGCGATCGTATGTGATGACGCACCACTTTTTCAGTGGAGACTTCTACATCCACGTATCGCTTAACCCCATCTTCGACAGCGATGGTAAGGTTGGCTCCGTGGTGGGGGTCTCCCGTGACATCAACGATCTAAAAAAGACCGAGGTGGCACTACAGGAGAGCGAGGAGCGGCTGCGGCTTTGCTCGGCCACCGCCCGATTCGGTACGTTCGACTGGAATATCGTGTGTGACCGGCACATCTGGTCACCGGAGACTTACGAGATCTACGGCGTCCCGCTCGGCACGCCGCTGACGCTGGGCTTTATAAAAAGCTTCATCTACCCCGGAGATGAGCGGGACGATGTCCTCTCGACAGGCCTGGACCCGGCGGGTTTCGGGGAGTACACGATGGAGTATCGCATCAGGCGTGCACCGAATGGAGAGGTACGCTGGGTATATGTGAAGTCGCATGTCTTTTTCGCGGGCGAAGGCGTGGAACGCCGGGCGGTCCGCATCCTGGGCGCGATCCAGGACATCACCGAGCGTAAGCAGGCCGAGGAGGCGCTTAAGGATAGCGAGGATAAATACCGGAGCATCGTCGAGCAGTCCTCCGACGGCATCCTTCTGGTTGACGGAAAAGGTTGGATCCTGGACATGAACCGGGCGGAAGAAATGATCACCGGCTGCACGCGGGAGGATTGGATAGGCAGGCCACTGCTTGATATGCTCTTCCATACGATGCCCGGCGAGAAAAAAACCGGCGAAACGTATGCCCAAACGGAAGCTGCCATGAGCGTAGCCTATCATACCGGGTTCGCCCCGTGGATCGACCGGGTCATGGAGATCGACATACTACGCCCGGACGGAGCCCGACGCACGATACAGATGGTCACCTTTCCCATCAGGACATCGAAGGGCACGATCTTCGGGAGTATCATCCGGGATATTACCGACCGTAAGACCACCGAGGACAAATTAAAGGCCGCAAAAGCCCAGAGCGAGCTATACCTGGACCTGATGGGCCACGACATCAACAACCTGCACCAGATCGCATTGGGCTACCTCGAATTGGCGAGGGGCATGCCGCCCGGCGAGGAGCAGGCCCGGTTCCTGGATACGCCCGTGGAGGTGCTCCAGCGGAGCGCCCAACTCATCCAGAACGTGAGGAAGCTGCAAAAACTCCACGAAGGCGTAGTTCAGGCTCAGGACGTGGACGTGTGCCAGGTGCTCGTGGATATTCAACGAGAGTTCGGGGCCATCCCCCATAAGCCGGTTACGTTAAACATCAACGGTCATGGGCCCTGCCTCGTCCGGGCCAATGAATTATTGCACGATGTGTTCTCCAATCTAGTGAGCAATGCAGTAAAACACACAGGTGACAAGTCGAATATCACCGTATACCTTGACGTCATACAAGATAATGGCACCAGGTATTGCCGGGTGGCGGTCGAGGACGATGGGCCGGGCATCCCCGATGACTTCAAAGCCACGATATTCAACCGGACATTGAAGGGTACAAAAAAAGCTAAAGGCATGGGCCTGGGATTATATCTCGTCAAATCGCTCGTGGACAGCTACTGCGGTCGCGTGTGGGTCGAAGACCGGGTGCAGGGCGACCACATGAAGGGCGCCCGGTTTGTGGTAATGCTGCCATCGGTCATCCAGTGACGCTATTTTATTATAACAAGCGATAAATGGCGATACCGAGTTGTTGTATTTATCTCTAATATTTTGATGGGGCGGGCTCTCGGCGTTAGTGATAACTTTGAAGTGTGCCGATTTAACGGGGGTGGATCATGCTTGGTCGGCACTATAAATCTCTTATAATTTTTTAATTATCCGGGCGTATTTTATTGTGGTGTTCGATTTGTACGAGCAGAAGTTAAAAAATATAAGCGTCGACGACCTGAAAAATCTGATCCACCGCAGGAGTAACGCGTACCTGATCGTTGACGCCCGGGAGCTTGAGGCATACTGTAAGGGACACATTCCCGGCGCTTGTGACGCTTTTGATGCCGAGATCGAGTCGCTTGCAGCCAATATGGACAAGAACGCGCATATCATCGTCTATGGCCCGGGCCAGTGGGTGAGATCCGAGAACCCTGCAGACAGGCTTTCAGGCGATGCCGCGATGCGGCTCATGAAGATGGGCTTCAAGAACGTCATGGAGCTGAACGGTGGCTTCGAGGCATGGGCTAACGCGGGCAACCGTGTGGATACATGCAACCCTACGAGCATCAAGCCGGCCGCGAATCCGCTTAAAAATATGTAAAAGCAGCGACACAGCTAGCAGCTCAGGGGTCGCTCAATACCCTACCGAAGGCTTTAGCTGGCTGGCCTGAATGACAAAAGATAGCCTGGCCCGCTAAGTTCTATATTTATTTGGCCTGAGCGAGAATTACACAAAATCTAGTGCCTTATCTCTTATCCCGATATAGTAGTGGGGGTATATTGATAGAGCCATAAATTTTGCACTTTTTACGATATATAGACAATAAGTTTAATCGCTTACTATACGGCTCAAATCTGCGTTGTCCCCACTTCTATTTCGGGGTATATGGTATCTTTTAAATCTGGACTTTTTCTTATAAAAATGGTTGGATAGTAATCACTTTTCAGCCGATGGCAACAGTACTATGAACCGGGCTCCCTTCGTGTGGTCGCCCTTTACCCGGTCCTCGACCCAGACCCGGCCACCGTAGCTGTCCACAAGCGATTTAACAAGGTATAACCCGAGGCCCATACCCTTCGCCTTGCCCGTACCCATCAACGCCCGGTTGAAGATCTTGCCTTTTAAATCCTCGGGGATGCCCGGCCCGTCGTCCTCGACCCTCACCCGGCAACATCGGCCGCCATTCTCTTCCACGATGTCCAGGTTCACGACGATGTTAGTCCGGTCCCCCGTGTGTTTTATCGCGTTGCTCACCAGGTTTGCGAATACATCGTGCAGCAAATCGTTCGCCCGGACCAGGCACCGTTCACACCCGTTCAAGTTCAACGTGACCTGCTTATACGGTACTCCCCCGAACTCCCGCCGCACGTCCACGAGCAACTTGCATACATCGACCACTTCCGTCCTGAATACGCCGTCATGTAGCTTCTGGAGCTTCCTCACGTTCTGGATAAGCTGGGCGCTCCGCTGCAGCACCTCAACAGGCTTATCCAGGAACACGGCTTGCTCCTCACCCGCTGGCATGTCCCTCGCCAATTCGAGGTAGCCCAGTGCGACCTGGTGCAAGTTGTTAATATCATGGCCCATGAGGTCGAGGTAAAGCTCGGCCTGGGCTTTCGCCTCAGCCAGCTCTTTCTCGGTCTTCTTGCGCTCGGTGACATCCTGGCTGATGCCGTACAACCGCTTCACATTTCCAGCCTTATCCCGGACCGCCTTATCCACGATCGTGTTCACGCTCCTCACCGATCCATCAGGTCTCACGATGCGATAGTCTATGCTTCCCCACTTTCCATCCTTAGTCCTGGCCTCCATGAAGTCAGCCAGCATCCTACGGTCGTCGGGCAGGACACGGGATATCACCCATTCCAGGGTCGGCTTAGCCTCATCGGGCGGATATCCAAAGATCCGGTAGTTTTCAGCAGAACACGTGATTTCACCAGTCTGGAGGTCCAACGCCCAGTTGCCTACATGGGCCGTCTCCTGGGACTTGGCGAGGATATACCTATCTCTATTCAATGTTTCCTCGGCCTGCTTACGCTTTGTAACGTCGAAGGCCATGGCCAGGCCTGCCGGTTTGCCCTCGTAATCGATGAGGCCGGCGGCAAAGTCCACCCAGCCCTCCCGGCCATCCCTGGCACGGTACTTCACCTCGTACTGGCCCGGCAATTTTTCGCCCAGCTGCCTTTTCCTCGCCCTCCCTTTCACCAGCTCTTGAAACTCGGGGTGGATCCACTCCCATGCGTCCCCGGCCAGAAGCTCGTCCTTCGAATAGCCGGTCAAGGTCTCGGCCATGGGGTTAACGTAAACGTACTTCTCACCCTGGTAGAGGAAGATGGCGGCGGGAGAAGTCTCCGCCAGCACCCGGAACTTTTTTTCGCTTTCCAGCAATGCATTCTCGGCCCGCTTGCGCTCGGTGATATCCCGGTCGAACGTGATCAAATATTCCTTATCGCCATACCTGGTATAGCAGGATGTGACCTCCACGGGGAACGCTCGACCATTACGGGCGACGTGCTCCGACTCGAACTTTACGGCATAACCCTGTTGATACGTCTCCCGCCATAATCCCTGGAATTTATCCTGCGAGTAGTCAGGGTCAATGTCCCATATGTGCATGGATAGTAGCTCTTCCTTCGAATACCCGAGGGAATTGCACGTCTCCTGGTTCACATAAACAATACTCCCATCCAGGGAGATCCAGATGGCGGAGTCCCGGAAATTATCCAGGGCGAACTGGGTCAGCTTTAAAGCATCCTCGGCCAGCTTGCGCTCGGTCACATCATCAGCTAATCCTACGAACCTGCGTATCGTTCCATCCTCGCCCTTAATCGGGTACAAGCGGGCCTTTATCCACCGTATCGTCCCGTCGGGCCTGACGATGCGGAAATCGGGAACTTCGACGTTAAAATAGTCTCCGGCAAACCTCTTCTTCATGGCTGCCATGAAGCCTTCCCTGTCCTCTGGATAGATCATCTTTAGCCATTGCAGGGGATCATCGTAAATACGCTCTACCTGAATGCCGAATATTTGTTCAAAGGCCGGGCTCATGTAGACGTACTTCAAACCGGTAGTGCCTGTGATCTCGCTTATCCAGAATACGGAGTTAATATTCTCCGCCATTTGCCTGAACTTGGTCTCGCTCTCCCGCAGCGCTTCTTCTGCCTGTTTGCGTTCGGTGACATCCTGGCCAGTGCCGACTATTTTCACGGGCTTCCCCTGGCTGTCAAACATGACCTCGCCCTCGCTGTGGATGAACCGGATAGAGCCGTCCCGGCGGACGATGCGGTAATCCACATTGTATACGCCTCCATTCAGGGCGTTGTCCACGGCCCTTTGCACCATTTCCCTGTCGTCGGGGTGGACGAATCCCATGTAGAACTCATAGTTAGGCTCGATCTCGCCGGGTTTCAAGCCCCATATCCTATAGGTTTCATCTGACCATTGCAACCGGTCTTTGTCGATGTCCCACGACCAGCTACCGATATGGGCTAGCTCCTGCGATTTAGCAAGGTGGGCCTCACTCTCCCTCAATGCTTCAGCGATGTTCTTGCTTTTAGCCGCGGCTTCACTTAGAATAGCCACCTGAGCCTTAAGCTCTTGTAGTTCGGAAAAAAGCTGTTCCCTGGTCTTATCGACATCCGGGGGGGTAGTGGGGGCGGATTTTGGGCTCATAAAATCTTAATAATTAAATAAATTGGGCATGCCCGTATTTATATCTTCAGGCCCCACCCAAAAAAAGGACGTTAAATCATTTTTGCCTAACTTTATCCTATAACTTAACCTTCTTGCCATCCCGGATATTTTTCTGGATATACCCAAGCGCGGACTTGTCGATGTTCAGCTCCTTCCGCCTGTCACTGATGTAGTTGGCGAGAGTCTGTGCATTACGCACATGGGTCACATATCTTCAACTCGGTCCAGCCATTCGTTAACTAGTGCATTGAATAGCCCTTCCTGTTCAATCTGGAGCATATGTGCGGCACGGTCAAGCACGGCGAATGTTGCGCGGGGATAATCCATCAGTATACCCCAATCATCTTTGTACCCGACATTCGAGTCTTGCCTGCCCGTAAGAATTAGTGATGGCTTAGTAAATGGCTTCACTAGCTCATCGGGATCAAACGAGAGCGGATAGCCATACTTCATAAGTTTATCGGCGAACTTACTGTCCATGAGCCTTACGCCGGGCATTATATCCTTTTGAAAACGCATCCATACTTTATCCGTATGAACAGTTGTCCAGGGTTCAAATTTTTCTCTCTCGAGAGGAGTAAGGCTCAACAGGAGTTCATGGTTTTTAACAAGTATTGTACGTGGTGGTAGACTGCGTTTACCCCTATCGGCTATGATCACCGGGCATATGAGCAATAATCCATCAACTGCATCTTGCCTATTATATACTATACCGCGTGCAAGATAGCCGCCATAAGATTCGCCGGCTAGTAAAAAATTTTCTCCCGGGATCACTTTATCGATGAATTGTAGTATAATATCAAGCATTACGTCGGAGCTAATTATCCAGTCTTCAGGCTTGGTTTTTCCAAAGCCTGGCAGGTCAATATAAATCCTTTTCCAGCCTGGCCGGTCCTTGAAGATCGGCTCCAGGCAACCTTCCATGACGTGATGGTCTATGTAGTAGCCATGTATCGCAAGGATAGGCTTACCCTCGCCATAGGTTTCATAGTAAACTTCCAGGTCCTGGACTTGGCAGTACATTACACTCTCCATTTTATTCGATGTTCAGAGTTAAAATTTATAATGTCGAAAAAAATGAAGTTAATTAGATTTAGTACATATAAAAATGGACTTCAAATAGATAGAGCATCCATAGCATGTCGCGCAGGCGGATATTAAAATATTCCAGCCTACCCGGTGCGCTTCCCGTCGCATTCATACCCGATCTGGCCGGCCATGTGCTCTTTACCCCATTCGTACATCAGCTTGACGATCGGCATCAGCGACCTGTACCGCTCCGTCAGCGTGTACTCCACCCTGGGCGGCACCTCCGGGTACACCTTCCGGACTACGAGCCCGTCGTTTTCCAGCTCACGCAACTGCCTTGTCAGCATCCTTTTGGTGATATTCGGCGTGTACGCCGAGAGCTCTTCCTCGATCTGCCCGAACCGGAGCGTCCCGTCCCTCAGGGCCCAGAGGATCAGCGGCTTCCACCTGCCGGCGAGTATGTCTACGGTCGCTTCGACCGGGCCATGGTAATTTTTCCGTCGCATGGGCATAATTCCCCTGTCATCTACCGGTATACAGGCTGGTACTATATATCACGATGTATTCTGTTCACGTTAAATATTATCGGCATATCTTTTGTATGGCGGCGGAACACCGATCATACGATCGTCGATCATACGCTGCCTGATGAAGCATGAAACAAATGCGTATAGTAAACCAGGAGGAATGAACTGATGCCTATAATTACGCTGGAGATGGGGCCGCTGTCGGCCGAACAAAAGGAGAAGCTGATCGTCGCGTTCACGCGGGATGTCTGCGATGTGACGGGAATGCCGCCTGAGGCGATGATCGTTCTCATCCGCGAGCTCAGCCGCGATAATATGGGCATGGGCGGCCGCCAGCTATCGAAGATGACGCGTTAATCGGGGCGGTCGCATGGTCAAGCTCACGAATGAGATCAAGGACACACTGGCCGCCGCGAAGTTCGCCTGGCTGGCCACGGCGGCGAAGGACGGCACGCCCAACGTGGTCGTCGTCGCGGCGTTCCGGCTGCTGGACGACGAGTCGCTGCTCGTCTCGGACCAGTTCTTCCTGAAGACGCTGGCGAACCTCGAGGAGAACCCTAAGGTCGCCATTTCCTGGTGGAGCGACAAGGGCGGCTTCCAGATCAAGGGCACGGCCGCCGTCCACACCAGCGGCCCCGTCTTCAAGGACAACGTGGAATGGATGAAGGTCAAGTGGCCCCGGTTCACGCCGAAGGGGGCCGTCGTGGTGAAGATCACCGACGCCTACGTGCTCAAGGCCGGGCCCGACGCCGGGAAGAAGCTACTGTAACTCGGGCCAGGCTTTAATGCCCGACCGGATAACCTTTACTTTTTTCCAAAATCCTTCTATGGCTTGCTGCACGACCGCCCCTGCCTCCGAATACACAAAGTGGCGTCGGGCTTTGCACGAGATATTAGATTCACACCAAAATCGTACCTCACCGGCGCTGCCACGCTCGGAGTGCTTGATTTTTCGCTCATGGCATAAAATAGGGTTTTTACAATACTCTACGTGGGTTCCGTGAGGAGGAACAACAATGGACATGAAAAAGCTAGCCATTTTCGTTCTTCTCGCATTAGCTGTACTGGTACTGGCTATCCCGGCGACCGCCTGGTGGGGCGGTCTCGGCTGGGGTGGCTGGGGTCTCGGCAGTCTCGGCTGGGGCGGTCTCGGCTGGGGCGGTCTCGGCTGGGGTGGCTGGGGCTGGCCCCTGTGGGGCGGCTGGGGCGGTCTCGGCTGCGGCACCTGCGGCTGGGGCGGCTGGTGGTAAGACCACTAAGCTCGGTCGATGTATCCTTAATGCTACACGGAAGGATGAAAACAGGATGAATATGGATTGGTAGGTGAAAGCCACCTACCTCTTTATACCATATTGCGGGGTATATGGTATCTCTTAAATCTAGACTTTTCTATATTAACTGGCGAATAACGATCTCTAAGACTTTTTACTATGCGTAATAATTGAGTATCCCTTAGTTTTATTATAAGAATTAGGCAATTACTAATCGAGGAAATGCTAACAGTATAATATAAAAGACTGGAAGCATGATCTAAAGGAGGCTATCGTGAGCTGGAGTAAAAAATTTTTAAAGGCGGCGAGCCCTTTCGTTTTATTTCTGCTGTTTTTAGTCTGTGGCGTTAGCCTGCCTGCTCTATCTGGTCTGCTCGTCTTCCCCTTTTCATTGTTCCCGCCTGAATGGGATCTCATGTATCGCATCATGCTATCGACCGTATTTTTATTAGCGGCCATCGTTTCGTTAAAGGTCGAGCGGTTAAAAAAGTATTGGAAAATTTTTTTCGCTTTTTTTATCGCCTCTGTTGCCATAAACGCCCAGGTGCTGAGCGCTTATGTTAATTTACCGACTACTCCGGTCAACGGTTTAGTCATGAGCATGTTATTTAGCACTGTACTCGTCGTCATCCCTATTATCGCTCTAACCCTCATTTCCGGTGATCGTCTGCCCACGATTTTCCTGCAGAAAGGCGATCTCAAACAGGGCATCATCATCATCGGCCTTATAGCTTTTTTTATTTTGCGATCGCGTCTATCCCCATTGCCACATACATGTTCAATGGGCAAAACCTCAGCATAGGTAGAGTGATCCCCTGGATGCCCGCAATACTCGTCATCGTCATCTTAAATGGAATAAGGGAAGAATTGTTATACAGGGGGCTTTTCCTCAAAAAATACGAGCCAGTATTTGGGCCTATTGTTTCTAATGTTTTACAGGCGTTGATCTTTTCATTGAGCCATACGGTGGCCGGGAGAGGGGCGATCGCATACACATCATTTACTTTAGCTTTCGTCGTTATTACATTTTTATTAGGCCTCGCGCTGGGGTATTTAATGCGGAGAACAGATAGTCTGTTAGGGCCTGTCTTGTTCCACGCAGGGACCGACATACCCATTTTCATGGGAATAATATCAAACCTGCCATAGCTCCGTACCACCGGGGAGGCATGATAGCGGACCTTCTTGTAGTCGCATATGGTAATTCTCGGTTGTGACGAACGCCGATTTTGAGGATTAACGACGATAAAGCACTAGCAAATGGGATTGATAATTACTACTCTTATACGAATTATGTGTATTTGATCTGGACCGGGTATCCCAGTTACTGTACTGTATCGGATATTCCAAGGACTACGGGTTGGCATAATTTTACCATGATAGCCGACGGAACCCAAGTTCAAGGATATATCGATGATCAACTTATCGTTACATCGGGAGAATTTGCGACATTCAACTATATCGAGATGGGTACCTATTGGCAGTCTAGCTGTCCCGGCATTTACTACGATAACGTGTCAGTAACAAGCTTAGACGCTATAGACGATGGAAGTTTTCCTCCTGGCCCCAATCTGACACAAAATGAAAAAATCGTATTCCAGCGCCATATGCATGACAACGGTTTTGACATTTCCGTGATGAATGCTGACGGCTCTGGACTGATAGATGTGTCCAACAACCCTGCTTCCGATATCATGCCTGCATGGTCTCCTGATGGTTCGAAAATAGCCTTTGTATCCTATAGGACTGGCCTACCAGGCCACTAAACTCAGAAATTTATGTGATGAATGCTGATGGATTGGAGCAAACGTGCATATCTAATAATCATGGCCAGAATTGGGAGCCCTCATGGTCTCCGGACGGTACAAAGATCGCATTTACATGTAACTGGGATATTTACGCGAAGAATGCTGACGGCTCGGAGCAGACCGATCTCACAAATAACCAAAAATGGGATTACGAACCCGCTACCGATGCCGGAAAGAGGCTGCTGTAACCCGGGCCAGGCTATAATGCCAGACCGGGGCATCGTGGAAATGGGGTATATCCCCACACCCATAATAACCCTTTTAAATATTCGCTTATCGAGCTGGATTTGTCAATATCGGGAATATATTTTATTTTGGCCATCCGCCCAGTTCCTTTATGCCACAGGATCATAGCTGCTTAGTCCCGGCCAGTTAGCGCAGGTGCACATGCCGGTGTCTAGGCTAGTGTAGTGTATAAAAAATATTTTTATATATCATTTAATATACCGAAATATTTAAGCTATTGTAAATATATAATACGTCTAGTATATGATTATACGGCAAGCACACTGGTCATGAAGTTTTGATTAAAATCTAGCCTGTGGGGGGCATCCCGATATCTGACAATTTATACAAAATAAAAGATTCGAAGGGCCTTGACCTTCATGAATCCTGTAAGCTCTATGGTATGAATTCACTGGGCAAGAATTGTGTCATCATGGACAATGTGACACTGGGATATCCCAGCGCTCAAATAATCTATGAGTCCAGGTCCAGGAATATAGCCATTGACCGCTACTCGTTCGCCGGGTCGACGATCGGGGATGATTCGATCATCCGGTCCGGGGCCATCCTGTATTGTGATGTCGTGGCCGGCAAGAGGCTCAAGACTGGCCACAACGTCGTGATCCGGGAAATGACCACGATCGGGGATAACGTGCTCGTCGGGACGAACTCTGTCATCGACGGCAGGGTATCCATCGGCAACAGCGTCAGCATCCAGAGTAACGTTTACATCCCGACCAATACCGTCATCGAGGATAATGTCTTCCTGGGCCCCTGCTCGGTGCTCACGAACGATAAATATCCGATCCGGCTCAAATATGACCTGAAGGGCCCTCTTTTACGTAAAGGCGCATCGATCGGCGGGAACTCGACAATTCTGCCGGGCGTCGAGATCGGGGAAGGCGCCATGGTGGCAGCCGGGGCGCTGGTCACAAAGGACGTGCCGCCCTGGAAACTGGCAATCGGTTTTCCGGCCAGGATCGCCGAGCTTCCTACGCAGATGAAGACAATTAATTTGATCTGATATGATACCAATTGCTAAGCCGCTGATCGGCCAGGAAGAGATCGATGGCGTAGTGAACGTCATGCGATCCGGAGTGATCGCCGAAGGCCCGAAGGTAAAAGAGTTCGAGGAAGCTTTCGCGCGGTATATCGGCGTTGAGCATGCGATCGCCGTCAACTCGGGCACCGCAGCGCTGCTCGTTGCCCTCCAGGCCAAGGGCCTCGGCCCGGGTGATGAGGTAATTACCACACCTTTTACCTTTATCGCTACGGCGAACGCGATCCTCTATACAGGCGCCCGACCAGTGTTCGCCGATATCCGGGAAGACACTTTCAATATCGATCCCGAGGATGTCAAGAGTAAGATCACGGACCGCACGAAAGCTATCATCCCGGTCGATCTCTACGGCCAGACGGCCGATATGAAAGCGATTATGGACATCGCCTCCGATCACTGCCTCGCGGTCATTGAGGACGCCTGCCAGGCGCACGGCGCCTCCATCGACGGCAAAAAGGCCGGCTCCTTTGACGTCGGCTGCTTTAGCTTTTATCCGACTAAGAACATGACCACGAGCGAGGGCGGGATGGTCACGTCGGCGGACAGCTCGTTCAGCGACCGGGCCCGCATGGTGCGATCACATGGCTCCCGCATTCGGTATTTCCACGAGATGCTCGGCTTCAACCTGCGCATGACTGATATCAGCGCTGCCATCGGCCTCGCACAGCTGCGGAAGATCGATGCCTACAATGATAAGCGGGTCGAGAACGCGACCCGCTATAGTGAAAAGCTGGCGGGCATCCGGGGCCTGGTCACGCCAACGGTGGGGCGGGGCAATAAGCACGTTTTCCATCAGTACACAATCCGCATAACGGACGCGTTCGGCATAGATCGGGATGAGGTCATACGGCGGCTCGGGAGTGCGGGGATCGGCAGCGGCATCTATTATCCGCTCCCCATCCACCTCCAGCAGTACTATAAGCAGCTCGGGTTCAACGATTCTCATCCCATTGCCGAGCGGATGGCAAAGGAGGTTATCTCCCTGCCAGTGCATCCCTCGGTCACTTTCGAAGACATCAATCTCATCACGGATACGATAAGGGGGCTTTCACATTAGAGTCGGTGTCATCGGCGCGGGCATGATGGGCCAGAATCATATCCGCACGTATAGCCAGATGAATGGCGTAGACCTGGTAGGTATCGCGGACGTTGACGAGAAGCGCCTCAGCGCGCTCTTAAAGCAATATGGTATCGAGGGTTTTTCGGATTACCAGGAGCTCCTCAAGCAGGACCTGGATGCGGTGAGCGTCGTCGTGCCGACCACCCTCCATAAGAAAGTCGGGCTGGATGTGATCAATGCCGGCGCCAATCTGCTCATAGAAAAACCGATTGCGGACTCGGTCGAAAATGCCATCGACATCATCAGTGCAGCCCATCAGGAAGACATCAGGCTAATGGTGGGGCACATTGAGCGTTTTAATCCCGCGGTCATGAAGACCAAGGAGATCATAGACAGCGGCGAGCTGGGCAATATCGTTTCCATTTCTACTCTACGCGTCGGCCCGTATAATCCCCGGATCCGTGACGTGGGAGTGATCCTCGACATCGGAGTCCATGACGTGGATGTCATTTCCTATCTCTACAACTCACCCGTGTACGAGGTGTACGCGATCGCCGGGAAAAAGATACACCTGTTCGAAGACCACGCATCGATCATCCTGAGGTTCGAGAACGACCGGGCCGGCGTCGTCGAAACGAACTGGCTTACCCCCCATAAGACCAGGCAGTTCACCGTCATCGGCACGGAAGGCGTCGCTTACGGCGATTATCTCCAGCAAAAGCTGGTCATACACGATAAGGAATGGATCAAAGAGGCCAAGGTCGAAAAGAAAGAGCCTCTCCGGAACGAGCTCGAATGCTTCGTCAAAGCCTGTGGCGACCGGGCGGCGAACATCGTAAGCGGCGAAGACGGGCTGAACGCGCTCATGACTGCAAAGGCCTCCATCTCCTCGTATAAAAGCAAGACCGCGATCAAGATATCCTCCATTTTTACCCGTAATCCAGGGGATGGTGTCGCTGAAAAAGCCTCAGTTTAAAAGTACGGGGGACTCCCATGTCTTCAAGTGTTCTTGCATGTGAAAAGGTGCATATCTCACTGGAGAAATCCATGGCAGATCTGGCGATCATCAACCACCCGATCGACCCTTATGCTATCGGGGATATACTCACCGTCGCGAAGCGCTTTGCGAAGCATGTCTATGTGCTTGCTGGCTATGAGGACGAGACGATCATCGCGATATCCCGGTTTCACGGGGCCGAGGTCATTGACACGTCAACCACTAGCCAATTATCGGCCTTTTATGAGCGCATTTTAAAGAACCCGGACGACACGCTCGTAACCCTATACGGTAATGGTGCCCATGATCCTGAACGGATCGGCGAACTGGTCGAGCAGATCCGATCCGGGTATGATGTCGCGTTCGATCTATCCTCGATCAGTCACGGGCAAATTAATGAAACCATATACCTGTTAAACGGCCGGCTAAGGCCTGGCACCAGCGGGTTCCTCGCGTGTAAGTGCGGCATTCTCAGGGCAATAACGGCGGATGAGAATCATCCGGATATCCTCGGCCATATACTTAAGCGTGTAAAGCGTGACGGCCTAAACGTCAAATATCTTGACCTGTACGACCTGCGATCGTTATTTCGCAAGTATAGTATAGGCGTGGTCGTCCCCGCCTATAACGAGGAGCTATTGATCGAGGAGACCATCAACGGCATCCCGGAATATGTGGAAAGGATCTATGTTATCGACGATTGCAGTACCGATCATACTCCTAATATCGTCCGACGCCTAGGCGATCCCCGAGTCACTTTCATCCGCCATGAAAAGAACCAGGGCGTCGGCGGGGCCATCGTCACCGGCTATAAGCTGGCGCTTGATGACGGAATGGACCTTGTGGCGGTCATGGCTGGGGATAACCAGATGGACCCGGCACAGCTGCCCCGTCTCCTCCTGCCCATTATCGAAGGTAAGGCCGATTATACCAAAGGCAACCGGCTGATCAGTAGAAAATACAGCGAGGGCATGAGTAGATGGAGGCTTTTCGGTAACAACCTCCTATCATTACTGACGAAGATCGCGTCAGGGTACTGGCGCATATCCGATCCCCAGAATGGGTATACCGTCATCTCTCGGCAGGCGCTCCAGGCACTGGATCTGGATTCTGTCTATACCTATTATGGCTATTGTAACGACCTTCTCATCAAGCTGAACACGTTCGGGATGCGGGCGATCGACGTGGCAATACCTGCACGCTATGGCCGGGAGCGGTCTTCGATCAGATATAGCCGGTTCATCCTGAAAGTGGCCCCGATGATATTCCGCGGCTTCCTGTGGAGGCTCAAGACCAAGTACGTCGTGCTCGACTCCAATCCCCTCGTCCTGTTATACGCGGCGGGTATGCTTCTCCTGCCGCTGGGCCTGCTATTTTGCGCCTGGATACTGGTTGAGGCCGTACTTCGGGCTTCCATATCTGCCGGATATCTGCCGCTGGCGGCGATCATCACGCTCACGGGCCTGCAGTTTTTATTTTTTGCCATGATGTTCGACAGGCAGGCCGAAAGGAGTGCCGGCAGCTCAGGCATCGATCAAGGCTTTAGGTGATAGAATGGTCACACATCTCGACTTCACACAGGAAAAATACGAGGATATCTGTGAGGCTATTGTCAGGTCCGGATATGCAACCATCACATTCCAGGATTATTTACAGGCCGAAGAGCTGCCACGTCGCTTCATAATCGTCCGGCATGACATCGACCGTAATCCCCGCAATGCTCTGGATATCGCGGCCATGGAGCACGCATATGGCATCAAGGCGACATACTATTTCCGGTCGGTCCGGGGCGTGTTCAAGCCCCGGATCATCAGGTCTATCGCGAGGATGGGCCACGAGATCGGCTACCACTACGAAGTCCTGAGCGACGCTAACGGCGACCCTGCCAGGGCGATCGAGCTCTTCCAGGGCGACCTGAAAAAGTTCCGGGAGCTCTGTGACGTGAAGAGCATCTGCATGCATGGAAGGCCGTTATCCCGCCAGGACAATCGCGATCTCTGGAAATATTATGATTTTAAGGACTATGCCATCCGTGGGGAGGCTTACCTGTCCGCAGGCCCCGATCTTTACTACTTCTCGGATACGGGGCGCAACTGGAGCTGGAAAAATAAGTTCCGGGATCGTATGCCCCATCAGCGGGAGGACATCTCCATCAATACTACGGATGACCTCATCCGCCTCATAAGAATGGGGTCCGTCGACCGCCTCTATATCCTCGCCCACCCGGAGCGATGGGCGCTTAACAATATCGGATGGGCGCTCAGCTATGCGCAGGATAAGCTGGTCAATCATGGAAAGAATATCATTATGACAGTGAGGCGATAACAGTAATCGTCGCCACTAAAAATATGGAGAATGGTGAAGCGTTTCATGAAAATAATGGTTAACATTGGTCACCCAGCACAGGTCCATCTTTTTAAAAATTTCATATGGGAGATGAGTAAGAGGGGGCACGAATTATTGATCTCCGCGAGCGATAAAGAGATGGCATACACACTCCTCGATAGCTACGGCTTAGGCTATATAAAGTTGGGTTCTCCCGGGAAATCCATGGCTAAAAAGATAATAAATATGCTTGCCATGGATGTCAAGATCTATGCAGCAGCCCGAAAGTTTAAACCGGATATATTTTTAGCTCACGCGTCAATTTGCTCCCCACAAATATCCCGAGCCATGAAAAAACCGATGATTAATTTCGACGACGATGAGCATACTTATGCATTTTATAAACATCTCGCCAGCTGCGTATGTGGCTTTTCCGGATTTAGGATAGCTGGCGAGAATATCATTAAAATCGACAGCTACAAAGAACTGGCTTATCTCCATCCTAACTGGTACCACCCCGATAAAAGCATACTGGGAGAGAAAAACGTCCCATTCGATGGTGACTATGTGGTGCTCAGGTTTGCGGCATGGAACGCGTTCCATGACGTAGGGAAGAGCGGGCTTGGTTTGGAGGAAAAGAAAAAATTGATCAGGGAACTGGAAAAATATGCCCGCGTACTGATTACTTCTGAGGACCCGCTACCCGAGGAATTAAAAAAATATGGGATACAGAGCGATCCCAATAAGATTCATGATATCATATACAACGCGAGGCTCTTGGTATGCGACTCCGGGACAATGGCCACCGAAGCGGCGATCCTGGGGACTCCCACTGTCCGTTGTAACTCTTACGTCGGTAAGAACGACTTGCATAACTTTATCCAGCTTGAGCAAAAATACGGCCTTATCTTTAATTACCGTAACAGCGATGAGGCCATTGGCAAGGCCGTCGAGATACTGAAAGACCAGGGGACGAAGCGCGAGTGGAAGAGGAAAAGCGATGTGCTGTTAGCCGATAAGATCGATGTGACCTCTTTTATGATATGGCTGGTAGAGAATTATCCGCAAAGCCTGCAAGAGATGAAAGACCATCCCGAAGTCCAATACCAGTTCAAGCAGGGAGCCATGCGGAGGCCATTAGCAGCATCGCCGCCGGGTGAGATCAGAGTAAACACTCATAAATATTAATTGGGGCATGTTATGTCGAGCTTAGCATACGATAAGCTAAAGCAAAACAGCCTACTCTGGGACTTATTTACGCTAAGGCATGAGTATGTTGACCGGCCCGTTCTAGGCCGTGCGGACTATCCAAATAATAACATGAATAGCCTGGTCGCTCCCGTGTCTAAATATCTGGTCGATAATAGCTTTACTATGGAATACCCGGAGAATAGAAAATTCGCCGTTTGCCTAACCCATGACATCGATGACATCTACCCCCCGCAATCCCATATGCTCCTTTCTTCGCTATATTGTGCACGGAACCTCGATATCCGGGGAATAAAAAAGCATGTGTCGTGGAAGTTTAAGGGTAAGGATCTTAGCCCCTACCGGAATTTTGCCGATATCGTAAAGCTCGAAGAGGCTTATGAGGCTAACTCTTCATTCTATTTCATTGCTACGGGGCTTGATATCCGCCGGTTCAGGTATGATATCGGGGAGCTAGAAAGCGAACTAGGGTTCTTAACCGATAAAGGGGACGAGGTCGGATTACACGGCGGGTATTATTCGTTTAACAGGCTAGAAGATATAAAAATAGAGAAAAAGCGGATAGAGGAGGTACTCGGGCGAAGTGTCCTCGGATACCGGAACCATTACCTGAACTTTTCGATACCCGATACTTGGGAACTTTTGGCAAAGGCCGGATTCAAGTATGACACGACCCTGGGGTTTAAGAAAAACATCGGGTTCGTGAACGGGATGTGCCATCCGTTCAGGCCGTATAACTTGAATACCGGGCAAAAGATCGATATCATGGAGATCCCCCTGGCTGTCATGGACCAGGCGATATTTGAATTAACCCGCTCTTTCACCGAAGCCTGGGAGGCCGTAAAAGCGCTAATCGATGCGGCGGAAACACACAATGGCATCGTGACACTGCTCTGGCATAACTATGCCTTTAGCTCGGCTTTCAGGGAATCATGGAAAAAGTTATATATAAAAATATTAAAATATTGTTATGAAAAAAGGGCCTGGATGACAAGCGGAAAGGAAATTTACGGATGGTATGTTAAAAATGGATATTGAACTGGTCGATGACCATAGCCTTTGGGACAGATTCATCGATGAAAGCCCTTACGGCACTTTATTCCATAAGTGGGACTTTTTAAAGACCATTGAGAAATATTCGGGCTATCGGCTCTATCCATATGCCATATACACTGGTAACATGCTTATTAGCCTCTTCCCGATCTTTATTAAGTCGTATATGGGATTCAAATTCGTGTTTTCTCCGCCGCCCGGTTCTGGAGTACCCTTTATGGGCTTTGCCCTGGCCCCATCATACACGGACCTTAAGCAAAGTAAAAAGGAGCACACTTTAACGACTATTATGGATTGTTTTAACGATGAGATCTCGACCATATCTCCAAATTATGTTTCAATATCTATGCCCCCGAGATACATCGATATCCGGCCTTTTAAATGGAGTGGCTATGATGCGGAGATCGAATATAACTATATAATAGGTCTGGACAGGCCTGTCGAGACGATATGGGATGGAGTAAGCAAGGTTTGCAGAAAAAATATAAAGGATTTCGAAAATAGATCGGTCTCAGTGGAAGAATCGAAAGACGTGTATACATTTTATGACATGGTAAAAAAGCGATATGCGCAGCAGGGTTTAAAATATACTACCTATTCGGCGGAATATCTGGAAGAGCTAATAAGGGCGTTCCCGAATAACTTAAAACTCTATTACATATACCTTGATTCGGAGATATCGGGCGCCTATTTGACATATCAATATAAAGACCGGTTCATGTTGTGGGTCGGGGGAGTAAACATGCTTACTCATTTGCCGGTTAATGAGTATATGCAATGGGAGCTAATAAAAAAAGCAAAAGAAAATAACTTTAAGGAATTTATGAACCAGGGCGCTAATATTAAGCGATTATGTCAGTTTAAATCAAAATTTAACCCATCGCTGGATACGTGCTTTTTTATTCATAAGAAGGATAACATCGGCAGGCTTGCGGAATGGACATACGCAACGAAGAAGATGTTGATAAAACCACATAATATGGATTATTGAGAGGATCAAAATGAAAATTTGCTACCTGGCTAACATCGGAACTACACACATGCCTAAGCTGGTGCGCTGTTTTGCCGAGAAGGGGCACGAAGTGCATGTTATATCAATGGAAAAGCCTAACATCCCCATAGATGGAGTTAATTTACACCTCATCGATACTAATAGAAAATTTTTATATTTCACATTTCTGTATAAAATCTTCCAGATGAGCCGGATTATTAATTCGATCAAGCCCGATATAATCCATGCTCACTATATCACGAAATATGGTATATTGGGAGCATTACTCGGCTATAAGCCCCTCATAATGTCGGCATGGGGCTCGGACATCCTCATAGATACAAAGGGCATATTTTTATACCCGATCAAATATGCGCTATCTAAGGCGATGGTCGTGCACTGCGACGGTGAAAATGTCAGGGATGAGCTCGTTAAGCTGGGGGTTGATGCGGATAGGATCAGATTGATTTATTTTGGGACGGACCCGGGCAGGTTCAATCCGGATAAAAAGCGGGAACAACTAAAAGAAGAGCTGGGTATTGCCGGCCATCCGATGATCATTTGCACTAGAAATTTTTATCCGTCATATGACGTCCAGACCTTAATACGGTCCGTTCCTCTGGTTTTAAAAAGCATACCGGATGCCGAATTCGTGTTTTTCGGCAGGGGCCCGGGAGATGAGTTGAAAGAGCTCGCCAGCTCGCTGGGCGTCGCCTCGAACGTACATTTTTTGGGGTACGTCCCGAACGATGAGTTGCCGGTATACCTGGCCTCATCGGATATATTCGTGTCGCCATCGCTGAGCGATGGGGGCATTGCCGTCAGTATTACCGACGCGATGGCATGCGGTCTACCCGTGATCGTGACCGATGTGGCGGATAACAGCAAATTAATCAAGGATAATGTGAACGGTTTTGTCATCCCCGTCAAAAGTCCAGAAGTGCTCGCGGAAAAGATAATCTACCTGATCCGTAACGACAATCTACGGGCTAAATTCGGAAATCTAAACAGAAGTATCATTGTAAATGAATATAATTACTTTAAAGAAATGAAAAAAATAGAAAATATTTATAAAGAATCGCTTATATGATAATACACCATGAATATATTGATTATCGCGGTGCCGGATTCGTCGGAAGTCACCTGGGTGATAAATACACCTTTAACGGCGACAAAGTCATCCGCCTCGATAACTTCGTGAACGGCAGCTTGACCATTGGATTATCGCCCTGCCGAGCGACTTGAGTCGGCGTTGGCCGTCTTCTTATCAGGCTTTTTTATGTGGGGACTATTATAGGAAAAGTGTCCAAAAACGACCATTTCCCCATATCCCCCCACTTCTACTTCAGGGCCATGTGCATCGTTATTTATCATCAGGTGATGTCGCGATGCTTAACTAAAAATAACAAAAAAGCGATTTGAAGCTTTGCGTTTGCGCCAAGTCATCTTTATCGTTTTTTATTGATCATTTGGCTTGTTATATTATCCTCCAGGCGTCTGTGTTGTAGTTGTCGGCTACTTCCTGGCTGGTCAGTCCGCGGTTATAGGCTCTCACGGTGGCTATGCTCCCATTATAAGGCCATGCTGCCGATGGGCTATACCTGCCTATTGTCAGATCAACGCTAGATGGTGAAGCCCCGTTGCATGTACTACTTGTGTATTTCACGCCATTGACGTACAGGCTTATCGTGCTTCCATCGTACACCGCGGTGGCCATGTACCATTTATCGGCCGTAAGCCCGGGGTTGCACTTAATGTAGGCCATGTTCTGGTTGCCGTCGTACATGAAGAAGTCCAGTGTCTTATCGCTGTTCAGCCGCATATTATATCCCTGCCCCGTGTTCGTCGAATAACCCTTACTCGCTAACGATTGGGTAGACATAAAGTTACGGGGACTGAATAGTACTTCTATGGTCATGCCGCTAGTCGGGTTAAGGCCCGGCGAATCATGGCACTGGATGTAGCTGGTGGCACCGTTGAAGCTCCTCGAGCCGGCACCGCTCGGAAGCATGACATAAGTTGCACCGTTCACAACGCCAACATTCCCGTTACCGCTCAAATCCGTCAGAGTGCTGCCGGTATCGTTCATATCATACCATAACTCTAGCCCATCCTTAACAATACCCGGACCCGGAGAAGGAGTAGGCGTAGGAGTAGGCGAAGGCGTTGGCGTTGGAGTTGGCGTTGGAGTTGGCGTTGGAGTTGGCGTTGGAGTTGGCGTTGGAGTTGGCGTTGGAGTTGGCGTTGGAGTTGGCGTTGGAGTTGGCGTTGGGGAGGGCGAAATAGCAGTTCTCCAGGCGTCTGTGTTGTAGTTGTCGGCTACTTCCTGGCTGGTCAGTCCGCGGTTATAGGCTCTCACGGTGGCTATGCTCCCGTTGAAAGGCCATGCTGCCGATGGGCTATACCTGCCTATTGTCAGATCAACGCTAGATGGTGAAGCCCCGTTGCATGTACTACTTGTGTATTTCACGCCATTGACGTACAGGCTTATCGTGCTTCCATCGTACACCGCGGTGGCCATGTACCATTTATCGGCCGTAAGCCCGGGGTTGCACTTAATGTAGGCCATGTTCTGGTTGCCGTCGTACATGAAGAAGTCCAGTGTCTTATCGCTGTTCAGCCGCATATTATATCCCTGCCCCGTGTTCGTCGAATAACCCTTACTCGCTAACGATTGGGTAGACATAAAGTTACGGGGACTGAATAGTACTTCTATGGTCATGCCGCTAGTCGGGTTAAGGCCCGGCGAATCATGGCACTGGATGTAGCTGGTGGCACCGTTGAAGCTCCTCGAGCCGGCACCGCTCGGAAGCATGACATAAGTTGCACCGTTCACAACGCCAACATTCCCGTTACCGCTCAAATCCGTCAGAGTGCTGCCGGTATCGTTCATATCATACCATAACTCTAGCCCATCCTTAACAATACCCGGACCCGGAGAAGGAGTAGGCGTAGGAGTAGGCGAAGGCGTTGGCGTTGGAGTTGGCGTTGGAGTTGGCGTAGGTGTAGGAGTAGGTGTAGGTGTAGGTGTAGGGGTCGGAGTAGGTGTAGGGGTCGGAGTAGGTGTAGGGGTCGGAGTAGGTGTAGGGGTCGGAGTAGGGGTCGGAGTAGGTGTAGGAGTCGGAGTAGGTGTAGGAGTCGGAGTCGTGTTTCCGCTTTCCAGGATCGTTATCGTTGCCTCGTCCATTAAAGGATTGATAGTTACATTTACGCCAGATTCTAGCCTTATTGTAAAGTTTTTATCACCCGTGTTCTCTCCGTCGTCTTTCAGGTGAACAACGCAATTAGCCGAAGTCCCACCGGCAGGAATAGTAATTACCTCATTAATAGGAGTATAATCCGTAATAGCGTGTCCAGTACCATCAACCGATGTCACATTAACGCTTATTGGGTACCCGTAGGCGTGGCTCATTTTCATGTTAATCGTTACATTATCGCCCTCTTTCGCCTTGTACGTAGTATTGGTTATTCCAACGGTGAAATACGGGTCTACCAATTCGTTAACGCGATAGAATTTTAAGCCGATGTTATCCGCATATTCCACTAATGCGGTGAGATTGCTAACGCTGGTCTTATAGGGGCCGGGTATGTCGGATATATCGTGGATTAATAGCATGAGCACGACATGGTTTTCTTTAGCCCAGTCCATTAAAGGGTATATGGTGCTATAATCGGCCAGGTTGTCCACATCGTATACGTAATGTAATCGCCGGTTATCCCAGGTGTAATAAATCGGGTATGAGCCGCCTAGTAACGTATCGGATGTTCTTATGCTGGTGAATTGATCTTTTAATAGCAATGCATCGGTTTGAGCATTATTATAACCGCCCGGGTAAGCGAAATCCATTGGGGTAGGTATGCCAATAGCGTATATACTCGCCATTGCCGGGCTTATATCATAATTTAAATACGCCTGCTCGCCGTACGATGTAACATAATCCACCGCATTAGTATGATGTGCGCTATGTGAGCCTATCTCATGCCCTGCTGTATATAATTCTAATAGCATTGTTTTTTGTTGCTCAGTCACTAATTGAGGCCTGCTCAAATAGAATGTTGCATTAGCATTATGGGCGGCGAATAATGGCGCAACTATTGTGTACCAGTCTTCCACGTAGGCATCATCGAAGGTAAATGCTACCCCGCCTTCTTCAGTATGTCCGGGCGCTAGATTATACTGTGATTTCGTGGCATTATAATCGGCCAGTATTGCTTCAGGCGTGTATGCCGTATCATCTATTAGCACAGAACCCATATAGCCCACATATTGATATGAGCCGGGCGAATATGTGCCTATAGTCAAGTTGCTGAAATATGGCGTATACCCATTAGTCGTAATATTTTTAAAACGCACACCATTTATGTACATAATAAATTCTTTCGTGGACGCATTATACGTTATCGCCACATCAAACCACATATTAGACGGTAGATCAGTTTTTAAATAAACCCCTTCCTTATCAGCGTTACCCATTACCGCGTAGACTTGGCTTGAATAGGTGAATATTCCAAATCCTTTTTCCCCGCCGTAGCTGCCACCGTCATACCAGCTTCCGGCAACCATTTGTTTATATCCGAGTGAAAGGTTGCTATCGTTCATCCATACCCTTAACGTGAAACTATTGCTGGTAGTGACCATATTACTATCAATATAAGTAGAACCATTGAAATAACGCTGTGCTCCACCGGTGGGATATGGAATAGTTGATACTGTAGTGCCGTGGTTCGTGCCGTTGTGAATATTGTAACTATCGACGATAGTATTTCCAGAATCATTTACGAACATGTAATATAATTTTTCGTGGGCTATATCAGGTGTAGGTGTAACGGTTGGCGTTGGTGTAGGAGTAGGTGTAGGTGTAGGTGTTGTTGTAGGCGTTGGCGTAGGTGTAGGTGTTGTTGTAGGTGTCGGCGTCGGCGTTGGGGAGGGCGAAATAGCAGTTCTCCAGGCGTCCGCGTTATAGTTGCTGGCTACTTCCTGGCTGGTCAGTCCGCGGTTATAGGCTCTCACGGTGGCTATGCTCCCATTATAAGGCCATGCTGCCGATGGGCTATACCTGCCTATTGTCAGATCAACGCTAGATGGTGAAGCCCCGTTGCATGTACTACTTGTGTATTTCACGCCATTGACGTACAGGCTTATCGTGCTTCCATCGTACACCGCGGTGGCCATGTACCATTTATCGGCCGTAAGCCCGGGGTTGCACTTAATGTAGGCCATGTTCTGGTTGCCGTCGTACATGAAGAAGTCCAGTGTCTTATCGCTGTTCAGCCGCATATTATATCCCTGCCCCGTGTTCGTCGAATAACCCTTACTCGCTAACGATTGGGTAGACATAAAGTTACGGGGACTGAATAGTACTTCTATGGTCATGCCGCTAGTCGGGTTAAGGCCCGGCGAATCATGGCACTGGATGTAGCTGGTGGCACCGTTGAAGCTCCTCGAGCCGGCACCGCTCGGAAGCATGACATAAGTTGCACCGTTCACAACGCCAACATTCCCGTTACCGCTCAAATCCGTCAGAGTGCTGCCGGTATCGTTCATATCATACCATAACTCTAGCCCATCCTTAACAATACCCGGACCCGGAGAAGGAGTAGGCGTAGGTGTGGGTGTGGGTGTGGGTGTGGGTGTGGGTGTAGGTGTAGGTGTGGGGGTCGATCCAGGCAGGTCGCTTATCCTGTAGAACGTCATGCCATTGTCCGACGCGTACTTGAGTATAGCTTCCAGTTTGGAGACCGGGGTAACGTAGTCGTCCGTCGTGGATGTTCCGGGTATATGCGAATAGGTCACAAGCACCTGATCATTCGCCTTTGCCCTATCCAGACCTTTCTGGAAGTCATTTAAAGGATTGCCAAAGTTATTGTCCATGCCGACTCCCCAGACAACCCTCTCACCATTGAACTTGAAATATGCCTGGTCCAGGGTTGGTACGGTAATGCCCCCACCCGTATATGTGGTTCCCCTCAGATGTGTGAAGACGTTGAGGAGGGCTGCATCGGAGACACTGTTACGATCGCCGAACGGATATGCAAAGTCGATAGGAGTAAACCCTTTAGCCTGCATAGCGGCGATAGCTGGTTGAATCTCAGTGCGGATGTAGTCGTCCATGGTGTGCCCTGCATTTAGATAGTCCGTGACGCTCACGTGACGATACCCATGGCAAGCGATCTCGTTCCCATCACTCTGTAGTGCTTTGAGCTCATTGATCTGGCTATCGCTCAGCTGGTCGAATTCTGTGACAAAGAAGGTCGCTTTGGCGTTGTACCGATTCAGCAGGTCCCGGATGCCATACCAGGCGTCCACCGACGAATCATCGAATGTGATAGCAATTCCTGCGTTATTTGAAGGAGATGGGGTCAGCGCCGAGGTTATTGTAGGCGTTGGGGTAATCGATGGACTGGAATCGGCCAGAGTGGGTAATGAAAATATCTGCCCGATAAAAATCGCTATAGCTAAAACTGTTAATATTTTTATAATTTTTTCTCGTTGATTTATATTGGAACAAAATCTCTCACCTAATTCATCAATGTTGAGGACACCTATCACTAACCGTATATTTGTCCTGGAATCCCACCTCATACTTAGAAACCCTCCTTTATTTAGACTACTCTGATTTATTCGTTAAATTTTCATGTATTTGCTAATATACAAATAATTTTATATTGCTTTATTATGTTTATGCAAATGGTAGTTGCGCTTTTTAACAACAAATCGTATACAAGGGTTAAATTGGGCATTAAGGATTAGACACGAACAACATAAAAAGGCTGGAAAGGCCAATTCAAGTGAGGCTATCACTATAGATAAAATGTCCAGCATATACAATAATAGTAATACCTTTAGATATGCACCCTCAGCTTATCGATTTTATCATATAAATTAATATAAAAAAACTTTTTTATTGATTATGTTTTTTAATTTTATTAATATGTAGAAAGTTATATAAGCGTTTGGTTATGTATATATTATTATGAATATATTGATTACCGGTGGTGCCGGATTCGTCGGGAGTCACCTTTGTGATAAATACACTTTAAACGGCGACAAAGTCATCTGCCTCGATAATTTCATGAACGGCAGCTTGACCAATATTAGGCACCTGATCGGCCACAGGAACTTTAAGCTTATCAACGGAGATATCAGGAACTTTGACCTGCTCGAGAAAATCATGCGGGACGTGGACGTGGTGTTTCACCTTGCCGCCCAGATTCACGTCGACCGGTCCGTGGTCGAACCTAAATTGACCTATGATATCAACGTCATCGGCACTCAGAACGTCCTCGAGGCGGCCCGGATGTACGACGTCCAGAAGGTCATCCACGCGTCCACCAGCGAAGTATACGGCTCGACGCAGTACGCGCCGATGGACGAAGACCATCCCCTCAATGCCCCACACCCCTACGGGGCAAGCAAAATCGCGGCGGATCGACTCTGCTTCTCATACATTAACACCTATGGCATGAACATTTGCATCATGCGACCCTTCAACCTCTATGGACCGAGGCAGAAAGATACGGGATACGGGGGCGCTATCTCGATATTTACGAAGCGGGTGCTGAACAATATGCCCCCGATTATCTTTGGAGACGGGGAGCAGACGAGGGATTATACGTATGTCGAGGACATCGTCGAAGCCTATGACCTCATCCTGCACCACGAGGGTAGAATGGGCCAGCCGATGAACTTCGGGACGGGCAACGAAATCAAGATCCTCGACTTGGCCAGGTTAATCATAAAGATGTGCGGTAAGGAGGGCCAGATCAAGCCCGTTTGCGTCGAGCCCCGGCCCGGCGAGGTCGTGCGGCTCATCGCGGACATTTCAAGGGCAAAATCTGTGCTGGGCTGGAAGCCCCACTACTCGATCGAAATGGGCCTGGGAAAATACCTGGACTGGTATGCCAACTATAAGTGCGAGGAATGGAGCAAGCCGACGTGATCCATATGCTCCGAAGCGAATTTTTACCATACTCTTCCCCTTTAATAGCCGAAGATGAGATAAACGAGGTTACTGATACTCTCAGATCAAGCTGGCTATCCCGCGGCCCGAAGACAGCTGAGTTCGAGAGGCAGTTCGCCGACTACGTCGGCGCAAGCCATGCCATCGCCATGAACTCGTGTACGGCCGCCCTGCACGTTGCCCTGATTGCCAGGGGTATCGGGCCCGGGGATGAGGTGATCACTTCGCCCCTGACCTTTGCGGCGACGGCTAATACCATCATACATTGCGGCGCTAAACCAGTATTCGTAGACGTCGACGCTGAAACCGGTAATATCGACCCGTCCGGTATCGAGGAGAAGATAACGAATAAAACAAAGGCCATCGTGCCAGTCCATTATGCCGGGCAGGCTTGCGATATGGACCGGATCATAGGCATCGCCAGGAAGTACGGACTCTTCGTATCCGAGGATGCCGCTCATGCCATTTATACGACATATAAAGGCCGGATGATCGGTGGCATTGGCGATGCCACGTCCTTCAGCTTTTACGCCACAAAGAATCTCTGCACGGGAGAGGGCGGAATGCTCACGACCAACGATGACTCCATCGCTGAGAAGGCCCGGGTCATCAGCCTGCACGGGATGAGCAAGAACGCCTGGAACCGGTATGATAAGAACGGCTCATGGTACTATGAGATACTCTACCCCGGATTCAAGTATAATATGACGGATATCCAGGCGTCGCTGGGTATCCAGCAGCTGAAAAAGCTTGAGCATATGCAAAAAGCCCGGGAGGCTTATGCGAAGCGATATAACGAAGCATTCGCCGGCGTGCCCGGGATCATAACGCCAAAGGAGATCCCCGGGAACCGCCATTCCTGGCACCTCTACGTCATTCAGCTGGACGGAAACCAGATCCGGATTGGGCGGGACCGGCTTATCGAGGAACTCACGAAGAGGAATATTGGAACGAGCGTCCATTTCATTCCCGTTCATTTGCACCCGTATTATCAGGAACGATATGGCTACAAAAAGGGCGCCTATCCGGTCGCCGAACATATGTACGAGCGCATGGTATCCCTGCCGCTTTACCCCAAGATGCGGCCGGAGGATATTGACCGCGTGGTCGACGCCGTGACGGGCATCGTCCGAGAAAATCGCTAACTTTTTTTAATTGATAAAAGAAGGTAAGGCCTATCGGGCTCATAATCCCCGGATTGTTCGACTGGTCCGGAGCAAGCCTGACAGGCCTTTAATTGCTTAAGCTTTACCCGTTGAGCAGGCCGTTTATGAAATCGATCCAGCTCCCGGGGTCGAACAGTTTTGACCGGCCATATGGCTTGTACACGACGACATTCTTACTCACGGTATCGCCGAACGTTCCGTATGTTCCCTGGGCAGTGCGGTACTTGAGCGTATATGAGCCCGCGGCATTGGGGGCCTTAATGTGGACACGCCATGTATAGGTTCCTCCGGGGGCTACAGTGACCCCGGGGGCCATGTTGACGTGCGTACTTCCGAACTGGGCGGCATCGCTGGTATTATCCGCGCTCAGCCATATGCCGCCATTGGTGCTCCACGACACGTTGCCGGTGTTTTTCATTATTATCGATACCGTGTATTGCCTCCCGCCGACCATCGTCGACGGTATCGAGTCGCCAATGTACGTCGCGGCGAGCCCGGGCAGCTGCCTTGGTATCGGCGTTGGCGTTACGGAAGGTTTCGGGGTGGGTGTCGGCGTTATGGATGGTTTCGGGGTGGGTGTCGCCGTTGGTGTGGCAGTTGACGTTGGCGTTATCGATGGTTTCGGGGTGGGTGTCGGCGTTATGGATGGTTTCGGGGTGGGTGTCGCCGTTGGTGTGGCAGTTGACGTTGGCGTTATCGATGGTTTCGGGGTGGGTGTCGGCGTTATCGATGGTTTCGGGGTGGGTGTCGGCGTTGGTGTGGCAGTCGGAGTTATTGTCGGCGCCACTGTTGGTGTTGGCGTTGGCGTGGGGGTGGGTGAGGTGGTTGTCCTCCAGGTGTCTGTGTTGTAGTTGTCGGTTATTTCTTGGCTGGTTAGTCCGCGGTCGTATATTCTTACGGTGGCTATGCTTCCGTTGAATGGCCATGCGGCGTAGGGGCTGTACCTGCCTATTGTTAAGTCGATGGCGGATGGGGATGTTCCGGTGCATGGGGTGCTTGTGTATTTCACGCCGTTGACGTACAGGCTTATCGTGCTTCCATCGTATGTGGCCGTGGCCATATACCATTTACCGGCCATGAGGCCGGGATCGCACTTGACGTAGGCCATGTTCTGGTTTCCGTTGTACATGAAGAAGTCCAGTGTTTTATCGCTGTTCAGCCGCATGTTGTAGCCCTGCCCCGTGTTCGTTGAATAGCCTTTACTCGCCAGTGATTGGGTGGATGTGAAGTTGCGCGGGTTGAACAGTACCTCTATGGTCATGCCGTTGGCCGCCGGGTTAAGGCCCGGCGAATCGTGGCACTGGATGTAGCTGCTGGCGCCGTTGAAGTTCCTTGAGCCGGCGCCGCTCGGAAGCTTGGCGTAGGTGGAAGCGTTCGCAACGCCATTATTCCCGTTACCGCTCAAATCCGTCAACGTACCACCGGTATCATTCATATCATACCATAGCGTCAGACCATTCTTAACAATGCCCGAGCCAGGCGTCGGCGTCGGTGTTGCGGATGGTTTCGGCGTAGGCGTTATAGTAGGCATTGCCGTAGGAGTAGGCGTTGGCGTGGCAGTCGGAGTAATCGTCGGCGTAGCCGTGGGCGTGGGAGTAATGGATGGCGTAGGTGTAGACGTAGGAGTAGGGGTTGATGTCCCGGAAGGTACTATATCAAACCTATGCTCGCTGGATCCGGTGGTAATTGTCATCGTGTTACCGGATATTGCCCAATTCGTATATGGCGTCCCATCCCTTGTGACCGTATAGCCACTTACCGGGTTTATCTGGCTCAAAGTAATGGTTATATTACCGGTACCTTTTACGCTAAACGTAAGGCCATTACCCTGTTTCTTCAGCGTCAGGTAGTCCACCATGGAAGACACGGTCACCAGCGGGACATTCGAATAGTTGAGGTACCTGCCGCCCATCAGGGTATATTCTACAGGCTGGCCGCTGCTTCTGACGAAAACCGTATTGGCATCCGTCGAGTAAGACGCGAAGGAAGAAACGCCCTTGCCGGTGTAAATATAATCTACATAGGTCGGGGATGTCACCGTCAGCGCGTTGCCCGTTCCGCTTACGCTCAATACTTGTGGTGATCTCTGGGATTCACTCGAGTATTTCGGGAGGAGCACGGTAGCCCTGTACATGTTGTTGGTCGGCGGTGACCTGAAGTAGACCACCGGCGAGAAGACCTCGGATTGCACGTCGTAGCCGGCGATCCGACCTACGTGTTTCGTCACCAGCACTTCGCTGGAGGGTACGGTGAACACCTGCAGGTTGACTTTATTACCATATGGGTTCGTCGTATTCCATTTGATGGAATTCGTGGTTACTCCAGTCGTTTTCTCTACTTTATAGGGCTGGGATAGCCAGTTATAGGAGGTATTACCTACTGTAAGGTCGCCGATTACGTGGCCTACCTGGCTCTCGGAAATCCCCGTGGACGGCACGATGTTCAGGCTCGTAGGCCGGAAGATATTCCGGTAGCACCAAGCCTGGCTGCCTTCCATCCGGTCTACCACGATGAAGTAATCCTTTTCCGGGTATAGGATAGAACGGTCATACTGGATCGGTGATGATATGGTCTTACTATCGCTCGAGCCGTCGCTCTCGTGCGTATTAACGTCGTTTATTGTAGCTTTTGCATCGGCGATCTCCATCCACGACGTATTTGCCAGGCTATTAATGACGGCGGGCGTGCGCAGGTAGTAGTATCCCTTGAATATGCCCCTGGCCGTGCTATCCGCCCATGAAGATGGGGCGAAGGGGGTTCTCGGGTCCTCTATGGCGATCGTATTATGGTGTACTTCGTATTGGCCATAGTACGCGTCCAATACGTTCTTGTCTTCGCCGCCATCAGCGAGCAACAGGTCCCCGTGACCATAGTACTCTAAGCTTAGCTGGTCATTATGGGCCATATCCCTGTTCGCTCCGGCGAAAACGTCCCATGTAGTAAAAGACAGCCAGTCACTATCCGTATTCCAGCTGCCTCTGAACACCTGTAACTGCGAATTAGCGTCTAAACGGCTCGTCCATGGCGGGAATTTCATCGGCGTGGAGGAATAGTCCCCGTAAACGGTATACAGGAGAGCGGAGGGCAGCATGGACGTATAGTAGATGTGTGACATACTCCCCGAATATGGTAGCAAGTTCGAGCTATCTATGATATTATCGTGGTTCAGGGCATAAGACCTGTTATCACTATCTAGCAGGTTAGCGATCCCCCGCTGGTAAGAGTACTTAATATTCCCGTCGGTAACAAAATTACTACTGTATTGGTTCGGTAAGGAGTTCCATATCTCGGAGGTCAATGCTTGCTTGGCTATGGGATACACGTCGAACATATTCTTGCCATAATAGAAGCTGTATACCTGTGCCCATAAAACAAGGTCGTCGGTATAATAGGTCTTATAATCTCCGAAGAGGTCCTGTCCAGAGTTATCGCACCCGAAGCTTATCATAGACCTGTTAAAGTTGTGAAGCTTGTCGTTTACGAAGAAGTAGTCAGTGCCCACCTTTATCCAGTCTGCGGGCGTCGATGAGAAGGACAGGTGGTTAGGGTTTGTATAATCGTTGAGTGTCACGCCCGCAATACCCAGGTCAGGATAAGCTTGCCCCATGAAGTCAAAATAATATATATAATTCTTGTAATCATAATTGGGGTTCACCGTAGCCGAGTTTAAATTCGTATAGACGGTGTCCGCCAGCCGGGCTAATTTATCCCTGATCAGCGTATCGCTCGAGGAATCTAGAGTCGGTTGTATCCAATCGTAAGCAAGGCAGTAACTATAGAGGCCAATTGCCTGGAATCCTTCGGGACTCATATATACTGTGTTGGAAGGCTTTCGCGCAATATCCAGGTTTAAAAGCGCTTCTTTTGCCTTTGTCGAATATTTTGAGTCCTTTGTTATCTGGTAGGCAAAGGCCAGATTCATGGCGTATTGTCCTCTCGCCGATATCCAGCCGTCATCGTATGTGCCTGAAGTACCCCAGCTCGGATCGGTGAAATCCTTTGATAGCGCCGTGTTAGCCGAGCTCATGATGTTACTTTTCCATCCGCTCCATGGGGACGAGGAGCTATGCTGATAGCCCGGCGTCTGGCTTATATCGTGGAACAATAAAAAAGGATGGGTAGACTGTGCTATCGAAATATTTCCAGAAGAATTAGCGGAATTATCCGCGATACCGGGCGAATAGCTGGCCGCGAGCGAAGGAGAGATTAATGCAAGTCCGATCATTAATGCGGCAACTGGAAGGATTAAGATTAGGGTCGTTTTTCTATTCATAATATACCGTCCGTTTGTGTTTAAATCGATATATTCTAATTAATTTGTGCTTACTAGCTAATTATAAGCGATAATTATGGAATACCTTAATTAATTAAATATTTTTTGTTGACCAGTTAGTAAATATCATTAGATATGGGAGCTATACTGATAAAAAAATACAATTTTTATTTATATTTTTATTAAATATTGTTAGCTAGCGAGGCTTCCATAAAAGTATGCGTTTGTTAGGCTTCAACATGGATACCAATAGAAAATTATTTAATGAATTGTATACAATACATATTGTTAGTAATAATATTATATAATTTAGCGTACACAACAATAGGTAGCATATCATGAGCGAGCGACTAAAGGCAATTCTTAGTAAAAAAGGAGCAATAAAAAAGATTGGGGTTGTCGGTATGGGCTACGTAGGAATACCTGCGGCCGCCTTATTTGCCGATTCGTGTGCTTACGATTTCGTTTGGGGATTTCAGCGTAACTCGCCATCATCCGGGTATAAGATCGATCTTTTGAACCGGGGTATAAGCCCTCTTAAGGGTAAAGAGCCGATGCTCGATAGCCTGCTGGCCAGGGTCGCTAACGCAGGTAAATTTGCATGCACGTCCGATTTCTCGAATATCTCGAAAACTGATGCAGTGACCATCTCGATACAGACACCGTTCTTGAACAAGGATGACCTGGAACCGGATTTTCGTCCGCTCCTGGAGGGGCTGCGATCCGTCGGGAAACATATCACAGAAGGCTCGCTGGTCGTACTTGAATCGACGGTCACTCCCGGCACGACGGACGGTATAGCAAAACAAATTCTGGAAGAAGAATCCGGCTTGACCGCGGGCGAGGACTTTGCCCTGGCCCACGCGCCCGAGCGTGTTATGGTCGGCCGGCTGATCCAGAATATCCAGGAGCATGACCGTATAGTGGGGGGCATCGATGACGTCAGTACCCAAAGGGCAAAAGAGCTGTATTCACCCATCTTAACAAAAGGGAAGGCGATCCCCATGTCCACCCGCGCTGCGGAAGTAACGAAGACCGCAGAAAATGCTCTACGGGACTTACAGATCGCGGCCATCAACGAATTAGCGCTATACTGCGAAGCCATGGGCATCAACGTCTATGACGTGAAGGCGGGCGTCGACAGCCTTAAGGGCGAAGGCATCACTCGTGCCTTACTTTACCCCGGCGCCGGCGTCGGGGGACATTGCCTGACCAAGGACACCTACCACCTCGAAAGGGGCGTCAAGATGTCCCCCTTGAAGCCCGACCTTCCGGATAATAATAGCTCGATCTTCGTGGTCGCGCGGAATATTAACGACTTCATGCCCCGGCATATGTTCAACCTCACGGTCCAGGGGCTGAAGAGGGCCGGTAAAAAGCCGGAAGGGGCCAACGTGGCCATACTGGGGTGGGCGTTCCTTAACAATTCGGACGATGCGAGGAATACGCCGTCCGAGGCTTATCATGACCTATTATTAAAGGCAGGGGCCAACGTAAAAGTCCATGATCCGCATGTTGAAAATTACCCAGGCGTTGCCATATTGCAAGACCCGTTATCCGTCCTGCGAAATTCCGATGCTATCGCCATCATGACCGGGCATGACGAGTACTTTAAGCTAAATGCACTTACGGTCAAGGAACTGGCGGGAAGTGAACAGCCGGTTATCATTGATGGGCGGAACGTGGTGAGCCCCGACGAGTTCATCGACAGCGGGTTTATTTACAAGGGTATCGGCCGGGGAGACAAGAACATGCACCCGATCAGGCCATTGAACCCGCTAGAATGTATAGCTGTGGGACACCATGCTGGGCCATAAGGCCTTATTATCACCATGCCGAACACTCGAGGAGGTAATCCGGTATATACGAAACTGGCCATCTTTTCCGGTTGATCAAACTGAATAAGACGATGATCGACCTTTACTGGGCATTTATCAGTATAGCGGTGTCTTCTCTCGTCCAGCTATTATTAAGGGTCGTACTCGGCCGGGACCTGGGGGTATCCGGGCTTGGCATATATACGCTGATATTCACGATATATTTATTCGGTATGCAATTCGCGAACTTCGGTATTGGATCGGCCTTAACGAAATATGTGGCCGAGTACAGGGATGACCTTAAAAAGATAACGGAGTATACGACTTCAGGTATCCTGGGCTCTTTTATCTATGGCTCGGCCATCTCTGTAATACTATTTTTATCCTCTGACCTAGTTGCCGTCAATATTTTCCACTACCCGGACATGGGATATCTATTAAAGGTCCTGGCTTTCTGTTTCCCCTTCATAGCGGTACAAAAATCGGTACTAGGCGTACTCAACGGATGGCAAAAAATCACTCATTACGCTATAATAAATATCGCTCAAAATACGCTTGTTTTCCTGTCCTCCATATTGCTGGTCATCGTTTTACATCTTGGGATCAATGGCGCAGTGCTGGGATTAGTCTTACCGACGATCGTAGTCGGTTCACTATCGTTAGCCTACGTTAAACGATCACTGTTCATGCCTCGAAAGCTCCTGGATGGCATCCTAATAAAGCTTTCAGGGTTCGGGTTTTACGTGACCTTGGCGAACTCGGTATCGTTGATCAACTCGCAGGTGAACGTTTTGCTGATCGGGGTTTTTCTGAACGATACGCAGGTCGGATATTTCGCGGTCGCTGGTATATTAATCCAGGGGATGTCCCTGTTGCCGAGCGCCGTCCAGACGATTATTAGCCCGAAAATATCCAGATTACATGGAAATGAAGACTATAGCGGCATCCGAAAGATCATCAAGAGCACGTTCATGTACACGTTTATTATTACGGTATTACTATCGATATCGTTGATACTCTTCGGCCGATACCTTATCGACATCTTTTTTTCCGATGTATTTGCGCCCGCATACCTTCCGCTAGTATTACTGGTCATAGGCCAGATTGCGTATGCGCCTTTGGTATCGATAGGTTCTGCCCTTGCCTATATTGGTAAAGTCAATGTCGTATTCAAGATAGAGATCGCCTCTATGGCCTTCAGCGTATTATTAAACATCCTTCTCATCCCGACATTCGGCATCAATGGGGCGGCGGCTGCCACATCGATCTCATTGATCTTAACTACGGTTCTCAATTTGTATGTACTAAATACATTTATTAATGACCTGGATGGCCGTATAACGGCCTCACGGAGGCAGACCGGTGACTTTTAAGGAGTTAGCGCCTTTCGTTATTGCCATAACAGCATTGGTCTGTATTGCGTTACTTATCCGGACTGATAGGAAAAAAATTTTCACCATCGATGGGATTTTTGCGATCCTGGGCATAATCGCAGGGTTTGCTATAACCTGCATGAATTTGTTATACAGCAATAATTATACGATCACGATAGGCCCGATAGTGGCGATCACGTCCTCGGCCTATCTAAGTCTTAAGGATACAATAAACCAGTATGCGGGCAATTTACCCTTTAGGTTCGGCCAAAAAACCATTAGTTTCATAAATATTATCTTCTGGGGGGCAACGCTTACGGCGCTGGTCAGCTATTTCACGGCGCCCCTGTACTCGAGGCCTATAGTGTTTTTCTTATCCATAGCCTTGGCACTCACGATGCTAGGCCTTGAGCTTTTTTCATTAAAACCGGATAAGGTGAGCGTGCTTATCGCCATTTCTAAAATATTATTTGTATCGGTGATGTTGCGGGCCAGCGCTAACCTGATCTCACCATACCCGATCGGCTCGGACCAATGGTTTCATATGAAGATCATATCCGAAATGATGAGCAGCGGCTCTATCCAAGCTCTGATAGGCCACATATCATCAGAATACCCCTTTTTCCCAATCATGCATTTGTATGTTATCGCATGCCAATTGATCGGTAATATCGACGTAAAATTAGCGATGTTTATCGTGGGGGCCGCCCTCGCACTAAGTACCGTCTTCGTTTATTTGCTTGTTAAAACAATAACGTCGAACGAGAACATCGCGTTAATATCTATGCTGCTCCTGAACTTTGCCGATTTCCACCTGGAATGGAGCATAGAGATCATTGCCATGAGCTTTGGGCTCTCTTTGTATGCCTTACTGCTGTTCCTTATGTTCAGAAAGAAAGAATTTGATAAAATGAACTATTCACTCATCATCTTCACGTTTATACTGATCACTCTGACGCACACCATTTCCTCGTTTATCGCTTTCATCACACTGATCAGCCTTTACGTCGGCTCGATAATATACGGTAAGCTCTATCCCAATGGCAAAAAAGAGTTCTACATCGATATTAGGCTCTGCATAATAGTGATGTTCATACTTTTTGGATATTGGACCTTTTCGAACTGCAATTTCTTTTATTTCGTAATAAGTCAGCTAAAGTTATCATTAATGAATGCAGGATTTTTATCCAGGCCCACGATGTCGTTCATCCCTGACCCGTCTAGCCACCAGTATGGCGACCTCATCAATATTTTAGGCTTTTTAATATTCGTGGTTTTCGGGATCATCGGCGTTCTCTGGTCTACGTCGAAAGCAAATGCCGGACAAGCGAGAATTGCGCTTGTCGTTACGATGCTTGTCCTGTTCTTCGTATTCTTCATATTCCCGGTCATGGGGATGCGCAGCATCGTACCTTACCGGTGGCCCGCGTTTATTTACATGGGCTTCATCTTATTCGTTTCCCAGGGATTGAGCCTGTCATTTAACGTCGTCAGAAAAAATTTCCGGGTTATCGCCTTTGTCCCATTATTTTTCGTTCTGATATTTTGCATGATCGCTAATTCCTTTTCGAATTCGGACACCCCTTACTTTGGAAGTACGTCTTCACTAAACTACTATACGGTGTCGGAGATGATATCTTTTGAAACGCTGAATACGACATACGATGGGGATATTTTCGTAGACTATGACTCTTATGAAATGCCGTTAACCAAATACCTTAACAGGAGCGAGACCAGTAGCTACAGTCTAACGCCACTCGGAGGTTTCGACTGGAGTAATATGACGGATGGCATGGTCGTCTTAAGGGCTAAGACCGTGACACATCCGGTCCGGGGACTGTATAACGGTAGCTATTATGATATCGTCTTAGGTAACGACATCCCGTCGCACCTCAATAATAGCGCTGCCGTTTTGTTCGATTCCGGAAGCTTAAAAGGATACGTGTTGCCATGAGTAATGTAAAAGCCATACAGGAGCATGTTTCATACATAGGCAGGGGCGGGTTTGAAAAAATATTAACTTTCCGGGTGATAGCATGAGAATAGTCGTCGATATTAATCACCCGGCTCATGTACATTACTTTAAAAATTTTATATGGCAGATGCAAAAAAAAGGTCACGAAACGTTGATCACTGCCAGTGAGAAGGACATATCATATAAATTGTTAAATAATTATGAGTTTGATTATATAAAGCTAGGGGCATATGGAAAATCACTATCCTATAAAATTTTAAACATCCCTGCACTTGATGTGAAGATGTATGGGGCTGTAAAAAAATTTAATCCGGATGTATTTCTTGGGCAAGGATCTATTCGAGGGGCGCATGTATCTAAACTAATGAATAGGCCATCTATCGCCTTAGATGATACGGAACATGCAAAACTTGAGCATATGCTATATGTTCCCTTTACCGATGCCGTATTGACTTCCACGTGTTTTAGGAAAGATTTCGGTAAAAAACAAGTCAGGTATAATGGGTATACTGAACTGTTGTATTTACATCCCAACTGTTTCAAGCCCGACCCCGCAGTGCTCGATGAAGTGGGATTAAGTAAAAATGATAACATCATCATCTTACGGTTCGTATCCTGGGACGCAAACCATGACGTCGGACAGAACGGGCTATCGCGTGAGATGAAACATAAGTTCGTTAAGGACCTCGAAAAATACGGAAGAGTTCTCATAACTTCAGAGGTCTCGCTTGATAAGGAGCTTGAAAAATATAAGATGAATATCAAGCCCGAAAGATTACACGACCTTCTTTATTATTCTACTTTGTACATCGGTGAAGGTGCAACTACTGCTTCAGAATCTGCCGTTTTAGGGACTCATGCGATCTACGTGAATACGTTGAGACTCGGATATACGGACGAAGAGGAAACAAAATACGGCCTGGTTTACAATTTCTCCGATAAGAAGACGATGGACAGGCAAGCGTTCAGCAAAGCGATGGAACTACTTCAAAATAACAATCTGAGGAGCGAAGGAAAGGCAAAAAGGGAAAAATTGCTAAGGGACAAGATCGACGTGACTGCTTTCTTGATGAATTTCATTGAAAATTATCAAAAAGACACAATATCCGGAAGGTTATAGAATGGAAGAATTATTAACAAAGATCAATGATCGTACTGCTACGGTAGGGCTCATTGGGCTTGGTTATGTCGGGTTACCGCTCGCAATGGCCTTTTCCAGAAAATTTAACGTCATCGGATACGACACCAACTTAAATATTATTAATACCCTGAAAGATGGCAGGTCCAATATACCTGACATTTCCGACGACGAAATAAAAACTTACGTGAATAATTCGTTCTATCCGACGGCCGATTATGGCGAGTTGAAAAAGTGCGATTTTATTATAATATGCGTTCCAACGCCATTGACCGAAGGAAAAGAGCCCGATCTAAGCTATATAAAAAGCGCCTGTGAAACAATAACTAAGATACTGCGAAAAGGCCAGTGCATCATCTTAGAAAGTACTACGTATCCCGGCACAACGGACGATGTCGTCGTCCCGATGCTTGAAAAAACAGGCCTGAAGGCCATGGTCGATTTTGGGGTAGCGTTCTCGCCTGAGAGAATAGACCCCGGTAATAAGCTATTTACCGTTGAAAAAATACCGAAAATCGTTGGCGGCGTAAATGAAGTATGTACGGAAATAGCCGCACAATTGTATGGGAGTGTTATCGATAAAATAATCAAGGTCAAGGATGCCAAAACCGCAGAAGCTGTAAAAATGGTAGAAAATATCTTCAGGAACGTAAATATCGCCCTAGTCAACGAACTGTCCTTAATATTCGAAAGAATGGGCATCGATGCGTGGGAAGTCATAAGTGCGGCCTCGACTAAACCTTATGGCTACATGGCTTTTTATCCCGGTCCGGGCATTGGGGGCCATTGTATTCCACTGGACCCGTATTATTTGTCTTACCAGGCAAAAAGATACGGGTTCATACCGAGATTCATTGAAACTTCGGGCGAGATCAATGATTTCATGATGATCCATACGATAAATCTCGCAGGCAAAGGGCTTAAGAAAATCAATAAAAAAATATACGGCTCAACCATATCGATAATGGGATTATCCTACAAGAAAAATATCCCGGACACAAGGGAATCCCCTTCGATAAAGATTATAGAGGAACTAATCCGCCTTGGGGCAAATGTAAAAATATATGATCCCTACGCGAATTCAATTAGAATTAATGATCATAATTTAGATTCGGAAAAGGATATCATGAGCGCTGTTAAAGGTTCGGACTGCGCTATTTTCATGGTAGACCACGATAGTTTTAAACGCCAAAGGATAGGGGACCTTGTAAAATCCATGAGGTCGCCGGTGATCGTTGATTGTAAAAATATTTTCGTTAACGATAACGAAAATGTTGTTTATTATGGCCTAGGAAAGGATAATAAATAGAATTTAAAAGATTAAAATAATAATTAAATTCCGATCGGGGGCATAAAAGGATTAGTAACCCGATGATATTTTTATTTGAAAAATAGATCATTATCCAATCCTCCGCTTTTAGTAATACATGCGTTGGTTAAAGGGGGCTTACCTAAAAAATATATACTTTGATAATTATACTATACTTATATGGAAAAATCTGTTAACAACAAATTGTTTGTAAAATAATGAACTGGTGATACGAACGGTATTTAAAAACAATGTGCTGGCAATTTATTTCATAGTGTCTCTTGCGCTATCATTATTGTTTTATTGCATTTTTTACGTTCCATGGGCACAGGTAGACCTTGCTAGCCTCTTGCTGTTTAACCAAACGCCCATAGCGACTGTAAATGATGTCTCATCGCATCCTTTCTTATTGTTCCATGATATCCGCGAGGTGCCGGGTTACCAGAATCGCATGTCCTCTCCCTGGAGCGGATGGGAAAATGACATCATGAGCTCGGCCAATACAGCGCTTTCAAAGGACTTCACCCGCCCTGACTGGGGCACATACGATTCCTATGATGATGGATGGATCTCAGCGCGAGGCCAGTATGCGATGAACCTGGCCCTCGCCTACCAGATCACGAAAAAAACATCCTATGCCGATAAGGCAAAGGAAGCCTTGCTTAACATCGATATCGCGAGAATGCCTGATAGTACTGTCTTGATGACTCCCGAGGGCTTTAAGGCAATAGGCTTATACTCGTATTGTCTCGCCTATGACTGGGTACAGCCGACCCTTGACCCGGATAGCGATAGAAAAATAAGGGATGAACTGGCGAAGCTTGCCGACTCGGTCTATATTGACCTGAACTCCTCCGCGGCCGATGACGGGCTTAACTATAAGGACAATATCTATTTTTATGATTTCCATGGGCAGGCTTATCCGATCATGGGTATTGCAGGCCTGACCCTGAATGATTTTACGAATCCTGACAACCTGTTGCTCTCGTCTACACCTGCAGACTGGATAAAGGTGGGCACTGACGACTTCTTCGTAAACGACAAGCTTCATGATTTCGGCCGGTCTATGATAAGCTTCGGGTTCGACAACTCGGGGCAGGACCTCTTCGGAGCGTATAAGTCATATTATACCGACGACCTTGTTTTATGGGCACAGGTATACAGCCATTATTATAGCAGGAACATGTTCGACGTGTACCCCATAGCGAAGCTTGCGTTAACCAGTGAATTATGGGATTCCCTGCCCAACTATTATGGTAATGATTTCGTTACGAACGGCAACATAAAATACGATTACCACCGGGGGATCATCAACCTCCTCGATGCCAATAATCGCTCGTTTGCACTGAACTTTGACGACTATGTCGATAGCTCGAATACATTGCCATATTCATTCGTCGATAATCACATTTATTATGGTACCAAGCCTTTACCATCCGCTCTCCTGTATACCGTCTACGGGGACTATTCCTCGGTCCAGAGAAAGACTCCCCCCTGGACGAGCCATCTGAGCCCCGATTCCGTGTACCAGGTCTTCAGGGGTAGCTGGGATACGGATAGCGATTGGTTAGCCCTCATTACGTGGAATGTGTTCACAGGGGCGAACAGGGACATGTCGCATCAGGACCAGTTGAGCTTCGAGTACTATGGAAAAGGCGATCTATTATTAGCCGATGGCGGCGAGGATATAAACGTGCTCGACCATTACCAGGGACGCTATGAAGTATACCATAATACGATTGCCATCGAAGACCCTAGAAATCCATACCCTCCGTCCCCATGGGCCGATAGTACTGCTAGGGGAATATTCAAAGGCTATTATTATTTAAATACTACCGCTACGATCAATGACCTTTTCAGCACGCCCTGGATGGAAGCCGTGAATGCGGGAGCGACGATAAAGGATGTGGCTAACATGGTGGGCAGTGATGCCGATAATATGGAACTCTCTTCTCCCATCGAATATGAAAGGATGGTATTATACCCCCATAGAGACTATTTCATCGTGGTAGACCGGATGGAAGGCAGCCAGGCCTGGGGCTACCGGAATATATTCCGGCCGACGAGCCTGAGCATCGTGCCATCCACCGGCACCTCCGAGAGCCAGGTAGGCCATGTGAAGGGCAGCCTCGCCATCGATAATACGCCCTTTAACTGGCTAGCGTTACCGTATAAGGCGGAGACGCCAACGGAAATTACTACGAATTCGTTTAACTGGAGTACCGTTAACCCGTATGGTAATGCCGTCGATCTACAGGTTTTCACAGTTCCTGCCAGCGAAGTGTTGGTGACGAAGCATGTAGGCCGGATCGCCGGCTATACCGAACAATCAGAGGTCTTCTCGCCCGTGGTCTACTTCAGGTCGCCGCCTGCCGATAACACGTATAGGGTGACGGCCCTGATCTCCAGCTACCCATCGGATGTTCATCCGGCTCCGATCGCCATACCTGTAAAGGGCACCGGTAATGCCATGCAGGTCACGTCGAAAGGCTATAGCGATTACGTCTACACCGGAAAGGGCGACGCGTCCTTCGGGAACTATTCCACGGATGCGGACACGGCCTTCGTCCGGGAGGCTCCTCAGCCCTCCGAATTTACAATGATCAACGGCTCATACCTAAACCTTGGCAACACGTTGATGGCGGGCACATCGGAAAAAGCCGATTACCTGTCTTTGAAAAGGGACGGCAGCGACATCAAATTTACCATAAAGTGTGACGGGGATGGCCAGCTTACCCTGGGGCAAATAGCCCCGGCGTTTTGGTATAAGGTCTTTAAGGATGGCGCGGAGTACCCGAACTGGAAGCTCGCCGAAAATGGTGCAGGGATGGTCATAAACCTCGGGCCTGGCGAGCATACCTATGAAATACGGGGCTTCCCATAGAAAGGTTAAAATATTATATAATACAAGTTATATTACTGAGCATATGACTATGAGGAGCTTAAACGTCGGATATATTCATTCCATATGGATACTCACCACGCTGGCAATCCTGATCTATTTTCAGAGCCTGAGTATCGAACGGTTCTTCGTGCTCTACTTTATCGGCTTCATGGTCCTCGAAAAATTATTGAGATCTCCCGAGGACAGTCCCCGGTTTACTATGGTGATGAACGTGATCATGGTCATAGGCGTATTTGTTTTTATAATGCTCATGCTAAACGTGGTGCTTACTATTTTCATCACGTAACTTTTGGGACCCTGGCAAGATAAAAATTTAGCAGGTCATCGTATGTATGAACAAGATATCTCGTATGAAAAGAAGCAGGCGTACAATGGCCCAGGTAAAGAAGCCCTGGGCTTAGACCTGGCATTTATCCTCGGATTTAACATTTTGATGCTAGCCTGCATCTACCTCCCTATCCTTAATGAGACGATGATAAGGCCAATAGCGGGCACTATCATGGTCTTGTTCATCCCCGGCTATTCGCTCGCGGCCGCCCTCTATCCGGGAAAGGCTGATATCGATACCGTGGAAAGGATCGCCCTCTCGTTCGGGCTAAACCTTGGAATCATGCCCATAGCGGTGCTCCTCGCGAATTTTACGCCCTGGGGCATACACCTCGGGCCCATCGTCGCCATTCTCACAATCCTCACGATCTTATTCATTCTGGTTGCAGTTATGCGAAGGCGGAGGATTCCTGCCGACGAGAGGTTCTCGATCGACATCGGCGGGGCTTATCAGGATTTAAAAAGATCATTAATTTTTACGGACAGGAAGCCCCAGTATCTAACGTTCCTGGTAACATCGGTCATAATAATAGCCATATGTTTCACGCTGGCCTATTTCCTTCTTACGCCGGGGCGGACCGATAATTTCACGGAATTTTATATCCTCGGCCCCGGAGGGAGGATGAAAGATTATCCTACGGATTTTTACCTGGGCAGCGGGCAGCCCATCATCGTATGTATCGCGAACCATGAGCATAAAACCGTCGACTATAGCCTGGTCATTTCCGTCAACGGTAGTGCAAATGTCATTTACTCTGAACAGATCCCGCTAGGGGATAATCAGACCTGGGAGAAGACCATCATGTTGAGGCCCAGAACCACCGGGTCGAACATGAAAATGGCGTTCTCGCTCTACGATGACGGACCATCGTCCACTCCTTATCGGGAGTGCGACCTATACGTGAATGTTCTGCCCGCGGCGTCTGTGTCACCGCCCATGTGGCAGCAATTATTGGGCGAGTCCGGGGAAGCATGATATTTAATGGCCGGTTACACGTTCCCAAAGTCCCGACCGTTATGCATTACATTTGTGTAGGAAGGATTCGATGAAAATCGCAATCATAAAGGACGATAAGCTGGATTATTGCCATAGTGCGCCGTTTCACCCGTCCGTGAGCTATCCCGAGTATCCCTTTCAGGACACCGGTACGAAAAACGAATGCTATGACCGTGTCCGGGAGCTGTTCTACCGGCTTGGCATGGATATCGATAACTATGGCAGGCCAGACTGGAACCCCCTCGGCACGATCATCCGGCCGGGAGACAACGTTTTTATTAAACCCAATCTTGTCAGCCACTTCAAGCCCAAAGGCGGCGAGGAAGCGCTGGTCACGCAGGGCTCCGTGATCCGGGCGGTCCTGGACTATGCAAATATCGCATTGAGGGGGACGGGAACCCTGACCATCGGGGATGCGCCTTATATAAACACGGATTTCTCTAAAGTGGTACAAGATACCAGCCTGAACGAGATCGCAGAATATTACGCGCAAAACGCCGGTATCAAGTTGAAGATCCTGGACCTGAGGCTGGAAAAAGGCGAGCTCCGGAGCGGGAGAATTAAAAAGCGGCATCTCGAAGGCGACCCCCGGGGATATGCCTTCGTCGACCTTAAGCACGACTCGGAACATTCAAGGGCCGGAGACTATGAAAAACTCCGGATCGCTTACTACGACCGGCACCAAATGGCGGAGCACCATAATAGCGGGAAAAACGAATATTTAATCGCCAACAGCATTCTTGAAGCCGACGTCATCCTCAACGTCCCTAAGCTCAAGACCCATTCGAAGACCGCCTTTAGCTGCGCCTTAAAGAACATGGTGGGCATTAATGGCTGTAAGGACATGGTCCCCCATCACAAGGCTGGATCGATAGCGGACGGCGGCGACGAATACCTACATAAAGACCCCCTGATTGACCTCTCTAGTAGGATCAAGGACGAGATACCGACGACCGCCAATCTATATAAGATATACCTGCTCCGGGGCATCTATTCTTTGCTATTTATCTCCCGGCTCTTGCAACCGGCTAAAAACATGTATCACGTGGGGAGCTGGTATGGGAATGAGACGCTCCCCCGGACAATTACTGACCTGAACAAGATCATCTTCTATGCCGACCGGAGCGGGGTAATGTGCGATACACCGCAGAGAAGGATCTTCACGGTTGTGGACGGTATTGTCGCGGGTGAAAGGGAGGGGCCGATGGAGAACCAGGCAAAAAAATGCGGTGTTCTAGTCGCAGGGTATAATCCAGTTGACGTGGACATCGTTTGCAGCATGATCATGGGCTTCGATCATAATAAGATACCCATGATTAAATACGCCCTGCACCCCATTAAATATCCTTTAACCCAGGGCGACGCGAGCGATATTGAGGTCTTGTCCGAAAAATGTAATCTATTTCCTTTGGTCTATACTGCCTATAACTGCCATATAGAGCCCCCTAGCGGCTGGAAAGGGCATATCGAATATGAGGATCAAATGGGCGCTAAATACGGCCGGAGCGAGGCTGGGGCAGATACCAGGCCGATCAACATATAAAATCTGCTGCTTTGTGATCGCCATGCAGGGCTATTACCTTCTAATAGGCCAGTTCGCATATTATATAATAATATTTTGTATGATGACCATTTAGTCTATTATCGCATTATCTCCAAACGGACAAGCAGCATGAGGCCTGGCATACGCTAAAATAAATGTAACTGTTCAGGTGTCTTTTTTAGTGGTTAATGATTTGTTTTTGTTGGTTTTATCTTTTGTTTGTCATGGTGTTGGAGAGGGACGTGCTTCTCGGGTTATGTCGGAATGATCCGGAGGCGGTCGTTAGGATTGCTGAGGGGCAGGATGCAAGGATTAGGGAGCTTGAGGCCCGGCTTTCGGAGTTGGAGGCCCGGCTGGGCATGAACAGTGGGAATAGTAATATGCCCCCGTCCATGGACGTGTTCGCCAAGCCGAGGAGCCTCCGGCCCAGGGGGGAGAGGCGTGTGGAGGGCCAAGTGGGCCATTCTGGCCATACCCTCTTGCAGGTTGATGATCCCGACGTGGTCATTATTCATACCGTTGATGTTTGCGATGGGCGCGGAGCGTCTTTGGTGAACGTGCCCGCCACGATCGAGCGGAGGCAGGTCTTTTGATATTCCGCCCCTGCAGTTTGTGGTCACGGAGTACCAGGCAGAGCGGAAGCAGTGCTCCTGCTGCCGCCACTTGTCTCGGGCCGGGTTCCCTCAAGGCGTGTCACATCCGGTGCAGTACGGCCTCCGCCTGGCATCGTTGGTCGTGTACCTCAGCACGTACCAGTTGGTCCCGTACGACCGGATTAGTGAGTTGTTCAATGACCTGTTCGATCGCCCCGTGGGTAAAGGGACGCTCGTGGGGATGGTGGAATCCTGCCACACGGGGCTTGAAGGCTTCGAAGGCGTGTTGAAAGGACTCTTGAAGGGCGTGGGGGTGCTTTACACGGACGAGACGGGGTTTCGGGTATGCGGCAAGAGGCAGTGGATCCACGTGCTATGCACCAGGTACCTCACCTGGTACGGACACCATAAGCATCGGGGTTCGGGGGCAACTATAGAGCAGGGGATACTGCCAGTGTTTAAAGGCGTCTTGGTCCATGATTTCTGGAAGCCCTACTTCAAGTACGGGTGCGGGCACGTCTTATGCAACGCCCACCTGCTTCGGGAACTCCGGGGAGTCTCGGAGGCCTTCGGCCAGGAATGGGGCTGGGGGATGAGCGGGTTATTGCATGAGGTAAAAGCTAGGGTGGACGCGGCCCGGGCCTCATCTCAACCGTTGGATGGTAAGGCCATCGCGGATTATGAGTCAAGGTACACGGAGCTTATCGGGTTGGGCTTATGGGAAAACACGGGGGAGCCCGAACGTGTGGGCAAACGGGGCCCCGGAACGCAGTCAAAACGAGAGTGTAAATTTTTTTGTTGAGACTTCCTTTTTTCTCTTTTATTACTTTTCTCTTTTATGCGAACCGTTCTATATACATGCTTCTACTCGGTCTTTGAAGTAGACCATGAGTTGATTCATGATCGTGCCCCATTCCCTGACGGCCATTTTCCATTTCTCCGACTCGTCCATAACAATCAGGTAGAGTATTTTAAAAAGGCTGTCGTCGGTGGGGAAACTAGATTTGTTCTTGGTGATCTTTCTTATCTTCCTGTTGAAACTCTCGATGGGATTCGTCGTGTAGATAAGCCTTCTTATCTCCGGAGGATACTTGTAGAATGTTGAGAGGCAAGGCCAGTTACTTCGCCAGCTCTTTATGGCGTACGCGTACTTAGCACCCCGTTTCTCCTCTAACCGGTCCAGGGCATCAAGGCCCGCCTCCTCGCTGGGCGCCGTGTAAATTTCCTTCATGTCCTTGCAGAACGGCCTTCTGTCCTTGTAATTCACGTACCTGGTGCTGTTACTTATCTGGTGGACGATGCACCGTTGTATTTCAGTCCTGGGGTACGCGGCATGTATGGCCTCCTCGAACCCATTGAGCCCATCAACGCTGGCGATCAAGATGTCCTTCACCCTATGGTTCCTGAGGTCGGTTAGTATGCTCATCCAGAACTTACTGCTCTCAGCCTACCCAATCCAAATGCCCAGGACCTCCTTACACCCCTCAACCGTGATGGCATACACCAGGTAAGCCGTCTTCTTGATCACGTGGCCGTCCTGCCTCACGTTGAACATCACCCCATCAAGGAAGATGAAAGGGTACAATGGTTGCAACGCGCGGCACTGCCACTCCCTGGCCAACGGTAGGATCTTGTCAGTAACCTTGCTAACCATCTCCGCCGACACTTCCACACCGTACACCCTCCTCATCTGCGCCTCGATGTCCCGGTTACCCAATCCACTGGCAAACAAAGAGACGATGGTATCCTCCAACTCACTACTGATCGAGCGCTCATACTTTTTAACGATTACAGGCTCGAACTCCCCTTTCGAATCCCTGGGAACCTCCAGATTTATCTCGCCAAACTGGCTCCTAACAGTCTTCGAAGAATGACCATTCCGAGAGTTATCCGAGACCTTGCTCTTCCAATCATACTTGGAATACCCCAATGTCTGGGTCCTCTCCTCTTCCAAGGCCTCCTGCAAAACCTCCTTTATCTCCCCGATAAAAGCCTTCTCAACATCCCCGCCACGCTTCAAATCATTATCCTTAAGCCAAGCCAGGCCCTGATCTGCTCCTTCGTAAACAACTTAGACATGCTAAACCTCCTTAACACACTATTAAGTAAAAGAAGTTTCAGCAAAATCCATTACACACCCGTCCAACGCTAAGAACCTCCTTGACCGCTGTAAAAAGTATCGGAATGAAATTTTAGCATTCATGCACGATCCAATGGTGCCATTCGAGAACAACCAGGCCGAACGGGACATCCGCATGGTAAAAGTCCAACAAAAGATTAGCGGCACGTTCAGAAGCGAAAAAGGAGCCAAATGGTTCTGCAGAATCAGGGCGTATATATCCACCCTAAAAAAGAACAAACAACCCATCCTAGCCTCTATCACCAACGCACTCCAAGGACACCCCTACATCCCACAAACCTCCCAATAAAACCAAAACCACAAGCTGAACAGTTACAAAAAAATTAGTTAATGCAGACAGGCTCGACAACAGAAATCAATATGGGCCGTCCCGATGGCGCGAGCCCCCCTTAGGGGCGCTTAGGTCTTTTCGCATTGACCTTTCTATGGCTTACTGCACGACCGCCCCTGCCTCCGAATACCCAAAGTGGCGTCGGGCTTTGCACGAGATATTAGATTCACACCAAAATCGTACCTCACCGGCGCTGCCACGCTCGGAGTGCTTGATTTTTCGCTCATGGCATAAAATAGGGTTTTTACAATACTCTACGTGGGTTCCGTGAGGAGGAACAACAATGGACATGAAAAAGCTAGCCATTTTCGTTCTTCTCGCATTAGCTGTACTGGTACTGGCTATCCCGGCGACCGCCTGGTGGGGCGGTCTCGGCTGGGGTGGCTGGGGTCTCGGCAGTCTCGGCTGGGGCGGTCTCGGCTGGGGCGGTCTCGGCTGGGGTGGCTGGGGCTGGCCCCTGTGGGGTGGCTGGGGCGGTCTCGGCTGCGGCACCTGCGGCTGGGGCGGCTGGTGGTAAGACCACTGCAAAGCCTCTCAACTGATCAGCTACGCGAGAACGACGATAAGAAGTTCAGTAGGCGTCCAGGACGCCTACGATTTTATTTTACCTGTCCCCTTACTAACCGGATGCCTACGAAACTTCTGTTCATTACAAAGCATATCTTTTTATACTATGGTCCCGCTTAATCATGTGCAGAACCAATCTGCATGAGTAATATCAATGAGAGACAGTGGATTTAGGGGTCGCCGGAACTTCGGAGGCCCAAGAGAAATGCACAAGGCAACTTGTTCTGATTGCGGTAAAGAATGCGAAGTACCCTTCCAGCCCACCGAGGGCCGCCCGGTATATTGCCAGGACTGCCTTCCCAAGCACAGGAAGCCCAGGTTCTAAGGTTTTTAACCAATCTTCAGTAACATCCTTAAGTTTAAAATAATACGAAGATCGCATCTTCGTATGAACTATTTATTTTGCGTTATTTTCCTATCGTTCATTCTTTATTCGTTTCTGTTTCTCCGCACATAAATCGTGTATGTGTTATATACCCGGTACTAAGAATTAAACGTGTATGCAGGACGTTAGCGCGGCGATACAGGGAGGGCACGACGGCATCGAGCTAATAGACGTAGTTTTTGTGTTCTCGAACGTGAAGCTCGTCCGGGAGCTTGTGCAGGACCACATCCGCCAGCTCGAGGAGCTGGGCGACGTCAGTAAAGGCCAGACCGAGGGGATGCGGGAGATGATCATAGCAAAGCAGAAATCGCTTTACTTAAGCCTCTCTGAAGTGGAGAGGCTTCTGGAGAACATCATCGACGCCAGCATCACGCCGCAGGCCCGTTCCGAGGGCATGCATAATATTCAGCTTAATTCCGAGCAGTCGAGGGCCATGGTCGGCGCCATCGTGTTCGCGATCAACCACATGTCGAAGTTCGTGCCGGGGTCGGGCATCGGCACAGGGCTTCCCGAGTCCATCTTTTGACCGAAACCGTTATTCTTTTTGCATTGTTATGCGTGTGCATGAGCGGATGCGTCCAGTGCGGCTTGTGCTGTAAGAAGTACGGTATGAGGCTCGAGGCCTCGGCGCTGGATATTGCCCGGTGGCGGCTCGACCGCAGGGACGATATTTTGGCTCACGTAGGCATCGACTTCGTCGACGGGGAAGTCTCGGGCGGGCGTCTCTGGGTGGATGAGGCCGGTAACCGTGTTAAGCAGTGCCCGTTCCTCGAATTGAGGGCCGATAACAAGTACTATTGCGGCATCCATGAGTCGAAGCCTGAGGTTTGTACCTGGCACTATTGTGAAAAATATTTTTAAGCTAGTAGTTCCATGTTTGTGGGTAATACTTTTACATGGTATGCTTTTTGTACAATAGTTCGGTCGGTATCTCGAACCTCTCCAAAGGAATTAAACCACAAATTTTCTTTTTAGATTTTACTCACAAAATCTCTAAGTCTCTAGCACACCGTCAACGCACGAACTCTCGAATACACAGGGCAGTGCTCGAACGGCACTAACGCGCTAACCCGAAAAGAAAGCTCGAAAACTCGAATGCACGTTCGAAACGCTAAAAGAGATAGCACTAACATTCTAAAGCCCGGCTAAAACGCCAACGACACCAATCTATTGCATATTAACTTAATGGGGAACGACCGGGTTTTTAGAGTGTTCGTGCTATCTCGTTTAGCGCTTCAAACGTGATTTAGAGACTTAGAGACTTCTTTTCGGGTTAGCGCGTTAGAGGCTTAGAGCACTGCCCAGAGTATTAGAGAGTTCGGGCATTGACGGTGTGCTAGAGCATTCGAGGCTTCGTGAGTAAAATCTAAAAGAAAAATTCGTGGCTTATTTCCTTTGGAGAGGTTCGAGATACCGACCGAACAAACCAGCGCCTGCAGGAAATACGGCATGAGCTCGGGTAATAAAAAAAATTTAAATCACTCTTTATACGGAACGAGCCTTCATCGCCTGCACGATATTCTTGATCCCTACAAGGTAGGCAGCACGATACATATCGACCTTATAGTCCTTCGAGGCATCATTTACACTACGGAACGCCTTTTTCATGACATCCTTAAGGTTCGCCGACACTTTGGCGCCGCTCCAGCCGTACCCCTCCCGGTCCTGGGCCCACTCGAAGTAGCTCACGACGACGCCACCACCGTTAGCCAGCACATCGGGTATCACGATGATATCACGGTCATGCAGTATCTCGCTCGCCCGCATGTCCACGGGGCCATTGGCAAGAGACAAAACCGACCGCGCATGGATCTTATCGGCGTTCGCAGCAGTGATGACACCCTCACGCGCCGCAGGCGCCAGCACATCCACGTCCATCTCCAGAAGCTCCTCGTTAGTGATGTCCCTGGCCTTATCAAAGCCCTTTACAGAGCCCGTCTCTTCCTTATGGTACATCAGCGCCGGTATGTTCAGGCCGCTCTCGTTATATACCCCGCCGGTGGAGTCGCTCACCGCTACCACCCTCCGGCCCTTCTCGTGCAGGATCTGGGCGATGCTCCCCCCTACGTTACCGAAGCCCTGGATGGCGAACGTGGAGCAGTCGCAGTTATGGATGCGCTTTACCTCCTCCATGACGAAGATCCCGCCCCAGGCGACCGCGGTGGTCCTGCCCTTGATGCCACCGAGCTCGACGGGCTTGCCGGTGATGATGTCAAGCTGGTGGTGGCCCACCATGCGCTCGTACTCGTCCAGCATCCAGCCGATAGCTTCGGGGGAGACGTTCATATCGGGCGCGGGGACGTCCAGCGTGGGGCCTATAACCGGGTAGATGGCCCGGATATATCCCCGGCATACGCGCTCCAGCTCTTTCTTAGACAGGGCCTTATGGTTGGCGATTATCCCGCCTTTTGAGCCGCCGTATGGCAGCCCCAGCAGGGCGCACTTGATGGACATGAGCATGGAGAGCGCAGTGACCTCCTCCTCGGTCACGCTGCAGCCGAGGCGTATGCCGCCCTTGTAGGGGCCGAGCGCGTCATTGTGCTGGGCCCTGAGGGCCGTGATCATCCTGATGCCACCATCATCCATATGGACGGGATAGTTCACGATGAGCTTGCGCCGCGGGTAGGAGAGTATGGTCCTGTATCTTTCCTCGATGCCCGCCAGCTCACAGGAGCTCCCGATGATGTCGAGCGTACTTTTATAAAAGTCCTCATCTTTCATGTGCTATGCCTTAGATATCAGGTACGAGCTATAAATATAAAAATAATCACATTTAAAGGGAAACATTTGTTATTTATCACGACAATAGTACCGTATGCACGTCAGGTACCTCCAGTGCGTCCGGTGCGGCCGCACGTACCCGAAAGGGGAGATACGCTACCGTTGCGACTGCGGGGACAGCATCGAGATCGTCTACGATTACGCTGAATTGATGGGCCACATTAGCTGGGCAGACCTGAGGAAGCGTACGTTCTGCCACTGGCGGTACCGGGAGTTCTATCCTGAGCTGAAGAAAAAGAACATCATCTCCATGGGCGAGGGCGGCACCGGCCTCGTGCGGTCGAGGAACGTCGTGAAAAAGGCCGGGTGCAGAGAGCTTCTTTTTAAGATGGAGAGCCTGAACCCGACGGGGTCATTCAAGGACCGGGGCTCGACGGTCGAGATATCCCAGGCGAAGGCGTATGGCGCCCCGGAGCTCGTGCTCGCGTCGACCGGGAACATGGGCGCCAGCGTGGCCGCCTATACCGCCCGTGGCGGCATCGGCTGTGGCATATACGTCCCGAAGAACACGCCCCGCATCAAGCTGCTCCAGATGGAGGCACACGGGGCCGCCATAAAAAGGGTAAATGGCGACTATACGGCCGCAATGGTGGAGGCCCGTCGGCAGTTCGATGAAAACCATGTGTATCTCGCCGGCGACTACCCGTACAGGAGCGAGGGCGAAAAATCCGTAAGCTTCGAGATCGCCGACGTGCTGGGCTCCGACTACGACTATATCGCCGTGCCCGTCGGCAACGGCACGCTCCTCCACGGCATGTGGAAGGGCCTGAAGGAATTGACGCTTCTGGGCTTGATCGACCGCCTGCCGAAGATCATCGGCGTGCAGGCCGAAGGGTGTAATACCGTGGCGAAGGCTTTCATGTGCAATACGGACCGTATAGAGCCCGTTCTGCCACATACGCTCATGGATGCCGTGGCCTGTGGAGACCCGCTGGACGGGAGCTGGGCGCTGCGTGCTTTAAAGGAGTCAAAGGGCATTGCCGTCACGTGCTCGGACAATGAGGCGAGCTGTGCCCGGAATATGCTGGCCCTTGAGGAGGGCATCTTTGCCGAGCTGTCCGGTGCTTTGAGCACTGCCGGATTGATCAAGGCCTACGAGCAGGGCCAGATAGAAAATGACGCGCGAGTCGTGTCCGTCATCACCGGCCATGGGCTGAAGGAGCCTGAGGCTTTTAAGTGCCGGGTCGACTAATAGTACTTCTCGATCCCGCCATACCCGATGAGCTTATTCTTCCGTGTCATGCGAATAAAATTGTCCAGCCTCTTCGTGAACTCTTCGGGGCGCTTCCGGGCCGAATCGATGTAGGCGATACGTATCCTCTTGTATGGGTCGGAAAATCCACGATAGTTCTTCCAGGCGGTCTCGTCCTTTTGTATCGCTTCAAGAATATCCTTCGGAAAAACATAGCCTTCGTTGATGACATCCATGACGGCCTCTTCTATCGTCGGATGTAGCAGCCCATGCCGGTACAGCCAGCGCAGTCTCTCCTTATTCGCCTGGGAGTAGCTGCTTTTAGGGTTTCTGGGCGTGAATCGCTGTGCCGCACGATGCGCATCGATCGAGCGGACCGTGCTGTCGATCCACCCAAAGCAGAGCGCCTCTTCGACCGCGTCGTTGTAGGCCAGGCGCGGCTCGCCGGAAGCTTTATCAGGGAAAATGAGCCAGACCTCTTTCTCTTTTTTAAAATTCTCCCTCAGCCACTGGCGCCATTCCTTCCTGTCCGCCAGGTACAGGAGCCTGCTATCCTCCGCACGCATAGCTCAGCCTGCCATAAAGACGTTCGGAAAAACAAAGACAGCAATGCTCAATGCCAGGACGAGTACGATAAGCGCTCCCAGCAGTAACGTACCATTAACATGCGGCTTCGTTTTAAGTGACAGCGGCTCGCCCAGCATATCGGGCCTGACCCTCTCCAGGTACGAAACGATATAGCCGGTCACGAACGCCTCGATGACCGCCACCAGCATGTTCACAGCCGCGATGATGACCAGGCTATTCAATAGATCTACAAAGCCTATCTCGATGCCCTGCACTCCGGAGATCAAGATGACCGACATCATGGTCAGGTTACCGATGAAGAGCCCCATGATGGTACTGATCCCGGCACGGGAGAACGCGTCCAGGTTCAGCCGGCCCAGCGTGCGGTAAACCGTGTATGTCACCAGCACTTCGGACATGTTCACGATACAGTTCGCCCCGACCAGGCCCCAGCCACCGTGGCCCACGGCAGCGCTGAAAATGTTCGCGATGAGCACGATGATGCCGCCCATGGCGGGGCCGGCAAGAATGCCGATGAGCGGAGTAAAGTTCAGGTGAAGGCCGCCAAAAAGGGGCAGCGGTATAGGGATCTCCACCTGGAAGATGGCGAAGGCCGCGGCCGTGCACAGGCTGGCCATGATGACCGTGCGGTTATCGATCTTCCGGACCTTACGGAGCCAGAGAAGGCACAGGCTGATCAATAATACTGCTGCGGCCCACCAGACGAGCACCCATACGATGCTGAAGGTGCCGTCCTCAAGGTGAATATGCGCCAATCCTTTGCCTCCTCAATATTTTGGGTACATGCCAAACATTATTTTATCATCATTGCCACTATGCTGGCCAGCTCCTCTTCCTTTACAGGCCTTCCGGCAGGCGTTATGCCCGCTTTCGCCATGATCGAGCGGTAAACGCCCACAATCCGGGGCTGCTTCAGGCCCGCCGACTCCAGCAGGCTGTCATTATAAAATATCTCTGCCGGGGTGCCTTCGGCAACAATGGAGCCGTCCCTGACTACGCAGACACGGTCGGCGACCATCGAGGCCAGGTCCAGGTCATGGGTGGCGATGACGACGCTGATGCCGTACCTGTCTTTCAGCTCCATGATGACCTTCGCGATGACGTCGGTATGCCTCGGATCCAGGTCGGACGTCGGCTCGTCCATAGCGATGAGCCGTGGCCTCATGGCCAGCACTCCGGCGATGCTTACGAGCCTCTTCTGGCCGCCCGAGAGGTACGACGGCATTTTATCTACAAGATGATCCGCCCCCAGCGCCTTCAGCGCCTCCATCGCGGCATTCCGGGCATCATCCGGGCTCATGCCCATGTTCAGGGGGCCGAACATGGCGTCATCTAAAACAGTCGGCGCGAAGATCTGGTCGTCCGACTGCTGGAAGACGACGCCTACCTCCCGCCAGACGCCCGAGCGGAGGTCGAGCTTCTTCCCGCCGATGGAAACGCTGCCGCTCGACGGCTGCAGGAGCCCGTTGAGATGCTCGATGAGCGTGGACTTCCCGGAGCCGTTGGGGCCGCAGAGCGCGACGATCTCCTTCTCCCGGACGCTGAAGCACATATTGTGGATGCCCACCGTGCCGTCCTGGTAGACGTGGCTCGCGCAGTCCACGTGGATAAGCTCGCCCGGGACGTGCCCGTGGCAGACGTGCTCGCTTTGCTGTATGACCTTCAATGACATGATATCAACTCGAACTATGTAACGAACAATAACAGGTAAGCGGCCAGCGCCGTAGACGCCAGCATGAATATGTATTCGGGTAAGCGGATGGCCGGCACCCGCGTAGAGGCCACGTACTTCCCGCTAAATCCTCTCGCCTCCATCGCCTTGCTGACGCGGTCCGCCCGGTCATAGGAGCGTATGAGCGTGAGGGCGAATATCTCGGCGAACATCCCGCTCTGCCTTATCGTGCTCTTGATGAGCCCTCCGCCCCTGGAGCGCAGCGCCTTCAGCATCGATTCGACCATCTTCAGCGTGATAAAAATAAAACGGTACGACATGAGGAAGATCTGGTCGATGGGATACGGGCAGGCCTTGAATATCATGGCCGAGAAGTGGGCGTACTTCGTGGTCATCAGGAATAATAGCGTGTAGGTGACCGAAATGAGCGCCTTCAGCAGGAGAACGGCGACGAGCTCCAGGCCCTCGTCGGTGAGCGTGAAGGACAGGCCCAAAATGCCTATGGTGAAAAGCGGCGTGCCCTCTGCCTCCCAGATCAGTAGCAGGACCAGCGATAGCACGAAGACGACGGGCAATAAATACCACTGGAAGAGCTTGTTCACGGGCAGGCCGGCGAGCCAGAAAGCGGCGAGGCAACATAAATACAATAAAGCCAGCAGCGGCAGGTTTTTGGAGATCGTGATGAACACGATGATGAGCAGCAGCATGAATGCCTTCGTCCAGGGGCTGACCCGGGAGAACAACGTCTGCCCCTTCTCGCCGTAATACGTGATGAGGTCGAGGTCCGGTATGTGAGGCGACAGCTCGCTCATGGTCTCGCCTCAATCCTCGGGACAGCAGCAGCACGTGTCGTGCTTGATGCGGCCGCAGACGCCGGCGCTCGGATGGCCAAGCGACGTGCATATCTTGTCAACGACGTCCTTCGAGACGTACCCTTCCAGCTTCGAGGCTTCGGCGCACGCCTCCTGGGCCGTCAGGCCGTAGTGGGACAGCATGAGCTCGATGATCCCGTGGCGTCTCATCAAGAATTCCGCGTACTCTTTTCCCTTTTTCGTAAGCCGGGCCCCTCGGTAGGGCACATACTCGATGAGCCCCGTCGAGGACATCCCGGCGACAGACTTCGACACGGTCGACGGGTCCAGCCCGAAGTGCTCCGAAATGTCCGTCGTATGCACTGTGCCGCCATGCTCCAGGATGAACTTGATATATTCGCATTTTTTGGGGCTGAGCTCCAGGCCGTCGATGTTCTTCACGGGTAACAATAGGCAGGCCGAAGATATAAAAGTTTGGGCTATACCCAAACATTCGATGACGTGATAGCTTATATATCAGATATGACATATCTTGAGCAATATGCCAAAAGCGGATATCCCCGAGAAGCTTCATAAAGAGGTCAAAAAATTCGCCATCGAGCACGACCTCTCCTTAAAGGACGCCTACGCCCGGCTCATCGAGTACGCGCTCGAGCAGAAGTACGATAAGGCCTCTTTGAAGAAAATATTAAAGGAGCAAGGGGCGAGCCAGGACGATATCATCGTCGGCTCGTAGATCTTTCCTCGTTTTTGTCCCTAAAGTCGATATAACTTTAATACGATGCGTTCCCATTTGAATTCTGGGGCTCAATATAAAACGCATTTTCTGGCCGGTGATCGCGGTCGCCGCTTGCCTTATGGCATTACCTGCGGGCCTGCCGGGCCTTGCTTTGCTGCTCTTCCTCCCCGGCTTCTCTTTATTAACGTTATTTAAAAAAGAGGCCACTCTGGTAGAGCTAATCTCTATCTCTCTCACGCTGTCCGTATTACTTTTCCCCATGGCGGTGCTTATCACTTCACCCCTTTCTACGAACTACGCCCCCGCCCTTCTGGGGCTGATGACCTCCGCCATCGCCCTGTGCCAGTGGGCCCGCGGGACGGGCTTTAAGGTCGGACCATCGAAAGCGATGCCGCTCCTGGTCGGGGCGGCCATCTTCGGCATCGTGCTCTTCGTATCGCTCAAGACGTTCAGGCTCACCGATGCGGGGATGGTCCACGGGTTTACCCACGGGATGGACCTGAACTTCCACCTGTCCATCGCCCGGCGCTTTACTGTAATGCCGCACGTCCCTCCTGAAGACCCTTACCTCCCCGGGCACTTCATCCCGTATAACTGGTTCATGCACGTGCTTTTCGGGGGCCTGTCCGTGGCAACAGGGGTGGAGATGCTGGCAGTCTTTAAGCTTCTCGTGCCCATCGCCTCGGCGTTGATCTTTTTGGACGCATACCTCCTGGCGAAGCTCGCCTTTAATGAGGCTGCGGCGTTGGCCGGCTCGCTGCTCTACGTCCTGGGCTCGGGGCTCTCCTGGCTCTTGGTCCTCTTCAGCTGGAATGGCGCCCGTCTCGACCTGTTCAAGTGTCTGGTCTATGAGCGCCCCGGCATCATGAACATGAAGTATGACGCTACTGCGCTGTATTTTTTCCTGCCCCAGACGCAGCTCTTCGGCCTGTTGTGCATGGTGTTCGGCCTGTACCTGTTCGCGCTTGCCGTGAAGGACCGCTCTATTATCGCGTCGGCCGTCTCCGGCCTCGTGCTGGCATCGCTCGTATTTTTTCACCTTATCAACGCTTTTCCCGTGTTCATAGCCCTGGGCCTCTTCTCCCTCTATTTCATTTTTAAAGAGCGAAAATTCAGGGCCGCCGTCCTCCTGTTCCTGCCCCTGCTCATGGGCGGTGTAGCCGTGCTCTACCAGTACACGCTATTCCCGGCCAACTCCGGCTCCCAGATCGCCATCGGCCAGCACAAGGACCTGCCCGTGACCGTGCTGCTGGCCCTGGGCCCGCTTCTTCCTTTCGGGGCGTACGGGCTCTATCGTTCTCTCACGAACGATACGGCGAAGCTGCTGGCGTCGTTCGCGCTGGTGAACGTCGTCAGCGTAACAGTGCTGATCATGGATCTGACCGGCAACACGTACCGGTTCCTGACCTACCTGTATCTGCCGTTATCCCTGTTTTCGGGCCTGGTCCTGTCTGGCTGGCTGGCCTCGCAGAAAGCCCATAAGATGGCAACGGCGCTGGCGGTAATCGCGCTCATGGTACCGTCGACGTTCCTGATCGCCGATTTTTATAACAACAATACGCCCGTTACCCTCGCCACGGCGCCCGAGGTGAAAGCCATCCGCTGGATCGAGCATGCTACGCCGCCGGACGCAGTGATATATGAAAAGCCGACCTACTTCGTGAAGTCTCCCGTTCTGGCGGGCAGGGACGTGGCCTACTCGGGCCAGGCGTACACGAAACAATACCACGGCGTCGTATACCAGGACCATATGGACCGCATCATGAACGCCACGCACCCGGAGTCCGTATGGAACGCAATGAGGGGCGATAGGGTGGATTACGTGTTCGTCGGGCGCCGGGAGGCCGACTTTCCGTTCGTTAAAGCGCTGGCGGACCCGGAGTTCTATGAAAAAGTGTACGACGAGGACGGCGTCAGGATATATAAAGTGATAAAAAAGTGCCCGATACAGGCTATCTCATGATATTCTGGCCCGCGGCCACTTCGCCCTTCACCAGCGCGCCGGGCCCTATCTGCGCCCCGGCGTAGATCACCGTGCCCACGTTGATGAGGCTGCCGATGCCCGTGTGCACGTCGTCGCCCATGATGACCCCGAGCTTCCGGCGCCCGCTGTCGACCCTTTCTCCCTTTACAATAACGGGTATGGTCTTCTCGTCCAGGCGCAGGTTCGCGATCTTCGTGCCGGCCCCGAAGTTGCACCGGCACCCGATGACGCTGTCTCCCACATAGCTCAGGTGGCCGATCTTCGTGCCATCCATAATAATGGAGTTCTTGACCTCGACGGCGTTGCCGATGTGGACGTTGTCGCCTATGCTGGTCGATGCACGGATAAAACAGTTCGGGCCAATATCGCAGTCCTCTCCGATGGTGACGGGCCCCACGATATATGCGCCGTTTCGGACAATCGTCCCTTTGCCGACGCTCACTTCGCCCTTGAGCGTGGCCAGCGGCTCTACCTCGCCCTCGATCTTGCTCTTCATGAGCTTCAGCGCCATCTCGTTCGCCGTCAGCAGGTCCCAGGGCTTCCCGATGTCGAGCCAGTCCTCCTTCATCAGCACGAAGCCCACCTGGCTGCCGTTATCGATCAAATACTGGATGGCGTCCGTGACCTCGATCTCGCCCCGGGGCGAAAGCCCCGTATTCTCGATGGCGTGGAAGATCGGGCGGCTGAACAGGTAAATGCCGGCGTTCGCCATGTCGGTAGGCGGGTTCTGGGACTTCTCCACGATGCGCTTCACCCGGCCTCCGTCCGCCTCGATGACCCCGTACGCCCTGGGGTCGGCTACCTTCTTCACGGCTATTACGGCCGCTTCCCGCCTCTTCATGAGCCTGCGGACCTGGGCCGCGCTCACGATGACATCCCCATTCAGCGCGATAAAGCGGACGTCCTTGATCGAGGAGGCCATGCCGAAGGCATGGCCGGTGCCCATCTGCTTTTCCTGGACAATATAGTCGATGCGGACGCCGAACTTCGAGCCGTCGCCGAAATATTCCATGACGGCCTCTTTTTTGTACCCCACGATGAGCGTGATATCGTGTATCCCTGCGGCGTGTACCTCGCCGATGATGTACTCGAGCATGGGCTTGTTCGCGATGGGCAGCATGACCTTGGGCCTGTTCTCTGTCAGGGGGCGCATCCTTGTGCCCTCTCCCGCGGCCAGTATTACGGCTCGCATGCCTTGACACACCTCTTGACGATGGACTCCGTCCGGTTAAATAATTCCGTGAGCGTATCGACGTCTTCCGCCTCGGCGGTGATCCGTATCTTGGGCTCGGTGCCCGACGGCCGGACCAGTATCCATCCGCTGCCGTATTCCACGCGCATGCCGTCCAGCGTGTTGACGTCCTTAGCGTCCTTTACGTCGATGGCTCCCTTGACGACCTCCATCAGTTTCGCCTTGTCCACGGAGTGGGAGAACTTGATGCCGCTCCTCTTGATCGGGTACCTGGGCAGAGCATCCACGGCGTCCGAGAGCCTGCCGTTCTTGCTCACGAGCTCCACGAGCTTTGCCGCCGCGTAGATGCCATCCGGGCAGTAGGACATCTTCGGGAATATCCAGGTGCCGCTGGTCTCTCCCCCGAAATCGGCGCCCACGCTCTTCGCCTCCTCCGAGACGAAGGCGTCGCCGATGCGGGTACGGTATATTTTAACGCCATTGACCGACTTGCCTACGACCATCGAAACGTCGACGGGGCAAACGAGCGAATACTTCACCTCGTACTGGCAAAAATAGGCCATCAGCTCATCGCCGCTGACGAAGCGGCCCTCGTCGTCCACGGCCATCATGCGGTCCGCGTCGCCGTCGTGGGCAATGCCAAGGTCGGCTCCGGTGGCGATGACCGTCTTCTTCAGCCCGTCCAGGTTCTCCTCCACGGGCTCCGGCTCACGGGCCGGGAAAAAGCCGTCGGGCTGGCCGTTCAGCGTGATGACGCTGCAGCCCATCTCTCTCAAAACGTAAGGCGTAATGGTCGTCGCCGCGCCGCAGCCGCAGTCCACGACCACCTTAAGAGGGTAATGCTCCACGTTTTTCAGGATAGCGTCCATGTGCTCCCGCACGGCATCCTGCCTGAAGCTCTCCGTGCCCATGCCCTGCCAGCTTGCGCCCTTGATGTCGCTGTTGATGGCCTTTTCCAGCTCGTCCTGCTGGTGAAGAGAAAAGGCCATGCCGTCCGGGTTCCAGAACTTAAGGCCGTTGTACTCGGGAGGGTTGTGGGAGGCGGTGATCATCACCCCGCAGTCATAGTTCCTGGCGGCGTACGCCAGCGTAGGCGTCGATACCAGCCCGACCCGGGTGACTCTCGCTCCCATGGCCAGCAGCCCGGAAACGAGGGCGTTCTCGATCATCGGGCCGGACGTGCGGGGGTCCCTGCCGACGACGACGTTCTTGTTCGCCAGGCCGACCGCCCTGCCTGCCTTAAGCGCGAGCTCGGGCGTGATCAGCTCGTTGACGATGCCCCTGATGCCTGAAGAGCCGAAAAGTGACATGTTACTCCACCGTGACAGATTTTGCCAGGTTCCGGGGCTTATCGATGGGACATCCCCGGGCCAGCGCAACGTAATATGCGAATAGCTGCAGCACGATAGACGAGAGTATGGGCGAGATGTACTCGCACGAATCCGGGACCCGGATGGCCAGGTCGGCCACCTGCTCGACGGACCGGTTGCTCTCGCTCGCGACCGCGATGACGGTCGCGTCCCTCGCCTTTATTTCTCTTATGTTACTTACCATCTTATCGTAGAGCTCGCTCTCCGTGGCGATGGCGATGACCGGAACTCCCGTCGTCAGCAGCGCCAGCGGGCCGTGCTTGAGCTCGCCCGCGGCAAAGCCCTCGGACATCACATACGAGATCTCCTTGATCTTTAAGGCGCCCTCGAGGGCGACCGGGAAATTCAGGTGGCGCCCGACCAGGAAGAAACAGCCCGACTTGCTGAAAAGGCTCGCCGTCTCGGCTATCTTCGCCTCCATATCGAGCACGAGCTGGGATTTTTGCGGAAGGGTTTTTATGGCGCGGATGAGCTTGCTGGCCTTCCCGATGCTGATGCTTCCCCGGGCACGGGCCAGCATGATGGCGATCATGTACATCACTACGACCTGGGCCGTAAAGGTCTTTGTGGCGGCTACCCCGATCTCCGGGCCGGATAGCATGTATATGATGTCGTTGGCCTCCCTCGACAGGGTGCTGCCGACCACGTTCGTTATCCCGATGACGTGAGACCCGTTCCTCATGGCATCCTTAACGGCGGCCAGGGTATCGGCGGTCTCGCCCGACTGCGATATCGCGATGACGAGCGTGCTCTCGTCCAGCGGAAAGTGGGAGTACCTGAACTCGGAGCCGATCTCGATCGAGACGGGCAGGTCCGTCAGCTCCTCGATGACGTACCGGCCCATCATGCCCGCGTGGTATGACGTTCCACAGGCGATGATGACGATGTGCCTGATATTCCGGATCTGCTCTTCCGTGAGCGTTATTTCCTTGATGTTCACGTTCCCCTTTAGCTCATCCAGCCGGCCCGCGATGGCCGCCTTCAGGGACGTGGGCTGCTCGTGGATCTCCTTGAGCATGAAGTGGTCGTAGCCCGCCTTCTCGGCGGCCTCGAGGTCCCACTCGATGGCCTTGATGCTCCGGAACACTTCCCGCCCCTCGAAGTCCATGAGCCTGACGCCCTCGTGCGAGAGTATGGCGACGTCGCCGTCCTCGAGGAACAGGGCCTTCCGGGTGTGCTTGAGGAAGGCGGTGACGTCGGACGCTAAAAAGTACTGGCCTTCGCCGATACCGATGACCATGGGGCTGTCCTTTCTGGCCGCATAGATCTTCCCGGGCTCATCCTGGTTTACGATGGCCAGGGCGAACGAGCCCTTGAGCTGCCTGACCGTCTCGAGAAGCGCGCGCTGCATGTCGCCGGTATAATTATCCTCCAGAAGATGAGACACGACCTCCGTGTCCGTCTCGGAGGTGAACGTATGCCCGCGGGCAAGGAGCATGTCCTTCAATTCCTTATAATTCTCGATGATGCCGTTGTGGACGACCGCGATCCTGCCAGTACAGTCCCTGTGAGGATGCGCGTTGGCCTCGGACGGCTTTCCATGCGTGGCCCAGCGGGTGTGGCCGATGCCCATGGTGGCCATGATGCCGTGGGGCATCTTTTGCCTTAAGTTGAAGATCCGCCCGTACGACCTTATTACCTGGAGGCTGCCATTACAGACGAGGGCGACGCCGGCAGAGTCATAGCCCCGGTACTCGAGCCGGGACAGCGATTCGAGCAGCACTTCCGCCGTGTTATCGTTCCCGACATAACCTACGATACCGCACATAATCTACCTCACAGTACTTTCATATCATCCGGAAGGTTCTCGCGCACGATGGTACCGGAGCCGATACGGCACCGCACCCCGACGACCTTGCCCGGCTTTACGAGCACCCGGCCCGAGATCTCCGTGTTGTCGCCGATGGCCGCGCCCATGTGGGCCTTCATCAGCATGTCGTCCATCTCTACCCTGGTATCGGCCGACTCCGCGATGAAGTGCGAGCCCGTCGAGACGCCCTCGCCGATGATGGAGCTGGAAATGTTGTTGAAGGAAGCCACCTTGACGTTCTTCATGAGTATGCTGTTGGCGATGCGGGCGAACGGCTCGATGGTGCTGTTGCTCCCGATGCTGGTGCCCGGAAGTATGACCGCGTTCGGTCCGATATCGCAGTTGTCGCCGATGCAGACCGGCCCCACGATATACGAGCCCGACATGACCACGGAATTTTCGCCTATGGTGACGGGGCCGACGATGTGGGCGCCGTCCTCGACCCTTCCCGCGATATTCGGCTTTTGCCTCGCAATGGCCGCGGTGTTCATGTCGAGCAGATTCCATAAGAATAAAGCGTCCATCCAGGTGGCGTTCGTGTGGACCGACCGGACGGCGTAGCCCTCGGAGAGCATTTTCCTTATCGCGTCGGTGATCTCGTACTCGCCCCTCTCCGAGATCTCCATGGACTCTAAAAAGCTGAAGATGATGGGCGAAAAGCTGTATACCCCGGCGTTGACGACGTTGCTGACGTCCTCTCCCTTGGGCTTCTCCAGAATGGCCTTGACGAGCTGGTTCTGCGTCCTGACGACGCCGTACTGGTGGGCCTTCTGGACCGTGACGGTGAGCATGGCGGCGTCACCGCTGCTGACCTGGATGATCTCTTTTATTGCGGAGGCGTCGATGACTGTGTCCCCGTTAATGACTAAAAAGCGGTCGTTGATCATGTGGGCGACCTGGCGGAGCGCGTGGGCGGTGCCGAGCTGCTGGAACTGCTCCACGTATACGATGTTGACGCCCCACTTGCGGCCGTCTCCGAAGTAGTCCATGATCTTTTCGCGCTTGTAGCCGACGACCATGATGATGTCGATGATGCCGCTGGCCTGGAGCGCGTCGATGACGTATTCGAGAATGGGCTTGTCGCCGACCGGGATCATGACCTTGGGCCTGGTCACCGTGAACGGCTTGAGCCGGCTGCCTTCTCCCGCCGCTAGAATAACTGCTTTCATAATGGTTTCCTGTATTGTCGATAGCTTAATTACCCTTACTTTTTAATGCATAAGAAAGTCAGGGTATTTGTATTTATTCGTCTTCCGGGAAACTGTATTTTTACCGGGCTCTGACCAAAAGCGTTATATGATACGAAAGACGTTAGAAGGTGCGTCATAAATTAAGTATTACGAGGTAACATTCATGGCAAGATTTCCAGAAGCCGAGGCACGGAAGCTTAACGTACAAATTTGCAGGAAGTGTAATGCGCGGAACGCATTGCGCGCTACCCGCTGCAGGAAGTGCGGGTATACCGGCCTCCGGCCCAAGAAGAAAGAGCTGAAGGCGTAAGTCTTTTTTTGCTCTTATATTTTTTACTTTTTCTTTGTTTTTCCTTTTGCTTTAATGTAGCCAGGATATTTTTTACTGGATGTAGTGGCGGAAGGCGTTTGCCGTTCGCATGGAAAGCTCGATAAGAAAAGGACTAAAAGTTAGTGGGGAATGAGTTTTTTAGGTCCCACCTCACTCCCACTAACAGGGGGCATTAGTCTAAAATCAACCGCTTGCTATTTAATCGTTATGGTCGGTGGATAACAACGCCGGATAACGACGCTGGCGAACATCCGACATAAGCTATATGATAGATTAGCATAAATCCACTTTGTTGACATGGACCTAAAAAAAGAGCTCTCCGACATCAAAGAGATCCTCAAGCTAAACCCGCGCGGCATGACCGTCACCGAGATAGCGCAGGCGGTAAAGATGAACCGGCACTCGGCGGCCAAGTACCTCGATATGCTCGTGATCGCCGGCCACATCGACATGAAGACGTTCGGCTCCTCAAAAGTCTTCTATCCCTCCCGCAGGATACCCATGTCTGCGATCCTCAACTTTTCCTCTGATTTTATCATCGTCCTGGACGATGACATGAGCGTCATCAACGTCAACGACCGCTTTTTGGAGTTCGAGCACATCCAGAAGCAGGACATCCTCAACAGGAGCATCATAAACTCGTCTTTTCCCATGGCCTTCAATCCCTCGATCATCCCGCACATCAAGATGGCGCTGAAGGGGACGGAGTCGTATATCGAGGCGGCCATCCAGAAGAACGGCGACCTGCATTATTTTAACGTCCGATTCATACCCACGGTGTTCGACGATACGGCGCACGGCGTCACCATGATCTTCGAGGATATCACGGCGAGGAAGGAGGCGGAGGCCGCCCTGAAGGATAGCGAGGAGCGGTTCCGCATCATTTTCGAGAACGTCGGTGTAGGCATCGCATACCTGTCGAACCGATCCATGTTCATCAGGCAGAACCGGCGGTTCAGCGAGATACTGGGATATTCCCAGGAAGACCTCCAGAATAAGTCGTACCTGGACATCACCCATCCTGAAGACCGGAATGCCAGCAATGACAACGTTGAACAGCTGAGGGCAGGTACGATGAACCATTTCTCCATGGAGAAGCGCTACATTAAAGCCGACGGCGGCCTTGTCTGGGGGCGCGTGACCTGCTCGCCCATCCGCGGCCCGGACGGCTCCGTGAAGTTCTTCGTGGCCGTTGTCGAGGATATCACATCCCGGAAGGTCGCGGAGGATGCGCTTCGCAGGGCACGTGACGAGCTCGAGTCCCGGGTGCAGGAGCGTACCATGGAGCTGAAGAAGGCCAATGACGCCCTTATGACCGAGATCGAGCGTAGCAAGCGCATGGAGGCACAGTCCATGCAGGCCTTTAACCTGATGCACGACGTGCTGGAAAAGGCCCCGTTCGGCGTTTATATCGTCAACGACCATGGCACCGTCGATTACGTGAACCCGGCAATGTTGAAGATATCTGGCGTCGACGAGCGGGCGTTCAAAGAGCTTAATTTCTTTACGCTCCCGACCTACATAGCGATAGGCCTGGATAAGATGATCAAGTCCGCCCTGGACGGCAGGCATTTCTACCTCGGGCCGGTGGAGTATACGTCTCACGTTGGCAAGAAGAACAGCGTCCGGAACTTCATCGGGATACCCATGGAGGAGGCCGGCAATAAGAAGGCGCTCGTATTCGTCGAGGACTTCTCGAAGTACCGGCTGCTCGAAGAGGCGCTGCTGAATAAGCGCTGACATCGGGAAAAAGTAGTTATATTTTCATATGTTAGGTATTGCTCATGCTTGTCTTCGGCCACCTGGGCATCACGCTTCTCCTGGCCTTCGTCATCTTCTCCGTCTTAAAGGAGGACGTCGATTACCGTTTCGTCCTCGTCGGCGGGCTTCTCCCCGACATCATCGATAAGCCCATCGGAGACTATATCTTTTATTCCATATTCCAGAACGGCCGTATCTTCTCGCATACGCTTCTCTTCGTCGCCGTCGTTACGCTGATCGGCGCCACGGTGACCAGGAAATATAAAGTGAACTTCGTGGAGCTGCTCGCACTGGGCTCGCTTTTCCACATCGCCGAGGACCAGGTGTGGCGCGTGCAGGGGACGCTTTTCTGGCCGCTGTTCGGGTGGGAGTTCCCCAAATTCAATCTTGAGAACTATGCCGGTTACATCCTGTACGTGCTGTTCCACAACCCGGACGCCTACGTGCCCGAGCTCATTGGCATCTCTATTCTTGCGGTGTTCGTCGGCTATTTCCGGCTGTATCAGCGTGATAATCTTAAGGCGTTCCTGCATAGTGGAAAATTAGTCACTGAACGCCCTCCTGTTCCCGCAACGGCGTGAGGCAAACATTTATTTACATTTAAGGAAGCAATAACAATGGTAGCCATGAGGACATCCAGCGTCAGCCGGCAAACAAAAGAAACGAGCATCTCCGTCGAGTTGAACTTAGACGGGAATGGTACGTCAAAAATATCGACCGGTATAGGGTTTTTCGATCATATGCTGGCATCCTTCGCCAAGCATGGCCTGTTCGACCTTACTATTAAGGCCACCGGCGACCTGCACGTGGACGACCACCACCTGGTCGAGGACATGGGAATCGTTTTAGGAGAGGCCTTTGCGAAAGCGCTGGGCGATAAATCGAAGATCGAGCGGTTCGGCCACGCGCTGATACCGATGGACGAGGCGCTGTCAACGGTAGCGGTCGATATCAGCGGCAGAGGATATGCCGTTTTCATGGCCGAGTTCCATTATGAGTCGATCGGCAGCTACTCGACGAGAATGACCAGGCACTTCGTGGACTCCTTCGCCCGGGCGTCGGGCATGAACCTGAACGTCAGGATCGAGGGCGAAGACGACCACCACATGGTCGAGTCTATGTTCAAGGCTTTAGGGGTCGCCATCTGGATGGCCACCCGAAAGAATGAAAAACGGGGTATCCCGAGCACGAAGGGAACGCTCTAGATGAAAATAACGGCCGACGGAAAGACAAAGCTTACGCTCGTCTTCGTAATGGCCCTCTGGGGCGGCTCTTTTATAGCCTCGAAGATCGGGCTCGAAGGGCTGTACCCGGTCGAGCTAGCCACGCTGCGTTTTGCGATAGCAGTACCACTACTAATAGCCATCACGCTCCTAATCGAAGGCCGAAAGGCTTTCCGCATCGCCCCGAAGGACCTGCCGGTGCTCATTATCATGGCTCTCACCGGCGTGACTCTCCAGTACATCGTCCAGTTCGCCGCGATGACCTTCACGTCCGTGACGAACACGGCGCTGCTCATCAACATGGGCACGTTCTTCGTCATCATCCCCTCGGCGCTGTTCCTCAAGGAGCGGCTGTCCATCGATAACATCATGGGCATCGTCATCGCCTTCCTGGGAGCGGCGCTCGTAGCCACGAACGGCGTATTCGCCTTCACGCCAAACCTCATCGGCGACGGGCTGGTCATCCTTTGCGCCGTCATGTGGGCCATCTACATCCTGGTAGGCAACAAGCTTGCGGGTAAATATTCCGTGCTCTCGCAGCTCAACTACATCTTCATCATCGGCTTCATCGGGCTCCTGCCCGTCTATTTCCTGACGCCCCACCACGCGTTCGGCAGCCTCTCGATCACGACCTGGGAATGTATACTGTACCTGGCCGTGGTATGCTCGGTCATCGCCTATTTCTTCTTTAACGACGCCATCATCCGGCTCGGCCCCTCGAAGACGGCCATATACCAGTACCTGGAGCCGTTCTTCGCCATTGTGCTGGCCATCGCCCTTTTAAGCGAGCCCCTGACGGCCGCCATCGCCATGGGCGCGGCCTTCATTATAGCGGGCATCGCGATGGCCGATAACAACCTTAAGATCCTGGGCTACTTCATCAAGAGCCCTGAGCCGGCTAAAAAGGAACATGGCCCGTAGTCACTTTTTTATCATCACGCCACGTTCCATTCATTATGCCCCGATTGTTGATCGTCTATAACAGCACGACCGGCAACACGAAAGCCATGGCCGACGCTATCGCCGAAGGCGCCCGGTCGCTGAAGCTGGATACGGAAGTAGTCGATGCCTTCAATGTAACGCCCGAAGACGTGATGGCGGCCGATGCCATCGGGTTCGGCGTGCCCACTTTTAATTATCACGCAGCCAAGCCGATATTGAAATTGCTGGACGACCTTGCCGGAAAGAACGTAACGGATAAGCTCGCCATCGTATTCGGCTCTTACGGCTGGAGCGGCCAGGGAGCGCCTGTGGTCGCTGAGCGCCTGAGGCAGATGGGTTTCCGGGTGCTGGACCCGGTCATCCGTGTAAAATACAGGCCCACGGAGAACGAGCTCGACGGTTGCCAGCTCCTTGGAAAGGACGTGGCCATGCACTTGAAAAACATCAGGATGACCGAAAATTTAAATGCATAGGGGAGCTTCTTGCTTCTCTATGCCCGGAGAGGTCAAGCGAGACAGCCAATGGCCCCTGATGATCGCCTTATTCGCGATCAACATCTTCTGGGGCGGCTCCTTCGTGGCAAATGCCATCGCGCTCAAAAGCATCGGGCCCATCGAGATCGCCTCTCTCCGTTTCTTCATCGCCGCCCCGCTTCTGGCGGCCGCCACATACCTCTGGAAGGGCAAGGACATTTTTAAGTTCGACATCAAAGACCTGGGCACGATCATCATCATGGCCCTTACCGGCGTCACACTACAATACGTCATCCAGGTGACGGCCCAGGAGTACACGACGGCGAATAACGCCTCCCTCCTCATCAACACGTCCGTGTTCTTCATTATCTTCCTGAGCGCCCTCTTCCTGAACGAAAAGCTTAGCCGCTGGAGGATCGTGGGCTCGGTGGTCGGCTTTCTGGGCGTCGCCGTCCTCGTCACGAAGGGCTCGCTGTCCTTCGACCTGAGCCATTCGACGGGCGACATCATGATCCTCGTCTGCGCCGTACTGTGGTCGGTCTATTCAATTTACGGTAAAAAGATCGCATCGAAATATCACCCCCTGACTGTCCTGAACTACATGTTCATCATCGGCACCATATGCCTGATACCGTTCTATTTACTTACACCGCATTTACCGATCACGTCCATTCCGCTTGACGCGATCGGTGCCATCGTGTTCCTGGCCATATTCTGCTCCATCATCGCCTATTTAGTGTATAACGTGGCCCTGGAGCGTATGGACGCCTCCAAGGTGGGGCTGTACATCTATTTCGTGCCCCTGTCGACCATCGTCCTGTCCTGGCTCATACTGGGCGAGACGATGAGCATGGCCACGATAGGCGGTGGCCTGATGGTCCTGCTGGGCATGTATCTGGCCGAGATAAAGGACCATAACAATTCAAGCAACTAAGCAACAACTAATTGCGATAGGATTATGGACACAGTTAAGCCTGGTCATTACGGTTCTTCCCATCGACCCGGAGGTTAAGATCAATACCCTGACTATCGTCATATTACTGGTGACCGCCGCTCTGGTCTTCGCTGCATGGCGGATATACCAGTATGCCGATAAACTTGTTTCCGGCGACGTGGCATACCGTTAGTTCTTTGACTTGAACTTGGCCAGAAGCTTCTGGTAAAATTCCTTTTTGTCGCCGTCCGAAGACCGCGTGAGCCTCTCCACGATAAGCTCCGGCGTGCTCTTCGCCAGGTAATTGTACCTGGGAGTCCTGTCGACTATTAAGTTGAGATTAGCGTCCAGGCCTTTGGCCTCAATACCGTCGACTCGAATGCTGTACTTCGTGTTCTCCCGTATTTGCTCGGCCAGGTGGCTCACAAAGACGGCGACGCTGCAGTCGTTATCGTATAGCGTCTCCAGGATGCCGGCGATGATCTTGGCGGAGGCGCCGGGCTCCGTTATGGATTCCAGCTCATCGACCAGCACGACCTTGCTGTTCTTGCTAACCACGCGCGAAAAGCCCTTGATCGTAGTCTCGAAGGCGCCGGCAGTCAGCGTGCCCTTGGACTTGCTGAAGTACAAGAGCTCGTCCACGAGGCCTATCTCGGCCGATCCGGCGGGCACCGGGAAGCCCATCTGCCCGAGGATGACCACCTGCGCCAGCAGGTCCAGCATCGTGGTCTTACCGCCCGAGTTCACGCCGCTCAGGATGACGACGCGCTCGCCCTTTGTATCCTTGACCTTGATGCCCACGGCATAGCTCACGGGCTCCACCTTCTGGGCGTGGTCTCGTAAAAAGATGTTATATCCATCGGTGACACGGATGCCGGCATGGCCGTTGACTGCGGGTAATCTCAGGTCATAGTCCAGGGCAAACAGGCCGATGGCGAAGTACGTGTCGAACTCCAGCGTGTCCCGGACCATGTCCTTACAGACGGCCTCGAACTTCGATAGCCGCTTTGCGCTGTTCCTCTTGATATCCAGGCTCCTTTTCACTAGCTGGCGATTGACGGCGTTCTTGAAGCCGTCCACGGCCCGGTAGTTCAGCTCTATCGGGTAGACGATATCGTCGTTGAACATCAGGTCGACGTGCTGCATCTCGAACGGCTTCAGCGCAAGCTGCTCCTTGATGAACGACTTGGCCTCTCCCACGACCTCGACATAGGCTTTGGCGACCTCCTTTTCGAGCATGCCCTTCAGGCCCGCCTCGCCCTTCTCGCCGAACATGCCCAGCAACTGAGAGCCCTTAAGCGTGACCGTATTGTTCTCCATCCGGTCGTGCAGGTCAGCGTTCGCCTTTTTGAGTGCCGCCTTCAATACCTCGTTATATCGCATGAGCACGCTCTTGAGGCGGTCGATCTCGGGGTCCACGCCCAATTCTAATTCCCCTTCGGGCGTTATGCGGCCCATCTCCTGGGACAGCTCGAGCATCTTTGCATCGTCTAAATAATTACAGATATTAAGGTCGGACTTCGAGCGGATGATCCTGATCGCCTCGAGAGAGGCTTCGATGGGCTCCTTATTGGCCGCAAAGAACGAGATGACTACCTCGGGCACCAGCCACCACGCCTCCCCGGCGCCTTCCGAGAAATCGACGTTCATGTCCTCGGGAAAGTCGGCCCCGGCGAACTTGCTGCCCAGAATGAGCGACTGCGAGTAGCCCTTCGCGACGTCGACGAGCTCGCCCATATTCTCTATGCAATAAACATCCAGATAACGGTCAATGTGCTCGCCGAGCAGCCGGTCATAGTCCTTCTTATTATCCGTGAATATGGCCCTGTCCCTCGACTTCGCCACTTTCGACGGCTCCTTCAGGTACCTGGCTTTCTTTAAAGCTGCGCTTAATTCCACGTCGTTGCCCAGCTTTTTGGCAAGCTCAATATAACCCTTCAATTCCGCCTGAATGGCCCTGATCCGGTCGGCCTTATTCGAAGGATAGGGGATATAAGTGCTAAGCTTAGCACGAGAATAAGAGGTATGGGCGTAGGAGCGCATAAGGCCCACGATCTTATCGTAAACGTTAAAGGCCTCGGGCGTCTGCAGGAAGTCCTCGATGGAAGCGCCCTCTTCCTGCGCGATCACCTCATGAATAAGAGAGACGGCGTATTTCTCGCTGATGCCCGGCACGGCCGACAGGCTGGCGACGTCGTGCCTTCGAAGCACTTCCAGCGCGGCGCGCTCGGAGCCGAAATGATCGATAAGCTTGTTAGATATCTTTTCGCCTATGCCAGGCAGCTCAATCAGGCCGTTCACGTGCAACAAATGCGCCATTCTCATATTAATACTTGAGTAAGCATGGCGAAAGTAATAGTGCAAGCGCATATATACAGAAAAGATTTAAAAATGGTATGCTTTCAACGTCATACGAAAATGAGCATACTTATCGATAAGATCAACGGCCTCGCTGGCACAGTGAAGGCGATCCTGAGCGTGCCTAAGCCCGCGGCGTCTAAATTCAAGTTCAAGGACCTCACCTTCTTTTTACAGTTCGTGAAGCCGGTCTGGAAGATCGGGGCGCTGAGCGTGCTCATGGTCATGATGTCCACCGCCATCAGCGCGCTCCTTCCCATGTCCAGCAAGATATTCATCGACTTCGTGATACAAAAAACGGGCTATGCAGGCGTCGAGAACTTTCTCGGCTCGCTTGGGCTGGGCGCGTATGCCCCGGCAGTGAACGGGCACCTGAGCTCCATCAACTTCCTGGTATTGCTGGTCATCGTCGTCGGCGTCGCGAGCTTAGTCCTGAACATCCTGGAGAGCTATTTCTCCTCCATTTACCAGCAGCAGATGACGTTCAACGTGCAGACCAGCCTGTTCGACCACGTCCTCCGGTTCCCCATGTCGTTTATCAAGAGCAAGCAGACCGGGTACCTGATGTCCCGCGTCTCGGACGACGTGAGCATGATGCAGTACCTCTTCTCGGACGCGGTCACCACCATCATATCTAACCTGTTCTACCTGATCTTCGGCGTGGCGATCTTAGTTTCCATGAACGCCCGCCTCGCGGCCATCATCGCCTGCGTGATACCCGTTTACATCGCCGTCCGGTACCTGTTCTCCGACAGGATCAGGGCTTTAAGCCGCAGGGAAAGGGAGTACAACTCCGAAGTATCGAGGGACATGCAGGAGGCCATATCGGGCGTCGAAGTGGTCAAGTCCTACGCCATGGAGAAAAGAGAGGTCGGCAAGATTGCCTCCAAGCTCCAGAACGTGATAAGAACGAGGATCGCCCGGTCCCTTCTCATGGCCTTCGCCAGCTCGTTCATGAGCGGCACCATGTTCGCGCTGACCATCGTGGTCATGTTCTTCGGCGCCTTCGACATACAGGCCGGCCGCATGACGATAGGCGACTACGTCGCCTTTATCACCTACATCATGTTTCTCTCTAACGCCGTAAATATGCTATACAGGACTTACCTGACCTTCCAGCCCGCGTTCGCCTCCATGGACCGGCTTAAGGAGATGTTCGACATCGCCCCGGAGTTCGAATGGGGCCAGCAGTCGATGAAGAAGCCGGGCCATATAAAAGGTAACGTGCGGTTTGATAACGTGTCTTTTTCTTACGGCAGCGAGCCGACCCTGAAAAATATCGGCTTCGAGGTCAGGCCCGGCGAGACCGTGGCCCTGGTCGGCCATAGCGGCGCGGGCAAGACCACGCTGGTCAGCCTTCTGCTGAAACTATACGTCCCCCAGTCCGGCAAAATAACGCTGGACGGCGTCGACCTGAATGAGCTGGACCACTCGTGGCTCCGCCAGCAGATCAGCATCGTCTCCCAGGACATCTTCCTGTTTAACGATACCATCGAGAATAATATCAAGTATGGCCGGCCTGAGGCCTCGAGGGAGGAGGTCGTCCATGTGGCGAAGAAGGCAAGGATACACGATTTCATCGAGAGCCTCCCGGATGGCTATGATACACTTATTGGCGAGAGGGGCACCAAGCTCTCCGTCGGGCAGAGGCAGCGCATATCCATCGCCAGGGCCTTCCTCAAGGATACGCCGCTGATAATTCTGGACGAGCCCACCTCGGCCATCGACCCCGAGACCGAGCTACACCTGAAGGCGTCGCTGGACGAGCTCATGAAAGGCAGGACGACTTTCATCATCTCCCACCGCATGTCGCTCACGGACATCGCCAACTTCATCGTGGTCATCGAGGACGGCGAGATCGTCGAGAGGGGCACGCAGAAGGAGCTAGAGCAAAAAGTAGGCTTATATAACCGGCTCAGGTCGCTCGACCAGACACACCCGGCAGGCACATGATCGGCCCATTTTTTTCTTTCGTAAAAAGGGGCCCCGTTTTTTCAAACGGGTCGTGAAGCCATTATATTCAGTATCTCGTCCGCCACGGCCTTGTCGAGCGGCTTGTTCTTGTTGCCGCACTTGGGCGAGTATATGCACGCCGGGCACCCCTCGGTACACTCGCAGTCCCGGACCAGCTCCAGAGTAGCTTTTGTGAGCCCGGGGAACATCTCGTAGCACTTTTCGGCAATGCCGATGCCGCCCTCATACCCGTCGTAAACGAAGATCGTCGGCAGGTTCGTGTCGGGGTGGTCGGGCGTCGACAGGCCGCCCATGTCCCACCGGTCGCATAAAGCGAATAGCGGCGCCATGGCGATCATGGCGTGCTCCACGGCATGGATGCCGCCGTTAAAGTCCTTATTCTCCATGAGCATCTTCTGGTGGAGCTCTTCGGGCAGCGTGAACCACACGGCCACGGACTCGAAGGTCTGGGACGGCAGGTCCAGCGGGAAATACCCGAGTAATTTTTCGTACCGCTTCATGGCGTACTCGTAGTACTGCTCGGTGACCGTTACGTCCCCCACGTGCACGTCGATGCCGTTTACCGTCTTCTTCAGCCGCTCCTTCCTGATGGCCACGTCCGACAGCTTCAGTGCCTCGGTATAATAGTCGACGTCTTTCTTGACCGCCCGGGCGATGCCCAGCTTCAGGTCCAGGTCTTCGATGAGGTAGGTCTCGCCCTGGTGGAGCAGCACGGCGCCCTTATGGGCCTCGGAACAGGCTCTCGCCGTCTCCATGGTCTCCAGCAGCTCGGAGCCGCACATCACCCGCACGTTATGGCTGGAAATGTTCTTCAGGCTCACGATCTCCGACGGGCTCTTCGTGCCCCCGTAGACCATGCCGCGGGGCGAGCGCCGGATGATGCCGGCGGAGGACATGGCCTCCATGGCCTCGGAAATATCGCCAAAATACGCGGAGTCGGCCGCAGTGAGGGGCATCTCGGCCGATGCGCACATGAGGTGGCCCATTAAGATGTAAGGATTCCTCAGGTCGACGATGGCTTCCTCGTTCCCTGAATTGAAGAACCGCTCCGGGTGCTTCATGTAGAACTGGTCGAGCGGGTTGTCGAAGGCCACGAGCGTTGCCAGCGACTCGCTTGTGCCCCGCCCTGCCCGGCCCGCCTCCTGCCACGTAGATATCCGGGTCCCCGGATAGCCCGAAATAATAACCGAGTCGAGGGAGCCGATATCTATGCCGACCTCCAGCGCGTTCGTGGAGGTGACGCCCTTGAGGCGCATGCTCTTGAAGTCGTTCTCGATGCGCCTCCTGTCCTCGGGCAGGTATCCTGCCCTGTACGAGGCGATCTCGCCGTGGAACTTATGATTATCGTACTCACGGGCCCACTTAGCGATCAGCTCGGCCATCCTCCGGGACTGCGCGAAGCACAGGGTCTGCAGCCCGTGATCGAGCTGGTCCACCATGAGGCGCATGGTCTCCTGGTGCGTCGAGCCTCTTGACTGGCCTTCGATGGGCGGGTTCCAGAACATGAAGTACTTCTTTCCCCTGCCGGAGCCATCGCGTGACACGACGCTGAACTCCTTGCCGGTCAGCTTGAACGAGAGCTCTTCCGGGTTTGCGACCGTGGCCGAGGACAGGATGAACCGGGGGTCCGACCCGTATCTTTTAAGGATGCGCCGCAGCCGCCTGATGAGCAGGGCCACGCCGGAGCCGTATACGCCCCTATACGTATGGGCCTCGTCGATGACGATGTACCTGAGGCCGGAGAAGAAGCGCCTCCACTTGTCGTGCCACGACAAATATCGATGGATAGCGTAAGGGTTGCTGACGATGAGGCGTGAGGTATCGCGGATGCCTATCCGGGCCGACTGCGGCGTGTCGCCGTCATAGGCGGCAGGCGAAGCCTTCGTGCCCATTTCCTCATCCATGGCCTTGAGCGTCTTTAGCTGGTCGTTCGAGAGGGCCTTCATCGGGTACAGGTACAGCGCGGTCGCTTTCTTATCCTCCAGAAGCGCCTCGAAAACCGGCACGTTAAAGGCGAGAGACTTACCCGACGCCGTAGGCGTCGTGATGATGACGTTCTTACCATCCAGGGCCAGATCGATGGCACGGGCCTGATGCGAGTATAGCCGGATCCTGTGAGCATCCAGGTACCCGCGCAATTTTAAATTAAGAATATGATTAACGTCGTCGAAGGAGGGCGGGCGCTCATCGAGCTCCTCGATATGGGCGATCTGCCCCTCGTAATTATCCGAAGACTTAAGGTCCCGGATATATTCCTCAATGGCCCCCATTACAATCCTCACAGAACTTCGAGAAAAGCCGGACCAGCGACACCAGGTCGTTCCGGTTATGCTCGACGATGGGCACCAGCGGCCCCGGATTATGCGTGCGCAGGTACTCCTCGTAGAACTCGGGCACCAGGGCGCCGGGCACATCATCCAGTCTCTCCTGGCCGAATAAATATTTTTCAATGGTCGTAAGGCGGGCGTCCGGCGTTTTCGACTTCATGAAGCGCCTGGCGAAGGGCAGCATGTCGAAGTGGACGTTCTCGATGTCGCCGCCCAGGTCGTAGTACCAGCGGCGCTGGTTTATGTATGGTACATCGAAGGCGCGGCCGTTATATGATACTAGCGGATTATTTTCGACGAGGGCGGTGAATAAGCTTATTGCGGCCGCCTCCTCGTCAATGTCCCTCGCCAGGTACTGCCGGGTGACGATCTTATCTCCACTGGTGAAGGCTGCGCCGAACAATATGATGGGCCGGGAGAACAGCCCCATGGTCTCGATATCCAGTGCCACCAGGCGCTCGACTTCCGTGAACGCCGTGATGTTCAGGTTAAGGGGGTGGGACTTCGGGAGCCAGTGCCATAGTTCCTGCTGTATGCGGCACGCATCGCCCGAGTCTACAATGGATAAAAACCGTTTTGCCTCGTCGTGCCAGCGCCTGTGGCCCAGCAGGCTCTCGATGTCCGAATATCCGGCCTTGCGTAATTTTTGCTCCGTACCCGCGCCGATGCCGCGAAGCAGGCGAAGGTTTGACATAAGGGCATTTCTTGCGTTATCGCGGTCAATTTTACTCAAGGAAAAATCAGTGGAGCTTTCGATCAGGTAGCACTCGCCGATATCGCTCCGGACGGGCGTGCCCCTGATCGCGTCTTCCAGGCAGGCGCCATCGTACGCCTCCAGGTACTTCTTCTTGACTCGCTGGCCTTCGAAGTACGCGTCGTCATAGAGCCAGGAGGGCATGAAGCCGTATTCACGGGCATCGTCCGGCGGAGCCTCGCCGCCAGGGACGACTGCGTATCCCTCGCGGTCGGCCTCCCTGGCCTTTAGCCTGCCGGCGACGGCATCGAGCTTGCCCGTGCTATGACCTCAGAGAAGATTAGCGATAGCAGGGCTTATAGCCTTTTTGTGTGCGCAGCGAAATTATTAACTTTCGTTAGCTCGCCTTTGCCTTACGTTGCCGCGTATTTATGTCCTTGATCTTAATGGAAGAATGCTTTTTGGCATCGGTGTGCGTAGCGTGGTAGATGAGGTCTATTGCGGTATTTAATAAAGCCTCGCGGTCCACGCCGTTCTCTTGCATGATCAGCTCATGGGACCGGAAGGGGTTCATGGCGACCCAGTAAGCCATACGCAGGAAGATCGCCGTTGGAAGGGGGTCCAGGTCGGGCCTGACGGAGCCTTCGGCGATAGCCATCCGGTAGCCATCGCTCATGATCTGGAGCTGCTCGCTCATCTGGCTCACGTATTCCCGCACGTTCGGGTCCGATACGTCCTTGAACTTCAGCATTATGGCGTTCTCGAGCACAGAGCCCTTATCGGGGTGTGACATATTCCACTCGGTAACGGCGGTGGCGGTCGCGACAATCCGGGCGGTGCCTCCTTCGACACCCTCCAGGTTTTCCTTGATCGCCAGGTTCATGTCGGCGATGATCCGGGCCACGACGGCGGCGCAGAGCGACTCCTTGCTGTTGAAATAGAGGTAGATGGTGCCCTTTGCCACGTCGGCATCCGCGGCGACGTCGTCCATGGTCATGTCCCAGTAGCCCTTTTTGGCCATGATCCGCTCTGCCTTATCGATTATCGTGTTCCGTTTTTGGCGCTTCTTGCGCTCCATTCGTTCACTCATTATAACACCAGATGATTTGCGGCCATTAATGACCACGTTAATGTGCCGTTGTATTGTCAATATACGCTAAAACGCTATATAACTATTGATAAGTGAACGTGGCTTAAATTTTATGACTCCACGGCTGCAAATTTGAGCATTTTGTGCCGAAGCGCCCGCAGCAAAATGTGAAAAGCATATATTGGAAGACTGCTACCTGTTACTGTAACTGTATAAAGGTGTTAACGTGGAAAAAGTACCGGGACCCGTTCTGGAGAGCCTGGCGAAGGGCCAGGACAAGTACGTTGAGCGTCTGAACGAATTTTTAAAGATGCCGAGCATCAGCACGCTGCCCGCCCACTCGGGCGACATTCGTAAGGCCGCAAAGTGGCTGCTCCATGAGGCGGAACTCCTGGGTTTCAAAGGCGCGCTATACGAGACAAAGGGGCACCCCGTCATGTACGCAGAGCTATGCCCCCATAAGGACGCCCCGACGATCCTGATCTACGGCCACTACGACGTCCAGCCTCCCGACCCCGTCGACCAGTGGTGTTATCCGCCGTTCACGCCCACTGTTCACGACGGCTGTATCTTCGCGAGGGGCGCCACAGACGATAAGGGGCAGCTCCTTACTTTCTTTAACGCCATCGAGTCCATCCTCGCGGCAGAAGGCCGGCTACCGCTTAACGTCAAGCTGGTCATGGAGGGCGAGGAGGAGGTTGGCAGCCCGAACTTCGGGGCTTTCGTAGAATCGCATAAGGAGCTGTTAAAGGCGGACATCATCGCCCTCTCCGACGGCGAAAAGTACCGGAAGGACATGCCCTCTATCTGCTATGGCCTTCGCGGGCTGCTTTACATGCAGATCGATATCCAGGGTCCCGCCTACGACGTGCACTCCGGCCTTCACGGCGGCTCCGTCATGAATCCCGCGCTCGCGCTCACATGGATATTAAGTAAGCTAAAAGACAGCAATGGGAAAGTGTTGATACCCGGATTTTATGACAGCGCCAGAGATGTAGAGCCGTGGGAGCGTAAGGAGATGGCAGGGCTGCCATTCGACGAAAAGACAGAGGCCGCCATGCTGGGCGTGCCGGGGCTCGTACCCGAAAAGGGATATACCGTACTGGAGAGCACCCGGGCCCGGCCGACGCTGGACATCAACGGCATCTGGGGCGGCTTCCAGGGCGAAGGCTCCAAGACGATCATCCCGGCCGCGGCGGGCGCCAAGGTCAGCATGCGCCTGGTGCCGGACCAGGACCCGGACGAGATCGCGAGGCTTTTCGAGAAGTACGTGATGTCGATGGTGCCGGCCGGAGTGACCGTGAAGGTCACGAAGATCGTGGGTAACAGGGCGCTGATCGTCTCGCGGGAGAGCCCGGCAGTCAAGGCCATGGCGAGCTCCATCGAGTACGCCTTCGGCGTAAAGCCCGTATTCACCAGGGACGGCGGAAGCATCGGTGCCGTCATCGCCATGCAGTCGGGCCTGGGCATCGACGACATCCTCATGCTCGGCTGGGGCGACCCGGACGACGCGCTCCACTCGCCGAACGAGCACTTCAGCCTGGAGAACTTCCGGAGGGGCTCGCTGGCGGCCGCCGCGCTGCTCTACGGGCTCGCTAAAGCGAAAAAGCCGCTGGCCCCGGCGCACATGGCGAAAAAGGAAGCTGTCAAGTAAGCTTAGTGGCCTATGCCGCCGAAAAAGCTCAGCACGGCGGCATTGAACTCGGCATGCGTCTCCACATTGGGCATATGGCCGCTACGCTCGATGAGCTTTACCTTCGAGCCGGCGATGAGCCCCCTGTATTTTTCGGCATCTTCCGCGGGGAGCAGCAGGTCGTCCTCGCCCCATATAATAAGGGCGGGGGCGGAGATGGCCATGAGCGTCCCGGCATAGCTGCCATCATAGCGAAGGATGGACTTACAATTTTTAACGAAAGCGTCCCTGGACTCCTTCGAGTCGGTGACGAGCTGCGTGTCCTCGAGCAGCCTCATGTTAGCGCTATTATGGAGCATCGGCCGGCAGTATAGCCGCCGGCTTCTTATCATCAGGCCCAGGAAGGCGTTATATAGTTCCTTGTTCCGCGAGAGGCTTTCGGGAACGAAGCCCGTGGGGTCCGATAGGACGATCCCGGCTACTCTGTCAGGGCATCGTGCGGCGAACTTCGCTACGACGGCCCCTCCCATTGAGTTGCCTACAAGGGAGGCTTTATGCACGCCGATCGAGTCCATAAATTCCTTCAGGAAACCCACGTAATAGTCGACACCATAGTCCAGGTCCGGCTTATCCGAGAGCCCAAAGCCAGGAAGGTCGGGCGCATACACTTTATAGTATTTCGCCAGGGGGCTTATGTTGAGCTTCCATTGGCCAGCCGAGAGGCCGTTGCCGTGGACCAGGATGACGGCGCTGCCGCTGCCTTCCACCATATAATGGATCCTCAAGCCGCCCACTTCGACATATTCTTCCATTTATCCTCCGGCCCTGCAAACCTGAACGATAGTTAGAATAGTTATGGCTTAATTAAAAATTTAGTGGTCACGACAGAAACTATTTATTTCGAAATGCATCCTGATATTCGAGGGAAACCTTAATATCGGATATTGCACTACTATAGTGCGCATCAGCACTAACATTGTGTTCAGGCACAAGTATTGTGCAGCATTGCGGGGCCCGTGGTCTAGCTGGTTATGACGTCGCCTTGACATGGCGGAGGCCATGAGTTCGAATCTCATCGGGCCCACTCCGTTTTTTTACTTTTAAAAAAGATTTATGACGGGACGATCGTGAACTTATAAAATACATCATACTCGGACAGCGTATCCTTCACCCACCTTGCGTCGGACGAGGGCAGATTCTTTCGGAGCCTGACCACGATCTCCGGCGGCTGGCTCTGGCTGTCCTTGAGGTCGAACGATTCGACGAGCTCCGATAGGCGAAGGCTGTCGTTGGGGTTTCCCAGCAGGCTAAAAATCTCTTCTGCAAAATCTGCCATGGTGTTCACATTCCTTAATGTGTGGTCACATATCCTTCATGTTTAATAAATTGATTCCATAATTCGGGGATTATTGTACGTCCCCGACCACACCATATACTTTGTCATATATTTTATACTGGCCCTGCTGCTTGTCTAGCGGCTTGTAATAGTAGATCTTCGGGTAGCCCGGGGCCATCTTTGCGGGCAGCTCGATAAATATCTCTCCACGCGCCGATCCCAGGCCCGAGCCTATGGTCTTTTCCGGATATTCTATGTAAGGGATGAACGCCCTTGAATCCTGGACGGGGTCGGTCTCATTTACCTTATATTCGACGCCGAACCAGTCAAGCGACGTCTGGACCGGCTTATCCGAGCTTACGTTGACCTTGTAGATATACAATAAATATCCCGGAGCGGCCTTTTGCATTCCGCCGTATTCGGTCTCGGTACCCGGCGAATAGAAGAACTGGATATGTGCCTCGTCGTTGTTGCCTATGAGCGTCGGCACCGGGGAGACTGTAGCCGTAGGGGTCACAGTCGGGACGGGCGTCGGGGCCGGAGAGCTGACGCAGCCCGCGGCCAGCAGCGATACAAGCAAGACCAGAATTATTGTGAAACCCTTCATGATACCTACCACGCGATCTAACAAGCATCTACTGTCATGCCCCCGATATCTACTTTTCGCGGTCGTTCAAAATACGAAATAAACTGATATCCGGCCGCATAGATACTACAACGTATATTTAACGAGAATGGTGCGGAGGAGTCGCTTTTGAAGGTAAAGGATATCATGAGTAAGGACGTCGTCACCATCGGTGCCGATGCCTCGGTGGCGGACGCGGCGAGAAAGATGAAGGAGGCTGACGTGGGGTCGGTGGTCGTACTCGACAAGAACGCTGTAAAGGGCATCGTCACGGACCGTAAGATCGTCACGAACTGCATCGCCGAGAACAAAGACCCGGGAAGGGAGCACATCGGGAATATCACGAGCAAGAGCATGATCACCTGCAGCGAGGACAGCGATGTCCACGACGCGCTGATGACGCTGGGGAAGAACAAGATACGCCGCTGCCCGGTCGTCAACGACAGGAAAGAGCTGGTGGGCGTGCTTTCGGTCGCAGACATCGCCGGGGAGATGAGGGGCTGCATGGACGCCCTGTTCGACGGGCTTTCCAAGTCAGCCGGGGGCGAAGCGGAGCGCCACGAGCCTTCCAGGCCCGTGATTCACTGACCCCTTATTTCTTTTTCGCGATGACCATGATGCTCATGCCGGCCCTGCTGAACGGCCAGGCGCCGTAGACCCGGTCCTCGGCCGCCCTCAGGATGGAGAACATTCCCCTGGTCAGCCGGCCGGGATGGTCCTTGAGCATGACGGTACTCGGTATGATGTTGGTTATCGAGTGCGCCCCATAGGCGGCTACGATCTCGCAGCCCACATCCCCAAGCTCTTTTTTCAGCTCATGGTACGTGAAGGTCCGTAAGTGGAGCAGTTTTACCTTGTTCTCGTCGTAAGTGAGTGGAAATACGTAAGGATAGCCCTCGTGCAACGGCCGCTTCACATATCCGATGACGCCCGGCAGAGTCTCGTGGTATTCCAGCGGGTCCCCGGTCAGCGTGCTCGCCAGGCTCCATAAGATGTCCGGCTTCCACTTGTTGTCGGACTCCAGGAACAGGTATCCGCCAGGCTTGAGCACCCTGCCCGCCTCCTCGAAGAAGCATGAATAGTCCGGTATGTGGTTGACTGTGCTCCCGGCGCTTGAGATGGCGTCAAAGCACTCGTCCGGGAACGGGAGCCTGCACGCGTCCGATGCCATGCAGACGCCCTTGCCCAGCTTTTTATTGGCGACTTTCACCAGGCCGTGGCTTATATCAATGCCCACGACGTCGAAGCCGCTTTTATCGAAGAGCAGCGTCTGCTGCCCCGTGCCGCACCCGATGTCGAGCACCCGGGCGCCCTGTGGCAAAAGAGGAATGAAGCGTTCCTTTAATAGTGAATTGATGCGGCCGAAGAGGTATGGGAAAAACAGCCCCTCGTACGTGTCGTATATGTCGGACGCCTCGTCGTAGGCTTCCGCGTGTTCCCTTTTTGAGGAATCGACGACGAACGTGTGTTTTTCATCGGCCATGGTAATGTGGCTGTTCTAAGCGGTTACAGTTAATAAAATTTGTGGAAGGCATGCTTATTTTTTCTTTGGCTTTGACACCTTTTTGCGTACCGCGGGGCTCTGCAATTCCTTCAGCGCGTCGGCCGCTATCCACCGGGCGCTCTTCGAGTCCAGCGCCTGCATCTGTTTCGCCGTTGCGATGGCCTTCACATTCAGGTCGGCATTGCGCTTGCCTATCTGCCGCAAAGCCCAGTTCACGGCCTTCTTCACGAAGTTCCGCTCATCCATGGAGCCTTTTATGATGAACGGCAAGAACAGCTCAAAGACCGTATCCGGCGCCTTCTTGTCGTGGACGGCCAGGGTGGCCATCATGACGTAGCCGGCACGGCGGACGAACTCCCGCTCATCACGGGTCCAGGCCAGCGCCTTGCCGTAAGCGAACTGCGTCTTATCGAACAGGTTAGAGCAGCACTGGTCGCATACGTCCCAGGAGTCGAAACCGGCGGCCCATGTGTCCATCTGCTTTTCCGAGACCTGGCGGGGGTCATCGATGAGCCCGGCCAGGATCTTCGCCTCATGGTAGCCCGTATCCCAGAGGGCAAGGGCCAGCTCATGATCCTTATCCAGCTCTTTAGCGAGCGCCCGCAGTTCCGGCATTGAAACGCCGAACGCCCTGTCGACGGTAATCCCATATCGGGCCATGCCTTCCCTGTTCCCGGGATTGGCCATCGATCGCAAACGAGCGATCACGTCGTCTGCGCATACTTCAGACGCCATAGTTATCCTCCTGACTGTATGGAGTAAGAAGGATACATACTTAATGGTCTTTAAAGTTGTTTCTACCCATTTTCCGCATGCGAGCTTTATCGTGGGGCACCTCAAGATTTTTATGTGATCCATATGATGCAGGAACCTCTGAGGTGGGGCAAAGATGCCCGAAAGGCACTGGACGAGGCAAAGCGCACGGGCAGGCTGGCGCTTTTATTCTTCCACTCGAACCAGTGCAGCGGATGTAAAGCCACGATAGCGAAGACGCTGCCGGACCCGAAAGTATCGAAGTTCATCGAGCGCATCTTCTCGCCGGCCATGTTCGAGGTCAGCGAGCCGGGCTCCCAGGAGCTGATGAAAAAGTACGGCGCGCAGTGGACGCCGACGTTCGTCGTAACGGATGCGGACGGGAACGAGATATACCACTGGGTCGGCTACCTGCCGCCGGGCGACTTCTGTGCCGAGATGCTGTTCGCCGAGGGCCGGGCCGCCTTCAAGAATAAGGACTGGGACCGCGCAGAGCGCTGCTTTAACTCCGTGGCCGAAAGGTTCCCGGACAGCGAGGAAGCGCCGGAGGCGCTCTACTATACGGGCGTGGCCCGGTACGAGAAGACCCACGATGCCACGGACCTCGCGGACACGAGCAAGAAGCTGAACGCGAAGTACCCGAATAGCAGCTGGACAAAAAAGGCCTCTGTGTGGGGTGAGTGATAAAATTTCGCTAGGGGGCGCTCTCGGCCCCCGGCCGGGCCATGCACAGGCTTTCCTTATACTCGCAGTAGTTGCACTTCCACTTCTCCCGGAACCCGGCACGGGCGGCCTTGCGCTGCCCTTCCCAGAACTGGCCGGCGTGCGCAAGCTTGTGCGTTAAAAACCTAGAGTCGTACAGGATGGCCTTATCGCCGATGTGATCTCCCCTTTCCTGGTGGATGTACCGCACGATGAGGAAGTCCGAGAGCTGCGGGAGCGATGTGAATTGTTCGAACACTTCCCGGGCAAGGCGGGCAACTGAGCCGTCCTCGACGGCCATCCCTTCTGATCCGAGCTGCCCTCGCAGCTCATCGCTGATGGCGCCTCCCTCCTTCAGCCCTGTGTCCGCTATAAAGTCCTCGTACGTGTAATCGCCATTACGCACGTCCTCAAGCAGCTTGCGGTAGAGCATGACCTGGATCTCGGTGGGCTTGACCGAAGGCGGAGGCGGCAGGGTCGGCCTGAGCCGGGTCTTATGGTCGAGAATGACAACGTGGCCATCCTTGAGCGAAAGCTCGTCGATGATCCCGGCGATGGGGAACCCGGCCGCACGGCCGAACACGTACAGCTCGCGAGTTATTCCTTCGCTCATAAGCTGCTCAAGCCCATTACGGATGTTCAACAGTAAAACGTAGGCAGCGTCGTCGGCAGTAAGCGTCGCGACCTCCGTCTCACGCATAAGCTCAAGTAAATACTCCTTATGGATCTCCTGGCCGGCCAGAGTAGCCGCCGTATCCTCACGAGGGCACTCCAGCGAAAGCTCAACCTGACGCTCACACCAGAATTGCTGCGAGACATGAGTCACGTTCAAGTGAGTAAGGCCGTATTTCTCTAAAATGGACCCCCGCATAGAAGGAAAATAAAGGGTTAAAGATAAAAATACTTTCAGTTTTTTATCACTACGCGGGAAGGCGTATACTTGAAGACCTCGCCTTTCCGGCCTTCGGCCTCGGCACGCGGAGCGGCGGGAGCCGACCTGTACTTGATGACCTCATCTTCCCTTTTATCGCTATACTTGATGACCTCGGGCCCGCGAGTCTCATCCCGCAGCGGCTTCAGCGGCTTGTCCGAGTACTTGAAGCGCTCGCCGTCCGCCTTCTTCAAGTCATGGCGCACGACGATGACCCTGCTCGGGTCTACATCGGGCGGCAGTTGCACTACGGGCTTTATGATCTCTACCGGGTTTTCAACGGCCGGCTTTTCCACTGGCGGCAGAATAATGGCCGCCGGCGTTTCCTGCACGGGCATCGGCGCCATCGGGTCCGATAGCAGCAGGACCGGCTTTTTCACCGGCTCATCCTTCGGCTTCAGGAAGCCGCTATTTACGGGCGCTCTGGCCCGTTTTCTTCTGAAAATGCTGAATAATCTTTCGAACATTTTTTCCATCCCCGGGCCCCATATTGGGAGCCCTCCCATATAATATTATTTGTTCAACTTAATTAAAACTTGCTATGCCGGCGCTTGCTGCGAGGTCATTCTCAAGTGATAAAGACTCAGTTTAGCTTATGCTGTGAGCCTGTGGGCGCTGATTTGTTTGGTCGGTATCTCGAACCTCTCCAAAGGAATTAAACCACGAATTTTTCTTTTAGATTTTACTCACGAAGCCTCGAATACTCTAGCTCACCGTCAACGCACGAACTCTCTAATACACAGGGCAGTGCTCTAAGCCTCTAACGCGCTAACCCGAAAAGAAGTCTCTAAGGCTCTAAATCACGTTCGAAACGCTAAACGGTGGAGCACGAACACTCCAAGAGCCCGGTTGTTACCCCGCATTTTGGGTGTTTGAGTCGTTGGCGTTTTAGCCGAGCCTTAGAGAGTTAGTGCTATGTCGTTTAGCGTTTCGAACGTGCATTCGAGCCTTCGAGCCTTCTTTTCGGGTTTGAGGCTTCGGGCGTTCGTGCAATGCCCAGAGTATTAGAGAGTTCGTGCGTTGACGGTGTTTTAGAGGCTTAGAAGTTTAGTGAGTAAAAATTATAAAAAAAGATTTGGGCTTTATTTCTTTTGGAGAGGTTCGTGTTACCGACCGAACTGATTGTAAATGGCTTCTCCAATAAATTATAAAAAAGTCAGTGGCTTTTTATCCGACGCGCCCGACACGAATAAGCGACCGGACGGGAACGGAATCGACACTCTCGATGCCCTTCTTATCGATGATGACCGCCACGACCACGGCCTCGCCGCCGCTGTCCTGGATGAGCTTGATGGTCTCCTCCGCCGTGCCCCCGGTGGTGATGACGTCGTCGATGATGGCACAGCGCTTACCCCGCACGTCAGAGTAATTCTCGCTGAGCGTGGCCTTCATCTCTTTTGCCTCTTTGCCCTCCTCATAGCCATGCTTGCCCGGGTGGACGACGGCCAGGTCCACGCCGTACTGGTAGGCCACGATGTTCGCCAGCGGCACGCCGCTGAGGGCTACGCCCACCACGGCGTCCACGTTCGTGTCGAGCTCGTTAAGAGTCTCCTCCACCATATCGGCCATGCAGGTCGCGATGAGCATAAGCCTGCTCGAGCTCTTCCCGATCGAGCTCCAGTCCACGAAAATATCCTTCGGCGCCGGCACCCCGGTCTCCTTTCTGGCGCGGGTGAGAAGCCAGGTGGCCGTCTCCCGCGAGATGTTCAGCTCGTCGGCGATCTCGCCCGATCTCAGGCCGCGGTTCCTCAGCTCGATCGCCTTTTCAATAAGGTCGTTAACGTTTCTCATCCTGCTTACCTCGTGCTTTTCTCAGCTTCAGGGGGGACCCGCAGACTTCGCACACGTCGCCCTCCTTGTATGTCCGGTTGCATCCCATGCACCGTTTTTCCCACACGATGTTATACTTTATCCGCTTTTGATGAAGGGGCATTATCGTCAGGCCCATTTTCCGGGCAACGTTCTGGACCGCGTAGTCGTCCGTCAGGATGGCCACGTCTTTCCCGGCGGCCCGCTCTTCGGCGGCCAGCGCCAGCAGGTCTATGTCCGACGGCGAGAGGCGCATGATATCCCCCGTCTTACCCGCCTCGATCCTGACCTCCCCGACCCACCGGGCTTCGGGCTCCCGGACGGATAGTCCTGCAAGCATTTCCCGCTTCAGGGCGGAGGATTCATCCTTTACCTCCGCGTAGACTTTGGGCGGGGTCAACATCTCTCCTCCGGGGAACATCCCGTATATGAAGGCGGAGGCATCCAGAACGTACGTTTGGGGCATCAGTGGTCCATTAATTGCTTATAATATAAATAAGATTGACCAGCACATATTAAAACATATTTAAAGAGTCCTCCGATTTTTGCCCCGGCGCTCCGCATATTTTAAAAAATAGGGTGCGGTATGGCGGTTATTAAGCAAGGGTCACATTCTTATATCATAAAGACATATACCACGAGAATGTCCCGCAAGAGGTTTTAAAAAATGGAACCAGGCCTGATGCAGCCGCCCGAGAAGTACTATATCTTAACGCTTGAACAGTACCTGTCGCTCATCAAGGGCGAGAAGGTGCGTGATTGCTACAGCGCGCTGCAGTACCTGGCCATGAGCGAGCATTTCCGGGATAAGAAGATCGTTGTCCGGACTAATATCGCGGAGCTTATCCGTGAGCGGTACCACGTTTCTAAGCGTGCCTTCTACGCTGCCAACCGTTTTGTGGAGTTTACGGCGCAGACTACGCTGGATGTTGACGGGCAGTCCTGAATCACCCACAATATTTCCATAAATTATGCCATGTTCCCTGTGACGTTGATTTGTTTGGTCGGTATCACGAACCTCCCCAAATGAAATAAACCACTAATTCTTTTTTAGATTTTACTCACCAAGGCTCTAAGCCTCTAGCGCACCGTCAATGCCCGAACTCTCGAAGCCTCAAACCCGAAAAGAAGGCTCTAAAGCTCGAATGCACGTTCGAAACGCTAAACGACATAGCACTAACTCTCTAAGGCACGGCTAAAACGCCAACGGCCCGAACACCTAAAATGCGGGGGAACGACCGGGCTCTTGGAGTGTTCGTGCTCCAACGTTTAGCGTTTCAAACGTGATTTAGGGCTTTAGAGCATTCGTTTCGGGTTAGCGCGTTAGAGGCTTAGAGCACTGCCCTGTGTATTAGAGAGTTCGGGCATTGACGGTGAGCTAGAGTATTCGAGGCTTCGTGAGTAAAATCTAAAAGAAAAATTCGTGCTTTAATTCCTTTGGAGATGTTCGTGATACCGACCAAACAAATCACAGCCTGCAAGAACATCAACTTATTCTTTACCCAGCGACCGGGCAAAGTCAATCGACTTGCACATCTGCCCCGTATTTGTCTTAATAATGTCGACCCGTATCTCGCTCCCCTCGACATGCAGTATTGCAATAGTCGGGTCGGCCATGCGGGGGAAGATGGGGCTCCCCGGACAGAGTAAAAGCACGTCGGTCTGGTCTATGACCGGGCTATGGAGATGGCCATAGATGAGCACTTTAACGCCCATCTCGAGCGCCAGGTAGCGCATATTGGTCACGTCGGTACCATAGCGACCTTTATGAATAACTCCGATCTTTACGCCTTCGGCGTCGAATATCACGCTTTCGGGCAGCGTCGACTTAATAGAATCATCGTCGCTGTTGCCGTGAACGGCGACCAGGCGCTTCGAGCTGGCCTTAACGGCCTCGTACACTACCGGAGTAATGAAGTCGCCCGCGTGGACCACCAGGTCGGCGTCCTTGAGCATGTCCAGCAATTCCTGCGGCATCTTAGCGCGCAGGTGCGTATCCGAAAGTACGGCGATCTTCATGAGCGGCCTCTAACGTTTATACAAGCACGTACAAGACTAATAAAGTTACGACCACGAAAAAAGTTGGTTATTCCATGTGCATCTTCGAGGACGGGGCATGGCACTTGGGACACTGCTTGGGACAACACGAGCCATGATGAAGGAAAGCCTGGCAACCTGGCCTGCACAAGAATTTGTGCTCATAGCCGCATACTTCGCATACCCATTTTGGCATGATAGATACTTTACGCTCCTAGAATATATAGATTTTGTTCGCTAAAGTCCGAACAATATTCCCGGCGAGGGCTCATTACTTTCGCCATGCCCATCTTACCTATAAATACGTCAAAACATATATCTGATGAAGAATAACGTTCTCCTGCCATGCCGTCCGCCTATGAAAAATTTTTCCCGAAGCCGTCCTTTTATCCTAACCAGGAGGAGGCCATGGATAAGATCTATGGCGCCCTGTTAGCCGGCCGCCTGGTCCTTTTCGAGGGCGCGTGCGGTACGGGGAAGACGCTGTCGGCGCTGGCGCCGTCGCTGGCCATCGGCCGGGAAAAAAATAAGAAGGTCATCATCGCCACGAACGTTCACCAGCAGATGGAGCAGTTCATCCAGGAGGCCCGCGAGATAAAAGCCATCGCGGACATCAAGGTGGCCGTGGTCAAGGGTAAGACGCACATGTGCCCCCTCGAAAAGGACTATGACGAGTGTAATCTTTTGCGTGAGAATACGTTTGAGTTGCTGGAGCTTGAACGGGACATCGTGAAGCTGAAGCAGAAGGATGGCGAGGCGGCGAAGATGCGGGGCGACCCTGGCTACGCTGACCTCCGCCGGAGTATCGCGGGCGAGGTCATGGCGGGCCAGGACAAAATAGCATTATTAAAGAAGCGCTCGTGCCCGTACCTGATGGCCGTCATGAAAGAGGATAACACGAGCTTCCGCGACTGGCTCTTCAAGGGCGTACGCAGCCCCGAGGACATAACCGAAGAAGCCCTAAAAAAGAAGCAATGCGGCTACGAACTCCTTAAACGCAACCTCAAAGAGGCCGAGCTCATCATCTGTAATTATCACCATCTACTGGATCCTGATATCCGTATGCGCATGCTGACCTGGATGGGCTGCTCGCTGTCCGACGTTATCCTGATCTTCGACGAGGCCCACAACCTGGAGGCACAGGCGCGGTCGCATTCTTCCATCACGCTCTCCGAAAATATAGTTGAGCGAGCCCTGATGGAGGCCTCGTCCGTGAAAAGCCCGTCGAAGGAGGGCATAGAGTACTTCCTGATGCTCCTGCATAAGACGATCCGGGACGCCTACCAATCTAAAATCGGCTTCGGGGAGGCCATGACGTACTCGTGGTTCGACGTCACCATCCGCGACCCCCGGGGCACCGAGGACATGCTCTCCCAAAAAATAAAGGCCGAGATGCAGAAGCGGGGCATCGATATCATGACCGTGCTCGGCGACGCCATCGATATCGGGCTGGACATCGACGAGGCGTATCGGAACGAGTATAAGAATGGCAAGAGCGAAACCAAGAGGTCGTCGTCGCTGCTGGCCGTGGGCGTCTTCATGATGACCTACCTGAAGGAAGCCGGTAAAGTGGACTATTACCCCGTGCTTCAGGCCCGCCGGAGCCGGGACGGCATGATATACGGTCGTATCGAGCTCTTTAGCTGTATCCCGACGGATGTGACGAAGCCCATCATGGAGGGCGCTTATTCCGTGGTGCTGATGTCGGCTACTTTGAAGCCCTTTGACATGGTGCGCTCCACTCTTGGTATACTGCGGGAAACTGCGGAGCTGAGCTATGGTACGACGTTCCCCCCGGAGCGCCGGAGAACATTAGCCGTTGATGTGCCTCCCCAGTTCGCGAAGAACCGCTATATGCCCGACATGGTCAAGTCTCTCACTCAGCTTCTTGAGGATGTCATTAACGGCTCGGACGGTAACGTTCTCATCTTCTTCCCGAGCGCTGCAGAGGCATCACGATATAGCAAACTTCTGAAGGTAGACGTGCCCGTCTTCGTAGACTTGGCGGGTGTGTCGGCGCAGGATACGAAGAACGAGTTCTTCAAGCACGGCGACGGGGGAGGGAAGGCCGTACTTATCTCATACCTGTGGGGCACACTGACCGAGGGTGTGGACTACAAGTTCGACCGGTGCCGGACCGTGGTCATCGTGGGCGTCGGGTTCCCGTCGCTGAACGACCGCATGATGGCGGTACAGAACGCCTACGATACGAAGTTCGGGGTGAAAAAGGGGTGGGAGTACGGCGTGCTGTTCCCGACCATCCGGCGTATCAGGCAGGCGAATGGGCGCGTCGTGAGGTCGCCCGAGGATTATGGCCTGCGCATCCTGGCCGACCGGCGGTTCACTATGGAGTCGGTCAAGGACATGGCCCGGTACTCGATCTACATGCAGTTCCCCGAGGATGAGCGTAAAGAGTTCAAGGATATTAAGCCGGATAAAGTCAAGTTCTCAATGATGAACTTCTTCACGGATATTAAGCGGATGGATGAGATGCCCAAGAAGAAAAAGGGTCGCGGGCAGGGATAAATTTTACTTGCGAGTAACGTATAGACCATCCTGCATACGCCACACATCGCAGTTACAAATATATACCCCTTCATATATCTAATACTCCAGCCAAAATTCAGACTATCATTTTAGCTAGTGTGAAACACCCCGAATGGGATGGCGCCAAAATACGGCGCGGCTACGCCTCGTTGGAGGCGAAATGCGGAGTGGTTCGTTGCAATACCACCCTTAACACTACAGAGGAGATATAAATGGCGAGAAAAGCAGCAAAGAAGGTCGACGCGTTCCGGGCCAAGAACTGGTACCAGGTACTCGCGCCGGCAGAGTTCAACCGGGCTAACATCGGCGAGACCCTCGCGGACATGCCCGAAAAGATGATCGGCAGGATCATGGAATCCACGCTCGGTGACATCACCGGCGACTGGGCCAAGCAGAACACCAAGATGCTGTTCAGGATCGACGAGATCGGCGGCAACAGCGCCTACACGTCCTTTATCGGCCACGAGATGACCAAGGACTACATGCGCTCGCTAGTCAAGCGCCGCACGACCAAGGTCGATGCGAACTTAGTTGTCACGACCAAGGACGGCTACAAGCTCCGCTTAAAGCCCCTGGTCTTCACTGTCAAGAGGGCAAGGACCTCGCAGATCGAGAGTATCCGTAAGATCATGGTCGCCGTTGTCGCTTCCCGCGGTAAGGAGCTTACCTTCAATGAGCTCGTCGCGGACACCGTTAACGGCAAGGTCGCGGCCGAGATATACAAGGCGACGAAGAACATCTACCCGCTCCGCAGGGCAGAAGTCGCCAAGTCCGAGGTCGTTTTCAGGCCGGCTGTAGCTTCGTCTGCAGCGGCTGCACCCGCAGCGGCACCGGCTCCGGCACCCGCGGCCGAGGCTGCACCCGCGCCGGCTCCCGAAGAGAAGCCCAAAGAGTAAGTGTGATCATGCCCCGTAAGGGGCTTTTTAAATTTTTATCCTCTTATTTCTAGCGTATTTGCTTTTTACTTTATGCAGTCCATTATTGTGTAAGGCACTATTCTAAAGCGGGCAGCACGACCACGAAACGGGCCCCCTTCGTATGATCACCAGGTACACGGTCCTCGACCCACACCTCGCCACGATAATTTTCTACGAGCGTTTTTACTATGTAGAGCCCGAGGCCCATCCCTTTAGCACGAGGAGTACCTTTAAGGGACCGTTTGAAAAGTGTTTTCTTGGATTCTTCAGGGATGCCGGGGCCATCATCATCCACCCGGACACGGCAACATTCTGCGCCGTCCTTTCTGGCCGTATCGAGGCTTATGGATATGCGGGCATTGTCCCCGGTATGCTTTATGGCGTTACCCACCAGGTTCGAGAACACGTCGTGCAGCAGGTCGTCCGCCCGGACAGTGCAACGCTTACAGCCGTTAAAGTTTAAGGCGACCGATTTACCGTTGGTCATCGTGTACTCACGATGCACCTCTGTCAGCACCGCGCATACGTCCACATCGTGGGCTTGCATCCGGTTATCCTGGTACTTTTGCAGCTTACGCACATTGTTGATAAGCTGAGCGCTGCGATGCAAGGCCTCCGATGCCTTATCCATGTACTCTTCCCGGGCTTCGCAGGGCACGTCCCGGGCAAGCTCAAGGTATCCCAGCGCCGCCTGGTGGATGTTGTTGATGTCATGCCCCATCAGGTCCAGGTACAGCTCGGCCTGGGATTTAGCGGACTTCAGCTCCTCCTCGGCCAGCTTACGCTCGGTGATGTCCTCGGTGATCCCCATCAGGTACTCCAGCGCTCCGTTATGGTAGATCGGCGTAACGGTCAGGTTTACCCAGACAATGGCGCCATCTTTCCTGACATAGCGTTTTTCACTAGTTAAAGTGGACAGCTCTCCGGCCAGCATACGCTTGATGAGCCGGACCTCTGCGGCCATATCCGGCGGGTATGTAATGTCCATGGCGCTCATTTTCACAAGCTCTCCGCGGGTATAGCCGGTAATATCGCAAAACTTCTGGTTTACCCTTAAGAAACGGCCGTCTTTCCTCGCGTGCGTCATGCCGACGGCCGCCTGCTCGAACGCAGCGCGGAAATTTTCCTCGCTCTTACGCAGCGCTTCCTCGGCCATCTTACGCTCGGTGATATCGAAGAACGTGGCTATCCCCGCAGGCTTCCCCCGGTAAACAATGCGCCCCGCATTGACCTCGACCCAGCGTATCTCGCCGCTTTTTGTAAGCAGCTTAACCTCGTACTTCTGCGGCACTGTCTCGCCCCGCTGCCGGGCCAGCCCTCGCTCCCTGACGAGCCCCTGGTCATCGGGGTGCACCACGTCCCAGAAATTCATCCGCATGAGCTCGACGGCCGTGTACCCGGTCAGGCGCACGCCGGCATCGTTGACATAAATGAAACGGTCTCCCTGGTATAGCCAGAACATGGCGGAGGACGACTCGGCCAGGACGCGGAACTTTTCCTCGCTCTCGCGCAGGGCCTCTTCCGCCTCCCGCCACCCGGTAATGTCCTGTATGGTCGACGAGAACTTGACCGGCCTGCCCGAGGGGTCCAGGATCGCCTTCCCCATGGCATGGATATGCCGTACGCTGCCGTCGGGCAGTACGATACGGTAGTCCACTTCGCGGCGTTCGGTGCTTTTTATGCCCGCCATCAGTTCGGCATCTCTTCGCTCCCGGTCCTCGGGGTGTATCCTTTCCTCGAATTCACGATAAGTATGCCTCCCGGGCGGTAAATGGAGGATCCGGAGCATGTGGTCGGAGTACGTGATCTCGCCGGTGGCCAGGTCCATCTCCCAGCTGCCTGTATCGGTAAGCGCCTGGGCTTCCGCTAGCTGCCTCTCCCTCTGCCGTAAGGACTCCTCGGCCCGTTTACGTTCAGTAATATCATTGCCCACCGACAGTATCTCGACGACGTTCCCCTGTGCATCGCGGACGGCCTTATTGGTCCACGATATCCAGACTCGCTCCCCGTCCCGGCAAATATTCTCGTTCAAATTCGTCTTATAGCATTCGGGTTGCCGCTCTATGTCCCGGATCATCGCCATCAGGTCTCTGCCGGTGCTCTCGGCTTCAGGCACAATCGTGCCTATCACGTTCCTGCCTAACACCTCGCCTGCCCGATATCCGAAAAATTTTTCCGCGAACTCGTTGAAAAATGTGAGGTTACCTTTCAGGTCCCAGCGGATGATGATGCTGTTCGCGTTCTCGACGAGGTACCGGTATTTGGCCTCGCTCTCCCGCAGGGCTTCCAGGGTGCTCTTGCATTGAGCGTTTTCGAGCGTGGCCGCTTTAGCCTTAAGCTCTTGTAGCTCGGATAGAAGCTCCTCCCTGGTCTTATCCTCGTCCTGGGTAGCGGGAGTGTGGCCTGGGCTCATAAGATCCTGTTAATGATGTAGATTGGTATCTAAAATGTTTATATATATTTTCAGGTGCTCCCCTCCTCCCCTGAATTAATGCTGGTGTACGAAGTTTTTCGGTATTCGGGCTCTGTGGAAGCCTCTTTTTGCTCGTATCCCTTCATTCCTTTATTAAAACGGCATAGGCTATGAAAATAAGCCCTACGATCGCCACTACTGCGATCATTATCGGGGTCAGATACCAGATCGTGTAAGATATGAGCCGGAGAGTATAGGACAATGCCAGAGAGCCGGCTATGAGCAATAGGATGAGCCCCACAACGGCGAGGGCGATCCGCCTGAACGAATTGACCAGATAATCCGTGAATCCCATGCAACGACCTTATGGCAATATGCTCCTTAGCACGAATAATTTTTCTATCCATCGCCCACCAGTAAGCATTGTTAGATAATAAAAAATAAGACTCTTCCGCGGTTTTGGGATGAATATTTTTTTATTCTTTTCTAGTTATGCCGTCGTTGAGTGGTCCAACCACAGGGGCACGGAGCGCACGGGAGTTACACAGAGTTATTTTTTAATAATTTGAGACTCAGAGAGCTCGGAGGCCGGTTTATTAGTTTGCCTGGGGCACAGAGTTTATTGAGGCTCGGTTGACCAATAAACAATAATGCGGTTTATCCTCGCCAGTGCCTCTAACTACTCCGTGCCCCGGGAATGTTATAAACCCGTCCCCTGTGCCCTCTGGGTCTCCCTTTATAAGATAACTCCGTGAAACTCAGCGCTCTCCGTGCCCCTGTGGTTGGACCACTCAACGACGGCATAACATAAAAACGAGCGAAGGCATCAGCCAAAGCAATATATCATCCCAAAAACGCACAAGAACCAAAAATAAAATGAGTGACGGGCCCAGGATTTACCTGCTCGACGGCATATCGCTCATGGAAGACATGCCCTGCTGCTCCACAAGCGTCATAATCGACGAGGGGATCCTGTCCATCACATAGATGATCCCGTTTTTGGTCTTGATGGCCTTGACGATATTGGCGTCGTCCACCATCATCCTGCCATCCGTTTTCCTGACCTCCATCGTCATTCCGTTCATCATGGTGAGCTTCTCACCATCGGTCATCTTATCGGGCGTGATCATGCCGCTCACCATGTGGCCTTTGACAAATTCTGTGGCCATCTGCCGGTCTTTCAAATTTTCCCGCATCCTGTTTAATGTGTCCGGGCTTTCAGCTTTCAGGGCCATGTCCGAGGCGACGAACAACGTGTCCATCCCTTCGGTCCTCATAATACGGTCTAATCCTGCGGTTTTCATAATTGATGCAGCCATGCTGGTATCTTTTGTGTCCATCAAGGCGGCCATCATGTCCTTGTTGGACTGCTCTACGGGCATCGCCATGCCGCCGTGCATTTGGCCTGGCATCATGGTCGGTGACCCCATGGGGGTGCCTTGCATTTGCGCCATCGCCGGGGCAGCGAAGGTTAGCACCATCGCAAATAGCGTTAACATCGTTGCGATCTTTCTCAGTTTATCCAATCCATATCACCGAAGCTACGCGATGTCGGGCGGGTTTAATAGGCTAATCGACGTCTTTTTGTCGTTTAATTATAACCAAATAATCTATTATATTCGATATGCGTCATAAAATCAATTACTATAACAAGGGTTGCATCCCGTTCTAAGGATTTAGCAAAATATACTAATCGCCAGTTATCGTTTATATCAATTTTAAACAAGTTGTGTAAGCAATATTCTTTTCTCAGCGATTTTGGTATTCTATCTTTAGGGATGTTCACTCCACGGTTAAACGGATTGTATTCTAATTTTTCCAAAGTCCTTTTAATGGATTTAACAAGGTCTTGATCTTGTTTTGATGTGGACCTTTTCAATGTAGCCCATTTTTCTTTAACCCCTTCGTTCGCCCACCTGAGTTCATATTTCATAATCGCTCTATTATATTTATATTAATGTAACTTAAGAATTACGGTAATTAAATTACGAATGAAAAAAGTGGCTTATAGTAAGAGATTATTCGATTGCCAGGTCTTTTCTTAGGAGATATTTTCTGGCGATCTCCGGGTCCCAGATCCAGACAATATACCCATCTCTATCAATGGCAATTTTATTCGACTCAAGAAGATATTCTATCGTATTTTTAAACGTCTGGTACATCATTTTCTTAGGGAGGTGTTGCCACAATGCCTTTCTCTTGTATTCTCCGCTATGTTCCCCGATAAAACACTCGACCATTCTTATGGTTTCTAATGTCGGCTGGTAAATTTGGTGTTCTCGCTCTTGAATTCTTATCAGGCCCAATACACTCTGAGTTATATTAATTAATATACCTGAGCCCTATTTAAAATTTGTTATTATCAAATTTGTCATATGTTCGATATGCAGATTGATTCAACCATTGGGCGTTGTGGGCATGGGCTATGTAATATCGTACTTATGCTCGCCGCCGCTATTCGTGATTATCAAAGTCTGTCCATCTACCTTCGTCCACCCGGTATACGTCTTCCCATCCTTTAGCACGGTATAACTACCCGACTTCGGGTCCAGCTTACTTACTGTAACGCTCACAGTCCCGGCACTTCTTACCTTGAAGCTGAAACTCGTGCCACTCTTATTGAACGTAAAATAGTCGGCCCTGCCCGATAGGGTAATTATGGGGGCCCCGGCATAGCTCACATAAGATCCATTAAGGAAAGTGATCTCAGTGGCATTCCCGTTCCTCGCCCTGATGAACACCGTATCAGCATCCGTCTTATAGGAAGCGAACCACGAGGCGCCTTTCCCGGTGTAAATATAATCTATATGCCCCTGCCCTTTGACTTGTAGCGCATTCCCATTTCCGCTCACAGTAATGGCCTGTGGCACCTTCTTAGTCTCATCCGCGTATGCCGGCAGGAGGACAGTCGCCCGATACAGGGTCTTCGAGGGTGCCGAACGATAATATACAACAGGGACCAGCACTTCGGACCTCACATCAGGACCGGCAACTCTCCCTACAAGCTTAGTGACACGAATTTCCGACGATGGCACAGAGTACAGCTTCATGCCCACCGCCTGCCCGTAGGGGTTCGTCGTCGTCCAGGCGACCGAGCTTGTTTTGATGCCCGTAGCGTTCTCCTTCTTATAGGCCATCGATCGCCAGTCGTATGAGCCGGGGCCGACGGCCAGGTCCAGGTTCACGTGCCCGACTTCGCTTCCGGAGTACAGGCCGTCGCCGTTCTTATCCTCCGTCGGCGTGATGCTCAGGCTCGATGGCCGGAATATCGTCCGATATGTCCACGTTTCCATCCCTTCCAGCCGGTCCACGAGGATCATATAATCCCTGTCGGGATACAGTACAGTCCGCTCATAGTTTATGGGCGACGATAGCTTCTGGGCGGTATCGAACGTGCTTATTATCTCGGAAATGGCCGTATCCGTGTCCGCTATCACCATCCAGGGCGTCTGTGCCAGGATATTGATATCGACGGGCGTCTCGACGCCGGCCCTCGTGCCCTTAAAGATGCCCCGGGCATTGCTGTTCGCCCAGGAGGAAGCGGTGAACGGCAACCTCGGGTTCTCGATGGCTATCGTATTATGGCTCGATTCCCCGCGGCCGTAGGTCCTATCCAGGATGTTCCTGTCCTCGCCCGCATCGGCCAGCAGCAGGTCGCCGTGGCTGTAATACTCGATGCTCATCTGGTCGTGGTGCGCCGCGCTCCTCCAGCTATATGTCGGCGTGTCCTCTTCATATGTCACGAGAGACAGCCAGTCGCTGTCCGTCGTCCAGCCCTCCCGTATGACCTGGTACACGGAGTCGTCATCCAGGTGGCTGGAATAGGGAGGGCTGGACCTTGCTACTTTTGAATAATCGAGAGCCACCAAATAATACAGGGCATCGGGCATCTCCGTATCATAGTAAATATGGCTGGCCTCCCTGGAGTAGGGCAGCAGGTTCGAATCCTTTACGAGGTCGTCGTACTTTAAAATGTAAGAACGGTCCTGCGTGTCCAGCAGGTTCGCGATGCCCGAATGGTAGGCATATATCAGGTTCGAGTCGGTCGCCAGGTCGCCGGAATAGCCGTTGGGCAGCGAGCTCCATAGCTCTGCTGTCAGCGCTTTTTTCGCCAGCGGGTACGTATTGAGAAAGTTCTTCTGGTAATAATAGCTGTAGACCTGGGCCCACCAGGAGAGGTCATCAATATAATAGGCCCGGTAGGCGCCCATCATGTCCTTCCCGGCATCGTCGACCTCGAAGCTCAACAGGGACTGGCCATAGTCGTGCAGGCCGTCATTAACGAAGTAGTACGTCGTCGCCGCCTTGACCCAGTCAGAAGGCATGGATCTCAGCGCGAGCTTGTGGGGATTCACATAGTCGTGCAGCACGACGCCGGCGATACCTAAGGTCGGGTATGCCTGCCCCTGGAAGTCACAAAACGTGATGTAGCTCCTCTTCGTGCCGTCCCAGTTCAGGTCCCCGTACACATCGTCCGCAAGTACGGCAAGCTTATCCCTGATGGCCTTATCGCTGTCTATATCCAGGGCCGGCTGGACCCAGTCGTAGGCGAGAGAATAGCCGAGCAGGGACATGGCCTTGAATTCCTCGGGTATCATCGAGTTCGGTTCCTCGGGCACTTCGCCTACGTCCAGATCCAGTAATGCCTGTTTGGCCTTATCGGCGTACTTCTTATCCTTCGTGATCTGGTAGGCCAGGCCCAGGTTCATGGCGTACTGGCCCCTCGCCGATACCCAGTTGTCCGCTTCCCAGCTCGTGGCCCAGGTCGGATCGGTGAAATCCTTTGTCAAAGCGATATTCGCTGAATCCAGGATACCTTCCTCCCAGCCGCTCCACGGCTGCGACGACCGGTATTTGTAGCCAGGCGTATTGGCGATGTCATGGAATAATAAAAAGGGGTGCGTTGTGGTCGTGACCCTCCACTGGTCGGCCTTATAATTACTCAGGACTTCCGATGCGGTCAATGCCCGGTCATAGATCCTCACGGTCGCGATGTCGCCGTCAAAATACAGGGACGACGATGGGGCGTACTTGCCGATGGTCAGGGCCATGGTGGACGGCGAAAATCCGCCGCATACGGCGGTGCTGTACTTTACGCCATTCACGTAAAGAGTAACATTAGCGCCATTGTAAACGGCCGTGGCATGATACCAGTTTGTCTTAGTGAAGCCCGGCCTGGCGCTGACGACGACCTTTTTATGGTTGCGGTCGTAGATCAGGAACTGAAGGTCGTTATTGCTGTTGATCCACATCGTGTAGCCGTCGCCTGTGGCACCCGATGCGCTTTTGCTTACCAGCGTTTGCAAGCTGCCCGGACGCCCCGGCCTGAATAGCACTTCAACTGTCAAACCGCCAGCAGGGCTTATGCCGGGCGAATTGTTGCACTTGATATGATCGTTATAGCCGTCGAATTCTCTCTCGCCGGCACCACTCGGCAACAGGTCATATAAAGCGCCGTATACTGTCCCCGGATTTCCATTATTGCTCCGGTCGGTCAACGTGCTGCCCGTATCGTTCATATCGTACCATAACATGAGCCCCGAGCTCACTAGTGACCCCGCAAAAGCGGCCTGAATTCCACAAACGGTGAACAGCAGTAAGAACGGGCAAATATACAGGACAATTTTAATGAGTAACTTCATTCGTTCTCCTGCTGCGCTGGCGATTACTAAACAAGCCTATGTATATACTCACGGGCCATAAATAATATTTTTGGTAGATTTTGAGCTATTTTTGTTTTATATGGCAATTTATTAGCATTTTAAAATTAGAGTGCAGACTTCCCCGTACAAAGCCAGAAAAAATACCACAAGAAATATAAGCCACAAAGACGTTTGCCGATATTTCCAGGCCATTAACGAGCTATCGAAAGATATGTTGGCCCAAGAGGAACAAACATATATATTATTGGTAAATTTGGTTACTTAGCCGTGGAAGGTGAGAACATACTCAAACAGATCATAGACTCAAAAGGCAAAATTAGCAAAATAGGTGTCGTCGGCATGGGCTACGTGGGCATCCCCGCCGCAGTCCTCTTCGCCAACTCAGAAAAATTCGAAAAGGTGTATGGCTTTCAGCGTAACTCGCCCACCTCGGGCTACAAGATCGACATGCTTAACCGCGGCGAGTGCCCGCTCAAGGGGGAGGAGCCCGGGCTCGAGGACATGCTCAGGGAAGTAGTCAACGCGGGAAAATTCGAGTGCACTTCCGATTTCTCCAGGATCTCGGAACTCGACGCCGTCACTCTCGCCATTCAGACGCCGTTCAAGAACCCGAAGGACCTGGAGCCGGACTTCCGCGCGCTGATCGAAGGGCTGCGCATGGTCGGCAAGAACCTTAGCCAGGGTACATTAGTTGTCCTGGAATCTACGATAACTCCGGGAACCACTGACGGCATGGCCCGCCAGATCCTGGAGGACGAGTCAGGCCTTCGTGCCGGTAAGGACTTTGCCCTTGCGCATGCCCCCGAACGTGTGATGGTCGGGCGCCTCCTGAAGAACATCCAGGAGCACGACCGCGTGGTGGGAGGCATCGACGATGTAAGCACGAAACGGGCCATAGAGCTCTATTCTCCAGTGCTCACTAAGGGCAAGGTCATCCCGATGACCGCAAGGGCAGCGGAAGTCACCAAGACCTCCGAGAACACCTTCAGGGATTTACAAATAGCGGCCATCAACGAGCTGGCGCTGTACTGCGAGGCCATGGGCATCAACGTCTACGACGTCCGGGAAGGCATCGACAGCCTGAAGGGCGAAGGCATCACCCGTGCGATCCTGTACCCGGGAGCGGGCGTAGGCGGGCACTGCCTGACAAAGGATACATACCACCTCGAAAGAGGCGTAAAAGTCACCGGATGTCCCGTCGACTACCCCGAAGGAAAAGACTCACTATTCGTATTAGCCAGGAACATCAACGACTTCATGCCCAGGCACATGTACAACCTCACAGTTCGGGCCCTCGAAAGGATCAACAAAAAGCCCGTACAGGCTAAAGTAGCCATCCTCGGCTGGGCGTTCATCAACGACTCCGACGATGCGAGAAACACGCCCTCCGAGGTATACAGGGACCTCCTGCTGAAAGACGGGGCCAGAGTAGAAGTCCACGACCCGTATGTGCTGGACTACCCGAACGTGCCCATCTCGCACGACCTCGGATCCGTCCTCAAGGGAGCGGACGCAGTAGCGATCTTCGCCGGCCACAAGGAATACATGGCCCTCCACGCTCCGCATGTGAAGAAGATGGTCGGCAACGCCCACACCATCGCCATCCTGGACGGCAGGAACGTCGTGGACCCGGACGAGTTCATCTCGAAAGGGTTCGTGTACAAGGGCATCGGCCGCGGAGACAAGAACGAGCACCCCCTCAATTAAAAGGGCTCATGATGACACGGCACTTTTACAGCATGGCCCTGGCAACGGCCGGGGCCATATTATCGCTGATGCTGGCGGGAGGCGTTGCGTTCGCCCAGGACATACCCGAAGACCTGCCGATATCGGGCGACCACGACTTCATAACCTGGCTGCTGTCCCCCATGGACGCGACCATGCTCACCCTGATCGTGGCCTTTCTCGTCGGGGCCGTCGCCATAGGCAGCCTCATGTTCCTCAAATACCACGTGTTCAAGATCAGCTTCGAGCGCCTGGGCCATCTGCTGTTATACGCGATGCCCCTGATCGCCGTCTGCGCCGTGGCGGGCACGCTGGCGCTGCGAAAGTACAACCTGTTCCTGCTGAGCCTGTACCTGGACATACCGTTAATAGGCGCGCCCATCCTCTATTTGCTCTACAACAGCCTGCTCGTCGAGAAAAGCGACCGCCAGAAGCTATGAGGACATTCAATGCACTCGACGGCCCTATCTAAGATCATACACGAACGGCACGCCGACAGGCCCATGTACCTGCTGCTACTCACGTATTTCACGCTCGTATTCACCCTTTCCGTCGTCATCCTCTACATCTACGACGTCAGGCCGTTATTCTATTACGCCGTGATGGCCACGCTCGGGCTTGTCATCCTTCTCCAGATCCTATACGTCGAGCCCACAGGCATGCGGCCCATAGCCATATTAGCTCAGATCATGGCGTTCTCGCTCAACCTCATCTGGGGGGTCACGCTCAACTACGACCTCTTCATCGGCCGCACGGATACGATGCCCCACATCTGGTGGGCCCAGAACCTCTTGCAGGTCGGGCACGTCACGGACTTCCTGAACGTCTACGAGCCGTTCCCGCTCTGGTATATACTCTGCAACTCCGTCTACCTGCTGGGCGGCCTGACGGGCTCCATAGCACAGGTAATGTTCGTCAACAGCGGGCTCATCTACAGTATCCTGGCTACATTTTGCATCTACCTCCTCACGAGAAAAATCTCGGGCGACAAACGCATCGCCCTCCTTGCAGCCCTCTTCCTATCGTTCAACACGACCTTCGTCTTCTACGGGATGTACTCCATCCCCCGCAGCATCGTCATGGTGCTCTTCATCCTCCTCGTCGTATTGCTCATAGACCACGAGGACAAGAAAAAAAGGTGGCTGGCGTATGGGCTCACCCTCCCCATCGTCGTATACCACACGGTGTCCAGCCTCTTCCTCATCTGCATCCTGATGCTCATCTACGCCATCCAGAAGCTCTTCATACGCACAAAGAAAGACCCCATCGTAACGCTCCGTTTCCTCGCCGTCCTCGTGGGCGTGACCGCCTGCTACTGGGCCCTCAACGCGACCAACATCATCTGGACCCTCACCAACTCCCTGACGCAGAGCTCCGCGGGCGCCGAGGGGCTCCAGACCGGCTCTATCTATGAAACGCCCCTGAGCGAGGTGGTCAACTATTCGCAATACTCCGTATGGATCCTGTTCATTCTGGCCGGAGTGCTGCTGATCCTCCGGTACAAGCACGTCGACATCAAGTTGAAGATACTCGCCCTGGCGGCCCTCATCCTCATCCCGCTCTCGTATCCCGGCCCCCTCATGCTCCTGAACACGCTATCGTCTACGGTCAGCATCGGCAGGTTCGAGGAATACGCCTTCATGTTCATGACCGTCATCGCGGCGGCCGGATTCGGCATGCTATACCGGAAAAAAAGCAGCGTCGTCCACGGCCTGCTCGTGCTGGCCTTCGTGCTGATGGTCTTCCTTTCCATCTCGAATGACTTCGTCGCATCGGATAATCCGCTAGTTGAGAGGCCTTTCTATACTTATTACCTCAACGATTCCGAGATCACCGGCATGGAGCATATCGCCAGCCTGGCCGAAGGCTCCGTCATGTCCGACTACATCGCCGTCAGGTACCTCGAAAAATCGCCATACATGGAGCACCAGCACATCCTGGAGGCCAACGTCATCACGAAGAAGCTCATGAAGGAGAACACCACGGACCTCATACTCATCCGGGACGGCGAGCTGGAAAAGCGTCCCGTCAAGCTCTATTCGTCGGATAACGGCTACGTGAGGGCTGCGCCGTGGAACGCGCTCGAATACTATTACGCCGGTGATGCAGTGTTCGCCAGCCTTGGCGAGAGGAACAGCGTCTATAGCTCGGGGACCATGACCGGCTATGACTGAGGAGAAAGAAATGAGCACGATCGAGGCGACGCGCACCAACTTCATTAAGCGGTTTTTCAGCGATAGCCTGTACAAGAACTCGTTCTACCTGGTCGCTAACCGCGGGCTTGTCGTGCTCACGGGCTTCGTGTTCTGGATGGTCGCTACCAGGCTCTACCCTGTCGACGACGTGGGCCTTGCCGTGGCCTTCGTGTCCTCGTCCCAGCTCATCGGCTCCTTCGCCCTATTCGGCTTCGACTCGTCGATCATCCGCTTCTTTAACAGCTACGATAAGTCGAAAATTTTCAACACCGCTTTCTTCGTGGTCATCCTGCTTTCGGCGCTCGGGAGCCTGGCCTATATCGCCGGGGTCAAGTACTTCTCGCCCGACCTCGCCATCATACGACAGCCGCTGTATGCTACGGTATTCCTGCTATTTACCATTGCGCTGTCCGTAGCAGCGGTCATCGCACAGACATTCATCGCCTTTAGAGATGCGAAGTACTCCTTCATCCAGAACCTGCTCCTGACGCTCCGGATACCGCTCTTAGTGCCCTTCGTGTTCCTGGGGTGCTTCGGCATCCTCAGCTCGACGTTCATCGCCTATCTGGCCGCATATGCGGTCGTACTGTACTTCCTCGGCCGTTTCCTCAAGGTAAGTCCGGGAATAGACACGGGCTTCATAAAAATGTCCTACAAATTCTCGTTCGTCAACTACGTGTCCAACCTGCTCTTCGCGGCAACGTTCTCCGTCCTGCCCCTTATCGTGCTCAACCTCACGACAAAGGCGGACGTCAGCATATACTACATGGGCTATACGGTGGGCTATTTCGCGCTCCAGATCCCGCTGGCCCTGAGCACGTCGCTGTTCGTGGAGGGCGTCTACGGGGAGAGCCTCAAGAAGAGCCTGAAAAAGGTGGGAGCGCTTACTTTCGGCATTTTAACGGCCGTCGTGGCCTTCTTCTTCCTCTTCGGGCAGCCGGTGTTGGGGCTCTTCGGGAGCGAATACGTGGCCGCTTTCGACCTGCTAAGGCTCATAGCGCTATCGAGCTTCCTCTATGCAGGCTACGTGTTCTTCACCATCATCCTCAACATGAAAATGCGGACCAACTACATCCTGCTGCTGAACATCATCATCCTGGTACTGATCGACGGCCTGTCCTACCTGCTCCTCCCGAACTTCGGGATTACCGGCGTAGGCTACGCCTACATCGTCGCCTTCGCGGCCGTCGACCTGTTCATTCTATACTTGATAAAAAAGTGGGGCTGGATATGAGGAGGCGAGACCAATACGGCTAGTAGTAGACATCAACCATCCCGCGGATTACCATTACTATAAAAATTTCATCCGCCGGATGATGGATAAAGGGTTCGAGGTGCTCATCACTGCCACTAAAAAGGACGTGTCCCTCGACCTGCTCGAGCGCAGCGGCCTCGAGTTCATAAAGCTCGGAAGCTACGGGAACACGCTGGCCCAAAAAGTGCTGAACCTTCCGCTCATCGACTATAAGATGTACCGGGCCGTGGTAAAATTCGATCCGGACATCTTACTTGGTCTTGGCTCCATCCGGGCGCCGCACGTATCCTTTGCGCTCGGAAAAAAGAGCATCAACTTCGAGGACACCGAGATCGCCTCCCAGCAGATGGTCCTGCGCGTGCCCTTCGTCAACACAATCTGGACTCCCTACTGCTTTAAGGGCGACATGGGCAAAAAGCATGTGCGATACGACGGCTACAAGGAGCTGGCCTACCTGCACCCGAAATATTTTACTCCGGATAAAAGCGTGCTCGACGATATCGGGCAAAAGGAGGGCGACCCTTTTATCGTTCTTCGTTTCGTGTCCTGGGCGGCAACGCACGATATCGGCGAATACGGCCTCAAGAATAAGCTGGCGTACGTAAAGGAGCTGGAAAAATACGGCCGTGTCCTCATAACCTCCGAAACCCCGCTAGACGATGACCTCGAGAAGTACAGGGTCAACATTCCGCCCGACAAGCTCCACCACCTGCTCTACTATGCGACTCTTTACCTCGGGGAAGGCGCCACGATGGCGACCGAGGCGGCCATACTCGGCACGCCCTCTATCTACCTGTCATCCATTAAGGAAAAGCTCGGGTACATCGGGGAGCTCAGGCAGAAGTATGGGCTTCTGTACAGCTATGATGACCAGGAAGCGGCCATGAAAAAGGCCATCCAGCTCCTCAGGACGCCCGGGATCAAGGAGATGTGGAGAAAGAAGCGGGACAGGATGCTGGCCGAGAAGATCGACGTTACGGCCTTTATGGTCTGGTTCGTGGAGAACTACCCGGCGAGCATTAATATGTTAAAGAAGGACCCGGCACTTCAGTATAAATTAAAATGCTGACCATACAATAAACTGATTTTCAGCGGACATTAATCATATTTTCCGTCACCACAGGACCCGTTACCACAGAACACGTGACAGTACATAATAGTACTTACACTAATGGAACAAAATATATCCGATAATTCGCTTGATAAGCAAGCGTTAGCAACTATTCGGGGTATTTATGTTACACAGGATCTTATTTGACATCGTAAAGATCGAAGGAGTCGACACTGCCGTAATAGTCGGCAGGGAGGGCCTGGTCGTCGACCAGTGTTCTAACGTTAAGGTCAATACGGATGCTTTAAGCGCCATGGCTTCGACCAGCGTTGGCATGTCGATGGCAATGGGCGTTTATCTTGATATTGGTATTTGTGAGCAAGTGCTCGTAGAACTTGAGAATGGGCCGGTCATCCTATTGCCGGTCGGCCAAAATGAGATCCTCGTGGTCGTAGCTCAACAAGGTGCCAACATTGGCCGGATAAGGTACGATATAAGAAAGAACAAGGAACGTATCACGGCCGCATTACGACTGGCAGCCCATCGGTGAAGCATTCGGATAGCTGCGATTAAATAAAAAAAAATAACAGTTTTTAATTGAGTGGGTTGTACCAAAGGGGAGAGTAGTCGAGTAAGGGGGTTTTATTTACCAGCCGAAGCCGAAGCCTGGCAGTGACACCGAGCCGACGCCGACGAACGGATATGCGAATTCGGCGAACTCGCTCGTCTGGGCGAAGTCAGTGTGCGTGACCTCCTGGGTCTGGTATACCTCCTGGCTGATCGACGGGAACGCCAGGTTCACCGGGCCGAACGGAAGCACGTTGGACGAGCCGCTAACGCTGACGCCATCCAGGGCGACGTCGCCGACCGTGGCGCCGAGCGAGGTATCATCGTTAAAGATACCGAAGTCAATGTCCACCGTCTCGAAGTCGGTCGCGAACGCAGTGTCCTGGTTGAAGGCGCTGGTCGTGCCACTCTGCACGATCACCGGGAAGCCGAACGAGGTCGATACCAGGTTGGCGGTCGCCGGGATGCCGAAAGCCATGAGGACCACGGCCATGGCAGCTATAATTCCTATAACTTTTGTTCTCAATGTATTACCCTCCTCTATACATGGGGTACTATGAGCTTCGGCAAGTACGTTCTCGACCTTTTGCACAGTGAAAGCATGAAAATCTTAGATTAATATTGTGGGTTAAAGGTTTGAAAAAAGTTAAGGCCGGCATGGCCTTCTTTCGTTAAATTTCGAACGTGTGCTCGCCGGCGCTTATATCGATCAGCAGCCCTCCGTCGCCTGTCGACTCGAACTTGTACGATCGGCCGTCCATCTTTAGCCGGGAGACTACCGACGACATGGCGGGATATAATCGAATTTGCGTGCTCCTGCCGGCCTTAACCTTGAACGTCACGCCTTTTTCCTCCTGCTTGAGCGTAAAGTACTCCAGGGCATCATTCGAGACGATCAGAGGCTTGCCATCATAGCTCACGGATTTGCCGCCCAGCATCGTGTATTCGCCCACGCTGCCGTCCGTGTACCGGGCAAATAGTACGTCGGAGTCAGTCGAAAATGCCTCGAATGAGGAACTACCCTTGCCCGTATAAACATAGTCGGTGTAACCCCGCGAGTCGATGGCCATGGCGTTCCCATTCCCTTTAACATCCAGTGTCCGCGGGATCTTCCGGGGCTCGGTGGTATACTTCGAGAGCAGCACGGTCGCACGATAAAGGCTCTCGCAGGGCTCGCTCCTGAAGATAACGTCGGGCGAGTACACCTCGTTTTGAGCATTATAGCCGCCGACCCTGCCTACATATTTCCCTATAATAACTTCCGAAGACGGCACAGTATATATCAGCAGTTCCACGTCTTTCCCGTAGGGATTAGTCGTCGACCACGTAACACTGCTTGTAGCCGTACCGCTCGAAACCTCGGCTTTGTAGGGCTGATAGAGCCATGAAGAGGAATTATTGCCGATGGTCAGGTTACCTACGACGTGGCCCACCTCCTCCTCCTCCTCAGTATACACCTTATCCCCGTTCTCGTCGGACGTGGGCACGATGTTCAGGCTGGAGGGCCGGAACACGTTCCGGTATATCCAGGGCTCGCTACCTTCCAACCGGTCGATCACGATGAAATAGTCATTCTCGGGGAACAGGATGCATCGCTCGTAGGAGATATTCGAGGAGAGGGACATGCTGGCATACTGGCCGTCCTTCACGACTTTCGAGACAGTAACGTTCGAGTCCACGGCCTCCATCCAGGAGGTCTCTATGATGCTGCTGACGTTCGCGGCAGTGGCCAGGCCACCGTCGGAGCCCTTGAAAATGCCCCTTGCCGTGCTGTTACTCCAGGGCGAAACGCTAAATGCGTTATCGGGATCCTCGAAGGCGACGGTATTGTGGCTTGACTCGAACGCCCCGTAATTCTTATCAAGGGCCAGCCTGTTCTCGCCCGCATCGGCCAGCAGGAGGTCCCCGTGGCCGTAATACTCGAACGATAGCTGGTCGTGATGGGCGTTGTTCCGGTTCGATAGCGTGTTCGTATCATACGTGACCAGGCCCAGCCATTCGCTGTCGCTCTTCCAGCTGCCCCGCAGTACCTGGTACGCGGAGTTCGGGCTTAACAGGCTGGCCCTGTAGGGCGCCAGGGCCGTCACGCCGGAATAATTCCGATAGGTCAAATATAGGAGCCCCGGGCCGGCCGCATCGAGCGACGCCAGCGTACGGGAATAGGGCAGCAGGTCCTCGTCGATCGACCCGAGATAGTACTGCATGACTTCCCGGTCACTGTCGCTCAGCAGGTTCCCGAAAGCGGCATGGTACGTATAAAGCACGTTGCCGTTCGTGACAAAGTCATTGCTATATCCATCGGGAAGCGATAGCAGGACGTCGCTCATGACCATGTCACGGGCGGCAGGATAAACGTTGAAAAAGTTCTGGCCATAATAATGGGTATAGATCTGGGACCACCACATGAGGTCGTCGATATAGTACATCTTGTAGGAGCCCAGAAGGTCATTGCCCTCGCCGTCCCACTGGAAGCTTACGAGGGATTTTTTGTAGTTGTGCAGCGAGTCGTTCACGAAGAGGTCAGTCGTCCCCGCCTGCTGCCACTCATAAGGCCCCGATGATAGCGACAGGTTATTCGGGTCCGTATAATCGCTCAGCGTAACGCCGGCGATGCCTACGATGGGATACCACTGCAGGTGATAGTCCACCGTCTTGATGAGGCTCCGGCGCGTGTTATTATAGTTCAGGCCCAGGTAGGCTTTATCGGCGAGCATTGCCAGCCCGTCCCGTATGGCGGCATCGTCGCCGGCGCTAAGATACGGCTGCACCCAGTCGTATGCGAGGCAGTACCCGAGAAGCTGCGACATGTTCTTCTGGGCATCCGGGGCGTCGCCGAGGTCCATGTTCAGCAGCGCTTCCCGTGCCCCGTCCGCATAAGACTTATTCCCGGTGATCTGGTATGCGAGGGCGAGGTCGCTTGCCTGCACAGCCCTGACCGATACATAATCTCCATCCCACCGGGAGGAGAAATCGGTGGCCAGCGAAGAGTTCGCGGAATTAAGGACGGTCTTCTCCCACGTCTTCCACGGGTCGCTGTCGCTCTGCTGATACCCGGGGGTCTCTTTGATATCGTGAAAGAGAAGGAACGGGTGCGCAGCATTCGTATCATTATGGAAAGGCACCTTCACGGCGGCCGTATTATTATCGAGATCAACGACCGTCTCCGGGTGCATCAGCACAAAGCCGAAGAGAGCCAGTACAACGACGGCCGCGGCCATCACGCCAATATAGACAGTACCCTTTCCCATGAAAACACCCTAGACGATCCAGCGGACAACCTCAAAGGCCTCGGCGAACTCCGACTTCACCTGGACGCCCCGCATCTTCGCCCAGCCCCGGATATAGTCCTCCTGGAAATACGGCCGGTCGAGCTCGATCTGGCTCTTATAACGCTTCAGCAGCTCGATCTTTTTAGAGATATGCCGCTCCTTGACCTTAACGAAAAGCTGCGTGTTGAACGCGATATGATTCCAGGGCAGCTCATAGCAGATTATGGAGGCGCAGTCCTTGAAGGCCCTCAGGGTCTCCTTGGCGACGACCTCGTGATCCTGGTGATTGTCGTCGAGCGACGGCCCCACGACAAGGTTCGGGGAGAACTCCTTTTTCATCTTGACCATCTCATCCAGGATCTCCTGGCGGTGCGAGGAAAGGTACCTGACCTGGAAGTCGAATATCTTAAGGTTATTATCCTTCAGGCCTATGGAGTTCGCAACGTCCAGGAATTCATTGCGCAGCGTGTCGGGAGGCGTGCCCTCGGGGAGCGAAGACTCGGCCGTCGAGAACACGACCCACAAGATCTCCCAGCCCTTCTCCATGAGCTTGGTGAGCGTGCCTCCGGCACCGAGCTCCACGTCGTCGGTATGGGGGGAAATGAACAGGGCTTTCATTGCCTTATCCCGCCGACGTTGAATATCCGGTCCAGGGCGCTCATATACGGCTGGAAGCCGCCCCACCGCTGCTTATATTCTTCTGGCCGGATCGAGGCATATTCCAGCTTGATGCCGTTAGCCTCGTAGCTGGACGCGTCCTGGTACTTGTCGCCTCCGGAGCCGGAAATGTACGTGTCTCCGCCGGCCTTCTTTACTATATCGATGATAAGGTCGGTGGCCTTAAGGCCCGTAGCAATACCAAGCTCGCTCGCCCGGACGATCCTCGTAGCGATGCCCAGCTTCTTCTTCAGGTAAAAGATCCCGGCCTCGTTGAATTCCCGCAAAGTCCGGGGCTCCTGCCCGTAGTAACCGTCCACCAGCCACTCGTCGTAGTGCTCGCACTTCGAGTAGTTCGCGACGATGGACGCCTTGTGTTTCTTCATCCACTTGCCGTCCTCGGGCAGGCGGACCTCGTTAATAGGCTTGAAGTGGTACTCCTTCCTGACCGGGATGGTCAGCCACATCCATCCGTCCTTCGTCCGTATCCTGGTGCGCTGCGTAAAGCTGTCCTTAGAGAACTGCACCGTATCCAGGAGCACGAACACGTCGGCCCTGGACATCTTCTCGAAAAAACCCCACCACGGTAAGTAATTAGGCTGATGTATGGCGACTTTCATGGTATCACCCTACCCTGTACTGTATGCCAGGCTCCGCTTTCATTTGAGAGAAGCTTAGCGGATAATTTTCAACGAACCATACGATGAACTTGTTAAGGTCGATCTTTTCCCCGAGGAGCTTCGCCAGCTTCTGGCGGCCCTTCTCCTTGAGGTGGCCGTCATGTAACAGCGTCTTTGCGATGTACATGCCCTCCGACGTGAAGCCCGTGAACCACAACAACCCGTAGGAGCGCAGGTCGTAGAAGTTCCCGCACTCTCGTGCGGACGTGTCGATCAGGATCGAGTGCGTCCCCAGCAGGGCTGCTTCCGTTGCCGTCGTGCCGCCCTCGCCGATATACAGCGTGGCATAGTAGAGCAGGTCGTGGAACTTCTCGGGCGGCAGGTCGATCCTGTACGGGTCGAATTCCGGCCCAAGCTCGCCCTCGGAGCTGATGAGCACCCTCCCGTACTTCTCTAACTCCTTAACGAACGCCAGCCTGTCCGAGATGCCATGGTGGCCCACGTCGTGGCTCGCTCCCCAGGTGATGAAGCGGACAAGTATGAACCGCTCTCCCTTCTTGATCCCGAGTGAATCAAGCACCCCCGGGTCGGGCTTGAAATAGTCCGGGTGGAGATATGCCAGCTCCTTGTAAGCGTTAAAGCGGACCTGCTTTTTGCCCAGGTCCAGCCGGAAATTAGAAGGCGTGCACACGGTGTCCACGAACGGCATAAAGAGCATCATCTGCTCCCTGCTGATCTCCGTGTCGTCGATGATTATCGATTTTTTATGCAGTGCGTACGACACATGGGCAGCCCGGATCGATCCCAGGCCTATGAACAGGTCCGGATTGAACTTCCTTACCGCACGGTACATCCGCAGATCGATGACCGGCAAATTGATCAGCTTCTGGATAAGCGAATCGCCATAGCTCCCCAGGTTCACATAACGATACCGCAGATTATCCAGCAACTTCAGGGACACGTCCTTCTTCGTGGCAGTAATAAGCACCTCATGGCCCTTCTCCTCCATCTCGCGGATGAAATTCCTGAAACAATGCACATGCGCAGGGTGATTAATATCGACAACGATCCTCATGATGGCTCACCAGTTCCCGCCCAATGTCCGGCTCTTATTCTCCTGCATGTCGAGCACCATCGCGACGAGCAGGGCCATCATGCCCCAGAACACGACGAATGCCATAAAGAGCAGATAGTTCGGGGATACATAGTGCCCCGAAACTGTCTGGTAAACCGCCCATAAACCTAAAAGAACCCCGGCCGGGATCAGGAGCATACTCGACGCGTAGAAGAGCACGAGCGGGTTAAAGTCCAGGACGATGTACTTCGTCTTGAGCCGCCACAGGAAGCCCCGGAAGATCATGGGCGCCACCTTCAGGATAAAGCGGCTGTACTTGATATGGGAGCGCTCGTTGCCGTACCGGGCGGGCATCGCCACGTCGACGGCCCGCAGGCCGAACGCGTTCAGCTTTATTAAAATGTCGTTGCAGTAGCCGTAATAGGTATAGACCGAGTCGAGGTCCAGGGTCTCCAGCGCCCTCCGGGAAATGGCCGTATAGCCGTTCTGAGGGTCGGTGATATGCCAGTAGCCGCTGCCGATCTTGGTGATCATTGTGAGCATGAAATTCCCGAGAGAGCGCCATGCGCTCATGCCCTTTCTCAGGTCCTTCGACAGCAGGCGATTTCCCTTCGCATAGTCCGCTTTCCCGTCGATGACGGGCATCAGCAGCCTCGGCAATTGCTCGGGGTCCATCTGGTTGTCCCCGGCCATGACAGCCACAACGTCCATTTCGTCCTCCAGCGCCATCTTATAGCCCGTTATGATGGCGGCCCCGACGCCTTTGTTGACCTCGTGGCGGATGTAGACGATGCGCGGGTCTTTCACGCCCTTTATGACGTCAGGCGTCCCGTCCGTGCTGCAATCGTCCACAACGTAAACCTTGCTGACGTAAGACGGTATGCCCGAGAGCGTTTCCCCGATGAGGCGTTCCTCGCAGTACGCAGGCACGACGACGCCGATGCGGTACATGCCCAGCACGGGAGACTCCCCTTTCATATCCACGCTATCGATCTTCAGCCCTTTGCCCCGGGCGTTATCGTAAATATCCCTGACGGGCACGCGGTCCGTGGACATGCGCTCCAGGAGAGGCTTGTCCATGAACTTCGAGGAACACGCCATGAAGCCCGAGAACACGGCCTTCGAGGTCTTGTTATTCAAATAGAGCACGTTCTCGTCCACGCATGGCGCCGTCCTGGCCGAGCCCACGGCGATGTCGCAGCCGTCCCTGAGCCTGTCGAGCAGCGCCGGGATATTGTCGGGGCTGTGCGTCCCGTCCCCGTAAAGGAAGACGTAGGCCCCGTCGAAGTAGTCCACCATGATGTGGTTCAGCCCGAACGACCTGCCGGACTGGCTGATGACGTCGGCGCCCACGGACCGGGCGATACTCGTCACCCGGGGGTCCACCCCGTCGACCACGTACACCTTTTCCACGTATTTCTTCGACATGGCGATGATGCTGCCCAGCGTGAGCGGGTTCATCCTGTCGTATATGACGGCGACATTGTTGGCCACGCTATCACTTCGCCCTAAACCTTCTCGGAAGGCCTCTTTTTCATGATGCGGTGCTTACCGGCGGCCAGGCCTGCGTTGAGCAGGACTTTATTGCTCGTCAGGATGGACGGCCCCAGGATGGACGACCTCATGCTGAACAGGCTCTTGACCCGGACCACGGCCTTGGTCTTGTAGGACTCGATGGACGCGAGCGCCACCTTGAGGGCGTTGATGCCGTCCTCTCCCGTGGGTATCAGGGAGTACCCGTTCTGGCAGTACTTCATGAAGTGCTCCAGCTCGTTCCTTAGCGGCTCGATCTTGTCCACCTTGGCCTCCTTGACCCATTCCTTGTCGTGGATGAACACGGTCTGGTTCATGTAGTCCCCATATCCGACGCCGCCCGTGCCGATCACGGTGAACTGGCGGGACTTGTGGGGCGTGAGCCAGTTGGTCTCGACGATGCCAGCCTTGTTCTCCCCGAACCGGAGCATGATGGACGCGTGGTCTTCCTGGGAGTGGATGTCAGCGCCGGCGATAGCGTAGACCTCGGATACTTCGCTGCCCAGCAGGTAGGAAATGATGTCGATGTCGTGGACGCCGATGTCGAGTATTACGCCGACGTCCCTTATCCGGGGATTGTAGGGGCCCACGCGGCGAGTGTTGACCGAGACGATCTTTCCCAGCTCGCCGCTGTCGATGAGCTCCTTCATCTTGATGACGGCCGGGTTGAACCGCTCGATGTGCCCGACCATGACCTTGACCTTCTTCTTTTCCGCCATCCGGACGATGGCCTCCCCGTTGGCGACCGAGTCCGCTATGGGCTTTTCCACGAGCAGGTCCGTGCCCGAGTTGATGACGTCCATGGCCACCGGCAGGTGGAGCGTCGTCGGGACGACGATGCTTACCGCGTCCAGGTCCTGCTTGAGAAGCTCGCGATAATCCGTAAAGCCCTTGGTCCTGTACTGTTGTGCGAGCGATGCCACCCGGGTCTCGTTGACGTCGGCAATGCCCGCCAGCTCGACGCCGCTCATCTGGCTGTACGTGCGGATGTGGTTCTCGCCCATGATACCGGCGCCTATGACCCCGACCCTCACGTTAACACCACCCGGATGTTGTCGGCCATGAACTGTATCTCGTCCGCCGTCACGGACGGGTGGACCGGCAGGGAGATCACCTGCTTCGACATCAGCTCGGAAACCGGGTATCGGTTGCCGTTCACGATGTTCCTGAACGAGGGCTGCTGGTGGATGGGCAGCGGGTAGTAGATGCTGTTGCCGATGCAGGCATGGTTCAATTCGCCCATGAGCTCGTCCCTGCCGAGCTTCGCCTCGTCCGTGACGCGGATAGTGTACTGGTGAAAGACGTGTTTGTAGCCGGGCTTAATGGCCGGTGTAACGATGCCGGGTATGTCCTTGAGCTTCTCGCTGAGGAGCATGGCGTTCCTTATGCGGGCCTCGTTGAACCGGTCGACCTTCTTTAGCTGGGCCAGGCCGATGGCGGCACTGATGTCGGTCATCCGGAGGTTGTAGCCCAGCATCTCGTGGTAGTAGCGTACCTTCGAGCCGTGGGACTTGATCATCCTTGCCTTCTCCGCCACATCATCGTCGTTGCAGGTGATCATGCCGCCTTCGCTCGTGGTCATGTTCTTCGTCGGATAGAAGCTGAAGCAGCCTATGTCGAAGGAGCCTGCCTTTTTGCCGTCGACCGAGGCGCCGTGCGCCTGGCATGCGTCTTCGATGACCGCCAGTCCATGGTCTTCCGCAATATCCATGATCGCCTTCATCTCGGCGCAGTGGCCGTAGAGGTCAACGGGTATGACGGCTTTCGTGCGCTTCGTGATCTTATCCCGTATCCGGTTCACGTCGATGTTGAAGGTATCGGGCTCGATATCGACGAACACTGGCTTAGCGCCCGTGAACAGGATGCTGTTCGCGGTGGCGATGAACGTAAAGGGCGTAGTAATTACCTCGTCGCCCGGGCCGATGCCCTTAGCGAGTAATGCAACATGCAACGCGGCGGTACCCGAATTAACGGCGATGGCGTGGCCCGCGCCGATATATGCCTTAAAGGCGTCCTCGAATTCCTTCGTCTTCGGGCCCTCGGCGATGGTGCCCGACCTCATCACGCCCATGACGGCGTCAATCTCTTCCTGGCCTATGAGAGGCTTCGCTATTGGTATCATACGATCAGATCCTGTTCAAATTCCTGAGTTTTTCAGGTAGTTCGACGACCTTCGCCGGCGTCCCGATGGCGAGCTTCCAGGCCGGCACGTTCTTCGTCACCAGCGCCCCCGCCGCCACCATTGCCCCTTCGCCGATCTCAACATCGGGCAGTATCGTCGCGTTCGCCCCGACGGATGCCCCTTTTCGCAGCCTCGGCCCCTTAAGGCCGTACTCCACGCGTATAGGATATTTATCGTTGGCCAGCACCGAGCACGGGCCCAGGAACACGTTGTCCTCGATGACCGTATTGGTGGGTATGTACACGTTACTCTGGATGCTGACATTGCTTCCGATGGACGTGTGCCCGTCGACGACCGTATTGGTCCCTAAAAGCACGTTGTCCCCCAGCTTCGTGTTCTCCCGGACCATCACGTTGTGGCCCGTGCGCAGGCCATGTCCGGCATCCACGTCACAATAGAATGTCGAATTCGAGCGGATCACGGCATTATCGCCGATGCAGGCCCCCACGAACGGGTAGCGCTCGAGCGTCTGGCCGCTGGACTGGACATCGTTCAGCACCTTATTAGAAGGATAGCCCAGGATCACGTTCTCCATGATCGTGCAGTTCTTGCCGACGACGCTCGTGCCGTAGATCCTGCAGGAGCCATGGATGCGGTTGCCCGTGCTCCTGACGAAAAGTGTGCGGGAGTTCATTTTTCGGGCCTCCGTCATACCAGTGCCCTGGCCCTTTCGGGCTCTTCGCCCGCCCCGCTCTTCAGCCGCAGGTACAGGGAGTTGAGCTTTTCGATGGACGACTCCAGTTTATTTAGCAGCTCCTGGCGGCTCATCCTGTCGGCCGACTGGGCTCTTCCCGCCAGGGCCTCTATCTCCCTGTCGAGCTTCAGGAGGCACCTCATGAGGTCCCCGCGGGGCTCCTGCTGAGCCTCGGCCGCGTTAAGCCCGTGCCTCTTGAGCCCTCTTAAGTACCGCAGGGCTTCGTTGATATCCATGGCTTTGGCACGGATAGACAGGTATGCGGTCTTCTGGAGTTCGGACGGCAGGCGGGCGATGTCCTCGAGGATCTTGATGTTCATCTCGTAGATGTCCCTGCGCTCATCATCCGAAAAAGTATCCTGGATACATTTCGCGGCATCCATGTCGGTGGCGGCGATCTCCTGCACTTCGGGGATGAGCCGCTTGATCAGCCCGACCTTGGAGGTCACGTAGTGCGGCGTCTTACCGATGATCTCGGCGATCTCCTTGTACTGGTAGCCGTACTTCTCCTTCAGCATCACGAAGGCGCGGCCGAGGTCGAAATGGTTGATGTCGTCCCTCTGGACGTTCGCGATGATCTGCTTGAACCGGGCGTCCGCCTCGGTCTCGTCCACGTCCACGACGACCTCCCTGCCTAGAATAAGCTCGGATATTGCCAGGTCCTTCATCGCCCGAAGCCTCCTTTCTCCGTCGATGACCACGTAAGAATCGCCCGACCTGCGGACGAGGATCGGCTGCAGCAGCCCCACGTCGGAGACCGTGCACTTGAGCCGGTCGATCCTCCCGGGATTTTTCCTGATATGCCCGGGGTCGACCTTGATCTTGCTGACGGGTATGCATTCGCATGTTTCGCTTATAATATCACCTCAGTTGTTTTTCGCCCGTTATTCTGTTATTTACCAAAGCCCCCTATTTTAAGCCCTTGGCTGATAATGGGTTAAAATTTGGCATATAAATCCCTTCTGCTAATTTCTATGATTTATGCAAATAAACCATGATAGATCTCCCGGGGATCAAACGTAAGGTTTACAATAAAACAGGGTACAATTGAAAATTTTATAGGGTGGTCAATACGGCTTATACAGCGGAGACATGGCCATCAGCTTTTGCACGATATCGGGTAATACATCCAGCACGTAATCGATATCCTCTTCCGTATTGTATATGCTGTTGGTGAAGCGCAGAGAACCGTGTGCCTGCTCAGGTGGCATGCCCAGCGCCAGCAGCACATGGGAGGCCTGGAGTTCCTTAGATGAGCAGGCAGAGCCGGTAGAAGCCTCTACGCCTTTCATGTCCAGCATGAGCACGAGCGACTCGCCCTCGATATAGTGGAAGCTCAGGTTGGCGTTGTTCGGCGAGCGCATCGTCCTCGAGCCATTCAGCCTCACGTACTCCTCCTTCGTGATGCCGTCGATGAGTTTATCCCTGAGGCGCGTCATGTGGGCGGCGTTTTTCTCCAGGTCCCTGGCCGCCGCCTCACAGGCCTGCCCCATGCCGACGATGCCCGGGATGTTCTCGGTGCCGCTCCTGAGTCCCCTCTCCTGGCCGCCCCCGTACTCGACTGCCTTGACACGCGTGCCTTTCCGCACGAACAGCGCCCCGATGCCCTTGGGCCCGTGTATCTTATGCCCGGAAAGCGATAGCAGGTCGACGCCCAGGTCGTCCACGTCCACGGGTATTTTCCCGAGGCTCTGGACCGCGTCCGTATGAAAAAGAATATCGTTCTCCTTCGCTACACGGCCGATCTCCTCGATGGGCTGGATTGTGCCTATCTCGTTGTTGACGTGCATGACCGAGATGAGAATGGTGTTGGGCGTAACTGCGTCATTGAGGGCGTCCAGGCTTACGATGCCCTCGCAGTCGACTGGCAGGTACGTGACCTCATAGCCCTCCTTTTCAAGGTGCCGGCAGGGCTCCATGACCGCCGGATGCTCGATGGTGGAAGTGATAATGTGGTTACCGTGCTCGCGCATGGCGTGGGCCGCGCCGATAACGGCGATGTTGTCGGACTCAGTGCCGCCTGATGTGAAAATGACCTCCTTAGTATCGGCGCCGATGGCATTCGCCACCTGCTCCCTGGCCTTCTCCATCGCTTCTGCCGCTTGCCTCCCCATCTGGTACAGGCTGGACGCGTTCCCGAAACTTCTGTTAAAGTAGGGCAGCATCGCGTCCAGCACCTCGTCGCTCACCTGCGTGGTCGCCGCATTATCAAGATACACTTGCCTCATGACACCCTCGAATTAATAATATATACTTTATAAAATAATATAATAGCCCAAAAAAAGACAAGCTTAAGTATTATTAATCGAATGTGGCATGTGCATGGCGATCAATACGGCAAAGTTCGGCTTCATCAAGAGAGACACGCCCCGGGAGATCAATCTCGACCCCCTGCAGACCGGGGGCATCCTGACGCCCGAGGCGAGGCAGGCATTACAGGAGTGGGGCGACGGCTACTCCGTATGTGATTATTGCGGAGGCGCGCTGGACCAGATCAAAACGCCTCCCATCTTCGATTTTATCAATAAGGCGCTGCCCGAGTTCCTGGGCTGCGACCAGGCCCGCGTCACGAACGGCGCCAGGGAGGCCAAGTTCGCCGTCATGCACGCCGTATGCAAAGAGGGCGACTGGGTCGTCATGGACGGTAACGCCCACTACTCATCGTTGGTTGCAGCCCAGCGGGCAAGGCTTAACATCAAGCTCGTTGAAAAGACCCCCGCCCCCGAGTATAAGATACTGCCCGAGAAATATGCGGAAGCCATCGATGCAGTCAAGCGCGAGTCGGGCAGGGCGCCGGCGCTGGCCCTCCTGACGTACCCGGACGGCAGCTACGGCAACATTGCCGACGCTAAAGCGATCTCGAAGATCGTCCACGATAATGGCATACCATTCCTCGTGAACGGGGCCTACGCCATAGGGCGAATGCCATTTAACGCAAAAGAGCTGGGGGCGGACTTCGTGTCCGGGAGCGGCCACAAGAGCATGGCTTCATCGGGCCCCATCGGAGTATTAGGCGTCAGTAACCAGTATGCGCCAAAAGTGCTGGCGAAGTCGCCCACCAATAAGAATAAGGAGATCGAGTTCCTCGGCTGCACGGCCAGGGGCGCCACCATCATGACCATGCTGGCCTCCTTCCCGGCTGTCTACGAGCGCACGAGGCCTGAGCGCTGGCAAAAAGAGGTCGAGGACGCCCGCTGGTTCTCCGGACAACTCGAGTCCCTCGGCCTAAAGCAATTAGGCGACAAGCCCCATGACCACGACCTTATGTTCTTCGAGTCCATGCCCTTTTACGATATATCCCAGAAGGCCGACAGGTATTTCCTATACCGGGAGATGAAGGCCCGGAGCATCCACGGCATCAAGCCCGGCCTCACGAAGAACTTCAAGCTGAGCACATTCGGCGTCGGTAGAGAAAAGCTCGGTATCGTGGTCGACGCGTTCAAGGAGATATTGCAAAAGTATAGTACGTGAATTCTGTTTTTATGGAAGCTTTAATGCGCCGACGGACGCCCCGAGCGGGCAAAAATGCCCGGCAAGGAGCGCCCAGACGGCAATTGCTGCGACTCCCGTCAGCAGCGCCAGGAGGATCGTGATGGCCAGGGGTGGTAATCGCATCTTCAAGAATAATTATATATTAATTTATTTATATATTTAGCATCCATTATTCTCAGGATTGGGGAGCAATGACCTGCATAAATAGCGGTTCAAGGGAATAAAAATAAAAAATTAGGGTGTTGAGAGGTCGAACTCTATCTCACCCTTGTAAACCGTCTCGGCGCCGCCTTCCATGTACGCCATGTCATGTTCAAAGGTGATACGGAGTTCACCACCAGCAGTTTTAACGACTGCGGAGTCCCGGACGATGCCGAGATGCCTGGCTATTGCAGCGGCAGCAACGGAGCCCGTGCCGCAGCTTAAGGTCTCGCCCTCGACACCGCGCTCGTACGTCCGGACGCGGAGGTTGCCCATGTCCCTCTGGACGAAGTTCACGTTCGCCCCCTTTGCGAAGACCTTGTCGAAACGTATCAGGGGCGCCGCATCCATGAGGTCCGGGTCCTCGAGGGAATCCACGAAGACGACGGCATGAGGCACGCCGGTGTTGACCGCGGACACCTCGTAGCCGTGCAGCGGAACATTAATGAATTCGCCGTGGCCCTGGGCAGGGATCTTGACGCGGTCGAAGAGGGGCTTGCCCATGTTTACCTTGATGTATGTCTTGCCGTTCTCCGTCTTCGTCTCGATCTCCAGCACGCCCGCCTTTGTCTCAACCCTTGCCAGGCCGGGCACGATGTAGCGCTTATCGAGCGCATACTTAGCGAAGCAGCGGATGCCGTTGCCGCACATCTCCGCCTCGGAGCCGTCCTCGTTGAAGATGCGCATTTGCAGCGGGGCTTTGACGCCCTTGGTCAAAAAGAGGACGCCGTCGGCGCCGATGCCGAAGCGCCTATGGCAGTACTTCTTCGCGAAGGCGGCCTTCCTGTCGTCGGGCACGAGGAGGTCGTCCCACTCGTCGATGAGGATGAAATCGTTGCCGTTTCCCTGGAGCTTGGTGAACTGTATGGTCATAATAATCTTCCCGGTATCAACTGGTTTTGTATCAGGTCATCATATGTCTCTCGCTTGCGGATGAGCTCGGCCTGGCCGTCGTGTATGAGCACTTCCGCACTGCGGGGCCTGGCGAGGTACTGGGAGCTCATGCAGAAGCCATAGGCCCCCGCGTCGAGTAAAGCGATGATGTCGTCCTTCTTGACCTGGGGGAGCTTGCGGTCCCGTGCGAGGATGTCGCCGCTCTCGCAGATAGGGCCGGCGACGGTGTAGGTGCTGGCGCTTTTCTTGTCTGCCTTGTTGGCCACGACAACCTCGTGGTACGAGTCGTACATGGCCGGGCGGATGAGCGTGTTGAAGCCCGCGTCGACGCCGATGAATGTCGAGTAGGCTTTCTTGACCGTGTTGACGTGCGTTAAAAGTACTGTCGTGTCCGCCACGATGTAGCGGCCCGGCTCGATATGCAGCTCGGGGCTGATGCCGATCTCCTTGCACCGCTTCCGGTACAGGGGCAGGATCGCCTTCGCGTAGTCCTGCGGCGTAGGCGCCTTGACGTCCTTCTGGTATGGTATGCCGAAGCCGCCGCCGATGTCCACGAACTCCAGGTCGACGAACTTCGAGATCTGCGCCACCAGGTCCATCATGCGGTTTACAGTCTCGACGTACGGACTGACCTCGAGGATCTGGGAGCCGATGTGGCAGTGGATGCCTACGGGGTTGATGCCCGGAAGCTTCGACGCTTCCTTGTACGTGTCTACGATCTCCTGCCTTGGAATGCCGAACTTGGAGATCTTGAGTCCGGTGGCAAGCTTGGGGTGCGTGTCGCCGGAGATCTCGGGGTTGACCCGGAAGGCCACGTTCATCGTTTTGCCGTGAGCCTTAGCGATATGTGAAAGGGATATGAGTTCGTCGTGCGAATCGATGGAGACCATGACGCCCGCCTCTACCGCGTAGGCGAGCTCGGCGTCGGTCTTGGAGTTGCCGGTGAAAAGGATCTTCTGTGCCGGGATGCCCGCAAGTCGGGCAAGGTATATCTCGCCGTCGGAGAACGCGTCCGCTCCGGCGCCTTCCTGCGCCAGGATGCGCTGGACGACCAGGCTGTTGTTCGACTTGGCCGCGAAAAATAAAGGAACGCCCTTGAACGCCTTAGCGAATCTACGGTAATTATCTCGGAGCCTGTCCTCGTTGGTCACGTACAGCGGGGTGCCGTACTGTTGTGCTAGCTGGACGGTGTCCACGCCGCCGATGTGCAGGTGACCCTTTTTTACTTCCAGGTGACCGGGTATCTCGTAGTTCATATCTTCTTCATCCTCTCTACGGCTTCATTGATGCGCTCGATCGGGCGGGTCAGCGAGAAGCGCACGTAGCCTTCGCCGTACTTGCCCAGGCTGACGCCGGGCGTGCACACGACGCCCGCCTTATCGATCAGGAATTTTGCGTACTCGGTGGAGTTGCCGCCGGGCACGGGGGCCCATACATAAAAGGTCGCCTTCGGCGCCTCCATCTTGATTCCCAGGGTCTTGAGACCGACCAGCAGCGCGTCTCGCCTAGCCTGATAGACCTTGCTCATCTTCTGCTTGAACGTCTCGGCACCCTTAAGGGCGTCAATTGCGGCTAGCTGGACGGCCAGGAACGCTCCCGAGTCCACGTTCATCTTGACCTTGCCCAGGCCGGCGACAATATCGGCGTTGCCCACGGCGAAGCCGATACGCCAGCCGGTCATGTTGGACGTCTTCGATAACGAATGAATTTCTATGCAGCAGTCCATGGCGCCCGGGACCTCCAGGATGCTCGGGGCCTTGTAGCCGTCGTAAGTGACCTCGGAGTACGCATTGTCGTGGACGACCACGAGGCCGTTGTCCTTGCCGAAATCGACCGCTTCCCTGAAAAACTTTTTATCGGCGATGGCCGCCGTCGGGTTGTTTGGATAGTTGATGAAAAGCATTTTGGATTTCTTTACAATGTCCTTAGGGATCTTTGCGAGGTCGGGCTTAAAGCCGTTCTCGGCAAGCAGCGGCATGGCGTACGGAATGCCCTCAGCAAAAGTAGTCGCTGTCCCATAGACCGGATAGCCCGGGTTGGGGCAGAGCGTATAGTCGCCCGGATTCACGAACGCCTCCGGGATATGCGCGATGCCTTCCTTTGAACCAATTAGGGTGATGATCTCCTTTTCCATATTCAGCTTTACGCCGAACCGCCCGGCGAACCATCCGGCGGCGGCGTCCCGGAACTCGGTGGAGCCCGAATAGGACGGGTACTGGTGAGTTTCAGGGTTGTGCACGGCCTTACAGAGCGAGTCAATGACATAATCCGGCGTGGGCGTATCGGGATCCCCGACTCCCAGGTCGATAACATCGACGCCTTCCTTTATCTTCTGATGCTTCGCTTTGTCTACCTCTGCAAACGCGTATGGAGGCAGCGAGTTGAGCCTGTCCGCATACTTTATCATTACCCGAAAACGCTCCTTCGTGCGCTGGCGCACGGTTTAGTAATAGTGTAAAAGGTATAAATAAATGTGCCCATTAGCGAAATTCGAAACCTTTATCCCACATTCGACGAAGTAATAACTTGACCTATTATGAAACCCATTTTGCAGGTCGCACTCGATGAAGTGGAGCTCGCTAGGGCCGTGAACATCGCCCGAGAGGCCGTCGCCGGAGGCGCCGATTGGCTGGAGGCTGGCACGCCGCTCATCAAGAGCGAAGGCATGAGCGCCGTTCGCACGCTGAAAAATGAGTTCAGGGACCACGTCATCGTGGCCGACATGAAGACCATGGACACCGGCGCCATCGAAGTCGAGATGGCCATCAAGTCGGGCGCCGGAGTGGTGAGCATTTTAGGCGCGTGCGACGATTCTACGGTCGAGGAGTCGGTGCGCTCTGCCAGGAAGTACGGTGCCAGGCTCATGGTCGACCTTATTAACGTTCCTGACCCAGTGGCCCGTGCTGTTCGCCTTCAGGAGCTGGGCGCCGACATCATCGGCGTTCACGTAGGAATCGATCAGCAGATGGTGGGCAAAGACCCTCTTGATATTCTTAAGGGGGTCCGTAAAGCCGTTACTATTCAGATCGCCGTTGCCGGAGGGCTGGACGCTGACTCGGCGGCGGGCGCTGTGGCCCTGGGGGCTGACATCGTCATCGTTGGCGGTAATATCATCCGGGCCCGGGATGTGACAGCTTCGGCTAAAAGGGTCAGAGAGAGCATCGACTCGGCTGGAAAGCATTATATCGTCAGGGAGAAGAAGTCCATCGACGAAGAGACCAGAGAGATATTCATGCAGGTCTCGACGCCGAATATATCGGACGCCATGCACCGTGCCCCTGCCATGCGGGACGTGAAGCCCCTGTACGAGGGCATCAAGCTCGTTGGTAAGGCTGTTACGGTCCAGAACTTCCCTGGAGACTGGTCGAAGCCGGTGGAAGCTTCTGATGTGGCGCAGAAAGGCGAGGTCATCGTCATCTATAATGGCAGTAACTACGTTGCGCCCTGGGGCGAATTAGCCTCGAGGGGGTGCCAGCAGAAGGGCATTGCCGGCGTTGTGATCGATGGTGCCATCCGTGATGTTGACGATATTAAACGGATCAAGTTCCCCGCCTTTGCCTCGGCGAGTGTTCCAAATGCAAATGACCCTAAGGGCTTCGGCGAGATCAATGCTGAAATTACTTGTGGTGGCTTACGTGTGAGACCTGGTGACTGGATCATCGGCGATGATAATGGCGTCATGGTGGTGCCCGCTGAGCGTGCCTACGAGGTTGCCCGGAGGGCTCTCGAAGTTAAGAAGTCTGAGGACCGGGTGCGGACGGAAATCGAGCGGGGGAAGACGCTCGCACAGGTGATGGATCTCTATAAGTGGGAGAAAAAATAATAAGGTCTAGAATAGACCCGCTATGTTCACTGTCGTGCTAACCTGTTCGGTTGGCATCACTTGCCTTGAATCCATGCAATGTTCCCTATATGAGCTGGATTGTTCGGTCGGTATCACGAACCTCTCCAAGGAAGTAAAACACGAATTTTTCTTTAGATTTTACTCACTAAGCCTCGAATGCTCTAAAACACCGTCAATGCCCGAACTCTCAAATACACTGGGCAGTGCTCTAAGTCTCTAACGCGCTAACCCAAAACGAAGGCTCTAAATCCCTAAAAAGATTTGAAACTCTAAACGGTGGAGCACGAACACTCTAAGAGCCCGGGGCGCTGTCCCGAGTTGTCTGTAAAATTATATTTTTGGTGTTATATATTTAGCCCTGTATTCTCATAAGGTATTTTGGAGAGATACAATATGAGAAGTACAAGGCCAATTAGTAGTACGGAGTCTGATGAGAAATATTTTGAGTTTGATAAAGATGCGGTGAGGAATGTTATCAGGGAGTTTTTGAATGGCGTGATGGAGGCCGAGGCCTGTGAGCAGGCCGGGGCCCGGCCTTACGAGAGGACCGATGGGAGGATGGCTTATCGTAACGGGTCTAAGAATCGGGACCTGGTCACTCGGTATGGCAGGGTAGAGTTGAAGAAGCCTCAGCTTCGTGGTGTGCCGTTTGAGACTAGCGTGTTCGCCAGGTACAGTAGGGCGGAGCAGGCGATCGTGAACACGATCTGCGAGTCCTACCTTCAGGGCATTAGCACTCGGAAGATGAAGAACGTGCTGTCACTGCTCGATGTGGACGTGAGCAGAAGTACCGTGTCAAGGATCACTAAGGAGCTTGACGAGGCGGTCCATGAGTTCCTCTCGAGGCCATTGGGGGTGATGCCTTACATCTACGTGGATGCCACTTACATTAAGGTGAGGGATCATGGCATGTACCTGTCCAAGGCAGTGTATACGGCTATGGGCATCAACGAGGAGGGGTACAAGGAAATGATCGGTGTGAGGGTGATGCAACGAGAAGATGAGGACTCGTGGAAGGAGTTCTTCCAGGAACTATTGAAAAGAGGGCTGCAAGGAGTGAGATTGGTGGTCAGCGACGGTCACAGGGGCATAAAGCAGGCTGTTCGAAAAGAGTTCCTGGGGAGTGCATGGCAGTATTGTCACGTCCATTTCAGGAGGAACGTGTTGAAGACAGTGCCAATGAAGGAGAGGAGGGCGGTGAATGAGCTTCTTAAAGAGCACATGGAATCCCCTCACCTGCTGGCAAACTTTTCAGAAGAGTTGAAGGCTAAGGGGTATGAGAAGGCGGGGAGTATCATCGAAAAGAACCTGGAAGACCTGTTCAATTATCTTGCGTTCCCCGCTTACCAGTGGCCGAAGCTTAGAACAACAAACACCCTGGAAAACATCCACTCAGTGATCAAAAAAAGAATCAAGCCCATAGGAGCCTTTCCAAACGACGATTCAGTACTGAGAGTCGTGGTTTCCATGCTTATCGACGTAAATGAAGAATTTGCCACGGATAAAAGACATATCAACGTATACCGAAACGAACAATGAGAACCACGGGGCTAAAACACCAATTTACAGAAAAAACGGGACAGTCCCGAGCCCGGTCGTTCCCCACTCGTTAGGGTGTTAGTTGCGTTGGCGGTTTAACCGTGCATTAGGGTGTTGGTGCAAGGCTCGTTTAGCGTTTCAAACTTGAATTAGAGTTTTAGAGAATTCGTTTTGGGTTAGAGCATTAGTGGCTTAGGGCATTGCCCAGTGTATTAGGGACGTTCGAGAGTTGACGGTGTTGTAGAGACTTAGGGATTTAGTGAGTAAAATTATAAAAGAAAATTTGGGCTTTATTTCCTTTGGAGAGGTTCGTGATACCGACCGAACAAATCAACGCCTAATGGTAATATTAACAACTGGCATTGCGGGTATTGCACATCGGTAATATTTGTGTAGGTATATAAGAAAAATACGATTAAGATTTAAGATCAACGATTTCTTTTAACCCAGCGCTTAAAGTGATCTTCGGCGAATATCCCAATATATCCCGGGCTAAAGTAATATCCGCGTAGCTATCTTTAATATCGCCGGGGCGCTCTGGCAGTAACTCCGGACGCATCGAATCTTTACCATATAATCGTATGACCATCCGCGCCAGCTCATCGATCCTCGTCTTAGTACCGGCGCCGCAGTTGAATGCCTTACCGATGGCGGCCGAGTTTTCTAGCATGAGCATGACCATATTCACGACATCGTGTACCGAAACGAAGTCCCTGGTAGCGCTCCCATCGCCGAAGATGACGGGCGGCTTACCTTTACTCACACTATCCATGAACTTCGATATTACGCCGCTGTACGGGTTCGACGGATCCTGCCTCGGGCTGTAGATATTGAATGGCCTGATGACGGTCGAAGGCAGGCCGTAGGCCCGGTGGAACATGAGGGCGTATTTTTCTCCGGCGAGCTTGCTGGCGCCGTACGGGGACAGCGGCTCCTGGGGGTGCGATTCGTCGACCGGCAACCGGACAGGATCGCCGTATGTAGCAGCAGAGCTAAAATAAACAAAGCGCTTTATGTCGGCTTTTCGTGCGGCGTTCAGGAGGTTGAGCGTGCCGATAATGTTGTTCTGGGCATCGAACAATGGGTCTTCCATGGAGCGGGAGACGTAGATCTGCGCCGCACAGTGGATAACGGCATCGGCGCTGTGCATGAGGATGCTCACTGTGCTCGCATCCCGGATGTCGCCCTTTACAAAGTTAGCCTCCGAGGGATAAGGATTAACCGTAGAAGAGAGATTGTCGATGATAGTAACGATATTGCCACGTTGAACAAGCTCCTCGCAAAGATAAGAGCCCACCTGGCCCAGGCCGCCGGTAAGAAGAATACGAGATGACATTTTACACCATTAACTCGACGCCTTCTTTTACTGCCTCACTCACAATTCCGATCATCTTCTTTTTTCCTCGAACTCGGCAGGAGTATAGCAAATAGGCTCCAGCGGTACCAGGCCTTCCCAATAAACGGCTACATCTCTTATGCGCTTTAGCCAATTAATACCTTCGAACTTTTCACTCATGATGATCAAATCCACGTCGCTATCGATCAGATTGTCTCCCCTTGCCCTGCTTTCGAATAGCAGGACTTTCTCGGGCGAGTATTTTTCTTTTATCACAGCCAGAAAGCGGTCTATCCAGTCTTTGACCTTTTTATCTGTAATCTGCTCCATCATACCTCTCATTATTGAGCTTATAAAGGACACTATAGACCGCTCTGGATGGCATTGAGTCTATATTGGGATTTTGGGTTTATTAAGGGTTTTGGAATGTGATGACTTGGTGATGCTATAAACTTTAGCTGATATGGATTCTTGCATTTTCCCGTTATGCCTTGGTGGCGTGTCCTTAACCACAGGGGCACGGGGAGCGCAGAGTTCACAGAGATTTTTTTTATAGATGGAGGCTCAGAGGGCACAGGGCCGGTTTATTGGCTTTCCTGGGGCACAGAGATTATCGAGGCACGGTTGACCAATAAACAGTTCATGAGGAATAACATATATTTTCATTTTAATGAAAAAACCTATAACCTATTACAATAATTACATTTTTACGAGTAAGGTATTGAAAAAAGATCCCATACTCAATGAGATTAATAAGATCACCGGACAGATCGTTGACGCAGCGTTCGTCGTGCATACGACATTCGGGCCGGGACTGCTCGAAAGCATTTACGAGGAATGCTTGATACACGAATTAAAACTCAGAGGCATAAAAGTAGAATCACAGATCAACGTGCCTCTCGACTTCAAAGGTTTATACATTGAACGAGGCCTCATCCTCGACGTATTGGTAGAAGGCCAGGTAATCGTCGAAGTAAAATCGGTCAAAGAACTCCACCCCGTCTACGAACAACAATTACTAACATACATGAAGATAACAGGAAAACGAGTAGGATTATTAATTAACTTTAACGCACCGCTGATAAAAGACGGCATAAAACGAATGGTCCTATAAACCATTTTTCCCCACCAGTGCCTCTACAATCTCTGTGCCCCAGGAAAATAAAAAATGAGACTCTGAGTACTCCGTGTCTCAAATTATAAAAAAGTCTCCGTGAAACTCCCGTGCGCTCTGCGCCCCTGTGGTTGCTCGAATTCGCATCAGCGAAAAGGACACTCAACGACAGCATAACTCGGAAAGGATAGAAAATGTTTATTTCAAAATAGTAAAAGACTCAATTTGAATTATTATATCACATTGGTAAAAAGTCAAATAAGCACCAATACTACTAATTATATTAGAGATAATTCGTCAGATTTTTGTATAATAATGTCTCCTTTAATAAAATAATGAAATTTTGCATCATCCTCGGCACACGCCCCGAGATCATTAAAATGAGCCCCCTCATAAGGGAATGCGAGAAACAGGGCCTGGATTATTTCGTCATTCATACAGGCCAGCACTACTCCTATGAGATGGACAAAATATTTTTTGAGGAGCTTAAGCTACCCCAGCCGAAATATTATCTTGACGTGGGGTCAGGAAGCCACGGGCACCAGACCGGGAAGATGCTCGCCGGGATCGAGGATGTATTAGTTAAAGAGAAGCCCGGTATCGTCTATGTCCAGGGCGATACGAATACGGTCCTTGCGGGTGCGCTGGTCGCTTCCAAGCTGCATATCCCGATAGGGCACGTCGAGGCCGGGCTGCGCTCCTTTGACCGCTCGATGCCCGAAGAGATCAACCGGGTCGTGGCGGACCACGTTTCAGACTACTTATTTGCCCCGACGGAGGCGTCGAAAGCGCTGCTATTGAAAGAAGGGATACCGGAGAGCAAGATATTCGTCACGGGCAACACGGTCGTTGACGCAGTTTACGAGAACTCGAAGATCGCTGTAAATTCGGATGTGCTGTCTAAGCTCGGGTTGAAGCCGCGGGAGTACATGCTCTCGACTTTGCATCGTCAGGAGAATGTGGACGATAAGGCACGTTTATCTGAGATCATTCAAGGTCTCGGGGAGGTATCTAGAAAGTACGGGATGCCCATCGTGCTGCCGATCCACCCGAGGACGAAGAAGATGATGAACGAGTTCAGCTTACAGCCGCCCGCCGGTATCATGATGATCGAGCCGCTGGGCTTCATGGAGTTCTTAAAGGCCGAATCGAACGCCCGGCTCGTGCTGACGGACTCGGGCGGAGTGCAGGAAGAGTGCTGCATCCTGGGGGTGCCTTGTGTCACGATACGTGAAAATACCGAAAGGCCCGAGACAGTGGATGTGGGGGCTAACGTGCTTGCAGGGTATAAATGCCAGAATATCGTGAATTGTGCAGGCATGATGATGAATAAAAATAATGGCTGGGTCAATCCCTTCGGCGATGGTAGGACGGGAAAAAGGATCATTCAATTATCTAGAGGTATAGGGTGTTGCATAATTAGTTTATGATGGTTGTTCTGGGGCTTTTCTGGTGAATTAGTTGGTGGAGTGCTTGGATTAGTCTTGCGATGAGGGTTATGCCGACTTTAACAAGGACTTTTTCTCTTCCAGTGGTTTTTAAGTCTTTTAGGCTTAGCTGTTCCTTGAGTAGGAAATTCGCGTGTTCACAATCCATCCTGTTTTTATATAATTGGTCAATCGTTTCTTCGGGGATCTTGAAGTAGTCCTGTATTCGGTATTTGTTCACCGGTTTTCTGGTATTCCTCTTGTTTCTGGCTGCTATGAATAATACGCCTGCCTCATGGTGGTTTTCTATGTTATCCTTGGTGTCGTAGGCCTTGTCAGCGAGTATTGTATTCACTTTGAATAGACGTGCGCCGAGTCTTTTTATCAGTGGCCTGGTCTGAGTGTTGTCGTGACGGTTGGCCCTGGTAACCGTATAACAGACCGGGGTCATGGACCCTAGATCGTACAGCAAATGTACCTTGTAGCCGTAATAGTACTTTCTTCTGACATGGTCGAAACCCCAGGCGGCGTCCTCGTCTCGGAGGCTGAAAGCATCCAGTTTGGTACTGTCGATACCCAGCAGGGACATATGCATAGGCTCCTCATTCATGATTCTCGTGTTAATGATCATCATGATCCTCGGGATATGCCCTCCAAATCGTTGTTTATACCTGCTAAACAAGGTATGGTCTGGCAACCTGTTGAAGCCAAGATTTTTCATTTTATATTTATCATGGGCTAACCGTACCAGGTTTCTTACCGAGGTAATACCAGCAAGTTCCATGTACAAAAACGCCCGTAGGAAGGCGATCACACTATACTCCCGGGGCCTGCCCATACAAGGATAACGCTCCAAGAATACAAGCAATTGCCAATCAAACGAATCCAGCACCTTGATATGCACATCAGAAAGTATATTTAACTGACAATCAAGACAACTATGGGTTATCAGCAAGCCGTTTTTACTAAGCATAAACACTGCTTGACCAGATAACCCAAATACTTTCTAAGACTTTTACAACACCCTAATTATGATTAATCAAAAGCACTATAATAATTTGTAAACCTGGCTATACCCTAATAAATATTCGGTATATTTTATATACTCATTTGTATTATTATGTTCTGTTTTAAAGGGAGAGCATGTTGTGGCCATGGGGTTATTCGATATGGCAAATCGCTGGCTTCGAGTTAGCCCATGGCGTCTTATCGGCATTGTGTGCGTTACTGGTTTCCTTGCCGGCGGTCTACTGGACCTGGACCACGTACTTGAGATCTTCGGCTTCAAGATCGGATATGTCCCATTTCAAATACCGGGCAGGTATCATAGTGGCCGTATTTTGCATGGTATTGCTTTCGTTGGGGGCGGGGCTCTGTGCACATGTGCTGGAGGATATCTTTATTGGAATATTCTAAAGGATGTTGTGGTTAAATTTAAAAATAAAGTGCAGGAACGGCTCGCATCCTTATCTTCTTAAGGTGGGCGCATGCAGGCTAACATAATAAGTGGGTGGATAAAGGATATTCATAGCATTTTTATGAAGCCCGAAGCGCCCAAAGCAAGCTTTAAGCTCGACGACCTGTCCTTCTTTTTTCAGTTCGTGAAACCCATCTGGAAGATGGGCGTGCTGAGCCTGTTGCTCACGACATTGATCAGTGGCGTAAGGACCGTGATCCCGCTGAGCAGTAAGGTGCTCGTCGATTTTGTGATCCTGAACACCGGCTTCAGCAGCATTACGAATATTCTGACTTTGCTGGGCCTCGGGGAATATGCTCAAACGGCGGTCAACCTGTTCAGCTCGGTCAACTTCCTGATGGTCGTCCTGTTTTTCATCGGGGTCATTTATGCGCTGCTACAGATCCTCCAGGGATACATGACTACTAAATATCAGCAGGAACTGACCTATAACCTGCAGACGAGGCTGTTCGACCACGTTCTAAGGTTCCCCCTGTCCTTCTTCAAGAACAAGCAGACAGGGTACCTCCTATCCCGGGTGTCGGACGACGTCGATACGCTCCAGTACCTGTTCTCGAGTGCCGTCATCAAGATCTTATCGAGTGCATTATTTTTACTTTTTAGCCTCTTTATCCTTTTATCGCTGAACGCTACCCTGGTCATCTTTATCCTTTGCACCCTTCCCCTTTACGTGTTGCTGCGGTACTTCTTTTTCGGCAGGATAAGGGCCCTGAGCTATAAGGAGCGAGAGACTCACGCCAAGCTGTCGCAGGATATACAGGAAGTGCTGTCAGGGGTGGAGGTCGAGAAGACACATGCCACGGAGGACCGGGAGGTAGAGAGAGTCTCCAGCAGCCTGAGGAACGTCATCCAGGTGCGGCTGGTCAATACGGTCATTACAGCCATCTCCAAGCCATCGTGGACGGCATCCAGTTCATGCTGATGATGGCGGTGATGTGGGTGGGCGTGTACGAGATACAGCGGGGCGCCATGACGATGGGCGACTTCGTCGCCTTCCTCGGGTATGTGCTGATCATGACGGGCGCCGTCTATAGCCTGTTCACCACGTACCAGTCGTTTCAGCCCATGCTGGCCTCGATGGACCGTTTGAAGGAATTGTTCAGTATGGTGCCCGAGTTCGAAAGGGATAAGGATGCGCGAAAATTGTACGTTCCTGAAGCTTTTATTGGGCGCGTCAAGTTCGATAAGGTGTCTTTCGCCTACGGTAAGGAGCCCGTGTTAAAAAATATCAGCTTTGAAGTGCTGCCTGGTGAAGCGGTTGCGCTCGTTGGGCCGAGCGGGGTGGGGAAGACTACGATGATTAATTTGCTGCTTAAGCTATACATCCCTCAGTCCGGCGCGATCTACCTGGATGGGGTGAATCTGAAAGGCATTGACCATGTCTGGCTGAGGAGGCAGATTGGTGTAGTCTCGCAGGAGATTTTCCTGTTCAACGATACAATCGAGAATAACATCAAATACGGCAAGCCAAATGCTGGCCATGATGAGGTGGTAGCGGCCGCCAGGAAAGCGCAGATACATGATTTCATCATGGGCTTGCCCGATGGCTATAATACGGTCATTGGCGAAAGGGGTACTAAGCTGTCAGTGGGGCAGAGGCAGCGGATCTCTATTGCCCGGGCGTTTCTAAAGGATTCGCCGCTGCTGATACTGGATGAGCCGACGTCGGCCATTGATGTTGAGACTGAGCGGTCTATCAAAGAGTCTTTGAGTAATTTGGTGAAGGGGAGGACGACGTTCATCATTACCTACAGGATGTCGCTGGCGGATATCGCGGATAAGGTGGTGGGGATAGTTGATGGGAGTATTGCCAGGGCGGGGACAAATCAAGAAATATTAAAAACCGTTTAGCCCCGTCTATGTTGTTTTCGTGGCGTTTACCCAGAGATGGCATTCTCTGTAGGGGGCTGTCTTGTTCCCGTCCGCATACAATAGGAACTCCATCTTCATGTTAGTCCCTACACGGTCCGGTTTCAAGTCGATCTTCTTTTCCCATGTCTGGTTATCGCCCAGTGTCAGCTGTTCAGTGTAGATATTCGATATGGTAGCACTGTCGTTGAGGGCGACGACGAGGTCGTAGGTCACGTTACGGTACTCATGGTTCACGATGCCGACGATGACCGGCTTCTGGTCGCCCAGCGTATATTTCGTCGGATAGTTGTCGGCCTTACCGTCCGGCCCTAGAATGTAAAACTCGGTAAACTTCTCGCCCTGCTTGGGTACGGCGATGACATAAGCAAGCGTGGCGATCGACAGTAGAATGGATATAATGAGAACAACTGTGAGGGCCTTATCTAGCTTAGTCTTGTCCTCCGAGAACACTTCGCCCCTGAACTGATGGTAAACACCGACAAAATCGATCCCAAAGCGCTCTGCTACCGGTAACTCATGTCGCCGCTTGTTAGCGACCAGCATGCAGATGAAGGTAAATATCGAAAGGCAGACGACGATAGGGTCGAGCCGGATGCCCCAGGGCGTATAGTTCAAGCCCAGGCCGATCAGCGGAGATACGGCGATGCTCAGGCCGAACGAGAGGGCAGTCCTCTCGATGCCGTCGATGTCCTTTTTACCCGGGAATAGGGCGGCGATCAGCGCGTAGCCGGGTATGAATAATACCATGATCAGGCCCAGCGCCGACCTTATGATACTCTCGTTAATAATGGGCACGTAAATGAACGCAAGCGTGATCACGGTAAAAAGCACTACGAGTTTCAGATCAGCCGCCATGCCAATAAAGAAATCGCCGATAGACAGTTCAATCGTATCGGCATCAACATTTTTCGAAGCCATGAAACCTCATAATAATCTTAAAGTAATGTTTATAGCCTTGCCGCTCTCCTCGATTTTCTCGATGCGGGCTTTCCTGCCGGTGGCCGAGACGGCCATACATGCCAGAAAGCTACAAATGGGACAGCCCGTTCGCGTGCATACGTCCGGGTTGCCCGTGCGAATGGAGCGGCATAAGTCCTCGTTCGCCATGCCACTCATGGATATCGTAATGGTGCTTCCATCCAGGCGGACGCTGACGGAGGATGCCAGTTCCAGGCCGTTCTCCAATACGTCCTTCATTTCGCTCTCCAGGCCTTCCCGCGTGAAAACGGCTCCCATACCGGATGTGAGCTCGAAGAGCCCATACCCGGGAGGCGTGAGGGAAATGCCCTTGATAGGCCCCTTAACGTCGAACACCTCAATGCCCGGGTTAAGCGAGGCCACGTCCTTTTCTTCAACGCGGGATATTGGTATGAAGACGCGGATGAGGCCGCCATTGCTCGAGGTAATGCCCCCGGTACCCACGAGCATCGAAGACAGAATCTGGTTCAGCGACAGTACGGTCGATATGGCGGTCGCGTCGCAGACCTCATCCCTCAGGTAGCGTGAGGGCGTGAAGAAATAGAGCATGATGGCAAGCGATATGACGCCCGTGCCCGCGAGGGCCAGGAACATGGACATGGATGAGCCATCGTTCGTGGCCAGCCACAGGACCATCAGCAAGACCCCGAGAATAGCAAATACAATGGTAACCACTTTGACCCTGCCACTGCCCAGGGCTTCTCTCATCATACTCCGCCAGCTTCTGCCATCGTCGCTCATCCTTTCATCTCCTGATATGGCCCCTGCCGCGACGGATCCTGCCCTCGGGCTTTTCCCACTCATGGGCAGAAGTCACATCGATCGAATATGACCTTAATTTTTTCTCGGCGTACGCCAGCTCCATGATACGCTCATGGTCCGGGCCCGGCGGGCCGCAAAGGATGACCCGCGCCGAATGCCCATGGTAACGGGCCAGCCGCAATCCGTTCATCAGCCCTGGCAGGCCCATCGATAGACCGGTGACTACCCGGATGTCGCAGGGATTTTTCAAATCACCGGCGACGGAGAGTATTGCCTTTATGAAGCCGTCCTCCCTGACATTTGTCAGATATCCCTTAAAGGTTTCTTCGATAACGGGTTTCAGGACGTCGATGCCGGATTCACTCTGGATCGCATGCCCGGCGTCATAGACTTCGCTGATCGATATACAAGGCCCGGCGCCGGCCCGGTCATCGACCGCGTGCAGCTTCGATAGCACGTCCGATAGCCGCCGGATGTGCTCCCGGCCCATGCCCGGGCGAACATGTTGCACGATCTCCGACCGGGAGAAGCAGATGAGCCCGACCTTTTCGCCTTTGTACAGCTCGCGGTCGATGAGGCCGGAGACGATGGCGATGGATGACTCGAATGCCCGGGGGCTCAGATCGACCAGGAAATACGCCGGAAGAGTTCTATCGGCCTCGAACTCCCGGACGACCAGCTTGCCAGCCCGGGACGAGAGTGCCCAATCGATGTTCTTGATGGCGTCGCCGGGCATATACAGCCTGACGCCATAGAAATCGCTACCTCTCTGCTTATCCACGTTGCTGCCCCCTGCCGCAGCATTTTTCTGGTAGTCGTGGAGGCCCGGCTTCGGCCGCAGCATATGTTCCCCGAGTGATAAACGTACCCTGAGGACCTTTGCTTCGCCTGCCACGGCGGTAATGGCGAATAATAAGGATGAAACGCGCACTTCTACGGTCCCGACGGTATAATCGCCAGGCTTCAGAGGGAAGAGATCCATGCTCAACGTGCGCTCCTCGCCCTTTCGAAGCTTGATGGTCTCGCCGGGCGGCGTTGCTTCAAGAGAATCGTCGAGCACTGGCGTGACCGAAAGCAAGATGCCGGATAGTTTTCCACTATATGAGGCCGTGACCATATGAATCGTGCGCATGCCCGGCGACAAGACGGGACGCGAGAGGCTCGAGGACAGGGACAGGTCACGCTCCAGCGAAGACGCCGCGAGCAGCAGGGACAGGGCGTCCGATGCGATGAAGACGAGAATGATCGTGAACACCGTGTAAAAAAGCAAGCTCCCGGTGACGAGTGCAAGGAGCAACAATGCCAGCGCCGATGCCAGCATCGGGAGGGCGCTATCTTTCAATTCCATGGCGATCAGGATGGGACTTTAACCGCTGCCATAAGGTCCTCGACAATGCGGTTCACCGTCATCCCTTCCTGCTCGTACTCGGGCTTGACGATCAGCCGGTGGTTAAGCACCCGCGGAACGAGATATTTCACATCGTCGGGGATAACGTAATCGCGGCCCCTAAGCGCCGCAACCGCCTTGGACGCCTTCAGGAACGATATCGAGGCACGGGGGCTGGCACCCAGCAAGAGTTTTTCATGCCGCCTCGATGCGATCACGAGGTCCCGAATATACTCGAGGACCTTGTCATCGATATATACTCGCTTAACCGTATCGATCATATAGCCCACCTTTTCACTGTTCAGGGCATCCTCGATGTTAACGCCCGATCCGGCATTCTTCGACTTGAGCAGGGCGAGCTCATCGTCGTTATCCGGATAGTCGATATCCAGCTTGAACATAAAGCGGTCGATCTGAGCCTCGGGCAGGGGGAAGGTGCCGATGATATCGATGGGATTTTCAGTCGCGATGACCATGAATGGCTCGGGTAACGGGTACGCGACGCCATTGATGGAGACCTGCTTTTCCTCCATCGCTTCCAGCAATGATGACTGGATCTTCGGCGACGCGCGGTTTATCTCATCGGCGAGGAGCAGGTTAGTGAATATCGGGCCCTTGTACACGTTGAACTCCATGGTTTTCTGGTTAAATACCGGGCCGCCGGTGATGTCCGAGGGCATAATGTCCGGCACGAACTGGATACGCTTGAAATTGAGGCCGGTGGACGCGGCGAAGACCTTGGCGATGGTCGTCTTGGCCACGCCCGGAACGCCCTCGAGCATAATATTGCCGCCCGCCAGAAGGGCCGTGAAAATGTCGAATACCAGGGATTCCTTCCCAATAATCGCCCGCCTGGTCTGAGCGTTGACTCGATCGACCATCGAGCTAAAATCATTAATGCCACTGGCGGCTTTTGAATTAACCTCGATCACCATGCTAATCCTCTAAGTTCAATCCGATTTTTTAATGTCTTTTTCTTTAACAGTTAACCTATTCAATATAAGGTTTTTTATGGATCGCCTGATCATCCCTAGCCGAGGGATGAACATATCCCGGCCGATATATGCGATACAGGCGACGATTATCAACAGCAGGACGGTCAACTGAGCAATGATATCGCCTTTTAAGGTAAAGTAAACGGACCCCAGCGGTGTAACGGCGTTTCCGTGAGAGACGTCGACCAGCACACGGCCGCGAGATAAATCCTGGAGGAAGGCGCGATTGTCGCCTTTATCGAGCATGCTATTGATGAAGATATCGGCATCGCTGACGACGATGAGCTCACCGTTGCCTGCACTATAGCGGGCTGCTACCGGGTATATCCCCATTCTATCATTATAGTCTAACCATATATCGTCGTTATAGTCCAGCCAGGCGTCCGGGGAAGTCGAGGCGAGCACCACCGCGTTCCCCGAAATGTTAAGCACTGCCGGGTGGTTGAGCACAAGTTTACTAACGTTCGCAGTGTAAGGGGTAGCCGCTATGTCCGTTATCGTCGGGAAAGACTGGTTAACATAATAGTTCTCGTACTGGCACATCGGGACCGGATCGATCGTGAAGGGCGAGCCGATGCCCGTGAGCAGGCTGTTCGCCTTTCCGAAGTCGTCCAGGACTACGACGGTCCCTCCCCGGCCAAGAAACGCGGCCACCTGCGATGACTCGCCGGCTGTATAGTTCACGGCGGGGCTTATGACCATTAATATATCACCGCTGCCCGCATTATCCAGGCCGGATAAATCATAAAGGGGCTGGATACCGGCATGCCGGGCCATATTATTTAATCCATTCCAGTATGGATTGGTCAGGCGAAAATCCGCATCTGTGACATAGAGCCTCGCCGCAACGACCACGAGCACTATACTGACGACAATAACGATAAGTAGTGTCGTTTTTCTCATCGGCCCGTCTCCCTGATGCGGTCGTCCAGCTCTTTTAGGCTTCCGATAGCCCTATCGAGTTCTGAAGAGGTGATCGTACGGTTCGCAAATACGGCCTTTTCATAGAGGAGGATTATGTCTTTTAACGGCAAGGAAAGGGATGGCATGGCAGCTACAGCCGCATTATAGAGCTCATGATGCGTCAAAGACTCATCGAACTTGAAGCGGTCGGAGATTAATTTTCTCGAAATGGCATATAACCGTACCATCGCTTCGCGAGTGTCATTCACGCCAATGGCCCTTATCCGATCGGACTCTTTCAAAACGTCCAGCGGCGGCTCTACGTGTTCCCTGGGGCGCTCTACGGGCCTGGATACTTCGGGCATAACAACGGCCTTTTCAGGCATCGGGGCATTGTACCGGCGATAGGCAAGGACAGCGGCCGCAGAAACTATCAGCAGGATAATGGCCCCAAGTATTATGGTCGTTAGCTGGTCTACAAGCGGCCCTGCCGGCTGGAAAATGACCGCCAGTGGAGAGCTCGAAGAACCTGTGAGCGACATGCCCGATCCGGGATCGTATGAGGCAATTATCGTGTAATTTCCAGCAGATGAATTATTCTGTAAAGTAATACTGGCATTGTAGGCCCCATCATCTCCGGTAGGGAAGGTACCAGCGGCCGAGCCATCGACGTAAACGGAAATGTTTTCCCCTCCGACGGGCACGCCATTATCGGCTAAAAGATAGCCATATACATTATAGGTACCATCAGCGCTGGCTGCATCCGATGCGCTAAGCGTTAAGCTCGTCGACCGGGCCGCGATGTTCAATGCAATATCGCCGGAGGACGCGCCAAGAAGAATATCATTAGCCCCTCGATGGTATGTAGCATTAATGCTGGATATACCGGCAGGCAGAGACGGTCCGATGCGCAGCGTATATGAATATGAGCCATTCTTATCCGTCGATACATTTGCCAGGGAAGAGCCGTTAAAGAATAATTCGACGGACCTATACGGCATACCCATATCGCCGGCCGTCAGCTCGCCCATCACACTCACGGTGTCCCCGAACGACGCCGCATCCCTGTCGAGCCTGATCGACAACGTTGCGGGCATATCCTGAAGAGTTAGCTCGATATAGTTGCTGGTAATGACCGGGCCCGACGAAGAGTCAGGTAAGTATTCCGCATGGGCGAGAACGTGGTCGCCGGATACGCTTACCGGCACTTCGTAACCGACAGTGCCATCGCCATTTACATCCGTTATGAAGGTGCCCGCAAGCCTGCCATCGACGTACACGCTTACGCTCGCATTACTGATGGGCATGCCATTCATATCCTGGAGATCCCCGGAAAAATATATAATATCTCCCACGGACGTCCTGTTCTTGTCAACGCTCAGCTTTAGCCGGGAATTGTTTTCAGGTATGCGTAAATCGCTATAGGACTGGTTCAGCTGGTACATGTGATGGTCCAGGCTGCTTAAGGAACTGTCCAGCAGGCCCACGTCCACACCACGGCCAGTGAGGAAATCCTCTATGACCGTAGCGTTACGCCTCAGGCTCCCGTAGGACGAAGAGATATTCATATAGCTGTCCCGGACCCGTGCCGCGGCGATGCTGGCATTAGCCTGGTCGCCGGCGGACAATGAAGTATTATATAGCAGAACGCCCCGGTCGTAGGCATCGGACGCATCGATAATGGCCCGAATATCATCGTTCGTAAGGTTCATCTGGCGTGCCATAACCTGATAATCGGACTCCGAGAGGTTGAGCTGCCATAGGAGGTCGCCGAAGTCTTTATAAGAGGACGAGAATTGCGAGTAAGCCTTCCTGGCCGCAGTGATATTACCACTGTCAAGGGCGGAGGACACATCATTCAGATAGTCAAGCATATCCGCGAGGAGCCAGTTTAGCTGGTCTTCGAAGCTATCGCTATAGCTCGGGGTCGCAGTATCCGGGTTTTCATGGACGACCTGCGAATATGCGGGAGGACATAAAAGTAATAGTATGGCTACAGCCAGTCCAGTCAGCTTCGTCGGGAATGTAATTGAAGTACGCACTTTTTTACCTGCCATTTCTCTCCCAGCTCAAATCCCCAGTATGGCCAGAACCTTTTCGACAACGATGAAGGAAAAGACGATGACGCCAAGGATGATCACGATGTTTACACGCGAGCGCCATGCGGGCCGGACGGTAAAAGGGCCGCTGAGCTCGACGATAACGAGGAAGCCGATGAGGCATAGGACAAAGAAATATTCGTAGCTGATGCTGTCGAACAGCGCCAACAGTGCCAGCACTACGAAGATCCAGCCCCCGAAAATATATACAAGTCTCTGGCTCCTGGTCAACATCTTTATACCAAATTATTCGATAGTATAATAATTTTGTTATCAGGGGAGTAATGTATATATCCTTACACAGATATTAACTATGGGTCGAGAGCTTGAAGTGGAAAAATAAATTTTCGGAAAGCGTAATAGTTATTACGATTATTTTTGCCATTATTTTTGGGGCAAATGGAATTGCTGTCTCTCAATCAGTAGGGGACTCTATTAGCGTTACGCGCATGATCAACGGATCTACGAGCGGCCCATTTGCTTATCAGCAGGGTGACGAGTTTACCGTAGAGTTGAACTATGCGGTCACAGGTAAGCAATATGGGGTAACGATTGGGGAAATATTACCGGAAGGATGGCAAATCATCGACAGCTATCCAAAATATTCGGCATTTAATGCCGCCACAAATACTTACCGGTGGAATACTTCCACCTTTTTGAACGGCGTAAGTGACGGAACGATACTGTACAAGGTAGAGATCCCGGACGATGCTATCGATGGCACCATCACCGGATATTCGAAATGGGTCAGTACCTTAAACGACGTCGCGAATGGCGAATACACCGGCAAAGCCTACTCGCCCGACTCGAGCATATTTATTGTCCCGGCCGAAGGTAATGGCCCGTGCAGCTGGATCTCCGGCGTAAAGGAGGAGATCGGCGACGGCGACGGCCACCTGGAAAACGGCGAGACTGCCGCATACCGGTTCACCATTACGGATCGCGACGGCATAAGCGATTTCAAGCTATACTATAATGGCGCCGAGATACAGGCAGCAGACTATTCCTTTGATGATGAAGGATCTATCATGACGGGTACTGCACATGTCTTGATCACCGGGAAGGCAGGCTCGAACGACCTCGAGAATATTCTGAGCATCCAGGCGACAGATGGTACTGGCGTGACCAGCGAGTTCTCGCTGCCCGTTTATGCGCCAAAATACGATTATACGGCATGGACGAAGGGAGAATTGAGCGGCTGGAGCCTCCAGGCGGCCAGCTTCGAGCCGAGCAGCTCCCTGACCGACGGCGGCTGGATCGTCCTGGAGGGCGGTAACCCGATCAGCATACCCGCCCTTGAAGCACACTATAAGGGCCCCTGGAAGACAATTAACGAGGGTAAGTTCGGCGTTATATCGAATGTGCCCATCCTTGGCGAATTCGGCCTCTGGGGCCTGGGCGAATCGGGAGCGAGCGTGAACGTCACGCCCCGGACGGACGTCAAGGTGCCGATGAGCACGTATCCGATCTATGTGGAGAATTCGGCGAATAGCGCCTCGGCGATATTCTACGGTACGCCCGAGATGGGCGGCGGCCAGCAGTTCCACGTCGTCCTGGTCAATACCAGCAAGCTGGCGAGCGCTGCCAGCCTGTCGGATATCGATGACGCGATCGACCAGGCGGACATATCCACGGACGCTTCCGGAGATTTCCAGATTACGAGCGCGAGCCTGCCTCACCTCGATGGGCTTAAGGAAGGCTACTATGCGCTGCTTGTCCTGGACTACCGCATGCCCAATACGCCCTGTCTCGTTGCCATGGCGCCGATCGTCGTGACGAAGAGCGAGATGACGGCAGACCTGATCGACCCCGCGACGCCCATGCCTGGAGACCAGTTGTTATATAGCCTGAACATGGTCGGGGACACGAGGAGCGGAGCGGACTACATGTACATAGCGGCCATGATACCCGAGAAGGACTATTCGGGCACGTTCAACATGACCAGCGATGGTACCGCGACGGGGACATCGTTCTCGTTCGATGGGTTTACCCTCCGGGAGAACATCTCCGTAAGCCCGGATGGTTCGACCATCATCGTCAAGGGCACGAATGGCACGTATTACTTTGACGAGGACAGCGCTGTGAATGACCTGCAGCAGATGCTGATGTCGGAGTTTGGCCGGCTGAACGTATCGTTCGCGAATACGTCGGTGACCAAACTGACGAGCGTCGAGCTTCAGTTAAATACGAAGGCGACGATGCCGACGGGCAGATATATGCTGCTAACGCTGGCCCTCGACCAGGATACGGGAAAGATCGCGGCCATAAACCAGACGTACGTTGACCTGGGCCAGGCAACCTATACCTATGACCTGGTGAAAGATTGGAATCTGATATCAATCCCATTAGCTTTACAGGATAATAGCATATCCGCCGTCATCCCGGATGACGTGAGGAGCAACATCGTGAATATCTGGGCCTGGGACGAGTCGGCGCAGAACTATATGTACTACTCGCCGAACCCCGAGCCCTATTTTGAGTCGCACTACCCTGCACTGACGAAACTCGAGACTGGAAGGGCTTACTGGGTAGAGATGAATGAAAGTGGATCATTTACCATCACCGGCACGATACCGTCTACAGCGCCCGCGAGCCCGGTGCCGTTAGTGTCTGGATGGAGCTTTGTCGGGCCCACGGGCCTGACGCCATCGACTCCAGGTGCCTTATACCCCGGCAACGTGGTTAATGTCTGGGCCTGGGACGAGTCGGCGCAGAACTATATGTACTACTCGCCGAATCCCGAGCCCTGGTTTGAAGCGCATTACCCGCCGTTGACCTCGATCAATGCGGGCCATGGCTACTGGGTGGAGATGCCGGAGTCAATCGGATAGAGGTCGTGATATCAATGAAGATAACATTAAAAGCATTAACAGCCCTACTGGTGCTGGCATTGTTCATCGGGGCATTATCGGCATTTGCGACGGCGGGCACGCCGCCGCCCGTTCCGACGATACCGCCGGCCACCGCGACGCCTACAGCGACGCCTACCTCACAACCAAGTGGTGGGGGCGGTAGCGGCGGCTCGTACAATCCTCCCCATGAGGTCTACCCTAAGATCATCCCGGTGAAGAATAGCATGGGCGCAGTCATCGGCAACGTGACGGCGAAATCGGCCAGCGATATTAGCGTATCGATCGAACAGCCGGTGACGGTAAATGGCCAGACATATACCGTACACATCGATGCAAAGCTGAACAGCCTGCCTTCGGATCCGAAGCTGGACATCGTCGGCGAGACCGGAGATAGTTCTAAATTACCTTCCTATCTGACGCTGAACTACATCCTGACGCAGGTAAACCTCACCAGGTTTAGCAACGGATGGAGTATCCAGGATGGCAGCCTGAAGCTCACCCTTACGGTACCGAAGGCACTTGTAGAAAATGCGATCCTGAGCAAGAGCACGATGGTCAGGTACGATGGAGCATCATATGAGCTGTTGACCGTGAACATTCAGGGTCCTGACGCAAACGGTAACGTCACGTTCAGCGTCGTATCGCCCAACGAGCAGTTCAAGTACGATAGCTATACCAGGTATGTCCTCGTGACGGATATCGTCCAGCCGACGGTAACGCCGACGCCTACGCCGACACCGATGCCGGAAAGCGGGACGAGCTTCTCGACCCTACTTATAGCCTTTATTCTGATGGGCGTGGTCGCAGCTGCAGTCGTACTGTACTACGTGTTGACGAAGAAACAATAAGCAAATAGAAATAATGGGTATTTTTACCCATTATTCCACTTTTTTATGATGGATTTTATTACATTAATTTGCCTTGAAATTGTATGAGAGATAATTATATGCGTGATTAGCGCATGTACGCTAACGGAGAACTATGGAGAAGAATACCCAGCAGGTACTATTACCAGCACTCGTAGTCGTTATCATATTCGTTATCCTGGGCCAGTGGGCCCCGATCGCGAATTCCCAGACCGTGCAGATCATATCGGCGTCCCCGGGCCAGACGGTATCGTACCAGGGCCAGGGGAGCCCGAACTCCCAGGTAACGATGGAAGTGTCCGCGACGATAAGCGTGGGCGTTAGCAATAATCACTACGTTTCCCATATGAACGGGGTAAATATACCGGGAGGAAGCCGGTTCAGTATCTCGGCAAGCCCCGTCGATTCCCTCACCATCTCCGGAAGTATTTCCGGGCTGCCGTTCTCCACATCGATACAGGGCAACGTGAACGGCCATACGGGCAGCGCATCCTTGAGCAACATACCGGCCGGCACGTATAGCATAACGGTCTCGGGCATTGCGAACGGCTCGGGGCCCGTATCGGTCACGGTGCGCGCTTCGCAACCGCAAAACGTCGGCGCCGATGGCACCTTCAAGGCGAGCATAAGCACATCCGGCCTGCCGGTTGCCGTGTATTCGGTCAAGCAAAATAGCCAGGAGGTGGCGAGAGTGTACCTGGGCGTTCAGGCGCCCGCTACCCCGACACCGACGGCCACGATCACCGTCACGCCATCTCCGAATGGCACGATAACGCCCGTTCCCTCAATAACGCCCGGCATGAATACGACCATAACGCCTGAGCCTGTAAAAATAACGCCTACGCCCATGCCGAACCAGGGAAATAACACGTTCTTAGGCATCCAGCTGCCATCGTTTAACCTCTTCGGCGGATCGCCATCGGCATCGGGTTCACCCTCCGCCCAGCCGCCGGGGACCGAGGCTGTGGCCGGGGGGCAGGAATCGACGGTAACGACGATCTTGATCTATATCGGCGCGATTGTCGCCGGACTGCTGATCGGGTACGCAGTGGTGTTCTTGGCATTCAAGAAATGAACCGTCGCTTATGAAAGCCATAAAGCTCCCTGAAAAGCTCATGGCGCGCTTATGATAAAAACGAGCAGGCGGTAACACATAAGAGTTAAAAGGGTTTTATAGTTTAAAGTATAGTATTTTTAGTAATTCGAGGGATGCCTGTCGAGATGCCGGATCATATTTTAAGCAAGCTAAGCAGGGCGATGGATCAGCTTAAGGGCGTTTTCCGGAAGCGCGACACATCGAAGAATACGTTCGGATTGGGTGACCTGGCGTTCTTTTTTCAGTTTGTCCGACCGGTATGGAAACTGGGCGTCCTGAGCCTCATATTGACCGTCGCCATCGCGGCCTTCAGGTCCATGATACCACTGGGCGGAAAAGTGTTCATCGACTTTATCGTCAATCAGAACGGCTTCGAGGCCATTTCGGACATTCTTACGCCAATAGGCCTCGGATCCCTTGCACCGGCCATAATGAGCCTTTTCAGCTCGCTAAATCTAGTCATTGCCTTGCTGTTGATCGCCGGCATCTTTTACGGGCTGATGCAGGTCGTCCAGGGATACCTGACGGCAAAATACCAGCAGGAGCTGACATTTAACCTGGAGACACAGCTTTTCGACCATGTCCTGCGATTTCCCCTCACCTTCTTCAAGAATAAGCAGACAGGGTACCTGATGTCCCGGGTCTCGGACGACGTGGATACGCTGGAATATCTTTTCTCGAGCGCCATATCTCAGATCCTGTCGAGCGGGATGTACGTTATTTTTGGGGCAGCGATCCTGATATTATTGGATGTTAAGCTTGCAATTATCATGGCATGCATGTTCCCGGTATATCTCCTGATACGATACTTCTTCTTTGCCCGGATCCGGGCCCTGAGCTATAGCGAGCGGGAATCGCACGCCGAGCTTTCGCAGGACATGCAGGAAGTGCTCTCCGGCGTCGAGGTGGTCAAGTCCCACGCGACTGAGGAGAAAGAGGTCGCAAGAGTCTCGGATCGGCTCCGGAAGGTCATCCAGGTGAGGCTCAACAACACGATCCTGATGTCCACGGCCAGCTCTGTCCTGAATAGCTTCCAGTATCTCTTATTATTAGTGATCATGATAGTCAGCGTCGGCGAGATACGCAGCGGCGCTATGACGATAGGCGACCTCGTGGCATTTATCGGCTACGTATTAACGCTGACCGGCTCGGTGAACAGCCTGTTTTATACTTACCTGTCATTCCAGCCCGTGTTCGCGTCGATGGATCGGTTAAAGGAGATGTTCAGCATCGTGCCGGAGTTCGAGCGGCAGGGGAATAATAAAGCCCTGCTTAAGCCCGATAGAGTGACCGGGAATATAAAATACGCAGGCGTTTCCTTCGCCTATAACGTGAACGAGCCTGTGCTTAAGGATATTAGCTTTGAGGTGAAGCCTGGCGAAGTCGTGGCGCTAGTCGGCCCCAGCGGCGCAGGCAAGACCACGATGATCAATCTACTTCTTAAGCTGTATATCCCGCAATCGGGAGCCATCTACCTGGACGGGAACGACCTGAACAAGATAGACCACGCCTGGCTGAGAAAACAGATAGGGATCGTGTCGCAGGATATTTTCCTGTTTAACGATACCATCGAGAACAACATTAAGTATGGTAAAGCGTCTGCCACCCGGGAAGAAGTAATAGAGGCGGCGAAGAAAGCCCATATTCATAATCATATCCTGCAGATGCCGGATGGGTATGATACGGTTATCGGTGAGCGTGGCGCTAAGATGTCGGTGGGGCAGAGGCAGAGGATATCCATTGCGCGGGAGTTCTTGAAAGATGCGCCCATACTTATTCTGGATGAGCCGACGTCGTCCGTTGATACGGAGACCGAGAGGTCTATAAAGGAGTCGATGAAGGAATTGACCAAAGGGAAGACTACGTTCATAATTTCACACAGGATGACGCTGGCGAATATGGCGGATAAGATCATTGTAATCGAGAATGGAAAGGTCGTGCAGACGGGGTCTCATCAAGAGCTCGTGATGAAAGATGGCTTATATAAAACATTTTTTTCGACAGATGCTGCGGAATCGCCTGAAAGGACGTCCCCTGCGTATGGTTATAATGTAAACAATTAAAGATGGAAAGATTATAGCAGCATTAATGCTTTTTATTATTTGCAGACATAAAGTTGAAATTGGTTATCTAATCATTATATAGAGGCAATTAGTAATACCACGCTTAAGGGGACGAGATGTTGTTGAGATAAGTAAAAAAAGTATATGGAACCGAGGTTAGTACCCCTTAGCAAAATCGGGGAATGGATAAAAGAGGATGTAGACAAATACGCCTAATAACTATAATAGTTTTAACGAGCTAACGGATAAGGTTCATAACAATGATGATCTATTGCATAAAATGGATATGCCTAAATTGAGTAATATGATAAAAAAAGAGTGATAGGGTGTTGCATAATTAGTTTATGATGGTTGTTCTGGGGCTTTTTTCGTGAATTAGTTGGTGGAGTGCTTGGATTAGTCTTGCGATTAGGGTTATGCCGACTTTTACTTGGACTTTTTCTCTCCCAGTGGTTTTTAAGTCGGAAAGTCCTAGCTGTTCTTTGAGTAGGAAATTCGCGTGTTCGCAATCCATCCTGTTTTTATATAATTGGTCGATCTTTTCATCGGCGAGTTCGAGGTAATCTTGTATCCTGTATTTGTTTACTGGTTTTTTAGTGTTCCTTTTATTCCTCGCAGCGATGAATAATACGCCTACTTCTCCATGGTTTTCTATGTTCTCTTTTGTGTCGTAGGCCTTGTCAGCGAGTATCGTGTTTACCTTGAAAAGGCGTGCTCCAAGCCTTTTTATCAGTGGCCTGGTCTGAGTATTATCATGACGGTTAGCCCTGGTAACCGTATAACAGATGGGAGTCATGGACTGTAGATCGTATAACAAGTGAACCTTGTAACCGTAGTAGAACTTTTTCCTGATATGGTCATAGCCCCAATCGGCGTCCTCGTCTCCGAGGCTGAAAGCCTCCACCTTGGTACTGTCAATGCCCAGCATGGACATGTGGAGCGGTTCTTCTCTCATGATCCCTGTATTAATGATCATCATGATCCTCGGAATGTGCTCTCCAAATCTGTCTTTATACCTGCTAAACAGGCTATGATGTGGTAATCGATTAAAGCCAAGATTCTTCATTTTATATTTATCCCGTTCCAACAATCGTACCAATTTTCTTACCGAGGTAATACCGCTAAGCTCCATGTACAAAAAAGCTCGCAGGAAGGCGATCACACTATACCCGAAAGGCCTACCCCTACCCGGGTAACGCTCCAGGAAAACAAGAAGTTGCCAATCAAACGAATCCAAAACCTCAAGATGCACATCAGAAAGTATATTTAACTGACAACCAAGACAACTATGGGTTATCAGCAAGCCGTTTTTCACTACCATGAACAAAGCTTGCCCAGATAACCCCAAATACTTTTATGAATTCTGCAACACCCTAAAAGAGTGAGAAAAATAGATTTAGTTATCGAGATCTAATCGATTTTTTTATCTCGATAACCGTAGTCATACAATTTTTTCCGAAGGCTTCGGAAGCGACTTATCATCAATAAAAAGTCTAAACGGCGGCCGTATATTCCATTTACCGGTTGCGGGCACATATTTTCCAAGCATATGCTGCCCAACGACTAATAATAGCTCGTCGCCATCGGGTCTTTTAATGGTTATGACACGGTATTTGATAAATCTGGGTAAAATGGCTCTACATATTCCGAATCTCGAAAGTATTCTATAAGGCCAATTGAGTACTTTTAATAACAGGGCATTTACGGATAAAATATAGCCGTAGATTTTAGAAAATATGATTCCACAACCCCCATTATATACCCTGGATATCCTTTTGCCATGCTTTACATAGTATACCATGCCCATGATATATTCAGGGGTGCGGAAACCTCTGTCAGGTAGTATATTATTATCGCCCTTGGTCGTTACTCCGTTTTGATGGATAGAGATAACCCGATGGGCGATAATTTGAGAGTCGTATTCGTCTTTCCATTTAAAAACGATTACATCTCCGGATTGTATATTATTACAGGGAGCAATATAAAGGACATCTAAATCTCGGAATAAGGGATACATGCTGTTACCGGTATAAACGATCTGCTTGAAGTCATCTAAAGACTTGACAGAGGCATTCATAATCGATTCCTTTAATCAATAATGTATTATTTATGATATGTAGATTGTCTCTACGAGATATCTGGAAGCACCTTTTCAATTTCTTCCCAAAATTTACCCGTTAGGCTTACGCTAAGCCTGTATGAGCGTATTTTACGGGATATGTCACAGGCATTATTGAACATTTGCTTTCTTATTCGGGCTTTTTCTGAATCCTCTAGATTATAAAATAGCCTGCCTCCCGCCTGCATTGCAAAAGTAAAGATCTCCGTTGCTGCAGTACCCTGCAAAAGTGGGATGACTTTATCTGAGCTGGCCTGCTCAAGGAAAAAGATAGCTTCTACGGGCACATGGCTCTGGGCATCCCATGTATGCCCAGGTTTATGCAATAGGAAATTACTCCAGGTGGGAAAAGGATGCGCATGGTAATTTTTCTCTGCATCACATACTATTAAGGCTTCATCATCGCAGAGGGGATGCCATGGGGGGGAAATGCGCCGACAACACGTGGATTTACCAGTCTGGCCATTCGCTGCAAGTAGAATGCCATGACCGTTCTTCTCAATGAGAGCACAATGGAACGGAAGCCCGCCGGAATTAATAGCTCTTGAATAGAACGGATATAACAAATAGCTCATTTTAAATATTTCTACTTCATAGGGACCCTCCGTGCCAATATCACATATCGTATCCAATGTTTCAGTGTTTTGCCATATCTTAGCGAACCCTTCATCGATAAAGACCCATTTATCTCCCGGTAAATTTATTATTTTTTTCGCCTCCGATAATAATTCCTGACTCGGAACATTACCTGAAAAGGAACGTATTATAACCATTTTTTTTGAACAGCATGTAAAACTTTCGCTTAATCCCATTATTCCGGCAAATGTTTTTGTAAAAAGCTTAGCGTTGTCATTGGCGATAATGTACCAACTTTGGCCGCCAAATAAATTAAAAGAAAATTCATTTTGGTTTTTAACGGATTTCATAAAAAGTATATAATCAGAGATGGTATGAATTTCAACATCTCTTGCTAAATTACACGATAATAATCATACAACCGTGTATCCACCAGCGCATCCACCATTACCGCCGGCATTATATCCTGCACCACAGGACCCTTTACCTCCAGGGTTATTTGGTGCTGAACCGGGACCACAACTATAAGGACTGCCGCCCAATGCTTTTTCGTTCAATACAATGATTTTTGGCTCTTCATATTGTATTTTAACCATTATTACACCCCTTTTGGATACCTTTTTTCCTAATAGATAATTTTTTACTAGCTATAATACTTTACTTGTTAACCTATATATCATTTTTGATTAATCGGGAGCCCGGGAACATATTGAGCTTCAGGGATTCTTCACAGTACCAGAAGGGCGACCAGAGGCTACTCGTTCGATAATAATTCTGCGCGATACAGCTCCCGAGGCAAATATTTTTCATCAGACAACCCTTACAAACACCCTCGAGATGTCCCGGGATTTTTTCACGTATCTCTTTTAATGTAAGCGTATTATTCCAAACATCGCTAAGGCGGTCTTTAGTAGCATTGCCGAAAACCATCTCGGGAATGGACTCTCCGATACCGCACAGGGCATAGGACCCATCCGAGAGGACCCCTATGATGCCCTTGATACCACAGATGCCGCATCCATTGCTATTTTCGCCGAACATCCTTGCCAGCGGCCTGAAAGCAGGTGGATGGCCGAAAAATATCTTAAGGCTCGTGGAGCTGGATAATATATTCTCTACCCACTCGCCTATATGTATAAGCTCCTCAATGGATAGTGTTTCACCCGAGTTGTGTAAATGTTTTCCCCGGGCAGTCGGCTGGACAATATTGAATTTTACTGACGATGCGCCCAGTGTTTCCGCCAGCCGGATCATCTCCTCCATCTGGCCTTTATTGTGCCGCATGACGGTCATGATGATCTGTGGCGATACACCAGTCTCTACAAGATTTTTAATCCCGCTAATAGTATCATTAAAACAACCTTTTACTCCTCTGACCCATTCATGTGTATCCGCATTCACCCCGTCGAGGCTTACGCTCACGAACGGCGCATTGCATTCGGCTATCCTTCTCGACACATCAGGAGTACAGAACACACCATTGGTCTCTATACCGAGCCCTAGGTTCTCCTGTTTTATGAGCTCAAGGATATTATTGATATCCGGGTGCATGAGCGGCTCTCCGCCGGTCAATTTAACGGCAGCAAGGCCAAGCGGCCTAGCCTGTTTAATGATCGATTGGAAGAGATTAAAGGGTAAAGATGGATATGTGTGCTTACTGTCCTGGTATTTTGGCGCAATCCAGCAATGGCGGCAGTGCAGGTTACAGCCTTCCGTCAAGTAAAAGTATATCTGGTTTAGGGGATATTTTTCAACAACAGGCTCTTGCATTATTCCACATCCCACTTTTCCGTGTCGTTATAGATATCAGCGACCCTTCCACCTTCCTCGATGAAACGGCGAAGGCATCCTTCAGGGCTCGGATGATTCACTTCGCCCGTCAGCGTATAGGCAAGCGCAGGACAGTTCCCCGTACAATAGGGAATGTACTTGCATCTATTGCAAAACTCGAACTGCGACAGTGGTATCGTATGCCGCTCTCTTAACATGGTAAGCTTCGGGTGATGCTGCCAGATCTCTAGCAGGCTATCACGGTTGATGTGCCCCAGCTCCATGTGGCTGAGCTGGAGGCATGGCACGATGACGCCGTCAGGCCTTACCGCGAACTTTTCCAGAGGCCCGTTACATCCTGTAAGATAGCCTCTATCCGGTATAGATCTCTCCCCTTTGCTCAACGCTTCTTCCATTCCCGCCCATCTTCTAGCATCTGATAATGGACCTGCCGAGGCGCTAATACGCCCATCATATTTTTTATTGAGCCTTAGAAGACTTTCCATCGCGAGCATATATTCATCGGCAGTCAATTGCACCTGCTTTTTATTTTTCCTGCAGAGGCCCATATAGGAGGCCGCATTCGTAGAAAATTCAGGGAGCCCAAGGTCTTCTAGCAGAAGCTTTGCGATATTGTCCAGGTCGCCGACGTTGCCCCTATGTATCGTGACACGTATGGATACGGGAACATCGTGTGCCCGGAGGAGCTTAACGCCTTCCATCGCACGCATGAAGTTGCCTTCTCCCCTGAATACGTCATGAGTCGATGGGATCGACCCGTCAATCGATACCTGCACCGTCTTACAGCGCCGGGTAGACGATAAAAATGCCGCAAGCTCGTCGGTGATCAGCGTCCCGTTCGTTAATATGCTGAACCTCATCCGGTTCAGGATGATTCCTTCTATGATCTCTCGGATGTCGCTTCGGCAGAACGGCTCTCCGCCGCTTAAAGTGACGTCCATGACGCTGCAGCGGTTCAGCCCTTTAAAAAACTCCAGCCATTCCTCTTTCGGCAGGTCGTTGCTAATGTCGGACGCGCTAGTAAAATGGCTGCAGTAGAGGCACCTAAGATTGCATTTTCCCGTGATCTCGATATCTACGGACCTGGGTGACCTCATGAGCTTCATATGAATAACCTGTCTTTTAAACTTCTTGTCCAGCTAGGCCACGCTTTGTCAGGTCGCTAACGAAGTTGTTGATATGGTCTATTGATTTTTCCGGCACTCTATCGAATTGCGATATCAACTCGTTATAGATGTCTTCTACGGTATGCCGGCCATCCAGGCGTTTCCATATGAAGACGCCGATGGGGTTTAAGCCGTATACCTCGCCGGTGTCCGGATCGAAGAGTAATGCCCAGTCGTCGAACTCCTCGCGGAGGACGACGGACGGGTTCGCTATAGCTCTATTTATTGTTTCCAATTTGTTTAGCCCCCTACACCCAGCGATGTTTGGATGCTTATGTCTAGCACATAATTAATGTACAGTATCTGCGGTTCCTTTGTTTACCTTTACACATAAATAGCTAGTGGTGAACGACAATCAATTTGATTAAAATTGATAAAATTTCTGCATTTTAAAATAATTTTGTTCAATAATTTAGATAGTTATTGTAAAATTGTTTACTAGAACATAGGGTGTTGCATAATTAGTTTATGATGGTTGTTCTTGGGCTTTTCTGGTGAATTAGTTGGCGTAGTGCTTGGATTTGTCTTGCGATGAGTGTTATGCCAACTTTAACCCTGACTTTTTCTCTTCCAATGGTTTTTAAGTCTTTTAGGCCTAGCTGTTCTTTGAGTAGGAAATTGGCGTGTTCGCAGTCCATCCTATTTTTATAAATACGGTCTATAGTCTCATCCGGCATGTTTAGGTAGTCCTGTATCCTGTATTTGTTTACAGGTTTTTTGGTGTTTCTCTTGTTCCTTGCCGCTATGAATAATACGCCTGCATCCCAGTGTTTTTCTATGTTTTCCCTGGTGTCGTAGGCCTTGTCGGCGAGTATGGTGTTTACTTTCAGGAGGCGTGCTCCGAGCCTTTTAACCAGGGGAGTGGTCTGGGTGTTATCATGACAGTTAGCCCTGGTAACTGTATAGCATACGGGTGTCATGGACTCCAGATCATACAGTAAATGTACCTTGTAACCGTAGTAGAACTTTTTTCGTACATGGTCGAATCCCCAGTCAGCGTCCATGTCTTCCCAGCTGAAAGCCTCCAGCTTGGTGCTGTCAATTCCCAGTATTAACATGTGTAATGGCTCCTCCTTCATTATGCTTGTATTAATGATTGTCATGATTCTCGGAATGTGGTCCCGCAGCCGTTGTTTATACCTGCTGAACAGACTATGGTCTGGTAAACGGTGAAAGCCAAGATTCTTCATTTTATATTTATCACGCTCTAATACCCTCACCAGTTTTCTTACCGAAGTAATACCACTTAGCTCCATGTACACGAGAGCTCGCAGGAAGGCGATCGTGCTGTACTCAAGAGGCCTGCCTCTGCCCTTGTAACGCTCCAAGAAAACAAGGAGTTGCCAATCAAACGAATCTAAAACCTCAATATGCACATCAGAAAGTATTCGTATCTGACAATCAAGACAACTATGGGTTATCAGCAAGCCGTTTTTACTGGACATAAATACTGCTTGACCAGATAACCCAAATACTTTCTAAGACTTTTGCAACACCCTATACTAGAACATATAATATGTATACGAATAACAAGTTATTTATTTTAGTGTTATATTTTTTTAATCAGTCTAAACCATCGTTTGATATAGCATAATAAAACGAGCCGATTACTTTTGAGATGATAATGTCCCCGCATATCTATGAATGATGGGAAGATTAAGTATATTAATATTTTAATTTTTTCCAAAAATGGAGCTGACTTAGGCCATCGAAGTTTAAACCGGCCAATAGTATTATTTCGTCCAATCATAGCATAAGAAAAAGCGGTAATTTCATCTTTTGTTGGTTTTGGCCATTTTGAGAAATCGCTGAATTCTGAGGGTATTTTTAACCCAGTCCAGTACTGGGATAGGATAAGAGACTTTTCTAATGATAGCCGAGCTCTACATTCGACACTTCTTTTTTGAAGAATTCTCCAATCAGCAATTGTAAGGTTTTTACATAATTGAGAGATATCATAGATCCAATTTAATCGTACTTCCTTGCTATGTTGTAGAAATAAATGTAGCGATAGATAGATAATTGTATCAATTGTAGTTAAAGTTTCAAATGAAAAGTTAGTTGACTCTATTTTTACCGATCTATAAAAAAAATTACGAATATCAACTATATCAAGTAGAGGGACAAAAATTAATCTCCAATGGAGTTCTACAATCATGGAATTTTTTGAACATTTATCATATGTTTCATGATGGTAGTAATATTTCGATATATCAAATCTTTTTTTCAGGCATTTATAGCCCAAACTTTCCATAATTGTTCTTGAGCGGACAACGTCTTGTGGTAAAACCAGTATATCAATATCACTGCATAATCTCAAGGCTGGATCTAGATATAAGGTTCGTGCCAGAGCAGAGCCTTTTAAGATAATCATAGGGATATTTTCTTTGTTAAATACATCCACCAATTCTTTAAGTTGCATATCAGTAGTAATTGCACATGCCTTACTCTCAAGAAAGTTTCTTCGGAGTTCATCGACTAATTCTTTTGCTGGTCGCGATTCTTGAGGAATATGTAAAATTTGCCAATATAGTAATGGTAATATCCCATGAGGCTTTAGTGCTGAAAAAAGTTCATACCATTGTGATATAGATGAACTGGGAAGCCTAGGGATTTCGTTTTTAAGCAAGGATATAACATATAACAGAAGATCGTCTGGAAAATTTGAAAGAGCATTCTCTGGATCTCCGTACAAAGGATAATGCGTATGAATAGAACGTATATTATTTAAATCGTTATAACAACTTTGGGTACATTCGTTTTGCTCGTTCATTAGTTCTCAATTGAATTAGATAATACATAAGTTTTACTCGGATAGCCATTATAGTGCTAATTAATAACAATGTTTACTATTATATAGACTATACAATCCTCAAAACAGGAAAACAAATATTTATGATTACCTTATGAGAATACAGTCTTGAACCATTGTATATTCATTAGATAACAATATGTAAAACTTCAATAGGTCATACTATGAGTAATAAATTAAAAGATATACTTGATAAGAAAGGTCCAATCAAGAATATTGGTGTTGTAGGAATGGGCTATGTGGGTATACCGGCTGCCATGTTGTTCGCTAATTCGCCGGCATTTGATCACGTTTATGGGTTTCAGAGAAACTCCAAGTCATCTGGTTATAAGATCGATATGTTAAATCGGGGCGAAAGTCCGCTAAAGGGCGAGGAGCCCGGTCTCGAAGATTTGATTAAGAAAGTCGTTCAAGCTAATAAGTTCAAATGTATATCCGATTTCTCAAAAATATCTGAGCTCGATGCCGTTACGTTATCTATACAAACGCCATTTAAAAATCCGAAAGATTTGATACCTGATTTCAGCGCTTTAACTGAAGGTATTACATTAGTTGGAAAATATATCAAAGAGGGCTCTCTAGTCGTTCTTGAATCGACTATTACGCCAGGGACAACAAATAGTATGGCTAGACAGATCCTTGAAAAAGAATCCGGTATGAAAGCTGGTGTAGATTTCGCACTTGCACATGCACCTGAGCGTGTAATGGTCAGTAGACTTTTAAAGAATATCCAGGAACATGACCGAGTGATTGGCGGCATAGATGATATTAGCACTAAAAGGGCGATCGAGCTATATTCGCCAGTACTGACGAAAGGAAAAGTTATACCGATGACAGCAACAGCTGCTGAGGTAACGAAGACTGCTGAGAACACATTTAGAGATTTACAGATTGCTGCGGCGAATGAGTTAGCATTGTATTGCGAAGCAATGGGCATTAATTTCTATGAAGTTAGAGCTGGTATCGATAGCTTGAAAGGTGAAGGCATTACTAGGGCGATATTATGGCCAGGAGCCGGTGTCGGAGGACATTGCCTGACAAAGGACACCTATCATCTTGAGCGCGGTGTTAAGACGAACGGAGGTAAGCTTGATTATCTTCAAGAGGAGGAATCGCTATTTGTGTTGGCTAGACATATTAATGATTTCATGCCGAAACACATGTTTAACTTGACAATAGCAGCGTTAGAAAGGGTTGGGGAAACTCCTAAAGATGCCAATATTGCAATGCTCGGATGGGCATTCCTTAAAAATTCTGATGATGCTAGGAATACACCTTCAGAATATTATAGAGATTTAATGTTGAGTGTAGGAGCGAAAGTCAAAGTACATGACCCATATGTCAGAGAATATCCGGGTGTAGATATCTCACATGATTTAAATGAAGTGATTAGTGGATCTGATGCGATTGCGATATTCACTGGACATGATGTATATATGGATATGGTTCGAACTGCTAATAATATTAAAAGGTTGATGGGAAAATATAATCCTATCATAATAGATGGAAGGAATATAGTTAACCCTGATGAGTATATTGAAGCTGGGTTTATTTATAAAGGCATAGGAAGAGGAGACAAAAATAGCCATAGCATAGTAAATTTATAGGCTAGAATTAAAAAGGTTATATAGAGTTAATATAGGCCGATAATACGGAATAGTCAAAAATGTCAGATATAAAAAAATATTATACTGAACCCATATATAGGAATTCGATAGGAATTATATTATTCCAAATATCCGGTTCTTTATTGGGTTTTATATTTTGGGTTATAACGGCTCATGTAATATCTTCTAGAGAAATAGGATTAGCGACAGCAGCAATTTCAGCGGCGACGCTTATTACAAATTTTTCTAAATTTGGAATAGATGTTGGTCTTGTACGATATTTACCCCAAGTAAAAGATAAAAACGTCTTGTATAGCACAGTTTTAATAGTTACTACGATACTAGCACTTGCATTCGCTGTTATCTTTTTATTATTTTTAAATATTATTTCGCCATCGTTGACATTTTTACTTGATTTTGCATTATTAATAATGTTTGTAAGTTATGTCATATTAACTTCAATTACTACTATGCAAAATACAACATTAATAACTTATCGAAAATCAAATCTTGTAGTTTTACAAAATATAATTTTAGGTGTACGTATACCATTAATACTATTAATTTCATCGTTCGGTGTTCTTAGTATATTTTTTTCGCTAGATGTAACATTTTTAATTGGGTTATTAATAAATACATTAATACTTTATAAATATGGAACTAAATTTATATTAAGGGTTGATATTATAACATTTAAGGAGATTATCGGATTTTCGTTAGGTAATTATACTGCAGGAATATTTTCATTGATTCCTACAACGATTATTCCAATAATGATAATTAATACATTAGGTGCTGAGCAGAATGCATATTTCTATATAGCTTATACATTCGCAGGAGTACTTCTCATGATTCCGAGTTCAATAACTATGGCTCTTTTCGTTGAAGGATCACATAATTTACCAGTAAAAAGTAATGTATTTAAATCAATCAAATTAATATCTTTAATTTTGATACCTGCGGTAATATTTGTATTTTTATTCGGTGATAAACTTTTATTATTATTTGGAAAAGAATATGCTAATAATGCATTTAATTTGTTAAAGTTACTTGCGATATCGAGTCTATTTTCATCCGTAACATTGATTTATTTATCAATTAAAAAGATAAAGAAAGATATTAAAATATTAAATATTATGAATTGTATTTCATGCATATTTACGTGTTTAACGGGATATATAATGCTTGTGAATTATGGGCTTATTGGATTAGGATATAGTTGGTTAATAACAAATTTCCTTCTATGTGTAATAACAATATATATTATAATAAAATATGAACACTGGATAAATTCTAGTCTCATTAAAACTTTTAAAAGTAGATCAGTAAATTAACAATTTATATACTGAGATTGGGATATCTCCTACCTTTTATTCATGGTGCAAATATTAAAAATTGGTTACTAGTCTTATAGGCATTATACTTGTAAATATTCGATTCAAAATTAATAAATAACGTATAAAAACTCATTATAATCACTTTAATCTCTTCTAGTATACCAGATATTACCAGTTTTGTGTTCAGAATTTGGAACCTTATCAATATAGTATGTAGCAACTCTGCCTGAATCATATATTTGATAACTTAATGATCTTGTATCTAATTGGGTAAAATCATAATTGGTATAATAACCACCGTAAGGAAATTCCATAAACTTTCTCATTAAGTCGGTAACGACTGCATAATTAACATTATATATCTCAAGTTTGCTAACATTAATACCAATAGGTTCAGTATTACTAATTTCAGTTTGCATTAGTGTTGCATCTCTATCGCCATAACCAGCTATAAACCCTATTGTATGTGTTCCCTCAGTCCAGATAAGTGAATTATCATTAGTATACTTATTAACCCATACAGATACATCTATATTATAATGCTCGATAAAACGAGGCGTCTGGCCTTGTGAATAAGCGATAACATCTTCAGGATTATTACTATATAACCAGTTACTTGGTAATACGACTTCCCCAGTAAAAAACGGGGCTGGTAATATTATAACAATTAGTATTAATAAGACAGCGATTAATTTTATATGTTTATTTGAGATTATTTTAAAAAATTTATTTAATAAATAACCGGTAGCAATAATTAACCAAAGAGATGAATAAACAAGCGTTCTATAGAATGTAGTACTTCCAACACCGCCTGAATAATTTATTATAAAAAATAACAATGCGAAAGCAGATAAAGGTAAAATAACACTAATAAATTTTTTTTCTCGAATTATAACTGTAAAACCAATTATTGACATCAATATAAAAAAAGCTACCCTTAATAGACCAAAATATCTAAGTTCGGTACTAGCAATTGAATAAGAAGTTGAAGGGGCACTGCCAGTTGCAATTGCGCCAATAATCGAATCAGTAAATAAATTGTTATATGAAGTATAAAATTGGTGAATAATATGGATAAATGGATATAGCAAAAACGTATAATATATCCAAATGACGACAAGGCAAATCGTTAAAATAGCAGCAAAGAATGTAAAATTTTTATTACTTATTGGTGAATTATCAATAATTTTACTATATTTTATTGGAACATGCGATCGAATAAGTTCATATATCACAATCGTAATAAGGCTAAGAACCCCGAATAACGATACAACAGGATGAGAGAATAGGAGCACTAATGCAAATATATACAATAGAATAGATATTGATACCGATTTATTACTTTGATATAATTTAATTATTAGGTATCCGAAGATAATTAAGACTGATACACCTATTGTTGTCCTTGTAAATTGAATCATCCATCTACTTACAAAAGCAAGAGAAATCCAAATCATCGATGTGATAAGAGCAGATTTATCATCATTAGTGATTTTTTTAATTATTGTGTATATAAAAATAGTTGTAATTAAACTTAGAAGCGTTGGGACCCATATAGCGATATAATAAATTTTAAGAACATCCCCATACCCAGTTATTAACCCAATAAAAGCAGTATATAAATGAATAATCGGATAATGCCCAGAAATATAATAATTAGCTGTTTCGATAAACCCATTCCTAATAATATATTGTACTGATGCAAGATCGGTTTGTGAATCTCCTTGGAATAACCCAAACCTAAATGCGAAAACTGATATAATTGACATAGTATAAAATATTGATAATAATAGATAAATTGTCTTTAAATTATATATAATAGCTAAAAAAATAATTATCCAAATAAATATCATTAACAATAAATATGAGTATGGAAGAAAAATATTATAATGTAACACAATGTAGAGTAATATAATGATATTGATGAATACAGATACTAATAAGTAACTTAGCGACTTGTTTAATTTATTTTCCATAATCATTTTACCTTATATTGATTCATATAATTTTAAATATTCTCTTGCCATACGCTCTAATGTAAATTTATCAAGAATACGCCTTCTATTATATAACCCCATTTTATTTTTTAAATCGTCGTCTTCAGCAATCAACTTTATATTAGATGAAAAGTCATTGATGTTATCTTTCTCACACAAAAAGCCTCCTTTGCCATCTATTATTAGTTCTGGCATTGAGGAACAATTCGTAGTTACAACAGGCTTTCCACAGGACATAGCCTCAGCAATTGCTAATCCAAATCCCTCTAATCTTGAAGGAAAAATAAATATATCGCATAAATTGTAAATATTAACGAGGTCGTTTATATTTATTTTACCTAATGTTCGTATATTATTATAAGAATCTGCATGATAATTTCGTAAACCTGAAGTTGCAATCAACAAGTAGTCATCATCCAATTTTTTCATAATTTGTGGTAATAAATCGGATCCTTTCCTCTTAGAAAGATTTCCAACAAATAATAAAACTTTTTTATTACTGTCTATGTTATAATGCGATTTATCAACTGTTCTTGGAGAAAATAAATTTTCATCTATTCCATTATAAATTACCTTTGAGTCAGTATAGCCAAGAATCTTCTCGAGTCTTTGCTGAGTATATTTACTTACACACGTAACAATATCTGCGACTTTTAAAGATTTTTCTTCATATTTTTTAATTAATTGATAATAGATCTTTTGCCTTTGAGATAAATAATTAGAATACATAGGATCATACATTATATGATGCTCTGTTACTACTAATGGGTTATCATTTTTAAAGGGAAATCCACAGGAGATATTGGAATGCGTTATCGTATGTGGTTCATCATGTATATTCGTTAGATGTAATAAATATGGGCAAAATGCATCATACAATGGATAATATTTAACAGAGCTAATTACACCAAAGTTAACTAATTCAGCAGATAAATTATTACTCCATACGTCGATACCTGAATTACCCTTTATCTGTTTAAAAATAACTCTCACTATTCCACCTCTTGGAGTAATTTTTCATATTCTAACGAGAAGTTATTAGCTATTATCTCCCAAGTAAAGTAATCATGCATTGTATTTAAACCATTAATTATAAATTTTTTAGATAATCCATTGTCAGATAATATTTGTATTATCCTAGTTGATAATTCCTCTGGCGATTTTTGTTGAACTAAGTAACCATTATAATTGTCCTTAATAATATCTGGTATTCCACCAACATTTGTGCCGACAACTGGTACCCCGTATGACATAGCTTCTAATAGTACAACACCAAGCCCCTCTGTTTGCCCATCGATATCTATAGATGGTAAAACAAAGACATCTGCTGAAAGATAATACTTTTCTAACTCTGCATTATCCACTTTATCAAGAAAAATTATATTACTATGTAGATTCAATTCATTTGAAAGTTTAATTAAACTTTCTTTCTCTGGACCTTTCCCAACAATTACTAATTTTGCATCGGGATATTGTTTAATAATATTCGACATTGCTATAATAAGATATTTTGTACCCTTCCAATTAATTAACCTGCCAACGTTTAATATTAATTTATTTGTATTTAATTCTTTTTTCAGGTTACATATATCATTACTAATCATATTTTCAGGAATAAATATGCCCATAGGAATTATCTTTACTTTACTTTTTTCAATTTTACATATTGATAGCAACTTGTCTCTCGTGTAACTACTGTTTGTAGTTATTAAATCTGAATTATTACAAATAAATGAGCATACTTTACGTAAAATCATAGATTTTTTTATTGTATTGATATCGCTTCCATGAATCGTAGCGATATGATAGGTTTGAAATATTTTTTTACATATTGCACCATTAAATCCTTGTGGCAATAGCCAGTGAGAATGTATTATTTGGATATTTTCTTTTTTTATTATTATAATAGTATTATATAATTCTAATATAAAGAATAAAGGTAATTCAATTTTAGCTAAGTTGCTATTTTTTAAATTATTTGCTATGCCCCCACCATAAGATAATTTTTGTAAATTATTTGGATAAAAATATTTAAATCTATAAACCCTTAGAGAGCCTATAGATTCAATTAATTTCGAATTCATATCGTATGGCGCTAAAATTATCATATGATAACCTTTCTTTGCGATACTTGCAGACAATTTAAAAATAAAATTTCCCGCATAATCGCCGTTATACCGAGGAAAAGAGCTTGTGATAGTTAATATGTTTTTCATTATTACTTACTCCATCAAGAAAAATATTGGACTAATTAATCCTATTATGTTTATCCGCCTGCATATCAAACAACATTGCGAACATGAGGAATTGTAACCCAATTAGAGTAATAAATACTGCAAGTAACGGATAGTTTTGAGAGACAAATCCATGCATGATTTTTACAATTAATATCCAAAAGCAGAAAAATACTCCAATTGGCAACGTTATCATGCTTGCCGCATAGAATAAAACTAATGGATTAAAGTCAAGCAATATATACTTAGTCTTCAATCTCCATAGGAACCCACGAAACAGCATTGGAGATACTTTACGGATATATCGGCTATACTTAATTTTTGACCTCTCTCGCCCATATCTCGATGGCATTACGACATCCACCGTCCTCATGCCGTAAGTATTTAGCTTCACGAGAAGGTCGTTACAATACCCATAATAAGTATAAACTGTATCAAGATCCATTGATTCTAATGCTTGCCTGGATATTGCTGTATACCCATTCTGCGGGTCCATAATATGCCAATAGCCACTCGCGATCTTGGTTAACATCGTGAGAATAAAATTACCAAAGGATCTCCATTTGCTCATGCCCTGCCGGAAATCTTTGCTAATAAGCCGGTTTCCTTTTGTATAATCAGCCTCCCTCTCAATAATAGGCATCAATAACCTTGGCAACTGCTTAGGATCCATCTGGTTATCCCCTGCCATAATCGCAACAATATCCATATTATCTTGGAGAGCTCTTTTGTATCCGGTTATTATCGCAGCTCCGACGCCCTTATTCACTTCATGCTTGATAGGAACGATGCGGGAATCTTTAAAGGAGTTAATGACATCCCAGGTGTAGTCCTTACTACCGTCGTCTATTACATATATACGATATACATACTTGGGAATATCCTGTAATGTCTCGCCAATCAATATTTCTTCATTATAAGCAGGAACTACGACAGCGATCTTATACAGGCTAAATAGATCGAAGTTCTCATCGCCATTTGAATCGAGCCGGTTTATAATTAGGCCTGCGCTCTCGAACCTTGCAGCAAGTTGCTCAGAAATATCAGAGCTTATATCCATTACAAAATCAGTTTTTATTCTATCAAAACATTTAACCGAGCATGCGATTATGCCCGAATTCCCTGTTCTCGGCCCTTTATTATTCAGGTATAAGATCGTCTCGTTGACATTATGCCCATAGGTATAAGTTTTCGGGCCGATGACAAAATCAAATCCCTTATTAATATTATCGATAAATTCTGGTATTTTATCTGGATTATGAGACCCATCCCCATATAGAGCGATCAGTAGGTCAGCTTTACTATCAGTAGCAATTGTTTTTATAAGCCTGACATAGGGGGTCTCCGCTTTATGAACAATATTTGCTCCTGCAGAAGTAGCCAATGAGACTATCCGGGGGTCTCCACCGTTTACAATGACGTATACTTCATCGACATAATTCCTGACTGATAACACAGTGCTGCCGATGGTCAGGTAATTTAGCTGGTGATAAATAATGCCAACAGTTTTTTTATCTCTTACCTGTATATCAGCTGTTGAATCGGGCAAAATGCCACTGGCTAGAACTATATTATTCATATACAAATCCCCATTTAGCTCGTAGCCTTACCTTTTTCTTCATAGATGGCGCTTGAGCCCTCTACAGAAGATACTTCTATGGCACTGCTTGTCTTATATGACTGTACCGCCGCAAGAGCAGTCTTGAGAGCATTTATACCGTCTTCACCTGTGGTCAATGGCGCATCACCATACTTACATGAATGGATGAACCCCTCGAGCTCACATCTTAGCGGCTCCTTCTTTTCGACCTTCGCTTCTTTTATCCAGTCCTTATCGTGAATGAACACTTTCTCCTCAATATAATCCCCATACCCAACGCCTTCCGTGCCTATCACAGTAAAATTCCTCGTCTTATGGGGTGTAAGCCAGTTGGTCTCCACCAGGCCGGCACGATTGTCGTTAAACCTCAACATGATCGTTGCGTGATCCTCATGCGGATGGATCTCTGAGCCTGCGATGGCATAGACCTCGGTTGCAGGAGAGTTATAGAGATAAGAAATAATATCGATATCATGGACGCCTATGTCGAGTATCACACCGACATCCCTGATCCTCGGATTATTTGGGCCAACACGGCGAGCCGAAATTGAAACCACGCGGCCTAATTCGCCACTGTCGATGATCTCTTTCATCTTTGTTACCGCCGGGTTAAACCGTTCTATATGGCCGACCATGAGCGTAAGATTTTCTTTTTGGGCGGCTGATACGATTGTCCTGGCATTCTCGATCGTGTCTGATATAGGTTTCTCGACAAGCAGGTTAGTATTAGCGTTAATTGCTGCCAGTGCGACCTTCTTATGCAGCAGCGTCGGCACCACGATGCTCACTGCATCCAGGTCCTGCTTAAGCAGTTCCTCATATTCCGTAAAGCCCATCGTATTGAACTGCTTTGAAAGTTTATTCACACGGTTATTATCGATATCCGATATCCCGACCAGTTCGACGTTCGGCATCTGGCTATACATACGTATATGATTCTGCCCCATCGCTCCTGCGCCAATAACTCCCACTCTCATTTATATCGACCTTATTGTATCCATTATGAAATCAATATCCGTTTTAGAAATTGATGGATGAACTGGAAGCGAGATCACTTCTTTTGCTAATTGTTCTGCGACCGGATAAGAGCCATTATAACCAAGCTGTTTATAGAACGGCTGCTGGTGTATCGGTAATGGATAATAAATTCCCGTGCCAATGCCCGCCTGGTTTAATTTCTGGATGACCTCATCCCTGGGTATGCCGAAATCTTTTGTAACACGAATTGTATATTGGTGGAAAACATGCTTGCAGCCAGGCTTAATCGTAGGCGGAATAATCCCTTTGGTGCCACTTAGCTTTTCGGTAAGGTATTTTGCATTCTCGATCCTTTTTTGGTTAAATGCATCAATTTTTTTCAACTGCGCAAGGCCTATCGCCGCTCCGATGTCGGTCATCCGCAAGTTGAAGCCGAGCATTTCATGATAATACCTTACTTTTGACCCATGCGACTTTATCATCCGTGCTTTTTCGATAAACTTCTCATCGTTCGATGTAATGATGCCGCCTTCGCTGGTGGTCATGTTTTTCGTCGGGTAAAAGCTAAAACAGCCTATATCAAAAGAACCGGCCATTTTACCATTATACAGTGCACCGTGAGCCTGGCATGAATCCTCGATCACCGATAAGTTATGGTCTCTGGCAATATCCATGATCGCTTTCATTTCTGCCGGGTGTCCATAAAGGTCCACTGGAATGATTGCCTTTGTTCTTTTCGTGATCTTATTCTTGATCGCTTCAGGATCGATATTAAACGTACTGGCCTCGACATCGGCAAATACCGGCTTTGCACCTGTATACAGGATAGAGTTCGCCGTGGCAATGAATGTAAAAGGAGTCGTGATCACTTCGTCGCCTTTGCCTATACCCTTTGCGAGAAGCGATACATGTAATGCCGCAGTCCCTGAATTGACCGCAACAGCATGCTTAACACCGATATATTTTGCGAATGCTTCTTCGAATTCTTTGACCTTTGGACCTTCTGCAATAGTCCCTGATCTTAAAACATTTATTACGCCATCAATCTCTTCTTGACCTATCAATGGTTTTGCTATTGGGATCATTTCAACTCATATCCGGTTTATTGTTTTTAAGGCATCAGGTAATTCCACTACTTGTGCAGGGAATCCGATAGCTAATTTCCAGGCAGGCACGTCTTTCGTTACGAGAGCACCTGCAGCTACCATTGCGCCTTCTCCTATCTCGACACCTGGTAAAATTGTAGCATTGGCACCGACTGATGCACCTTTCCTTATAACAGCACCTTTTAGATCATATTTTACACGAATAGGATACTTATCATTCGTTATTACTGAACACGGCCCCAGGAAAACATGGTCTTCAATTGTCGTATTCGTCGGAATGTAAACATTACTTTGAATACTAACATTCGAGCCTATCTGTGTATTTCCATCGATGACCACATTGGTACCAATGAGCACGTTATCCCCTATTCTAGTCTGTTCCCGAACAAGGATGTTATGGCCAGTACGTAAGTTATTACCAATTACTACATCGCAATAGATCGTTGAGTTTGGCCTTATTAGCACATTATTTCCGATTATGGTTCCATTAAAAACATACTGGTCAATAGGGACGTTTTTAGCCTTAATTTCGCTCAGAATGTTTCCACTTGGATAGCCAATGGTAACATTTTCAAGGATAGTACAATTTCCACCGATCTCATTATTTCCATAAAATTTACATGAATTATCGATATAACAATTATTAGCTTTCTTTAAATGAGGAATAATAATGCATCCTCCATAATTTTGTATAATTGGTATAGTAAATTAATAAATTATTAATTACGGCTATATCAGTCGCCATTATTGCTCACCTAACCCCTCTCTCCAATACTTTAACTAAGCATATTTATATCTTTGTATGCAAGCGGTAAATATTTGAGCGAAATCACTTGAAATAAAATAATTTTCATACAAGAGCCTTGTTTTCCGGGTCATTATTGACTTCAGAATAAAGTTGATTTAATCGTTCGATTAGCGCTTTAAGAGCAGATACTACTTTCCGGCGATCAATATCATTACCGGCCTTTATCGTGACAGACAGCTTCTCGAGATCCCGGTCGATTTTCTTGAGGTATCTCTTTAATTCTTTTTCATGCCCTTCATCTTCTTCCGAGCATGCCTGCATGTGCCCTTTAACATCATCAGCCATCTTCAGGACCTCAGCATCTTCCTTGATAGTCTTAAGATACCTGAGCGCCTCTTTCTTATCCATCTCTTTATCCTTGATGGTCTCGTAGGCTGCCTGCTGAAGTTCCGCCGGCAGGCGGGCTATATCCTCGATGACGTTAACGTTCATCAAGTATGGCCCGGGCACGACATCGTCAATATCGCTCCTTGATGTATTCCGACTACATTTAGCCGACTGCCAGTCACTTATGACCATTGACTGAACTACCGGAACAAGCCGCTTAGCCAGCCCAACCTTGGCAGCCACATAATGCGGAGTCTTCTCGATGATCTCGGCCATTTCTTTAAACTGGTACCCGTACCCTTCATTGAGGGCGACAAAAGCATGGCCGAGCTCGATATCGTTGATATCTTCCCGCTGCACGTTGGCAATGAGCTGCTTGAACTTCTCATCTGCCTCAGTCTCCGCGGTCTCGACGATGACATCCTTCCCGATAATAAGCTCCTCGATGCCTAGCTCCTTCAGTGCTTCAAGTCTGCGCGCCCCGTCGACGACGGTATAGCCTCTATTCGTTTGTCTTACGAGGATGGGCTGTAGCAGGCCAACGTCCGCTATTGTACTTTTTAGCTCCTTGATGTCCTTCACATTCCGGCGAATATGGGTCGGATCAATTGAAATACGTTTAATATGGATAGTTAAAAAATCCGATGCATTGCTTTTTGAGCGCGTTTTCAAGCATACCAAACCCCAATGATGCATATTATTGATGTTATTGATAAGTTGTAGGTCGGTTAAATAGTTTTTTGCTCTCACTTTGAGAAAATTGTAATTGTCACAATAGTATTTTAGGCTAACGGTAGACCATTAATATACTTTAATGATTATTATTGAGTGTCCCGTGTAAAATGAATTCTTTTAAGTTGGCTGGCACATATAATTTGTAGTAAAAAGCGAACATTGAGAGGATAATAATCCCGATAAACTCTGTCTGATACGTGTACAGGTTGTGGGAATTACTATGAATAATGGAGGCGCTATAGTCAATGGTCCTTTCCGGGATCGTACTGTTGGCGAACGTGGCATTTAACTTAAACTTAGGGTCAAACCCCATTAAAGGCCAGAATAATGACCTCGGGGCCTCCCACATCTCATCCTGGATAATATGAAGCAGGGCAGCTACGGGTAAAGCGAATAATCCCGCATATCTCCGGTCTCTATATACGACAATAGCTAAGCCTATGAGTATTAAAACGAAAAGTATCGTATGCCCTAAGAACCTGCCGCTTTCGGGCATCGTACCGTAGAGTAAAAGATAAAGCGGCTTATCGATGATATCCGGCAGAATGGAGCCGATAATAACGAGCCTGTAGTCCACATTACCCTTAACGATAAAGAATATGACCAGGAAGACTCCCAGGGTAATGCCTATGTGCCCGAAGAATAACATCGCAATAGCTTAAGGTAGGTATGTATATTACTTTTCTCGTCATATGCAAATGGCCTATATAGGCAGTTTACCACAATTACAAGAATATAATTACTTTGGCCCCCAACAAATAAATACAAATAATTGCAGCACAATGGTTTATATTAACGTAAAGGGGGCTTGAGGCTAAATTATATGACCCTTAGAGCCGCGGACAGGTACTTCGCACTAGAACGACTCCACTCCAATTACGACAAAACAGACACCTACATCGCCGAGGACCCCGTATCCGGCCAGGTCATCCGACTACGATACGACCCCTTCGACGGTTCAATCGGTAGCATCACTCTGGACGACATCACCGAGCAGGTCAACGGCGGCGAAAAGGGCCGCGGCCCCTGCGAGCATTATAAAATCGACTACGAGAACTTTGTTACTTTAAACAGTCAGGGCGTGCTGGGCGTAGAATATCCCATCATACACCTCGACACCGACCCTGCCGGCTTCTTATACGTTCGGATTTATTATGATGAGAACCGGAAGTATAAGTCCAACGACGGCGAGCGGTGGTATTATGGTACGATCGAGTTCATCGAAGAACTCTTCCCTAATAGTGATGATGAAGAAGAAGCAATAGAAGAGTTCGACGAGGCGCAGCAATAACGAGGTTTAAAGCCCGCTAAGAGGCATATAAGCTCGCGAAGACTATTCGAGCACGAAGACCGCGAAGTTTACGCGAAGACCGCAAAGACTTTTTAAAAAAATTAATATCTTCGTATCCACTCATTTAATATTATTTGTTTGATGGTAGCTTCGCGGTCTTCGCGCCAACTTCGCGGTCTTTGGGCCCGAATAGTCTTCGCGGACTTGCACCTCTTAGCGGGCTTAATACCAGAGAAACGCATGGAGTATATAATTATTCAAATAATTGATAATCATATAATCATTTATATATTGGAGGTCGAGCACCATGCCAATCATCAAAATCAGTGATATAGATATGTATTATGAGGAGCACGGCGAGGGCGAGCCTCTCATACTCATCAGCGGCTATTCGGCGGATCATACGTCCTGGGCCCATCTCATACCTGTATTCTCAAAGAAATACCGCACGATCGTATTTGATAACCGGGGCGTCGGGCAGACCGTAATACCAGATACGCCTTTTACGATTGACGATATGGCTGATGATACGGCAGCCCTCCTGGACGCCCTCAACATCGAAAAAGCGCATGTCATCGGCGTCTCCATGGGCGGCCGCATAGCGCAGGCGATAGCGCTCAGGCACCCCAAAAAGCTCAAATCCCTGGTCCTTTGTTCTACGACAGCGCGGGTGCCGCCTCGTACCAGGTTCGCGCTGGGCATGATGGCCGATGCGCTTGCTAAGGGAAACATCGGCCACGAGTTCCACGATATGATGATGCTATCCTGGACATTCTCCGACCGGGCATTCTCTAGCCCAGAATTTATGAATAGGATTCGTGCAGGCGCATCGTCGGGACGAGTTAGGCCTTTGCCGGCTAATATGGTACGGCAATTGCAGGCAGGCTACCAGTTCGATACCAGTCTACGACTTGGTGAGATTAAAACGCCGACCATGGTGATCCACGGTAACGAGGATATCTTGTTCCCGATAAGCTATGGCAGGGAGCTGGCTGCGGGTATCCCCGGGGCGAAGTTCGTCGAGCTTCAGGGCGCCGCACACTCGGCTTATTTAGAAGCAGCTGACCGGTTCGTTCCAGCTGCCATGAGTTTCCTGGCATGGGTTGATGCTTCATATCCTTAAAGACTGGGCTTAGATGCGATCACGAACATCGTCTTCGACGGGAGCTCGATGTACTTCCCCGTCCTCATCGATTCCATTGCTTTTTTCATATCTTCCCGGGCACGGGCCCGCAGCTCTTCAGGTACATCCCTTAAAAAATTCCCGAACGAGCTGGCTTCCATTAGGTTAATAAGCTCCTCTGCGGACGAATACCGCACAGTCTTATCAATATAATCCACATCGATGCGGCGGAACCGGGCATCGTATAATAGTTGCTCCAGCTGGTTACGGTCTACGAGCATGCTCATCTGGGCCATCAAGTCGACCTTACCGGCATAAGGCTCTTCGGAAAAGAGTTTTTCAAAGACCTTCCTCATGGCAAATGGGTGGCTTTTATCAACAGTAGTGATGCCAATGTTGCCACCATGCTTCAGCACCCGGTAAGCTTCTTCAGCCGCCGCCTTTTTATCGTCGACCCAGTGGAAGACCGAGCTATAGCACACACGATCAAAGCTCTCGTCAGGGAACTGGCTAAGATCCTCACCTCTCCCTACCATGAGGCACACGTTAGGATATTTCTTTTCATTAAGCTTAGCCTCGGCCACTTTGATGCGGTGTGGAGAGAGATCTATCCCGGTAACAGAGCCCAAAGGGCCGACAGTACCTACAATATAAAATGCTAAACGTCCCGTGCCACAACCCACATCAAGCACGTTATCGCCTTTTTTCACCTGCATTTTTTCTACGAGCCTGCGCCCGCTTTCATACTGTAAGTCGCTGATACGATCATATAGTTCCGCGAGCTCCTGGCCATCCCACGCTGCACTGCTCATCACACACACCCTGATACTCAAGAGAAAACGATTTTATCTCAACGTGGAATAGTGCTTTTTAATCATTTATATAAATTGTTAAAAATAATTATTGTTATGCCAGGGTAGTTAAGATGCTACTTTTATTATTGCGATTATATGAAAGTATATCATATTGTGTGCTAATTTACTTAATTAGTGTGAAATATGGACGACGATTCCATCGTTTTTCACGGCACCTTAAGCCAGCTCCTGGCTAAGGTAGAATCGGGCGAGATGATACCCAAACTACAGGCATCGCACGCCCCCATGTGCAAATTTTTCACCGCTTATTACGTCATCAACGGCATCCGCCACGTGGTACCCCTGGTCCACGGCCCCACAGGATGCCCGCTTTACATGTCAGACATTGTCAGGACACGGGAATGCTGCGAAGAGCGCGGCGTCCCCCTCGAGCCCACCGCCTGCACCACCCTCGACGAGAGCAATGTCATTTATGGTGGAGAGGGAAAGCTTCTGGAAGCGGTCAAGGAAGCCGATAAAAAGTATCATCCAGACCTCATCGTCATCCTTTCCTGCTGCTGCTCAGGCATCATCGGCGACGACGTCGAGAGCATCGCCCGGGAGGCGGAGGAGCAGGTCAACTGCCGTGTACTGGCCCTCCGTAGCGAGGGGTTCGGCGGTGACTTCCGCAGCGGCTACGAGGACGCGTTCAAACTCATCATGGAACTCATGGAGCCCCCGAAGAAGAAAGTGAAGGGTACAGTTAATATCCTCGGCGCCCGCTGGGGCCCGACGCTCACCGAATTCAACGAGGACATGGAAGAGGTAAAAAGGCTGCTCGGCGAGATGGGGGTTACGATTAACGCGGTCATTGCCGGTGGATGTACCGTAGACGAGATCAAGAGGGCTCGAGAGGTCGAACTTAATGCATCCTGGTGCTATGACTGGGGACAAAAGCTGGGCGATATCATGCAGGAACGCTTCGGCATTCCCTACAGCAAGACCGGACAGCCCTACGGGCTCAGAGCTACGAAAGAGTGGATGCTCGGAATCGCCAGGCCAATGGGCCTTGAGGACAAAGCGCTCGAGGTCATCGAGCGAGAGACAGAGCAGGTGCAGCCGTATCTCGATTACCTGCACGAAGCCCTGAATGGGAAGACGGCCATCATCGAGATCTCCGAGTTCCCCGGGCCGATACGGGCTTTGTCCCTGGCGAGGATGGTCGAAGAGTTCGGCGCCCACCCTGTTGTTATAAACGTCCATCCATACACGATAAAAGAGAGAATGCCCAGCATCAAATTCTTACTCGAAACGGGCGTAAACCCCGAGATCATTCTTACGAAAGGACTCTTCCGCCTGGGAAGCTTCCGCTCTTCCAAAGAGACCGAGGATGAGCTGGAGGCCATCGTGCGGAAGTACGAAGACCCCATTTTCTTCGGGAACTCCGCCCGGTACCCGCCCTGTCCTGTTGTAAATTTAACGCTCCTGAACCCGGCGTTCCAGCCCCAGTACGGGTTCCGTGGGATCAAGAACATAGCCGCCCTGGTTCGGCAAGCCCTGGAGTACAAAGATCTTCCGCGCTCAAAGCTTTTGAGGGGGATGCTATATGGACCAAAGTAAGCAGTCGAGAGATGATAAGTGCAACGACCCCTATCTACGCTGTGCCTTCAACGGCGCCGCCCAGACGGCGTTGGGCGTCTCCCGATCAGCCTTACTGGCCCATTCGCCACAGGGGTGCGAGTACCTCGTGAACAATGCCTTCGCCTGGCAGGAATGCGACTACATGGAGACCATGACGCTATGCACTAAGCTGTGCGTTGACGAGATCGTACACGGCGGGGAGGACCTGCTCATGCGCACTATCCGGGAGGCTAAGGATCTCAAGATCGATGCGTTATTCGTGCTCAGCGCCTGTGGGCCGGAAATCGTAGGCGATGATATCGTGGCCGTATGCGAGGATATGCAGCCTGAAGTCGATTTCAAGCTTATCCCCATTCAGAGCCCGGGATTCAAAGGGTCACAGTATGATGGCATCGACATTGCGCTAGACACGATGATCAAGAGGCTGGCGAATGATGACGGTGAAAAGATACCCAATTCCGTATGCCTTATCGCTCCCCATGCGAACGCCAATCCGACATGGATGGCTGACCTGGAATGGGTAAAACAGGTCTTATCCGAAATGGGCGTCAAGGTCGTGGCCACGCTCTCGCATAAGACGCCGCTGAGCGACATCGAGAACGTACCATCGGCCGAAGCCTCCCTCATATTGAGCCACGATGCCGGCCAGCGGGCGGCCGACTACCTTTCCGCAAAATATGGCATTGAACAGGTCTGCAAAGGTATGCCTCTACCGATAGGGATGACAAACACGCAGCGATGGCTGAATGCGCTGGGTGAGCGATTCGATGCACAAAAGAAAGCCGAAAAGATGGTGGAAGAAGGCGAGAGGATGGTGACGGCAACGTGCCGCCGCAAGTGGCCCATGGCCCGGTTCTTCTACAGGACGCCGGCGGCGATAGTCGCAGATGCCACGGTAGGCATACCGCTCGTGCGTTTTGTCACCGAGGAGATGGAGATGACGCCCGAGCTCGTTGCCCTGTACTCCTCACGTAGCTCAGTCCGGGACATGCTTGAAGGAGAGCTAAAAGAGCTCGGGCTAAAACCGAACGTTGTATACGGTACAGACGTTTACAAGACGAGACGGGGCCTCATGGATGTAAGGCCAAAGATCGTCTTCGGGAGCACGATCGAGCGGCATGCCAGCGAAGGGCTTGGAGTGCCATATACCGTCGAAGTAGTGAGGCCAATGCGCCAGTTCCGATTGATAAACAGGGCATATTTCGGCTATACCGGGATACTGAACCTTTTCGAGTGCGTCCAGAACGAGTGGGTCCTCCGATGGCGCTCAAAGGATAAAAGATACGAAGCAAAGTGGTAATGGACATATGAGACAGATAGCGATCTATGGTGAGGGAGGCATCGGGAAGAGCACGATCGCCTCGAACCTGTCCGCCGCCCTTAACGAAATGGGTTACACCGTCATGCAGGTCGGCTGCGACCCCAAGAGGGATTCCACCAGGAACCTGGCGGGCGGACGCCTGATCCCCGCTGTCCTTGAAACATACAGGGACCAGCTAAGGGTAGGCAAAGATGAATATGCGATCTCATTAGATAGCATCGTTTTCAAGTCTCCCGGCGGCATCTACTGTGTCGAGGCCGGAGGGCCTGAGCCGGGCATAGGCTGTGCCGGCAGGGGCGTATTGACAGCCCTGCAGATATTAAAGGATTTGAAAGCCTTCGAAACCTACAAGATCGACGTGGCCATCTACGATGTCCTGGGCGATGTCGTCTGCGGCGGGTTTGCCATGCCCATCAGGGAAGGTTTCGCAAAGGAGATATACCTGGTCTGTTCAGGCGGTTTCATGAGTATCTATGCGGCGAATAATATCGCCCGTGCTGTACAGCGCCTGTCACGTAGAGCTGAAGCCGGGACAGGGCTTGCCGGTATTATTTGTAACAGCAACGGCGACGAAACGCTTGAGCACTCGGTCATACCAGAATTCGCCCGGCGTCTCGGGAGCGAGTTTGTCCAGTTCGTTCCAAGGACCCCGGTGATCCAGGCCTGCGAGTTCGAGGGAAGAGCTGTCGTGGAGCATTCCCCTAACTCTAAGGAGGCGGGGATATTCAGAGATTTAGCTAAACAGATCATGGAAAATAAAAAGACGGTAGTTCCGACGCCGATTAATGATTTAACCGAGCTCGAGCAGATGTACAGGCAGCATCTCAATAAAAAGTAAATAAATATGGCTCAATTCCATATTTTGGATTTACAAATTCCATGAGTTATGCACATGTTCCCCGGGGAGTAGATTAGTTCTGTCAGTATCACTCACGTTTCTTAGGTCCTGCTTTCGCTGGTTTGTTCGGTCGGTATCACGAACCTCTCCAAAGGAATTAAATCCCTAATTCTTTTTTAAGATTTTACTCACTAAATCTCGAATGGCTCTACAACACCGTCAATGCCCGAACTCTCGAATACTCAGGGCAATGCTCGAACGCACGAACGCGCAAACTCGAAACGAAAGCACTAACGCTCGAAAACGGTTTGAAACGCTAAACTGTGGAGCACGAACACCCTAAAAAACCCGGTCGTTCCCCACCTGGTCAATTTGTAATGGCTTGGTGCCGCTCGGGTTTTAACCGGGCTTTCGAGTGTTGGTGCTATGTCGTTTAGCGTTTCAAACCTAAATTCGAGAGTTCGTGCCTTCGTTTTGGGTTTGAGCATTCGAGTTTTAGAGCATTGCCCAGTGTGTTTGAGGCGTTCGAGTGTTGACGGTGTTGTAGAGACTTAGAGGTTTAGTGAGTAAAATCTTAAAAAAAGATTCGGGCTTTAATTCCTTTAGAGATGTTCGTGATACCGACCGAACAATCCACCACCAAATGGGAACGCGATATAAGTACCGAGAAAAAGGCTTTAAATATAGGTAGGTTAGCCCGCTGAGGCTAACCCATAATATCATTAAATATAACTCAGGTCGATGTTGCCGTTCGACGTCTGCAGGACCATGTGCAGGTTCCCTCTGCCCGACGCCGTAGAGCCGATCAGGCTCGTCTGGGACTCCTTGTCAGCCTGCATCTGTATCGAGTTATGGGTGATACGCCCATTCGATGTCGAAGCATCCACGAAGAACTGCGTGTCGCTCAATAGCTTAACGTTAATATTGCCGTTCGAAGTCGCAGCATCGATGGCCGAATAGTTGCCAGCGGCGGCATCGACATTGCCGTTCGAGGTGGCGATGATCATCTTATTGCCGTTAAGCTGGGTCACCTTCACGTTACCGTTCGAGGTCATGAGGTTTAAATTATACGAGGAGTTCTTCGGCACCTTGACGAGGATGTCGCAGCCATGATTAATGGGCAGCTTTTCGTTCGGGTCCGAAAGCTTTGCCTCCGCCGTGAGCTTCAAGGTGTTACCATCCCTGCTCCCGTTAGTGCCAGTCGTGACGTGCTGGAGATGCCCCTCGGGCGCCGTAATGTTATAGGTGACCTCGACATCGTACTCAGTCGACTCCTGGATCTCGATGTTTCCGTTAAACGTGGTAACGGTCAGGTCAATATTCTCCGCTGCGCCGTGCACGGTCTTATCCTGCCGGTGCTCGACGATGGTGTTCATCGAAGTGCATCCGCTCATCAATAGTACGGCCAGGATAGCGATGGCAACTATCCCGCCGGTTATGATCTTACTGGTATTCAAGTTACTCCCCCCAGTCTCAAGAGACTGGCCAAGTTATTGTCGCTAATATAATTATGTATATAAAAGGATTGCGAGATACCTCTTAGCATGGGGTATATATGTTTAGGAAATAGTATCGATCGCTTCTTTTAGAGTAAATAAGTGCTTGTATAATGCCGAACCGATGACCACTCCGGCCGCACCAGTGTTCTTGATGGTAACTACGTCCTGTAGAGTCGTTATGCCGCCCGAGGCGATGACCGGTATGCTGACGCTGGAGACCAGTTCCTTTACCGGGCTTTCGTTCACACCTTTGAGCAGGCCCTCGACGTCAACGTTCGTGTACAGGATGCTGCCGGCGCCCATGTTCTCGAACAGCTTGCCCATCTCGATGGTGCTCTTGCCCGAGGACTCCTTCCACCCTTCGACCAGCACCTCGCCTTTCTTCGAGTCCAGCGAGACCATTACCGAAACATCATCATAGTTAGCAGCAATTTCACAGACGAGCTCGGGCTCCTTGATCGCAGCGGTGCCCAGGATGACCCGCGTAACGCCCATATCAAGCAAACGCCGGGCGGTAGGATAATCCCTTATGCCGCCCCCGACCTGGATCTTGACATTATAATGCTTGATGATGTCCTCGACGATGCGGGCATTCTTACGGTCGCCGCTCAAAGCGCCGTCCAGATCGATGATGTGGAGCCACTTCGCGCCCTGACTGACAAAATCTTCAGCAACGGACAGGTAATCGTCGATCGAGACCATCTCCGTCCCGGGCACGCCCTGGACAAGCTGGACAACTTTGCCTCCTTTGAGGTCGATGGCGGGGATGACTTCGAACATAAACACCATGGGAAACGCCCGCAATAAAAATAAAGGTTGTGCGGGCATCTCTTATTGATGATCAGGATCAAGAGGGCATATGATGAGGCGGCGCCTGAAGACGGATTCCGGGTACTGGTGGAGCGGTTATGGCCGAGGGGAGTGACAAAAGAGCGGGCTGCCTTAGACCTGTGGCTTAAGGATGTATCTCCGAGCACGGAGCTTAGAAAATGGTTTCACAGTCACCCCGATAAGTGGGATGAATTTCGGGAGCGCTACTGGCGTGAGCTGGCCGATAAAAAGGAAGATATCGACTTCTTAAAGAAAAAAGCGGAGGAAGGTACGGTCACCTTCATCTATTCAGCCCGGGAACGGGAGCATAACGCGGCGACCGAGCTGAAAGCTTATATTGAGCAGCAGGCCAGGGGCCAGTAGTTCCGTATTTGAGGTAATATCGTTTGCCGGGTATGCTTTGGTTAAAAAAAAGTTCGGCTGGTATCACGAGGAGCAGAATTGTACGGTCGGTATCACGAACCGCTCCAAAGGAATTAAACCACTAATTTTTCTTTTAATTTTTACTCACTAAAGCCCTGAACCTCTAAAACACCGCCAACGCACGAACTCCCTAATACTCGGGACACTGCACGAACGCCCGAAGCCTCAAACCCGAAAAGAAGGCTCGAAAGCTCGAATGCACGTTCGAAACGCTAAACGAGCCTGCACTAACTCTCTAAGGCTCGGCTAAATCGCCAACGGCCCGAACACCCAAAATGCTGGGGAACGACCGGGCTCTTAGAGTGTTCGTGCTCCACCGTTTAGCGTTTCAAACGTGTATTCGAGTTTTAGAGCCTTCTTTTCGGGTTAGCGCGTTAGAGGCTTAGAGCACTGCCCTGTGGATTAGAGAGTTCGGGCATTGACGGTGAGCTAGAGGCTTAGAGATTTAGTGAGAAAAATCTAAAAACGAATTCGTGGTTTAATTCCTTTGGAGCGGTTCGTGATACCGACCGAACTAATTTGCACGAAGCATGCTTGGTAAGCGATTAAACCATATATACAGAACTTTGGCCATTATGGTGAAAATAGTGGCTCGGTCGGCTTTAGGCTAATGCCTTTCGAGCAGTGCCTCAAACAAAGCAAGCACTAATGATAAAGCATGGAACTATTGGGTGTACTGAAAAAATGCAGGATGAAAGCTGCCCGTTGACCACTTGATTTTTAAATCGTGCCACCAATATCCTATCATGTCATATACCCTTGAAGCCCTCGTTGAAAAGATGATGGCCAGCCTGCCGGACGATTATATTATCCAGAACGATGACGATGCCCTCATTAAGGCCGCTTTCACGGCCGAGGAGCTGGGCGAAGTAATAAAAGCCATCGCCCATGGCACAGACCGCGAGGTCGTCAAGGAATGTGCAGACGCAATCGTGGGCCTGCTCCAGATCATGACCTTTTACAATTACCAGGGGCCCGAGGGTATCGACTCGGCACTCGACGAGACGCTCGCGAGGCTCAGCAGGCGAAAGGCGTCGAAAATCGAGGAATAAATTAAAAATAGGCCGACATAAGAGCTTTTTTACATAGGCTATTTACTAATTACTACATATACTATATACATATAATTTAAATATTTAATAAAATGTAACCTTTTATCTAGCAAGGCATTGGCTAGTAATGGTTAATGCCATACCCGTATGCCGCTTTAGTAATCAAGCGGTGATCATTGTTAAATTTGAACGTGATGTGAATGAACGAATCAGGCGCTGTACAAATGGATACATTAACACAAGAAAAGACGTGGAGCTATCGTAAAGATAACCAATCAACCGTAGAGGTTCCCGAAAGTAAGCTAAAAGAGCTGATCTCTTCCGGGCAGTTAAGCCCCGATACGCTCGTCTGGTCTTCCGGCATGACGGAATGGGTAAAAGCATCGAGTATAGGTTCGCTAGTACCCGATTATGACTTAAAGCCCCATCCCTGGCTACGATTTTTTGCCAGGCAGTTCGACCTTATGATATACAACTTCTTCTTGAGCCTGTTTATCGTCATGGTGTCGATATTCCTGCCTTCCCTGGAAATCTTATATACAGGGATTAGCGGAATGTTCCTATTACAGATAATAACCGTCTTGACCTGGATCGTCCCTGAGACTATCCTGATGGCTGCATTTGGCATGACACTTTCAAAATGGGTATTCAACATTAAAGTTAGAAACGCATCTGAAGCGATACTTAGTCTTGGCGAAAGCTTCGAGAGGAGCCTGGGAGTTGCTGTGAAAGGCCTCGCGTTGGGCATCCCGGTCTTTTACCTTGTCACGATGCTCATGTCTTATAATAAGCTTGAAAATACGGGCCGGACATCCTGGGACCGCGAGGGCAACTTTAAGGTATATCACGGCAAGATCGGACCGATCCGGATGATGGCGATATTCGGCCTGGCCTGCATTTACATATTATTCAGGATCATTACCGTGCTAACGATGTGAGCTATATCGGAGTTTTTACCAATCTCCTTTTTTACCGGTCACCGTTTTACGTTTTTACCCCAATAACTTTAAATAATCAAAGCGGCATAACTCGATTCGTTCCCGGATAGTCCCGTGGGGTAGCGGTCAATCCTGTTGGCCTTTGGAGCCGAAGACTCCGGTTCGAATCCGGACGGGACTACTATCTTACTTTTAAAATATTTATGAGATACTATTAATATCGGTTTTTCATAATATATCTAAAAAGGACTTAATGACAAAGCGGAAGTATACCCTATGAAGAGATTGATCTTATTAATTTCAATAATCGCATTATCACTTTTAGCAGCAGGTTGTACAACCACACCCACCCCTACGCCGACTCCAGCCCCGACGATTACCCCCACCCCGACGGCCACTCCGATAGTCACGGCCCCGGCAAACATCACGGTAACATTGCCGCCAGGGACGCCCAGCGCGACGGTGACAATAACCCATTACATACATGGAAAGATATCGTATACCCGGCAGCCTACCCCCTTATACACGGTCGTCGTGAACACCGATAAGGGCAACCAGTACAGCAACACGACCGACATGAGCGGCAACTTCAATGTGACGTTCCTCAGCGACGGCTCGGAAACCTACAAGCTCAAGCTGCTGGACAGCAACAATAACACCGTCTACCAGGACACTCTGCCCAGATACCTGAATGCTACAGGACCTATGAACATCAGCATCGAGGTCCCCGGGACTACCGGGACTAACGTGACCATAACGTGAAGGCCCGATACTTATATTTTTAACAGCGATTATAGTAAAAGGGATTACTATGAAAATAGGCATTATCGTGCATTCTCAGACCGGCCACAATCTTGCCGTCGCCGAGGCGCTCAAGGCGAAACTGGCGGCAGCGGGACATTCTGCTAATATCGAACGCATCAACCCCGTCGACCCGAAGCAGACCGACGCGAAGAAAATCCAGATCGAAAAGCTACCGGACCTCAGCGCCTACGATGCGCTCGTGCTCGCGGCACCTGTGCAGGCTTTTTCGTTGTCTAACGTAATGAAAGCGTATCTTCCGCATCTCCCGGCGCTGAACGGCAAGAAGGTCGCCATCTTCGTTACCAAGGGCCTGCCATTTAACTGGACGGGCGGAAATTCGTCAGTTTCAGCTATAAAAAATGCTGTCGAGTCTAAGGGTGGAGTCGTTGTCGGCTCGGAGCTGATGGCATGGGGCGGCGACGCGGACAGGGATAAGAGGATCGGCGATATGGTCGACCGGTTGAGCAAGCTCTTTTAACTATTTTGTTTTTGTGTTATCAATCATACCATCTTCCACTGGCGTTGATTTGTTCGGTCGGTATCTCGAACTTCTCCAAAGGAATTAAACCACGAATTTTTCTTTTTAGATTTTTCTCACGAAGCCTCGAATGCTCTAGAACACCGTCAATGCCCGAACTCACTAATACACAGGGCAGTGCTCTAATTCTCTAACGCGCTAACCCGAAACGAATGCTCTAAAGCCCTAAATCACGTTTGAAACGCTAAACGGTAGAGCACTAACAGGCTCTGTCCCTATTTTGCTGTAATTTGTTTTTATTTGGTTAATATTTTTAGCCCTGTATTCTCAATTTATTGTTTGGAGAACAAAATATGAGGAATACAAGGCCATACAGTGATACGAAGTACGCGTTGAAATATATTAGGGCAGACTCGGATGCTATGAAGAATCTTATCAGGGATCTTCTTAATAGTATTCTTGAGGAAGAGGCGTGTGAGCAGGCCGGGGCTATGCATTATGAGCGGGCGGAGGGAAGGAGGGCTCGTCGTAATGGGTATAAGTCTCGTGGATTGGTGACTCGTTATGGTAAGGTGGAGTTGGAGAAGCCTCAGCTTCGTGAGGTGCCTTTTGAGACCTGTCTGTTCGACCGGTACAGCAGGGCTGAAAAGGCGGTGGTGAATGTCATTAGCGAATCCTATCTTCAGGGCGTCAGCACGCGGAAAATGAGGAAGGTATTACAGACTCTTGGTGTTGAGGTGAGTAAAAGCAGTGTAAGCAGAATAAGTGAGGAATTGGATGATGATGTGAGACATTTCCTCGCGAGGCCTCTTGGAGGTACTCCGTACTTGTTCGTTGATGCCACCTACATCAAGGTGAGAGATAATGGGATGTACGTCTCGAAGCCCGTGTTCATCGCCATGGGCGTCAATCAGGATGGGTACAAGGAGATACTTGACTCGAGGATCATGGACCGGGAGGATGAGGACTGGTGGACCGTGTTCTTTGATGATCTCAAGAAACGGGGGCTCACAGGCATAAAAATGGTTATCAGCGACGGGCATAAGGGGATTAAAAAGGCTGTTGAGCAGTGTTTTCTGGGTGCCAGCTGGCAGTTGTGTCACGTACACTTCAGAAGAAGCGTGATAAAGACCGTACCAGCGAAACAGAGAGGCGAGATCAACCAATTACTGAAAGATCACATAGAATCTCCTAACCTTTTGGCCAACCTGGCCGAAGATCTCGAAGCCCGTGGTCTTGACAAGGCCAGCAGCCTGATCGATAAAAACCTGCCTTGCCTCTATAACTACCTGGCATTTCCCCCACACCAATGGATAAAACTACGAACGACCAACACCCTGGAGAACGTGAACAGTCTCATAAAACGAAGAACCAGGCCCATCGGAGCATTTCCAAGCAACCAATCCGCGTTACGAGTCATCGTAAACATCCTGATGGACGTGAACGAGGAATATGCAGTAGACAAAAAACATATAGACCTGGAACGCAATGACTAGAATAACGAATACAAGGGCTAAAACCAAAATTACAGAAAATACGGGACACTGCCCACTAACACTCTAAGAGCCCGGTCATTCCCCCGTATTTTTGGGTATTAGTGGCGTTGGCGTTTTAGCCGTGCATTAGAGAGTTGGTGCAAGGCTCGTTTAGCGTTTCGAACGTGCATTCGAGTTTTAGAGCATTCTTTTCGGGTTTGAGGCTTCGAGAGTTCGTGCAATGCCCAGAGTATTAGGGAGTTCGTGCGTTGATGGTGAGTTCGAGGCTTAGTGGTTTAGTGAGAAAAAATTATAAAAGAAAATTAGAGGTTTAATTCCTTTGGAGAGGTTCGAGATACCGACCGAACTATTCAGCGCCATAGGAAATACAGTATTGAATTAGCCTGGAACTAATGGCCATTATCTATATATCGTTTAATATTAATTAAAAACCTGTTGACGACGATGCTTTTATATACAAAGTATGTATTGTATCGCATAATAAGTAAGTTAACGTTTACTTACATAATTCATGAGGGATCAGAAATGAAAGCATTGGTGATATACGGCACAAGAGGCGGCGCGACAAAGCAGATCGCCGAAGAAATAGGAAAAATACTGGGCGAACAGGGCTTCGAGGTCTCCGTTGACGACGCTAAAAAGTCAAAGAGCTACAATGTGAACGAATACGACCTTATAGTAGTCGGCAGCTCGGTCTGGGCCACATACTGGAAGTGGCAGGCGACCCGCTTCATGCGGAGGAACGCGAAGAAGCTGATGGGCAAGAAGGTCGCACTATTCTCATCGGGGCTGGCGGGCGGGGACCCGACACAGAAGGAGTATGCCCACAAGAGCATCGAAACTACTGCCGCAAAGTTCCCGTGGGTCAAGCCTATCGCCCTGGCCTATTTCGGCGGCTATGTTGATTTCGAGCACCCGACGTTCTTCGCGAGTTTCATGGCCAACGCCATGAAGAAGGATTTTGAAAAGAAGGGCCAGGACACGAGCAAGCCCTACGATACACGGGACTTTTCGGCGATACGCCAGTGGGCGCTGGATGTGGCGGCGAAGGCTAGAGTATGAGCGTGAAACGTAAAACCGTTAAGACTGGCCGGCCCGTGAAGGTGCCGGGGGAAAAGGGCACGAAAGAGAAGATATTCGATGCTGCCGTCGACCTTTTTGCAGAAAAGGGCTATGACCGCGTGTCTATCCGGGACATCGCACGTGCGGTAGGCGTCACAGAAGGTGCCGTCTACAAGCACTATACGAGCAAAGACGAAATACTTGATTCGATCTTCAACTACGTCGAAGGCCGGATATATCCGGCGGTCCCCGAGGGCAGCACGGATGCCCTCATCGATTCCTATTCCTTGCGGGAGATACTCGAGATGACCCCCTGCTACATGCTGGCCGACCAGTCCCTGGCCAGGATCACGCGCATCATGCTCATCGAGATGTACCATAACGAGAAGATCAGGAACTACGTCCGGCGTGAGCTTTTCGAGAGGTCGGTCGACGAGACGGCGATCCTATTTAAAAAGCTCATGGAGAAGGGTAAAATAAAGCCCTGCGACCCCCGGGCGCTGTCGACCATGTTCATCTCCTATATGGTCTACTGGTACTTCGAGGTGTTCGTCTTTAGCTATGGCGTGCCGCGGGACCTCGACCGCATTGAAAAGGAAATGCGGGCGCAGATCGACCTGATCGTGGATCTGGCCGGTGCTCTATGACCGATCAAATCATTTGCGCTCCATCCCTTAAGGCGATACAGCAATTGGAGCACCCTTCCCTCTCCTGGCAGAATACATTTTTCTCATGGATGCACCAGCTGCCGAAGTTCCCTTCTTTCACGACCCCGGGAATGGCTCGCCTGACCTCAACATAAGCTACTACGGCATTATCCACTTCGAACACGACATACCTCTCCTCAATTATATAACAATTAAAATATAAATATCGATTATCTATATATTTTTCGGTATTTAATCAATTATATACTATTGTATTGAGTTAAAAGTTTAAAAACAAGAAAATACAGCCGTTTTTTGCTCAAGTACATAATCCTCAAGCATCTAATGAGCAACAATACGTCACGGGGCCCTCATTGCACCAAATTTAAATACGGTAAGGCACTAATAGTAGGACGCCATGGCCGACAACAGCACGAGCATTATCGAGAGCATCAGTCACTCCGCCTTCATCCAGGGCATCGAGGACGGCGTCATGAAGGCGACCGGTCTAAGCCAGGGATGGGTTGACTTTCTCGTCGCCATATTGATCGTCGTGCTAGCATATCTGCTGGCCAAGGCCACCAGGCGTTTTATTAATGACGTTGCCCCGCACCTGGTCTCGAAGACGCAGACCACGCTGGACGACCATCTGTTAAAGGCGGTCAATGGCCCCCTCCAGGTCTTCATACTCGCCGTCGGCATATACCTTGCCTGTGCCACGCTCAACGAGCTGCCCGGCCTGGTCTCCGATAACCTGGCCACGCTGCTGACGATCGTTTTGGTCTATATCGTCGCATACGTCGTGTCGAACATTACCGGCGCTTTGATCAACTGGTACAAGGAAGACGTCGCCCCGAAGACTGATTCCGAGCTGGACGACGTGCTCATGCCGTTCATGAGCAAGGCCGTCGGCGCGGTCGTATTTATTCTGGCCACCCTGATGGTGCTGGGCATCCTGCATATCGAGATCACGCCGCTCCTCGCCACTCTAGGCGTGGGCGGCATTGCCGTCGCCCTGGCAGCGCAGGAGCTTTTATCGAACGTGTTCGGCGCGATCGCCATCCTCTCGGACCGCCCATACAAGATCGGCGACCGCATCTAGCTTTCCAGCGGTATGGTGGGCGACGTGGTCGAGATCGGCCTCCGCAGCACCCGCATCCGGACGCTCGACAGCCGGCTCATCGTCGTGCCCAACTCGGACATCTCCAAGTCCAACATCATCAACTACTCGCTCCCCGACGCAAAAGTACGATTCACTATAAACGTGGGCATCGCCTACGACTCGAACGTAGACAAGGCCTTTGCCGTTCTCAAGGACATCGCTACCCATACCGAGGGCGTGCTCGTCGACCCGGCGCCGCAAGTTTACGTCAAAGACCTGGGCGACTTCTCCATAAATCTCATGATGCACGTCTGGGCAAAAGATTACAAATTGAGCTGGGAAGTTCCCGACCACATTTACCGGGAGATACTCAGGCGTTTCGCCGAAGAAAAGATCGATATCCCGTACCCGATACAGTCGGTCATCCTTAATCGGCCCCAGATCGCCATGGAAGCGGTCACTCCGCCAATAAAGCGCTGATCTTTTTATAATCCTCTACGAGCGTATCCTTAAGCGTTCTCTTGTAGATCATTGCTGCGGGATGGTATGTTATGAGGTACCTGTGCCCGTCTTTTTCTACGACGGTGCCGTGCTCCTTTCCCATTTCCACTTTTCTGCCGAGCATCGTCTCTGCTGCCGTTTTACCTAAAAGCACGATGCCCTTCGGCCCGATGACCTCTATCTGCTTTTGCAGGTACGGGTGGCAGGCCTCGACCTCGTAGTCGAAGGGCGGCCTGTTCTCGGGTGGGCGGCACTTCACGATGTTCGTGATGTAGACATCCTTGCGGTCGATGCCCGCTTCCTCGAGGAGCTCGTTGAGGTTTCGGCCCGCGGCCCCGACAAAAGGCTGGCCCTGCTTGTCCTCGTTCTTTCCCGGCGCTTCGCCGATGAGCATGATCTTCGCATTGATAGGTCCCGAGCCTACCACGACGTTCGTCCTCGAGAGCTTAAGGTCGCAGCGTGGGCAGTGCAGGACGTCGTCGATCTTGTTGAGGATCTGTACCATGCGTTCTGTGTCGGGGTCCATATCAAGATGATATCGTCTTTGATTGTATTTGAGGATGTACCTACACATTATGATAAACTGTCTTTTATCCTATGCCGTCTCGGCATAACTGGAAAGCATCTGGTTTTACATAGCTAACGACTAACAATGGACCAGGCAAATAGAGAAATCAGGACACTGCTACCTCTATTCCTGGTAATTCATGCTTTCCCTTGAGTTTTAATCTTTTAGGGAAGTTCGTGCCCTTCGGGAGGTTATTTCGTGTTTTAAAACCCAAAGCATGCACCTTCGTGCATTTCGTGCCCTTACGTGGGATATAAAAAATTTTCGTGTTTTCGTGTTACCAACCGGAGGGCTGTACGTGCATCGCTAACACAATAAAAAATTAAATCGACTGGATCAACACCATGATAAGCAGCGTCAGCGACAGGGCCGCAACTATAACGGCAACCGCAAAAGCCCCGCCCATGGCGACCATGGCATTAGCAGTACTCGCGAGCTTAGCTATCTTATGCGACCCGAACACGTTCACATCCGTCGCAAGCTCGCTCTCCATGCCGGCCTTCACGGGCTCCAGGTCCGAGATAGCCTTATCCACCAGCTGAGCGACCGTATCCACCAGAAGGTCACAATCCAAATGCTGCCCCACGTAATTGGCGCCAGAAAGCGTATTCACGACGTGCGTATCCGTCGTCATGACCTCGGCCTCATCCACGGGCAATCTCCGGATGATATCCTCGCGCAGGCCGTTCACCATGTTGTTCCCGTCGATGACGATGTACGCCGTGCGCTGGCCAAGCGCCTCGACGACGGCCACCTGTATGCCCAGGTCGCCCATGCCCTCGAGCCTCGTACAGATAGGCGGAGAGCTGGCGACACCAAGCCGGATGTCGCCCATGGGCATGGATAACAAAGCTTTCGACGAATTCTCGGCGGCACGGATGATATTATAGGAATCCCTGGTGCCGGGCTCGATGGCCGTGGCGAAGGGCTCGGTACAGTTATGAGCGTCGATAATAGTAGAATACCTGGCTCCGGCGACGCGGCTCTCGGCCATGGCGGTGAAGCCCACCGAGAACTCGATATCCTCCGTGGAAGTCGGCGCCTGCGTCGAGATAAGGAATACCGAGTCGTTGAACCGCTGGCCCAGGATCTTCGTGTTCCCGACGGTCACGCGGTTAGACTTCGTGGCCTGAGTACTATATTGTACGCGTCCCAGGGCAGTCTTAGCGGCTTTAATGATCTTCTCGGACTCCTCCGCGCTCACGAGGTTAAAGTCGTGATAGGCAGTGCCGTGCGGGACGATGATAAGCCCCTCATTGAAAGCGCCGGAGACGATCGTGGGCAGGTTGCCGCCGCCGATCTCGCCCATGGGGCCCGGGTGAACGTAAGGCGTAACAATGACCGCCTTAATGGAATCGTCCATACGCTTGAAGCTCAGCACATTTACGGGGGCGTCGATGGACTCGCCGATCTTCTCGAAGAACTCCTCCATGGCGGGCGAGCCCTCGGTCAGGTGGGCGATGAAGTCCTGGATGAAGTCCAGGCTGCTCACGCCGAAGGACTTCATCATCGGGTGGTCGACGTAACGCACGAACGCATAGGCCGCCATGACAAAGATAATGCTGGAAATGGCCAGGTCAATATAAAGCACCGGCAACCGTGTATAATAGAGAAGCGCGAGGGCGCTGAAGAGCGACTGGACCGATGCGGGCACGATGACCTTGGGCAGGCTGTTCACGGAAATGCCCATAAGCACCAGCATACGGAAGGCGAATATCAGCGACAGCGCCATCACGAAGCCCAGGTACGTGTACGGGATATGGGCCAGGTAAGTGACCACGTTCTCGGCTAACGTAACGACCGCCACGATGATGAGCATGAGGAGCGAGATAAGGGCCGAGCGGTCATAGTTCACATTCTCGCCGAAAACGTTCGACATGACCTTGGTCAGGAACGCCGACAGCAAAGCCGGCACGAAGAACAGGAGCAGCCCCGCTATAATATTATTGGAAAGCGTGAACGGGAACGATCCCGCGCCAATAAGTATCGATAGGGCCAGGGCTATGCCCATGGATAGCTTGATGTCCGGGGCCTCGAAAATGTAATCAGCATAGCTGGCAAGCTGCTCTTCCATGCCTCGGGGCTTCTGTTTCCCGCGCCTCGGGCGTATTCGCTTGATCCTGGCGATGGCCCGGGCCCAATAACCCTCGGACGTGTCCATCCCTGCCCTGCTAGTGAGATTTTTTCTCTTCCGAGCCCAGCTCGGATATCTCGAGCACTTTGAGCGGCACGTCCTTCAGGGCTTTGCCGATCTCCTTTTTCGAGATACGCTCGGCGTGCTCCTTGCTCTCCGCGTTGAAGACCTTCATCTCTAGTAGTAGTCCGACAATGCCAGTGTTGGCCACGACGAAGACACTATCAAAGGGCTCTCCGCAGAACGGGCAGAACGTCGACCCGACGGATACTTCGACGTAGTCCATCTTCGGGTTGAGCCTCTTGCCCGCTTCCGAGATGGCCACGCTCATCGCGTCGTCGACGGACTCGACATCCTTTACGACCCAGGCGGCTTCCAGTACCACCTTGTAATCTGACATTTTTCTCTTCCTCTTTTACCGGTCTCGCTTCTATGAAAATAGCGACAGGCATACATATTAGTCGATGATATTTAATCCTATTCTCTCGTTTTTGTAAGACCTTACGCGGCGAAAAGGTCCTTTTTCGTAACCGTGAAAATGCCCAGCCTCACGCCGGCATCGAGCCAGGCGTGCCCGTAGCTGAAGCAGACCAGCGCGTTCACCCGGTCGCCGCTGCTTAAAAAGTGCGAGCCGTCCTTATAGTAGCTCTCGGCCATGTTGTAAAAGTCATTTGCGATGTTGTCGAGCATAGGGTCCATGCCCGGCACCTTCTTCGCGTCGTCCAGCGCCTCCCTTAACAGCCTCTGGTAGCGGTCCGTCTTCTCCACGAGGTCAGCCGCCAGGCTCATCCCCTCCCGAAAATCTTCCGGAAAATGCTCCCGCCCACCGAAGGCCTCGCCGGCTCTTCGATCTCCTCTTCTTCGTCCTCGTAGTCGACCTCTTCGGGCTCGATATCCTCGGATATTTCCTTGGAGGCCCCGCCGTGCTTGCTCTTCCGCGCCCTGACCTGTACCATGACTGCCCTCGGGATGTCCGGGCTCACGAGCATGGCCACGCCCGGCGGGAGGCGCTTGATCTCCTCCTCCAGCTCGGTGCTGATGCCTTCCAGGCTCTTTGTGATGGCACGGATATCGTTCGGGTTCGTAACGCGCATGATGATCTGAGTGTTACACTGGGACAGAACGTTCTTATCCACTTTCGCAGGGCGCTGGGAAATGATCAGCAGGCCGAGGCCGAATTTTCTGCCCTCCGAAGCGATGGCCCGCAGCACGTCACTGCAGGTGGTCTTCGAAAAGCCCTTCTCAGGGCAGAAGTTGTGGGCTTCTTCGACCACGACCATGCCCGGGGGCACGAGCCCGGCCTTGCGGGCCTCGAATAAGTTGGATAAGAGCTTCGACACGATGGTCTGCTGGACTTCGGGGTGTATGCCCTTCATGTCGATAATGCTCGTGCGGCCCCTCGTGAATAATTCCACGAGCGGAGTAGGCTTATCAGATAAAAACTCCGAGTCCAGGAGCGGCTCCAGCTTATTGTAAACGCCCCATTTAGTGTTGCTATGTGAAGAGCCGATCTCTACAAGAACATCCTTAATGGTATAATTGATATTGTCATGCTTCAGGGCATTGACAGCCTCGTATATCAGGCCTATCTCCGTATTATTGAGCTCGGATGGGACGTACTCGATGATCTCTTTCGGCTTCAGGTTCAGCCCGTTTAGCCGCAGCGTCCGGTCGGCGTACTCGCAGACCTTCTTATTTCCGGGCGTATAGATATAGACGTTATCGTACCCATAAGGCTCAATATCGAACTTCTCTGAGAGAGCGTCCATATCCGGGTCATCGTTAGGCTCTTTTAAAGTAGCATATTCGCCGTGAGGGTCAATGATCAGTAAGGGCACTTCACGTTCCATCATCTCTTCCATGATGACCGCGGCAGTGTACGACTTGCCACTGCCCGTCATGGCCAGGATGCTGCAGTGCTTCTGGATGAGCTTGTTACGGTCGACGGTGACCGGTATGTCGGTCCCGTCCAGGACGCCGAGGTATGCGCCGCCCTCGGAAAGGCCGAGCGTGTCCACGATCACGTCCTCTTCCGCGATATAGACCTTATCTCCGGGGCGGAACGGTGTCTTAGGCGACCTCAGCAGGCCGCTATTATCCCTGGCGCCGATGACCGATACAGTGGCCACTAACCGGTCTTTGTTATCGTTGCCTGCGGACCTGGTCATTGTAAGTATCTGCCCCAGCACCCAGCCGTCCGTCGGGTGCCAGACCTTCACGTAATCAGTGCGCTTAACATCGGCCGGGTCCGTGACCGCGAACCTATAGGTATGCGACCCGGTCTCCCCGAAAATTACCCCTACCGAGCCTATCATTACGTGTATTTGTGTATAGTCCCTTCTATAATAACCTTGTTCTGGGTCGGCGGCTAATTAATTTTCGATTAATTTTATATATTTATTTTTTATATTTTATATTAGTGAGCTAAGATTAGCTCTATAAAGGTGGGTATTATGAGGATCAGCAGCTTATGGGCAGCGCTTGCGCTCGCCTGTATCATAATAGTCGCCGCCGCAGGGGCATCCTATGCACAAGCAGGCTTCACCGGCATGTTCACCCTGGCATTGCCTGAACATGGCCATGCTCAGGCCTCTCCCCTGAAGAGCGGCGATTTCGTGTGGAGAGCCCTCGATATAGCTTCTCAGAGTGGCGTGGCCGCGGATCCCGGGCTTAACGAGGCCCTGGCGATAAAGAAAAATTTTAGCCTCGGCTCGCAATCGGCGCCGGCCCTTTCAACAAATCCGGACTGGATGAGCGCCCCCTTATTGCCCGGCATCGCACCGAGTAATAATCTGGCCATGTCGTCATACGACGGCTTCCTGAAGCGTTATATGAACGGTACCGGGAACATCTTTACGTCTTAAGCCCGGCGAGCGCCTGCAGCGCTTCCTCCTCCAGGAAATGCAGCTCTGCCGGCACGACCATGATGTGCAGGGGCGCCCCGAAGTCGAGGGCTTTAAGCTCATCGAGCTTTGCTGCCTTAACACATGGTGCCGGTGAGCCGGCTCGCGCGATGCCTACGCCCAGCGCATCCGTGAGCACGCCCTCCTTCCGGCGCTCTTCGACCGCGAGTAATAGCTCGACGCCCCGATTGATGGTCATGTAGCCTTTTTCCCGGTCGATGTCTAAAAACAGTAAGGTGTGGAGCCCGTTGGCCTTGTTCATCTTGATGGTGTCGTAGGGCGTCTCGGAAATGATGTTCTTATAGGGGAAGGCGATGGTCGCGGATTTGCCGAAGCGGTAGTTCTGGAGGCCCGTGGCGCCGCAGACGGCGGACGATATCGAGGCGCCGTGGATGATGGCCGTATCTATGCCCATCTTCTGCGCCCTGAGCCGAAGGTCGACGTGAGTGGTGGCTACCATGGCGTCGCCGCCCGTTAAAAATACGACCTTCTTATCCAGCGCATCTTTGAGCACGTTGTCCTTCGGGTGCTGTTCGACGTCCTCCCTTACCAGCACCTTGACGGGCTTACCATAGAGCGCTTCCATCTTCTCCAGCGTCGTGCCCATCAGCCTGGACGTATAAAACTCCGCATAGACAACGTCCGCCTCCCTGATGGCCTCAAGGCCCTTCAGCGATACGTCATTCTCGTCCCACAGGCCCAGGCCGATAAAAGTTAACATGGTCACCACGCCTAATTCAGGGCGCATGGATATATTATTTACTGTTTGCCGCATATTCAATTTCAAAGGGTTACTCGAATATGCAGTCGAATTGTGTTAAGGTGCCTAAAAGAGAGGGCGAATCTACCCGTAAGATGCTGGCCGAGTCGGAGGTCATCGACTACCGGCTGAAGATCAAGTCTGACGAGCAGTTCGTGTATATTCCCCTCATTCCTGGGATATCCAAGGATATTTTGTCGAAGATCGATCCTACCCTGGCGCTTGCCGAATGCGACTTCGAGGAGAACGAGCGTACCCGCTCCGTTGAGGAGATACTGGGCTTTGCTCCTTCATTTGAGGTTATAGGTGACATTGCAGTGGTCGCGGAGGAATATGACGTTAAGGTGGGCGAAGCCATCATGGAAGTCCATAAGAACGTCAGGACTGTGCTTGTGCCTACGACCCCGGTGGTCGGCGAATTCCGGATCCGGCACTATCGGGTTCTATGCGGCGAGGACAGGACGACCACCGTGTACCGGGAACACGGCTTCATCTACGAGATGGACCTGAATAAGGTGTATTTCAGCCCCCGGCTTTCCACGGAGCGCAAGCGGATCACCGACCAGGTCACCGATATGGAGCTGGTGCTCGATATGTTCGCCGGCGTGGGGCCGTTCGCCATTCCCATCTCTAAAAGGGCCATGTATACGATAGCAGTCGATAAAAATCCGGATGCTGTCGAGTACCTGAAGAAAAATATCGCCCTGAATAAGGCTTCCCGTATCGAGGCCGTCAACATGGACGCCCGCGATATTCAGACTCCACAGCCCCCTGACCGCATCATCATGAACCTGCCGCATACCGCCCACGAATTCCTGGACGTCGCCTTCAGGCTGATAGCCACGGGCGGCATCATCCACTATTACGACATCCGGCCGGAGACCGAGATATTCGACGCAGTGATCAAGATGGTCCGGCAAAAGGCGAGCTACAGCGGGTGCCTCATCGATATCGTGAATAAGCGTATAGTAAGGTCATATTCGCCGCACGAATACAACATCGTGCTGGATATCCGCGTCGTCGGAAAACAAGACTAATCTTTTTTTCAGTTTTATTCTCTCTTGCAAAATGTTTATTAGGTATATTTGGCTAACCTATTGCTATAGAAACAGTTGGTGAACGAGGTATGTTCGAAGTAAAATCTGAAAATTTCAACAAGTACGTGTCTTTCGCTGTCATGCTCATCGTTGCGGCTATCGTAGTACTCGCCGTAGGCGAAATATGCAAGTACATCCTGCCGCACGACACGGCATTTTACTTTACGGTAAACAAGATCTACTTCCTGGCCGCCGGGGCGCTGATACTCACGGCCGGGCTGGGATTGCTGAACCTGAGCAACCTCCGGAATCTGGCCGTGTTCTTTGTCGCCCTGCTGGCGCTGCTCGTAGTCTTATACTTCGTGGACAAGTTCGCCTGCAGCGCGCTCTGGGGCGGTGTATACGCATCCGTACTAACGAGGATACCAGAGCGATACTTCGATATGTACTATAAGGCGCTGGACGGCCTGAGCGTGCTGCTCGGGGCTGTAGGCCTGCTGTTCTTGCTCGTTAAGAGCCTCGACATCCTGAAGGACACGCTGTCCGGCCCCAAGAAAGCTTAAGATAATCCCGGACGCCCGGGGAACACCTCGCCCGGGCGTCCCCATCCTTTTCTGAGTGGGCCGGCATCGCTGGAAAAAGTTAAATATAGGTTAATTTTTTACGAGTTCTTCGAAAACCACTTGTATTAGCTCCATTTTTAAGGAATTCATCCCATGTTTTACCGGTAAATAGGTCGAGCCAATATTTTCTAATCGATATCCCTTCAACACCTTATTGTCATTATCAATAGTATATTGTGCAATATAATACTTTTTAAATTACCATGGCAAATTTATGGAAAACTATCATAATCGCTAATCTAAATTTGATATTGGTGGTTAATGGAAAGTTTTGCTGTGTTGAATATAAACTAGCCTTAGTAAATAAACCGATTTGTAGAACATCGTTTAAATAGTTGAAAAATGCTAAAAAATACGTTTTTTAAATGTAAGATTGGTGATAAATCCTAAATAGCTTACTCGGTAATCGATAGCACATATTCAACAAAGTAAAAAATAATAAAAAAGATTGATGGCATGCAGATTCCACGGCAGATCTACGCATGCCAGGGCCGTGAGTCATCGACATCAAGGTTGGATCGCGATACCCTCCGGATAATCTCCTACCGTTATCGGTGAGCCTATGACCGTGTTCGTCGTCGTATCGATCACCGAGACCGTATTATCAATGCTATTGGTGACGTAGGCTCTTGTCCCATCCGTCGTTATCGCAATGCCCGTCGGCCCGTTTCCTACCGGTATTGTTCCTATGACGGTGTTCGTCGATGTATCGATCACCGAGACTGTATCACTATTGAAATTGGTGACGTAGGCTCTTGTCCCGTCCGGGGTGATTTTGATGCCATACGGGCCTTTTCCTACTGGTATCGGTGAGCCTATGACGGTGTTCGTCGCTGTATCGATCACCGAGACTGTACCGCTGTTGAAATTGGTGACGTAGGCTCTTGTCCCGTCCGGGGTGATCGCAATATTCTGCGGGCCATTCCCTACTGGTATCGGTGAGCCTATGACGGTGTTCGTCGATGTATCGATCACAGAGACTGTATTACTGTTGAAATTGGTGACGTAGGCTCTTGTCCCGTTCGGGGTGAACGCAATGCTCACAGGCGCATTTCCTACTGGTATCGGTGAGCCTATGACGGTGTTCGTCGATGTATCGATCACCGAGACCGTATTATCAATGCTATTGGTGACGTAGGCTCTTGTCCCGTTCGGGGTGATAGCAACGCCAAACGGGCCACGTCCTACCGGTATTGAGCCTATGACGGTGTTCGTCGATGTATCGATCACCGAAACCGTGCCACTACCGTAATTTGCGACGTAGGCTCTAGCCCCGTTTGGAGTGATCGCAATACCAATTGGATAATTTCCTACCGGTATCGGTGAGCCTATGACGGTGTTCGTCGATGTATCGATCACCGAGACCGTATTACTGTTGAAATTGGTGACATAGGCCCGTCTTGGCGTGGGTACGGGCGTTGGTGTCGGTAATGGTGTCGGCGTTGGTGTCGGTATTGGCGTCGGCGTTGGGGCCAGGTTCAGGAAGCTGAAGTCGAATTTCTCATTGTCAACGGCGGTCGTGGTATCCTGGTTGAACGCCGTGCTGCTCCCCGTGGATGTGATCACCGGGAAGCCGAAGGCGGTAGGCGTAAAGGATGATGGCAATAAGGAGCATGGTGCCGCGAACGTGGTACCAATATTGATATTCGGATAGGCGAAGGTGCTGAATTCGCTGGTACTTGCGAAATGCGTGGCGCTCGAATTGAGAGACTGTTCAGATGATTGAGATAGGGAGGGGTGGAATAACAGCCCGATGTCAGGAATCGCATCCTGCGCTGATACTGGTATGGATGCGCAAATTAGTATTACAGCCATTAATACGGTGATTAGACTACCCTTTAACCTCATAAATACCTACTACCCTCATGCTTAACATTAACTAATTTAGAAATTACATATATAATACCTAATAAAAAATAAACCGGATAAATGCCGATAGCCCGGTAAAATCCAGCTCTTCGCAGGGTCAAAAATTGTTGGAAGCTTTGTATGTTAGTTTTTCGACCATCCGTTAATTTTAGAACATAACAGATCTTTAATATTCAACACAACACCAAGCCCGCAAGCCCCCGGCGAGATTTGAGCTCGCGACCTACTGATTACAAGACAGAGACTATGATACAAACATTTATAATCTATGTGTGCAGTATACGTGTAAAATTGTTCGAGTCAGCATGTGGAGTCAAATAAGGATAAATTTGGCTCTTTATGTCAGCAATTGAAAATAAACCCGTTTGTCGAAAAAAGCATAAATATGGCTTAATAATCGAAAATAATGGGCCGCCGTGGCTTAGCGGCAAAGCGGCTGATTCGTAATCAGCAGATCGGGGGTTCAAATCCCTCCGGCGGCTCTTTTCCTTTTTAATACCAAATTTATGGTCTATTTAATGATTTGGCTCATTTCCAAGTGCTGACATATTAAGCCAAATTTATTGGTATTTAGCATCTCCTGCTGACTCATACGATTCTATTATCATTAACCACCAATACTCCAGTAAATGTTAGTTTTTCGGGTACTATCAAGTATGCCGTAATCCCTTTAGATGTCAAAGCTTGTTGATAAAACAGTTCTAGAGCAATGGATAAAATATATTATTAAATAATAGAGTTTATTTTAAGGCGTATTGTTATGGTCTTCAACGGTCTGGCCTTCGGTTTGCTTGAGACTATAGTTTTTGGCTGGATTTGTATCTTTTCTATGCTGGTCTGTTTATACGTCTGGAAGGGGGACTTTAAAAGTAGCTATAATTACCGGCCCTGGAAGATTGTCGACATACCCGAAGACGTGGCGACGAAGATCGATAAAGAGGCCGCCAAATTGATTGTCTTTATCGACGGCGCGTTCTTGTGTGCCATGACCATCGGATGGGTATATAGTATAGTATCAGGCGACTATAACAATCTACAGTTCATATTACTAGCCAGCCTCATTGGGTGGGTTTTAATTTTATTGGCCCTGATCGTCATCTTCCTTGTTTACGCATGGTTTGTAGACAAAAAGTATAAAACGGGCAAGACTTGAGAAAATTATCGACATATATTACAATTCGTAATCAGCAGATCGAGGTTCAAATCCATCCGTCGGCTCTTTTCATTTTTATAACAAATTTATGCTTATTTTGTATTTTGGGCTTATTTTCGCATGCTGACAGATAAAGCCAAATTTATGGGTAACCTACATCACATGCAGACTCGCACAATTCTGATGCAATATAAGCATTAAACTAAAAAATAATTATCCCTAAAAAGTTCCTTAGGGTATCGGCATTTCTGGGAGATGCCCCTCGCCTCATTATTTTTTATCTTATAGCCGCCAGGCGATTTAATATATAATACTATGCCATAACCAAGCTTGCTTTATATATGTAAGTCTTTGTTACCATTCCGCTCTTAAGATAAAAAAATACATTAGCATACAGTAACTTATATAATAAATAATAAATAAATAACATATTATTGTCATATTGTTATCATATCTAGCACTACGCCAAAGAGCACTAAACGAATAACAAAAGGAGGAACTATAATGAAAAAAATAACCATTGTTATAATAGGCTTATTTGTACTATTAGCATTTGCAGGCACGGCAATCGCGAAAAACCCAACAGAAACGAATAAGGCCACTGGTGGAGGAACGTTTTTGCTTCGTGATTTTAAAGATACGATCGGTTTTACGGCAATACAGATTGACGATCAATATGATGCTAAAGGACAGATAACCATACAATATAGAAATAATGAAGGCCCTGAAGGCCCTGGCCACAATTTAGTAAAGGTTGATGTTACGACACTTGTTGTCGAGGGTAACAAAGCCTGGATAGCCGGCGTGATAACAAAGTCCTTTGACCCGAGTTTTGTAGGCGATGGATTACTGCTAGAAGTGATCGATGACTCGCCCGATAAACTTGCTTTCGGGGGCGGCGATGTGACGCCTGAGGAAGCAAGAAATTTGGCCCTGGAGAAATTTGAATTCGAATCCCCGGCTTCAATTAGTGGTAGCATAAAAGTTAGTTAAAAACCATTTCCATTTTTATAATAGAAAATAATACAGTACTTATTTGGTTTTTAAAAAAAGCCTTCAGATATCCTATTCGTAATCCGCAGATCGGGGGTTCAAATCCCTCCATCAGCTTACCTACACAGGGTTTAAAATACCTATTTTATTTTAAACAGTTCAAATTCAAATAGACCCAAGATGTTTAAGGGTATATAGTTAGAGCCGGGATTTTGGAGTTAAAAATTCACAATTTTTCTTATAAAAAATGGTTGAATAATCATTACAGAACCTTAATATGCAAACGATTGATAATTACTTACGTTTAAATCTATGGGACTTTTAGGCTCCCGAATGATCGCTTGTCGAAAGGTCGGTGTCTTGTGAATGAGCAGTATGGCGAAAACGATGACTGCGTTGTTGATGATCGTAATGATGGCCGCATTGTTATTGCCGGCAAACGCTGACCGGCCCATCTGGAATGGCGGTAAATATCCGACTGCCATGGATGGGAAGCATGGTTCAGTGACCGGCAGAGTGACTACCTCGGTCAACGGTACCGTCGGTGTCGGCGGTGCTTACATCGCTATCGTTAACGCATCGAACACCAGTGAAGAGTACTATAACACTACGTCTGATGTGAACGGTAACTATTGGATCACTGGCATCAACGCTACCTACAGCTCTGTAAAGGGCACCGGCTCCGCCTGGTTCGGTGGCGACTACGCCAGGGGCATAAATGCCTACAAGATGTACGCCATGAAGGACCCGTACGGCGAAGGTTACTCTGGTGCGTTCGGTATTGATGAAAACCTGAGCGCCGCCACGACCACTTCGGTCGTCTTATTCACAAAACCGGCTTATATGGGTATGTCCGTTGAGCGGTACTATGTTGTCGCTAATGGTATGGACAATATCAAGATCACTGCATACATGTATGATTCCCTCAATAACCCGGTGGCTGACGGCTACAACATTAATTTCACGGTCGGGAATGCCACGAATAATAGCTTCACGCCCGGAAGTTTCCCATGGGTTCCGAGTAATGGCAGCCTTGATGGACTTGGAAATAACGTTTTGCTACAAAATCCGACCCACGATAACACCGGCAGCGCCAGTGTCCAATTCGGCTGGGTCGATAACGCCAATTCGAGCACGAGCTCGACTGTCTGGGCATATTATGAAGACGATCCGAACATCAACATACATGCAACGATTAATTTCAAATGGGATAACGAGATAAGGCCCCCGTGCATTACCAATGTTTCGGCGAACAGGACATCGATCGGTCCGAATGACGATATAAAAGTAAGCTATATGTTAAATAACGCGGACATAACCGGCAATGACGTATGCTTGTTAATTACTGACCCCAATGGGGTTTCGATCAAGAACGTTGATACGGGCATACAGTATAATGGTCTGCACGATATCTTATGGGATGGGTGCTTTGATAATGGGACACGCGTTCCAAACGGCAATTACCTTCTGAAAATCGCCGTCCATACCCCCGAAGGCATTCCCGGGCAATTAAATCTAATAAAACAGTATGAATATACATTATCGCCATACGACGTGGCCATAGACTCCATGGGTAATGTGATAGTGGCGGATAATGATGGCAGTGCAATCAAGAGGATCTATCCCAATGGGACGACACGATCTATCGGTAGCGGCTTCAACCACCCCTTTTCCGTGGCCGTTGACTCTCAGGATAATGTTTACATCGCCGATATGGACAACGTGATAAAAATCGTCTACACCAATGGCACGATCAAGACCATAGGCAGCGGATTTATTAACCCTTCAGGCATAGACGTCGACTCGAAAGGCAATGTGTACGTGGCCGATTGGGGCAATAATGCAATAAAGATGATCTATCCTAATGGAACGATCGTCACGCTTGGGAGCGGTATTGTCCATCCATATATGGTAGCGGTCGACGAGTTGGGTAACGTTTACGTGACTCAGAGTCTGGATGATATAGTCAAGGAAATTTATGTAAATAATACTGTCAGGACATTACCGTTCATATCATCCGATCCAAGGGGCGTGGCCGTTGACTCACACGGCAATGTATACGTTACGGACGATAGTGATAATTCTATCAAAATACTTTATGCCAATAACACAGTCGGGACATTCTATACCGGGCTAGCTTGGCCCGAGGGCCTGGAGGTCGACTCGCAAGATAACTTGTACGTGGCAGATACGAACCATGTCCGGGTCTTAGAGATTTATCCTAATGGCTCTACAAGAACGTTCATGAGCAAGCTATCTTACCCCCGGGCCGCGGTACGTGATGTGAACGATGACATCTACGTGACCGAATCGGTGAATAATGACGTGAAGGTCATCCATTCTAATGGTACCGTTGAGGTGATTGGCAGCGGATTCGATAATCCTCTTAGCATGGATATTGACGCATCAAGCAACATCTACGTAGCTGATTCGGGTAACAGAATGATCACGGTCATATACCCCGATCATACGATCCATACTCTCGGAAGCGGGATCCAATATCCGTGGGGAGTTGCCGTCGATAGCAATGGATATGTCTACGTGACGGATTTGTGGAACAGAACTATATTGTTAATATATCCAAATAATACCACAGTCACGTTAAAAGACAATTATTACAGTCCATCATATATCGATGTGGATCGGTCGGGTAACATTTACGTCGCTAATGTCGACAATATGACTTTTGAAGAACTATATCCCAATGGTACCATTCGAACGTTGGGTAATGGATATACTTGGAGTAGTTACTTGTTGAGCGGTATCGCTGTGGACGATTCTGGCAACGTATACGTGCCTAATGATATCAATAATACGATCGATGTGATACTGCCCGATGGGAATATCATCTGCCTGGGTTCGGAATACCTCGACAGTCCACATGGTATAAGCATCGATGCTCAAGGTAACCTACTTATCGTCGATGCGAATGCCGTCAGCGAATTCGCCTCTTCGTCAATAATTACGAGCGATCCGATCGGTTTTAACGTGACTGGTATTAGTCCTGTATCGTTCACGTATCACCTAAATAAAGGCTGGAACCTCATCTCAATACCAGTCGTGCCCAAGGATGGTAATTTAACGATGTTTTTCCAGCCGATTATGAATAACGTTTCGATTGTGTGGGAGTATAACAGCTCGAATAGGTCGAACGCTTGGGCGTATTATACGACCATGACTGACAAGTATAAACAGGGCACGTTGAGGACGGTGAACGAACGGCAGGGATACTGGGTGCGGTGTAATAACGACACGGTATTCACGGTGACCGGGTACCAGCCGAAGAATAGTAATGTGACTTTGAATAGCGGGTGGAACCTTATCGGCAACCCGACGATGGACGTTCGTCAGCCGTTGGCTGCTTATCCGAACGAGAAGATAGTGTGGATGTATAATAGCAGTAACACTGCTAGCCCGTGGGCTTATCACACGACTATGACTGACAAGTACCAGCAGGGTGGTCTGACCGAGATGAAGCCGGGCTACGGGTACTGGGTGAGAATATGATACAGGTGGTAATATGAACAACAGGACATTAACGAAGCTAATAACGACAGGAATGGCTTTACTGCTACTCACGGTAGTAGCAGCCGATGTATCCTTAAGCGATGACGATTTTAACCCGCCCAGCATACCCACCCCGGTTCCAGTGGGTGGAGGAGGCAGCAGCGGAGGCGGCGGTGGAGGCAGCGGTGGCAGCTACACGCCCCCCGCTTTCGAAGCCTATACTCTCCCCATAAAATCCAGTGATGGGACCATGATAGGCCGGCAGGAAGGCAAGAACTTTAATAGCGTTATGATTTGGGCCGAAAAGAATGGCAGTATAGGCAATACAATGTATGTCCTCACGGTGGAGGGCGAGACGAGCCAGAAGATCCCGGACGATGGATGGCTGGACATAACCTTCGAAACCCCCGATACTACTGGATTACCAGAAGGCATGGATGGACTTGCACTGGCTAAGGTTAAAATCGCTAAAAAGCCGGATGATTGGTACTACAAGTCCGGCAGTCCGAAGTATACGCTGAAGATATCCGGCCTAACCGAGGGCCTGGATGCCGGGGCCACGTACTACCTCGTAAGGTTGGATGGTGCGAACTTCCAGGGACAAAAGGTCGCCCCTGATATTGGCTCTGGGCAGGTGTCTTTAAAGTTCACCCCGTCGGGGGATATTGGGACATTTATCTTGTTAAGGGCAGCATCCCCAACGCCGACACCAACCTCAACTCTGGTGGCTACTCCAACTCCAACGCCAATGCCAGCGTCTAACAATTCAGGTATGACAAGCGTACCCATATTGATAGGCACATTCGCTGTGGGAGCGGTACTCGGTATACTAGTCATGTTTCTGATGGCTAAGAAACGATAATGGAGTATATTCTCCATTATCGTAAAATTTTTTTGTGCTTTTTTAAATACGGAATTCTTGTCTTCCCTTATTTTCCTTTTCCAATCAACCAGTGTGGACTCGGTTAGTGTCGGTTATAGGTTATGATAGGAAAAAGAGTCCTTCATATAGGTACTTTTAAATATATCAGAGATCTCCGGCGGCTCTTCTGGTTTTTATATCCAGGTTAGCCTGTACTAAATTTAATAGCAATTATTAAGAGAGCGACTGCATTATTGATATTAAGAGTTCGAGATCATGCCGGATATTGTGAAAGCAAAGCCATTCCATGAATATATGAATGAATATAGAAAACAGGTGGCGAAGGGCGACATCAAAGAGGCGTATAGGGGATTGATGGAATATATCATGGACTTGAGGTCGCATTTCCAGAATAAATATCCGGATTACTTCGTATCCGGTAACATCTATTATGGGTACATGGACATGACCTATTTTTCCTTCATCCCGGAATCACTGAAACAACAAAAGTTAAAAGTCGCTATTGTTTTTGTTCATGACACATTCAGGTTTGAAGTTTGGCTGGCAGGATATAATAAGCAGGTTCAGGCAAAATACTGGAAATTGTTTAAAGAAAGTGGCTGGAATAAGTACCGCATTCCCTCAACGACAAAAGGCGCCGATTCTATAATCGAGTGCACTTTAGTTGAAAACCCGGATTTTAGCGATCTAGATTCGTTAACCAGGCAGATCGAGGAAGGGACGCTGGAATTCATTAAGGATGTTGAGGGCTTCTTATCTAAACAATAAAACTGTTCTGATAATGCTCTCTTTTCTTAAACAAATTAAAGCTTCTATTTAAATCCGTGAGATTACTAGCCGGACCGCTTCTTCAATAGATCCTCGATGTCCTTATTCCCGGCCGCTTCGGCGATCGTCATAACGGTCCCATCGAACTTATTATATATACCGATATCCGCTCCCGCATCCAGCAGGCACTCGACTACTTCTTTGTGGCCGTTCGTTACCGCCCACATCAAGGCCGTCAGGCCGAAATAGTCCTGGCTGTCGATGTAGGCGCCGGCCTTAAGCAGCATTTCGACGAATTCCCGGTTCCCGGCTGCCGCCGAGACGGCCAGTACGCTCATGCCGTCCTTATTTTTCGAGTTTACCAGGCGCATGTTTTGGGCGATGAGCTGCTGTGCCTTTTCCATGTCGTGCGACTTTAGCGCTGCCACAAATTCATTGAAAAATTCCTGTGGCTTCAGTGTACAGTCCCTGTCTCCAGGTTTCCCAAAAATACCTGATAAAAATTTTTTCATATAGACATTTGCACAGTTTATTTTTCCTTATATAATAAGCCTTTTCAAAGGGCCGAAGTAATGAATAGATCGCCGGCCGGACCAGAGGTTTAACTATAACCAAGCGCATTCAGTCGTGGGATGAACTACTGCCTGCTTCTCTTCTCCGACGTCCACGCGGATATCGAGGCGCTTGACGCATTGCTTTCGATAGCAGGCAGCAGTGACTTTGCCGCCCATTACGGCCCGATATCGAAGACCATCAACCTGGGGGATACTTTGCAGCGAGGTTACCATCCCTGCGAGGTCGTCCGAAGGCTAAAAGATGTAAAAAACCTCGTATCGGTGCTAGGCAACCACGACGAGTCATTTCTATATCATTTATCGTTATTAGGCAACGACCGCCACAGCATTCGAGTCCACGATAGCTATTTTGCCACGGACGAATACCAGGGCTTCTTCCAGGGAATCGGCAGGACTCATGTCGATATGGAAAACAAGCTTTATGCGGTGCATGGCGGGCCCATCGACCCGGCCGCAATTCCGGCGAAAGAAAAGACCATCGACGACGAGTGGATATATTCGCAGACATGGCAGCGCATATCGGTCATCGGCGAGTCGTTCATCGACTATGCCGGCTATAACTATTTACCGTCTCAGGCCTTCGATGCCGTAAAGTCCGCTTTGGGCTCCGACGGCTTCGTCATCGCCTGCGGCCACAACCACAAGGAAGCGGCCTTCGTGCAAAAGAACGGGGAAGTCGAGGACGTGCTTAATAAGCTGGACTCAGAGGAAATATCGCTGAACGGCCATAAAATAAAAGAAAAGAGGCTCCCGATAAACGATGATACCAATTATCTCGTCAGGCTGGGCATCGCAGGGCCCGAAGGCTTCCTCCAGTACGGCTGGGACACCTGCTACTTCGGCGTCCTAGCCGAGAAAGACGGAGCAAAGACATTTTACCTCCTCAGCTTCGAGATGGGAAGAAAAAAGGAAGAAGAGATCAGGCGACCGCAGACTCAATATTATGAGTGCTAAAAAAAGAAGAAGGTAATTTACTTCTTATCGTGGTCCCGGATCTCCACGCGCCTGATCTTCCCGCTGATCGTCTTCGGCAGCGCAGGCACGAATTCCACGATCCTCGGGTACTTGTAAGGCGCCGTGACCTTCTTCACGTGGTCCTGCAGCTCCTTCTTCAGGGCGTCGCTGGGCGTATAGTCCTTCTTAAGCACCACCGTCGCCTTCACGATCTGGCCCCGGATTTCGTCGGGCACCGCCGTAATGGCGCATTCCACGACCGCGGGATGCGTGATCAGGGCGCTCTCGACCTCGAAGGGCCCGATACGGTAGCCGGAACTCTTAATGACGTCGTCGGAACGGCCCACGAACCAGAAATAGCCTTCCTCATCCATCCAGGCCATGTCACCCGTATAGTAGTAGCCGTCGTGCCAGACCGATTTAGTTCTCCTATCGTCCCGGTAATAGCCATCGAAAATGCCCGCGGGCAGGCCTTTCATGGTATTGACGACGATCTCGCCCTCCTCGCCCGCCTCGCATTTTTTACCATCCAGGCTGATAAGCTCGATGTTATAACCGGGCGAGGGCTTGCCCATGGAACCGGGCCTGGGCTCTATCCAGGGATAGGTACCGAGGGCGACCGTCATTTCTGTCTGGCCGAAGCCTTCCATGAGCTTTAGGCCCGTACGCTCGAGCCATTTATTGTATACTTCCGGGTTCAGGGGCTCGCCGGCCACGACGCAGTACTTCAAGCTGGAGAAGTCGTACTTGCTCATGTCCTCGTGGATGAGGAAACGGTATATGGTCGGCGGGGCGCAGAAGGTGGTGACCTTGTATTTCGAGGTCATCGCCAGCAGCCGGGCGGGGTTGAACTCCTCGTAATCGTAGGCGAAGACGGCGCTGCCGGAGATCCACTGGCCGTAGATCTTGCCCCAGACCGCTTTGGCCCATCCCGTGTCCGCCACCGTGTAATGCAGCCCGTCGTCCATAACGTTCTGCCAGTACTTCGCCGTGAGGATGTGGCCCAGGGGATAGACGAAGTTGTGCTGGACCATCTTGGGAAGCCCCACTGTTCCCGACGTGAAATACAAGATCAGGATATCCTCGTTCTTCGTGGCTTCCTTGCCCTTCGGCCTCTCGAAATGTTCCGGGGCTTTTTCGACCTCGGTATCGAAATCGATCCAGCCATCATATTTCCCGCCCACTACGGCCTTAAACTTCAGCGAGCATTCCTTCTGGGCCTTATCAACGTGATCGATGAGCGACTTCTCGTTCGCCGTAATGATCATCTTGATGTCGGCAAGCTGAACACGATAAGTGATGTCCTTCGTCGTGAGCATGTGCGTTGCGGGGATCGCGATGGCGCCGATCCTGTGGAGTGCGACCATGACATACCACCACTCGTACCTTCCCTTGAGTGCCAGCATCACGGCGTCGCCCTTCTTGATGCCGATGCCCTTCAGGAAGTTCGCGACCTTGTCGCTCATGCGCTTGATATCGGCGAAGGTCATGATCTGCTCGCCGCCGTTGTCGTCGCACCACACGAGGGCCAGCTTATCCGGCGTCTCGCGGGCCATGACGTCGATCACGTCATAGGCGAAGTTGAAGTTCGAGGGCACCTTGATCTTAAAATTATCTCGGAAATCCTCGTAGGAATCGAACTCCGTTTTTTCAAGGAACTTATGTAATAGTGACATGTCGTTTTCCTCACATGATGATGGCCAGGAACCGGGCCTGCTTTTCATTCAACGCCACCATGGCGTGGTCGCAGCTCGAGTCAAAGTAGATGGAATCGCCCTCGTTGAGGACGAACTCCTGGTCTCTGATGATGAACCGGAGGCTGCCGTCCAGGACGTAGTTGAACTCCTGGCCTGGATGAGAGTTCGTATGCACGGGAGTGCCCTTGGGCTTCGGCTCCACGGTCACGATGAACGGCTCGGCTTTCTTGTTAATAAAATTAAAGGCCAGGTTCTGGTACTTGTACTGCTTCCGCCTTTCGACGCTCACGCCCTTGCCCTTCCGGGTCACCGTGAAATAGTGCATCCTTGGCGTCTCGCCGGTCAGGAGAATGCTCATCTCGACGCCGAGCTTCTTCGAGATCTCGTACAGCTCGCTCGCCGGTATGTCCTCTTCGCCATTCTCATACCTCTCGTACCGGTCTTTACTGATGTTGAGATATTTCGCCATCTCGTCCGTGCCGATCTCCAGGATGCCCCTCAGTTCCTTCACCCTGGCGGCCACTTCTTTTATGCGTTCCTGCATGTGTTTATCCTCACTTGATATTCAACACTTGATGCTCGCTGCTGATACAGTCAATAATTAAGCAACCCATGAAATACTATTTAAAGGCTTCCATGCGGTATGCTGTCATATCGCAAGCTAAATGGCGTCGACGTACTAGAGTTTGCATTTTAAGGGTATTTATAATAAATAATAGTTAAGTAATAGTTAAAAAATTCTTAATTATTATGCTTTTCAAGCGAAAGTTATTTGGTGGATTGCCAGTGACATTTATTTTTTTATATTGTCCTTTTCCCATTCCCTGAAAAGTACGAGGTTCTCTTCCTTCAGTACGTTGCCGCGGGCCGATATTTTACCGTCGCCGATAATGCTGAACAGCTCCCCGGGCGTATCGAGCACCACGTAGCCGTCCATCTTTACGTCGCTTATTCTGGCGCCATATACGATTCTGTCGATGTTAGCCAGTCCCAGCGCTCCGAGGCACATGGGGCACGGCTCGCAGGTGCAATAAATCGTACACCCGGACAGGTCCAGCGAGTCAAACACGTGGCATGCCTCATGTATCGTATTTATCTCAGCGTGAGCGGTCAGGTTTTTATCCCGAAGGATCGTGTTATGTGCGCATCCCACGACTTTTCCATCCTTTACGATACAGGCGCCGAACGGCAGCTGGCCATGTCTCACGCCTTCTCGCGCTTTCTCTATTGCCAGCCGCATGTAGTCTTCATCGTTCACTGGACATCGACCTGTCAACACAATTATGTACGTACAATTTAATTATAAAACTGGTGACATTAAAATGTGCTCCGTAGGCGGCCCGCCGGACTTCGACTTTGAAATGGGCCAGGTCGAGAAATACAAATGTAAAGACTGCGGCGACGAATTCAAAGGCATCGGTAAAAACCCGAGCTGTCCGAAATGTGCATCCGAGAAGGTCGAGCCTCTCAAGTGAAGTCAGGCGGCCTGTAGGTGCCGATAATGCCCGATATCATTTCAGCTACGTCCAGAAGCTGCACGTCCCTCCAGCGTTTTCCCACGGCCTGCAGGCCCACCGGCAGGCCGTCCTTCGTAAAGCCCGCGGGGATGGTGACCACCGGGCTTCCCGTCAGGTTGAATATGCTGGTATATCCGAACGTCGCAACGTCATAGGGGGTCTTCACGCCTTCGACTTCCACGTCGGCCATCATGACTTCCATGAAATTTTTTAATTCCTCGTGCCGCGGGGCTGCTATCGATGCGACCGGGCACATCCAGGCGTCCCGGCCCGATAAAAACGATTCCACTTTCCTGATGAAAGCATCGCGCTGCCCTAGCGCCTTCGAGTATCTATACAGGTCCGAGCCGGCCCCCGCAAAGGAGCCCCGCAGGAATGGATTTTTAGCATTTTGTGCCATCACTTGCCAGACCTTTCGGGGTATGTGCCATGGCGGCGAGCGGGAGTACATGGCTGTCATCTCGACCTCCTGGTTGGATTCGACCGCTTTTTGAGAGTTGAACTTCTCCGGTATGGCGAACTCTACGGTGGCACCCTGCCCGGAAAGCAAGTCGCCTGCATGCCTGACCATGCTTTTTATCTCCTCCGTGACGGGAAGGCCCGGAAACGAATCGCTCACTACCAGCTTTAGCTCTCCGACCTCCTTGTTCTTAGGAGGGAAACGGGGCATAGGGGGCACTTCCCACAGGCGGCCGTCCTCGCCGCCGATAATGGACAGGGCAAGCCGTAAGTCCCGGGCGGAACGTGCCAGGGGGCCAATGGATATCAGGTACCTTAACAGGCCCCGGGGCGTGCCGGGGATATGCCCTGTCGAGGATACCATAAAGTCAGTTGGCTTTAGCCCGTAGACGCCGCAAAAATGAGCCGGCACACGGATCGAGCCCTTAATGTCGCTCCCGATATCGAGCGCCGACATGCCCGAGGCCACGGCCGCCGCGCTGCCGCCACTGCTGCCACCGGGCGTCCTCGAGACGTCCCATGGATTATTCGTACCCCCAAAAATTGGATTGCAGCAATGGCACCCGGACAGGAACTCCGGCAGGTTGGTCTTCCCCATGACGATGGCGCCCGCGGCCTTCAGGCGCGCCACGACCGTAGCGTCCTTCGACGGTATATAGTTAGACCGGGCAGGCAGGCCGCTCGTCGTCCGCATCCCCGCCGTCTCGAAGGAGTCCTTAATGGTAACGGGCACGCCATGCAGCGGCCCTTTCAGGGCCCCGCTCTTCAATGCTTCCTCGGCCTCCTCGGCCTCCCTGAGGGCGCTATCCTTATCGAGAGTCACCACCGCGTTGATCTTCGGGTTCATCCTCTCGATACGGTCCAAAAAGGCGGCCACTACGGATACCGGGCTGAGCTTTCCTTCCGCGATGAGCCGGGCCAGCGCGGAGGCATCCTTATATATGACATCGATGGTGAACGCCCGTTATACACGTTAGATATCGCCATTATTGAACGTTATCGATACCATCGGCGGCACGGGCCCGTCGGGCCGTCGATAAGAGTGCCGCCATTTCAAGCGGAGAATCGAATATTCTTTCAGCATGTTATATTTGTCTCAGGCCGATACAGACAATGGGGGAGCGATAAATTGGAAGTAAAAAAGGACGTTGATTATTGCTTTGTCGTACCGATCAAGCCGGATAAAGTGCTGGAGTTGAAGGATTTCTGGAGGGAGGCCGGCACAAAAAAGGCCGGCACCATGGACGTATATTTGCGTAACGTGGGACAATCCCGTGTCATGGCGTTCCTCGAGACCATGGAAGGCGAGCATTACCTGACCCAGTACATCCGGGGCTCCGAGGAGCTTCGCACGATACTCATGAAGAACCGGGGCATCGACCTTCCAGTGGCTGATTTCATTTTCCGGGAGTTCCAAAGGTTCGCCGGTTACGACATTACCGCGCCGGAAAATATACCGGACCTGGAGCTATTGTTCGACTGGACGGCGGACCGGAAGACCGGCGAAGCTATGACGGAATCCAGGGCTTATGCAGTAATGCTACTGCCCGAAAAAGCCGAAGAAGCTAAACGCTTCTATGCCCGGTTCAGGGAAGAGTGGCGGATGCGCCAGCTCGAGCAGTACATCGAAAACCGGGTAATTAAAGTATTATCGTTCCTGCAACATCGGCCCGAGGGCGACTATATCGTCGAATATGTCGAGACCGCCGGGAATATCGACGAGGTCGCAGGGAAGATAATGAGATCCGAGGAGCCGGTATTCAAGAACATGAAGGAAACGTTCGCCCGGCTTACAGGTATCGACCTTGCCGACCCCCGGAATATGCCCCGGGTGGAATTGCTGTTCGACTGGAGCGCGGACCACGGCTTCCGTATCGGCGAAGCGGCGATGGCCCGTTCGGCCTAGGCCTCGGTATAAAAGCCGGGTCACCCGGCGTATATTTTATTAGGTTCCGGGACACCATCCTTATTTAGGTGTTCATATGGACCTGGACCGCTTTGACGACATGAGTAAGGAGGAAATGAAAGACTATTTGGGGTTCCTGTTATGGCATTACCGCGTCGTCGACGCCTTCTGGTTCATCTATGTGGCAGAGCGCTATGGCCAGCCCGTCGCCGAAGAGGTCAACGAGCAGGTCTGGGGACGCGTGGCGCCAATGGCCGCTAAAGACCTGCTCGCACGGTTCAACATCACGGAAAAAGGATTAGAGGGCTTTGTCAAGGCGCTCCGGCTCTTCCCCTGGGCCATCATCGTCAATTATGACATCGAGCTCAAGGACGATGAGGTCATCATTTCCGTACCGTCGTGCCCGACCCAGGAGGCACGCCTTCGGCGTGGGCTGGGGGAGTACGTCTGCCGGGAAATGCATAGGGCTGAATTCACAGGGTTCGCGCAGGCCATTGATGACCGCATATGCGTAGAATGCCTCTTTGCCCCTCCGGGCCCACATCCGAAAGACATGTTCTGCAAGTGGCGATTTTATATGAAAAAAGAGGATTAGCCGAAGTTAATGTTCTGCATCGTCCAGAAGTGGGCACGGCCCTTAAAAATTAGATGTTCGAGTCCTGCTGCTCATAAACATCCAGCAGCTCGTTCATGAACTCGTCGATGTTCGGGCTGTCCGAATCCTCGAGAGCTTCCTTGAATCGTAAGTAAGTGTTCCGCTGTTCAACGGGTATGTAATAAGGCATGTGATCAACTCTCTACTTTCTATTGGTATCTATTGGATTATACGTATCGGTATGCCGTATATTTTCTCATCATTTCGGCCTGGGCAGCTGCCACTTGAACTGTATGGCGGAGAGCCTAAGGAGCAGCGTTACGGCGAATGTGACGGCCGAATTCGTTACAGGGTCAATCGAAAGATAGCTAAGGATGAAGAAGACGACAGCGCCGATTATCGTGGCCGTAGCATAGAAGTCCGACTTGAGGACCAGCGGGGTCTCTCCTGCCAGAAGGTCACGGATCATGCCGCCTCCGACACCGGTAAGGGCCGCCAGCATGATGATGCCGAACACATTGAGCCCCGCCTCTGCGCCCGCGCTCGCCCCTATGACCGTGAAGGCCGCCAGGCCGACGGCATCGAGCACCAGGAAGGTACGGCTTTCCGGGTCCGCCAGGCCCCAGACTTTTTTAGAAAGCCAGTGGGATACCAGCACGATCACACAGCCGGCGAGCGCATACGCGGCAGGGCCGTTGTCGATGAACGCCGTGGGCGTGCGGTGAAGCATCACGTCCCGGATGAGCCCGCCGCCGAGGGCGGTCGCGAAGCCCAGCACCAGGAGGCCGAGAACGTCGAACTCGTGGCGTATGGCCTTGAAGGCACCGGAAATGGCGAAGGCGATCGTGCCGATGGCGATGAAGAACTCGAAGAGCATCTGTTCAAGCATGGCGTCAGGCTTTTGATAGCGCTGGCCATCGATAAAATTATCGCATGATAAAAAGATGGGACAGCGTGCGCTGCCCCGGGTGTCGTATTTATCGGCCTGCTTCACTAATAGCCGGGGCTCATTCCGGCGCCGTAGCCGCCGTAGCCCATGTCGCCCATGCCGTAGCCGCCGCCATAGCCGCCTTTGCCCATGCCCATGTTGGCGTTAGCGCCCATGTTGGAGGTCTGGGGGATGCCCTTGCCCATGCCCATGTTGGAGCTGGGCATGCCTTTGCCCATGCCGCCTACGTTAGAGGTCTGGGGCATGCCTTTGCCCATGCCGCCGATGTTGGCGCCCATGTCGGTGCCTTTGCCCATGCCGCCTACGTTAGCGCCTTTGCCCATGCCTCCGACATTGGGCGTGGATAATCCCTTGCCCATTCCGCCCACATTAGAGGTCTGGGGCATGCCTTTGCCCATGCCGCCTACGTTGGCTCCCATGTTAGCGCCTTTACCCATTCCGCCCATGTTGGAGGTCTGGGGCATGCCTTTGCCCATGCCCATATTCGCATTGGCGTTCGCGCCCATATTGGACGCCTGCGGTATGCCCTTGCCTCCGTACATCTGGGCGAACGCCGGCGTCGCCACGCCGATCAGGCATAACACGACCATGGCAGTCGTCAGCAGTGTTACTATCTTGCTCAATCCAACCATCGTTTTTTCACCCGCATAATAAAATCGTATTGTCTTTGAAATATACTCGTAAAAGATGGCGCATTCAATGCACTATGCGAACCGTGATTTAATTTTTTTATAATTCCTCGCGTTTTGTTTTACACGAGGGCATACAGGGAGCATTGGCCCGCTCACCGCGTTACTTCGATCGTCTTCTGGAATTCGCCGATCTCCTGGCCATTGGCAATGACCCTGGTGCCGACGCGGTATTTGCCCGGGAAGTTCGGTATGGTGGCCGTTTGTTTGTAGGTCTCCGTCTCGCCCGGCCTGATCCGGTATATTGGCACCTGGATATGGTCGCTCATGACCTTCACGAAGTTGCCCAGGAACTCCTTCTCGATGGCGGCGCGCACTTCGACCTTCGTGATGTCCCTGTCGCCCGTGTTCTTTATCGAGATGCGTACCGTGGCCTTATCGCCTACTTTGTAAGCGTCCTTATCGGTGCCGCTGTCGACGATCTCCGCCTTTACTGCCGGGCCCGGCGGGACCGCGCTTAAAATGAGTGAAACATGGAGTAACATATTGGTCAATTTAATTGAGACGGGCATTATTATAATCGTTTTTGATGCCAAACATGGTCCCGACCGCCCGGCCCAATTAGCTATACCAGGCCGCTATTATTGGATATGAGTATCGAGAGCCTGATTCGAAATTTTTACTGCTCGCCATGCAGGACTGTAGCTATATATTCGCATATACTGCCTTTTGAAATTGATTTTTGTGTCTTTTCCTTTTACGCTCCGCGCACATCTGTTCCTGTGGAGTTTCATATGAGAATGGGTTGGAAGTGCTTAATAGTGGCCTTTGTCGTCCTGTCGACGGTGCTTGCGTTCACCGTAACGATGGCGTATGCGGCACGCGGCGGCGAACAGGGTTCAGGAGGGATGCAGGGCGGCGCTGCAGGCGGCGCGAAGACCGGCGACCAGGCCGGGGTAAAGACGGGCGGCGGCATGCAAACCGGGGGCGGAGCTAAGCCACAGGTCGGCATGGGCGCCCAGGGCGGCCAGGCCGGAGTAAGGACTGGCGGCGGCATGGCCGGCCAGGCAGGACAGCTGGCGGGCCAGGGCACGCAGCAGGGCGGCCAGTTCACCGGAACGAAGCCTCAGGGCGGATTCCAGGGTGGCGAGCGCGGTGTGGGCGAGCGCGGGATTAGCGAACGAGGCACAGGCGAGCGCGGCATCGGTGAGCGTGGAATGGGCCCGCGTGGCGGTTTCGAAGGCCGCAGCTTCGACAGGGGCCAGTTCTTCGGCGGCAAAGATTATAACTCGTGGCGCCACAGCCACCAGCACCGCTACTGGAACGGCCAGTCGTGGGTCTTCGGCGTACAGCCCGCCGGCTTCATAGCTGTGCCGGTGCCCGTGTCATCGTGTCCGTATTCGCCGGAAATGTTCTCCGGTAACCCCAACGCATGCTTCTTTACGTGCGTCGATAACGGGTATGACCCAATAAACGTTTGCAACATCTGTTGTGGGACGAACTATTAAAAACAAGGGGCCCGGGATCAGGGCTCAATTTTCTTTTTTAGGTTTATAGCTCCTGGATCAGCATGTCTACCACCGGTGTGACAAACCCCGCTCTTTATTCTCATGTATCGCCTTGCCCATTTGCCCGATCTTCTTCCACTTCTTCCTCTCCTCGGCCATTAGCCCGGGATCTTTCTTCCTTTTCAGGGCGAGTAGCTCACGCTGTAGCTTCTGGTAGCTTTCGAACCGTGCTTCCGGGAGGGTACCTTCTTTTATGGCTCTTTTTATCGCACATCCGGGCTCGGTCTCGTGCTGGCAATCAGAGAACTTGCATTGTCGTGAAAGTTCCTCGATGTCCTGGAACGTCTCCGCGATGCCGTCCGTGGCGTCCCAGAGCTGCAGCTCCCGCATGCCGGGATTATCGATGATGACCCCGCCGCTTTCCATTATGATGAGCTCTCTGGCCGTCGTAGTATGCCTTCCCCGGCTATCGTCCTCCCTGATATCGCCGATCTTTTGGCGGCCATAGCCTTCCAGAGCATTGATGATGGTGGACTTGCCAACGCCCGACGAGCCCAGGAGGACGATGGTCTTGCCCTCTTTCATATACGGCGATAATTGTTCCAGGCCGGTCTTCTGTATGGCGCTGATGGCGAAAATTGGTACGCCCGGGGCTATCGACTTAACGTCGTTCAGGCTGCCATCGATGTCCGGGCAGACATCCGATTTGTTCAGGACGATTATAGGCTCGACAGCGTTTTGTCGGGCGACCGCAAGGTATCTCTCCAGCCGCCTAAGGTTGAGGTCTTTGTTGAGGGATGTGACGATGAAAGCGGTATCCACGTTGGTCGCAATGACCTGCTCGCCAGTGACTCTTCCTGCATCTTTCCGGGAGATCTTACTTCTCCTGGGCAAGATGGCCTGCACCGTGTATGTGCCTGAATCGTCCTTCGATAAGGCGACCCAGTCGCCTACGGCGGGCAGCAGGCTGTCTTTTCGGAGTTTACCGGGTATTCGGGCGTTTATTTCCCCGGCTTTCGTGTAGACCTTGCATCCGGTCCTGGTAACTGTAGATACTCTGCCCGGCTCGTGGCTTCCCGCGTACTCACGGAATGCTGTTCCGAAAAACGCGTCCCAGCCGAGCGATCTTAACATCGGGTCCATTGTAATCGTCTCTTATATGCTCAGTATACGCTAAGATAATTGTGGTTAACTGATACAAAGTGATATTCCCGTGGTTTTGGAGATTAACATTTTCTATCCTTTCACGTTATGCCGTCATTGAGTGTCCTTAACCACAGGGGCGCAGAGCGCACGGGAGTTCACAGAGTTATTTTTTATAATTTGAGACTCAGAGCCCACAGAGCCCGGTTTATTAGTTTGCCTGGGGCACAGAGATAATTGAGGCCCGGTTGACCAATAAATAATAATGCGGGTTTATCCTCGGCAGTGCCTCGTTAAACTCTGTGCCTCAGGTAAGTTATAAACCCGTTCTCCGTGCCCTCTGAGCCTCCATCTTTAAAAAATCTCTGTGAAACTCTGAGCTCTCCGTGCCCCTGTGGTTGGACCACTCCGAGACGGCTCAGGATAAAGCAAGAAAAGTATTAGCTAAAATGATAGTAAAAATATTATAAGAACACAAAAAGAAAAAAAGAAATCCTGCTCAAGAGGCAGGATTATCTTCCGTTACTACAGGTTTAACCGGTGCTGCCGCTTTTCTGCGCATAACATACTTGGGCCTGCCAAGCGCCTGCTCACGCAGGTCCGCGAGCCAGTAGACCCATTTACGCTTGATCTGGGAAGGCTTCTGCTGCTTCAAGTAGAACCGGCCGTAGGCGACCGCGTGGCGGAACGACCAGAAGTGCCTCAGGCTCCACAGCTTCTTCGCGACGACCATCGGCTGGCCGGGGGTCGCCTTTATGAATGCCTGGAGGTCCTTTAATACGACCGCCAGAGTAGCCTCTTTGTCGTTCTTCAGGTACAGGTACTTGGTTATCATCGCGATCGCGAGCGCGCCAAGCAAGCCAAGCTCAAGCGCATATATTGCCAGGCCGCCGTTGAGGCGGAGCATTAATACGATCTTACCCCACCAGAGATCGCCTAACAGGTCGGACCCGTTGATCATGAAGTGCAGCCAGGTGACCCAGACGAACGCGATGGCCGGAATAATGGGCCAGAGCTTGAACTTCTTCCTTATGAACAGGCCGTATCCGAGGGCGAGGCCGATGAACATCGTCGCCTCCGGGTGGCCCAGCCAGATAGACGGACCACTATGGTATGCGTCCGGGAATATGTAGAACGGGTTGAATCCCGGGCCCGCCACCCAGGACGACCTGTCCGGGCCAAGGCGCTCCCAGTACCCGGATATGACCCTGGCGATGTTCTCCATGAAAAAGAACCCGGCACCTGAGGCGCCGCCGAGCAGGGCGACATCGAGCGGCCCGAGGGCACGCTTCCAGTAGCCTCTGCCGGCAATTAACAGGAAAATGATCACGGGCAGGATCTTGACCGTCTCCTCGCAGATGGGCGAGGCGACGTCCGCCATGATGTTCACGCCCGGGCCGAGCACGAAGCTTGATCGGAGGATTATGTAGAGCGGGTTAAAATCACTGAACGCCGTTATGACGGCGACCATCAGCTGCTCGCTCCAGTACGAGGCGAAGAACACGAGCCCCATTCCGATGAGGAACATCCTGCCGATCTCTTTTACTGTGATGGCGCGCCACGGCGTCGTCAGTACCGTGTACTGTACGAGGAATATGGCCGGCCACCAGAGCGCCCAGATGATGCCCTGGAATGTGATCCTGTTCGTCATGAGCAGGGCGATGTTTATGACGCTCCATATGCCGATTATGATGAATGCCACGATCTGGATCATGGCCAGCTTGCTGAGCTTGACGGGCGCCGGGGGCTTCGATACAGCCTTTGCCGGTGGCGCCACGGTCACAGCCTGTGCCTGCTGGCTTATTGATCGGTTATCTTGTGCCATGTGTCACACCCCCTCAGAGCCAGTCGGGTAACCCGAACATGTCTGTATTATTTTCATTGGTCATGCTACCCTTGCCACTCGAGCCGCTGCCCGAGCCCTTGCCAGAGCTGCCGCTGGAGCCGCTATCGGTGCTGCTGCCAGAGCTTGAGCCGCCGTCGGATTTGCTCCCGGAGCCGGAGCCTTTGTCAGTATTGGGCCCGGTTCCCCACTCGTGATCGTCGTACGACGGAGGCTTCGATGTCTCCGGATCGAGTGACGTTGACGGCGATACATCGCCCGTCGGTTCGTTACTCACCTGCTCACTGACCCAGTCTTTAGCATTACCGGCCGCTTCTTTGACCGCATCTGCCGCATTGCCGACTGTTTCCGTGAACGAGTCCCAGGCGCTTTTCCCGTCATCCGTGCTCGTACTCGTATCCTTGCCGGACCCAGCGTCGGTCCCTGTACCAGCATCGGCGCCCGAACTCGGGGTAAGAGGCGCTAGATCGTCTTCGCCACCTGAACTCGGGGTGAGCGGTGCGAGAGCGTCGTCATCTTTACCCCGGCCGTTCTCGCTGCCGGAGCCCGAGCCCGCTGCTGCCGCTCCTGCCGCTGCCGAAGCGGCAGTCGAGCCCATGGCCGCTTCCTGGCCGTCGCTCGCAGCCCGCATGTTGTCGCCCGCGCTGGCCATGTCATGGAGGCCTACCGCGTGGAATACAGGGCTGCTCACGTAGATCAGTAGTGGTATGGCAAAGATCAATGCCAGTAAAGAGAAAAACAATCTCCATCGATATCTATAGATAAAGCTATCCGTTCGATTACGTCCCCTCATAGGTTAATCACCTGCTAACCTAATCGTTATCCTTAGACTTTATTTGGTTATATAGTTATGTTTTATTAGAGAAGTGTGTTTGTATTGGGCGATTGCTTTGCGACTTTGGGGTCATTCAGAATTGAATTCTCCCAATTTTGTTAGTATAATTTATTTTAACTAAAGTAGTAATTATAAATCAATAAGCTTTTATATTAGATGTGCTTAATCAATTGCTTAATGCCCATTGTCCAATGGCCATAATTTATCCATATGACGATATTTGTTGTAAAAACTCCAGGTCGAAAATGAATATCGTCTATTAGTGGGATGGCCACAGGTCAAAGACCTGTATTATTAAGCGGATAATGGGGGGTGACGATAGATGAAAGAATTTGGAGTCATCGGCCTGGGTTCTGTTGGCTGGTCAGTCATACATGGGCTTAGTCAATACTATTCTTATGCCGGTTACGATATTTTAAATGAATATAAATGGGAACCGATCTTAGACACAAAAATCGTTTTTATTTGTGTAGGAACCCCACTGGGAAATGATGGTAGATTAGATTGTAGCAATGTCCGAGAGGTCATAAGAAAATTATTCGAGGACCACTACAAGGGCGTCGTCGTTGTTAAAAGCACGGTATCTATCGGTTTCATGGATGCTGCGACTCGTGACTTTCTAGGAATACGCCTTGTCTATATGCCAGAATTTTTACGCGAAAAGAACAGCTACTCATGGTTTATCAAGCCTGACAGAATAGTTGTTTCTGGAAAACAAAAAGACATAGAAGAAGCGCTTTCCTTTTTCACATGGATTGAGGACGCGGTGATTATTAAGACCGATTTTAGGAATGCTGAAACTGGAAAGCTGGCACATAATTCTTATATCGCGACGAAAGTCAGCTTTACGAATGAGATGGAATATATCTGTAAATCTGTTGGAGCTGATGCACATGATGTCATGAAGATCGTATCGACTGATCGTCGGGTCATGTGTAGCGAACATCTAACTCCTGGACTTGGGCCATATGGCGGTAAATGTGTGCTCAAGGATATGAGCGAGTTAACTAATTCGACAAAAAGCGATTTTTTAATATCTGTACGTAATGTCAACGATCGATGTAAAACCCCGGAAACAATAAATAAGTTCCAGCCTGTAATCGTCATTATCCCGACTAAAAATAGGCCACTGAAACTCGAAAGGGCGCTCTCATCAATTATTGAACAGACGTATCATCCCGAATTAGTAATAGTTATCAACGACCCAGTAAGTGACGCAACGGCCACTACACGAATAGTAACCTCAAAATTTACTCGAGATTTACCTGTAATACAATTAGTTAATAATCGTTCGAGAAATATTTCGGGTGCCATTAATACCGGCCTTGAATATGTCCAGTATAGGTTTGATATTAAAAATTCTTTTGTAGCATTACTGGATGATGACGATTGGTGGGACAAGAAATATCTCGAGAATTGTGTAAAATTCGCCCATGAATACGATAGCGACTGGGTGATATCGGGGCTAATTCGACACGACAACAAGTCTCCCGAAGGATGCTTCCAAGATATTCCAAATAACATTGAGGTATCCAAATTTTTGGTCACTAATCCCAACATTCAAAATTCAAACCTCTTCGTCAGGGCTAGTAAATTAATATCTATAGGAGGATACGATGAGAATCTCGTCAGTACGACAGACCGTGATATTTGCATTCGCCTTCTGCAATCCAACAGTGTCCATTATACATTTCTCCGAAACCACCTGGTCCACCATGATGCATCGGATGACCCCGGGCGACTATCTCATCCCGGGTCATTGATTAAAAAGAAGGGGCTGAACGAGTTCTATCATAAGTACTCCTGTTTAATGTCGGGTGAGCAGAAGTCACAGTTCAAGGAGAGGGCAAAGATCCTATTTAAGGTTGAGATACAGGAGACGGTATAATGGATACTTATTGCCCCGACCTCTGGACTAGCCTCACCATCGATAACCAGGGAAACGTATACAGCTGCTGCCTGATCAAACCCGCACGCCTGGGAAATATATACCGGGCGAAACTCGAGAGTCTCGTTAACTATCCGGCGATCGTGGAAGAACGGCAAAATTCGTTGAACGGAAAATTACAGTGTTATGAGAACTGTAATTGGGTTAAAAAAGACGAATTATCAGGGGAACATATCGCCAGTAGTAAAGTCGAATATGATAAGATGTCTTATCTTCATTTGAACTTTGGCGAGAGATGCAATATATCCTGTATCATGTGCAATCAAAGAAAGAGAGTATCGAAAAATCCATGGATACTGGACCCTGAAGTTCTCAAAAAAAACATTAATTTGAAGCCATTCTCGGATATTGTGATACAGGGCGGTGAACCCCTTTTTATAAAAGAATGCCTTGAGTATTTAAGCTATCTCGGGAGTATCGGTAAAAAATACACCTTATTAACAAATGGTCTTTTGATCAATGACCTGATAGCCGATCAGCTTTCTATGGATGCGAAAATCGTCTGTATTTCCTTGAATGCGGCAACAAAAAATACGCATGAGTATGTTAATCGAGGCTCAAAATGGGACATTATACTGGATAATATAAAGAGGTTAAAAGAGGCCAGATCGCGTAATAATTCCCGTGTGGAGATATGGGGGAGGATGACAATAACGGCGTCGTCGCTCCATGAGATACCTCTATATTTAAAAATCTGGAAGACTCTTGGATTTGATCATATCAATTTTGGCTATGATCGCCAAACTGTGCCCTCGTACTTAAAAAGTAACCCACATTTTTATCAACAATTGAGAAAGGAGGTCACATCCGTACTGGCCAGGGCTGACCTATCGACGATGGATATCTATCGGCTTAAATATCTAGGCCTAGCTGAAGAAGGCGTATAATATGGACTTATCCATTGTAATACGCTGTGGAGATGACCGACGTGTATTTGACTGCATAAATAGCATCGACGAACATGTTGGCATAATCGTGGCGCTAAGCGAAAATGCGATGCTACAGAAAGAGCTCGAAGAAAAAAAGATCAAGTATTGCATTACTCCCCGACATAATCTATCTCAAACATCCAATATCGGGATTGATAAAGCAATATATGAGAAAGTCATACTAACCGATTCGGATACACAATTTGAACCCGGATGTATACGGGAATTATATCATGCGCTCGACCAATATCCAATCGCACGAGCACGAATTAATTTCGAGACAGATAGCGATAAATATTCATCGAGGCTTGTTTCCGAAGCCCGAGATTATGTAAATTCACTTCCTGTCGTTTATACTCCGGGGATCGCTTTCCGTAAAAGTATTGTAAAACATATCGGCGGATTCATGTTCAACGACCTCGTGCCTTATGCCGTCGATGCCGATCTTAATTATCGTTTGGGCAAAACAGACCTTCCTGTCAAATTCATCGATAATCTCGGATTAAAACATAATGCCGAGAGCATGAGGCATGACCTGAAGGCCGCATTCAGAATTGGTCGTGGGTGCGCAATTAGTTATCTGAGCTTAAGAAGGCTCAAGCAATATTCGAGTATACGATGGTATGACCTGAAAGGCGTTAAACTTCAAAGCCTGGGAGATGTCCTCATGAAGAAGGGGCTTATTGTCGCATTGTATCAGGTTATATGGGACGCATTTTACTGGACAGGATACGCAGGTCAAAGGCTGAGGGGCGTATAATCAATGTCAGACTCAACCATAGGGCCTTCCGAAAAAGTGCGTTTCGATACGACACTATCCCTGATAAAGCAACAATACCCGGATTCTTATTTCAGGTTACTAGGCAGCGGCCATGAATCCGTTATCCTTACGGATAATAGATTCACGTATAAAATATTCGATAACCCGGATTTTAAATACAAGTCTTTACTACAGGATTTTAAAATACGCTTCGCGAACTCGAAAAGATTTCTCTGTATCCTAGATATCCTGGATATTGATGGAATTCCTATTTTAAAATACGAGTATGAAGATTCCACAGAATATACGGGCGGTCACGAAGAGGAAATCATCGATTTTTTAGTCGAATGTAAGAAATATGGGGTCGTGTGCTGGGACGTCAAACCTCGTAATTTCCGAATTTTTAAGAATGGCTTACGATTCATCGATTATGGATGGGACATCAAGCCATACAATTTTAAAGATTTTGTTTTCATGGTCCAGCGCACCTATCTAAGTCTAAGATACCCTACAGCCACAAATTTTAAAGAGCTGGCGCACGAGGCCCTGACGAACTGGGAGCTTCACGAGCTGGATGGATTTCCCAATTTTTTTAATAAAGTCTATGAGCGTGTATTAAACACACAGATTGTATGTGAATATCCAATTAAGTATGACCATAAAAAAGAGTATAGATCTATGATAGGTGATTTGCTGAATAAATTTGCGATGGGAAATGAACGTACTATCGAGCATATATCCCCAGGAACGGAGCCTTTGGATATAGTCCCAAATTCAATTAATATGACCGGTCCATTAGATAACCTATCAAACTATGCTCCAGTCAATGTTTTCATATCCAATTGTGTGATAGATTTAAAGAAGGATCAACTGGTCGATTATATCACATCAGTTAAAAAATGTTTAGTACCAAATGGCCTTTTTATCCTAATATTGCCAGATCAATTTTATTCGTATAGCATAGAAGAACTCCAGTTACATGATATTAGAACGTTGATAACGAAAGCCGGGTTTTCGATTTTAAGTGAGGACGAATCGCCCTATTATACGGAAATTTATGGAAATTTTAAAACCGACACATTAATATTAACCAACCGGTTGGCACAGACAGGAAATGAGCGAATAAGCCTGATAATTAAAGCATGCTACCAGGATGGGGCTAACCTGGAACGGCAAGTTCAGCATATAGTATCACAGTGTAAGCAACCTCGATCATTCTTGGAAACAATCATTGTTATCGATCCCAAGAAGGATCATTTCCTGCGCCAGTTCGATGAGCCCTCTATCGATAAGACATATCGAGTGCTGGAAAATCTAAAGATGAGGTCGGTGATTGATAATTATTATACTGCGCCTGATAACACAGAACAAATCCGGAAAATAAACCAGCGATGGTTTAACCTCGAATGCTCCAATTCACATAGTATTCAAAATATACCAATAACACCTCAAATATACGCTTTTGAGCTAGCCCGGGGAGATTATATCCTGCAGGCTGATTGCGACGTTATGATTGGCCGCCGGGACCGAGAGCATGACTTTATCGGCGATATGATCTCCGCATTAAAAAATAACCCCGATGCAATATCGGTCTCTTTTAATATCGCTCACGATCCTGATTCAAAAGTCAACGATTATACGTCTCCGGGTAATGGCGAGTATAAGCCCGAAGTACGATTTTGCTTATTCGACAAAGATCGTCTCTTCAAGTTAAGGCCGTTCCCGAATGAGCTTATTGATGGCCGGTTACGGTTATCTTGGTATCAATCGATTTATGAATTCCAGAAAAGGAATGGATTCGTGTCTCTACGCGGGGGAGATCCTAGATCCTTCTATGTCCATCCGCCCAATGAATATAAGCGTTATGAATTTACCTGGCTATCTATTCGGGAAAGAATTGGGTCCGGCAATATTCCGGACATCCAGTTTGAAAATTTTGACCTCGTTGGCATCTATGAGGACTGGTGTTTGCCAAAGAGGGAAGAGCCCTATATCTTCATCATCTGCGGCCGAAATATCACTCCGGCAAAATTCTATCGCTGCTGGCAATCCTTAAAAAACCAATCCCGGCCATACTGGGGTGCGATCATCATCGACGACGCGTCGACAAATGGATTACCTGATTACATAGGGCTGCTGGTAAAACCATATGCAAGCAAAGTAACTTTCATCAAGAACCCCTCTCGAAAAGGCGTTCTCCAAAATATTTATGACGCAATAAAAAATTATTGTTCGAACCCCTATTCCGTTATCATCATTCTGGATGCCGATGATATGTTGATCGGCAATAGTGCGCTTAATACGATCCATCGCCATTATATCGCCGGAGCTGATATGACCTCCGGCTCGACCATTCGAATGGATAAGGGATATTATGACTATAAACCGGATTTTGCACATCCGAGAAATCACCGAGGTGGCGATGTCTGGATGCATATCAGGACATTTAGAAAATATCTATTCGATAGGATTGCTCAGGATGATTTCATTAATAATGGCAAGTGGGTCGATAAATTCACCGAACTTACATATATGGTCCCGATCGCCGAAATGGCAAGCAATCCTCATCACATTAAAGTGCCATTGTACCTGTGGGAACCTACTCAAGCGAGAAACAAATTACATTATAAAATGAATCGGGAAACGAACGATTTTATTACGTCTAGGAAGCCCTATAATAAAGTAATAAAGCCTAGTATAACGGCCATATCTCCACCGGGGGAAATCATAAATAGCCTTCAACCGGGGCAGCTTATTTTCATCCGCCATGCAGAACGAGTGCGCTCTGATGGAAGAAAAGATATTATATCAGATGATGTCCCGCTGACAAATGACGGCGCAATTGATTGTAAAACCTTCGGAAAACATTTACCGATTAAGCTGGATCTTATAATTACGAGCCCGGCGCTCCGGGCAGTTCAAACCGCGGAAAATATACGTGCAGGGAACGGTTCGGATTGTAAAATTATCCCGCTTGAAAGCCTGAGGCGATTAAAAATATTTAATTATAAGGAATGGAGACGATTAAAAAATAAAAAGGGTTGGCATGGGACGATTCAAGAATGGGTAGCTGGTAAAATTAGTGATAAAGTGATTTATCCCTATGACTCAACTATAATTGAGATTATTAAGTCTTTAAACATCGAAATGGATAAACATCACTCGCAAAACATACTAGTAGTATCGCATAACCATGTGATTGACCTTCTTTATTATTACTATTTTAATTACTTAGCAAAGAACGTATTCCACCTGAATGGATTTGTTATTGATAGGAATGAAATTTTATCCGGCCATGATAAATTAGAGGTGGACCAATAATGAGATGTAATTCTTATACGAAATTATCAGATTCGGCGTATAAGCTTACTAACCTTATAAGAATATCCAAACCAATTACAAAGATATTTGGACCAGAATATACTACTTCCCTCGATAACATTGAAATCGACATCACGTTCAAGTGTAACCTTAAATGTTACAACTGTGACCGTTCCTGCACACAAGCGCCTAGTGAATTGACGATGTCGCTAGAACAAATAAGAAAATTCATCGATGAGAGTATTTCGAATGATAAGCATTGGTCCCGGATACGTGTTCTGGGCGGCGAACCGACATTACATCCGGATATCGACAAAATTTTAAAAATTTTACTTGACTATAAAGAGAATTATTCGCCCACGACCTGGCTTGAACTCACCACAAATAATTTTGGTCCTGAGGTCAATAGAAAATTGCTAAAGGTGCCAAGGAAAATATACGTCAATAACACCCGGAAAATGGGTCGATTCCAGAAAAAATTCGAAGCCTTTAATCTTGCGCCTTGCGACAATAGGATATATGCATTTACCGATTTTACTAATGCGTGCTGGATAACAAATGATTGTGGTATGGGATTAAACCGTTATGGCTACTATCAATGTGGTGCGGCGGGATCTATTGATCGAGTATTTGGCATGAATATTGGTTTGAAGAAATTGCCAGTGTATCAATCTGAATTTTACGATCAAAAAACGAATTTATGCTCTTTATGTGGCCATTTTGCACGACGTAGATTTGTGCCAGGAAATTTGTGTAAGCCTGTAAATGGAGAGCCAAAATCAAATAGATGGATATTAGCTTATGAGAATTATTCGAAGCAACCAACATTAAGCTTATATTAACTTTTAATTTTCATTTGGGCATATTGTTCAAGCTAAGATATGTGTTCACGCTCATCATATCCAGCCCTTTCTCCTGTAGCTCCTTATACACGCGCTGATTATATTCCCGGTTCTCCCTCTCAGCTCTCTCCTCATCGCCAGGTATCTTCGGATCAAAACCGAACATAGAGCAGATAGCATCGAGCTCCTGGTATTCCACATCCTCATATATCCTGACGTGCCGGTCATCGGTCATGAGGTGCATGGCATAGAACTCCAGGTATTCCCTGTCGCCGTCTTTCCCGAAGATATACCGGATGGACCATCCGGCCTTTGTGATGAAGCCCGGCGACCGGTTAGCAAGGTCTTCTTCGGGCAGCTCGATGTTCCAGTGCCCGAAGTACTGGCCGAATTCACGTTTCACGGCCTGCATTAATGCCCTTCTTCGTCTTCCTCATCGTCGAAGTCGTGGAGCCTAACGCTTTCCCGGACGCGCTTCTGGCCGCGGCTTTGCAATTCCTCGTCATCGTAGGTCAGTATGTTCATAGTAAAACCTCATTCGATTTTATTGTAACAAGTTTTATTAACATGTAATACATTATATAGTTATTGTATATTATTATTAGCAATTCGGGGTGTCACAGGTGGTCCGCAGATCGCTTCAAAAGTTTTACTCAAAGAAACTGAACAAGCCCAGGGTCTACGTCGGCAGGCTGGGTGACATCAGCTTTTATCGCAAGAAGGACGGGTACCGCGTGCTGGTCAGCGACGTGTCGCTGGAGACCGGGGAGCCGATCGCCGATCATCTGTGGATACGGTCCGAAGTGCTGCCGCAGACAATGGGGCTGACAATCGGGGATATAATACGCTTTACCGGCATTGTGCAAAATTATCGTAAGGAGGATGGGAGCATGGACTTTGGGGTCGACGTAGTCCAGGAGAGCTTCGCAAAAGGAGTTATGGCGATTTAACATTTATCGCTTAATCAATGATCATTTATCTGTCAATCAAATCGCTTGAAGAAAATTTCGATGATGAATCGGAGGAATAGCCAGTCATCTTAGAGCTTGATGGGTTTAAGTTCATTGGAAAAATACTATCTGCTTGCAGACTAACTTATACCTGTGATAATAAATTTCTAATAAGCATGTTCACTTCATTCCGTCCCAGCTTCCCATACCTCTCGATTGATGTCGCCTGTTCCGGGATACCGGCTAAATGCTCACGTAAAAAGCTTAGCCCGGCTAATTTCTCGCCCAGATAATACAGGTCTATGTCTCTTCCGCCATGACCGGGGTCTATTAATGCAAGGACATCGGCATAATCCTTTACTAATTTTCCTCGCCCCCAATCCATATCCCGATAGAGCCCGTTCTCGATACGATACCTTCGATCATGGGTTGCCTTAAGTTTATACAATAGTAGCAGTGTCCTTTCGGGTATACGTGCACTGACGCTCCTTACCGGTATTTCTTTGTACCTGCCGACGATCTCATCAAAACTAAGCTCTTCCGGTCTACCCAGGAAATTACATGGGTCGGATGTCGTACCAAAGTCGATAATTATCTCCCCATAGTCCGTTCTTTTAAACACGGAAGTACCGCTCTCATCGGTATACGGCTCATACTCTCTTTCCGAAGTTAAGAAATGCTTCAAGCTACTACGCGTTTCACTATTGGTGATGAGGTCGATGTCTATGGACTTGAGCGTATCGTTATAGGCATATACGGCCCATCCCCCGACCAGGAACGTATTCTGTATCCCTTTCCTGCCTTCCCGCTCTTTGATCCAGCGTAAGATCATGTCCAGCTCATCAAGGGATATGTCGAATATTCGGGGATCTACATCATAGGGCTGCATACTTATCGACCATCATTTTTGTCACGTCCTTACTGCTGTACCCCTGGCCGGCAATGTCGAGCAATGTCTGGCCGGGCGATACGACCTTTACATCCTCAAGTTCTTTTGAGTCGCTAAAGACGTCCCTGTCGGGCAGATATAGCCTGACAGTTACTCCATCATTCGTAATGTCCTCCGACAATATGTCGATAAGCCGGCCGATATCCTGATTTTTCATGTACGCATAAGCCGTATCGCCACGGACTGAATAACCGGTGTAAAGGCCAGCAGCCGTATAGCTTGTGAAGGAGCAATCGATATTTTCAATTTTTGTGACACGCGAGATGTACCGGGCGGTATCAAAAGCGCTCTTACCGCGCAACTTTATTTCCCTGATGAACAGGTTTTCAAATGGGCGCTCCCAGGCGATGCCGTTTAACAGCTTGTTCATGTCGCTGATGACGATCAAATCGTCTTTCCGCGCGGCTATGCCCTGCGATAACAAGGCCGAGATCGTCTTATGGGACCATCCATACGAGACATGCTCTTTAAGCGATATCTGCCGTATCGATGACATTTTTTCTTTTAACAGAGATGATATGACCGCCCATGACTTCTTTGACGTGAACTTGATGCCTGCAGACGGCTTCGCCGCATCCACTTCTGGCATTTTAACACCAGGCGGTAGTAAAAGAACATCGATGCCGGCAGCCTTTGCGACCGCTTCTTCCAGGGGGGCCGATACTTTGCAGATGATGATATAGCGATAGCGATACTTATCGCTGCGCTTGCTGATCAGATCTTTATATAAATTGATCACGGATATCGATACGATCGAGAGCTTTTTTTTCACCTCGATAATATACCTGTCAGTGCTGTCCTCTATGGCGAGATCCGGTTTCAGGCGGATGGTGTCGTCCTTGATGAGGAATTCGGGCTTCAGGTGGGCATTTGCGCTTAGATGGAGCTTTTGACGTAAGAATTCCTTGAGTGACTCGTAGAGTTTTTCATTTTCAGGCATGGTTAATTATCATTAAATAATGATACTATTTAAATGTATCAGTGATACGTATCACTAAAAAGTGATACGTAATAAAGATATCAGTGATAGTATTGATTTGCGATGCCCTACAGGACTGGTTTCCTTGATAATTTAATCTATCGTAACACTCTTTTTAAATCGCTATAATTTGAAAAATTAAAAAATATTAATGTTAATACAAAAGGAAGGATCTACCGGTCGAAATTATAGAGCTTCCTTTCTTTAACCTTCAAGTCATTAACAACGTCAGCCAACTCTTCGGTATCTGCCCGGATGGCCTCCAGCTGGTTGTAAACATCATTCAGCCGCCCGACGATCATGGCGAATTGTTCGTCGTCCACCGAGACCAGACTCCGGGGAGCGTTGACCTCCTGGTGGATGGCCTCGGCGATCGTCATCGCCTCTCGCTGTATGTCCACGAACGGCCCGTAGAAGACGGAGCGGGGCATGAGGTGCTCGTTGTCAGATTTTACTGTTTCGCTGTCACTCATATCAATCGACTCCTTCAATTTTATTAATTTTTTTTTAAAACAGTCAGGCTGGCTATCGCTCACTTTGCGAGGCTATGTTTGCCGATCCCAGGTTCTTTATGGAACTCGTAAGTCGATTGCTTTCCAAACGAATACAACTCACATGGTAACATAGGGCTTTATCGTATATATAAATTATCATTAATTGATGCTACATAACAAGTTTTATTAATATGAAATGCATAGTATTATTATACAATTGTTTGGAGATTAATTTATGACAAAACCGAAGCCCAAATCAACAGATAAAAAAGCCGTAAAAACAGGTGACATAACCGAGATCGTCGTCATCCTCGACCGCAGCGGCTCCATGTCGTCGGTCATCGACGATGCCATCGGCGGCTTCAACACATTCCTGGAAAAGCAGCAAGCCGATCCGGACCCAGCCTGGTTCACGCTGGTCCAGTTCAACGACCGCTCCGAGACCGTGTGTAGCGGCATCGATATCCGGGATGCTAAGCCCTATGATCGTAAGTCGTATGTACCTTCGGGCAACACGGCGCTCCTGGACGCGGTCGGGCAGGGCATCAACGACGTGCTCCAGAGGCCGGAAGATAGTAAAAGCAAGGTGCTTTTTGCCATTCTGACGGATGGGCAGGAAAACTCTTCGAGAGAGTTCACCAGGGAACAGATCCAGCGCCTGATCAAAATGCGCCAGGAGGCCGGTTGGGAGTTCGTCTATCTGGGCGTTGGGCTGGAGCAGTTCGATGCAGAGAGGGCGGGCGCCGGGATCGGTATTCATGCGGATAAGGTCGCCATCTATATGAAGAGTAAGATGGGCATTGACCTGGCTTCTGAGGAGATGCATAGGGCTGTGATGGAATATAAGAGAACGGGTAAGCTGGATAAGGATGAGTGGAAAAGAAGGCCCAGGTAAGCCGCTCATAACATAAAAGTTAGAAGATATTTTAGTTGCCCGGTAGCTAGCACATATTTATGCGAGCCGGGCTTTGATTTTTTTGTTGGTAAATTATCAGGGGGTTAAAAGCCGATGCTTGAGCCGAAGAAATCAGGTAAGGAGAAGCTGGCGGAGGGCATTATTGCGCTGGCAGTTCTCATCGTGATAGCCTCGGTCGTGTTACCGCTGATCAGCCCGGCTTTGTGCTGCACTCTGCCCGTGCTGTTGCCCTTACTATGGGCGGGGTATATTTATCAGCAATGGGAGGATAAATTAAAGAAAAAGCCTCCTATGCCGCCGGAGCAGATGCTCTAATGATCGCTGATGGGTTTAATTATTATCCCCATTTGGGCCTGATTCTTTTTCCCCATTACCTAACGCAAGATCTCTAACGCTCTGCTCTAATATCAACGGAGAATCAATATCCTTGTCAGTCGATATACCAAGCTCTTTAAATCTCCTGGCACTCACGAGCAATCTTGACTCCATCGAACCGACGGCGGAATTATATGAATTAACCGCTTTCTTGAGGCCCTTACCAACCTCGGACATGTTATCATTAAAAGTGATTATACGATTATAGAGCTCTTTACCAAGGTTCTTTATTTCTTCCGCATTCTCTGCGATCTGCTCCTGTCTCCACCCATATGCTACTGCTTTCAATAATGCGATCAGCGTTGTAGGTGTGGCTAGTATCACATTCCTTTCGACACCAAACTCGATAAGTGTAGGATCTTTTTCAAGAGCAGCACTGAAGAAGGTCTCGCCAGGCAAGAACATGACAACGAACTCAGGAGTGTCATTGAATTGTTGCCAGTATGACTTATCGCTTAGCTGTGTAATATGTTTCTTAACCTGCGAGGCATGATCGATCAGCTTTTCATTCTTTATATCGTCGTCCTTTGCTTCAATGGCATCAATATATGCGTATAAAGGCGCTTTCGAATCCACGATGATGTTCTTGCGGTTTGGAAGGTAAATGATCATGTCGGGACGTATATTGCAGCTCTCGTTCCTCAATGGTACCTGTTCTTTGAAGTCGCAATAATTCACCATCCCCGATAATTCCACGACTCTCTTTAGCTGAATCTCTCCCCATTGGCCACGTACCGAAGGCGCCCTCAGCGCTTTAACGAGGTTAGAAGTTTCCGACTGTAATAGTAATTCGGTTTGAGATAATGTTTTCACCTGTTCCTTTAATTCTGTATAGGCTGATACACGCTCTTTTTCCATTTCCTGGATCTTTACGTCCACCTTATCGAGCGATTCTTTAAGCGGTGTGACCATGTCGTTGATAGCTTTCTGTCGTACTTCGAGATCGACTTTTGCCCCGTTCTGGTAATTTTCGAGAGTTGTCTTTGCCAGATCGAGGAACGATTGATTGTTATTTTTGAGAGCCTCGGCCGATAATGCATTAAAGGCGTCGGATAGTTTCTGCTGAGCTTCATTTAGCAGTGCAAGCTTTTCTTCAGTCGACTTACGCTCCTTTTCCAGGGTCGTGTTTAAATGTTCTATCTGCTTCTGATTTTCCGTATTTTGGGCTTGTAGATCCTTTATAGTAATATCCTTTGCCCGTATGGTCGAATCCAATTCTGGTATGCGGTTATTTTTCTCTTCTGCCGCCGACCTCTTATCGGATTCTGCACGGACTTGCTCGCGGAGTTGGGCCGCCTCAGAGCGGGCCTGGCTTAACTGGTCATTCAGGTCTCTCATCTGCGAATCGAAAAATTTCATTTGTTCAGTCTGTGCTACGTGCTGTAGTTCAGACTCAGCTTTAGTTCTGGCAATTGCATCCTGCACTTTGCTCTTAGATGATATATGCGTTATAGCAAATCCAAAAATAAAACCAACAATAATTGCCCCTATCACTATCCCAATGGTGAGTAAATCCATGTCAAAAGCTTCCCCGATGTTTATTATATAGTGCTTATAAAGTTAGCTATTTTGTAATAAGCATTTATAAGTTAATGATGTAAATTATATTTTTTGTAAGTAACATTGGATTAGTTAGCGAAATTTTACTTAATAAATGATATTTTTAGTCCCATAAGCTATAATATAGCATCCGAATATACTTATTGAGTTAGCATCAGGTAAGCAACGAGGGTATATCGATGGATTTTTTCGAGTGGTTCGCCGAGCGCACGAGCGATGGTGCCAATAAAAGGTACTTGAACGATGAGCAGAAACGTGCCATAGAAGCTGCAAAGGGCGCTATCCTAGTCGTCGCCGGCGCCGGCACCGGTAAGACCACGATGATCACGGCGAAGGCCGCTTATCTCATTAAAGAGAAAAAGTTGAAGCCTGAACGGCTTATTATGCTCACCTTCTCCCGGGAAGCGGCTAAGCACATGAAAGATGAAATCGTAAGGATATTACCCGAAGCTCGAGACGTATATGCCAACACTTTTCACTCCTTTTGCTATGAGTTTCTCCGGGACCATTCGGCGAAGACCGGCATTACGGACGATTATCAGGTACTGGATGAGGCGAATGCTAAGTTCCTGATGTATAAAGAGCTTGATGTCCCGGCTTATTGGGTCTCGATCTATGTTAATACTATTCAGAGGGCAAAGGACCTGGATATTTCTCAAGAAGCTTATGAAGGGTACATTTCCCGGCTTAAGGCTCAGCTTGACGAGTATGCGCCCGGCGCTTCTGATCTGGCTGACGAAGTATCCAAGGCCACAGTGAGGATCAATACGATGCACCTGGAGCCTCCGACGAAGGCGCTCCGGGAGGAGAAAAATTTCCTGACGGCGTTCATTGAGGCGTACGAGGAGCATGAGAAATATACAGCGTTTTTAGAGGCCTGGAAAGGCTATGAGAAGCTGAAGTCAGAAAAGAAAATGCTCGACTACGCGGACATGATCAAGATGGTCATCGACTACTGCCAGGCCTGGGGTGACGATGCCCTGGCGGAACTTTATGATTATGTCATCGTGGACGAGTTCCAGGATACTAATCGGCAGCAGTTCAAGCTGTTAAAGATACTGGCCTCGAAGTGCGGCGACATAACCGCTGTGGGTGACGAGAACCAGGCTATTTATGCGTTCAGGGGCGCATATCCGGAGAATATCGGCGAATTCACAATCGATTTTAAGGCTGACGTAAAGAACCTTACTGAGAATTACCGCTCGACTAATGCGATCTTAAGGACTGCTCACAGGCTTATTGTCAATAATTACGATGACCCGGAGGAGACTAAGCTGTTGAAGTCCGCTCTTGGTGTTGAAGGCGACAAGGTGAAGCTGATAAGGACGTCAAACCCTAAAGAGCAGGCAAGAAGGGTAATCGAAGAGATTGAGCGCATCGTTGAAGATGATATCGATTTTAACCGTATCGCCGTATTATTCCGTTCACATTCCTCCGCGAATGCAGTCCAATCAGCATTTGAAAGCCGTAGCATCCCGTTTCAGCTTATTAGTAATAACGGATTTTTAAAACGGCCCGAGGTAAGGACGGCTCTCGCTTACCTGTATGTCATCGCTAACCTGGAAGATCCGCGTTATGGGGCAGACCAGATGTGGTGGAAGCTCCTGCATTACAAATACGGTCTGACGATGAAGGACTCGCACATACTGGCAAAAGCGGCAAAGCGTGATACCATCCAGAACGTGCTTCTGGGGAAGCTGCCGGATGCACTATCGTGGGATGGGAAGAAAAAGATCAACTCGCTGCTGGCTAAGATAGAGGAGTTGAGGAAGAACAAGAATAAGTCGTTGTCGAATTTATTGCTGGATGTTTACGAGGCATCCGGATTGTCCCGGGAGCTCTCACATGAGTCGACCCGGACTAGCCGCATATGGATGTTGAACCTGAGATACCTGCACGACCTGGTTGCCGGGTTCGAGGACTTTTACGGCGCTGACTTAGCCGGGTTCATCGAGTACATGCGCATGCTTGATGAGCTGGGTGAAGATCTTGATGCGCCCACTTTAAAGGAAGCTCAAGGGGTCGTGCTCATGACCTGCCATGGCGCAAAAGGCTTAGAATACGACTACGTGTTCATCGTCGACCTGGCTAAGGATAAATTCCCTATCACGGCTGGCGGCCGGGCGCCGCTATTGCCTGACGAGCTCAACGACCGCTTCAGGGATATCTTTGAGGCCGAATGGGAGAGCGATAAAGAGCTGGACGAGGCGTTGAAGGCCCGGAAGCGAGAGCTGCGGCTGAAGGAAGAGCGGCGGCTGGCATACGTGGCCTATACTCGGGCGAAGAAGGAGCTTTATCTCTGTCATCCGCAGTCGTATGGCGAGAACGAGCGCAGCCCGTCGATGTTCATCGCTGAGTCGTGCTTTGAGGATAATAGCGTCCACGACGATATCGAGCTCATCCAGGACGATGAGGTAAAAGTCGGAGAGATGGCGAAGGATGGCGCCCTGGATAAGAAAAAGGACGAGATCAAGAGGCTGGTGCTTTCGACGATCGATTCGGAGCCTCAGCTGGCGCTTTATAATTTATTGTTGTACCAGGGTCTGTGTTGTCATAATCTGCCCTCTGGCATTCCTGAAGCGGCGAGGGCGAGAGAAGATGCAGCCCTGATCATGAAAGACATCGGCGATGGGACGCCTCTCGGGTTGAAGTTCGACCCCGAGGAGGTCGTTTTATCCCATTCATCGCTGAAGATTTACCGTGACTGTCCCAAAAAGTTTGAGCTTGCGCGGCTGCTGAGGATGCCATCGAGGTACGATGACGAGGAGGAGGGCGAGGGAGCCCTGGGATTCGGCACGTTCGTTCATGAAGCCCTGGAACTTGCGGCGAAGAATAAGGTGAAGTCGAGGCAGGAGCTCGATGATATTGCCGCTGAGCTGCTAAAAGAGCCCGGTTATAAGGATATTGATGTAAAGCGGGCTAAGGTCATCTTCGATACGTTCTGGGCGCGCAACAGGACTAAGCTCGGTAATGTGGTCATGACAGAGCAGGCGTTCAGTTTCGAGCTCGGCGGGTTCAGGTTCTCCGGGAAGATCGACCGTGTGGACGAGCTGAATGGTAATGGTGAGGTAGAGATCATCGATTATAAGACTGGCCGGGAGCCGTCTAAAGAGGACCGGGAGAGCCAGTTGTTGCTTTATAAGCTGGCTTTTGAGTATGACCCTGCTTTGAAGGCGATGGGATATAAGCCGATGAACCTTACGCTGGAGTTGTTAGAGGCGGAGAAGCCGAGGATATTCCAGGTCGACGATGATGGATTCATGGTGTGCACTAATGGGCGGTGCGTTAAGGCGAATGTCGCTGAAGTTGAGGCCGGTTTACTGGAACTCGCTGAGTGTATTAAGCATGATTACGAGAACGGTTTCGGGGTGAAGGAGGATTGCGGCGGTACTATGGGTGGGGGGAGTAGTTGTGAGTACAGGATGTACTGCCCTAGGTGGTGATAATAGGATATATTCCTATAACAAATAAATGTTTTATAACGCATGTCTATTAATTTTTTTACTAATATATGGGCTAAAGAGTGCATCATAAGTCCTTTTAGCATATTAATATGATAAGCAACGTAATCGAAAAATTTAATTTATATTTTTTCATTATTTATATAATTCGATATCAATATTTTTTATTAATAGTAAATTAAATTATTTATTTATTGATATTACTCCGCTTTCTAAACCCCTCATTAATAATTCTTTATATGAATTATAAATAGTATAAGCTTCACCTTTAAGTGGATAATCTTTAACTCTTATAAACTCATCCCTTACGTGATTAGGGACACCAATCAAATCATCAATTGTAATAATCTCTATATTAGGTTCATTTCTTAAAATACGCCATTCTTTATCAGTAGACTTATTTTTATCTAAATAATTTATATCTTGTCTAGTCATTCGAGGCCATAAATAATAGGCTTTTTTATATGATTTTTGTGATAAGAAATAATACTTAGTAAGATACATTTCGCCAACTGCTATATGACCTGCTCTTTGAGAGGATTCTGTAAAGTTCCTTTTATTTCTACCAGTTAATTTTATTACGTACCCATTTTTTAATACTGTTGATCTTTCTTTGGCAAAATTTTCCCAACTATTATGATAAGTATTTTTAAATTTGATTTCAAATATCGTATACATAGATTTTAATTTGTTATTAATAAATAAATTCAATTTTTCTTTGTCATGAATTGCATATATTAAATCTTTAAGTTCAGATAAATCATCAATGATAAGGTAAGTACCGTTCTCATATAACGATGCAAAATATGCCATACCAAATAAATCTTCTTGTATTTTATTTTTACCTTTTCTTAAATAATATATTCCAATGATCCCATTTTTAACTGCACCTAATGCATGATGAAACCTCTGATATTGAGCGTTTCCAGACGACCCTCTATTTAATGCATCCGTACCTTCTAAAGCTATTATGGGCCGAGTATTTACCTTTTTACCATTATATTTACATATCCAATTTTCTTTTATAGTCCAACAAGCATCACATGAACCATAAGCAGTCCTATCTACCCCAAAGGTCAATCCGTCATCACAAAATAGTCTCATATCATCGTTGCTAGATTCCGGAAATATTCTCAAATCTAATCCATTAATTGTGTACCCTAACTTATCAATAATTTCTCTTTTAATAATTTCATCACTCGATAAAGACATGTTATAACCTTGGTATCATATCTATTATCTCTTTATACGTTAATCTATTGATAAATTGTACTATATCCCATGTTGAAGATATTTTCTTATGATTATATTCAATATAAAAATCATTGAATTCATCATTTGTTAAATTGGCTATTAAATAATATTTAAAATAATTTGATATCCAGTCATCGTATTTACGATGATATTTTTCATCGATGATAAAATTTTCAGTTGGTTCTATAGCTTTTAATTTATAGTTATTATCTATATAAATTAATCCGTAAAATTTCTTTGACAGTTTGATTTTTGAAGTATAAATTTCATAACCTTTACAAAATAGTCCAGTACTTAGGTATTTATCTAATTGTTTTGTCATTTCTTTTGTACTTGTCTTAGCTTCACCAACTATAAAATTATTATCTTCTATTATATATTCATTACATAAATTTTTAAAACCAAGTCTAATTAGTGATAGTTCTAAAATGTTAATACAATTAAGAGGAATATGATAAGTATTTATAAAGTTATTATATTTTATAGATCTATACCCTCCAAAGTCGGGGGTTCCATAAGAATGGCTTAGTGGGATCTGTGTTTCCACGATATATTTTTCCTTTTTAAAATATTCACATGTTAAATATTCTAAAAATGGTTCCATGCCATTTCCGTTTTTAGATTTTTCTATTCTTTGTATGATGTAATCAGTAGAATTAACTCCTATTTTTTCGTAAAAAGTCTTTAATTTATTCTGAAGCTCTAATTCTCTATTAAATTCTACCGGAACTATTATCTTGTCATTATTAAACAAGTATTTTCTTCCTAGGTACAAGTTATATGGGGTATTTTTTAATGTAGTATTATCAAATAATCCGGTAACAAATTTATAATCTAGAGAGTTATAAAATAGTTTAGTAAGCCCTTTAGGTGTAAATGGAAAGACTGGATTGTCTAGGTAACCAGCACCTGTTATAGATGAAAAAATAAATGCAGAAAATTTATCCATTTTAATACCGGGCCCTAATTCAGTATTAACTATTTTAAAATTAAAATTTTCTTTCATTATTTTAATAAATTTATCAGCATTGATTTCCACTTTTTATTTCACCCATAATTTTATTTAACTTCTTTATAGATAAACCATCTAAATTAATCTTATATTCATTATAGTATAACTCAATCAGTAATTTTGATACAAGCATATCATATATTTTTGGGCAGTCATCTATATTACTTTTATTAATTATGTCTTCTAATAATGATTCTAATGAATATTGCTTGTTATATGTATGCCCAAAATATTCTCCTCTTTCGAATGTTAAGTATAAATCCGATTTTGGTGAAAATTCCGACCAATTAATATTATATGAATTACTCACTGTACTTTCAATATTAATATTTATTAATTTGAATCCATTCCTTTTAAAAACACTTAATACATCTTGCCAAATATCGAATTCTTTATTATGGAAACAAATCGTAAACTTTTTTCCATTTTTTAAGATTCGCCTACCTTCTTTTAGTGACATTTCAAGAAGTTTTATAAACTCTTTTTTACCTTTATCTTGTACAGGATTTATAATAACTTCTTCCCTATTATCATAGTTTAAACCTAACCACGAATTCCATACTAGCGATAGCTCGGAATATTGGATTGCTTCACCATATGGCGGATCCGTAATGATATAATCAACTGATTCATCCTCTAGTCCAGTATTAAATGAAGATTGATTAAAAAATTTATAATCGCCAATTTTTTTCTTTATTTTAGATTTTAATAATTTTTTAGATTTTATTACTAAATTTACCCTATCCAAATATCTCATCCAAACATTCTCTTCAAAATAATCATCAGGTATCCAATAGTTATTAACACCTAATGGTCGGACGTTTTCACTTTTCAGTTTACTTGTATGAAGCAAGGTATTTGAAAATGCTAATAAAAATAACTTTTCATATTTTAGATTATTGCTCTTTATGCAATGCAATAATTCCGATAAGGCATATAGGTTTTTATTAGTAAATATATCAGTTATTTTTCGGACACCTTTATAAGAAAATCTATCTTTATAAAACTTTAACGGAAAATTATTTTCTGGAACCCATTTGTCAATCTCATACACAATATTTAATTGATCTTTCTCTTGATTTGTTAATTCTCTTTTTATTTTTGTTTTACCGCAGTTATAACAATAAAATACACCAGACTCTTTACCTTTAAACTTAGGCCCAATGTTTATGTGGTCAATTACTAGATTCTTTCCACAATAAACACATTTATCTACTACAGCATATAATTGATTAAATAAAGGCTCTAGTTCTCCTTTTATTAACCCTAATTCATCAATAAATTCATCTTCATTGAAATCGCATGTGATTGTATTTTCCGTGATAAAAATGGCTATCGGATTTAAATCATATCCAATAAAATTCCTATTTTGTGATATAGATTCTAAAGCTGTAACACCACTACCGACAAATAAGTCAACAACTATATCTCTTTCTTTAGAATTAGTTGTAATTAATTTATTAATTGGCCTCCATGGCTTTCTTGCCCAATATTTATGGATTTTATATATTTTTGAAAAATCACTTGATGTAGCCAAGCTTTATACCTCTTTCTTTAATATGATGCAGTAATGGTGCAAAATATTACTAGCCCAACTATAGGGGTATCCATATGGTGATAATTGTATTTTATCCTGTATCCAAATCTTCTCATCTTTAAGTACATATTTATTAGACAATGACTTAGCAAGGTCCCATGCAAGCGGGTATAACTTACCCCCTTTCTTAATGTTTTTAACGATAATAACAATATAAGCTCCTTTTACAAGCTTATCAAATATATCTAAATAAATTTTTGTTAATTCACCCACGAATTGGTCATAATCAGCGATATTGCCAAGATCATTGGATAAATCGGAATACTTAACATCGAGTCCGTTGCCTTCCCTTGTTTTTTTAAATCCATCTGTACTCCTGTTTAAAACATCCCAATATGGTGGGGAAGATATACAAAAATTAAATTGTTCATCATTATATAATTCTTTAATATTTCTTGCATCTGCGTTGTATATATTTTTATAGAATTCAGGTACGCGCTTTAAAATAATATCATAATATTTTTTATTTAACTCAGTACCATATCCAATTCTATTCGTTCTCTTACATGCAACTAACGTACTTCCTATACCAGCAAAAGGATCAATTACCTTCATGCCTTCCTTCGTAAAAAAAAGTATGAAGTCTTCGATCATTGTAGGGGAATACGTTGCAGGATGATCAACACAATTTTCGCAAATTTCTTGCTCTTCTTTTAAATCTTTTTGTAAAGCGTTGAAAACGAACCAACTGCATGTAAATTTTGTCCATTCTTTACCCGTCAAATAATTTAATGAATTTTTAATATCATAAGCGCCTTGGTCTATATCCAGTATAATAGCATGAGCAGAGTCTATATTTCCATTTGGATCATATAGTTTGACTTTATCCCATTGACTAATGAACCTTTTAGGGATATTATCTTTATAATTATTATATATATTATTTAGCATTAATTTAGCTTTTTCATTAGATTTGTCATCTAGACAAGGAACGATTGATTTATTATTCTTATAATAGAAATAATATTCTTGTACATCTGAAATTAATTTTTTTTGCATAAGACCCCTGCTAATCTTTAGACGTAATACCTTATCCTCTCTAATCAGATTAATAGAATTTATGTCTTTTGTATATGCGAGGTGTAACTAATATGGAACTGACTTAAAATTATCTTCTCTAATAACTGTTCTTATAGAATGGATCTAATATCAACTTCATCCAAAAACTAATTCGTAGGCAAACTCGGCTCGCTTTCTTTCACAACCGATTCCTTGCATGCAAAGTAATTTATCCATACGGTTTATGTCCACTGGTCTAAGTACTACTTGAGCCCGCACACCACCACGTATAGGATCATATAAATTAATCCGTTGTTCATTATTCTCAGAACTAACATTATCTGTCGTAGGATATAATATAGTAGAGTTCTCTCCCAGGTTACGGCTCTGGGCATATATGGAAAGTTGATATAGCATTTCCCGCGGCAATGGTAGCTTCCAAAGGTCCCTGTATTTGGTGTCCAGAATTGCTACCACCTTATTCATATTGTCCCTTACTATGAAATCCGGATATAGGTGTGGTGGTCTCCGTTTCAATGGATTATAATTATTATCATAGGCCATAAGTCCCTTTAATGGGGGCTCGTCATATACCTTGTAATCGTGGAGATAATCGTGCAGGTATCTAGATATGAGGACCTGAAAAAAATGGTTCATATCGAACAAGAAACCTGGCAGATTCATGCCATCCTTTTGTTCCAAATCTATACCCTGCGATGACATAAGCATTTTTATAATGCTTATAGATGGTTGGTAAGCCCTTGTTAAACGGCTCATATCCATATCAACTACACTCATCATCTCCCAATTTAACTTTACAGGACTGACAGTTTCTCGAAGGATAAATGACAATCGCCGTAGCCTGCCCTTTAACTTCTGGCTACTTGTCAAATTAGAGCCCATAATCAGCCCTGCAAGGAGCACCCTGTTCATAGTATTGTCATCTGATCTTGGGTAATATTTACACGGAAGGCTTTGCTTGCTTATGCCGCCTCGTCTTGCTATCCTCTGTATATTGAGAATTCCGCGAGGTATTTTGAGCTCAGAATCTGTAGGCTTGTATTTTTTATGGAGTCCTCTGGATATCAATATGTTAGCTTCTATTGAGAGTTGGTACAAGAGCAAATCGTGGAAATTCATTTTTCCAGTGCTATACTCCGTATTTTTATAAAGGTCAAGGTCTTCAAGGCTATATGCGTATCTTAGCAATCGTAAAAGGCTATCTCCTTCTATTTTTGGTTTTATGGAAATTTGAATATCTCCAAGAACAATTTTCCCCACGTATGATGTAGTACTCAGGAATAAGCCGTCTTTAAGCCCATAAACCTTTAATACTCCTGAGTCGCTCAGCCTGTTTGCTAACTTGTTGGTGCTATCGCCTTCGAGGAATATTCCTCTGGTCTTACTTACTTTATTTGGGTGTACAGTTTCCCATTCTTTTAAATGTATTTCTTGCATAGACTATCCAGTTAGTTGCTCTTCCTCACCGGTAGAATCATGCGCTTGAGGTGATTTGGTAATATCCGGATAATTGACCAATAGGGCATCCACAAGGTTATCCCATTTTGATGGATCGAACAAGCCATCATTGATTCGCTGTTGCTTGACATCGATTATGGTCGTGCCGAGAATTTTCCCCAGTTTATCATAGTCTTCATAACAATATTCCTCAAGCAATGGTATAATGTCGTCGCGAAGCACGCGACAGAATTTGGAAAAATCTTTCAACGGTTGTCCATTTTCGAGAAGGTAAGTGTGTCCAATCAAGAGGTTTCGTGCGTCAGGTCCTACATTATCAAGGATACTGCTATTTATTGCATCTAGCCATGCGCCAAGGGGTATACCATTTATTTGAGCATTGCCGAGTATATCGTAATCTGGCATTAGTTCCACGAACCCAAAGCGTCTCCGCAGGGCTGCGTCAAGCAATGAGATAGATTTGTCAGCGGTGTTCATAGTGCCAATGATAAACACGTTAGGTGGGACACGTAAGGCATTCCCACTTAATGGGAGTAATACAGGCTTATTCCTCTTGTCCTTCTCCATTATAGTCATCAATTCGCCAAAAATGCGGGGAGTATCACCCCGGTTGAATTCATCAATAATCAGGTAATAATTATGGATGCTACTGGCGGCTTCGGCACATAATTTCTTGAAGATTCCATCCTCTACATTAAAGACCATTTGGCCATTCTCTACCATGGAACGGTATCCTTCGATGAAGTCCTCATAACCAAATGATGGGTGGAATGTACACATCCTTACTAAGCCGCTTTTATTTTTGTCACCCTCGATCACCCGTTTCTCCTCTTCGGTAAGATCTTTAAAAGATTTATTGAATGCTGATCGGGATGCTAATTCCTTGGCAGCCTTCTCCGCCCAATATGTTTTTCCTGTGCCTGGAGGTCCATACAGAATGACCTGGCTTTTACGTTCTAACACAGACTGGATTCTACTTATGATACCTGTGAGTATTGGCAGAGGAGGTTGGGGTGCTACATAAGGTTTGTTAAGATATTTTTCAACAGTCATTAAAGTACCTTGACTGGTTATTTGATATACAGGCAAGTCAGTATCCTCTATACCCATCGCTTCCTCGTCGTTCAGGGAAAGCCATTCTACCGGTAGTTGATGGGATAGTTCATAGGATGGGACATAAGAATAATTCCCAATAACATTACCCGCTCCGAGAATATGATATCCAGATGTTATAAGCACTAAATCGCCCTCGTTAATCCTGTTAGCAAAGTAGAAGACCTGTTGTGCGGCTTTTGTAGATGCAGGTGGAGATAAAGAGTACTGTGACTCAATAGATTTTTTGATACTATCCAATCCTGATCGTGAATCAGGGGTTTGGGATATATCTCCAATATCAGACCAACTAATAGCTATACTGTTGTTACTCCGCATCCATTCCCATTGTTTTTTCCCCGGACCATCATCGTTGATACTTATCCTCCAGTAATTATATGGTCGCCCATATTTCAGCCTCAGGATTGTCGTTAAATAGATGATTGGCATACCTAGTTCTTTGGCCATGGCAACATATTTCCCGGCACAAATAAACCTTCCAACGCCCTCAGGCGGCATAACCAAAGCTTTTCTTAAATAAAACCTCTGATAATTAGCATTGTGGAAATCATCCAGCTTACTTGGATATAGTAGGCTAAGATATTTATGGCCCCAGGAGACCTGGCTAAAATAGGCGAAAGCAGGATCCATGCGCTTCACATTTAATAATTTTTTCTGGAGCTCCTCGTACTCCGCATCGCTAGCATTCTCTGGCAGATCGCCCATAAGTTTGGAACACTCTAAAAGCTCTTCACGCTGGCCCCTGGCGATCCTTATCGCCTCATCCTCGGTAATAATTTTTTGCTTTTGCGGCGATCCAGTAACCCAATCCCCTTTCCTGCTCTGATAAATATAGAATTTTAATGCGCTACCACCACCAATACTACCGAAAATATTTGTTTCGAACTCCTCGTCATTCTTGAATTCTAACCAGTATGCCAAGCTGTCACGGCTGTTCTTGCCATGCATGTACTCAAGGAGTGCTTTCCCATCTAAACTGGCAAGAACCTCGGGGTTGAATTTTTTACGAAAATTGCTAAGATTATTATTGATTGACGTTAGAGACTGTAAATCACCTTTTCTCACACTCTCTTCATAAAATTGTAGTAAATCAGTTTGCATTTTGCTATCTAATACCAAATACGTCACGCCCTTAACATAATAGGAATTATAGGTAGATGAATTATTCGCCAATTAATATACTCTTGCTATTGCATTATATGTAATTGAAATAAAATAAAAAAATGATGATTATCTAACATATTCTCGATATGCATCTGCAAAAACTGATTTAATCACTTCTCTATTACCCTCAAACATCCCTTCGTCGATGTTCAATCGTAGGACTGCTCTTTGTCTATCAATCCCTAATACATCTATGTTACTATTATTAAACTTACTTTTTAATACCTCTAAATCAGATGAACGGATATGGACTCTTAAGAACCTTCTCATAGGTATAAACGCTACAAAATTATTAGCCCTATTATTCTGCGTTAATCCAATGTAATAGACATTATATTTTAATGTCAAATTTTGATCAATTTCCTTTAATATTTCATAACATTGATCCACTAATTTCATTGAAGTTAACGAGCTTTTATCCTCCCAATAAGACCTATCAACAGGTTCGCCTTTTTCATTATCTTCTTCATCAGTACCTAAAGAAGCTTCATCTAATACTTTTGTAAAATTTAACGTTAATGTATTACCTATTTGAATAGCGTTTAATTGTAATGCTATAATTGGTATAGCTCCATTTAAAAGAGATATTACATTTAAAAATCTGGATGTTATATCTTCAGCCACAATTACTGCACAGTGATCGTAATCTCTGTATCTATTTTGCTCAATATCCCAATATTCAATGGCTCTAATTATGTGACTTTCATCGATTTTGCCAAGCATAAGCTCGACTTCATATCTTTTATTATTATCCGCATCTTCAAAGAGAAGGTCTAGCCTACCAGCTTTTGGTTGCATTCTCTCTTTATCTTTTAATATAAGTTCACCGAGGCCAAGGATTGATGGATCATTAGCAATAAGATCTCTTACCCAAAATTCATCAAATAATGGATTATCTTTAATTAGGATTTTCGAACCCTTTACATAAATTAAATTAGCATTTGCTAATTGAGACATAAAAAAGTTATCGATACGTAGATAATTAAAGATAATTAGATTTTATGGCAATATTTTATTTATTATCACAAATTTTAATCGATGGATAATTATATTATCATATTAAAATGCTCGAAGGAGTACTCGGACGACTCCATAACGAACATCCGAACCTACCACACAGAGATTAAGAGAGCGCAACTCGCCTATATCTCCTATTGAGATAACATGGTCGGCTACATCGAGTCCGCCGAAGCCAGGCATCCGGACAAAACTCTGCTGGATACTGCCAGCAGGAACAAGGAAGAGGCCAACGCCGATGTCGAGGGCCCCAGGAAAGTTATAAACCCGTCCTCCGTGGCCTCTGAGCCCTCCCTTTTTTAAAAAAACGCGTATGAGCCTGGGGCTCGTGCATAATAGATGAAAATTTCTCGAAATTGAAAATATCCTTTGATATCTCCTCTTTTCGAGAATCTTTCATAGGAAATCTCTGTGTAACTTAGTGAACTCCATGTCCCTGTGTGCTATGACACGCCACGAATGCATAGGGAAATGATGGAGAATATAGAAAAAAAATACAGAACATCAGAGACACTGTCATCATTTCCCTATGCATTTTTACATTAACGTCGCTCGCTATAACAATAGTTGATATATTTGTCTTATTTTTGTGGCACTTCGTGACTTACGTCATTCGTTCGTGTCTTAATAGCTGTGGACTTGGTGTTTTAATTCGCTTAATAGGGGCCTTTGAGTTTTCATGGTTTAATAGTGTTTACAGTGTCTTCACGATTTAGTGTTCGTAAAATCTAATAAAAAATTTTGGGTCTTCGTGTTACCAAACCGGGGGCTGTACGTGCATCGCAAACCATATACAGGCCAACTAGGTGCTTTAACTATAAAGCAGGAATATTATTTTCTATTTATCCAAAAAACAAAGAAACATTTTCGCATAATTGCCTATTATAAAATATATTCTCTATGATACATAGAAAAACTTATTAAGCACTTGAACAAATATATCCACTGTACCAATCACTTACTCGCTTACCCCCTCCTCAGGGTGGATGAGCCAATACTCACATAAAAAACAAACCAACTCAAAATAACCGAACGGTGCTATACCTCCTAAGAATAGAGTCGCCCGGGAACTGCCTCCGGGCGGCCTATCCCGGGGACTTTTTATTAACTTATGAAAATCCACATTACGATTTTTAAACTCCTTAATACAATATGCCAGAATAATTTGTTCTATCAGTAATCGAAAAAAAGTAAAAACTTACAATAAAAATCACAAATATAATAAATTCTATCCATTTAATCGAAAAATTTATTAAGCACTAGAACAAATATATCTTGTGTAGCAAACAATCTACACTCCATCCCCTGGCCGGGGAACTAACGGGGCATAAGCAGGCAAAACAAATCGATAGCTAATATAAAAGGTGTCATAATCGCCCACAATCGGGCAACTACTGATAAACGGCCTGTACGATCTTAATTCCTCGGCCAAACCCTTACGATCAAAATTTCACCTCAGAATTAAAAACGAAAGTGCATTATACCTCCTCTACTGTGGGCCGCTTACTGTACGTGGGTGGGCGGCCCAGAGTAGAATTTTATTTATCATATTTTACCAATTGCCAATATACTCCATGAGAACGTGCAATAGATAATATCCGGCAAATAAGTGTTAATAATTTATTTATTTGCACATAATAGACTAATTATTATGCTCTCTTTCGACGTCATCGTCATCGGCTCCGGCGCGGGATTTATCGTCGTCGATAACGCCCTGGCCAAAGGCAAGCGCGTCGCCCTCGTGGAAAAGGGCCCCCTCGGCGGCACCTGCCTCAACAACGGCTGCATCCCCTCGAAGATACTGATCACTCCCGCGGACATCATCCGCAGCTTCCAGGATGCAAAGGCAATAGGCGTCGAAGGGGAAGTTACTAAAGTAGACTTCCCGTCCATCCTCGGTCGTTTCCGGGCTCTCCAGGAGGACGAGCATAAGCACATGCTGGAAGAGATAAAAGCCTCCAAAAACCTCTCATTCTACCCGGTCGTGGGCGAATTTATCGGCGACTACACGCTCAAGGTCGGCGAAGAGACCATCATGGCCCCGAAGATCGTCATCGCCTCGGGCAGCAGGCCGGCGGTCCCTCCTATCCCGGGCCTAAAAGAAACAGGATACATCGATAACATCACCCTGCTAGATCTCAAAAAGCTCCCCGAAAGCCTTGCCATCATCGGCGCCGGCTACATCGGCTGCGAGTACGGCCACTTCTTCTCCGCCATGGGTACAAAAGTTACTCTCATCGGCCGCCCGCCGGTCGTCCTCGACAACGAGGACCCCGAGGTCAGCGCTGCGATCACGAAAGCCTTACCACGCTACATGGACCTCATGGTCGGCCACGAAGTGACGCGAGTAGAAAAAAGCGGCAACAAGAAGGCCGTCATCGCCCGCAGCATGAAAGACGGCAAAGAAGTCCGCATCGAGGCTGAGGAGGTCATGCTCGCCGGCGGCCGCCGCTCCAACTCCGACCTGCTCAAGCCCGAAAAATCCGGGGTCGCGACCGACAAAAAAGGCTTCATCATTGTCAACGAGCACCTGGAAACGAACAAGCCCGGCATTTACGCTTTCGGCGATGCCATCGGCCGCTACATGTTCCGCCACACGGCCAACTACGAGGCCGACGTCGTATCAATCAACCTGCTCTCCCTCTTAAAGACCGCCGTCGACTTTCATGCCGTGCCCAACGCGGTCTTCACGCACCCGCAGGCCGCCCACGTGGGCATGAAAGAGGCCGAAGCGGTGGCCGCAGGGAAGAAAATACTGGTCGGCCGTGCCAGATACACGGACACGGCCAAGGGCTATGCGCTCAACGCGCAGGACGGCTTTGTCAAAGTCGTTACCGAAGAGGGAACTGGGAAAATACTCGGCTGCTCCGTCGTGGGGGAGTTCGCGCCCGAGATCGTGCAGCAGGTCGTATGGCTCATGAACACCCGCGAACAGGATTACACGCCCGTTGTCCGGGGGCAGATCATCCACCCGGCGATCAGCGAGGTGCTGGGGAGGGCGTTCGGTAACCTGGAGCACCCTGAGCATCACCATAATACAAACTAATTTTATTTAAGATTGGGATTTGTAAATACAGCCATTTGGTTTCTTACCTCGAAAGCCAGTAGTACCATGCTTGCTCTTTTTAACTATTTCTCCTGTGTTCGACTCACGCCGGTCCTTCCGATTGATAACATTCGCCATGGCCTATCCGTGGTACCTGTGGGCGTTGATTTGTTCGGTCGGTATCACGAACCTCTCCAAAGGAATTAAACCACGAATCTTTTTTTAGATTTTTCTCACGAAGCCTCGAATGCTCTAGAACACCGTCAATGCCCGAACTCTCTAATCCACAGGGCAGTGCTCTAAGTCTCTAACGCGCTAACCCGAAACGAAGTCTCTAAGTCTCTAAAACACGTTTGAAACGCTAAACGTTGGAGCACGAACACTCTAAAAGCCCGGTCGTTCCCCAGTACTTTTGGGTATTAGTGGCGTTGGCGATTTAGCCGAGCCTTAGAGAGTTAGTGCTATGTCGTTTAGCGTTTCGAACGTGCATTCGAGCTTTTGAGCCTTCGTTTCGGGTTAGAGTCTTCGAGAATTCGAGCACTGCCCTGTGGATTAGAGAGTTCGTGCGTTGACGGTGAGTTCGATGCTCAGAGATTTAGTGAGTAAAAATTATAAAAGAAAATTAGTGGTTTAATTCCTTTGGAGAGGTTCGTGTTACTGACCAAACAAATCAGCGTCTAAGGGCAACATGGTAAATAATGGGCGGCAATCCTTTGAGAACAGTATTATTTGCCTAGCTTGGAGTCCTCGCTCCCCTTCTTTTTATCCTCGGGAGACTTCCTCTCCGCACTATCAAAAGACTCATCTTCCGACGTGTACGTCGACGACGACAGCACAACGGGACCCCTCAGATCACGCATCGGGGCAGTCGGCCCGCCCTCACGCTCCTCGCCCATCTCACTCTCACGATGGCTCTCGATACCCTCGTAAATATCCTTTCCAGGCTTCTTCGTCGAATAAACGTTCTTATCCACGTCCTTTTCTTCCGGCATATACACACCCCATGAACATCTCAAACGGCCCCAAAAAAATACTATGGCGGGCATAACACGGCAAAAATTACCCCACAACCACATGCTAATTAATCCGCTAAAAAATAACCTATTTTATAATAATATCATTCTTATTTATAGAATTTAATATAATCATGCGTATAAAATAGTACCCATTAGAGTTGGAACTATAGCAGGCTTACGATCTGGCGGGCAAGTCCGGGTGACTTAACCGTTACCATCAACGACGCTTACCATGCCACTCGTTCGCACGGCTACTATTGATAAACTCTTGGTCGGACAACTATGTGTGGCATCGTTGGATATGTTGGTAATGGTAACACAAGGGATATGCTCATTGATTCGCTCAGTATGCTCGAATACCGCGGCTACGATTCCGCCGGACTGGCACTGGCATGCCCGGACGCCATGAAGGTCATCAAGACCACCGAGATGATCTCAAAGCTCAAGGAGATCGTGCCCTCGTCCATTTATGCCTGTTCGGGCATCGGCCATACGAGGTGGGCGACACATGGAAAGCCCTCCGACGTGAACGCCCACCCGCACCAGGACTGTACCCATCGTATCGCCGTAGCCCATAACGGCATCATCGAGAACTACCAGGAGTTAAAGGAAAAGCTCATCCGTAACGGCCACCGCTTCGTATCCGAGACGGATACGGAGGTCATCGCCCACCTCATCGAGGAGCACTACGAGGGGGACACGATGGCCGCCATCCTTGAGACCGTGAGAAAGCTCACCGGCTCGTTCGCCCTGCTCATCGTGAACGAGGACGAGCCCGAAAAGCTCTTTGCGGTCAAGAAGGACAGCCCGCTCGTCATCGGCATCGGCGAAGGCCAGTACTTCGTCGCCTCGGACTCCACGGCCTTCGCGAAGCACACGAAACAGGTGCTCTACCTCAAGGACGGGGACATCGGCATCATCACAAAGTCAGGCGTCTATATCTCCGACTTCAACGGCATCAGGGTCGTCCGCACTCCCCAGGTCATGGAGTGGAATACGGAGGAGGCGGGCGTCTGCGGCTATGCCCACTACATGCTCAAGGAGATCCACGAGCAGCCTAAGTCGCTTAACGATGCGATGATCTCGAGAGTCGACGCCCTCAAGGGCACCATCGACCTGCCCGAGCTGGGCCTCACGAAGGAGCAGGTCAACCAGTTCAAGCGTATCATCATCGTAGCCTGCGGCACGTCATACCATGCCGGGCTCCTGGGTAAATATGCCATCGAGCGTTTGACGGACCTGCCGGTGAGCGTCGAGATCGGCTCGGAGTTCCGGTATGCGGCCCGGCGCCTGACGCAGGACGCGCTCATCATTGCCATATCCCAGTCGGGGGAGACCGCGGATACCATCGCCGCCGTTAAGGACGCGGTGCAAAAAGGCATCCATGTCATCGCCATCACCAACGTCTTCGGGAGCACCATCACGCGCGAGGCCCCCAGCACCATTTACATGCATGCCGGCCCGGAGATCGGCGTGGCGGCGACGAAGACGTTCACATCCCAGGTCATGATCCTGTACCTGCTCGCCCTCTACCTGAGCAAGCAGCGGGACACCGTGGCCCCGCAGGAGCTGAAGCAGATGATCGTCTCCCTGAAGAGCGTCCCCCAGAAAGTCCAGCAGGTCATGGAGCAGGAGTCGTACATCAAAGAGCTGTCAAAGCTGTTCTCGAATTCGGGCTCGTTCTTCTTCATCGGGCGGAACATGAACTACCCGGTAGCCCTGGAGGGCTCGCTCAAGATCAAGGAGATCGCCTACGTGTTCTCCGAAGGCTTCGCGGCGGGAGAGCTCAAGCACGGCCCCATCGCGCTAATTACGACCCAGGTCCCGGTCGTGGCCATCGCGACCCGCTCGCCGACATACGATAAGACGATCAGCAACATCAAGGAGATCATGGCCAGAGACGCCGTAGTCCTGGCCGTTGCCAGCGAGAGCGACGACAGCATCGGCCGGCTGACCAAGCTCGTGGTCCGGGTGCCGGACGCGTGCGAGTTCACTTCGCCCATACTCTCGTCGGTCGTACTACAGCTGCTCTCCTACTATACGGCATTGTACCGCGGATGCCCGATCGATAAGCCCAGGAACCTGGCGAAATCGGTCACTGTAGAATGATCTTTTCACCATATACCACATCCTATGGAGGTGATCTGTGAAGGAATTATGAGATCATTACAATGATTTACAGGCCAGAGCAGCTTTTGCTGCTCTTTTCTTTTTTTTTGACTCTTCCGCGGTTTTGGGATTAACATTTTTATCCTTTTCTCGTTATGCCTTCGTTGAGTGGTCCAACCACAGGGGCACAGAGCTCACGGAGTTTCACAGAGTTATTTTTTAATAATTTGAGGCCACGGAGAGCACAGAGCCCGGTTTATTGGCTTACCCGGGGCACAGAGTTTATTGGGGCACGGTTGACGAATAAACAATTACCACATGATTATTTGATAACAGTTTTCCACCTGGACCGGTTTATCATCAGCTATGCCTCCTTCAACTCTGTGCCCCAGGCATATTATAAACCCGTCCTCCGTGCCCTCTGAGTCTCCATCTATAAGAAATCTCTGTGAACTCTGCGCTCTCCGTGCCCCTGTGGTTGAGGACACTCAACGACCGCATAACGTAAAAGAGCATGGGGATCAGCTACAACAATTACGATCCCAAAAATGCACAAGAGCCTTTTTTTATTTACTATTTTTCTGCTGGCATAATTCATATAAGCTAACAGGTCTATTTATGTGGGAAGCTATGGCAGAGCTAAGGATACGTACCGCCCACCTGGAGCTTATTTCGGGCTCTTCTGAGATATTAAAGGCCGATATGGAAGGCAGAGAAGCCCTCTCGGCCGCGTTAGAGGCAAAGGTCATCGAGGGCTGGCCGCCGGAGATCTGGCGGGACGCTGTAGAAGAATTTTTTACCCGCGCCATGAAGCATCCCGGGCTCGCCGTGTGGCTCAACTGGTACTGGGTGCTCGTCGAGGATGGCGAGCGCACGCTTATCGGCTCGGGCGGGTTCACCGGAGCCCCCTTCAATGGCGAGGTCATGATCGGCTATTCTATGCTGGAGCCCTATCAGCGTAAGGGCTACGGCTCCGAGGCTGTCAGCGCTCTCGTAAACTGGGCCTTCGCGAATCCCGGCGTGCAGCGTATCGTGGCCGAGACGCACGGCAATAACCGGGCCTCCATACGCCTCCTGGAGAAGTGCGGCTTCGAGTATGCGGGCAGGGGCTTCGAGAACGGCACGATAAGGTACTCGATAATGAGAGAAAAATGGTTGCTGTCTAAAAAATAGTCCTACTCCTTTACATATACGCCCTGGTTTAGCGGGCCCATATAAAAAGGCTTGACCCTCTCAAAGGATACTTCTTTTAATCCCGAATTTTGCATTACCTTGTGCAGGTCAGCCCTGGTTATGCCATGCCCGCTGCGGCCGTTCAGCTCCGGGTCACGGATGAACATCCGCCCTCCCTTTTTCACTTTAGAGGCCAGCGAATCTACGACTTTCTGCCTCTCTTCCTCGTCCACGTCGTGGATGACGAAGCTTGCGACGACGACGTCGAAGGCGCCGTCCGGGATAGGCAACTCCGTGATCCTGCCCTGGTGGAAGCTCACGTTCGGGTATTTAGCCATCATCTTTTTTACCTCGCCGATCCAGACCCTGGAAAGGTCCACGATCGTAAGGCTGCCGCGGGGCAATGACCCGGCGATATATTTCGACATCTTGCCGGACCCCGGGCCGAACTCCAGCACGTTCTCCCCGCCCATCAGGCCCATGTCCGCCACGTATCTCTTATAGAAAGGGCCTTCGATGATCGTCATTATCAGCCTGGTAAGGGCGACTTCCAGGCGTGATGGCTCATGGAACGACATGATTTCCTGAATTAGCATGTCGCCTGTTAACATTTTTGGTACGGGACAACTTTTAATAAATATAAAGATTAAAATAATTACTATGGTCATTTCTCAACAGCAAGGCCCCCAATGGGTCTTCGCCATGGAAGATAAGAAGCTCAAGGAGAACTCCATGGCCGCCACTTTCCCGAAAGGGCTGCCAGTGCTCCTTATAAAAAAAGAGGGGCGGATCTACGCCCTCTCGAATAAGTGCGCACACATGGCCTGTGCGCTGTCCGGCGGCTCGCTCTTCGGCTTCATGCTCAAATGCCCGTGCCACGACTGGCTTTACGACATTAGGACGGGCCAGTTCTTTAATGCTCCTGAAATCAGGCTCCCGGTCTTTGAATCAAAAATTGAGGAAGGCAAGATCTTCATCAACGTGGGAGGCCAGCCCTGATGCCCAGAGTGTCCATGTATACCCTTAGTACCTGCCCCTGGTGCCGGAAGACCAAGCAGTTCTTCAGGGACCGGCAGATACCCTTCGACTTCGTCGACTACGACCTGGCCGACACCGACGAGCAGGACCGCATTGTGGCCGACATGCGAAAGCACACCAGCGACATATCGTTCCCGTATGTCGTCATCGGCGACAGGGTCATCCAGGGCTACGATCCCGATAAATACGAGCAGATACTGAAGGAGGCTGGAGGCAAATGACCGCGGACCTTGAAACACGAAAGAACGCACTGCGCCACTTCTTCGAGCCCATCGTGGATAAGCTGGGCTACAAGTTCACGCCCGATGAGGAGATGGTGGAGTTCCTGTTAGAGCAGGAGGTAAAGCTCGAGGACAGGTGGGGCATCCCGTACTGTCCCTGCCAGGCTCTCCTGCGCATCCGCCAGGAGGACATGAAGATCGTCTGCCCCTGCATTCCTTTTCATCGCAAGCACTTTGACGCCTTGAAGCGGTGCTGGTGCGGGCTCTACGTCCATAAGGACGTCACCGACCCGAACAGCCTGAAGCAGATACCGCTTTCCGAGCTGGAGGGGGATAAGCAATGATCGAGATCGCTAAGGTCGGGGACGTGCTGCCCGGCGGCATGATGTTCGTAAAAGCGGGGGAGAGGGAGCTTTGCCTGTGTAACGTGAACGGCGAATACTACGCCGTCTCCCGCCGGTGCGGCCACATGAACGCCCCGCTGAACATGGGCACGCTGGACGGGTACATACTGACGTGCGGCCTGCACAACATCTCCTTCGACGTGCGCACGGGGAAGTCACTGTGCCCTATGGTGCCCCACTATATGCCAGGGGCTCCAATACAGTCGTCCACCGTCGATAATTACATGGGCTGGGTCGAAGATTTAATAAAGCACACTACGATCTGTGACATAAAGACCTATAAGGCGATCGTCGAGGGCGACTCCATAAAGGTGGACATCTGACCCACTATGTCTTAAGTCCAGAGCCCGTGAGCGGCAGGACGACTTTCCGCATATTGTTGATGCCGTTCTTGAAGTGCCGCCGGGCGCCGGCGACGACGACGGCCGAAGTATCCTCAACGTAAATGCCCATGTGCCGGAGCGTTTCATTAGCAGCCCGTATCTCGTCGTCCGATACGGTCATGACGCTGCCACCGCTCTCCCTTATGGCCGAGGCCATCTCTTCAAGCCTGGGCGGATGGGCGATGGCGATCCCCTCTGCGATGGTCGGCTTTGGCTCTGCGTCAGGCAGGTCGTAGAACTTGTTGTAAAGGGGGCAGCAGTTCTCGCTTTGCACGGCGATCAGCCTCGGTAAAAATCCCAGTTCCTTAAAGCCGATGTAGGCGCCGATGAGCATGGTGCCGTTGCCCGCGGGCACGAAAACGGTATCCGGGAAGCCCATCTGCACGTAGGTCTCATAGGCCATGGACTTGGTGCCCTCGAAGAACAGGGGGTTATAAACATGAGAGGCGTAGTACGTTTTTCCCGCCGCCTCCTGCGCTGCTTTCGCAGCGTTCTCCCTGGGCCCCGGGACCTTCACGATGTCGGCGCCGTAGGCGCTGATCTGCTTCAGCTTGGCCGCGGGCGTACTTTCCGGGACATAGATATGGCACTTGATCCCGGCCGCGGCACAATAGGCCGCGATAGAGGCCCCGGCGTTACCGGAAGAATCCTCGACCACCTCGCCAATGCCCATCTCTTTCAGCTTATTGACGAGCACCACGGAGCCCCGGTCCTTGAACGAGCCCGTGGGCATCTGGTGGTCCATTTTAAAATAGACTCGGGCGCCGTAGATCTCCTTCCTCAGGAGCGGCGTGTTCGTCTCTCCCAGCGATACGGGCAGGTCGACGCTTTCTTTCCCTTCCTTCCGGAGCGTAAATAGGCCGCCGCAGCTGCATTTATAGGCGAGGCCGTCGATCGGATAGCTTTTACCGCACCGCCCGCAGGAAAAACGCATATCTCCTTCATGATACGGCAAAGGGTATAAAATTTTTTACCGGCGAGCGCCCGTGAAAAGAGCGTTCAGGAACTATGAGGAAATATATAGCGTATCGGCGGGTATATTGAGCCTGTCCCGGGGATAACGGGTTGCCTGATAAGGTGAAAAAATGTTCAAGGATTTCCTCTCAATATTCATGTCCAGATTTCCCGACCGTTTCGCGTGTCTCGTCATCATCGTCAGCATCTTCTGCACGGGTTCCCTGGCCTATGAGACCGTCGGCCTGCCCATTCAGACTGCCGACGCCACGGTCACCGGCAGCGAGGGCGCGACGTCATCCGCAATAAGCTGGGTCAACATGCAAAAGTGCTTCGGCGACCGCATCAAGCCCGAAACAATAGTCACGGACGTTCATAACACAGGGAATAACGATTACAGCATAACGATATACTTCGAGTCGCTAAAATATAAGGTCGAGCCGGGAACGGGCTGCCTGCACCATGTGCCCGTCAACCACACGGTAGATATGCTCGTATCTCAGGGCAAGGTCATAACAGCCTGCGAGAACGGCCGGGATCTGATAAATGACCAGGCCTACGGCCCCGTCTTCGACATCAGCCTCGAGTATCAGTAGCTCATTTTAACGGCGCCTGTGGCGGCACCACCGTCGCAGTCGGCCCCTGCACGACTTTCACCGGGCACGGTACATAAGCAGTATATGGCACACGATAATAATGCCGGCCGGGCATGCAGCAGCAACAGCATCCCGAGACCAGCAGCGCGGCAGCGATAACGATAACGATCAAGGCCAGCTTCAGCTTCAACACTCATCCCCGGTAAACTCTAGAACGGGCATTTACATAACCATATGTCGTGGATAATAGGGCCCTGCATGCAAACCATATTAAACACGGCCGGGAACCACTATCCTTATAATTAAGCACTTTCCTATAATTATCCACTAAAAGGTAAGGGGACCATGGATGCAGCCAGAATCAATACTCAATCCCGAGTGGAAGCGCGGGGTCAACGGTAAGGTCTCCGCACTCTATATGACGCCGGACGCGTCGTTCGTCGCGGCGGGCTCCGGGGACCACGACGTTTATCTGATGAACTTCAGCGGCAAGCTCCTGTGGGCGAGCACCACCGGGGATGACGTGCAGTCCGTGAAAGTGTCCGACGACGGGGGCTTCGTTGCCTCCTACTCGAAGGACAACACGGTCTCGTTCTTCAACAAGCGGGGCAACGAGGTGTGGGCGAGCCGATTCAGCCGGCGCGTCAACACGATCGACATGTCGCCCGACGGCTCTCTCGTCGTCGCGGGCTCCGAGGACGGGCTGGTGAAAGCGTTCGACCAGCGGGGTAACGTCCTGTGGACGAAGGAGTGCCAGCGCCCGGTCAACTCAGTCTCTATTTCGGGCAGCGGCAGCCTCGTCATGGCCGGGGCCAACACGAATAAGGCCTACATGCTCACGCGCGACGGCCGCCTTCGCTGGGAGTTCCAGGCGCAGTCGCCCGTCGTGTTCGTCTACACGTCCGTCGACGGGGAGATCAGCTATGCGCTGGAGTCTAATAATAACGAGTTCCACCAGATCAGTGACCGGGGAGGAGAGCTTTCGAGCAACACCTACTCGCAGCGGGTCCTGGACATCTCCGTCACCGACGACGGCCGCTACGTGGCTATCGCTTTCTCTAACGGCTTTGTTTATTATACGGAGAAGAACGGGCACCTGCTCTGGAGGCAGTCCGTTCCCGGCCCCATCACGAGCGTGAAGGTATCGCCAGACGGCAGCCTCGTATTCGTTACGACCGTCGAGAAGGCCGTGTATATCCTGAACAAGAAAGGCTCGACCCTGCTGAATTATCGCTTTGACGGGCCGGCCGAGTGCTCGGCGAGCAGCGCGGAGGGCGACTACCTCGCCGTGGGCGCGCTCGACACCGTGTTCATGTTCGCGCTCCCGAAGTACCTGGAGTACGTGGTCCGGGAGCAGGTGAAGATCTCTAAGATGATCAAGGCCGACGAGGACAAGCGCTACCGGCCTGAGGCCAGCCAGGCGGCCTATCCCGGCGCCCCCAACGGCGGCGTGAATACCTGCCGTAAGTGCGGCGCTCCCATACTGTCGGGCCGGACGCTGTGTAATTATTGCGAGATGATGCAGCGTCGTACTGGCTCTCCGTGATGGGGTAAATGTGGCAGGCATTCTGGAGCGGTCTCAAGAGCTTCGGATCGAGGGCCTTGAGACGCCGCGTTTATTTTATCTGGTTTTAAAAGAGCCTGCGCCCCTCGCGGGCATGTCGTACCCGGCCATGCGTATGCCGTGGCGGCGGCTGTATGACCTCGGGTTCCACCATGTGGTCTGCCTCTGCTGCGAACGTGTGGATTATAATCCTGCTCCGCTACGCATGCTCTGTAAGGTCGAGATGGAGGACCTGCACCATGGCAATGAACCGCTGTACCCGGCCATGAACGAGAGGCTTGTCCGCGATGCCGTTTCTGCGATTAATGCCTGTATGGATAAAGGCGAGGGCGTGGCCGTCCATTGTGTTGGCGGCACCGGCCGCACTGGCACCGTCATCGGCTGCGTGCTACGCTCCCGCGGGTATTCCGCTGACGAGGTTATTGCATACCTTGATTATGTCAATAAGCAGCGGGGCCGGAGAGGCTGGCCCGAGGCGCCCTGGCAGACCGAGATGGTGCGCCATTTTGATACTGTCCCCAATCGTCAATAATTTTTACGTTTTCTATATTCCCATCATTTTTCCGTATACCGTCGTTGAGTGTCCTTAACCACAGGGACACCGAGTGCATGGAGTTACACAGAGATTTTTTTATAATTTGAGGCACAGAGGACTCAGAGCCCGTTTATTGGCTTTCCCGGGGCACAGAGTTAATGGAGGCTCGGTTGACCAATAAACAATTGATGAGTGATCGCCGATCGATGAATGCGTGAATTGGTTTATCCTTAACGGTGGCTCGTTAGACTCTGTGCCTCAGGGAAGTATAAACCCGTACTCCGTGCCCTCTGAGCCTCCCTTATAAAAAATCTCCGTGAAGCTCTGCGCTCTCCGTGCCCCTGTGGTTGGACCACTCAAAGACGGCATAACTGGAAAGGAGCAAGTCAGTATAACTGCCGAAATTACGAATTAACCGAAAAACATGGTACAGACGCTAGTTCTAATCATCGAACGTCTTCTGCCGGCCCATCCTTCGCTTGTTCTCGTGGCGTGGCCTGAATAATTTTTCAAAGCCCTGCATGGGTATGACGATGCCGTTGCTGCGGAAAAAGACCGAGTTGATGAACCACGTTCTCATGAAATCGTAGAGCGTTCGGTCATCCACTTCGCCGAGGCCGCTTTCCCTGAGGACGGAGTTGCTGAGCGGGGGCGTGCGGGCCACGTATTCGCTCTCTTTTAGCTTTGTGAACCCTTCGCCGCTTTCCTGGTAGATGCCCACGTACGATGGGAGCCATTTCGGCACCTTCTGTTCACTACCTAAAACCAGCCACACGTAGTCGGCGAACATGGCGTAATGCGGGAGCTGCTCTAAAAATCGATTAACATTATCGTGATCACTTTTGAACTCGAACAGGTGGAGGCCCTGCCTGAGCCCGTAACCTGCCAGAAACCCGCTCTCCCACTTTAGCCGCTCTTCCAGGTAGGCACATTCCTCGTCGCGGCAGGCGATGACATGGCGCACGACATCCTTGCTCCCGATAAGCATGTTGAAGTCCTTTTCCGATAGCAGGATGTCCTTCTCGATATCCCGGAAGCCCTGGAGCAGGCATTGCTCGTCGTAGACGGGCTCAAAATTTCTCAGAAAAGCCCGCTTCTTCTCGGAGCAGGTGCCGTCCAGCTGGTAGCGGTTGCAGGCCCGGACGGCGCTGAGCTTCTTGCTCTCAACCAGCCCCTCGATGGCCGAGTCCTCGGGCACGTAGGCGGCGATGTCGAACATGCCGAAGCGGGCCTCCTCTAGTACGTAGGGCGTCTCCTGTAAAATGATAGCCGCGAACCGGCGCTTCAAAATGTCCTCGACGGTCATCGATATCAAATAAAAGTAGCGGAGGTAAGGTTCATAAACCTTCTCCCGCGCTATCGGATGTCCATCCTCATGAACGCCACATACGTCAGGCCGAATGCCAGGATGATCTCGACGATAAGCCCGAGCACCTTCGTCCAGACGTAGGAGAGCGACTCCCAGACGGATATCGTTTTCGTGTACGGCGACCAGTAGGATGACGTCGGGTCATAGGGCTTTTGTTTGGAAAGTATTGCCCCGGAGATGCTGTTTCCTCCAAAGCCTAAGAACCCGCTGAAGTCGTATATTGGCGAGACCGTGTTGAGCACGTCGGATATCTGGGAGGACACCAGGAACTTTTTGTTCATGTAATTGTAGTATTTCTCGGTCTCGGGACTATATGTCGGTACCGGAATGGGCACCGGCTCCATCGATCCGGCCGTATCGTTCTTATAGACGACCGTCTCGGTAGTTGATGTATTCACGATATATGGCATTTGATCTACCGGCGCATCAGGCTCCGGGCCCAGGACGAATCCCGCAACCGTCACACCTATCAGCGACGAGAGGATCGAGAATATGAGCATGAGGAACACGATCCCTATCGTGAATATGACGGCCATGGCCGAGTTCTTAGCGACCGTGGACATCAGCATGGCGATGGCGAAGAACACGGTACAGTAGAGCAGGGCGGCGATGAAGAATACGGCTAACCTTAAAAGGTCGTCCGCTACCGGCACTACCCCGTAGAGCAGCATGACTGCGATGGTCATGAGGAATGTCGCCGCGATGACGATAGCCAGCGTTACAATCGCGCCCAGAGATTTACCGTTGATGAGCGCGTCACGGTACATAGGGCTGGAGAGCACGGTCTTAAGCGTCCCCTCCTCCTTCTCCCTCGATACCTGGTCGAACCCCATAGAAACGCTCAATATCATGCCCAGGATGGAGAACAGCAGCGCAAAGCTTGAGAATACCTGCAGCACCGATGGCATGGGTGGATTCGTATAATATTCCAGGCTATCCTTCAGGCTTTGTATCTCTTGCGCCGACGCCCCTCTCGCCTCCGCATCCTGAATTTGCTTTTGCATGCTGTTAATGGTCTCCTGCCGGTACGGATTATCTGAGGCCACGTCGTTCTTGTAATACTGGAGGCTCTTATTGTAGCTTTCCATGCCCGTGACCATGGCATAAAGGGCGAGCAGCATGAATATGGCAAGGATGGCGATGAAGCGCTTGCTCGTTATCTGGTCTTTGAGCTCTTTCTCGGCCACGATAAATATGGATTCCACGTCATTCCCTCCGGTACACGGTCTCGAGGAATATGTCCTCCAGGGATTCTTCCTCGACCTTCAGCTCTCGTATGCGTACTCCGCTCTTCATGAGCTCCGAGGCGACTTCGTTAACTATGTCGGACTGGACTCGAAGGGTGGCCGAGCCATCATTATACGTGGCATCGATGATGCCAGGGTCCGTGAGCTTCGGCATCATGCCGATGACTTTGATCTTAATGGTCATGGGCTTGTCCTTGTGCATCTTATTTCTCACATCGTCCAGCGAGCCCTGTGTCACGATCTTTCCCTTTGAGATGATGCAGATCGTGTTACAGACGTGCTCCACCTCATCCAGGATATGGGAAGAGAAAAAAATCGTTTTGCCCTTTGCCGCCTGCTCTTTAATGATCTTGCGGAACTGGATGACCCCTTCGGGGTCCAGGCCGTTCGTGGGCTCGTCTAAAAAGATGACCTCCGGGTCGTTCAGCAGCGCCCGGGCCAGGCCCAGCCTCTGTCTCATGCCCCGGGAAAAAGCTCCCGCAGGCTTGTCGACGTTCTTCAGCCCGGCGTACTCCAGCAATTCCGTAATACGAGCTTCAGACTCGGCGTCCTTCAGCCCATAAAATTTCGCTAAATACCTCAAGTTCTGCCGTGCGCTCAGGTTAGAGTAAAACCCGACGCCTTCCGGCAAATACCCTATCATGCGCTTGATCTGGATAGGGTTCCTTGCGACCTCGATGTCCTTGATAAAACACTTGCCGCCGGTCGGCTCGATGAGGCCGGCGAGCATGCCGATCGTGGTCGTCTTGCCCGCCCCGTTGGGGCCCACGAAGCCGCAAACCTGGCCCTTTTCGATGTTGATGTCGATCGAATCGACGGCCTTCACTTTGTTGTAAACCTTCGTCAGGCTTTCCGTCCTTATCATATCCGACCCGCCCTGGAAGGCGACGCCCCCAGATCGCCTTCTACAATGTAATTAAAAGCGGATATATAGCCTCTCTCTAACGATCAACCAACTGACTGCCGCTCGCTTTCGATATCGTACAGCTAAATATCCGGCCATACAAAATAATGAACACAAAAATAAAAAAATTGCGGCTGTACTAGATTAGCCACTGTGCTAATCTATGAAAATGAAGCTAACAATTGTAAATTAAAGAAAAATACTCAACTTAAGCTGCTTGAATATTTCGCGCTGGAAGTTACCGCCAGATCAGCAGCTAATTTGATTGATATCCACACGGATTCTTTCCCGCTGTTTTTGAAAGAGTGGGAGTTCATCTTTAATTATGGAACACCCAGGCAACAATTCGAAACGTTGAGGCTGTGGTGTGACATCTAAAACCCTTATCTACAACAATCACAAAGGGTATATTCCAGTTATTACACAACTTAGTAAAAGGAGTTCTTGCATTGGACATCCCACGTATCTTCAACATTACCGAAAGTGCTCACCGCATCCATAACCCGTTCACACCAGAAAAGCTCGCCACTCTCGGCGCAGCGTTGCGCCTGGAATCGGGGACTCGTGTGCTCGACCTCGGCAGCGGTTCGGGCGAGATGCTGTGCACCTGGGCACGCGATTACGGAATCATCGGCGTCGGCATTGACATGAGCCAATTGTTCACCGAGCAAGCGAAACTCCGAGCTGAAGAACTCGGAATCGCCGATCGAGTCAAGTTCATCCACGGCGACGCTGTCGGCTACGTCGCCGACGAAAAGGTCGGTGTGGCAGCCTGTCTCGGTGCCACGTGGATCGGTGGGGGAGTCGCCGGCACCATCGAGCTTCTGGCGAAGAGTCTCCGCTCCGAAGGGATCATCCTCATCGGCGAGCCCTACTGGCGGCAGTTACCACCGACGGAAGACGTTGCCAAGGGATGCACTGCCAATTCTATCTCCGACTTTCTCTTGCTTCCAGACCTTCTCGCGTCTTTCGGCGACCTCGACTACGACGTTGTGGAAATGGTTCTGGCTGGCCAAGAAGGCTGGGATAGGTACGAGGCGGCCAAGTGGCTCACCATGCGCCGATGGCTCGAATCGAATCCCGACGACGACTTCGCGAAAGATGTCCGAGCCAAACTGACTTCGGAACCAAAACGCTACGCCGCGTACACGCGCGAATACCTTGGATGGGGCGTGTTCGCGCTGATGGCGCGGTGATGTGAGGCAGCTGGATATTCGGCGGATTGTCAACGGCTGGGGCGGCTGAGCTACACTCGGTGGCTCGTCGAAATCTGAGTTCATCTTTAATTACGGAACACCCAGGCAACAACTCGAAACGTTGAGGCTGTGGGGGGATATATAAAACTCTAATCTAGTACAGCCCCAAAAAATTAGTTATCTTTATTTTGAATGTATTCGTCAATAGCCCTGGCGGCTTCCTTCGCCTGTCCCATAGCGCTGATGACCGTAGCCGCCCCGGACACGATATCCCCTCCGGCGAACACGCCTTCGCGGGACGTCTTGAACGTGTAGGGCTCCACTTCGAGGACGCCGTGCTTTCCGGTCTTCAAGCCTGGCGTGGTCTTCACGATGAGCGGGTTGGGCGACGTGCCGATGGCGATGATGACCGTATCGACGTCCAGCGTCGTTTCCGAGCCCTCTTTGCAGACGGGTGAGCGTCGGCCGCTCTCGTCCGGCGGGCCCAGCTCCATACAGACGCACTCGATGGCCTTGACGTTTCGCTTATCATCGCCGATGATTTTCGTCGGGTTCATTAAGAGCTTGAATTCGATGCCCTCTTCCTTAGCGTGTTCTAACTCCTCACGCCGGGCAGGCATCTCCTCCTCGCCCCTGCGGTAAATGAGGTAGACGTGCTCTGCGCCCAGGCGCTTCGCAGTACGGGCCGCATCCATAGCAACGTTTCCTCCGCCCACCACGGCCACACTCTTGCCGCGCTTCAGGGGCGTATCATATTCGGGGAACAGGAACGCCTTCATCAAATTAACACGCGTTAAGAACTCGTTAGCCGAGTACACGCCATTCAGGTTCTCGCCCGGAATGTGCATGAACGTTGGCAGGCCGGCGCCGCTGCCGACGAACACGGCCTCATAGCCCTGAGCGAAGATCTCATCGATCGTAATAGTCTTACCAATGATACTGTTGAGGCGTATCTCGACGCCCAGGCCTTTGACGTATTCGACCTCTTTTTCCACGATGGCCTTGGGCAGCCTGAACTCGGGGATACCATATACCAGCACTCCGCCCGGCTTATGCAGCGCCTCGAAAATAGTGACAGAATAGCCCATACGGGCAAGGTCTGCTGCCGCTGTTAACCCGGCGGGTCCCGAGCCCACGACAGCAACTTTACGGCCGTTCGTGGTAATATCGACACTGGTAATCGCCTCATCGCGGTCAGCGATAAAGCGCTCAAGCCTACCAATGGCCAGGGGATTCCATTTCATACCCAGGATACATTTCTTCTCACACTGGGACTCCTGGGGGCACACCCGCCCGCAGATAGCCGGTAAATTATTCGTATCTTTAAGCGTCTTAAGGGCCTCATCAAAACGGCCCTCTGCCGTCTCGTGGACGAACTTCGGGATATCGATGCCCACGGGGCAGCCCTCTTTACACATCGGGGCGTCACACTGCAGGCAGCGCTGGGCCTCTTTCATGGCCTCTTCGCCCGTATACCCGAGTGCGACTTCGGCGAAGTTCTTCGTCCTCTCCGACGGCGCCTGCTCTTTCATGGGCATGCGCCTGCGGCGGTCTATTTTTGCGGATGGGAGCTTAGGCACGCCGGCACCCCCTCGATCTGGTGAGTATATTTTTCCAGGGCCAGTTTTTCCTGGTCCATATACATCCTTAGCCGGGCCATCAGCTCGTCGAAGTCGACCTGGTGCCCATCGAATTCAGGCCCGTCGACGCAGGCGAACTTGACCTTGCCGCCGACTGTGACGCGGCAAGAGCCGCACATGCCCGTACCGTCCACCATGATAGGGTTCAAACTCACGATAGTCTTTACTCCATGGGGCCGGGTCGCCTCCGCCGTGACCTTCATCATGATCGCGGAGCCGATGATCATAACGCGGTCGAGCTTGACCCCGGCGTTAATCAGGTCCATCAGGGGATGAACTGCAAAGCCTTTTCGCCCCGCTGTGCCATCGTCCGTGACGATGTGCAGCTCGTCGCTCACCGCGCGCATCTTTTCCTCCCAGAACAACAGCGATGCAGTTCTGGCCCCGATGATCGAAATGACTTTATTGCCCTTCGCCTTCAGCTCCCGGGCAATGGGATAAATGGGAGCTATACCTAAACCTCCGCCAATGCAAACCACGGTGCCGTTCTCGATCATCTCTGCCGGGTTCCCCAGCGGGCCGGCCAGGTCCAGTATCGAGTCGCCTTCCTCCAAACGGGAAAGCATCGTAGTCGTCTTACCGATGGAAAGGGCCACAAGCGTGACGGTACCCTTACCGCCATCATAATCGGCAATTGTTAAGGGAATGCGCTCGCCCGCATCATCGATGCGGACAATGACGAACTGGCCCGGCCTTGCCTTACGGGCCACGTCCGGCGCTTCCACTTCAAATAAAGTAGTACCGGAAGCAAGCTCAATTTTCCTGACGATCCTGTGCAACGATGTATCCTTCCTGATTATGGAATGTAAAATTTTGTTCTTGCATATTAAATTGTCCCTAGAAATAGTTTTTGAATTTTGTAAATTGATATATATGTGTTATAGAATAAGCGGTTTTTCCATAGTTCTTTCGGTTACTGTACAGGTGATTGCCATATAATTATATTTTTATGGCCGGCGGCGGTCGATGTCGACTTATTAGACTACGGGTCATTCTGTAGCTTAAATAATTCTTATATAATAACCGCTCGAATAAGGTCATGACCGATTATGGACATGATCAAAACGGAAAACCTCACGAAAACGTACGACGGGGTAAACGCCGTGGACGGCCTCGAGCTGACCGTAGGGAAGGGCGAGGTCTATGGCTTCATCGGCCCGAACGGCGCCGGCAAGACCACGACCATCGGCATGATGGTGGGCCTCATAGAGCCTTCTGCCGGCAAGTGCTTCGTCCGGGACGTAGACGTGACCCGTAACCCGCTAGAAGCCAAGCGTATCACCGGATACCTGCCCGACGGCGTCGGCTTCTACGGGAACCTGACGGCCCGCCAGAACCTCAAGTACTTTTCACGATTTTACGCCATGAAGGACGCGGACGCCGATAAGCGCATCGGCGAGCTGATCGGGTACGTCGGCCTGGGCAAGGTCGAAAAGCCCGTGGGCTCATACTCGCGGGGCATGAAGCAGCGCCTCGGGCTGGCGCAGGCTCTCCTGAACGACCCCGAAGTCGTCTTCCTCGACGAGCCCACGAACGGCCTCGACCCGCAGGGCGTCGTCCAGTTCAGGAACATCATCAAGGACATATCGAAGCAGGGCAAGACCATATTCTTCTCGTCCCACATCCTCGAGGAGGTGCGGCACGTGTGCAACACCATCGGCATCATCTCTAAAGGCAAGCTGATCGCCCACGGCACGCCCGACGAGGTCCGGAAGAAGATGAGCAAGAGCGAAGGCGTGACCATCGTCGTCAAGGTCATCGGCGACATGCCCCGCCTGACCGACCCCCGTATCCTCCAGGCCACATACAACAACGGCAGCGCCATCCTCCAGGCATCCGAGGACATACGGGACAGCATCTCGGACGAATTATACCATAAAAGCTTCCGCATCAGGGAATTGCGGGTAGAAGAGAGGTCGCTCGAGGAGATATTCCTCGAATCCGTATACAGAGGTGATTAAATGAGGCCGGAACTGATCGTCGCCGGAAAGGAGTTCAGGGACCACCTTACCAGTAAGAGATTTATCGTGATCTTCGCCGTGCTCATGCTCGTGGCCGTGATTAGCATGGCCGGCGGCATGTCCCAGTACAACGAGTCCCTGGACAATTACAAGAAGCAGACTGCGGAGAACGCGCAGCAGGACTGGTATAAAGAGCAGGTGGCCAGCCTCCAGAAGCAGATCGCGGAGGCTGAAGCGAACGGCCTGTCGCAGGAAGAGATCGACTCGCTCCGGTACCAGCTTGATATGATGATCAATCCCCCCATGCCTTCCGTGCTCTACGTGTTCATGAGCATGAACCAGTATCTCGTGCTCATCGGGCTCGTGCTCTCGGTGGCCCTCGGGTTCGACCTGATCACCAGGGAAAAGGAGGAGGGCTCGCTCAAGTCGCTGCTCTCTCATCCGGTCTACAGGGACTCGGTCATCAATGGTAAGCTGCTCGGCTCGCTGGCCGTGCTCATCGTGGTCATGTGCTCGATGTTCCTGGTCACCATCGCGATCATGCTGTTCTTCGGCATCGTGCCGGGCGGGGAAGACCTGCTCCGTGTAGGCGCCTACTTCCTGATGGCGCTGCTCTACTCGGGCGTATTCTTCGCCATCGCCACCATGACCTCTACGGTCGCGAAGAGCTCTGCGCTATCCATCCTCTACGTGCTGGGCATCGTGGTGCTGATGTTCTCTGTCACCAACTTTTCCGGCACTATCGCCGACGCTATCATGGGACCGGTGCCTGAATACACGGAGATGCCCGGCGATGACGTAAATATACTCAGGGAGGGCGTCAATGCCACTAGCGCCGTAAAAAGCTCCAAGATCATCGGATGGAACCCGGAGATCCAGGAATACTACGAGAAGAAGAACCAGATCATCGAGGCGATCAACACCATATCGCCACTTCACGACTTCGGCGACCGCATCTCGTACGCCATCCTGTATAAGACCGACATGAAGCCAATGCCCCTGATGGCGGTCGACTATGCCTATAACCCGTACAAAACTCCGACCCTGATGGACTCGCTGGCCTCGGTCTGGACGAACATCCTGGCCATGCTGGTAGAGCTTATATTGCCCCTGGCCATATCTTATGTAATATTCATGAGGTCGGATATCAGATGATCGGGAGAGTATTTTCGGCGCTGCTGGCGCTTTGCCTGGTGCTTGGCACGCTGATCGTGCCGGCGGTCGCCGACGACAGCTATACGACGGTGCTTTCGGGGCCGATGCAGAGCGGCGAGACGAGCCGCGCCGGCGATTATTACATACGGTTCGACATCGTCAACGGGAGCAACACGGTCAACGTCACGCTGAGCGGCGCCACGGTCCCCCAGCAATTCAAGACGCCGAGGAACGTGGTCGTGGGCAGCTCGCTGTATTACCCGGGGATGCTGAGAGTTTATATCGACCATATCGAGGGAAACCAGGTATACGTTGACGTGGCGAAACCCGGCGGCTCGAGTGGTGCGTCCACTTCGGGCACAAAAGTCTCCTGCGACATCCCGGGACAAACGGCTCTCGGAGGAGACGTGGTCTCCTTCCCCGTCGTGATCCAGAACAACGACGACTCCGACCACATTTACACGCTGGACTCCTTCAGCGAGATAAGCTGGAAGACCTGGTTCGAGTACGGCAATAAGGGCGTGTACAAGATCAGCGTCCCGGCGAAGCAGTCGAGGACTGTCGAGCTCATGGTGCAGACCTGGGGCAACACGCCGAAGGGCGAGCAAAAGGTCACCGCTTACGTCGACAATATCCGGCTCGAGGTGTTCGTGGACATTACGAGCGCCAACCAGTCCGCCGACGTATCGTATAAGGTGGGCTCGAAGATCGCCTCGATAGGCGATAAGATCACGTACGACCTGCACATCAAGAACGTGCAGGCGAAGGAGAACACGTACAGGCTTTCGGTGGCGGGGCTTCCCGAGAACTGGTACGCCCGGTTCAAGGAGAGCGCCGCGAGCTCCGAGGAAATATCCGAAGTGGTCATGCCGGCGTCATCCGAAAAGGACCTCGTGCTGGAGATCGTGCCCCCGTACAGCGTCAGCGCGGGCGATTTTAACTTCACGTCGGTCGTCACGACCCCCGACAACCTGACCATCGCTAAGGAACTGGCGCTGACTTTGAAGAGCGGCACCGCCATGAACGTGGTGAGCTCGAAGCTCGCCTATGATACGAAGCCCGGGGAAACGTTCGATATCGTGCTCTACGTATCCAATACCGGCCAGGGCTCGGCCCTGACGAACGTCTACCTCGACGTGCAGGCGCCGCAGGGTTGGCTCGTCCAGACCTCGCCTAACAGGACGAACAGCATCAAGGCGGGCGATACGCAGACGTTCACCATGACCGTCCAGTCTCCCGGCAACATCGTGGCGAGCGACTACGAGTTGAACGTGGTCGTAAAGAGCGACCAGGCGGAAAAGGAAAAGGACTACCGCATCACGGTCAACACCGAGTCCTACATACCCTATATAGGGACCGGTGTCCTTATCGTTGTGGCAGTGGGCCTGTTCTTCATCTACAGGAAGTACGGCAGGCGCTGATCAGCCTTTTATATACTTTTTTTCGGGCACGAATAACTATATTATGTTTAAAGTAGCCAACTGTTACTGTTCGGAGGCGTTCTTTTTGGATATTCCGGCAGCACCGCAGCCACAGGCCATCGTAAAGCCTCCCGCCAACTTCGCCGTCGCGCTGAAGCTTGACGGGCGTGTCGATAAGACGGCCGATAAGTGCCTTGACGAGTACATGGCGTTCGCAAAGGACGCGAGTGTCGTCTGGATCGACTATTCGACGAAGGACCTGGAAAAGGACCTCGATAAGATTGCCCAGTCCACGGGCTTTGTCCTGACGCCCATCTCTAAGATGCTGTCCGGCTTCTATTCCGCTTATGAGGACTCGGATACGGAACTGGGCATCATGCTCCCCGTGGTCAAGATCGACGACCTGGACATGACCGTGCACCGTCTGGTCATCCTGACCCGGGCCAATTTCATCATGACCGTGCATAACGAGAACGTTCCGGGCCTGGCCAAGTTCGCCCGCTATTCGCAGACGTTCATCAAGAAGCTCAAGCCCACGTCCACACAGGACAAGATCACGCTCATCCTCGAGCGTATCATCGACGAGAACAACGACCGCAATTTCGAATATTTGCGTGAGATCGAGAAGCACGGCGACGACATCAGCAAGCAGCTCATCGATGAGAACATCAGCAAGAAGGAGCTGGCCCGGTCCATTTACGACATGAAGCATATCCTGATCACCTATCTGAACGTTCTCTGGGCCATCAAGGACGTGGTCGATTCGCTGCAGTACGGCGACGCCGACCTTATTACGGATGATGAGAAGCTGCTCGACCGCATCGGGATATTGTCCATCAACATCGACCGGCACATCGAGCTTTCTGAGCAGATGTCGAACGTGCTCTCCTCCGGCCTCGAGGTCATGCAGAGCATCTACAATAACCAGCTCCAGACGATGAATAACCGCTTTGCGCTCGTTACCGCCTATTTGACGGTGCTGGGCACGGCAGCGCTCGTGCCGAATACGATCGCCACCATCGCCGGGAGCGGCGTGTTCATGGATGCGAATGCTCAGCCGGGCTGGTACATGCCGCTGCTGCTCGTCACGACGATCGTGGCGACGGTGGCTTCGCTGGCGTGGGTAGTCCACGTGTGGAATAAGAAGGAAAAATAAGTACAGGGGACTGTGTCCCCCAAACTATTTTTAGCGTGGCGGCATCTCGGCCGGCACGATGTCCAGCGAGAGCTTATCGAAGCGCCGCAGCACGGTCAGGCGTGCCTTCTTGTTAATATACTCCTCGGTGAGGAGCTTATGCAGGTCGTCGATGCTCTTTATCGGGTGCTCATCCATGCCCACGATGACGTCGCCCGGCGCCAGCCCGGCCCTTTCCGCGGGGCTATACCGCTCGACGGCCACTGCGAGCACGCCCTGGCTCGCCGGGAGGCCCTTGCTTTTTACGATTTCGGGCTTGAGGGCCACGTTCTGGCCGGATATGCCGATCCAGCTGCGGCGTATGCGGCCATCGTGGATGAGGGCGGCGGCGACGAATTTCGCGATGCTCGACGGTATGGCGAAGCAGATGCCCTGGGCGGGAAGCACAACGGCGCTGTTGACGCCGATGATCTCTCCCCTGGAATTTACTAACGGGCCGCCGGAGTTACCGGGGTTCAGCGCGGCGTCGGTCTGGATGACGTCGTCGATGAGCCTGCCGGAGCCGGTCCGGAGCGACCTGCCCAGCGCGCTCACGACGCCCGACGTGACGGTACAGTTAAAGCCGAACGGGTTCCCGATGGCGATGACAAGCTGGCCGACGCGAAGCGCCCCGGAATCGCCTAATTCGGCAAAGGACAGGTCCTGGGCGTCGATCTTGATGACGGCCAGGTCGGTATCCGGGTCGTCGCCGATGATGCGCGCCGGGAACTGCCGGCCGTCGTACAGCGTGACGTCGATCTTTGAGGCCTCGTGGACGACGTGGCTGTTCGTAAGAATGAATCCGTCCGGCGTGAATATGAAACCTGAGCCGCCGCCCTGCATCTCTTCCTGGCCATAAATCGGGCGCGGGGCCTTCCGGCTGATATAAACGTTCACGACCGCCGGGCTGACCCTGTCAACGACGCCGACGACCGCCCTGGAGTAAGCGTCCAGCAGCTCGTCATCCTTCTCCTGCGCCCTGAACGGGGCAGCATCAGTCACATTGCTCTCAGTGTGTGATATGGGTTGAATTATCGAGTCTGTCATTTCCATGTTCTACCTTGCTTGATCTTATGATGCGCCTGCCGCGGCATTGCTTCTCATGTCACGGCCCGGTCCGTCACTACAGGTTAATGTTGTCAGTATAAATACTTGACGATTAGCGTCTTTTATTACAATTGTCCAGGAAATCCATAATAATTAATCTACTAAGGAAAAAGCGTTGCTCTTAAATGGCAAAGTATTTATCGCCGCCCACTTGAAATATCACCGGGATGATACTAAAATGGTAATAGACTGGGGTATGACCCTTCGAAAGATCATCGTATACGGTGCTCTATTCATACTCTTCATGATCGCCATCGCCTTCCTGTGGGCGCTGGGGGTCAACGCGTACCTGATCGCGTTACTTTCAGGCGGATTCCTGTTCATACAGTACTTCTTCTCGGACAAGCTCGTGCTCTGGTCTACGGGCGCCCGTATACTGGAAGAGAATGAGGCCCCCCGGCTTCACCGCATCGTCGAGAACCTTTCGGCCGAGATGGGCATCCCGAAGCCCAGGATCGCCGTCGTACAGAATGACATGCCCAACGCCTTTGCCACGGGCCGTAACTACAAGCACTCCGTCGTGGCCGTCACGACCGGCATCCTGAACCGTCTCAACGAGAAGGAGATGGAGGGCGTTCTGGCCCATGAGCTTTCCCACGTTAAGAACCGGGACATGTTCGTGGTCACCTTCGCCAGCTTCATCGTGTCCGTCATCAGCTACATCGTGTACTTCGCTTTCACCATGCTGTTCTCCCGGGACGAGAATAACTTCGGGGCAAGCATGGCGGCGTGGTTCGTATCGATGCTCTTCTCGAATACCATCGGCCTGATCATCATTAACACCGTTTCCCGTTACAGGGAGTACGGCGCCGACAGGGGCTCCGCGCTGGCCACGAAGAACCCTGACGGTCTTATCAGCGCCCTGAAAAAGATCTCCGGCGGCGAATACCGCAAGGAGGATGCCATGGGCCTGGAGTCCGCGAAGGCGTTGTGTATCTCGCCGACCGGCGGCGCCTTTATGGAGCTGTTCTCCTCGCACCCGCCCCTCGAGAAGCGCATCGCCGCGCTCGAGAAGGTCAAGGCCGAGATGTACGGCTATTAAAGCCGGTTTTCTTCTTTTTTTACTGTGAACATATGCATGTTCAGGTATCAGTTATACCATAAAGTCCATTAGTTCCTTGCCTCTCATGTAATTGCTTATACTCACAAATTCGTGTTCGTAGCGTTCGTTTTAGCTTATGCTGAGTTTTCCTGTTGGCGTTGATTTGTTCGGTTGGTATCTCGAACCCCTCCAAAGGAATTAAACCTCGAATTCTTCTTTAGAATTTTACTCACTAAGCCTCGAATGCTCTAGCACACGGTCAATGCCCGAACTCTCTAATACACAGGGCAGTGCTCTAATTCTCTAACGCGCTAACCCGAAAAGAAAGCTCTAAGGCTCTAAATCACGTTTGAAACCCGAAACAGCCATGCACAAACACCCTAAAAGCCCGGTCGTTCCCCAGTACTTTTGGGTATTAGTGGCGTTGGCGATTTAGCCGAGCATTAGAGTGTTCGCGCTATGTCGTTTAGCGTTTCAAACGTGAATTCGAGCCTTAGAGCTTTCTTTTCGGGTTTGAGGCTTCGAGAGTTCGGGCACTGCCCTGTGGATTAGGGAGTTCGTGCGTTGACGGTGAGCTAGAGAATTAGAGATTTAGTGAGTAAAATCTAAAAAAGAATTAGTGGTTTGATTCCTTTGGAGAGGTTCGAGATACCGACCGAACTAATATACAAAATGCATGCTAGAAAAATCGATTAAATTATAAACACGGAATTATTGGACTTTGCTGTGAGAAACAAAGGGCAGTACAGGTAAATTAAAAATAATACGGGCATATAGCTCCAACCTTACTTTTTATCGGCTTTTTCGAGTAGCGTCAAAGACTTAATCCATTCGCCCTTTGGTTCTCTGGACGTGCCGATGACGAGCACCTTTTTACCGTCAGGATACTCCTCCATCCGCCCGCAGGCCTCGATGGTCTCCCCGGCCAGCGCCTGGCCGGCATAAGTATGCGTGAACGACAATACGGCCTTGATCTCCGGGTGATCGACCTGGTATATGGCCGGGCTGTCGAAGGCGAACTCCGCATCGGTGACCTTCGCAGTGATGGTCTTCACGCCGAGGCTGTGACCGATGGGCACGCGGGGCCCGATCTGGTCCCAGGAGCGCACGAAAAGCATGTCCGTCAGCACTCCATCAAGCAGGCATCGGTTACCCTTGCGGCGCTCGTGCAGGTAGAACTCCTCAAAGTTCAGCTCCGGCTTCCTCTTCTTATAGATCTTTTCCCAGCCCGCCTCGTCGATGGCGTCGATCTTTCCGGCGGCGATGGCCCGCTGTAAAGCGTCCCGGGCCTTAAACCACTCGATACCATAAACCACGAAATCGACGTCCGATGACTCGGCGCCAAGGCCCACGAGCTTCGAGCCCGTGATGCCCATACACTCGAAGTCCACGCCCTCGAGGGCATCGACCATCTTCTTCGCCCGGCGGTCCGCATCAAGGATACGAACGAGGCCGTCGTGGGGCTGGTAATGCTTCACGACGTCGGCGAACGGCACCACCATTACACCATCAATGTACTCGGGCTTATTCTCCTTAATGAAAGCGTAGGCCTCATCGAAGCCCATCTTCTTAAAACGTATACCATCCCGGACACGCTCCCCGTCGGGGCCGGGAACATAACGCAATAAACAACGGACACCGTCACCACAATAATAATCGACGACGGAGAATATCCAGTGCTCCTTCGTCTCGATGAAATCCCTCAGTCTAACCCTCATATTCTTACCTCACGTAATGATCATAGGCCCATCCTGCGCGACGATGACGGTGGCCTCAGCCTGGGCGACGGGCGCCTTATCCGCCTCGACCATCATGGGAAAGCCTTTGACGCAGGCGGACTTTAGAAGCCCGGGCAGCCCCCGGGAGTCCGGCAGCCAGCGTTCCGCGAACGGGAAACTGCCGTAGTGTTCGTTAATATACGCCAGCAGCGCCTTCTCTTCGGGCCCCTGCGCGTATATCTCGCCGTTTCTCAATAGCTGGTATATATTTCCTCCGTCCATCCGGGCGATGATGCCATTCCCCTTCGTGAGGAACGGCTCGATGGCCAGCACGTCGCCCTCGCGTATCTTGAGCTCCGAGCCGTTGTCATAAGGCGGAATGGTCAGGCCTCCGTGGAGGCAGTTCCTGGCCAGGCTGTGGCCCAGCAGGTCCTTCAGGACATTGAAACCCCGCATCGCAGCGGTATGGTGTATAGTCCCGCCGATCTTGCTTAGAGGCACCCCGGGCCTGATCACCTCGATCCCCGCGAAAAGCGTCTCTTTTACGGCCAGGATGAGCGCCTCATGCTCGCGTGTCCCTATCTCGACCGTAAAAGCCGCATCGGCAACGTACCCATCCACGCAGGCCCCGAGGTCGACCTTGACCAGGTCGCCCTTTTTTAGCACTCGCTCGTCGTCCCTGGAGGGCGTGTAATGCGATGCCACATTGTTGACGGCGACTGTGCAGGGAAATGCCGGCCGTGCGCCCGAGCTTGAGATCTCCTCCTCCACGAGCGTCGCGATGTCGAGGAGCTTAGCGCCCTCTTTGATCGAAGGCGTGACGGTCCTCCTTACCTTCTTGACGATATCGCCCGCCGTCTCGTAGCTTTGTAGAGCCTCGAGCCCCAGAAAAATGTGCATTATGGTGTTAGATATCGGGCTATGAGGCTTATATTTTTGCCGTATGTCGATGGTGGCCGGCTATACCGGTTGAAATTTATTTGACCCTGTATAAAATTTAAAACTATGGTATGAGGCGTTTGACATTTTTTATTATCTTTATCTTATTCATCGGGTGTGTTTCACCTGTTACGAACGAGGCAACAACAATGCCGGTTTCTTCTTCCAATACAATTAAGCTTCCTGCGCCGGTGAATGATGGCAATATGTCGGTCGAAAAAGCACTGGCCGGGAGAAGGTCAGTCAGGGAGTTCAAGGATGCGCCCCTGGATATCGCCGAAGTATCGCAACTGCTCTGGGCGGCACAGGGGATCACTGATCCGGATGGTTTCAGGACGGCGCCGTCGGCGGGCGCACTCTATCCACTGGAGGTATATGTGGCAGCTGGCAACGTCAAAGGGCTGACGCCGGGGATATATAAGTATAAACCAGTGGACCATGAGCTAACCCCTGTCAAGGCGGGCGATGCCCGGGCCGCCTTAAGCGATGCCGCCCTCGGGCAATCGGCCATAAAGGACGGTGCCGTCGTCATCATTATAGCAGGAGTCTTCGAGCGCACGACGGTAAAATACCCGGCAGGAGAAAAGTACGTCCACATGGAGGCCGGTCACTCGGCGCAGAACGTATATCTACAGGCCCATGCGCTCGGGCTGGGCACCGTGGCCGTAGGCGCTTTCTATGATGATGCGGTAAAGAAGGCCGCCGGTATGTCCGAAAACGAGCGGCCGTTATACCTGATGCCCGTGGGCAGGCCGGCTTAATCTTCGGTCGCGCACCCGCACCCGTACATGTACCGCCGGACTTCCTCGTACATGATGCCCTTGCGCACGACAGTATATTCGTGGAGATCCACGATCGTCGAAGGAGCGCCGTACCTGCAAGGGCCGCCGTCGAGCACGTAGTCGACGGCTATCTTTACCTCTTCCGCCCTTACCGGATCCTTTTCGCCATGCAGGTTGGCGCTGGTGGACACGATGGGCCCGGTCTGATTTATCAGGTCCAAAGCCATCTTATTGTCGGGCCAGCGGATGCCAATATACTTAGAGCGGGCGGTCAAAATATCCGGCAGGATCTTATTCTTTTTTAGAATGACGGTCACCGGCCCCGGTAAAAACTTCAATATAAAGTCCTCGCACTCGACCTTCGCCACGCTCTTGAGCATCTCCATGCTCGAGACGGCGATCGATAGGGGCTGGTTGAGCGGGCGATTCTTAATTTGATAAACCCTCTGGAGGGCGCCGACATCCGTCGCAAGGGCGCCGATGCCATAGACAGTCTCCGTAGGATAAGCGATGACGCCGCCGGTCTTCACGATCCCGGCGGCACGGGCGATGTCATTCCCGACAAGCATGATATGATATCGACGCGCGACCCTAAAAAATGTTGCATAATAGATATATTTATTACCAAGGATTGTCAAACAACATCTTACTCTTACGAGTAAGGGGTAAAAATGGAATCTTTTGCTGTAATTCGGGCCGACGACCCGGTAAAACTAAGCACAGCTATATCGGACTTGCAGAGGCATGGGGGTTTGACGTTTGCCATTAGTCCAAGAGAGCTGACGCCTAACGTCGCGGATAAGATACTTGTAGAGGTCATGAAAGTACCGCTCAAGAAGCAGTGTAAGTCAGCGGCTCTCGTGGCCCTGAGCGACGATGCTGGCGTCGCCATCGATGTGCTGGGAAGGATACATCCCCCTGCTCACGTGATCATCGTAAGCTCGAGGCACGATATTTACCCGCGTATTAATGAGTGTATCAAGCGGTTGCCCGAGATGAAGGATTACGTTACTCCGGTCATTCAGCGAAAGATGTAAAAAGGCCTTTATTTCTTCTTTTTCATTGGCCATTAGCATATGCTATATTGTATTTACTGTGCCATTTTCTATCCACACGCCTGTGCTGAAAAGCCCGCTAAGATGCATAAGTCCGCGAAGACTATTTCGAGCCCGAAGGCCGCGAAGCTTACGCGAAGACCGCGAAGACTATCTTAAAGAATTAATTATAATATAGCGCCTAATCCATTTGAATTTTAAATTATCTTTGAATGAATCTTCGCGGTCTTCGCGTAAGCTTCGCGGCCTTCGGGCTCGAAACAGTCTTCGCGGACTTAACCAGGCTTCGCGGGCTTAAAACGGAGATGCTAAAATAAATGAGGCTAATTCAACATAGCAATATCATTAAAAATAGTAAAAATGGTGTCGCCCTCAGGCGAACACCGTCATATTCATTTCGGTCAGGTTCTTGTTGCGCTCGCCCAGCACCTTCTGCATGGCCTGGGTGAAGTCGTCGTTCGTGACGATGTCCCGGTTACCGCGGATGGCGAACATGCCCGCCTCCATCACGATGGCGGAAAGGTCAGCGCCGCTCGTATCGTCGGTCATCTGGCCGATCTTCTTGAGGTTCACGTCGTCCGCCAGGTTCATCCTCCGGGCGTGTATCTTGAGGATCTCAGTCCTCGCCTCGGCGTTGGGCATCGGCACCTTGATGATGCGGTCGAACCTGCCCGGCCTCAGCAGCGCGGGGTCGAGGATGTCCGGCCTGTTCGTGGCCGCCAGGATACGCACGTTACCTCTCGGGTCAAACCCATCCATTTCGGCGAGCAATTGCACCAGGGTCCTCTGTACCTCACGGTCACCGGAAGTGATGCTATCCAGGCGCTTTGCGCCAATCGAGTCGATCTCGTCGATGAAGATGATCGAAGGCGATTTCTCCTTGGCGAGCTCGAAGAGCTCACGCACCATCCGGGCGCCTTCGCCTATGTACTTCTGGACCAGCTCCGAGCCGATAATACGGATGAACGAGGCCTTAGTGCTGTGGGCCACGGCCTTGGCCAGCAGGGTCTTGCCGGTACCCGGCGGGCCATAAAGCAATACGCCCTTAGGCGGCTGAATGCCGACCTTCTCGAACAGTTCGGGCTTCAGCAGCGGCAGCTCCACGGTTTCCTTGATCTCATTGATCTGGTCCTCAAGGCCGCCGATGTTCTGGTAATCGATGTTGGGGGCCTCGATGACCTCCATGCCCAGCACCATCGGGTCCTTCACCGGGGGCAGCACCTCGATGACCGCGAGCGACTGCTGGTTCAGGGCCACCTTCGCTCCCGGGAATATATCTTTCGAGTTAATGAATTGAGACGAATTAACGACAAATTTCGGCCCGCTGGACGATTTGATGACCAGTTTATTATTCGCCATCACGTCAACTACGGTGCCGACTAACAACGGCGGGGTCTTAAGCCGGTCCAGCTCGGCCGTCAGCTTACGGTTCTCCCGCTCATACTGGACCTTCTTGTTCTCGACGGATTTTTTTTCCAGCTCGATCTTGCGGTACTCCTCCTTCAGTCGGACATTACGCTCTTCCAGCTGTCGTACCCGGTCTAAGAGGTACTTGGAAAAATCGCTTACCGGCACGTCCTCCTGTATATCTACGCCCGATCCGTCTGCCATATGAATCATTAGGAAGTTATTTTTTCTTGTATATATGCTTATCTTACTGGATTATCGGAAAATTTATCCGTAAAACACGCCTCTAATACATGGATACATATGCAATGTGAAATATGCGGAGCAGAGATTTCCGGGAAATCGCATCATATAATCATCGATAGAGCGGAGATGAATGTTTGCGACCGCTGTAAAGGCTTCGGTAAGGAAGTAGAACGGCGTGGGCCGGTCACGAGCACGCGCCGCGGAGTGCCTGCCACCAGCGATATGAGCATGGTGCCCGTCAGAAGGGCCCGGAGAGGTGACCTTTTCGATAAGATGAGGGACCAGCTCATCGACGATTACGCTGATGTCATCAAGAAGGCAAGGGAGGCTAAGCATCTTACCGACGAGGAGCTTGCAGCGAAGATCCTGGAGAAGGTCAATATCATCCGTAAGGTGGAGCGCTCGGAGCTTGTTCCCGATGAGGCGCTCATTAAGAAGCTGGAGCGCGCGCTGGATATTAAGCTGACCGAGGGCGTTGCGGAGCCCGAGACCGGAGGCCGCCGTGGCGAGAGCAAGACGCTTACGCTTGGCGATCTGATCAAGGTGAAGAAGAATAAGTAATTCTTCACTTTCTTTTTTTAGCTATTTTACTTATTTTCGCCTTCCAGCAACATCTTCCTCGTATGCCATATACGCTGAAAGGCCGTGATGTGGCTGGCAATGCCAATAATGATCAACGCCCACCCGAGCACGCTATAATCCACGCCCCAGAGCCCAAAGGAAGGCACATAGGCAATATTAAGTGAGGTGGCCAGGGTCAGGATGATAAGCCGGTCCGCCCGTCCCATGATGCCGCCATATACTCGGCCAATGCCCACCGCCTGCGCCTGAGTGCCCAGGTAGCTGGCGAGCAACACGCCGGTTATAACGACAATGCCGATGGCAGGTTCCACGGATCCGCCAAGGCAGGCGCCTCCTATGATGAACACATCGGCATACCTGTCAATAACGTGATCCAAAAAGTCCCCGTACTTCGATGTGCTGTTCGTCTTCCGGGCCAGCAGGCCATCGGCGCCGTCGAGGAAGGCATTAAAGAATACGAAGACCAGGGCGGCGAACAGGACCCAGGGACTATTCAGGGAAAAGTAATAGCAGATGCCGGCCAGCATGGCGAAAAAGAGCGACAGGACCGTGAGCGAGTTCGCCGATACGTTGTAGGTCTCGAACACTTTAACGAACGGGTCCAGGATGAGCACGGCCGTGGATCTGAGAGAGTCCAATGTCACAGGAAGGCCTCCTCGCTAAAGTCCACGCTGCCGGGCCTATATCTGTCCGTGCCACGGATGGCCTCGAGTACCGCATCCCTCGCCTGCATTGGTGTCATATAGGTCGTGTCGATTTCATAAACCTTTTTATTGGTTTCCATTGCCTCTACGAGTATGACGTCGAGCGCCTCGGCCTCTATGTTTTCCTTAAGCTTGGCTTCACTCCATCCCCTCTTTGCCAGGCGCTCCCGTAAGGCCGTGGGCGAAGCCCGCAGCACGATGATCGTATCTACGGGGAGAAGATGTGCCGTATGGCCTTCAAGGATGACGTCTCCCTTAAGGGCTTTTACGTATCTAGAAAGCTTCGGGAGGTCGGCGATAAGGCAGCTGCGCTCCTCGTCCCTCCCCAGATTATAGCCATCCTTGATGAGATCGTTTACGTGGACGACCTTGAAGCCGGCGTCGACTAATTCGGCGATGGTGGACTTACCGGTGCCCGGAGTGCCCGTGAGCGCGACCTTCATGCGCCACCGCGAATATCCTTAAGGGCTTCCACGAGACGCTTATTCTGCGCGGGCGTGCCGACGGTCACGCGGACAAAAGTATCGCCCATGCCGCGGAACGAGGTGCAGTCCCGGAGAATAATGCCTCTCTTCATGCATTCGTCGGCCACGTACTTCGATTTGAGGGGCGAGACGTCCATGAGGATGAAATTTGCCTCAGAGGGCAGTGTCCTGAAGGGTATATTCCCCGCCAGGTACTTCCTTCCCTTCCGTACGGTCTCGACTGACTTTTCGTAATATTCCTTATCGCCGAGGGCGCCAATGGCGGCGGCGATGGAGACCCGGCTAATGCTGTGAGGGGTCGCGGCCTTCATATACTGCCCCAGGACCCATTCCGGGACGAAAGCAAAGCCGATGCGGAGGCCCGCCAGCCCCCAGGCCTTGGACATGGTGCGGCCCACGATCACGTTATCGTACTTCCTGACCAGTCCCAGCGCCGTGCGGTCGGCAAAATCGATATACGCCTCGTCCACGAAGACCAGGCAGTCGACTGCGGAAGCGATCCTTTCAATATCCTCTACGGGTGTGACATTCCCCGTGGGATTGTTCGGCGACGTAATGAATATGAATTTAGTGCGCTCGCTGACCTTGCTCAATATATCCTCGATATCGAGGCCATAGTCCGGCCTGCGGGTCGAAAAAACCGGTACTGCGCTGCTGAAGCCAGCCACGTTCTCGTAGTAGGAAAAAGTAGGCAAAGGTATGACTATCTCATCGCCCTTGTCCAGGAACACGCGCAACAGCGTCTCCATGACGCCATCCATACCCGGCCCGGTCACGATATTACCTACCGGCACATCGTAGTGCGCAGCAAGCGCTTCCCGTAGCTCAACACCATCAACGCTGGGATACAGGTGAATACTACTGGCCGCCTTTTTGATCGCCGATACGGCCAGCGGGCTGGGCCCAAGACAATTCTCATTAGAGGCCAGCTTAATGACATCCCGCTCATCGATCCCATAGGAGCGGGCGACCTCTTCGATATTCCTACCCGCTACGTACTCCTTCATCCGTTCAATCGAGGGCTTAGGTCTGATCACCGGGCTCACCTTATAAAACATTACTTCGAGAGGACGTACAAGTTTAAAGCATTTATCATGCTCCTGCTAGACCGTATCCTTTTTAATACTCTGTCACCTATGGTAATGGGATGGCGCAGTACTGGAACCCGGACATGGAAAAGCTGGACCGGAAGAGCATGGGAGACCTCCAGGCACGCAAGCTCCGCGCCATGGTCCGCGACCGCATGTTCCGCTATCATCCGTTCTATAGTCGAACTCTAAGGCAGCCCGGCATCGATCCGCAGGACATCGAGGGCATAGAAGACCTGAGGAAGCTTCCGTTCACGACGCACGAGGACCTTGTCGCCGACCCGGAGTCATTCATCCTGGCGCCCGTCGAAAGGGCGAATACCGTGCCGCGCATGCTGGCCTCACGTTTTCAGTATCTATTTTACGATGCCGTTGTCGGCAACTCCCGGATAAGGCAGATCGACGAGTACTATCCGGTCACCACCTTCGATACGGCCGAGGGCGTGCCGATATACCTCTCCAAGTTCGACATGGGCATCTTCAAGGAGCTCTGCGGCAGGGCCGCGATATGTGCCGGGCTCACGCAGATGGACCGGTACCAGAACGCTTACCCTTACGGCCAGAACGTCGACTTCTGGCATTCACATTACATGGCCCTGATGCTGCGCATTTTCGCCATGAAGACGGGACAGGCCGGGCCCCGGGAAGAGCTGGCCGCTGCGAAGCGGCTGAACCCCACGGTCATCGCCTGCGATCCTTATTATCTCTGTTTCATCGCGAAAGCTGCCGGTAAGGAACTGAGCAAGCTCCGCATCGCGCTCCTGTCGGGCTCCACGCTCGACGGGCCGCTTCGGTCAAGGCTGAAGGGCTTACTCGAAAGATCCGGGGCTTCTCCGGCCCTGGTAGACTCTTACTCCGTACCTGAGTCCAAACAGTCCATGCCCTGCTGTCCCGGCGGCCCGGGCTACCATACCTTTCCCGATGTCCACGTCTGGGAGTGCGTCGACGTAAAGACCGGGGAGCCGGTGGGCGAGGGCGAGCGGGGAGAGCTGGTGTTCACGAGCATCGACGGGAGAGGCACGACGCTGCTGCGCTACAGGACGGGCGATATCGCCGAGGGCGGCATCGTATACGGCGAGTGCGATTCATGCGGGCGGACTGTGCCCAGGATCATGGGCCCCATAGTCCGGCGTAACGGCGACCTGGCGGGCGACATCATGCGAGGTATGCTCGACATCGATGGCGTCCGTTTTGCCTCGATCGGGCGATCCCGGGATTCAAGGCTCACGATACATATCCAGGGCGAAGCGGAAGCGCGGGAACGGGCTTCGGGCATGGCAGAGCGGCTATGTAAGGGAAAGGGCGCCATACCGGCGTTTACCATGGGCCCGTAACATTGCTTCATTATCCAGACCCGATACTGCGTGGGCATCGCTCAAAAGATAGCTTCATATTAAATACCCTTATGTCATGAATTTTATGTGATCGTTATGGAAGAGAAAAACATTTCATCGTGCGCCGCCTGCACGCACTGCGGCGCGGAAATAAAACTGGGTGCGGACGAGGAGTGCCCCGGCTGCCACAGGGATGTAAAGGAGTGCATCGTCGACAAGGACGTCACGAGCTCCATATACCCGATGTAAAGGCAGCAATTCTTTTTTTATATTTTTAACTTTAGCATAGCCTTACTTTTCAGTATATTTCATATATAATCAGGCGTTATATTAACAGGCGAATGTGGAAAAAGCTATATTACTTATAAACGTTATATTTATAGGTTTACAAGGGGTCCAGCTAATGCCAGAAGACAACGTGATATACGTCGGTAACAAGCCGGTGATGAATTATGTGCTTGCCGCAGTCACACAGTTCAACGAGGGCGCCAAAGAGGTAACCATCAAGGCCAGGGGCCGCGCCATTTCCAGGGCGGTCGACACGGCCGAAGTGGTCCGTAACAGGTTTTTAATGGACGTGACGATCGATAAGATCCAGATCGGCACCGAGGAGCTTAAAAGTGAAAAGGGCGATTCGATCAAAGTTTCGTCCATCGAGATCTTCCTGAAGCGTAACGTGTAATTATCGCATCTTTTTTGATGCTTTCCTTATCTTTTCGAGAAGGGCGGCCTTACCTTCGAATGCCGACGCCTCGATGGCCTTTATTAATTCTTCGACCGTCAGCTCCTGGCCCAGGGTGCCCAGGAACTCCTTCTCTTCGTACGTCAGGTTGGCGCCCAGCGCGCCCCAGGTGGAAGCGCTCGAATATTTCTTTGGGCTCAGGCGCACCTGGAGGGATGGCTTAACGTCCACGCGCAGGAACGTATTGTTCTTGAAGCGTACCACGATAAGCGTATAGGCGCCGGGCCGCTCGAACAGCTCTTCGGAGCCCGCCCAGCGGCCGGCGGCCGCATCATAGGCCCTGACAGAAGAGATCACGCCGCGATGGCCGTCATAATATTTCCTGAATTCCTCGAGCGTCATCGCCGTATCCCTGGCCTTCATTCCAATTCCTCGTTCGCCGTATACTTTTATTCCGGCCTTAAATATTAATTGTATTTACGCAAACAATGAAATTGTAATTTTATCTTTTAATAATGTATAATACGCCTACGTACGCCAAAATAATTTTAAAACAAGCAGTTAAAAGTCAATAATTAAGGGTGAGCGGGTTGGTAGGGGATGGATTGGATTGTGCAGTTATAAAAACGGCATTTCACCCGCTCAAGTAGCTAATATGTAATCTTGTATAATAAATACTTTGCTGATTAAGACCATGATTATTGTTTTCATTATGTAAAAAGTTTGATTTTTAGAAATAAAACCCAATTTTGAGCGAATCCTCGACATGCGGCTGCTTATATGCCGTCGGCGCTTGCCTGTTTACGCTTAATGCTTCAGCTCGTGGTAAAGCTCCCTCACTTTTTCCGAGGCTCCATTCATTATAGGCTTGCCATGTCCCGGGAGCATGATACTGAAGTCCAGCTCCGACAGGCGCTTAATGGCTTTGATGGCGCCCGGCATGTCGGCGGTGAACTTAGGGTGGGGAGCGGCCAGCCTGCCGTCCAGAACGCGAATGGTGTCGCTAGAAAAGACCAGGCTTTGCTGCGGGCTGTATAGCCCCATGTTGCCTTCGCTGTGTCCGCTGAGCACGACCGCCTTCAGCCCTCCGAGCACGTCGATGGTGTCGCCTTCCTTGAGCTTGACGTCCACGTTGACGGGCCTGTACTTATAATAGACACGCAGTACGCTAAAAATGAGGCCGAACATCCCCCCTGCGACTCGAAGCGGCTTCCTGCCCTCGATAATGTCCGTCTCGCCCTCCGCGGCGATGACCTGTGCGCCGGAATCGTTCTTCAGGCCGTAGAGGCAGTTTATATGGTCCAGGTGGGCGTGCGTGATGATGATCCTCTTAATATCCTTCGGCGAGTAGCCCAGCTTCTGCAGGCAGCCGTAAATATTCTTCTCGTTCCCCCGCAGGCCGGTATCGACCAGCGTAACGCCGTTGTCGATGATGATGTAAGTGTTGCACCCGATGGAGTTATCGACCTGGTGGACCCCTGGGATAAGTTCCGTCATAACAGTTATCACGTAATATTTGGGCGATTCATCTTAAAATATATTCCCGCCGTCCTGGCTCATCCCGGAGTAAACGGAGACAGTTAGCGATGCTCGCTGGATGGCTCGGTTTCAGACACTTCTTTTTTGAGTTTTTCTGTGTCGGGTAAGCGCCTTTCGCTGATTTGTTCGGTCGGTATCACGAACCTCTCCAAAGGAATTAAACCACTAATTTTCTTTTATAATTTTTTCTCACTAAAACCTAAATCTCTAAAACACCGTAAACGCACGAACTCTCTAATACTCTGGGCAGTGCACGAACGCCCGAAGCCTCAAACCCGAAAAGAAGGCTCTAAAGCTCGAATGCACGTTCGAAACGCTAAACGAGCCTGCACAAACTCTCTAAGGCTCGGCTAAATCGCCAACGACACTAACACACAAAAGTACGGGGGAACCACCGGGCTCTTAGAGTGTTTTGCTTCGCAATTCGAGCAGTGCTCCACCGTTTAGCGTTTCGAACGTGATTTAGAGCCTTAGAGCATTATTTTCGGGTTAGCGCGTTAGAGAATTAGAGCACTGCCCAGAGTATTAGGGAGTTCGGGCATTGACGGTGAGTTCGAGGCTTAGAGGCTTCGTGAGTAAAATATAAAAAGAAAAATTAGTGGTTTAATTCCTTTGGAGAGGTTCGTGATACCGACCGAACAAATCAGCGAAAGGCGCTTACCTGGCACAGGAAAACCCCAAACAAGGAGTGTCTGAAACCGAACCATTCAGCGAAGCAGGGCTTGTAGTTCAAACTTTCTTCGGCGTGATGATGTCCTGCGGCACGTCGCCCGGGGCCTTGAGAGGATACGTCTTGATGTGCGGCTTCAGCAGGAACTGGCCGAAGTACTCCTTATCGACCTTGGGGAAGCTCGGGTGTATGACCCGGAACTTCGGGCTGAACTGGATGTCGAGCGGCAGGATGCTCTCGTCGAAAAAGCTGATGTCGAACATGTAGTTGCCCGAGGTCACGTTCGTGTTGATGATGAACTCGATGCGGCCCTCGTGGTGCTTCAGCCGGTACCCGTCGAGAGTGTTGATGTAGCGGGCCACGTGGAATTGCTCTTTTTCCTTCATCAGGCCCAGGCTGAACCGTACTTTGTCCAGGTCCACCGATGGGTGGAGGGCGTAGTCGAAGGAGTAGTGGATGTTACCGCCGATGGGATATGCCTCGAGCACGGCCCCATGCTCGTCGGTGATGCGGTGGTTCGTGACGTAGCACTTGTTCAGCTTTTCTATGGAATGGGACCGGGCCATGACCTCGCAGTCGTGCTCGAGCAGCAGCTCCTCGTACTTACGCACCGCCGAGTTGATGTCGCTGTCCAGGACAAGCCGGCCGCCGGCGTCCAGGACGATAGCGCGGGAGCACATGGCGGCGATGAGCCGCAGGTTATGGGAGACGAGCACCAGCGTAGCTCCCCCGTCCAGCATGCGGTTGATGCGCTCCTGGCACTTCTCGATGAACCGGGCGTCGCCGACGGCCAGCACCTCGTCGACGACCAGGATGTCGGGCTCGCAGTGGATGGCCACTGAGAAGCCGAGCTTGACGAACATGCCGCTCGAGTAGTGCTTCACCGGCACGTCGATGAAGTCGCCGATCTCGGCGAATTCCACGATATCGTCGAACCTGGCGTCGATCTCCTCCCTGGTCATGCCGTAAATGGCCGCGTTGATGTATACGTTCTCCCGGCCCGTCAGCGCTGTATGGAATCCCGCCCCCACCTCGATGAGCGCCCCGACCTTGCCCTTGATGGTTATCCTGCCCTTATCGGGCCAGAAGATGCCGTTGAGCATCTTGAGCAGGGTGCTCTTCCCTGAGCCGTTCATGCCCAGGATACCCAGCGTCTCCCCTTTTTTTAGCCTGAATGAGACGTCCCGGACGGCGAAGAACTCGTCCTTCCGGAGCACGTGGGGGTTCGAGCTCAGCCCCAGGAGGTTTCGCCCGATATCGTGCATGCCATAGAGCATCGACCGTTTCAGGGACTTGCAGTACTTCTTGGACACCTTATCGACAATTACGACATACTCGTCTGCAGGGCATCTCTCCGTCATGCTAGATCCGCTCCGCGACTCTCGTCTCCGTCAGGTGGAATATGATGAGGCTGATGGCGAAAACTGCAAGTGACAGGCCGACCGACAGCGCGAAGCCGATCGGCTCGCTGATCGTACCTGTCAGGATCAGTTCCCTCATGGACGATATGAGATAGTATATTGGATTAAATGCGGTCAAGGTCGCAAGAAGGCCGGACTCGGGCCTGACGTAAAGGATGGGCGTGAGAAACATGAGGAATGTCATGAGCAGGGTGATGAGGCTGCCAGTGTCCCGCATGATGCCGTTCAATAAAGACAGGATAAAGCCCAGGCCGAGCGTGAGCATGACGATCGGCAGCATGAGCAGCGGCACCAGGACGATGGCCGGGCCGGGCATTTTATGGAAATATATGAACAGGGCGCACACGAGGACGAACTGCACCGCGAACGAGATGACCGACTGGCCGACCGATGCGATGACGAGCGATTTCTTCGAGAAATTGATCTTCGTGATCATGGAGCCCGCGTTCACCAGCGAGTTGGTGCTCGCGATGAGCCCCATGGAGAATAGCTGCCAGAAAGCCATGCCGAGAATAGCATAAATAGGATATGGCACATCGATATGGCCGATCTGGAACAAGCCGGCGTTACTCAGCACGATGAACGAGCCGACGCTGACCATCGGCACGATGAAGGCCCACAGGAACCCCATGAACGATTGCCGGTATATGGCAAAAAAGTCCCTCTTGAAAAGCTGCCAGGTGAGCCATTTGTTCCGGGAGACCTCGGATCCGATCTCCCGCAGGAGCGCGATGTATCCCTTTTTTATCGAGTTGTCGGGCTCATACGTTGTGACCTGCGTCTCCTTTCCTCCCCTTTATCTATCCTGCATCGGTATGGATTTATTATTTTACGAACGTATCGTCGGATTTTTATTACCGCTCATCTATTCCATCATGAATAAATCCCGGGATCATAAAACGCGTATGGAGGCAGTGCATGCATGCGCAATGACCGCCCGGGGCTGCTGCTGATGTGGCACGGCGACTTCCCGGAAGGCTTTCTGGGCACGGAAGAGCATATGGCGCTCTACAAGAAGTGCCTTTTCGCGAGGGACGTCCTGGAGAGCCGGGACTTTTACGATACTCGCCAATTCGACGACGACATCGCCCTGGCCGGATTGCATATCGCTTATCACCTCCTGTCCCGGATGAAGCCGGGCCACCTTGAGCTTTCTTATCTCAGCATGCGCTCGCCGGGCATCAGGCAGTCGATTTACCGGACGGCGTCCCGGGGCGCCAGCCGTATCATCTGTGCGGGCGCTGCCGGCCTTATGCTCCCGGGCCATGGCGCCTCGGAGGGCATTCCCGCCGAGCTAAAAAAGGTCCTCAGGGATAATCCCGCCCTCGACCTGGTGATCGCGAGCCCCACCCTGGAAGGCGAAGACGTCGCCCGTCTCACACAACAGTCCCTCGAGTTCACGCTCCAGGGCCGGGCAGGCCGGTGGAAAATCCCCGAGCGCAGTTTCAGGTGCCTGGAGGACCTGGGGATCATACTGGTATGCTGCCATGATTTCAGCGCCGGGAAGTCGGCGGCCGTTACGGATCTGGCCGGCGTATCGTCTCGGCTATCTGAGATGTCCAGGAAGGCCTACGGGGAAAAAGAATGTGATATGGGCGGCCTCCTGCGCCCGGCCGGGCATAAGCTCAAGAAGGCAGGCTTCCACGCTGTCGAATCGGGATTCATGGATTTTGCCCTGCCCGACATCCACGAGGCCGCCGGCCGGCTGCTCGACACCGGCTGCACGCACATCGTGGCGGCGGGAATGCCGGCGCTATTGCACAGGCACCCGTATTCGTGCGGCGGACCGTCCGAGGCCATAGAGCGCCTGAAAAAGGCAATGCCCGACACGAGCATCGTATACGTAAAGCCCGACCCGGAGCCTATCGGTCCCTACCTGGCCGACGTGGTCATGTCCCGGGTGCTGGATGCCAACGAGAGCGGCATTGCGCTTAAGGATCTGCTCCGGAACACTAGCTCTTCTTTTTCGGGAAAAAGATGATCTTGATACCCCATATGCAGGCGACCGTCACCACGAGCCAGAAAACGTTCATGGGAGAAACGTAGGGCACCAGCCCGAGCATAGCGGCGATCATCAGGAGTATAAGGAGCCCGAGGACAACGCTCCACGGGCTGAGCTTGATCTTCATTACAGCACCTTGAACTTATGCCGGTAGCCGTACCGTTCGCTCTCGGGTATGTGCTGCATGGCGATGGAGCGGATCTCCATCATGATGTCGTGCTGTACTTTGCTCTCAATGTGGCCTCTCAGGCCGGCCGGGCCGCCGGCGGACATCTCGCGCATGACCCTTGGCATGTATCTCGAAGCAAATTCTTCGGGGTCCGCGAAAGCCTTCTCGATCATGATCCGGGCGTTCAGCGCGATGTAGTTCGACATCCGCACGTCGGATTCCTCTGCGGCTTTTTTCAGGTCGAAGCCCACCAGGGCCAGTTCCGGCCTATGTACCCCCGTCTCCCTGAGCGTCCTTTCGAATTCCGTATAAACGCGAAGCGAGATGACTTTTATGAATCGATCGTAAGACTTTTTATCGACAATGAGCGTAAGATTTTCATCCGGATGTGCCGGTTCCAGGTGCTCTTCGGGCTTCTCGCCGAACAGGGGCGCCTGCTTTGGAGCCGGCTTCTTATGTGCTTTCTTGACAGTCATGGCTGCACCCCATCCCTGAGATATGATTGACCTTCATGTTTAAGTGTTTTTTTGTCTTCGAATGCATCTTCTGGCCGGCCGGTCAGATTTATTTGGATAACTATATGTGCCATTACTAATTAATAGATAAAAGCATAAGTGGTGATTGTTCGAGGGAGCAGGTATGTCGAGGGTACTACGGTCCGTTCTATCAACGTCGTTAACCGTCTTATTTTTGTTAATGCTTATCATTCAATTCACTCTGCCCGTCACGTCCGAGGGCGAGGTCGAATTTCACGCCGATGTGACTTCAGGCAACGCTCCCCTGACGGTGCATTTCACCGTAGATTCTCCCACCCACGCGAGTAACCCGGTGTGGAATTTAGGGGATGGTAGTGGAGTCAAAGAGCTGAACCCAACCCATACATATAATACGCCGGGCACTTACGACGTGAGCCTGACGATCGATAACGGCTCAGGCGGCAGGACGACAACTGTGAAAACAGGCTATATAACGGTATATGAGCCGCCACCCGCAGGCCCGGTCGCGGAGTTTTTAGTCAATACGACGTCGGGTGAGGCCCCGTTGTACGTTCAGTTCACTGGCATGGCATCCGGAGGCACCCTGTCATACGACTGGGACTTCGGGGACGGCACGCAGCATAGCGCCGAGCAGAGCCCGCTCCACATCTACTCGCAGCCCGCGAACTACACAGTAAAACTTAAAGTAACGAACCCCGGCGGCACCGACATTAAGGAAGTGCTTATATCCGTGGCAGAGCCCACGGTCACGATCAATAATTCGACCCAGATGGTCACGGGAACGATCACGCCCGCTCCCACGGTAGTTCCGCCCACGGCAACTCCACAGAGCATCATTCCCTCCGTGAGCATCCCCAGTATTTCGCTGTCGAGCGATATTCTCCAGCTCATACTGGCAGCGCTCGCTGCCCTGGTGATCGCCGGCGCGATCATCTATTATTTCACTCACCTGAGCAAGAGCGACAGCAGCGGCGAAAAGCCGGCCCGGGATCTTATGCGTAAGCCTCGATCGCCGGTCCAGCCCCGGCGTGCACAGGCTGCGAAGCCGCCTGCAAAGGCCCCGGAGACTCCAAAGCCGCAGCCTAAACCTGCTAATCCTCCGGCTCCTGTGGCAAAGCCGCCCGCAAAAGCACCTGAGAAGCCTGCGCCTGTGGTACAGCCGCCCGCAAAAGCACCTGAGAAGCCTGCGCCTGTGGTACAGCCGCCCGCAAAAGCACCTGAGAAGCCTGCGCCTGTGGTACAGCCGCCCGCAAAAGCACCTGAGAAGCCTGCGCCTGCGGTACAGCCGCCCGCAAAAGCCCCGGAAGTTCCGAAACCACAGCCCAAGCCCGAGACTAAGCCTGCTCCTGTGGCACAGCCGCCTGTAAAGGCCCCGGAAGCTCCAAAGCCGCCCGTTAAGGCCCCTGAGGCACCGAAACCGCAGCCAAAACCCGAAAGTATTCCGGCTCCTGCGGCGAAGCCGCCTGCAAAGGCCCCGGAGAAACCTGCGAAAGCTCCGACACCTGCGCCAAAGCCCATAAAGAAGGACAGCGATCTGGACCAGGACTACATATACGGCCTCGTCCTCGGCAAGGACTCAGAAACCCAGAAAGACGGCACAAAAAAGAATTAAGATCCTTCCGCCGTTTTGGGATAATCATTTTTTTATCCTTTCACGTTATGCCGTCATTGAGTGTCCTTAACCACAGGGGCGCAGAGCGCACGGAGTTTCACGGAGTTTTTTTATAATTTGAGACTCAGAGTACACGAAGCCCGGTTTATTGGTTTTCCTGGGACACAGAGATTGTCGAGGCACCGTTGACCAATAAACAATTAACTTGTTTATCCTCAGCAGTGCCTCTCAAGACTCTGTGCCTCAGGGAAGTATAAACCCGTACTCCGTGCCCTCTGAGCCTCCCTTATAAAAAAATCTCTGTGTAACCCAGTGCTCTCCGTGCCCCTGTGGTTAAGAACACTCCGGGACGGCATAACGTAAAAACGAGCACGAGCATCAGTTAAAGCAATGTATAATACTAAAAAGCACAAGAACCAGAATTAAATAAGCTTGAGAATGCCGATACGGGGCTCGTAACACCGGCCCGCGTCCATCAGGGCATTCAATGTTTTTTCGACGGCCGACTCTTCGTAGCCCAGCCTGTGCGCGGCGTCCAGAAGCGCCTCATAGCTCACGCCGTCGCCCCGGTCAAGCCGCTTGATCATGTCCTCGATAATGGCCAGCGCCATGCCGTCGCCAGCCGCCTCCCGCTTTTCAGGCGGGGCCGCGTCCACGATCGTGGCCAGCGCGTCCATGACCATCTGTCGGTACGCGTCCATCAGGCCCGTGGAGACCTGGTAATGGTCCATGGCACGGGCGATGCCCGCAGAGTCCGCTGTGAAAGCGCGCATGTGCCTCTCCAGCTCGGAGCCCCTGAGGCCGCTTTCCATGGCCCGCTCCATGATCCGTACCGCCTGTAGCGTAAATAGCGCGGTCACATAGACCCACCGGTTCCTCACGTACTCGTCCACGATGTTGATCTCCTCCGGGCGGACGGACATATAATACGCCCCTTTTTCAGGGTTGAAGACCCGGGCTTTTCCCACAACGGCCACGTAGGCAGGGGTCTTCGCCGACGCCAGGAACAGGGCCGCGGACGGCTGATATTCGCCGGCGTACACCGTGAATACGCCCGTGGGGTCGGCGATCCTGGCCCGGTACATCGTCTGGCCTTCGACGCCGATGTTCTCCACTTCCGTGAGCACGCCCACGATAAAGACCCGGTTGCAGATGACGCCTGCCGGCGTCACGATGAAGTTGGGCGAGCGGTCCATGGACTCGCCCTGCTGTAAATTAGAATCGTTAAATTCCCGGGCGAACATCCGCCTCGCGACTTCCCTCTCACTCATCGCATGCTCCTTTGAGCTCCGCTCACCATAAGCTCCCGTGCCAGCCGTCCGATGTCCTCGTCCGGCCTCTTCGCCTTCGTCGCGATCAATATCCTGCCGTACTCGCCGCGGGTCACGTTACCTCTAATGGTGAACGGCCAGCCGATCAGCGCAGCCTTGACCTGCTCCTCGGCATTATCTATGGTGCCGCTCTCCAGGGCCATTTCCAGCTCGACGCCGAGCACGGCCCTCGTGAGCGTTCGGTCGAAGACGCATATGAGCGAGCCCGTGCCGTCATCTAATATCGCCTTGATGCGGAGGTCTTTTATGCCCTCTGACCGGCCGTGGGCACGGCACTGCCCTTTCTGCATCACGCGGCTGCATATGGGGCAGCGCTCGATGAGGCCCGACCCGGGGCGTATTGACACGACTTCCCCCTCGACCTCGATATCGTAGGCCCCGTCGCCCTCCGTCAGTTCCGCCAGGCTGCAGCGCCTCGTCGTATATCCGGGCACGTTCCCGTCGAACTCCTCTACGGTAGACCGCTCGCCGATGTTGACGCTCGGCATCCCGTGGAAGCTGTTCACGTACACGTTCTTCGCCAGGACGGCCCTACCCGAGAACAGCCCGGGAAAGTCCACCCATGCGGTGAAATGCAGCTTCGCCGTGGAGTCCTCGAGCATGCCGTTGACCACGGTCGTGGTGCCCCTTGACGTGGTGATCTCCCTATACCGGGGCTCGATCACGTTAGCCAATAATGTCACGCCCGTATCGCCGCTCCTCAGGTCTTTCAACAGCCTGATCGACGGGTCATTAGAGCTTTCAGGCTCCGCGGCCTCGCCCGCCTCGCCGGCATGCTTCTTCATTATGCTCCTGCGGGCTTCCTCAACGGGCACTTTAAAATCTATGATAAGAAGGTTCAGCTCTTTTTCCAGAGTATCTCTGTCTACTCCCAGCGCCCGGTTTAATTCCTCGACAATGGGCGCGATCTGGTCGTCCATTTATATCACCTGATTTAGTATTTATCGAGCTTTATCTATTTACAACTACATAATGGTTGTTAAAGCCCTTTAAATTTTATCTTTTCGGTCTTATGGCCGTTTATTAGGCTGTTTACGGCCATCGGCCACTTTTCCCATAATTATACAGCCTTTCACTTGAGTATGCGCAAGAACCTCAAGACGTATACCGCGTTGATGATAAAAACGGCGATCATCATGTACAGAAAGATCGTGTTGAACATGTCGAGGTTGGGCGTCAGGATCATCGAGATAATGGCGTATCCTAGGTAAGCCTCGGTGAACACGCTGATGATCATCATGCCATAGTAAAAGACGCTCTGGTTCTTGACCATGCGGGCGTTAGTGTTCTGGTAGCCCTGGATCATGGACTTTTGCTCGCTCGTCAGGTTCAGCGTGTTGATATACTCATCGAGCTCCTGCCGGTCCAGGTCGTCCTCGATCTTCGTCGTGTGTAACCCGTTACGGCGCTGGTTGATCTCCTCGATCTTCCGGTTTATCTTCTCTATCTTTAGTGCCGTATCATTGTCCACGCGTGTTTCCATAACGGTCGTTTATTAAGCTCGCGTTTGGGGGATAAATATCTTCTGATTATTTGAATGTCTTTTTAGTCTTGGGGCCATGCAAAAAGATATAACCGCAGGACGACGATATGTTGTGAACGTGAGCCGCAGTGGAACCGGCATACTCACACAGGATCCAGTCCGAGAGCGACGTACGCTCCATACAGTCCCTTGAGGACAACGGCTTTAGCTGCTGCGAGCTATTTTTCCCGGAGCGGGAGCCTCTCGACGCCCAGACGCTCAAGCTCATCGACGAGGTATCGGGCACGACGAACCTGCTACTTACAGCCCACCTCCCTTTCAAGAACATTAACATAGCCAGCGTCTACCAGTACGTTAAGGACAGCAGCGTGGACATGCTGGCGGGCATGATCGAAAGCCTGTCGGACTACGTCCGCATGGTCACCATACACACGGGCTATGCCTCGCCATCGGTCAGCGGCGGCCTGGAGAAGGCCATCGAGAGCAACGTGTTAAGCCTGGCGAAGATCTGCGACAGGGCCGGACAGTACGACATCATGGTCGGCGTCGAGAACGCGATGAACGAGAAGTACATGGTGGGTCGCAACTTCGCAGAGATGGAGCGCATCATCAAGGGCGTCAACCGGGGCAACGTTGGCCTGACCTTCGACGTGGGGCACGCCCGGCTTACCGGCAACATCGAGGACTACCTGGATAGAACAGAGTACATCGTCGAAGTCCACGCCCACGATAATTTCGGGTATACCGACGAGCACCTGGCCCTCGGGCACGGGAAGATCAACTGGGGCTACGTCTACGATAAGGTCAAGGACCTCAACTGTCCCTTCGTGCTGGAGCAAAAGACCGTCGAAGAAGGCCTTGAGAGCATCAAGTACTGGCAGAGCCTCTCCTCCGAGTCCAGCGCCTACTACCGGCTAAATAAGCTCCTCGGGGAGATACGCTCGGAAAAGAACCCGCGGCAGCTCCTGCCCATAAATAATGAGATGATACGGCTCTGCGAGAACGTGCTCGGCATGGGGGGCACGGGCAGCAACATCAATCACATCGTTTCCTCATGCCGGGAGGCCATGGCTTTCAAGATCGCCGAGTTCGTGCTCGAGGAGATGAAGTACTCCATGGGCCCGCCGAAGCACAAGTTCGCCCTCATGGCCGTGGGAAGCTTTGGCCGGGAGGAGATGTCCGTCGAGTCGGACCAGGACACGATCCTGGTGCTGGACGATACGGTGGACGAAACGGGGCGCCTATTTTTTAAGATGTTCTCCGAGAGCCTGGTGTCACGCTTATCTGCGGCGGGTTTCCCCAGGTGCCGGGGCAACATGATGGCGAGTAACCCGAAGTGGAGGGGCACGACCGTCGAGCTTCTCGCGCGGCTTGACACGACTTATGAGCGCTCGGTCATCATGGACGCACGCTTCATCGCCGGAGACAGACCCCTCGCGAACCGGTTCCTGAAGACCCTGCACTTCGCCCTGCACGCCGACCCGACCTACGCGACGGAGCTGGCCATCTCCGCCATCAAGGCCGAGGTGGGGCTGGAAGGAGACTCGTTCAAGGTCGAGTACTTCGCCGATTCCGAGGACGCCTTTAACATCAAGAAATACGGCTTCCGCATATACAGCCAGTCCATAAAGGCATTATCGGTCAAGTACAGCATCACCCGCACCAACATCGCCGACCGCCTCTGGAAGATGCACGACCTGGGAGTCATCGGCCGGGAGTCCATCGACCGCTACATGTTCGCCTACGACCAGCTATCCCGGGTCATGATGCTCGGCTACGTGCATAACATCAAGCGGGGCATCGTGAGTAACGAGTATATCTTTCCATATTCCTTGTCTAAGCGTGACCGGGAAGGCCTCAAGGAAGCGCTGCGTATCGTTAAGGAGCTGCAGGGCCTGTGCAGCGGCCAGTTCGCCATCGCGAGGACCATGCTGTGACCGGATAGGCTAGGGCTATATATTCATATAACAATAGTTTAAATGTTCAAGGTGATACCATGCAAATACTCATTATCCTGCTGGGCCTCTTCACCATCATCATCGGCATATTCAAGCACCTGACGAAGTTCTCGATCGGCTATCAGCTGGTCAGCATACCCGGCTATTTTATCGCCATACTCGGATTTTTTATCATCGTCCTGGGCGTCCTGTGGCCATGATCGAAAAATAAGCCCTATAGGCCGGTCTCCGTGAGCGTCTCGAGCTCATCGATATCTTTTTTTGCCTTCTTCCTTTTACCGCGGGCTCCCTTCGCCACAAGGCCGTCATACTCGTCTTTAAGCATCCGTACGGCCCTCCGCAGACGCTCAGCATCAAAACGGCCCATATATTTTCGGATGATATAGGCGCGATAGATGATGTCATCGTATGGGTCGACAACCTGTCTGCCGGATGTGAGGGTCCAGAGGGGCACAACGGTTAATAAAATAAGCAAAGACAGTCCCGCGAGTATAGTGCCGGCGTCGATGCCAGCAAGCGGCGACCGGGCGGCAGAAACGTTAACGGTCTTGCCCAGGACCATCTCGTCGCCGACCATGACAATGACTCCCCAAAGCCCCCGACGGTCGAAGGTCACGTTACCCTCACTGATGGGATGGAGTGAGCCTTCGGGCGAGACGGCCAGAAGTGAAATGCCCCGGCTGCTGAGGCCCTGGAAAATGGAGATCGAAACGGGCACAGGTTCGCCCACTAAGGCTTTATCCTGGACGTTCAGCTTAATAGCACGATCAAGCAGCGTCACTACCTTATTCATGTCCTCAAGCACGGAATATTGCACGAAGTTGGTCTGGTTATTCTGGACGAAGACGACGGGCGTCCCTTCAGATGATGCTGCGGCCACTCCTGTCACGTTCAGCCTAAAACGAAAAGAATCGGCACTCGATATGTAATTGGCAAAATCGTCAAGGTAGGGCTCGACATTCGTGGCCAGCAGGGTCGGGGTAAAGATGAACTCCTGCTCCCCCGGCCTTGCCGTCTCGTTCGTGACGTTCAGCGAAAAGTAGACGAGCTTCGACTCCCCGGGCCTGAGCGTGAATACGGATTCACTCAGGTTCAGCCATTCGATGCTCGTGGGCTCCGTGACGCCCACCCTTATAATGTAAACTCCATCCCGGTAGCCGTCGTTATAGACCATGAACGAGCCGTTATATATGAATGGGAATGTTGCGGCGTCCGCCGAGCGGACCGTGGGCACGTAAGCCCGCACGCCCGTGCCGAAGCACGAGGCAGATATCATCTGGGAGGCCAGGGCCAGGGCTAATAAAACACAAAAGATAAGCTTCATACCCCTCAACATTCGACAGGCCTCGAATAATATAACAATAAATATATATTAAAGGTTTAGGAAAATAAAAGCTAGTTTTTAGGGTCCGGCACTATTCGCCGGACACCCTGACATTCTCGAATTTGACGCCGGGGATATATCCGCTCATGGGCGACATTCCCGCCCCAACGAGCCTATAGTTGTCCGCCAGCTCGATGCCCGCGAGCATCTGCGGCATGTTGCCGCCGATCATGCCGCCCTTCAGCGGATAGGCAAGCTCTCCGTCCTTGATGGCGTATCCGGAATAGATGGCCACCGAGAAATCGCCGCTGGCCCGGTTCGCCGTATGGGCGCCGAGCACGTCGAGCACGAGGACGCCGTTCTTCGTGTTCCTGATCATCTCTTCCTCGCTCATCGTGGGCCCGTTAAAAATTATGTTCCGGGCGCAGGTGGTCGGCGGGACTTTATACGTCGTCCCCGACTCCATCCGGTCCGCATGTAATGCGTTCCCGGTGGGCTTCGCCCCGCTCTCGATAGCAGAGAACTCGTCGTACAGGAACATCTTCAGGATGCCGTCCTCGACGAGCGCGTTCTTCCGGCTTGGATAGCCTTCCTCGTCCATCGCATAGGTGTTCAGCCCTTTGCTGAACGTGCCGTCGTCCAGGATCGATAAGCCCGAGGCCGCTACTTGCTTCCCGACCTTATCAACGAAGACCGACTCGCCCTTCTTTACCGAGGCCCCGTACATCGCGGGTATGAGCGTATTGCTCATGATATCGAAGACGGCGCTCGGCTTCATGATGACAGTCATCGAGGCCGTCTCGATGCCCTTCTGCCCGAGCTGGCTCGCGGCACGCTCCGTGGCCGTATGGCCGATCTTATCGAAGCTGATGTCCAGGAAGCGGGACACCTCGTACTCGTCGCCATTGGCGACCATGCCGTCCTCCTTGATGATGGACATGATGCTGCCGCTTACCGCCGTGCCCTCGTCATAGGCGGCGACGCCGTTCGAGTTGGCCACGGCCATGGACGTGGTGCCGAAGCTGATGCCTCCCCTGGACGGCAGGGCGCGCTTATCGTAGGACGCGCCCTCCATCATGTCCCGGGCCAGCCCGATGCCATCCTCGGGCACCATCGATGCGATCCTGTTATCGAACAGCGAGCGGGCCCCCGCATAATCCTTATCCCCGTGGAAGGCGTAGTTGCCGGGCTTCGAGAACCTCGAGGCCGCAATGGCCTGCTTGATGCCGAAGTCGATGGTCGCTGCCGAGCAATAGGCGTAGCCGTGGCGGCGGTCCTTGATGATCCGGATGCCCACGCCATAGTCGCCGTCCATTGAGCCAAAAGTAACGTTCCCGCCCTCTACGGTGACGGATGTATGCCGGGACTTCTGCACGAATGCTTCGCATTCCACTCCTGCAGCCATACCGGCATCAACCGCCTTTTTAGCGATGATCAAAAGCTCGTCCTGCATGTTACCTGCCTCCTACCACGCACTTCGCGATACGTATGTGCGGCCCTCCGTCGCCCACCGGAGCGGACTGGCCTTTCCCGCAGATGCCGGGATGCCCCAGCATGAGGTCTTTCCCCACCATGTCGATCTGCTTCAGGATGTCCAGCGTCTTGCCGGAAAGCGAAACGTCCCTGAGCGGCTTCGTTATTTCGCCGTTCTCGATGAGGTAGGCCTCCTGCGCGTTGAACTGGAAAAGCCCCTGGGACGTGTTCACCTGGCCGCCCCGGCTATCCTTCGCGTAGACGCCCAGCTTTATTCCCTCGAGCATCTCCCTGAACGAGGCATCGCCCATATCGATGTACGTGTTGCTCATCCTGACGATGGGCCGGTAGTGATACGATTCTGCCCGGGCGCCGCCGTTCGGCTCCATTCCCAGGCGGGCGGCCGTCTCGCGGCTCAGGATGAGATCGTTGAGCACTCCGTCCTTTACCAGCACTTTCGTGCGCGTGCGGACGCCCTCCGCATCATAGATGAAGCTGCCGAACAGCCCCGGTATCGTGGCGTCGTCCTTGATCGTGACTATTTCGTTCCCGATCGGTTTCCCGACCAGGCCCTCGAAGCACGAGTTACCCGTGGCCACAAGGTCCCCCTCGGACGCGTGGCCCACGGCCTCATGGGCAAAGACGCCGCACAGGCCATTATCGGCTATAACCGGCAAAGGCCCTGACGGGGGCGACTTTCCGGCGAGCAGCGCGACAAGCGACGCCGCGCCGTCCCTCGCAACTGTAACGTTCTTTTCTCCGTCGAAAACCTCGAACCCGGTGGTGCTTCCGATGCGGCGCCTGACAGACTGGATGTCCCCGTCCTTCCTGCCGACGATCTCCACCGACCAGAGGATGCGGGGAGTCTTCGTGACCACGTGGGCGCCCTCGGAGGACATGAGCTCCTCGAGCGTGAAAAAATCCTTATACGTGGCTGTCATGTTGTTGATGAAGTCGTAATCCTTTAAGGCGTCGTACGTCGATACCAGCAGGGCGAGCTTTTCCTCGATGCTCATGTCCAGGAAGCTCTTTCTCATCGGGACTTCGACCTCGTCCCTCGCCGGCTCGACCGGAGCCAGCGACGATCTTATTTTGATCGACTCGCTTATTCCCCTGGCCATCCGCGCCGCCCTGTCCGCCGTGTCGACGAGCGATCTTTCCGTGAGCTCTGAAGTGCTCGCAAAGCCCCATGCACCCCGGTAGAGGACACGGACGCAGGCGCCCTCCTCGCTCCCGGCAATGGCCCTGGTCACGTCCTTGTTCTTCATCTCCAGGTTCGTGCTCGTGACGTTCGTATAGCGGACGTCATAATAGTCCGCCCTGCCCTCCAGGGCCTTTTCAAGTGCGCGGATCAACAGATCTCACCATAGATATACAGGAGTGAAATCTATAAAAAATATGTTACAATTATCGCCTGCTCATCGTTATTTTAGTATTTGCTGCAGGCCTTTAAAAAGCGAGTCGCTGACCTTGTTAGCGGCGTCGACGTTCATGACCAGGCCGCCCATCTTCTCGATGACGCCGCCGAACTCGGCGACCGTGTACCCGCCGCTCTTCTTGAATTTGCGGGAGTCGTCGGTATGGAGCTGGATATACAGGAGCTTTACCTTGTTGGACTGGATGTTCCGGATCAGCTCGAGCGCTTTCATGTTCACGAGCACGTCCTCGGCATAGACGCTCCTGCCCACCTCGGGCACGCCGTCCGTGAGGATAACGGCCACGTTAGTGCCGCGCTTGCGGTGCCATCCCAGGTCGATCATGGACTGGAGCGCCAGGTCCAGGCGGGTACCGCCCGAGCCGTTACGGGAAATGAGCTGGCGGTACATGCCGGCGTTCGCGTTATACGGCCCCTCCGCACGGCTCCCGAACGTCCAGAGGCTGATATCGGCCGCCTTGCCCAGGCCTTCCATGAGCGCCAGGCACGCGATCTTAGCGTACGACTGGGGCGCCTGCGCCTCGTTGATCGTCGCCCCGATGTTCTTGCTCCTCCACCAGGCGGTCATGGAGTTCGAGTCGTCGTACAATAGGGCCAGGTTCAGCTTTTTCACGTCCTTGAGGCGGTAGCGGGCGACGACGCCATCGAGGGTCTTTCCTTTCTCGCCGAAGCTCGCGATGGTCCTGTCAAAAGAGATTATGCCCCCGCCCGAATAGCCCGAATAGACCATGCGGGTGCTCATCGAGGGCACGATACTGTATAAGCGTAAAAAGTTGCGGCCGATCAGCCGGGAGCCGTCCATCAGCCTGTCATATGATTCAACGCTGGACGGGTCCGCCATGCACCGCGCACAGGCTTCCCTTATTCGAGTGTCGTCCTCGTCGAAGATCATAGGCGGCTCGCGATCCTCAAGGCCAGCTCGTTCACTGTCTGGATGGACGCGTAGTCGGTCTCGTCCGCGATGACGATGCCCTGGTGCATCGCCGCGTCGGTGAACGCGGTCTTGCCGTCAAGGCCTTCGGATATGGAAAGGTCGCAGTACCGGCTCATCTTGATGACGCCGTCCGTCGACAGGCCCAGGGGCAGCAGCTTCTCCTCCTGCCAGAGCCTCCGGGTCTCCTCTGCGAAATCCAGTACGGCGTTCACGATCTGCTGGTCCATCTCGGGGGCGTAGGCCCGGACCACCTTCTCCTCGGTAAAGCGGTTGATGTATCCGATGAAGATCGGTATGAAACGCCTTTTTAAGGCGGAGCTCATCTTGAACGTGCCCTCGTCGCCTAAGTTGGCGGTCACGACCAGCACCCAGTCGTCGGGCTTCTTCAGGACTTCCTCGCTGTGCTCCACCGGCAGGATGCCCGCCGACAGGAGCATGAACAGGCCCGAGTATGCCGTCGTCGGGGCCCTGTTAAATTCGTCAATAAGCAGGTTCTTGCGCTCTTTGACGGCACGGGTGATGACGCCGTCCTTATAGACGAACTTTTTCGATAGCTCGGGGTTGCCCGACATCGAGAGCGGGTGGAATCCGCCGATGGTATGGTACTCGGTCATGCCTTCCGTGGCCTCGATGCGGTAATAGTTATCGCCGCTGGATATATAATTCAAAATATGCTCGGCGATGGTCGTCTTACCGTTACCCGGGGGCCCATAGAACATGATGGGATAGCCTAGGTTGATGTACATCAACGCCCGGACGATGGCCTCATCCTGGCCCTTGACCTCGCAGGTCTCGATGATCTTGATCATGTCTTCACGGTTTAGCAGCGTCATAGCGATCAATACTTCTTCATGAACTCGAACTCGATGCTCTTGATCATCCTTTCCGCGTCCGCCTTTCCTCCGTCTTCGTACTTGGCGGCGAGCGTCTGGTATTCGCTCTTGAAGCGCCCGATGACGGATGCGGCCTTGATGCGGTCCACCTCTCCGATATACTTGCTGAAGACCTGCATCTCACTGATGAGGCCGGCATAGTGATCTATTTTTGGTTTTGCCGGCGCGGCCTTCACTGCGGCGGGTATCATTTCATAATAGATGGTCGTCCCCCTGACCACCCTCCGCATGTTGAGGATGTGGAGCGCCAGGTCGTGTATGGCGAACATCAGGTTGACGATGATGATGTTGAGAAGGAAATACAGCCATATCGTCCACAATATGAACATAAAAATATCCGAAGAGTAATCGGACAGGGCTGTCATTGTTTCGGCGTTGATGACGCGGGCGCTTTCACCATATATTGCTATGATGGATGTAAGCAGGTATATGGGATACGAAAGGATAGTGGCCTTGAGCGACGTAAAGAACTTTTCCTTTCTTGTGGTCTCGATGAGTGTATGGGATTTCCAGCAGTACACCCATATGACGGGAATGACCGCCCAGATCACGAATCCCAGGAGCGCCAGGTCGTAGCGGTTATTCACGAACAGGTACTCGTATACGTTCGGCACGATGACCGCGAAGCCGGTGCCCGCGAATAAGTAGGCGTAGCTCTCCTTTTCCACGTACGCGATCAGCACGGTCGCGGCGATGGCGAGGGCAAGGATAAGGGTCGGATAGAACTGTATGTAGGGATTGACGATGTCTCTGGCGATGAGCGTATCGCCCACGGTCGGTATCTCCCAGATATTGAACGCAAAGCCGACCGCCGAGAACACCACGATCCCCAGGGCAATATAGAATAACGTTTTCGTCGTACTGCTCTCAAATTCCCGCACCTTCATTATGGCCATAATGACGGCGAGGGGAATAATTAATATAATTATCATCAACAGGATATTTATTATAGTCAAATCAGGCATATCCTCACCAAATACCTACCAGACAGTAAATAAGTACTTACGGTTTTATATAGCTTACAGTTGTCACGCTAATAATTTTTACATATGCCCCGATTTATCGTATATTTGGTTTTTCGTATAGATACGACTTAATTTTCACATATTGGCCATAACATAATATAAGTGTTGCGGCAGAATGGCTTACTCTGATAGCCTTAATATGGTCCCGCGGATGACCCCGATGGGCGCGTCAGTCTTGAACCCGACGCCCAGGTAGTGCGTGCGTGAGGCGGCGTACCCCTGGCTTCTGAGGTCGTCTAAAAGTGTCGTGATCTCCGTGGGCGTGGCCTTGAGGTCCCTGCATATGGCGTGCTGGTCGTAGAACGTGGCCGTGTCGAGTTCCTGCCGGACCAGGTTGAGCATTCTAATAGCCCTTTCCTTTTTGTTGAACTGGCCGGCCTCCAGCACCTGGATGACCTTATCCACGAAGGCATTATCCTTTGTGTCGCCCAGCCATATAGGGCCCCCGACCTTTACTTTTGCCCCGCAGACCGGACACGTTTCGGGCGCCTGCACGGCGAGCCCCGGCAGCTCGAACCTGTTCTTGCACTTAAAGCAATGGACGATGAAGCCGATGTCCTTCATCATGGCGTCAGCGTCAGCCCTTCCATAGGTCACGCCGAGGTACAGGCGGACAAAGTGCTCCGTCGTATGGCAGAGCAGAGGCTTGAGGGCCCGGTCGTACTTCGCCTCCTCCCTGGCCACTTTGCCAAGCAGGACCCGCAGGCCCATCTCTGCATAATACTCGGTCTTGAGCGGGTAAGCACCGTATGTCCTTATGCCCGACTTGAGATGTGCGCCGCAGAGCGGCGCGGTGTCCGTCGCCGTTATGCCCATTGCCCGCTTCGAGGCCCAGCAGACCGAGTTGATGTACGGCGCGGGCGTGCCGAACGGGTCGATGTCCACGAAGTCGAACTGGCGCTGCGAGAGCAGGGTGTTTGCACCGCAATTAGATACCTCCAGGCTTACGCCATTGGCTTCTGCATTCTTTTTAATGAGCTCGCAGGCCGGCCCGTCCCAATCATTAGAGGTGACCTCGATGTTGCGGGATACTTCCTTCTTCACCCGTATCCCGCGGATGCCGGAAGCGGACATGACGTCGATATAAGTAGAAATTTCAGGCAGGGCCTCTAAGCAGGCTACGGTTATGTCCCGGTTCATCTCCATGCGCGGGTTGTAGAATGCCTCGCCCGTCTCGATAGCGACGCGGCCCTCCCTGATGATCATCAGAGGGCTGAATGGATGGTTTTACCTTAATAATGTTTTCATTTGCCAGGCCGCACGCCCGCTTTACATGCCGGACACGTTTTCATATCCAGTGCTATCTGTGCCCCGCACTGCTTACATCGCCACCGGGCATCGGCCTCTTCCATCCACTTATCGACGCCGACTTCGCGGATATGCTCAGCGTTCGCCCGCGCCTCGCCCCCCGAACGCATGTCGTCCTCATAAAGCCCGAGCAGGGTATCGCAGGGGAACTCATTACACAGGCTGCAATGCTCGAGGCCCCGGCCCCTGGAGCACCTCCGGAAAATACAGCTCTTACTTAAAGCGAAACGGTCTGCAGTGCCGCACCCATCGCATTTTATCATATCGATGGTGCAGCGAGTACGGAAAGAAATGTCAAAGATCTTTTTCTCGTCCTTATCGCGGGGCGCACGGTATATGGGACAGCTGCCGCAGTACATGCCGCAGCGGCCGACGAGAGCTCTATCGGGCATGAAAGGGCATATAGGGCCGGACACATAAAATGTTTTCGCGGCCTAAAAAGGAAATCGTGGGTCTAGTGCAGCAGAATAGTGCCGCCGAGCTGCGGATCCAATCCCTGCCCCATGTACAGGCAAATGATCACGATCACTACCCAGAGTAAGAGAAGGCCGCATATGACCAGTAAAGGCATGATCAGGCTTCCCAGTTTAGCGGCGTCTCTGACGACCGATATATATCCTGAACCCATACTTTCTCAACTGCAGCAGTGCTGCGATTGTACAGTAAGAGGTTTCATGGCTTAAATCTGGCGATATATTGTCCGTATTTATTAATATTTTAACCTTATTGGGTTAAACTTTTTGTACATAAGGATAAATGGGGGCCGAGGCGCCCGCAAGTATAAAAGTTTAATATGGATTACGTGACCACAGCATATGTATGGAGCTTATACCCGCCGACGGAAAATGCATTGTCGCCAGTGACTGCACCATCATCTGGTGCGACGCGATCTTTAGCGAATGGTTCGCGCACAGGGGACTGGGCGCCGGCGCGAAGCTCGGCCAGCTCTTCCCGGGCGCGAGGAGCATGTGCAGGCCCGGGGCGGCCTATGAGGATACGGATAAGCTGGGTAAAAGGCGCTATTTCGCCATGGAATGCAAGCCCATCCCGGGGCTGAACGGCGAGAAGGCCGGGGATGAGATACGTATCCGCAAGATCACTCTTAATAAAGTGCTAACGGATATCCCCCGGCTGGCCACGCAGGTGAAGAGCCCTAAGGAGCTTTTTGAGAAGGTGCTCTGGCTCTTACGGGATACGACTCATTATCTTGCTTTCGCCGGCTACATAGCCCGTGGCGACCGCGTGGAGCTAGTGGCGAGCAAAGGGTGGACGGAAAAGCTGAAGTCGTACATCTCGGTCCAGCCCATCGCCCCTGACTCGCCCAGCCTGGCCGGCCGTACGGCATATCACCACACGCAGATCGTCATGGCCATGAAGGACTATGCCCTCATGCCTAACGTAAAATCGGCGATCATGAAGCTTGGGGGCGAGTACATCGTCGTTACGCCGCTGCTCGACCAGGATAAGCTGGTAGGCGTGCTCACTGTCATCAATGATAAGGCGCTGACCCCGGCCGACTCCGAGGCGCTGCAGTCGATATGCGGCCAGGTCGCCGTGGCTTTGAACATGAAGCTGCAGGAGGAGGATGTGGCGACCCGGGCGGACGATGCCGTCCTCTATGCGAATATCGTATCCCGGGTCCTCCATGATAACATCAATGATACGGACATTACCGGCCTGCTCCGCTCCCTTAACGATAATGTGGAGCCCGGGTATATGCCGCTGAAGGATGCGGCCGCATATGCGATATCGGGCGCGATGGTGCAGGCGGAGGCGGCCCATAAAAAGCTGAGCGTACGCACTTCCGGGCTCGAGGGCATCGACGTGGGCCCGCTCATTAAATACGCCATCTATGAGGTGCTCAAGAATAGCGTGCAGCACTCCGTATCGAACGTAATCGATGCCGACATTCGCCTGGCAAAAGAGCGCTCGGGTATCTCCCGTCTGGAAATATCGGACAACGGGCCCGGGATCGCCGATGAGTATAAGTCCGAGGTATTCCGGCCGGTTAAGGCCCACTTGAAGGGCGGCATGGGGCTTTATCTCGTTAAAAAGATCGCCAACAGGTACGGCGGCCGGGTATGGATCGAGGACCGGGTACACGGCGACCATAAGAAAGGCACGAGCGTGGTCATAACGATACCCCCGTCGATATAGCTTCTATATGATTAACCGGTATCCTAATATAATCTCAAATACAATAATCATTCACTTTTCATTACGGGAGGAGTATAATGAAGTACAACAACGTAGAGATCGATGATACTTATGCAGAGGCGTTCCCGGTCACCGTGTCCAGGGTATTGATCACGGCAGCGACCGAGTACTGGGCGAAGGTAGCGGCCACCGAGGCCACCGGATTCGGCACCTCGGTCATCGGGTGCCCCGCGGAAGCGGGCATTGACTGCTTCGTGCCGGCGGACAAGACCCCGGACGGCAGGCCCGGCTACGCGATCATGATCGTCCAGATGGGCAAGGACAAGCTCAAGGAGCAGCTCATCGAGCGGCTCGGCGAGTGCGTGCTGACCGCCCCGACCGCGGCGGCGTTCAACTGGCTGCCATTCGAGCGCCTTGAGGACAAGACCCAGGAAAAGAGGCTCGACGTCAAGCTCCACTTCTTCGGCGACAAGTTCGAGTACCAGACTGAAGTCGGCGGCCGGAAAGTATGGGCCATACCCATCATGAACGGCGACTTCATCGTCGAAGAGGAGTACGGCTACAAGAAGGGCGTCGGCGGCGGCAACTTCTTCATCATGGGCGAGACCCAGGGCTCCGCGTTAATGGCCGCGCAGGCCGCGGTGGACGCGATCTCCCATGTCGAGGGCTGCATCACCCCGTTCCCCGGCGGCATCGTCGCCTCCGGCAGCAAGGTCGGCTCCAAGTACAAGTTCATGAAAGCCTCGACTAACGAAAAGATGGCCCCCAGCCTGAAGGGCAAAGTCGAGTCCCAGCTCCCGCCCGAGGCAAAGGCCGCCTACGAGATCGTCATCGACGGTATCGACGAGGCCGCTGTCGCTAAGGCCATGACTGTGGGCATTAAGGCCGCCTGCAAGATCCCCGGCGTCGTCAAGATCTCGGCAGGCAACTATGGCGGCAAGCTCGGCCCCTTCAAGTTCGAGCTCGTCAAGCTGTTACAGTAAATCGATGGCGGACGTTTTATCGTCCGCACCCACTTTTTTATATCCATGATTATTCTAGCATCAGCACTGATGGTCATCGATTGTTTAATCATCTTTAATTTACGAGCGTCGTGCAAATCAGTTCGGTCGGTATCTCGAACCTCTCCAAAGGAATTAAACCACGAATTCTTTTTTTAATTTTTACTCACTAAATCCCTGAGCCTCGAACTCACCGTCAACGCCCGAACTCCCTAATACTCGGGGCATTGCACGAACGCCCGAAGCCTCAAACCCGAAAAGAAGGCTCGAAAACTCGAATACACGTTAGAAACGCTAAACGAGCTGGCACTAACACTCTAACACCCGGCTAAAACGCCAACGCCCCGAAACATCCAAAAGTACTGGGGAACGACCGGGCTCTTAGAGTGTTCGTGCTCCACCGTTTAGCGTTTCAAACGTGATTTAGAGACTTAGAGTATTCGTTTCGGGTTAGCGCGTTAGAGGCTTAGAGCACTGCCCTGTGTATTAGAGAGTTCGGGCATTGACGGTGAGTTCGAGGCTTAGAGGCTTCGTGAGTAAAATCTTAAAGAAAAATTCGTGGTTTAATTCCTTTGGAGAGGTTCGTGATACCGACCAGACAAACCAGCGCCTAAAGGGAAGACGGCATAGACTAGTAGGCGATACCAGAAGATTATACTAAGTAAAATCATTGATAGGGAAGCGATTATAAAATAGTGATCATTCTTCAAGCGAAATCGCGTCAGTAGGGCACGACTCGGCCGCTTCCTGGCAATTGCACTGGGTGCTGCACCCGCCCGGGTTCGTGACCTCCGCCTTGCCCTCGTCGTCCCAGACAAAGACATCGGGGCACAGATCCACGCAGTTACCGCACGAGATACACAGCTCCTTATCCACTTTCGGGACCAAACAACTCACCGAATGACTTTGTTTTTTTACGTCTATTTAAAACCTGTTCGCCGATACAATTAAAAGTCTGTCCATCGTACACTGATAAAGGTAATATTATAAAATTCATTTTCAGGTGTTTGCCTATGGATGAGCACATCATCGAGGCGCTGGGGAAGGCGCGCATAAAGATCAAAAATGGTAAGGTCGTAGAGGTCGGGGAGCCGCTGCTGAACTATTGTCCCATCTTCGACAAGTTCCGGGGCATTAAGCATCTTGACAGGAAGTCTATCCAGGAGAACATCCAGTTCCGCATCGACGATTTCGGCATGTGCACGGCGAACCGTAAGCTCCGTATGCGCGATTACCTGTCCTTCGGCATCTCGGAGATCATCAGCACTGCCATGGAGCTCGGGATCCTCGATTCCACGGTCATGGTCTGCGAGGGCTGCGGCACGCTGGTGATCACTGACCCTGAAATGGCTCAGGGTATCGGCGGACGCGTATCCGGGCTGGTCAGCACGACGCCCATTCCTGAATTGATCGAGAAGATCGGCCCCGAATACATCCTGGACCCTAAGACCGCCAGGATGGATGCCATCGCCGGCGTAAAAAAGGCCATAGCCATGGGCTTCAAGAACATTGGCGTATCCGTGATCTCCTCGAAGGCCGCTAAAGAGCTTAAACAGCTAGAGAAGGAACATGGCGTGAACATCTACGTGTTCGTCGTCCATACGACCGGCATGTCGGAGGCAGAGGCACGGGAGGTCTTCAAGTATGCCGACGTGATCACCGGATGCGCCTCGAAATACGTGCGGGAGCAGGGTATGGAGAGCGGCGCCTTCAAGGTCGGCGACTCGGTGCCTGTGTTCGGCATCACGCCCCGGGGGCAGCACCTCATCGAGGAGCGCATCAAGTTCACGGGCAAGAAAATAGAGCCAAAGCCCGGGGCGAAACAGCCGGACCGCCTTATATGAGCCGGAGGGACGAGGGGGACGATCATGAGAGCCTCATGTACTTTGATTTTTTTAATCATTTTAGGAGTCCTCCGGAAACCGTAAAACAGCACCAGTCCCCTTTTCTTAAATACTACGAAGGCTGTGAGAACGTGCTCAGCATTGGCTGTGGCAGAGGCGAGTTCCTCGAGGAGCTCGGCCAGAGGGGCATTGGTGCCTACGGCATAGACATCGACGACGAGATGGTGGATTACGGTAATAAGCGCGGGCTTAAAGTGTATAAGGCCGATGCGCTGGAGCATCTCCGGGGTTTAGACGACAATAGCCTTGGCGGCGTCTTTACCGACGACTTCGTCGAGCACCTGGATACCGCCTACCTGATCAAGCTGATACGGCTCTGCGCCCGGAAACTTGAAAAAGGCCGCTACATGGTCAACGTCACCGTAAACCCTCTCTCGTGGGCCGCCTATTCGGGCATTTACCTCCTCGATCCCACGCATAAGCGACCGATACACCCGAAGAGCATGCAATTCTACATGAGCTCGGCCGGATTCTCTAACGTCGATATCGAGCTCATCACCTTCCGGGACGGCGGCGGCCGGCTAAAGAAAGTCGAAATAAAGCCCAACATGGATGCCGATGCAAAACGTATCGCTGATACGTTCAACCATAATGTGGACCTGCTGAACGAAGCCGTGTTCGGTCCGGAAAACTATGCGGCAATAGGAAAAAAGTAGGGCTTAGCGGCCCCAGAACGGATTACCTTTACGCTTAATGGCCACGAACTCCATCAGCGTCTCAAGCTCATCCTGGCGGATCGTATCCTTCAGCTCAAACTCAAGGACCTTGCTGTGGGACTCGGGGATATCGACGTAGTAGATCTCGCCCTCGTTGATCTGCCGCCCTGCAGTCGGGCCATCGATGGAAACGGCGACCTCCTTACCCTGGGAGGCGATGCTCTGGTTCTCGTTCCTCTCCTGGATCTGCTTGATGATGCCCACCTTTGAGCCGTCAGGCTTGATCAGCGTGACGCCGGGCTTGATACAGCCGCCCATCACGTGCACGCCGATGACGGCGGGCTTGCTCTGCCGGAACGTGCAGTTAGGCAGGTAGCGGACCTTGCCGGGGCGGACGATCTCCTCGAACCGCTTCTTCTCGGCCAGGTCTTTCTGCTCCTTCTGCCACTTCTCGTAATCCTCGATGAGCTTGTAGATGATGTTATTATTGAACGTCTTGATGTCGGACGTCTGTAAATAGTCCTTCGCGTCGACGAGCGTCTGGACATTAAAGCCTAATATGACGCGGTTCAGGCTGCCCGGCAGCGTCTCGGCGTTCACCACGTCCTTGCGGGCTATATCGCCCACTTCAGCCATGGCCACTTTGATGCCCGAATCCCGGAGCTCGTTGATGATCGCTTCCAGGCTGCCCAGGGTATCGGCCTTGACCATGATGCCAGTTTCATCCGTAACGATCCTGGCCTTTTCCAGCTCGCCCTCGACATCTTTTATGATAGCCTCGACGGAGTCTTCCTTGGCCACGCGCAGGGGCGAGCCCGCGACGGCATTTTCCAGGCCCGGCGCCAGTATCTTTACGCCGGCGGCCGCCGTTAACTTAGGGACCCGGTCGAACCGCTCCTCAACACGGATCTCCCGGTTCGGGGCAGGCTTGAGCAGCGCACGGATCTTGGTGACGATGGGCTTGTCCTTGCCGCCGATAACGACCGTATCGCCCACCTTTATGACGCCATCGTACAGGATAGTGTCAATAGTGAACCCGAGGCCGCGCTCCTCCTTGACCTCGAGAACGGTGCCCACGCCCGGACCGGTCACGGTCATGCGCAGGTTCTCCTCCAGGAAGCGCTGGGCCAGCCCTATTAAGACCATGAGCAGGTCGGGTATGCCCTCGCCGGTCTTCGCGCTGATGGGCACGATACCGACGTTCCGGGTAAAGTCCCGCACCCGGTCATAGCGGTCCGAGCTGAATCCCAGGTCGGATAATTTACCTACCAGCTCGTACGTCCGGGTCTCGATCGCGGTCTTTACGTAATCCGGCTGCTTGTTATAGCTCAAAATGAATGGGCCATTCTTCGTCGGAGTCCAGCCCTGGATGCGGTCGATCTTATTGGCCGCCACGACGAAGGGCGTCTTGAACTGCTTTAATATTTTTATTGCCTCGATGGTCTGGGGCTGAAAGCCCTCGGTGATGTCGACCACGAGCACTGCCAGGTCCGCCAGCGCGCCTCCACGGCTCCGTAAAGTCGTAAACGCGTGGTGTCCCGGAGTATCGATAAAAAGAAGTCCGGGGATAACGACTGTCCCCGACATCAGGTTCCCGCACAGGGACCTGATAGTGCTCAGCGGCACCTCAGTAGCCCCGATGTGCTGGGTGATGGCTCCGGCCTCCTTGTTGACAACGGCGGTGCCCCGTATCTTATCCAGAAGCGAGGTCTTTCCGTGGTCTACGTGTCCCATGACGCACACGATCGGCGTCCTGAGGTTCTTCGTTTCCGTGGCCGTCGCCATAAAAGGCTCCCGCAGCGGCTTATTCGTACAGCCACTGCTCGTCGATTCTCTTGTACGTGGCTATCTCAGAAGTATTGAAGTACAAGGATATTTCCCTTTTCGCCGATTCCGGCGAATCTGAGGCATGGATGACGTTCCTTCCCATGTCGACCGCAAAGTCGCCGCGGATCGTTCCGGGGTTGGAATTTTTCGGGTTCGTTGCCCCGACCATGCTCCTCACCATGGGCACCACGTCCTTGCCCTCGACGACCATGGCCACGACCGGGCCCGACCGGATGAAGCTCACCAGGTTCGGGAAGAACGGCTTGGCAGCGTGCTCCTCGTAATGCTTCTTCGCGAGGTCCTCGCTGACAAGGAGCATCTTCATCGCGGCTATCTTCAAGCCGCGATGCTCGAAGCGGGCGACGATGTCGCCCACCAGGCCGCGCTGTACCCCGTCGGGCTTTATCATGACGAAAGTCCTGTCCGTAAAGACCACCCGGGATTACTTCTTGTGCTCTTTGTGCTCTTTTTCCAGCTTTCTCTGGGCGATGCCCGCGCCGGTCCACCTGGTTAGACGCGGGATGCGGCCGAGCTTGCTGTTGTTCTCACATTTGGTGGAACAGAAGTACTGTATCGTGCCGTCCTTCTTGACGAGCATCTTGCCGGTGCCCGGCTCCATCTTGCCGCCGCAGAACGTGCACTTTTTTATGTCTACCATGTTCTTTACCTGCCTGAAAGCTTCTTGGCCTCTCTCGCCGTTTCCATCAAAATGAGGATGTCGCCGAGCCTGACCGGGCCGATGGAGTTCCTTGTGATGATCCTGCCCTTGTTGTTGCCTTCCAGGATCTTGCACTTGATCTGCACTGCCTCGCCGTGCATCCCGGTGACGCCGATGACCTCGATGACCTCAGCCGGAACGCCTGTCTCTTCTACCATATTGGATCCATCCTATAGATTATTTCTTCAGGGCCACGAACTTCTGGGCGATGTCGTCGACCAGGGCCTTTGCCTTGCCGGCGTCCACGATGGCCGATGCGGCGCAGCCGACCTCGAGTCCTGATGCGGCGCCGATGTCTTCCTGCTTCTTAATGAATATGTAGGGTATCTTCTTTTCGTCAGATAGCGCGGGAATGTGGGCAACGATCTCCTCGGGCTGCACGTCCTCGCCGATGATCACGAGCTGGGCTACGCCCCTCTCGACGGCCTTGGTGACCTCGTTGGTGCCCTTTCTGATCTTGCCAGTGTCCCTCGCGAGCTCTACGGCCTCGAGGGCCTTGTCCTGTAATTCCTGCGGTACTTCAAACTTGATATAAGCCGGTTTTGCCATTATGAGTTCCTCCTTCAGGGCTTTCGCCCTTCATCAATCATCAGGTATAATAACCTAATAATTACGTATGCGGGCAACTTCATGCCTGCAACGGCTGCAGGGCCATATAAGCCTGCGAGCGTGTCTGTATAATAGCCGTATAGTTTTTAAAGTTTTTGCTTCGGATAGTGCTAAAGCTTTGCCGGCGGCACCTTTTCGTCGGGCTCATTCTCCGGGGGCTTCCTGCTCTCTACGGCCCTGTTATAATACAGGAGTGCGAGCGCTATGATGCCGCCTATGAATCCCGTCGCCTGCATCTGTTTGTTGGCTATCAGGAAGCCGATGGCCAGCAGGGCGATGCCAAGTAACAGCAATGCCATGCCTCCGAGCTTGATTATCGCTTCACGGAACATGCCTATCCCTCGCTTCTTAAACAATTATTTAGCTTACTATATTTATATAATTACTGGCAAAACTAGAAAAAAAGTTACCCATAGAGGCCTGTGGATACCAGGCTCACGCTCACCGGCTCGATGAAGTACCCGCGGTACTCCTCATAGAGCTTGTCGTCGTTGATGTACGAGTACATGAGCACGGTCCTGTGCTCGTGGGCAGGCAGCGTGAACTCGCTGAAGAAGCCCTCGTCCTGGCCATAGAATATCTCAGCCGACGGCACGAACTTGTGCGGCATGTCCTTTTTCTCGTAGAATGCGCTCTTCAGGTTGTAGACGGAAATGGTCTTATTCTCGTCCGTCGGGTTCCAGAACTCGAGCTCGTGGATGACGCCATGGCTCATGGTCGTCAGGCTGTCCTTGTTCGGCACGGGCATTTCCCAGTCGGCCGTGCGATAGTAGCGCGGGTGGGACACCCTGGCCTGGTTAGGCATGTACTGGTAAGGCGGGCTGTCGGTCTCGATCGTGATGTACTTCGTCGTCGAGGTCGGCATTACCGTCGCTTCCGGGGTCGGTGTTGCGCTTACGACGGTCGGGCTGTACGTCGGCACTGTTATTGGTATGTTATTGCACGCGACGCATCCCAGGGCCGAGGTCGAGGCCAGCAGGGCGACCATCAGAATGATCATATTTTTCAAGGTTTCACCTCGCATGGAGGACCTTCAAGCCTATTAATCCTTTGAGGTTAAATACATTGTTCTCGCGGCAGCACCCCGCGAGAGGCATATTATGATTTTTAAAATGATCCAATTATTTTTTCCTGTGGGTCGTGCGGACCCCTATTGCTACCGCACCTATTACGATCAGTAATAGGAATAGTGGCCATGGATTTTCATGTGTCGACACTTTGTTTATGCCTATTAGCGGTATCTCTGTCACGTTCGTCACCGGCGTTGGCGTTGGCGTTATCGTGTAAACGATGGTTTGTGCCGGGACTGTCGCCTGTTCCTGCGGGACCGCGGTGGGCCACGGTATCGTGACCTCCGGGGCGGGAGTGGCCGTTGGCGCTGGCGTAGCTGTCGGCTCTGGCGTTGCCGAAGGTACGACCGTCGGCTCTGGCGTGGCGGATGGCTCCGGCGTCGGAGTTACTGTTGGTGCCGGGGTTGGCGTCGGCGTGGCCGAAGGCCCCGGGAAAATCGAAGGGTATTTCGGGAAATCCGGAATGTCGCCGGGTATCGATGGCACTGCGGGGACCGACGGTATGGCCGTGGACTCGAGCATTATGTTTTTGGCGCTGACGTATGGTGCCATGCTTCCAAGAATGGCCGCCGCAAAAATACTAAACGTAATTACTATGATCGGAACATTGTTTTTCATATGCCCCCACCTGAGGCCTCATCGTAAGGCCTTCGATGGAGTATTATCTCACTTATGCCTTATAATATTGCTGGCAGTTCGGCAAGCGTAAGGGCATTATTCGCTTGAGCAACATGCTCACATGAACATGTCCAGGGTCGCGGTCTGCTTGACCTTTTTAACATTAGCGCCGTGCACGGGGGCCTCGGCTTTTGGCGCAGGCTTATCGTCGCAGAAAAATTCGAGCGAGCGCTGGGAGTTGCCCTGTATGAGGGCGCGCTCGTCGCACCCGAACGGCTCGGTGATACGGGCCAGGGCCATGGCCAGGCGCTCCGCGTAATATTTGTAGTCCGGCCTCGCCGTGAATTGAACGCCCTCGATCACGGGCTCTGCTTTCTGGGGCTGGGCCGAGCCATTGGTTATGATGAACGGCGTCTTCATGCCGGGGGTGAAATCGTAGCCCATCTCCTGGAGCTTTTTCGCCACGTTCACGTGGACGAGCGAGCCCGGGTTGTCATAGGAGTCGAACTCGTTCACGCTCTTGGAGATGACCAGCCGGGGCAGGTCGACTTTGCCCTTGATGGTGTCGTGGACCGTATCCTTGGCGTAGTTTACGGCTTCCTCCGGCTTGCCGTCCAGCACGAGCTGGAAGACCTTCGTCATTGTCTCGCTCTGGAGGTCGAACGAGTCCGTGCGCCGGGGCTCATAACCCCTGACCAGGAGCGATTCCTCGGGCCAGATAATTTTACCGAAGTACCGCTTCTTGGCATGTGCGAAGAACCGTATCATGACCTTCTCGAGCTCGAGGTGCATGTTGCCGGCGGAGAATTCTTGCTGTACAGTGAATCCGAGCAGCTTACACTTTTCGAGGTCCCGGTGCTCTTTCGAGGTAAAGAACACCGAATCCGTATCGCCCGCGATGACGGTGTAGCCCCTCGATTCCAGGGTCGTGACGACGGTCTTGATCTCGTCTCTGGCCCAGGCCGTGATACTGGGGGCGATGTATCGATTATACGGCCAGCGGCAAAACTTTGTGCCGAAGTAGCCGTAAGTGGCGTTGGCCATGATCTTGATGGCGTTCTGGAGGCGGTTATAGTAGTCGGCCTGTTCCAGGTTTCCTTCTTCTTTGGCCTTCTTCATGGCGGCTTTCGCCTGCTTCCTCGAGGTGAGCAGGCCTTCGACCATGCGGGGCACGATGCCGTGCCTCTTTTCCGTGGGCAGGAACATGGCGCCGACCGGCGACGTATGGGCCGCCTCAGCTTTATTTTTCGTGAAGGAAGTGAAGCAGATATTGTGCTTGATGACCTGGGACGGGTACATGGACGAAAAGTCGAGGCCGATGACCCATTCCCAGAGGCCGGGCTTGGTATCGTAGACGAACCCGCCCTCATAGTCGTATACCTCGCCGCTGCTCATGGGCACGGCGACTTTCTCCCGGTCCACCATGCGGATCAGGAGGCTTTCTATCATGCGGTTCTGGCCGCCCGAGACCTCCTTGACCGGGAGCTTTGCCGGTATGGCCACGTCCATGAGCTTGCTGATGGCCTGTATGCGCGGATGGGTCAGGATACGTAAGGCCAGATCGGCGTCCTTCAGGCAATAATGGATAACTTCGTCCTTGCGGGCCTGCCACTCGTCGTCCATGTGGCTGCTGTCGATGTTATCCTTGGTATCGTTGAAGAGCATCGTGGACACGTAGCCGAGGCCTTCCCTCTTGGGCCGAAGCTCTTTTTTTACGGACAGCCAGCCGTCGAGTATGAGCCTTCCTTTAACATCCCATGTGACGAAACCTGTGGTACGGTTTTCCCTGCGGCTCATGCCCAGCGTATCCCGGCCAAAGCCGAGCTCGTCGTTGGACTGGCGCTTCTTTTCCTCATCGGGCTTGCCGCCGCCCTTGCCGAAGAGCTTGTTCGCCCTCTCGAAAAGGACCGCCAGGTCGAAATTGTTGATGTTATAGCCGGTGATGACGTCGGGGTCCAGCGCCCGGACCTCCCGGACAAATTCCTTTAGTATGCGGCGCTCGTCCTCGTCCCGGGCCTTCTGCTCTTCCGCCGATATTTTAAGCTCCCTGGCGCCGAATTCCGAAAAGATCCGACGGTCCTGCCTGGAGCCGTCCTCCTCGTTGATGACCGTGAGACAGATACAGTATATATTATTGTACTTGATCGAGCTCTCGATATCAAAGCTCAAGATCTTGAGTTTGGGCGTGAAGATGTCGCATTTCTCGAATCGTGAAGCTTTAAGGAGCAGGTCAGTGGTATATTCATTTGATCTTTCCATTAGGTCGCCCGAGACCCGGACGCATGTCTCCAGGTCGTGATCATAGATGAAGCGGTTGGTAAAAACGATATCTGCCGCGAAAAAGACGCCCTTCGTGTGGAACTTTTCGGCGTCCTCCTCGTCCATGTAAGCGATAAGGCCGTAGCGGTTGATGAGCTTCTGGGAATAGACGCGGTCCTCGGTAGAGACTTTGACTCCGCCGTTAAGGACGCTGACCTCGAGCACGTCGGGCTCAGCCCTCAATTTTTCGACGAGCTCTTCCGGAGGATCGACGAGCGTGATGGTCTTGTGCTTTAACTCGTACTGGCCCCGGAACTTGGGCACCATCCAGGGCGCCCGGACGGACACCTTCGCGAATTTTTCCTGCGACCCCTTATATTCGAGCGTGACGTCCTCGACCGACAGGACGTCCGGGCTGTCCTTGAAAGCCTTAAGCAGTGCCGGCGAAGGCTCGAAAACGTGGAAGTAAGGCTTAAAGTCCGGGCACAGGATGGTGATGCTCTTATTCTCCCGGGTCTTGCCGAAGAGCTTGACGATGACCTCGCTCACCCCGTCATCCTTTTGGTTGACGGAATACGTAGAATCGAGGAGCCTTACGTCGAAAGTCATCTGCACCGGCATCACTATCCTGATAGATAACTGTAGTACAATCGGTTCATAGTTAAACATTACGAGTGCGGAAAAAAAGTAATTATGCGGTTATTATGCAGTGTAATCTTTTACCAGACGGCTTAAAATGGCGAATAAAATGTATATGCCCACGACGGCGATGATGAGGGGTACCATCGTCGCCATGAAATCGATGATCCCGGATAATAACTTGAGCAGCATTACGGCCGGCGAGCCGCCTTGCGCATGCGGAAAGGATGCCGGCACCGACAGGGCGAATAGGGACACGATGAACGAAATGATGACCTTTCCATCGAACGGAAGGGACCTTATGCATCCCGGTATCCCGGGTTTCCGCCGGGATAAGAAATAAATTTTAACCCTGGATATGCGTCGCGCCCGGCGCAAGATCGACGGGTCCGCCCTCCGGGACCGTACTTTCTCCTCGACCGCCGCCAGCCTTCTTTCGAGGTCGGGATCCATGGTATCGGCTTTCATATCCCCCCGTACTATAATAGATATCGAAAACGAAATAGGTTAGCAAGTGGGCTGAGGGGCAATAAGAATATCCGGCAGTTCCGGGTATGCGCTGCTTATGCGGTACTCGCGGGCCTGTCGGCCGGCATCAGCAGGAAACCACCGATGGCACACCCCACGATCATGATGGCGGCGACGGTGCCGCTATCCAGCCCCATGAGCCAGAAGGAGCTGCCGTTGAACACGATGTTAAGGTTGGAAGTGCCCACGAAGAGCCCGGCCAGGGAGGCCCCGGCGAGAATGCCCAGGCCCACTCCGCGGAACTTCCTGAAGTGCTCGATAAGCAAATAAGCCAGATACAGGGCGATCACCGAGAAGATGAGCTTGATGGCGATGAAGCCCCAGACGCCCGCCGCATCGAACGATGCCTTCAGTATGGCGCTCTTCTCGTACTCGAAGGTCCCGAGATAATTAAAGGCTGCCAGCGTGGAGATAATATCATATATCACGTAAAATGCGATGGAGGACCCGAAGAGAAGACTACTGGTTTTCACGATTAAAAGGTAAGTGCTTAATAATATAATATAAATTGAATATTATTGCGGAAATATTTATGACACGCAAGTGTTTTAACGGCCATGGTAAACTTTATGCGCCCGCCCCGCTTTTAGGCGTATGGCATGGAAAGACCTTTTACGTTCATCAATTCGGCCATGAGTGCCGATGGTAAGATTTCCACGAAGAAGAGGAAGCAGGTTAAAATATCGGGTAAGACTGATTTTGACAGGGTGGATGAGTTACGGGCGTCGTCGGATGCCGTGATGGTAGGCATCGGTACGGTGCTGGCGGATGACCCGAGTTTGACGGTGAAGTCCGAGGAGCGACGCAGGCGCCGGGTGTCCGAGGGTAAGGAAGAGAATCCTGCCCGCATCGTTGTGGATAGTAAGGCTCGTATCCCGCTTACGGCGGATGTGTTCAAGAAGGGCGTAGGGAAGCGTATCGTGGTCGTTTCGAAGTCGGCCCCTTCGGATAAGGTAGAGGCTCTTAAGGCGAAAGCCGATGTCATCGTGGCAGGCGGGGAAGAGGTCGACCTTCCAGTGATGTCCGGGGAACTTAAGAAGCGTGGGATTGACCGTTTGATGGTCGAGGGCGGCGCTACGCTGAACTGGGCCATGACGAGGGCAGGACTGGTGGATGAAATATCGGTCTTTGTGGGCAACCTCATCATCGGGGGCAAGACCGCCCCGACGTTCATGGACGGCGAGGGCATATCGGAACGTTCTGAGGCCATCGAGCTGGACCTTGAGAAATGTGAAAGAATGGACGAAGGAGTTGTTTTAACGTGGCGTGTGAGATCCAGCGGTTCGAAATAGGCGGAAAGGCGGCAGAGCTGGCAAAGAAGTACCGCTACCCGGAGTATATGGTAGCCCGGTTCGAGCGGTTCGTGCCCGACCTGGAGAAGTTCCTTGCGAGTATGGAGGCGCCGCCGCGGACCTATATCCGGGTGAATACTCTGCGGATTAACGCGAATGCGCTGACGAAGCGGCTTACGGATAAGGGTTTTACGCTCCGGGAAACGGATATTCCCGACTGCCTTGAAGTGACGGCGGAGCCTTACTCTATCGGGGCATCGGCCGAATATTTGTTAGGCTACTTTTACGTGCAGGATAAGTCCTCCGTAATACCGCCGCTGGCGCTGGCGCCGCAGCCCGGGGACGTGGTCATCGACATGGCGGCATCGCCGGGGGGCAAGACCACCCAGCTTGCCCAGATGATGGACAATAAGGGGCTGCTCATCGCTATTGAGGTAGAGATCGCCCGTATCGCCGGCCTGCGGTCTAACCTGGGACGATGTGGCGTCATGAACACGGCGCTGTTCCACATGGACGCCCGGGACATCAAGAAACTCGAGGTGAAGGCAGATAAGATATTGCTGGACGCCCCGTGCACTGGCGAGGGCGTTATTGCCAAGGACCGGACCCGGAAGACCAGCCGGGGCGAGTCGGATATCCAGTTCTGCTCGGGCCTGCAGGAGGAGCTCATCGACGCGGCGTATGCCTGCATGAAGCCCGGCGGAGTACTGGTTTATTCAACGTGCTCGTTCGCCCCCGAAGAGAACGAGCGGATCGTCGATCATTTGATAAAGAAATATGGCATGAAGGTGGAGCCCGTGCCTTATGGTGAGCCGGGCATCGAATCCTTCGGTGACATGAAGTTCGACCCCCAGGTAAAGAACGCAAGGCGGCTGTACCCGCATTTGCATGGCACGTCCGGTTTTTTTGTGGCGAGGTTGAAAAATGTATAGGGGACTAAAGAAGCTCGAGATCACGGCCATGCGCCGCAGCCTAGACTACTGGGGCGCATTCGACCTGTCCGGGGAGTTCGATTTCATCGTGCGGCAGGGCGAAAAGAATGACCTGTTCGCCGTCACGCCCGAGGTCAAGTATTACGTCATCGGCCGGGACCCGGAGCCGGTGTTTGCCGGCCTGTATATGGGCTCGCTGGGCAAGAAGGCGCTCGTGCTGAGCATGGAGGGCGCCTACATGGTCGCATCGGTGTCCGATAAGAAAAAGATCAAGGTTACGGGGCAGGCGGAGTCGCTCGTGGTCTACGGTCGTGATGTATTTGGCTCTTCCATCACCTGGGCTGACGAGTCCATTCAGCAGAACGAGCGCATCATCATCGCCAACAAGTACGGCGAGGCCATCGGCATCGGGCGGGCACGGTTTGACCACAAAGGCCTGTTCCAGGACAAGGTGACTGTGAATACTGAGGCTGATATGGGGCTCTATATACGGGGACAGGAAGAGGTCTCTGGCGGCTAATTCTATTAATAATGTGAGCGATGCATGTACGGCTCCTTTGGTTTCACAACACGAAGACACAAATTCTTTTTTAGAGTTTTAACACTAAATCGTGAAGACACGGTAAACACAATTAAACCATGAAATCGCAAAGACTCCATTAAATGAATTAAAACACTAAGGGCACGGTTTCGAAGACACTAACGAACGACTTAAGCCACGAAGTGCCACAAAAATAAGACAAATAGAGTACGCCTGTACTAGCGAGCGATGTCAAGTTAAAAATGCGGTTAACTATTATAAGTTTTAGGAGTAACAAAGGGATACCTGGGCTGGCGTTTCCTTTCTGTCTTAGTTTTGTGGCACTTCGTGATTTACGTCATTCGTTCGTGTCTTAATAACCGCGTTTTAGCGGCTTAATTCGCTTAATAGAGCCTTCATGATTTCATGATTTAATTGTGTTTACACTGCTTTCATGATTTAGTGTTAAAATTCTAAAAAAGAATTCATGTCTTCGTGTTGTAAAACCGAACTATCCTACGAAAGGCGATAAAAGCATAAATAAACAAGTCACATACACAGGGATTATTGGTTCTTTTTACCAATCCTTAGCAGGCGCAGAACCTCTTCTTCACTGCCCAGGCCGTCATAATCCTTGCGAAAGCCATACCGGATGCCGTTTTTCTCGTTCCCGAGCACATACTCGACGAACCGCTCCGGCCCATCCTCTTTAATACACCGCACGCAGGCCCGGATCTTCAGGTCATGCGTGGTAACGTCGAACATCTCCTTATCACAAGGAAAATCGCCGCACTCCCAGCACCCCTTAATCCCCCTCCCCCTGCAGCATTTTCGCTGGTAGCAGCCGCCCCAGTGGTCAGAGTGATTACTGCACTTACTCGCCGTATTCCTGCACCCGTCGCAATCGCCGGCAAGGTGGCATAGCCGGCAGATCAGCCCGCAGCAGGCGATGCTATCAATGATATCGCTCTTCTCCATAAGCGAAACTACAAGAAGCCGAAAAAAGAAAAAAATTGCGGTCCCGGGGCAGGCGATACGCTAGCCTATCCGTCAATGCCGGGCTCGAAAACGATATAATTCTCCACGAAAGGGCATAACTTATTTATATCCATGTCGCCTCTTATCCCGCAGGAACAAATGACGTACGAGCTTTTTAATAAAAGCGGCTTACGTGTTTGTTTATCGTAGAGGATTAACGTATGTTTGAAAGCAAGGGTTCAAATGCCCCCGTAGTTGAGGGGCAGACGTATGACGTAAAGATCGAAGACACAGCAAAGAAGGGGGACGGAATCGCCCGAATCGAGGGCTTCGTTATATTCGTGCCGGGCACCAAGGTCGGCGACTCGGTCAAGATCCAGGTGGAGACCGTCAAGAGAAACTTCGCGGTCGCCAAGGTCGTATCTTAAGTTTATTCCCGGCCGGGGCCATGCCCTGGTCTTTAGTTCGTTTTTATCTTTTGATTTATACCGCTGAAGTGACAAAATCTATTTTAAACCCGACGTTTATTTACTAATTGGTGATGGTAATGGCTGAGAAGTGTTTTTGCGGCCTCAACCCGGCCGATATCGCTCGCGGCGAGCCCTATAAGGATCCAGGTTTCCGTAAGGTAAAGTGCGCGAAGTGCGGCCTTGAACTCCTTACCGACATTAAGGATAAGACTTGCTGCTTCGAGTGCGAGAAGTCCGGTTAAAAGGGCTTACGACGCTTCGTATTTTTATTTCACCCTTTTGAAGTTACACAATCGTTAAATACGGCTGAATTTTAGTTCCTATTATGGCATTACCTTTGATCGTCGGGCCGCTATACATGCTTCTTGCCACGGCGATCGTGCTCGTATTGCTCTGGAAGAAGAGGATGAATGAGCAAATAGCCATGGTCGTCCTCGCCGCCTCGCTGCTTGTGGCCGGTTTCTTGCAGTGGGGATTTCTGGATACGACGATTTACCTGCATCAGGTGCTGTGGGGGATCATCAACGGGGGCATCAACCCGCAGCAGGCCGTTAAGGTCGTGCTTATCCTCGGGACGTCTCTCATCGCAGGACGGCTCTTTTGCGGCTACATCTGCCCGCTTGGCGTCGCTCAGGAGCTCGCCTCGAAAGTGGTGAAAAACCAGGCGCATATCGACGTTAAGATCTCTGAAAAGATCAGGGCCGCCTTCTTCATTGCATTCATCGTCCTCGGCATAGGGCTGGCCACCGTCGTCTCCTTCAATCCGTTCAGCCTCGTCTCGCCCTGGCTGGACACGTTCAAGCTATTGGCGCTCGTGGTCGTGGCGGCTGCGGGCATATTCGTTTACCGTCCCTACTGTACGCTGCTCTGCCCGTTCGGCTTCCTCATGAACCTGACGTCCCGGGTCAGCCTGCTGAAGCTCAAGATCAACGAGAACTGTATCGACTGCGGGGCATGCTCGAGGAAGTGCCCCGCGGGCCAGGCACAAAAAGGCAGCGCCATGGCCGAGTGTTATTTGTGCGGGCGGTGCCTGAAGGCGTGCAAGAAGGATGCGATCAGATACGGGATGCCAAAATTAATAAAATAAATACAACTGATTGGTATGTCGCTCTTCGGTTGTGCCGGTTACTTGTGGAGTGGGCGCCTCCGGTCGGTATCACGAAAACACGAATTTATTTTATATCCCACGTAAGGCTCGAAATGCACAAAGGTACATGCTTTGTGGTTTAAAACACGAAACAACCTCTCTAAAAGACGAACCTCTCGAAAGGATTGAAACACGAGAAAAAGCATAACCATTGGAGTTCATGCCGTCTCTTGTGTTTCTATCCTTTAGTGTTTTGGAGCCCTTAGGGAGGTTGTTTCGTGTTTTGAACGCCCGGCATGAGCTTGGTGATTTTGTGTCTTACGTGGGATATAAAAAGTCTTTTGTGGTTTCGTGATACCGACCGGAGGGATGTACGTAAGTCGCTACGAGGGATATAGGTTTAATACGTGAATATGGATTGCCTAGCTCACATTTTACCCTGGCAAAGTGATGCAATATATATTACCGCTTATTCTAAACTCCTAACTATGAAAGTTACCGAAGCCAAGGGCGTCCCAATTCTTGGGGCTGGTCATGAAGCTGCCCGGCCGACGGAGAGCACGAAAATTCTTTAATTATTATTTTGCCGGCTCAGCCACATCCCACATCATGTTGAAATTACTCTGCATGAGTGAGGCGACTTCCTGGTTCGGCGTCCATATGGCGATGGCATTCTCCACGTCGGGCACGTCGTCGGTCACCTTCGAGAACATGATCAATATCTCCCGCCCATCGATGACCACGAACTTGATGAACGGCGTCTTGTAGAGCCTGATCTCGGGCACCACGCCGGAAAGCGCTTCAACAAGGTCAATGTCTCTGTCTTTAAGCTCGATGCTGGGCCGGGTAATGATACGGATGGTGACTCCCCTCTTGCGTGCCCGTTCCATCTGCTTCTTGATGCGGTCGATCTCGCCCTCGGAATACAATGCGCCCAGCAGCACGATATCGTGCTTTGCCCTGGCCATCATGTCCGAGATGCGCTCAGAAATGTTGTCCATGCCCCGGATGAGCCAGACCTTTGGGGACTCTTTATCGATATGCCTCTCATAGATAGACGAAAGCTCGGCGGAGGCGTATTCCACGTCCGAAAAAAGTAGCGCCTTGCGCTCCTCGATGGACTCCTTCGGCCGCCGTGGCTTATACTTTAAGGGCCGCCCTCTTTCCACGCTCGCCCAGCCTTCCTCTTCCAGCCTCTTCAGCACCTCATAGATCTTCGACCTGGGTATGTCCGCCTCTTTCGCGATATCGCCTGGCGACGACGGGCCCATGGCGACGAGCGCGGCATAAGCCTTAGAGCCATAATATGTCAAACCCATACGCTGAAGAGTAGAGAGCACTTTCTCATCGAGAAGCATAATATGATTTCACCATATTACCTGATAAAAGTTACACTATCGTTAAATAGGTTCGTGGATATACGTAATTTAATCGGAACAAGGTGACACTATGGAAGGGAAAGAGCAAAAGAAAGTCGTATTGCTGCTGGACGGCCTGAGCTGCCCGGACTGCGCCGCCAAGATCGGCGCCGTGCTCAAGAACAGTAAGGGGGTTTCAGGCGTTGAGGTCCTTTACATGGCGAGCAAGGTCAAGGTGGACTACGACCCGGCCGTCACGAACGTCGAGAACTTTGTCAGCCTGATCGAGAAACTTGGCTATGGAGTGAAAAGCACTAAGCCTCTGAACTGATAGCTTATGGCTTTCAACCTTAAGAAGTTTTACCGGAAGAATTCAAAGCTCATCATCACGGTAGCCTCGGGTATCTTGCTTATCCTGGCTTTTATTGCTGGCGAGCTGAAGTACACGGACGTCAGTAATGCCCTGTGGATACTGGCCGCCATAGTGGGCGGCTACGAGATCGCTAAAAGCGCCATCACGCAGCTACGGTATAAAGTGCTGGGTATCCAGGCGCTCGTCACTATCGCTGCAATCGGGGCCATCCTCATCGGCGAATACTGGGAAGCTGCCGTCGTGGTGTTCTTGTTCACGTTCGGCGGTTACCTCGAAGCACTGACGATCGACCGGACCAGGAACGCCTTACGGGCCATTATGAGCCTAACGCCTGTAACGGCGTCCGTAAGAAGGGACGGCGACATCGTCGTTGTCCCGCCCGAAGAAGTGAAGCCTGGCGAAGTGGTCGTTATCAAGCCTGGCGAGAAAATACCTGTGGACGGCAGGGTAATTAAGGGCGAAGCCCAGGTCAATCAGGCCTCCATCACAGGCGAGTCTGTGCCTGTTGGAAAGAGCCCCGGCGACCACGTGTTCAGCGGCACAGTCAACGAGGTCGGGCTCATCGACGTTGAAACAGAGCGGAGCGGCGAGGATACCACCCTTGCCCGGATCATCGCTCTCGTCGAGGAGGCCCAGGAGCAGCGGGCGCCCACGCAGCAGCTCATCGAGCGCTTCGCCAAGTATTATACCCCTGCTATCATCGTTCTTTCGATCATCGTCTTTCTCTGGACAAGGGACCCGCTGGTCTCGCTGACCCTTCTGGTCATCTCGTGTCCGGGCGCCCTCGTGATCTCAACACCCATTGCGGTCGTATCGGGAATTGGCAACGCGGCCGGCCACGGTGTCCTCATCAAGGGCGGGGCCCACCTCGAAAAAGCCGGGCGTATGAGCATCGTGGCCCTGGATAAGACAGGCACGCTTACGAAGGGCGAGCTCGAAGTAGTAAACGTAAAGGCATTCTTGGGCACCCCCGAGGAAGCCATCTTCAAGGCCGCAATCGCCGAGAAGATGTCCGAGCACCACCTGGGCAGGGCCATCCTGAAAAAAGTGCCTGCAGGAGTCGCCATCCCTGACCCGTCGGATTTCAAGGTACTGCCCGGCAAAGGAGTCATCGCGACGGACGGCGGCAGGAAGCTCGTCGTAGGTAACCGAAGGCTCCTAGCCGATAACCAGTTCAGCCTCTCGCCGGAAGAGGAGGCATATGTTAGAGCCGAAGAGGAAAAAGGCAGCACCGCCATATTTCTCATCGAGGACAGCCGCCTGATCGCGGTCATATCGCTGGCCGACATGGTCCGGGAAGAGGCTAAAGAGCTAGTTGCAGGCCTAAAAAAGGCCGGCATAAAGAAAGTCGTCATGCTCACGGGAGATAACGAGCGCACGGCAAAGGCCATCGCCACACGCCTCGGCATCGACGAGTACCGGGCCGAGCTACTACCCGAAAACAAGGTCGAAGCCATCAAAGAGCTAAAGAAGGAGGGCGTGGTGGCCATGGTGGGCGACGGCATCAACGATGCCCCGGCCATGGCGGCCGCGGACATAGGCATAGCCATGGGAGCGGCAGGAACGGACGTCGCCATAGAAACGGCGGACATCGCGCTCATGTCCGACAGCCTGGACCGCATAGCCTACTCGGTAGGCCTCAGCCGCAAGACCCTGGGCGTCATCATGCAAAACACGGCGTTCTCCGTGCTGGTCGTCCTGCTCCTCGTCTTCGGCGTGCTGCTCAAGACGGTCGTACTGGCATCGGGCATGTTCATACACGAGGCCAGCATATTCATCGTAATACTCAACGGCATGCGGCTACTCAGGTACAAGGGCTAAAAAAATTAACAATGTTAACTCGAACATTCCCGCCTGCTAGACAGGTTTTATTAACCATGAAGTAATATTATTTTGTTCAGAGAAATGAGGACTGCCATCGTATTTGACAGCGCCGGGACGCTGCTTAAGGTGTATCGCGTAGCCCGTGACGTGAGCTATGGGTGTATCATCGAGAACGTAGTCTCGACCAACATGATCAGCAAGGGCCGCGGCTGCGCGCTCATCGCCCTCCGGGCCGACTCGGTCGATTTCCTGGACGGTGCCGACCCGGGCATGAAGATCTCCGACTACATGGCCCATGCCGACATGGGCTTCGATATCATCTGCCGTGGGCTGAAGTGCACGCACGACCGGATAAGCGATGCGATCGCGAAGGACAGCGGGGCCACCATGGGCGACCTGAAACAAGCGATAGAGGCGGTTAAGCTTAAGTGTAAAGATATATATTATTTGAATATAGGGCTTGTCGTGGACGTGCCTAACGGCACGATACCCTACGTGCTCGCCACTGGCGGCCGCTTATTCCCTGGCGTTAAGGGCATGGTCCGAAGGCTCATGGCATCGGGCGCTGACATTTATATCGCTTCCGGGGATAATCGCCGGTCCCTGTCGACGCTCGCCATGGACCTGGGCATTCCGGAGGGCAATGTCTTTGATGCCGTGTCGCCCGAAGGCAAGAAGGAAGTCGTCGAAAGCCTTAAAAAGCGGTACGGCCGGGTCATCATGGCCGGCGACGGCGTGAACGATTACCTGGCACTCCAGGCCGCAGATACGGGCATCCTTTCCCTGCAGCAGGAGGGAATGAGGCCCGACCTGCTATTCGAGGCAAGCGACGTCATCGTCGACGATATTCTCGAAGTCGAGAGCGTCGTTGCGGAAAGTTTACATACGAGCAACCAAAGAGAAGAACCGGAAAAATGAGGACAGCGAATTTACATTCATCATTCAATGCGGAGGGACAGTAATTGACGGTATTTATCGAAGTCAAGGACCTAAACGTGAAATACGGGGACAAGCACGTCCTTAAGAACGTGAACTTGACTATTGAAGAGGGAGAGACAGTCGGCATCATCGGAAGGAGCGGTGCCGGAAAGACGATCCTGTTACATGTGATCAGGGGCCTCGACGAGGACATCCCCGCCTCGGGCAAGGTCGTTTTCCATACCGCCCGGTGCGAATCCTGTAACTTTGTGACCCCTCCCTCCGGGACCGGCAAGCCCTGCCCCAAATGCGGCGGCGCTATGAACGCGTGGGCCGTGGACATTCTCGATGCCGACGACGACGCAAAAAGGCTCATTTCCCGCAGGGTAGCCATCATGATCCAGCGTACTTTTGCACTGTACGGTGACGATTCCGTCATCGAGAACGTCATGAAGGCGCTGAACGACATCAACTATCCTCAGGCTAATCTCATCAACAGGGCAGCCGACCTCCTGGACCAGGTCAAGCTGTCCCACCGCATGATGCACATCGCCCGGGACCTGTCGGGGGGCGAAAAGCAGCGCGCCGTGCTGGCAAGGCAGCTCGCGAAGGAGCCCATGATGCTCCTGGCCGACGAGCCTACGGGCACGCTCGACCCGAAGACCGCCAAGATCGTGCACCAGGGCATCAAGCAGGCAGCACAGGATTACAACATGACCGTGCTTATCACGTCGCACTTCCACGACGTCATCGAGGACCTGGCGACCAGGGCCGTGCTCCTGGAGGACGGCGAGATCAAGATGGTCGGCAAGCCTGAAGCGGTCATCGCCGAGTTCATGAAGTCCCAGAAGGCCGTCGAGAAGAAGGAGTACAAGGTGGGCGAGCCCATCATCCGGATCGAGAACCTCCAGAAGATCTATTTCTCGGTCGACCGTGGCGTCATAAAAGCGGTTAATAACTTATCGTTCGATGTAAAGGAAGGCGAGGTCTTCGGCATTGTGGGCGTAAGCGGCGCAGGAAAGACGTCGCTCGCCAACATCATCACGGGCAACCTCGAGGAGGCTAATGGCGTTGTCGAGGTACGCATCGGGGACGACTGGATCAACATGCTCGAGCCCGGGTACTACGCAAGAGGCAGGGCGAAGCAGTATATAGGCCTGCTCCACCAGGAGTACGACCTGTACCCGCACCGCACCGTCGTGGACAACCTGACCGACGCCATCGGCCTGGACTTTCCCGCTGAGCTGGCCGAGCGTAAGGCCGTCCACACGCTCCAGATCGCCGGGTTCAACGAGCAGACAAGCCATGAAGTGCTGCCCAAATATCCGCACGAGCTCTCCGAAGGCGAAAGGCACCGGGTCGCGCTGGCCCAGGTACTCATCAGGGAGCCCCGGGTGGTCGTCCTGGACGAGCCCACGGGCACCATGGACCCATTCACCAAGAGGGACGTCGCCAACTCCATCCTCTCCTCGAGGGAGGAGATCAACGAGACCTTCATGATCGTCTCGCACGACATGGAGTTCGTGCGCATGGTGTGCGACCGGGTCATGCTCATGAGGGCGGGCAAGATCGTAGCTATCGGCGACGTGGATACCGTACTCGAAAAGGTTACGGAGCAGGAACGCGAGATCATGGCCAAGGGGCCATGATAATTATTTTTTAACGGCTTGCGCCGGCCAGTTTTCCTTTATATTAGGGCGCGGCATAGAAAGTATATCACATATAAGTGAAAAAAAGAGTTGAGAGGCAGAGTGAGCGTATTGGACAGGGCTAATGAACCGATCACGGTCCAGGTCAACGAGAAGAATGTATCGCTGCCCTATGGCTCGACGATAGCGGATGCGCTGTCAGCCGCCGGATACCTCCATATGGAGAATACGGTCATCGGCATCGTGGCCGGCAGGGAAGAGACACGCAAGGAAGTGGCCACCGAGTTCCGCGTGTTCACCTCGAAGGGCGAGATCAAGATCGAGCTCACCGGCGATTCCATGAAGAAGGCGTGGCTGGATAGCTACGGCCGCCTTGCAGGCCAAAAAGCCCGCTGGACGACGGGCCAGGCCATCGCGTTCGGCCCCATATCCTCGAGCATCGAGGCCGCAAAAGGCGAAGCGGAGTACTCCCGCTGGGACGTTAGCTTCGGCACCGGGGGCTATGACGCGAAGAACACTTATTTCATCATCTCTAAAACTGACCATTCCTCGGACTACGGCGCGAGGGACGGCGGCGTGCTCGGGCGTGTGGTCTCGGGACGCAACATCCTGGCCAGCCTGGGCAACGACGACGTCATCAACAGCATCGAGCCGGTCATCAGGCTCGAATCGTTCGCCAATAAGATACTGACCGCCGAAACGGCGGTAAAGCTGGAGGATGGCATGGAGATCTACACGCAGGTGGAGATCGAGATGCTGCCGAAGGCCAAGGACGGCTCCGAGCACTTCTACGCGGCCGTAAAGAAGGGCTTTTTCAAGGTCGACTTCGCCGCCAGCTCGTTCATCTCTACGAACACCATGCTGGGCGAGCTCTGCCCGTACGAGAACTTTGCGGCCAGGAGCGAAGGCACCGTGAGCGTCCGGACGTCCGGAAAGGGCCGGGGACGCGTCTACATATCCAAGCAGGATATGACCTCTAACATTTATCATTCCATCGTGGGCCGCATCGTCCACGGCCTCGAGCTGGTAAGGATGGCCGAGCCCGGCCAGAAAGTCGCCATAAAGACGGTACCCATGCGGATGAGCATGCTGGGCTATGACTTCGTGAAGGCGGGCCGGATACTTGACGGCGCCGGCATCAAGTACGAGAAGGCTGGCTACCTGGGCGAGGACGCGGTCATCGTCGACCAGTCTCCCAGGACGACCATGGAGATCGTATCGACCGGCGCAGTGAAGCTTACTGCCATCCCGAGGAGCAACCTCATCGAGATCCAGCTATACGATGACGCGGCGCCCAACACGAGCGAGTACTTCCGGAAGGCGTCGGGCCTCAAGGAGAACCACGTGGGAGCGCTCCCCGTATACTTCAAGTATGAGGAGACAATGCTGTTCAAGGGCAAGCCCGTCGCCGTCGGCGACCTCATCCCGGAGAACAAGCCTGAGGGGGGCACGACGGTAAAGGCCGGAGAGATCGGCCTGACGAACACGGCCTCGAAGCATGAGGGCCTTATCGGCGTCCGGTTCAGCGATAACGACAAGTTCGGGCCCACCGGCGAAAAATACGACGCCACCAACATCGCCGGCCGTATCGTCAACCTGGAAAAGCTGAAGAAGATAAAAGAAAAAGATGTTGTCTATTTCATCGAGGTGTGATATGCCCGAAGATAAAATTACTAAGATGGTGGTCATTTCGGATACCGAGCTGCCCTCGGATATGGCGATCAACGCTTACAAGGTCTCGAGCGATGTCACCATCAAGGAGACCTGCTACGGGCTGATGGTGACCGGAACGCGGGGCGAGGTCGATAAGGTCGTTAACGAGGTCAGGAAGCTGAACCCCACGAAGATCTTCGTCAAGGAGCGAGGGTTCCCTCCGGGCGATGAGCGGCGTTGCCGCGCGAACCGAGGCGGAGGCCCTAGGCCGGGGTTCCACCAGCTCAAGAACGAGATCGACATGCTTCCCGACATCGGAAAGGGCCTGATCCTTGTCGACAGGGGAAGCAAACCCCTGGACCTGCCCGAGGCAAAGAACATTCCCGTTGACAAATTCAAGCAAATTATCGCTGAGGAAGCCGAAAAATTAGGAGGAAAGTCACAGTCATGAAAATATTCATCTACCCCGCGAACAGCCTGATCCTGTCGGACCTGGTGGAGAGGTTCGGCCACGAGCCGCTGGCCCTGATGAAGGAGATCCGCAAGAAGGTCACCGACCCTGGCCTGGACTCGCCGCCTATGAACATGACGCCCGACGACGCCAAGAAGGGGCTGAAGTACGCGGCCATCGAGATACCGTCCGGAGTGCGGGGCCGGATGTCGCTCATGGACCCGCTGATAGAGGAGGCGCAGGCGGCCATCATCGTCGAGGATGCCGACTACATGTTCGGGTGCATGGGCTGCGCCCGTACCAACGAGCTCATCAAGTATACGATAAGGAGCAAGGGCGTTCCGGTGCTCGAGCTTAAATACCCGAAGAACGAGAACGAGGCCAAGAATTTCGTGCTATTAGTGAAGGAGTTCCTGGATAAGCTTGTCATTAAGGTGGAGGCGCCGCAATGAGGAAGATCCGTATCGCCCACCTTACCTGCGGCTCGGAATATAGTGGCGTGGAGCATGAGATCGAGGAGGCCGCCGAGCAGGTTAACGCACAGATCGTCTACCCCGAGGTGGACATCACTAACATCAAGGAGTCTGCCGATAAGTTCGGCCTCCAGGTGGCCAGCCCGGACCTGCGCCTGATGATCGCGAGGGCGCAGAGCATCGTGAAGGGCGATACCAAAGCCGACGCCGTGTTCATCACGTCGTGCTTCCGGTGCGCCGAAGGCGCCATCACACGTAATGCCGTCCGTAACTACATTCAGTCGAAGGCCCACTTACCAGTAATTAGCTATTCGTTCACAGAGCGTACCACTCACGAGACGCTACTGACCAGGATGGAAGCGCTGTCGACCACAGCGCTGCGGCGCAGCTTACTGGCCCGGGAAGAGCAGGTCGGCCTCACGGCCGGCATCGACTCCGGGTCGAGCACCACGAAGGCCGTCATCATGCGTGATAACAATATCATCGGCACGGGCTGGGTCAAGACCACGGACGTGCTCAAGAGCGCCGATGACGCTTACACGAAGGCTCTGGAAATGGCGGGCGTTAAGCGGGAAGAGATCGGCGGCCTGGGCACTACCGGCTATGGCAGGTTCCTCATCGGCAAGCACAATAGCGCGGACCTCATCCAGGAAGAATTAACGGTCAACTCGAAGGGCGCCGTATACCTGGCGAAGAAGCAGAAGGGCCCGGCCACCGTCATCGACATCGGTGGCATGGACAACAAGGCCATCGCCGTCATGGACGGCATTCCCGGCAGCTTCACCATGGGCGGCATCTGTGCCGGAGCATCGGGCAGGTTCCTCGAGCAGTCGGCTAACCGTCTCGGCGTGGATATATCGGACCTCGGCGAGCTGGCCATTAAGGGCAATCACTACAATGTCAACATGAACAGCTACTGTATCGTTTTCGGCACGCAGAGCCTGGTCAACTCGCTCTCGATGGGCAAATTAAGGGAAGACGTCGCCGCTGCGGCCTGTTACAGCGTCGCCGAGCAGGTCTTCGAGCAGCAGCTCCAGGAGATCGAGGTAAAGAAGCCCGTCATCATGGTGGGCGGCTCTTCGCTGAACATCGGGCTGGTAAAAGCGATGAGCGACCTGCTGAAGGTGGACGTCGTCGTTCCCCCGTACTCGCAGTACATCGGCGCCGTAGGCGCCGCGCTGCTGGTGTCGGGGCTGCGGGAGGAAATTAAGAAATGAACGACCTGGTTATGGAGCCTCTCGAGGTCTTCACGGTCGATTCCGAGGACCTGGAGGGCGCCGAGAAGTACAAGGAGGTCATCTCCGACATTCTTATGGACTTGAACCTCGTGCGGGCTATCGGCCGGCTTAAGGTTTACGTCGACCCGAAGGCGCCAGTGTTTATCATCGTGGGCCTGTTCCGTCCCGGGCTGGCCAGGCTTACCCTGGGCGACGTGGCTGACATATCCAGCGTCAACGAGGGCCTGCTCGTCTCCGTTAGGGAAGAGCAGTACTCCTCCAAAGCCATCGGCAGGCTATGGTCGAAATACGGCAGGGAGAACATCATCCAGACCGACCGGGCGGCGGTCATCGTCCCCGTGAAGGGCGACTTCGCGAAGCAGATGGACGACGTATCCGCGATCACCGTGTACGACCCGCAGGAAGAGCTAAAGAAGAACGTCATTGACGCGCTGCTCCGCATCACGCCCGAGGGCTTCCGCGTCAGGAAACATTTCATCGACCAGCACATGCTCGCCTTCATCGCGTCCGAGGACCCCATCAAGCCCGAGTGGCTTGAGATCTGCAGGAAATTAAGGAGTAGCATAGGAGCCTGAAAATGGAGCCATTTATCTGGACCGGCGGCTTGTACAAGCACGAGGAGTTCGAAGAGCTAGTCGAAGACATGGGCGGCTATATCCTTCAGAAGAACATCCTTCAGTCGGACGTCATCATGGTCATCCTGGTCCCTAACGCCGATATTCCCGTTATCGAGGCCAAGAACCGCGAGCTGCTCGGCAAGCTCGTTAAGGCGCCTCTCGCGGGAGCGGAAGTGGCCGTCATTACGCCGACACTGGCCTACCAGCACCTGCCACACCTTGCATGCGATGTCGCAGAGTACCTCCGGCGCGCTGGCTCCAAGACCAACATGATCGGGCTGGCACGGGGAGTCGGCAAGCGCGTGGCGCAGCTCACCGCCAAGGAGATCGACCTCATCAACGAGCACGACGCCGCATTATTCTTATACGGCAACTTCAAGCACTGCATCATCGAGAAGACCAAATTGTTCAGGGACATCGAGGTGCCCATCGTGGTCACCGGCGGCCCTGAGCTAAAGACGAGCGAAGTGCCGGGCTGCGAGGCCTACATCAGCGGCCTTGGCCGCATGATGCACCGCCTCAGGCAGAAGGAGGAGACGGAGAGCATGGACCGTATCGTGAACGCCATCGGCAAGGTGCTGGACGAGCGCCGCTCCGAGCTCGATAAGGACCAGCTTAGCGTCAGCCCGCCCCGCCTTAAGGCGGAGATCGAGAAGCAGGTCCCGGATATTCAGGACGTCATATCCCCGACGCCCGTCACGCTGAACCTGAACGGTGCCCGCATCAAGCTGTCCTACAACGATTACCGGGACGTTATCGCCAATATCCGGTTCGATGAGGGCGTGTACCTGCGTGAGGTATGTGAAATTAAGCCTTCCCGGATGAAGGACTTCATACTTCTGCGTATTAAGCCAAAGTCCGAGACAGGCTTCGTCATTTAAAATTTTTACGCCTTTTTCCCTCTAGTGTATATTCCCACGATAGCGAGGCTGCCGATAATTATGAATGGCAACAGCGTCGAAAAGCACCCGAACCCTCTGGTCGCTGTCGCAGATGAGGCAGGCGTCACGGTCGGAGCGATCGTCCCCACGAGCTGCAGGTCGTAGGTCGCATTACCGAGCAACAAGTCCGGGTTCGTTCCCTGGAACACATGGACCTTAGCGAGCACAGCGTCCTTAGGTATGGGTATCTCATTCCACCTTATGTCAGACTTCGAGTGCGGCTGCACCTCGACGCCCGAGTACTCGTCCATGTTCGGGTTAAACTTATAGACGCGTCCCTGAGTGTCTATAAGCTCATACTGGATATTCCCGACCTGCATCTGGTCGCCGGTATTCTCGTACTGGTAGACGAGGTGTGCCCATTTCGTATCCTGGGGAGCCTTCGACGGGTAGATGTTGCCCATGTACTTATCGGTGACGTTGACCTGGATCAGGTGTATGACAATATTTGAATGATAACGCTGGAAGTCCTTATCAAGCAGGTATGTCTCGTCGGCGAGGGCCGGGGTCGCTACCGTTAGCATCGCCACAAGCAGCGCTAGTAAGAGTATGCACCATAAGCGTCCGGACATGATTGAATAATTATGGTCTGAAAATTTATACTTTTTTCTATTATAACGTTTATATGGATTATTTCATTGAGATGTAAGCGAAAGCTGCGGAGATGATGATGGTAATGATGCCGATGGCGATAAGTATCCAGCCGCCCGACGTGTCATCGTCCATCCGGGCCACCTCACGGTCCTTATCCTGGAGCGCAAAGCGCCTCGACCACAGCTCATGCGGGAGCATCATGGTGCGCCCGATCGACGGGGAGCGGGCCTTAACGAAGAACTCGAGGAACGCGCCGAACGTCAGGACGATCATGCCCATGAAGAAAAGGATGTCACCCGTGGTGCGGAAGAATGACGAAGCCTGAAATATGCCAGTGCCGCCGGCCAGGCCAGTATAGACGCCGACGATAAACGCTAAGATCAGGCCCACGCCCAGTATCGCCGCAATATAAAATGCGATCAAAAAAAGCCAGGGACCATATTTTTGCTTCATATATGAAAAAGTAACCTATGATATGGTAAAAGCTTTCCGATTATATGATGTTGAGCACGAACGCCGCCGCGAGAAGGGCGAGGATCGCTCCGTTCAGGGCGTGGAGGAGAACCGCGTGTTGGGCCCTGAGCTTTTCCATCCGTTCCGTACCGAAGCCCAGTGCCAGCAGCAGCCCCAGCGCCAGTACGGGCAGGATAACCCCGATGTCAAAGACCAGCAGGTAGACCACGCCCTCCAGTATCTCTTTAGACAGAATGATCTTGCTCAGGATGGCGAGGTAAATGCCGCCGGCACAGGGCATTTTGATCATGCCGAACAGGCCTCCCAGAAGGAAGCTTCCTGCAAGGCGATATTTCGTATACAGGGGCTTGACCGACGCTATCAGGCCCCTGGTGGCAGAACCCACCGCTTTTCCTGTATACCTCTGATAAGCATTATAGAACGCATAGGTAGCAAGCGCAAGAAGAATGCCAATAACGGCATATTCCAGGTAACCGGCGATCGACGGGATGATGCTGACGGCCTCGAACAGGCCGGCACCGATGACCAAGTATACGGCCAGGATGCCCAGGCAAAATACGGCCACGTTCAGTATTATGTCGAGCTTATTTCCGGTCGCCGAGGCCACTTCGGCCGCTATGAAGATCAGGATGGCTATGATACAGGGATTGAAGCCCGCCACCAGCCCCGCGATTAAAAGCGTGAGGAGGTCAAAGCTGTATGATCCCGGGACCATGTCTTCGGGCAGGAGCACGACGTGGGCCCCGCCGGAGTCCATATACGATATCTTCGGGCTCTGTGTCCGGTCAAGGCCGCTTACCGTGGCGTTATACGCGAGGCTGACGCTGCCGCCGGCCGGTATCGTCCCTTCCCACTTCGCGTTCCCGGAGGTGACGTTAATGCCGTTGTCCTCCCCGTCGGAAAAGCTCAAGAATACCGACTCGTTACCCTCATTTCTTATCATATTCGCCACGTTGATCAGGGTCGCGTTGGACGGGTCTCTCACCATCGTACGGTCGATGATAACAGGCACCGTATAGTCAGAAGCGTCACGGATCTTCTGCAATATCAGGTTATAGGCGACGCCCGAGTCCCCGCCGAACTCGTCCGGCCCTACGACCGTATTTCCATTGATGATCATCGACGGCACGCCCTTCAGGTGATATCGCTCAAAGTATTCCAGCCCCTCCCGGGAATTATCGATGTATTCCACGTAATTGACCTTGATCGAAGAGCTGTTGTTGAGGTACGAGAGCGCCTGCGCTGTCACCGGCCTGGCCCGCTCGCAGGCGACGCACCCGTGGCTGTATATCAATACGACATCTACCGTATCCGGGCCGGTAACACCCTGTGCGACACTCTGTGAACTCACCGGAAAAACGCTACAGAACGTCAGAGCGCTTAACAATAAAATAACTGGCAAAGCATTACTCAACGTTCCCCGCCGAAACATAGTTTTTACCCCGACAAAACAATAGACTAGAGCATTCTGATAATCTATAAATACTGTGGGTACGCATACTACTTCAATCCTTAGCCCGGACGTGATCCATGATGAAGTTCGAGAACACGATCAAGAGCTTGTTCGGCAAGGAGCCGGACGAGGCCGTCAAGGAGCTCCTGAAAAACATCGAGGAAGACTATGGCGAAGTGCCTTTCATCCTCCAGTCAATGAGCGACAAGCCTAACGTCCTGCTGCCCAAGATCATCTACGACGATGCCGTCCTCCGGAGCCCCGACCATCTGGACGAGAAGACCGTCGAGCTCATCACGATCGGCGTCGCCACCGCTCTGAAGTGCGACCACTGCCTGAACATGCACCTGCGTGTTGCGGACCGTAAGGGCATATCCGATGAGGAGGTTTTCGAGGCTATTTTGATCGGCAGCGCTCTCTCGAGCACGGCCGTCATGGCCCAGGCCATGCGTGTCTACGAGAAGCATAAAAAAGAGTTTAAGTCCAAAGACGATGCTGAGGTCGAGTGCGAGGGCTGTATCGCCTACGAGAACCACAACGGCAAGCACAACTCCGACTAATTATTTGATATGGATAAGCCACCCTTTTCCAGCGCCTCGTACACCTTATCGGCTATTATGGCGGCGAAGTCCGCCGATACGAGGGCCATGTTCGGGTATGCATAAGTCATCTTGATCCCGGGGTGTGACTCCTGGAGCTTAAATACTGCATCCGGTATGTCCACGAGCGTGTGGGAGCTGCGGTCGCAGAATCCCGTTCCGCCGATAAAGAGTATCTTCTTCGCCCCATCCTGCAGTGCCTTATCCACGGCCTCTTCCAGCGTGGGCGAGGCGAACTCCAGGTTACCGGCCCGGAAGTTATCGTAGCCGCCCTTTTCCCTGATGAGCTTTTCCAGCTTCATGGTATCGAATGACAGCGGGTCGTTCTCTTCAGTCCTGGGCCACCTCCGGACCATCTCCGACCACTCTTCGATGTGCTTCTCCGCTTTGCCCATCCCGAATTCGCCTGAGCTAAGATATTCAATGGGTATGTCGCCGTGGGCGATCATGACTACGCCGAAGTCGTCCCTCATAGTGGCGGCCGCATGCGGCACGGAAGGATGAGCCTGCCTGCCGAGGGCCGAATCGATGCGTTTAACGAACAGCTCTGCCATTTTATCGAACGGTATGCCCGGGCGGGCATAAACGAGCTCAAGGCCGGGATGGCTATGGGCCACTTCTTTAAGTATGGCCGGTACATCCAGCAGGCTATGAGAGCTGCGCATCATGATGCCGGGCGAGTTGACGAGAACGACCTTCCTGACGCCCTGACCTTCCAGCCTTATGACGGCCTCCTCGATCGTGGGGCTGGAGAACTCCATATAGCCGACCTCGAAATGCTTAAAGCCGCCGGCATCACGGACGGCGTCGGCCAGCGTATGCATGTCGCACGAATAAGGGTCGTCGGGCTTCCGCGGAAGGCCCCGCGTCCTATCGCTCAGCTTCTCCAGCATGCCCTCAATGAAGTCGAACATCAGCTTTTGTTTCTCTTTAAAATCGAAGGGAAAATCTCCGTGCTGGACTAGTATTATGCCCGTATCATCCACAGTAACACCAACATATGACTTAGCAACTAATTGGTGTTATAATTTATTTAATAAGTAATAAAAGTTGGTAGAAAATGAAAATTTAAAAAAAGATCATTTATGCACATGCTTATGCTTGTGCTTATGCTCATGCTCATGAGCATGCTCTTCCCCTGCATGCTCGTGCCCATGGGCATGTTGGTGAACGTGCTCATGCTCGTGTTCCCCGGCTTCAGACGGGACATGAGCGTGCTCATGCTTTATTAACTCCTCTTCCTCTTTTTTACCGTGCTTATGCTCGTGACCTTTTTCATCATGCATTTAGACCACGATTAATTATATAATAATATATTATATAATAAATCTTCGTACTGGCCTAGAGCTCGGCGCCCGGAGTGATGGTGGTGAGCTTGACGTGCTTCACGCCCTTCAGGGACATCATCTTTTCAGCAAAGGCCTTGATATCCTTTGCATCGCCCCGGAGCGTCAGGATCTCGAGGCAGTTGTGCTCATCGATATGGACGTGGACCGAGGACTGCGTGAGCTCGCTGTTATCGTGCTGTATATCAATGATATTGTTAACCAGGCCGCGCTGGTCGTGGTCGTAGAGGAGCGAAACGATGCCTATCCGGTCGCCCTGGACTTCGCTCATCCACTCGTAGTTCAGAATGTAGTTCCGGATCGCGTCCCGGATGCCTTCGGAGCGGGATGAGTAGCCTCTCTTGGTGATGATCTCGTCGAACCTTCCCAGGAGATTTTCCGGTAACGATACGCCGATACGCATTAGTTCCTGTTCCATTTGATTCACGCTCTATATATAATATTTAACTTTAAGATAATATTACGTATGACATAAAATACCTTTTGATTTTTATACGACCTCTGCTATGAAGTATATGTATTCAAATTTCTATCTTTTTTAACTTTAATGTATTACAAATTTAATATATATGAAGATAAAGTATTAAAATTAGTAAAATATTTATGCTAAAGTAACATTTAAAAAATTTGGAGCTTTTATATGAAGATCGCAGTTTGTGGAAAGGGCGGATCCGGCAAGAGCACGATCTCGGCCCTGCTCGCCAGGGCTATGGCAGCCCGTGGTCACAATGTCCTCGTGGTCGACCTCGACGAGTCCAATTACGGGTTGCACAGGCAGCTTGGGATGGAGGCCCCGGCAGACTTTATCGGCTACTTTGGAGGCAAGGAAGCGGCAACGAAAAAGATCGTCGAGTATTACCAGGACCGGACGAAAGAGCCGTTCGATATGAAATGGTCCATCGCCACGCTCCCCTCCGGATACGTCGTCGTAAAGTGTGGGATCAGACTCCTGTCCATAGGCAAGATCCACGACTTCGGCGAAGGCTGTGCCTGCACGATGGGCTCGCTCTCCGAGCTGCTCTTCAAGAATCTGGTGCTAGATGAGAACGATGTCGTCATCGCGGACACCGAGGCCGGGGTTGAGCACCTGGGCCGCGGCATCGAGGCCGGCTTCGACCACATCATGGTCGTAGTGGACCCCTCCTACGAGTCGCTCCGGCTCTCGCGCAAGATCGAGGCCATGGTCGGAAATAACGGGGCGAAGGTGCACTTCGTGCTGAATAAGATGGACGAGGAAATACAAAAACTGGTGCTCGGCTGGTTCGAGGGCAAAAGCGTGGCCGCCGTGATCCCGGAAGATAGGGGATTGTTCCGGGCGACGCTCGAAGGGCGGGAGCTGGATATGGAAATTCCCGCGATCCGGTGTCTGGCCGATTCATTATATTGATTTTTTTTAAATTTCCGCTTCGGGCAGGATAGTCGTGAGCTTGACGTGCTTCACGCACTTGTTCGCCATCAGCTTTTCGGTGAAAGCCCTTATGCTTCCCCCTTCACCGCGCACGATGATAACGTCCATGCAATTATCTTTATCGAGATATTTGTGGATCGTCGTCAGTATCAGGCCGGAATTGTCATGCCGCACCTGCATCAGACTGCTGACAAGCTTACGCTTATCCTGGTTATACAGGATCGAGATGATGCCGATGCGATCCCCCCGGACTTTGCTCATCCATTTCTCGTACTGTATATAATCCCTTATGGCATCACGAATGCCTTCGGACCTGGAGGAATACCCCCGCTGTGCGATGACTTCGTCGAAACGGCCCATGAGTCGGCCTGGTACCGATATGCCTATGCGCGCTAGATCCTGCATCGTCGGCCTTCCTTTTGTAAAATTTATATCTGCTTTTATCTTTTGGAATAGATTGTCATGCCGATAAAATATCGGCGCAAGTAGATCCGTCCGATACGAGGTGAATATATATGGGTAATTTTCTGATGCATTTTGATATTTAAGTGGTCATCATTGCTCGATCACTTGCGCCGATATTACATTTATCTATTATAGTATTACTTAGTAATATATTTTACTATTTTTCTCATATAAAGCAAATATCTTTTTAAAATATCGGGCCTATTTTACGCTTAATATTAATTAGGTACTAGTTAAGGTACATTCGAAAAGTATAACAACTCTTGTGCCGAATTCATTTGAATAAGTGTCCTACGTATTACGATTAAGATTTTTATTCACAACAGAAAATATATATCCCCTCTCCCTATATGTTTATTTTGAGAAAGGAGGTAACCGCTTATGTGCGCCACCTGCGCCAAGCACAACCCGAAGAAAACTCCCAAGAAGTAAATGATTATTTATTAACTGTTCTTTTTTATTTTACGTACGGTAGGATAACCTTTTTATTATCGTGCTCGATGATCTCGACGTCCACTCCATAGGCTGCCCGGATGTTCTCCGCCGTCATCACATCCCGCGACAGACCCGCGGCGATGACGTTACTTTTGTGCCCGTCCAGCTTTGCCATGAGGACGACCTCATCCGCGTACATGAGGGCATGGTTGGGGTCGTGCAGGGTCATGATGACGGTCATGCCTTTTTCCCGGGCCAGGCCCGTGACCATGGAGAGGACCCCCATCTGGTTTTTCAGGTCCAGGAACGTCGTGGGCTCGTCGAGCAAGAGGAACTCCGGCCCCTGCGCCAGCGCCCGGGCGATCATGACGAGCTGGCGCTCGCCGCCGCTGATCGTAGTATAGGACTTTTCGGCCAGGTGAGAAATTCCCAGCGTCTTCAGGATTCCCAGGGATATTTCCATGTCCTTTGCGGAAGGTGTCGAGAAAGCCCCGATATACGGCGCGCGGCCGGTCATGACCACGTCGAGCACCGAGAACGGGAAGGAGGACCGGTGCGCCTGGGGGACGCTGCCCATTTTCTTTGACAGATCCACCGGCCGCATCTCGACGATATTTTTTCCGTCAAGAAATACAATGCCGCTGTCCGGGTCGAGGTTGCGGCTGATGATCTTCAGGAGCGTGGTCTTGCCGCACCCGTTCGGCCCCAAAAAAGCCACGACTGATCCCTTTTTTATCGAGACGCCGATACCTTCCAGGACCCGGAGGTCGTCGTAGGACTTGCCGACGCCTTCGATGCGAATGCCTTCTCCGGTCATTCCCATCCGCCTACCTTCGCCCGGCGCAGGATAAATATAAAGAATGGCGCGCCGATGAGCGTCGTGAAGATGCTGACCGGGATCTCGAAGCCGAAAGCCGCCCGGGCGGCGTCGTCCACGATGACGAGGAAGGCCGCCCCGAAGGTGAACGACAGCGGAATGAGGAGCCGGTGGTCCGGCCCGATCACCATGCGGACCATGTGCGGCACGATAAGGCCGACCAGGGATATGATCCCTGCGATGGCGACAGAGGCCGACGCCACGAGCGAGGCCGCGACGATGAAGGCCACCTTGTACAATTCCGTATTCATGCCCACGGACCGGGCCTCTTCGTCCCCCAGGGCTAGCACATTCAGCCTCCAGCGCAGCAGGATAATCACGGCACACCCGGCCACGATGAGGTACCAGGCCTCGCCGAGCTTCGACCAGGTGGAGGCGTTGAAGCTGCCCATGATCCAGAGCACGATGCTCTGCAGCGCCTTCTCGTTGGTCTGGATCTGGATGATGCCCAGGAGCGCCGTGAAGACGGCCGAGGTGATGACGCCCGAGAGCACGAGCGATATCACGGGAGTCTCGCCCTTCGTGCGGGCCATTAGATAAGCCAGCCCGATGGCGATCAGGCTAAAGACGAAGGCGGCGGGCTCCAGCGGCAGCGCCGGCAAAACAGCGATGGACAGCGCCGCCCCGAACGCCGCTCCGGACGACAGGCCCAGGATGTAAGGATCGACGAGCGGGTTCTTGAAAATGCCCTGGAACGCGGCGCCCGAGATCGCGAGCGCCCCGCCGACCAGCATGGCCGTCAATATCCGGGGCAGACGCACGTCGAAGATCACGCTATAGTACATGCCCGGGTAGTCGCCGCCCCCGAAGAGCCGGGAAGCGATGACGCCCAGCGTATCGTTGAAGGAAAGGCCGAAATTGCCGATAAAAAGGGATACGACGAAAGCCGGCAGCGGCGAAATGAAAAATAAAAAAGCGGCGATGGATTTCCATGCCCAGGGGGTATTAACGGGCAGCTTCGCTGCCGTTAACGCCTCCGCGACACTGTTTTTTGCCATCGCCCGTTCACCCTAAGCCTTCGCGTAGCCGGGATAATGCACGCCGTAGACCGAGACGAAGAAGGCGTCGTATTCCTTATTCAGGTCCAGCGAGGCGAATTTGTCCGGGTTGATGTTCTTAGCGATCTTCATCACAACGAGGGGCAGCCTCGAGGTCATGGAGTCGTCCAGGAACGGGTTGTCCAGCTCGTAGACGCGGCCGTTCTTGACGGCGTTGATGTTCCTCCACGCCTTGTAGTCCTCGCCGGTCATGATGTCCTTCGGGTCGAGGTTCGGGTTGTACCACATGTAGATGACGTCCGGGTTCAGCGCCTGGATGGCCTCCATGGTCAGCACCGGGTGCTCGTCGTACTTCGTGTCGTTGTTCCACTTGCTGACGACGTTCACGCCGCCCGCCGCATTGATCATGTCGTTAGTGGAGCTGTGCAGGCCGGCCGTACCGTAGACGTCGCCCCACATCCAGTACACCGTGGGCTTCTCGTTCTCGGGTATCGCCGAGGTGACGTCCGTGACCTTCTTCATGGTCGCGTTCATCGTGTCCAGGACCTCCTGGCCGCGCTTCTCGTTGCCGACGATCTTCGCAAAGTCGCGGTGCTGTTCGTAGATGTCGCTGAAGTTCCTCAGGAAGACGCCGTAGACGGGCACGTGCAGGGTCTCCTCGATGGCCTTCGTGTCCTTGTCGTCCCAGTCCGCGGACCAGAGCACGACCAGGTCCGGATTCGCCTTCGCCAGCGCCTCCAGGTCTACCGCCCCGTTGACGTAGCCGACCTTCTGGGTCGCATTATAGTTCGAGTCAACGGCGCGGAAGAAGTCCTCCTTATACTGGGGCATCCAGATGTCGCCGATACCCGAGATATCGTCGGCCCCGCCGACCGCGTACATCGTGTTCATCGCGTTCTCGACCAGGAAGACCACACGCTTGGCTGGGTAGGGCACCGTGAGAGTCTTACCCCGGTCGTCGATGACCGTGATGGTCTTCTGGGCCTGCGTCGTCGGCGTGGCCGTCGCGCCAGTGTTCGTGGTCGTACAGCCCGCCGCAATGATAGAAATGACGACGATGGCAAGTATCGCTACTATCATTAATTTTGATTTCATGTTAACCTCCCTATTCTTATTAACAATTTTAAATTATGACGATTTTTTTAATATTTTTTTATTGATTTGTGTTACTTTAGAATATATTTATAGATTTTGTTCACACAAATTAATCTCATAATAAAATTTATTATTAATAAATATAGGTATTTTTTACACTTACACCCTGAAAAATTAGCATATGTCCCTTTTAATTGGCACAGAGAATATTTACAGGCTGCTTAAAATTATGATTTAAAAAGTCAAAATTAAAGTAATACTTTTAAGAAACAATGCGGCTGGTAACGACGTGTAAAAGCCAGGGAACGTTTAGATAAATCATCTCTCATATGAGGGCTTTCTGCGAGCTGCCATATCATTCAGTTAGTGGTCGTGACGTCGTGGCCGAGCCGGGACAGCAGGCGCGCCAAGTACACGGTCCCAGATTCCACGTCCAGGATACGTATTTAATCCTCAACTAACCAGGGCTTCAGCTCGTCCGCATACCCGACGGGTCGGTGATCCGGCGGTCATTGTATTTACTGTCAATATCCTCGTAATGCTTGACCACGCTTGACCCTCATCTTGCCAGCTTTTTTAATCTCCGTCGATCTCGGGTACCGAGATGAGCTTCATCTAATACTCGGATAAATGGTAATATTTATTACAATTATAGTAAATTATATTAACTAGTAACAACATTATAAAATTTTGTAATACCATTGGGGCGGGGCGCAAGATTGATAACGATCAATACCCTCCTCCGGGTACAGGGACAGATCCGAAAAATGCGATGTATGACTTAAATAAAATACTAGCCTCCAAAAATTGAATCTTGCGCTCCCACAATATTCCGCTTCCATGGTTCCTCTTATCATTTCATTTTTTTCGTTTCCGGTGGCCTGATCGTGCTCCTTACGGTAAAAAATTATCGAAAAAAATAATAATTAAGGTGATCAATTGCCGCTATGCGGCTTTCTTCACGGGCTGCGCCGCTTTCGCTTCGGGCGCCTTCTTCTCCTCGACTTTCTTTACAGCGGCTTTCTTCTTGTTCAGCTATTTCACCTCCCTGCACCGGCTACTTTCGTGAGTATGATACGCAGGAATTAAAATAAGAGGCTGCAGCGCAATGCCTGCAGAATCGGATAGTCTTCATGGTCAAGCACAAGCCCTGCTTAATCATACGATAATTAATTTTCGTGTTACTAATTGATATAATTTTCTATAAACGTAATAAATATGGGGCTTCGTTAGAAGCCCCATGATATTCTATTTCTTCCTGGCGAATACCGCCAGCGCAATGCCGATGAGCACTCCTGCGGCAATGACCTCTACTCCGAGGGGCGACGCCGCGGGAGTCGCCGTCGCGGCCGTGGTGGCAGTCGGCGCAGGCTTGGCCTGGAGGACGAGCTGCTTATTATACTCGAGCACATCCGCCATCGTGGCCGTATTCGGGACTGAGCCCGGGAAGTTCGTGAAGATCACGCGCTTTACGTTGATGCCCTTGTCGTGCATCGCTTCCTCGACGCCTTTGGCCAGCTCCGTCGACTGCATGTTCTCGATGATGTACTCGACGCCCTTGTACTTGTCCGGGTTGGCGTTGATGTCGTCGACGAGCTTGGCGGGCGTCTTCGTGCCATTCATTGCGAACTCGGGCGCAAAGAAGTTCACGACGTCCATGCCGAGCCAGTTCTTGGCGGGGTCTTGCTGCCACAGCATGACGATGACTTTCGTCCTGTTGAGCTGGGCCTTCTCTGCCGCCGTGGGCTCGACCGCGTCGAAGAGCTTCACGTAATCGTTATAGCGCTGCTCATAATATGACGTGTTGGCCGGGTCCTTCTCCACGAGCCAGCCCTTCACTTCTGCGGCCAGAAGCTTAGCGTTTGTCGGCGTGTTCCAGCCCCTCGACGGGTTCGAAATCGTCTTCCACGTTACGTTGCCGTAGCCGTTAGCGTTCATAAAATTGTTGACCGCGGGCATGTTATACTGCTTATCGTTGCTGTCGTTATACGCGACGAACATGTCCGCCTTCGCGATGAAATCCTTGTTGAGCTGAATCCTGTTCGGGATGATGTCGGTCTGTAGATGGGGGCACATCGCCGGGTCGGCGATCGATATGGCTTCGACCCGGTCACCCCCGATGTACGTCACCGGGTCCATGAGGACGCTCGTCGTACAGACGACTTTAATCTTCCCCGTATCCTGCGCTGCGCACGAGGGCGCCAATAAAAAGATCGCAAGAATGGCTATCAATATTATGTAGTATGACCGATTGGTAAGCATATAAGATACTAAGTGTTAAGAACTATTTAAGTCTTATTACTAATTATTATAAAATTTATATTTGTAATACCGCAGAGTATCGGTCCGATCGAGCTCTTGCTGGGTTGAATATATCTTAGGTTTCATGCGTCTCCACGGACTTACGCCTCTTCGCGGGCTTTGACCGGGCGGGCGACCGGATGGACTGATTCAACACAGCAGCCCCCGCTAATGCATGCGAGTTGACACCCTTCTTTTGAAGGACAGCACGACCGATATCGCAAAGACGCCCGTCAGCAGCAGGGCGACGAGGGGGGCGATCGGCAGCGTGAACTCGAAGCCGGCCCAGACGCCGGCAATGCTGACGATGAGCGATACCAGCGGCGCCACCACGAACATGCTCTTTACGTTAAAGCAGAACTGGCTGGCGATGGCCGCGGGCGTCACGAGCCAGACGAATATGAGCAGCCCGCCCACGATGTTCAGGCTCAGCGCTACGGAGAGGGCGATGATGAAGAGCAGGATGTAATAGACGACCTTCACGCGAATGCCCGAGGCCTCCGCGATCTTCATGTTAAACATGATGGCCGCGATCTCTTTATAAAAGACCAGGACGAAGATGACCGTGAGCGCCGAGATCGCCGCGAGGGCATAGATCTCCTCCCTGAAGAGCGAGATGACGTCCCCGAAAAGCAGGGCGCTGGCGGACAGCCCCTTGCCCATATACTGCATGTACGATATCAGGAAGATGGCGACCGCCATGGACATGGCGAAGAGCACGCCGAGCGTCGCATCGGCGGCCATCTTCGCCTTATCGCTCACGGGGCCGATGAGGGCGGCCACGATGACGCTGACCACGATGGCCGCGAGCTGTGAGCTCACCTCGATGAACATGCCCAGCGCCGCCCCCGCGAACGCCGCGTGGGACATGGTAAAGCCCATGGACGACAGGTTCATGCGGGATATGATGACGCCGAGGATGCTGCAGGCCACGGACGCGAAGACCATTGCCTCGACCGCATGGCAGACCACGTTGTTGGGTATGAGCGGCTCCAGCATTCAGCCCACCACGCACGCCCTGCGCACGGCGCCTTCCACGTCGCCGGAATTGCACACCATGTCGGCCGATATCCTGCCCTCGCTCATGATCACCAGGCGCACCTTCACGTCCGGGAGCCCGTCGAACGCGTGCGATACCATGACGACCGGCGTGCCCTTCTTCACGATGTCCTTCAGGACGCCCTGGAAATACTCGCGGGCCCGGAAGTCCAGGTTGCTGAAAGGCTCGTCCAGCAGCATGATATCCGGTTCCTTGGCGATGTTGTGGGCGATCATCGCTTTCTGCTGCTGGCCACCGCTCAGTGTGCCGATCGGCTTGCTAACGAGGTCTTCAATGCCGGCCATCCGGATCGCCTTATCCGCGGCACGATGGTCGGCTTCAGACGGCCTGTTAAAAAAGCCCAGGCGTCCGTAGCGGCCCATCATCACGACCTGCCCGACTGTGAAGGGCGTGAACGGGTCGAAGTAGAAGTTCTGGATCACGTAGCCTACCTTTTTTCTCACGTCATTGCCAGAGCGACGCACGTCCAGCCCGCACACCATGGCATAGCCGTGCGTGATCCGGACCAGCCCGTTGATGGACTCGAGGAGCGTCGTCTTGCCGGCGCCGTTGGGGCCGCCGATGACGACGAACTCGCCCTGCCCGACGCTCAGCGAAAGGTCCTTGATGACGGGCTTATCGCCGCCCTCATAGGCCGTGTAGATGCCCTTCAGCTCGATGACGCTCAAATCCCCGTCCCTCAATTCGAGCTTACCGTAAAGAGCTCCGTATCGTCCATGCGGTACATGTCCGCGGCCAGGTCCTCGATCAGTTCGTTGTAATGGTGATCGTCCCGGGGCGGGAACTTGATGGACTTCAGCCTCATGACAAGCTTTTTCCCGTCGCTCTTGAACTCGCACCTGATCTCGTCGCTCACGACGATCTCGATGTTCCTCTTGCCCAGCGTGCAGCCGCTGCCGATCTGGACGCCGTCCGCCAGGCACGACTGCGGGGGCTTGCCCGCGCAGTAGACGACGGCGCTCATCTTGAACGGGTCGTTGCAGAAATAGCGCCTTACGTATTTGCCCATCCGGTAGCCGAGAACGATGTAGGGGCCCAGGTGGCCGTGGAACGCCGCCAGGTCCTCGATCGAATAGTCCTTTTCCAGGCCTGTATATACACATCCTCCGGTATCATGCATGCAGGAAAATTCATATTATTAGCGCTTAAAACTTGTGTTATTAATATGAAATAATAACTTTTTTATCTTTGATGCTACTAACTCCATATCATGAGGATATTTTTATCCGGACCTTTCTTTAATGACGAGGAGGTCCGGCGCATCGGCCGCGTTAAGGACTCCCTCGAAGGGCTTGGATTCGAAGTATACAGCACGTCCCATCGCAACCCGCCCATCGACCTGGGCAGTAAAGTCCAAAAGAACAGGCGGTTCAGGCTCCTTTGCCAGGAGATCGAGAAGAGCGACGGCGTGTTCGCGGTGCTCGATGGTAAGGATGCCGGGACGATATGGGAAATGGGCTATGCGTTCGCCCTGGGGAAGCCGGTGGCCGCATTTGTAGAGCAGGATCGGTACTATTCATTAATGATCGATAGTTCTGCACACGTTGTCTACGGATCCGGCGAACTCGATAACAGGCTTGAAGAGTTTTACCGGACGGGTAAACCGAAAAAGGGGCTGGGCCCCGCCGCGTCTCTGCACGAGTAGACCCCGGGAACGACATCTGGGACGGTATTCGCCGGGTCAGCGGATATGCTCGTGCGTATGCTCCTTATCATGTGAGTGCAGGTGCTGGTGTTCCAGGTTCCCGTGGCGGTGCATGTGCCGGTGGATCAGGTTATGCTGCTTGAGTAATTCGAGGTCGGCCATCACCTTGTGAGAGTCGGTATCCACCTTGAGCATGTGGTCCTCGCCGAACACGACTGCCCGGGTGCTGATCTGCTCGATGATATCGAGATCGTGGGTGGCGGTGACGATGGTCTTGCCCGCATGGGCCAGCTCCTGTAGGAGCTCGATGAGCCAGAGCTGGCTCCTCGGGTCCAGGCCCGCCGTGGGCTCGTCTAGGAGAAGCACATCCGGATTAACGGAAAGCACAGACGCCAGGCACACTTTCTTCTTCTCGCCGCCGCTGATAGTGTGCGGCGAGCGGTCCCGGAGGCCCGTAATGCCGACCATGGCCAGGACGTCCTCCGTGCGCTTCTTGACTTCCTCCTTCGACAGGTCCAGCTGCAGGGGGCCGAAGGCCACTTCGTCGTAGACGGTCGAGCAGAACAGCTGTACGTCGGGGTTCTGGAACACGAAGCCCACCTTTTTCCGGAAATAGCGGCACTGCTCGTTGTCCTCCAGGGAGTCGAAGACCTCCTCCGTGACGGGGCTGCCGAAAGCGTAGAACTCGCCCTCCGTCGGATAGGCGAGGGCATTCAGGATCGAGAGCAGCGTGGACTTGCCACTCCCGTTGGCGCCCATGATGGCCACGTGCTCGCCCGCGTCAATCCTCAGGGTGACGTCCTTGAGCGCCGGGAACTTCCCGAGATAGGTGTACGATACGTTGCGTAAGTCGAATACCGTTTGCATGATAAGACCTAAATCCTTATGATCTGGTGGGAGTAGAGGATCAGCAATACGCTGAAACCGACGACGGTGACGATCGCCACGTAGTCCCGGGGCTTCATGGCAAAGTCCTCCAGGAGCTTCACGTCGCCATTGAAGCCTCGCGACACCATGGCGCCGTGGACCTTTTCCGCCATGTCGAGCGACTTGACCAGCGTATAGCCGATGCGGCCGCCCACCCACTTTTGCTCTTCCAGTAGCGGCAGGTTCTTTATCGTCCGGCTCTTCTTCGCCGTGTAAAAGGACTTGACTATGTCCGTCAGCAGGAAGATGTACCGGTAGCACATGTCGAGCGTCAGCACGTAGACCCTGGGCGTGCCGACCGACCTCAGCGACTTGAAGAGCTTATCCCGGGGCGTCGTCAGGAAGAGCAGGACGGCGGCCGACACGCAGGTGGCCACCCGCAGCGTGAACGAGATGGCGCCCATCGTCCCCTGCCTCGTGATCGCGATGGTCTCGGGCAGCGCAAAAGGCCCGAGCCTGGCTCCCGGCCCCAGCGTGACGAGGGTGAACAGGCTGTCTCCCGGGAAGAAGACGTTGAAGATCATGGGCAGGGCGATGATACCCGTGAAGATCGGTATGAACAGCCAGACGCGCTTGATAAAGAACCAGACCCCGATCCGGCTCGCGGCGGCGAACACGAGCGTCAGCGCGTAGACGAGAAGCATCAGCCGCCAGTCCGTGACCATGGTCACCGCCACGATCAGGGTGACGATCGAGATCAGCTTGACCCGCGGGTCCAGGCTCTGCAAAAGCCCGCTCTTCCGGGCATAGCCCTCGGAGGCGATGGTCTCCTCGAGGAAATTAAAGATACCGCTCAGCGTCTTGCCGACGAAATTTTTTTTACCTGCCGAGACCGAGCAACAGGGGCTGGGACCGACGTTGACCTCTTTCATCCATTCGGGTATCATGACAAAACCTGGGGGTATGGCGTAACCAGTAATAATTATCTTCTCATTAGTAATATGAAGATGTTAAAAAATCTTTTGATATTATCTCCGGGTCTTTAGATCTTATTGAACATTAAATATATGACCATTTCATACTATCGATATTTAAAAAATGATTACTAAGGTTAAATTTTTAATTTTCCGTATCTTGGTAAGTTAAAATTACGTGAGAAATATTCATATATATTTTAATTTTTGATACGTATCGTGTTACTAATCGATAGTTTTTTATAACTACAAGCCCTTCTGCATATCTGGTGATATTATGCATATCCCTGATGGATATCTAGGTCCAATAACATATATAGCACTGTTCATAATAATGGTCCCGATCTGGCTATATGCGGGATACAGGGTAAGGAAAGACCTGAGGTCTAAGCAGGTACCGCTGCTGGCATTATCGGCGGCTTTTACGTTCGTTATCATGATGTTCAACGTCCCGATCCCGGGCGGCAGCACCGGGCACGCCGTCGGCGGCGCCATCATCGGCATCATCCTGGGCCCCTGGGCCGCCATCGTGTCGATCTCGGTCGCGCTCATCATCCAGGCCTTCGTCTTCGGCGACGGCGGCATCACGGCCATCGGGGCGAACTGCTTCAACATGGGTGTCGTCATGCCCATCGTGGGCTACTATACCTATAAGCTGATAAGCGGTAACTCGGATATTAAGTCCGTCCGCAGGATCGCAGCGGCGGTCATCGCGGGCTACCTATCGCTCGTGATCGCCTCCGGCTTCGCGGGCTTCGAGTTCGGCATACAGCCTTACTTATATCCGGCAGTGAACGGCCAGTTCCCGTACATGCCGTACGACCTGAGCGTGACCCTGCCGGCGATGCTCGGCGAGCACATCCTGTTCTTCGGCGTGCTCGAAGCGCTCATAACCGGCCTCGTCTTCGTTTACTTCCAGCGTAACACGCCCGAGCTGCTCGAAAATAAAAAATCAAAAAAAGCTATGCTGGATAAAGTTCCTGTGTGAGGTGGCAAAATGGACAATTCGACTAAAATTATCATCGCCGCGCTCATCGTGCTCGTGATCTTCACCCCTCTCGGGCTGCTGGCGGTAGGCGAGACGTTCGGAGAATGGGGCTTAGAATACTTTGAAGAAAAGCTTGGCTATGTACCGCCGGGCCTCGAAAGCCTGTCCTCGATTTGGGGCGCGCCATTGCCCGACTATGGGATCCCGGGCCTTGGCGATACGACGGTGGGAGCAGCGGCAGGATACATCGCGTCGGCCATCATCGGAAGTGTCGTCAGCGTGGGACTGATCTACGGGCTGGGCAAGATCCTGGTTAAAGATAACTCCAGTTAGCTTTTTTTTATTTTTTCACTTTTTTATGATAACGAGTTGATCATCATTCTTTTGATCATCATTCTTTATCGTCGTTCTTAGCTACCAGCTTACCCAGCAAATAGACGGCGCCGATGCAGACCAGCACTCCCACGACGGCCGAAACAACGTAGCCGATAGTACCGCCGATAGTCGTATCGCCCAGGCCGGGTATGCCATAATCGGGCATCGGGGCGTTCCATAATTGGGATAGGCCGCTCATCCCCGGAGGCACGTAACCGATCCTTTCCTTCAGCCCCTCCAGGCTCCATTCGCCGAACGTCTCGCCGGCGGCGAGCAGCCCGAGCGGCGTTAAAAGGATCAGCAAGGCCAGGACGATGAGGATATTGCGCGTCAACTTATCCATTTCATGTAATCATAGGACATCCGGCGATTTATCTTTTCCCCACATAATCGCAACGGTCCGGCCCTTATCCTGTATAACGGCGAAATAACTCTCCATTATGGCTTATACTCGGAAACAGGCCTTGTTATGGTAAAAGGTCGTCCAGGAGGACCGGGCGATAAGTACCGGCTCATATATCGAATCATCTTCCCCCATATACGCATTAATCCTCCCAATTGGCTATTATAAACGCACTTTAACAGGGCAACATTAAAAAAGAATAAAAAATTAGGGATAGTATGGCATTAGAGTGGGGTGTTTTGATGGCAGAGAAAAAAGCAGAAATGACGGTTAGAGAGGCTGGACACAAGGGCGGGTCCACCACGAAAGAACGCTACGGCGAAGGGTTTTACGAGGAGATCGGCAAGAAGGGCGGCAAGATCGGCGGTAAGAAGGGCGGGACTACCACCAAGCAGCGCTATGGTGAAGGGTTCTACGAGGAGATCGGCCGAAAAGGCGGCCAGAAGGTACGTGAGCTGATCGCGCGCGGCAAGGCCGCGATGGAGAAGAAATAGGAAACCCGGTATCGTATCGCCCTACATTCGCGTATCGCGACATATCGCCTGTCAGAAAAACATTTCCCAACCTTGATATTTATTGCATGAGCCTGAGCTTTAATGGCCTGGCCTCATTTTTTTTAAATTCATACACGGCCTCAGTATAACGGGTATCTTTCATCAACGTTACCATTTACGCCGAAACTGTCCGTTATTCTCGCGCTTCGGTCGCTGGTGGTATTATTGGAATAATACACGGTATACTGGATCTCTACGACGAGGTCATAATAGCCTGCCGATACGTGGGAGAACTCGTATGCGTCGCCGTTGATGCCGCCGGATATGACGTTTCCGGTGTTAGTGTTCGTGATATGGCCGCTTATATCAGTGATCACCGTGTTCGTGCTGTTAAGTATCAGGCCGGTAAATGTCGTGGTCACTGTATAGATGGGCCCCGATGATGGCAGCGGGACCGGCGTCGTTTCCGCAGTTGGCACTGGCGTGGCTGTCGGGGTCGGGACCACAGAAGGGGTCGGGGTCGGCGTAGGGGTCGGCGTGGCCGTCGGAGTAGGCGTGCTGGTGAGCTCAGGGGTCGTGGTCTTTGTCGCCGAAGGCTGATCAATGAAAGTGGTGCACCCGCTGACAAAGACAGCGCAAACTAAAACTAACCCTAAAATGAACGAAATCGTATATCTCGCGTTACAGCCTCCACATGATCAATTCTCATAGGCCTTCTTCAGCATTACCGGCGCGATGATCGACGTGAAGAGCACGATCAAGGCCAGCACCGAGTAGACCGATTCGATGCCGGGCAGCACGCTCCCCAGCGTGGTCACTCCCATGAGGCCGATGACAAGCGTATACTCGCCCATGGGCGTCATGGCCAGTCCCATCTTATGCATCTCATCCAGACGGTAGCCGCCAGATATGAGCGCCGCGCCGTAGGTGCCGATGTACTTGCCGGCCATCACCACCATGAGGAGGCCGAGGAAGAGGAACAAGTCGATGGGCACCTTCACGAAGTACAGGTCGAGGGGCGTGGAGCCGACCATCTTGGCGATGTCGATGCGGGCGCCGGTATATACGAAGAACAGGGGTATGAAGAATCCTTCGCTGATCGCCTCGATCTTGGGCGTGATGATCTTATAGGAAAAGGGGGACCGTGCCAGGATAGTTCCGGCCAGGAAGGCGCCGGTGACCGCCGCCACCTCCATGTTCTGGCTCAGGTAGGCCACGAAGAACATGATAATGAGGGCCACCGTTATAACGGAGACTTCATTCGACATTTTTACCGTCCAGCTGACGAGCTTCTCCGAGATCGACCGGCCGAACTTGAGGATGAATATGATGAAGCCCAGCACCAGCAGGAAGAGCATGAACGCGTCCCGGATATCGAGCCCTCCGCTGGCCAGGTATGAGTTGTAAAGCGCGAATGCCAGCATGGCGAAGATATCATCTGTAGTGCCTACGGCCATGATGGTCTTGAACACGTTGCTATAGTTATCGCCGATCTCGTTCAGCACCATGAAGCCGATGGCTGTGGACGTGGAGATGAACGCAATGCCCACGATCAGGGCGGTGTTCAGGTCGAAGCCGAGCAGGGCCGTGATGGCCGTGGCAGCGATGAATACGAGCAGGCCGCCGCATATGGAGATGAACGAGGCCCTATACACGTTCTCCTGCATGAGCTTCTCGAAGTCCACCGAGAGGCCCATCAGGAACATCATGAATAAAATGCCCAGGTTGGACAGCTCGTCGAGCTCCCAGGAGAGCCCTACGGCGTTCAGGATCATGGGGCCCAGGATGATGCCGGCGACGATCTGGCCGATAAGGGGCGAGAAGCCTAGCCGGCCGACGAGATCTCCCAGTATTTTACCCAGAAGCAGCATTAGCAGTAGCTCGAATAGTATGCTGACTTCGATCAATCCAACGGTCCCCTGTATAGCTTTTAAAAGAGCATGTTCCTATTTAAATTTATCAGTGGGCTCCCGCGATGGTTGCCTCTATTATCGCCTTCATCTTCAGGGCGTCGTCCTCTTGAAGCGGCGTCTCGCAAATGATCGTGGCATCGATCTTCCTCTCTTTCAGGATTTGTGCCAGCGGCTCGAACGGCGGCTGGCTGCCCAGGGGCAGGTGCCTGACTTCCCGGCCGTTCTTGTACTCCACGTTCGAGAAGTGCATGTGGAAGTTGTTCTTCTTCACGGGCTTCAGCTTATCGAAGATGTCCTCGTAGTCGTCTCTGGTTCGGAGCCCTCCGTTAGTTCGGGCGTGTACGTGGGACCAGTCGATCACGATGTCGGTGCCGGGCACTTCTCTCAGGATATCCAGGTAGTCGTCGACGCTGCCCAGCTCAGGCTCGTCGCCCGTCACCTCGAGGCCGATGAGAGCCTTGATCTTCTCATTTTTCCTGCTCTCGCTCAGCTCTACCAGGTGCCGCTTGAGAACTTCGGGCTCCTTTTCCCGGGCCGGATGGAATACGACGATCCTCGCGCCCAGCGGATCAGCAATACGCAATGACCTCAGTATCCAGTCCTTGCTCTTCTCCTGCGTGGCCTCTTTCTTGCTCGTCAGGTTAATGTAATAGGGCGCATGAACGGACAGCGCCAGCCCGCATTCCTTAGCTACGGATCCGCTCGCTGGAGCACTGCCAGGTGTCATATAGACGTTCCTGACGAACTGGACTTCCATGGCATCCAGCCCGACGCTGCACAAATATCGAATGCCCGCCTCGGTCCCCTCGCCCTTCGCATGGTACGGTATCCCGGCAATGCCTATCCTGATCATGAAGACTCCGATATAAGGGGGCCCTACGGCGTTATAAATCCTCTTATTTCCACGTGCGGGCCCGGCCATAAAAGGGGATTATCAGGTATATGCACTACGCTTTCAGCCTAACCGCAGCGCACGCCCGCGGCTCGCCGTTCATTACGGTCATCACGATTATCACTACGTTCGAGAACTCCTTACCGAGGGTGATAAAAATGGCGGAAGAGAGAAAAGGCGAAATGACCGTCGAGGAGGCCGGCCGGAAGGGCGGGCACAAGGGCGGCGAGAAGGTCAAGGAAAAATACGGGCCCGAGTTCTACTCCAAGATTGGCCACAAGGGCGGCCAGCGTGTAAAGGAGCTCATCAAGGAAGGCGAGAAGGTCGAACGTGAAAAGAAGTAGGCGGGCTTGAGGAGGTAAGGATATGGCGGAGAAAAAGGAAAGCAAGGGCGAGATGACCGTCGAGGAGGCGGGCCGGAAGGGCGGCGAAAAGACCGCAAAGACCCACGGGCACGAGTTCTACGAGGAGATCGGGCATAAGGGCGGCGAGATCGGCGGTAAGAAGGGCGGCCAGCGCGTCAAGGAGCTTATCGAGGAGGGCAAGGAAGCCGAAGAGAAGAAGTAAATGCGCCGTATTCTTTTTTTTATTTTGGATCTTGTGCGTTTTGGGATGATAAATTGCTTTTGCCAATGCACATACTCGTTTTTCCGCTATGCCGTCTCGGAGTGGTCCAACCACAGGGGCACGGAGCGCACAGGAGTTACACAGAGTTATTTATAGGTGGAGGCTCAGAGCGCACGGAGGACGGGTTTATACTTACCTGAGGCACTGAGTTTAACGAGGCACTGCCGAGGATAAACCGGATAGTTGTTTATTGGTCAACCGTGTCTCAATAAACTCTGTGCCCTGGGTAAGCCAATAAACCGGGCTCTGAGTCCTCTGAGTCTCAAATTATTAAAAAATAACTCTGTGAAACTCCCGTGCGCTCCGCGCCACTGTGGTTGCTCGAATTCGCATCAGCGAAAAGGACACTCAACGAAGGCATAACATTAAATGGTTAGAAAATGTTTATCCCAAAACCACGGATGAGTCTTTATTTTATCATTTTGAGTTTTTCAAGCATCTGCTCTCCGGTATTTACTGTGGCGGCACCTGAGGCCTTGATCCTGTCCAGGAGGGCCGTCGCAACACCATTCGTAAAATCCCTCGGCACATCCTTTTCGACCATGATGACGGGCGTTCCCGCCTCAAGGACGGCCTCAAGGTTCTTGAGATTGCCACTTCCGAACGGGACGTCAGAGATCACGATAATGTCGGCCTTTTTCATCAGGCCGACCACTTCGGAGTATGCCTCGGGTGTGATGGGCGAGAACGGGGCCTCGCTCACCGCATGGATATTAAGCTGCGAGGCGGTCTCATAGTCCGAGTCGAGCACGTTGAGGGCGCCCGTGGTCACGCTATAGCCGCCCGACCTGAGCAGGTACATGAGCTGTGTGCCGGTGCCGGCTCCGCAGACGAGGTGTACGGTGCGGCCGTTAGAGGTCCCCGCGGACTCCAGCGCGTTGAGTAATGTAACATAAAGGTAGCCGGTCAGGGGGTGCTTTTTCACCATGACGTTCGCCCTGAACGCCATGCGGATATTCTCCCGGGTGATAACGTCGTCAGGGCCGCCCGTGGCCAGTATCTTATTATTGAAGAGCAGGATGAGCCGGTCGCAGTAACGGGCCGCCAGGTTGAGGTCGTGCAGTATGATGATGACGACGAGGCCGCGCTCGTTCTTCAGCCTTTCCACGAGGTCAAGGATCTCTATCTGGTGGTTGATGTCCAGGTGGGATACGGGCTCGTCCAGCAGGAGCACGGACGGCTGCTGGGCAAGCGCCCTGGCGATGATGACCCGCTGCCGCTCGCCGCCGCTTAGCTCCACGAACGGCCTCTCCCGGAGGTGCCACGTGTTCGTGAGCATCATCGCTTCCCTCGCGATGCCGGCGTCCTTCAGGCCTTCGATCTCGAACCGGCTCATGTGGGGATTACGGCCCATAAGGACGACCTCGAGGCAGGTGAAGTCGAAATCGATGTTCGTGTCCTGGGGAACGACCGCCATGTGCCGTGCCAGCTCCTTAGGCGAATATCGCTCCAGCTCCTTTCCGCATAGGACGACCTTGCCCGATGAGGGCTTCAGGATCTTGCTGAGCGTCTTCAGCATCGTGGACTTGCCGCTCCCGTTGGGGCCGAGGATGCCGATGCACTCGCCCTTTTCGGCGCTGAAGGTGACGTTGTCGAGCACTTTGGCCGTGCCGTAGTTAAAGGAAAGGCTCTCGATGTCCAGCATGCCTATGTCACGCTCTTTTTCTTTCTGGTCAAAAGGTAGACGAAGAACGGCGCCCCGATGAGCGCCGTGATGATGCCGACGGGTACCTCGGTCGGCTGGATGATAATGCGCGAGAACGTGTCAGCCAGCGTTAAAAACATTGCGCCCGCCATGATGGAGGACGGGATCAGGATGCGGTGGTCCGGCCCCACGATGAGACGCATGATATGGGGAATGACGAGGCCGACGAAGCCTATGATCCCGCTCACCGAGACCGCCGCGGCCGTTATGAGCGACATGAGGGCCATGATGCCGGCCTTGATCACCTGGACGTTCGTCCCTAAATGCGCGGCCGCTTCGTCGCCCAGCAGCAGCGTGTTGAGGTCCCTCGAAAAGGCGAAGATGATGAAGCTGCCGAGGAGCGCCATGGGGAGCATGAGCCAGATATCGTTCCAGCTTCCATTCCACAGGGCCCCCATCACCCAGTAGACGATCTGGCTGAGCGAGTGGCCGCCGATGTACATCAAGAACGAGGTGACCGCCGAAAAGAACGCAGATACGGCGATACCTGAGAGGAGCAGCGTCTCGACGGGCAGCTTCCCTCCCGACCGGGCGATGTTGAACACGAGGAAAGCAGCGAGCAGGCCGCCTATGAACGAGCCAAGCTGCATGGCCCCGAATTCGAGCGGTATTAATGGCAGCGTAACGGCCATGCCCGCAAAGCCGAAGACGATAATGGCCGTCGCCCCGAATGCGGCGCCGGACGATACGCCCAGTATGTACGGGTCGGCCATCGGGTTCTTGAAGATGGCCTGGGCGGCCGTGCCGGCGACGGCGAGCGTCGCCCCGACCAGCAGGCCCAGGATGACCCTGGGCAGCCTTACGACCATTATGATGCCCGCCTCGCCGTCTGTCCAGGTCTTCTGGATGTGAATGTGATCGGATAGATACGGTATCTTAGATACGGCGTCGGAAATGATGATGAGCGCCACCTTGTCGACGCCGATGCTGGCGGGCCCGACGGCAGTGGCGATGACCACGACGCACAATAATAGCACGAATAGCACAATGAGGATGACCGCCCACCTGAACAGCTTTTTATCCATGGACCCACCGTTAGTTAAATAAAATTGATTATTCTCAACTTTACTTTATAATGTTGCCTGACCGATAAATAATTATTGCCTGCATAAGCATATGCCTGGCCCATAGTTGGACGTTCCGGCGAGAAATGATTTATACGCTCATGCCAAACATTTGCTCATGCCTTTAAAAGAGAAGCCGGCCGATGCCACGCCCGACGTGCTTGTCATAGATGATCCTCAGGACATCCGGCTGATCTTCAGCGAGAAGCACAACATGGTCCTGAAGCTGGTCGTGGAAAAAGAGATGTCCATCTCCGACATCGCCCGGTCTCTCGGGATAAATCCCGGCTCCGCCCATTATTATCTCAAGGAGCTGGAAAAGCACGGCCTGGTAAAGCAGGTGAGGTCAGAGGTCAAGGGCGGCGTCGTTAAAAAGTATTACCGCGCTGCCGCCCGGCGTATTCTCATGGATACGCCCGATTTTAACCGGCCCCAGTCGTCTATCCCGTCGGCGGACTTGACCGAGCATCTTCTCAGGTCGGTCGAATACCTGGGCTATTACGTCCGGCCCGAGGACGTCGAAGACGCGAAGGACCTGCTTTTACGGTATGATAACCGCGTGAAGGAAATGGTGTTCGACCTGGAGAAGTTGGGCCTGGGAAACGTGGAGGATAACGCCATCACGCTCCAGAACGCGTATTACCTGTTATTGAGCATTCGCTCGAAAAACGACCCCGAGATGGCCCGGATCTATAGCGAGTTCGATAAGCTGTTCCTTCGATGCGAATGACCGGCCTTTAACTTTCTTAAATGTTTGCCCGGCAATAAAAAGCGCATAACATGTGTCTTTATTTGCTTATTTTGTGCCTAATGTTTTAGTAAGGGCCGATAGTACCTTTTGTCTGGAGGGGTAATATGGTGAGGATAAGGGCGCTGCCCATCGCAGCCTGCCTTATTATAAGTCTGTCTTTAGTTTCAGTCCCTTGCGGTGCCATTTCTTTGGGTGCCGGGATCTTGTTCGATAAACACATCGGTGATACGATCAACTTCAACTTCGGGAAGACTATCGGCGTCGGTAATTCCGCTTTCGGCATTGCCGGCCTGAACGTGGCGGTTTCCTGGGGCGCGGACTATGACCTTGCGGCCATGGCCGGGTACCCGTATGGTTACGGCGGCGTCGGCTCCGTTACTCAGGGCGACATGGGCTATAACCTGGGCGTTACGGTGGATGCCGTGCAGGGTGCCGGCTTTAACGGCGCCGCGTGGGGCGTGCCCGTCGTTGAGCAGGATATTACCACTACGCACTTCGGCCAGGCTATCGCCGAGAGCGCTCAGATCAGCGATACGCAGGTGGCTTTCCCGTTCTCTGCCGGATATATTTGATATTTTGTATCTGGGGCTTTTGCCCCTTTTTTAAATTTTATGCCGGGTTTAATTTCCATTATCTCACTCGCACATCAAAGACCGCGAAGCTGGTTAAGTTCGCGAAGACTGTTTCGAGCCCTAAGACCGCCAAGCTTACGCGAAGACCGCGAAGATAATTTAAAATTTGAATTATGCAAAATTTTGGATAACTAATGTTGTCAGTTATCTCACTACCCTGTACTATGGTTTATTTTCCTTTTACTGTTCATAGTTTGCGACAGACTTACAGCGTCATGGTTTTGAACCACAAAGGCACGACCAGTAGTTACGTATTTGTTTTGCAATAGTATATCCTTGTTAGCGTCTTTCGCTGGGATGGTTCGGTTTTACAACACGAAGACACAAATTTCTTTTTTAGAGTTTTAACACTAAATCGTGAAGACACTGTAAACACAATTAAGCCATGAAAACTCAAAGCCTCTATTAAGCGAATTAAGCCGCTAAAACACGGCTATCAAGACACGAACGAATGACGTAAATCACGAAGTGCCACCAAACTAAGACAAAAAGTAAACGCCATACCAGCTTCCATTCGCCTGCTTACCAGATCATTACCGGTTAAGATTTTTAACCTTAACAACGCCCGCTATAACAATAGTTAATCTATTTGTCTTATTTTTGTGGCACTTCGTGGCTTAAGTCGTTCGTTCGTGTCTTGATAGCCGTGGCCTTGGTGTTCTAATTCGCTTAATAGGGGTTTCATGGTTTCATGACTTAATTGTGTTTACAGTGCCTTCATGATTTAGTGTTCGTAAAATCTAAAAAGAATTTTGTGTCTTCGTGTCTGAAACCGAAGGGCCGTACGTGAGACGCATCGAATCAGATCGATTAAAAAAGCGAACACGGAACTAGTGGCGACATCACAGAGATTCAGTAAGATTTTTTTAAATGTAAGATACCAGGCTCACAAAGGTAGCGCCTAAATTTAAATTAATAAGGTAAAAATCCTATATTTATCTTTTTTATAGTTAGTCTTCGCGGTCTTTGCGCAAGCTTCGCGATCTTCGGGCTCGAAATAGTCTTCGGGGACTTGCTCTTCTTAGCGGGCTTAAAACCCGGGCGATTCTAAAAGCTTATAGGCAGATAATCAACGATAACCTCTAATAAAATAAGGTATGGCGAGGGTAGGCCCCCAAGAAGCCCGCCCCGACCACCGAAGCACATTCCGGGCGTAGCGCCGCTTACATGAAGCCCATCGAAGGCACCGGCGAGCCGCCGATACTCAGCCACGGGTAGGCGAACTGGGCGAACTGCTCCTGGTTCTGGAAAGCGATCTGGCTCAGCGTGCTCGTCGCGTCGGCGTTCTGCAGGATCGTGGGGAACGAGAACCCGAGACTACTCGTACAGCTACTCAGGGTCGACGGGAACGAGATCTCGGCCGATTCCACGTCGGTAGCCTCCTGGAACATCGACTGGAAGCTCGTCAGCGAATTTTTCTCGACCATGGACGGGAAACCCCAGGACATGGGCACGAGGGACGCATGGGACGGCATCGCCAGGAACGCGATGAGCCCGATAGTAAGTGCAGTCAATACTAGTCTTTTTAACATAATATTACCCTCCTCAGATAGAAGAGTACGGTAGACATTTACTAATAAATTAGTGACTTTATACACATCTTTAAGGTCAATTTATTGATTTTTAACTAGCCCTTAAAGGTTTAAAACAATTTATTGGACGTATCCTGTTTCATTCTTGGTCAAGCGATTAAAAAATAAAAAAAGCGTTTTTACTGAGTGGGTTGTTTAAAAGGGGAGAGTAGTTGAGTAAGGGCTTTTATCTACCACCCGAAGCCGAAGCCCGGCAGCGATACATCGCCGACGCCAACGAACGGGTACGAGAACTCAGCGAACTCGTTGGTCTGCGCGAAGTCGGTGTGCGTGACTTCCTGGGTCTGCTCGACCGTCTGGCTAATGGACGGGAATGCCAGGTTCACCGGGCCAAAAGGCAGCACGTTGGATGAACCGCTTACGCTGACTCCATCCAGGGCGACGTCACCGACAGTGGAGCCGAGCGTGGTGCCGTCGCTAAAGATCGGGAAGTCTATGTTAACCGTCTCGAAGTCCGTAGCGAACGCAGTGTCCTGGTTGAAAGCAGAAGTATTGCCACTCTGCACGATCACCGGGAACCCGAACGAGGTCGATACCAGGTTTGCGCTGGACATGCCGGCGAAGGCCAGGCAGACCAGGGCCAGGGTTGCCATTATTCCTAAAAAGTTTGTTCTCATTGTATTACCCTCCTCTAAACGTGGGATACTATTGGCTCAACCTAATAGGTTCGTGTGCAAAAGTGCAGTTAGAACGTGAAAATTAAGGATTCAAAATATCGATTAAAAGTTTGAATTAATTTAAGCGTTCTGCGATACGATTTTTGGGTTTACCTTCCTCTGAGGCTCTCGTCGATATCCATATGCGTGCCGCAGTCCGGGCACCTGTCGTCGTACGTTACCGTGGGCAGTTCACCGTCGAGGCGGCTCCTGAGGGACGTGTTCTGGCCCATGCCCAGCGCTACCCTGGTAACGCCGCACTGCGAGCATTTTAGTGGTACGTCGAGTAGCTTGATGTATGCCATAATAAAGAATTTGTCCGCCGCTTTAAAAAGCATTATCAAATAAAATAACGCCGGACTGCTTGCCTTAACTGCGCATATTACCGGTTTTGCCCATGCGGGACAAGACCATAAATTTAAATACACGAAAGCCCAAATTGGGGAAAGCCGGAAGGCGAAAATGGTTTTTGTAATGCTGGGATAGCCAAGTCAGGTCAACGGCGACAGACTCAAGATCTGTTCCTGTAGAGGTTCTCCGGTTCGAATCCGGATCCCAGCACTTTTGTTATATTATCGGGGTACCTCTTAAGCATCAGGCCTGTATTTTTACCATAATTCCGAAATCAACGGAATATATCATACGTTTACCGGATGGTTGTATTTATATCCCTTGAGAAATAAATTAAGGAATTATGAAACGCTCTCTGGAAAACTCTCTCGAGCTATCCCGGAAAATTTCAAATAACCTGCCCGACCTGGAAGTAAGCTTCGACCTGATAAGGAAAGATGACAAACTATATTCTAAAGCCAAAGAGATGGAGCGCCATCTGGCCGACGCTCACGACCTGCTGTGGGACATGAAGCTCGGGCTGATCGGCATCCAGGGTAAAAGATCAAAGCCGGCGGGCGAAAAAAAGAGGCGGGGCAGGCCCCCAAAGAAAAAAACTATCGAATAAAATTTTTAAAGGTCATATCTCCCGGCGAATATTCGCATCGAACCTCGAGCTACCAGACCTGGTGGACTGCTTCGGCAAAACGTTCGCCGCTTTCTTGCCATTCTCCGTCAGAGTGAAGGTGTCACCATCCCGTACGATGACGTCCTTCTCCTCCATGTCCTTAAGCACTTTCTCCAGCATCAACTTTGGCGTTCTCGTAAGCTTCCTCAGGCTATCGAAAGTCTCGCTGCCGTTTTTGTGGAGCACGTCGAGTATCTGCTTTCGCTTTACGTTACCGCTTATATAGCTGGCGATCTTTTCTTCGACTGTTGCTTCCGCCATTGTATCACTGAACAATAATATTGCCTTGCGCTGCATAAAGGCTTTTGCTCGATATAGACCATGATGAAAAATATATTAGAGATAATGACTTACTGTCTTATTATTAGCTATACAAGGGGCATATCTTGTGAGGAAAGCTATACTGACTATTTTAATAGCAGCGCTAGGCGTCTTGGCGCTGATGCTCCAGAAGGACCCGTCGCTCGACCAGGCACAGGTCGAGAGCATATTAAAGTCTACGGCATTGTCCATTAAGCCCGGCTCCGCCATCGTATGGGACATATCCCCGGCCCAGGGCTGGTACACGTACTCCTGGGGCAAGGATGCCACGGGCTCGGGCCTGGTGCAGGCTGACAAGGCCGTGAAAGCTGCATAAAAACCATTTTTTCTTTTATTTTGGTTCTTGTGCGTTTTTGGGATGATATATTGCTTTGGCTGATGCCTTCGCTCGTTTTTATGTTATGCCGTCGTTGAGTGGCCCAACCACAGGGGCACGGAGAGCGCTGAGTTTCACGGAGTTTTCTTATAAATGGAGACCCAGAGGGCACAGGGGACGGGTTTATAACTTTCCCGGGGCACGGAGTTGAAAGAGGCACTGCCGAGGATAAACCCGCATTATTGTTTATTGGTCAACCGAGCCTCAATAAACTCTGTGCCCCAGGCAAACTAATAAACCGGCCTCTGAGCTCTCTGAGTCTCAAATTATTAAAATAAAACTCTGTGTAACTCCTGTGCGCTCCGTGCCCCTGTGGTTGGACCACTCAACGACGGCATAACTAGAAAAGAATAAAAAATATTCATCCCAAAACCGCGGAAGAGTCTTTATTTTTTACCTGATGTAAAGAATTTAAAAAATAGCTGACCATCAGGTTTTATCGTAAACCGCGATCATAGCCTGGCCCATATTGACCACGCTCTTCGGCCCGAAGCTGTTATAGAACTCGAGCAGCGACTCCTTATCCATCCAGTCCTCGGGCGTATTGGTGCCGTCGGCATCGATGATCCTCACGAGGCTTTTCGCGATCGGGTTCCTGTCCGGCACTTCGAACGGCTCGCAGATGATAACGCGCTTCCTGACATCGCTCAGGACCCGCTCGACGAATTCCTTATGCCTTGGATTGATGTGGTGCAGCAGGTCCATAATGACGCACGCATCGTATTCCGAATAGTGGTCGAACGTGAGAGCGTCCTGGAGCATTACGTTCCTGCCCTTCTTTTGCGCGTACCGGAGAAATCTCTCGTTCAGGTCGATGCCGAGATATTTTCTTCCCGGGGGAATATAGTCCGCAAGAATGCCTGTACCGCAGCCGACGTCCACGACGCTTTCGCCCAGCATGCCGGCGATATACCGGCAGCGCCTGTCGATGCCTTTGCCGTGCATCAGCCATAGGCCGGCGTGGTAAACGCTTCCGGACCAGTACAATGGTGACCTCATCATGCCTTTCACTGCGATAACGGCATTATCTCATATAACTCTTTTCGTGTTGGGATGGGGGCCCCGGCGTAAAAGCCTTTTATTATACTTTACCGGCTAATCCGTTGAGTAATAAGCGGCATTGGTTTATATATAATAAAAATTTATAATTTACCTGTACACTATGTCCGATCTGATGATCGAGGCACGCAGCCTTTGCCGCCGTTTTAATGGTTTTACTGCCGTAGACTCTATCGACCTCCAGGTCGGCGAGGGCGAGGTATTCGGCCTGCTCGGGCCGAACGGCGCCGGCAAGACGACCACGGTGCGCATGCTGGCCTGCCTGATCCGGCCGACCGGCGGGACGGCTTACGTCTGCGGGAGAGACGTCTACGACCCTGTGATGGCCCGGGAGATCCGGGGCATGGTAGGCATACTCACCGAGACGTCGGGCTTTTACGATGAGCTGAGCGTGTATAAGAATTTACGTTTTTACGCGGACCTCTACCATATGGAGCGGAAGACGGCACAGCGAAATATCGACTATTACCTGCGCCTGTTCGACCTGTGGGACGTACGGAACTCACGCGTGGCCGGCTTTTCCAGGGGAATGCGCCAGAAACTGGCCCTCACCCGCTGCCTGGTCCACGAGCCCCGGATCCTGTTCATGGACGAGCCCACGTCCGGCCTCGACCCGGAATCCGCCCGGATCGTGAGGGATTCCATTAGATCCCTTAAAGCCGGCGGCAGGACCATCTTCCTCTGCACCCATAACCTGGACGAGGCCGAGCGGCTTTGCGACCGCATCGCCATCATCGATAAGCGCATCCTGAAGGCGGATACGCCCCAGAAGATCAAGTATTCGGCATACGGGCGGCGCGTGGTCATCCGCCTAGAGCGCCTCAGCGACCGCATGGCCTCCATCATCCACGGGATGGACAGCGTCCGCCGCGTAGAAAGCGAGGGAAACGAGCTCGTCATCGACGTCAATGACCCGGAGACCGATAACGCCGACATCGCCGATGTTGCCGACATCGTCAGCACTATCGTGGGCGCCGGCGGCCGTATCCAGTACGTGGGAGAGCAGAGGCACACGCTGGAGGAAGCGTATATCAAGCTCGTGGGTGACCGGGTTGGGCATTGACATCGTCACGATCATTAAAAAAGAGCTGGAAGAAGTCTTCAGGAACAAGTATATACTGACCACCATGGCCAGCTTCCCGTTGGTGTTTTCCATCGTCATACCGCTCATTTATCTTTTCGCCCTCCCGCCGAACGTCACTGCGGCCGATGTCGCCACGTTTAAAGGGCTTGTCGCGGGGTCCGAAGGCATGGAGCCCCGGCAGATCCTTGTCGCGTTCATCATCCAGAGCAACCTCTCATTTTACCTCATGATGCCCGCCGTTATCCCCACGGTCATTTCCTCCTATAGCATCGTCGGCGAAAAAAAGTGCGGCACCCTGGAGCCTCTGCTCGCCACCCCCGTGTCGACCCGGGATATCCTGATGGGCAAGACGCTGGCCGCCGTCATCCCCTCGATGGCCATCACCTGGCTCTCGTTCATCATATATGCGCTGCTGGTGGATACGGTGACCTTTTCGATATTCGGATATCCTGTCGTCCCCGACGTGCTATGGCTTATCGCCTTAACGGTGACGGCGCCGCTGCTCGCCGTCATGTCCGTGTACATGTCCATCGTCGTCTCGTCCCGGATGAGCGACATACGGGCTGCCCAGCAGATCAGCGCCGTGTTCATCATCCCCCTCATGAGCGTCTTCATACTGGAATTGTTCGGCTACATGTCCCTGACGATCGACCTGCTGCTGCTCATCAGCATCGCCATAGGCGTCGCTGACCTGTTCTTGATAAAGGCGAGCGTCGGCGTTTTCCGGCGTGAGGAAATACTCACTGGATCAGCCTGAGGTCGCTCCTCACGCTATAAGCCTGAGGTTGCGCGCCACTAAAATAGAAAGGTCTTCTGCGCGGGCATCCTCTGAAAGCTGTATGCTGCACTGGGGACAGGCGACTGCCACGACGTCCGGAGCTAATCGCCTTATATCGTCCGCTTTTCTCTTTTTGAGCATTCTGGCCAGCCCGATATCGTTCCTTCTCACTCCACCGCCCGCGCCGCAGCAGCGCTCCGCCTCTTCGAGGGGCACGTATTCGCACATCTTTTTCAGGATATTTTCCGCGACTTTCATCGTGTAGGGGGAAACGTTCCTGTACAGGTGGCAGGGGTACTGGAGCGTGGCACGGTAAGGCTCCTTATGTAAAGCCCCATAAATATCATACGAATCGTACAGGTCAAGGTAATGGCAGACGTCGAACTCTTCCTGGTACTCCAGCAGTGTGGACGTGCATCCCGGGCATGACGTGACGATCGTCTCCACTCCCAGCTCCCTGAACTGCCGAAGGTTCTTCTCGAGCATCTCCCGGGCCAGGTCGAATCGCCCGATCCTGTTTAAAGGAGAGCCGCAGCAGCGCTCATCGATACGGGTGAATTCGATGCCCATGTGGTCGAGCGTTTTTGTCACCGCGTCCGAGATATGCTGCAGGCGGTAACCTGTGAGACATCCGGCAAAGTAGGCGGTCTTGCATGGCCGTGGGTTCGGTTTCGGCCGGCCCTCGGGCACGATTGAAGCTCCATACGTGGAAATGTTATACAGCGTCTCGCCGTACCCTGGCGTCTTGAAGTAGTCCCTCATCTTTTCAATGGACTTGGTGATGTGGACCCCCATGGGGCAGGCTGCGACGCACGCGTTACACGTCGTGCAGTCGAGCGCCTCGGGTAGTGGCTGGTTCCTCGAGCGCTTGTTGTCGATAAGCCGCAGAGGGCTCAGCGTCGAGGGGCAGACCATCTCGCAGACGCCGCACTTGATGCACTTCCTACTCAAGGCCGTCACCCGCGTGGTATCCACTTTTCAGTGCCTCATAGAGGCCGTAGCCGCAGGATGCGGCGCCGATCACGCGCACGTTGTCGAACCCGTGGACGTATAGCTCGTGCTCGATGCCCTTGAACATGAGCGGGTGCTCCGAAAAGAACTGATCGTTGAGGTCCCCCTCGAAATCCCTGGTCACTGTGGCACCGGTCAGCGGCTCGAACATCCTGTCGCCATCCGTTATAAAACCGGTCATCGGGCCTCCTGTCGCGATGAACAGGTTATCGCCGTGAACGCTGATAGTGCGCCTGCCCTTCGTGCCCATTACGCCCTCTACGCGCCCGTCGACGATGCGCTCTGCCTTCACGGTGTCCAGTATCTGCGATCTCTCATTACATGCCGCCTTTTTTCTCAAGGCCTGTATCAGCCGGAGGCCCAGTACGGAGGGGGCCGTCACATACTCGTTTACTTTGACTCCCAGAGACCGGCTGACCTTGTCGCGCACATAGGCCGCCCTATCGATGCCTAACACTGGCGGCACGAGCAGATCGCCTGCCTTAACGGCAGACAGCGTATCGATCAACAAGTCGGCAGCCTCGTCATCGTTATCCAGTACTCGTGCCATCTCCTGGAACGAACGCCCCTCCATAAAATTGATCCGCCTGAAGCCGGGCCTGTCCTCGTTAATGGAAATTCGGGCGGGGGAGCCTTCGCAGGCTGCGGACGCCGGAACGAGGCCGCTGCGGGTCGCGCCCGTTATGGTCAGGCACCCGCCCTTCACGTAGCTGCCGGCCATCATACGTAAAAACCAGTCCTCCGCGCCCGGATCGCTCCCTGCAGGATGAAAGACGCCGCTGGAGACGGCGGTGGCGCCAAGGCCGCCCGACAGCAATATGGTGCTGCCCCGGAGGCGCATCGCCGCGATGAGGCCGGCCAGGCCCCCGCCAATAATAAGGTTATCACTATCCAGTTCCAGCGCACGCATAGATTACTAACCCTATACGGCTGAACTATTTTCAAGTTTTTGGTTATGCCGGGTGCGTGAAATCTTCCATATTAACGCTTATTTTAACCGTTCAATCCATAGGTAAAGGTTATCCTGTCATGCCCGAGAATATTAGCCGGGTGAGTATATGGCAGGTTTAAAGGACCCAGGTAGAGTAGAAGGAGGGAAAAAGGCCGCCAGGACAGCCAAACAGCGCTATGGCGACGACTTCCACCGCGAGATCGGCGCCAAAGGCGGGCGCAGCACGGCGGTACGCCACGGCGAACATTTCTACGAGGAGATCGGGCGTAAAGGGGGACGGAGCTAAGCCCGTCATTTTCCCTATTGACCATGCTGTTTCCCGCTGGATATTTGGCGCATTTCTAAGCATGTCGCCGTAAATGATGCTTTAAAACAAAGGAGGCATGCGATATATACACAAGAACTAGCTTACCGGCGATTACCATCCATCCGCCAGCTTCGAATACGATCAGCCCGGTATGCCTCGACTGTCTGTTCTGGTACCGTTGTAGGGGCGTCAAGATAGACTGTGAGCTAAACGGCCATGAGGATCGGGTTCGCCGCCATCCCGTACGATAAAAAGCTGTTACCTGTCACCAGTAAGACGAGCGCAGGCCAGTCTATGGACCGCCTCGTCACTGTGGCACGGTATGTGAATAGCCTTGGAATTGACTTCTATCGTATTCCCGCCAACATCAGCCCCCATGAAAGCGTCGAGTCGCTGGAGGCTGCCCGGGATAAGGCGGCCATGCTGGGCCGGCTATTTAAGGAACTGGATATCCGGACCTGCTTTCACGTGACCTATTATTGTATACTTAATACCCCAAAGCCCGAAGTGCTGGATAACGCTATTAAAGAGCTGCACTGCCTGCAGCTTTACGACGACTATGCCGGAGGCGGGAACCATATCGAGATACATGCCGGCGGCGTTTATGGGGACCGGACAAGCTCCATGGAGCGTTTCATCCGGAATGTGCTTGAACTGGAGGAGCCTGTTTTCAAGATGCTCCGCCTCGAGAACGAGGAGCACGCCGGCAAGCTGGGCACCGTAGATGAGCTGTTGCATATCAACAGGGAAACGGGTATACCATTGCTTTTCGACGTTGCGCACTATCGTGTCAACCCGATGGAGCGGGGCCTGCCGCCCCGTGAGATAGTATCCTCTTTTCTCGATACCTGGAATGGCGCCTCGACATCCCCTGTGCTGCATTATTCTACGATCCGGGGCCGAGATGGCACGCACCTGCCGGTCGACCCGGCCGATTTCTGGGACTACGTCGATCAGCTTAGCGGCCTGGATTTCGATGTGATGCTCGAGACTAAGGAAAAAGAGCGTGACGTCCTTAAGGTTAAGGCCTGCAGGGATGAAAAATACCGGCAGGGCGTCCTCTGAGGCTAATTGTAGTCGCCAACGGTTTTAAACATACGCTGCATTGTATTAAGGGGGACGGGCGATGAAAAGAAAGCTTTTAGTTATACTACTTGCGTTAACTGTCATTATAGGGCTCTTATTCTTAGCGGCCTATTCGGGCTCAATGGAGAAGGCGAAGGATAAGAAGAAGCCGACAGCGATCCCTTCTATCTCGATCGACCCGTACCGTATACCGCTACCCATCATGGAACACTACACGCCGGCCCTCGTCAAGGTTCCCTTTAAGGCTAAATGATCATGTTCCGGTCCGATCTTATTGAGGCTGTTAGAAAGTGGCCCGCTTCGCCCTCCCGATGGCGCATCCTGTGCATGGTCTACGATCGTATCGACGTGCGATTTAAAGGCTCCTTTGGAAGGACAATTTGTTTTGAATATAAAATGGCGCCTGCCGAGGTCCAAAAAGCCGAATGGTCCTTGAGCCATCTCCCTGCGCTGGCCAGGGAGTGCTCCTGCGGCCTCGTGGACATTTCATATGACGTCAGGCCCGTGTCTCGCCCGTTGACGAGCCTCACGCACATGGGCGGGCCCAACTACTGGCCGTCGCCCGGAGATGTAGCTCCCGAGCTATCCCGGTATGCCCGTGATTACGACTCTGTCTTCGTCTTCTGGCCCCAGAACGCAAATGGATGCCATATCCCCTCGGGAGGCTGGGGGCTAGCTATAGGCCCCGGGCACATCCCTGGCGGCGGCACGTATTGCAGCATTGCAAATGCTGACCCGTCTTCCTGGGATGTGCCTCGTGTTGGTGAGGTATGGCTGCACGAATGGCTCCACGGCGTCTGCGATTTTTACGAGAGCAGGGGTTTCCCGATGCCTCAATTTAACGCTGACGGCGGCGGGTCTCATGGCTACGTGCAGTCGCCGGTGACCGGATGGTGTCGCTATTATCGTGACCTCATGATGGGCCGGGTTCTGGATAACGGGCGCTTCACGGGCATCACGCCGGAGGCGTGGCTAAGCGGTACGATAAAAAATGTTTAGAAGTATTCGAGATTTGCATATAATACTCTCTAATTGCTTACAAGGTATGCTTTTAAAAAACAGTTTGGTCGGTATCACGAACCTCTCCAAAGGAATTAACGCACGAATTTTCTTTTTTAATTTTTTCTCACGAAACCTCTAAGCCTCGAACTCACCGTCAATGCCCGAGCTCTCTAATACACAGGGCAGTGCCCGAACGCCCGAAGCCTCAAACCCGAAAAGAAAGCTCGAAAACTCGAATGCACGTTCGAAACGCTAAACGACATAGCACTAACCCTCTAAGGCTCGGCTAAAACGCCAACGACACCAATCTATTACATATTAACTTAATGGGGAACGACCGGGCTTTTAGAGTGTTCGTGCTCCACTGTTTAGCGTTTCAAACGTGATTTAGAGCCTTAGAGCCTTCGTTTCGGGTTAGCGCGTTAGAGACTTAGAGCACTGCCCTGTGTATTAGAGAGTTCGGGCATTGACGGTGAGTTCGAGGCTTAGAGGCTTCGTGAGAAAAATCTAAAAAGAAAAATTCGTGGCTTATTTCCTTTGGTGATGTTCGTGATACCGACCGAACAAATCAGCGCCGACAGGAAACATAGTATAGTCTAAGCAAAAAGATTAAAAAAGGTAATTATAGCACGGTCTTCATGATGCCGACAGCCTTCTGCAGGTTAGGCATCGACGTCGCATAGCACATCCGGATGAAGCCCTTACCATGCTCGCCGAATGAGCTCCCCGGCGTGGTGATGACGCCCTTCTTCAACAGCTCCATGACCTTAGCCTGCTCGTCGCCCACATAGGGGAAGGCATAGAAGGCACCCTGGGGCATGACACACTCAACGCCCATAGCGTGTAACTCACCAATAAGATAGTCGCGGCGGCGCCGGAACTCGTCCCGCATGATGGTCACGCAGTTCTGGGGCCCCGTAAGGGCAGCCCATGCGGCACGCTGCGAGATGGAGCAGGCGCACGCCTGCACGTACTGGTGGACCTTAAGCATCTGGTCGACATAATCCGGGCCGGCGGCAAGGTACCCCAGCCTCCAGCCGGTCATCGCGTAGGTCTTCGACGCGGCGTTGATGGTGATGACGTTATCCCCGTACCTCGCCGGGCTCTCGTGGACCCCCCCGTAGATGAAGTGCTCGTAGACCTCGTCCGAAATGACAGTCACTCCCTTATCGAGAGCGATCTCCACGATGGCCTTTATTTCGGCGGGCGTCTGGACGGCGCCGGTCGGGTTCGACGGCGAATTAAGCACGATCGCCCTGGTATTTTTAGTGATATATTTCTTGACCATTTCAGGGTCATAGCGCAATGTCTCGCCCAGGGGGACCGGCACCGGCGTCGCATCCGCCATGGTCGCGAGCGCCGAATACGAGAGGAACCCGGGGTCGGGGACAAGGATCTCGTCGCCCTTGCCGCATAAGGCCTCGATGGCGATGTGGAGCGCCTCGCTGGCGCCCGAAGTGACCAGGATCTGGGCAGGCGAGTAGCTCAGCCCGTTCTCGTTCTTGAACTTGGCTACCAGGGCTTCCCTCAGCTCGGGTATGCCCATGTTGCCGGTATAGCCGGTAAAGCCCTCCTCGATGGCCTTGATGGCTTCCGCCTTGATGTGCTCCGGCGTATCGAAGTCCGGCTGTCCAAGGCCGAGATTGATAGCTCCGGGCCCGGCGCCCTCGAACATCTTGCGGATGCCCGAGATGTTGATCCCCGTGACCCTCTTGTCGAATTTTACGGTCATTAGTAGTGCCTCATTGCTACACGTTAGCATGCTTATGTTTCGCTCATCGTCAAATATAACTTTCGCCGTTTCACGGAAAAAGAATTTAAACTTACCGCACTTATCCGGACAAGCGTTACCTATGGCTTATGAAGTTACTATCGCCAGATGCGACTCATATGATGATACGCTGGTCAAAAAATCTATCGAAGAGAGCCTCGCTCCTCTGGGTGGCTTAGGCAGCGTCGTGAAGAAAGGCGACCGGGTGCTCATCAAGCTAAACCTGCTGGCCGCAAAGCCGCCGGAGGCGGCCGTTACCACGCACCCGTCCGTCGTGAAGGCGGTCGTGCGTATGGTGCAGGAGCTCGGCGCCGTGCCCATCGTAGGTGATTCTCCCGGAGGCCGGAGCACAGGCACCTCGTATAAGTCGCTGCTGAAGACCACCGGCATACAGCAGGTCATCGATGAGACGGGCTGCGAGGCGGCGCGCTTCGATGATGAGACCGTCGAGGTCATTACGGAGAGCGCGAGGTCCTTTAAAAAGCTGAAGCTGGCGAAAGCCGTCGTGGACGCCGACGTCATCATCAGCCTCCCTAAGCTGAAGACGCATACGCTGGCCTATTTTACGGGCGCTATCAAGATGCTCTATGGCTATTTGCCGGGGATCACAAAGACCGAGTATCACCTCCATACTGCCAGGGACGTGAACATGTTCGCCGGGCTGCTCCTGGACATTCACGAGGCCAGGAAACCGGATATAACGATCATGGACGCCATAGTCGGCATGGAGGGCGCGGGCCCGCAGCACGGCTCTCCCCGGAGCATTGGCCTCATACTGGCCAGTAAAAGCTGCACGGCGCTCGACTTTGTCGCTACGACGATTGCCGGGTTCGAGCCATTGAAGGTGCCTACGGTGAAACTAGCGCATGAGCGAGGCATCGGCCCGGGCGCGCTCAAGGAAATTACGGTATACGGCTGCCCGGTAGAGCCGCTTATCATCAAGGACTTCAAGAAGCCGCCGACCATGTCCATGGAGCGCATCCCGCCGGTGCTGCTCAATGCCGCCAGGCGCCTGGTCTCAAATCGCCCCAGGATCGATGTATCGAGATGCGTGAAGTGCGGCATCTGCGCCCGGGACTGTCCGCCGAAAGCCATGAAGTTCACAAAGGGCGCCGCCCCGGTCATCGACCAGGGCAAATGCATCCGGTGCTACTGCTGCCAGGAGCTATGCCCCGAGGGCGCCGTCTATGTGGCGAAGCCGTTCGTTCGTAAGATCATCGGGCGATAAAAAAAAGTCAGGCCGTCTCCGCGGCCGCGGCCCTGCCCGGCGGCAGCGAAGCCAGCTCCTTGCCGAAATCGATGCACACGTCCCTGTTAATTTTCCTCCAGGGCCCCATTGCGCTGTCGAACGAGGTCGTCTTTATCACGACGCCGTCGCAGTCCTCCTGCAGGTCGTCCAGGTATTTCCTCACCATGAAATTCCTCATGCCGAAGATGCCTGCGAAACAGACGACGAATATGGCCACCTTCTTATTATGCAGGCCCTTACCTTCGAGAAAATTCCGTATGCTTCTCATGGGCCGGTCATTATAGATAGGGCTTCCCACGACAATGAGGTCATAATCGAGGGACGTGACAGCATTCGGGCTCTTCACGTCGACGCGTGCGCCCTTAGCTGCGGCGCCTTCCCTTATCCACTGGACGATCTCCCAGGTAGTGCCGCCTTTCGTATCGTAAACTATTAAGATACGTCCCATCATACCCCATTCAACTCCAAATCATTTCTAATTACGACTATCCTTATGAATTTTATAGTCGGTTTCATTTAATATGACGATAAAATACGTAAATTTATTGGTAAGGGGTACTTTTCGGGATAAAATAGTAAAGGATAAAAAAAGTTACTGAGAGGGGCCCCACTTTTTCAGGGCTACCGCGAGCTCATGGTGAGTTTTAGCGTACTGCTCCAGCGGGACGTTCTCCTTCCACGCCTCCACGGCCTGGAACATGGCCTTCGCGCCGGCGACGGTCCCCTCGGGATGGCCGTGAATGCCGCCGCCTGCCTGCAGGATGCAGTCGATGCCATAGCAGTCCAGGTTCGGCTTTAATAGCTGCGGGTAAATGCCGCCCGATACTGCCGGGAACATGGGCTTGAAATTGTCCCAGGGCTGCCGCAAAATATCCCTCGAGCGGTCGATGTCGCAGACGTTATGCTCCATCTTGCCGCTGTAGGTGCCGATGTGCAGGTTCGTGCCGCCTACCATGCGCGTCAGTTTCGAGATGACCGGCATGGAAATGCCGAACGGGCCTCGCGTAAGGGCACCGTGCATCGTCCGGTGGACGTGGATGGGCAGGTCGATGTTCGCCTCGTTGATGGCCTGTATGGCGGAAAAGCCCGCCGTCAGGATGTCGACCATGATCATGTTGGCGCCCAGCTCTTTTGCGCGTTCGGCCCTTTCGACGATCTTGTCTGCGCCCGTAGTCACGTTTACCGCATACAGGCACGGCTTGCCTACGACTTTCTTCACCTTATCGAGCTTGTCCATGACAGCCGTCAGGCGTTCCTCCAGCGGGCAAAATGCCTGGTCCGTCAGTGTCTCGTCATCCTTGATCAGGTCCAGCCCGCCCAGCGCCGCCTGCTCGGCGACCTCCGCCGTGCGCTTCGGGCTCAGCCCCACTTTAGGTTTTATGATCGTGCCTACCAGGGGCCTGTCATATACGCCCAGGTACTTCCTGACCTCCTTTATTCCAAAGACAGGGCCCTTATAGTATTTTACCAGTGGATCAAAGTCCACGTCCTCCAGCCGTAGCGCCTTGAGGCCGCCCAGGCCGTACAGGTTACCTGCCACGACGGATAGGATCTGCGGAATGTTGGTGGGCTCGAAGATCTCCTCGGGGAAGTCGATGACGACTGTATTGTTCTCCGCGCTGACGACCCGCGCTCCGACCTTCTCATGCACTTCCCTCTCTGCCGGTACGTTCGTCCAGGTGCCTGTAGACTGCTCGGCCGCGATCTCTTTTGCGACAACATCAAGAGGCTTCGTCTCCGCCTCAACGTGATACGTGGTCCTGACCATCATAATGAACACGCCTGAAAATATGTTTGTGAAAAAAATGCTCCAAAGGCATAAATGCTTAATGGTTATTACATAGTATACAAAACGGCAAGAATTATATGTAAAGAATTATCATATTTAATCATTAGGTAATTTTAAGTTAGATAAGAGCCACATACATACAGACTATCACATGTCTACTATAGGGGAAGACGAATGCGTTCGATAATGATAAGCTCCCCGGAGCTATACTCCGGTAAAAGCGCCGTGACCATGGCGCTGGCAATGAAACTCAAGGACAACGACTACAAGATCAGCTACATGAAGCCCGTGGGCAACATCATCGTCGACTCCAACGGCGTACTCACCGACGACGATGCGCTGACCATGAAGCGTGTCCTGGGGCTGGACGAGAGCCTGCAAGACCTGGCGCCCATACTATTCACCTATCGCCTGCTCGATGATACGCTGGAGGGGAAGGAAAAGCCGCTGGCCGGGAAGCTTGAGTCGACCTTCGAGAAGATCAGCAAGGATAAGGACATCGTGGTGCTGGAAGGCGCCGGAGACATGAGCGGCGGCTCGGTGCTCGGCCTGTCCGACTTCGAGGTGGCCCGCATGACGGGAAGCAAGATCCTGCTGGTCGCCCGCTATTGCGATGATTTCGCTGTTAATCGCATCGTGACCTACATGAAGCTCATGCCCAAAGACGTCGAGCTCGTGGGCATTGTGTTCAACAACATCGGCCCGCATTTCATCAATTTCGTAAAGGAGAAGGTCGTACCCTACTTCGAGAAGCGGAACGTCAAGGTGCTGGGCGTCATCCCCCAGAACAAGACGCTCATGAGCGTCACAGCGGGCGAGATCGCCGAAGACCTGCATGGCCAGGTGCTTGCAGGGAAGGGTAACCTGGACGTGTCCGTGAACGGCATCGTCGTGGGCGCCATGTCCCTGGATAACGCCATCAAGGTATTCCGGAGAAAGCCTCATAGGGCCATCATCACCGCGGGTGACCGTGCCGACACGCAGATGGCAGCGCTCGAGGCCAGATCGCCATGCCTGCTCCTGTCGGGCAACCTGTACCCGACCGCGCCCATCCTGGGCCGTGCCGAAGAGCTGGGCATCCCGGTGATACTGTTCCCGGACGACACCATGACTCTCGTGGATAAGATGGAGGCGCTGATGCGGAGTGTCCGTATCAAGAACCCGCAGAAGATCGAGGTCATGAAAAAGATGTTTTCCGAGCATGTCGACACGGACAGCATCCTGGAAGCCCTTAAATAATATTTATTTTCTCTTTTTCGTTAATTTTTTGCATTATTGTTTTATTGCTTTAAGCTGCCCGTTCTCTTGGGGAATTATGAGGATCAGAGAGGCGACGGAAAGCGATCTTCCGGCTATTGTCGATATCTATAACGGGTCGATCAATGACGGTAAGTCGTCGACTAATATGCAGCCCACGACCGTGAGGCGGAGCACGGGCTGGTTCCGGCAACATAAGGCGACGGGTAAGCCTATACTGGTGGCCGAGGACGCGGGCCGTATCGTGGGCTGGCTCAGCGTGCGCCCGTTCTACGGCCGGGAGGCCTACGACCGTACAGGCAAAGTGAAGATCTACGTGGAGCCCCAGTCCCGGGGCAAGGGCATCGGCAAGGAGTTGCTCGATAAGGCGATGTCCTGCGGGAAGTCGTCGGGGCTGAATACTTTAGTCTGTTACATGCTCGCGGACAATGACCTGGCCCGCAGGCTGTTCGAGGATTCAGGTTTCGAACGGTGGGGCCAGCTGCCGGGCGTCGCCCGCATGGGCGGCACGGATAAGGACCTCTTAGTAATGGGACGCCGGCTATAGCCGCAAGAATAGCTTCATTATGATTGCAGCCCTAGCTGTAGCCATATGCTTGTCAGGGACGCGGTGGAGGGCGACCTTCCGGCCATCATAGCTATCTATAACTCGACCGTGCCGGGCAGGATGGTGACGGCCGATATCGAGCCAGTTACCGTCGAAAGCCGGCTGCCGTGGTTCAGGGAGCATAGCCCCGGGTTTCGGCCTCTGTGGGTCGTCGAGGATGACGGCCGGATACTGGCCTGGCTTAGCTTTCAGTCTTTTTATGGGCGCCCCGCCTATCGTGCGACTGCCGAAGTGAGTGTTTACGTATCTGAAGCTTATCGCTGTAAGGGCATCGGGAGCATGCTGCTGGAGCGGGCTATCGCTCAGGGTCCAGGGCTTGGGCTGAAGACGTTGATGGGCTTCATCTTCGCCCATAATGTGCCGAGCCTCCGGCTCTTCGAAAAGTTCGGTTTCGAAAGATGGGGATATTATCCTGGAATTGCCGAGGTTGATGGTATTGAAAGAGACCTGGTTATTGTTGGACGTAAGTTGTAATTTTTCTTGCTCTTATTATGCTTTGCAGTCTTGGCGTGTCCTCAACCACAGAGACGCAGAGCGCACGGAGTTTCACAGAGTTTTTATTTAATAATTTGAGACTCAGAGGGCACGAAGCCCGGTTTATTGGCTTACCTGAGGCACAGAGCTTATCGAGGCACGGTTGACCAATAAACAATTTAACCGGTTTATCCTCGCCAGTGCCTCTAACTACTCCGTGCCTCAGGACAGTTATAAACCCGTACTCCGTGCCCTCTGAGCCTCAATTTTTAAAAAAACGCCGATGAGTCGTAGGCTCGTGCATAATTGATGAAAATTGTATGGACTTTTGGATTCAAACGACTATTTTGTACTATTATGGAAATACCTTCTATGTCAGCCCTTTAACATGACATTTTCATAGGAAATCTCTGTGTGTCTCTGCGCTCTCCGTGCCCCTGTGGTTGAGGACACGCCGAGACTGCATCGTTAAAAATGAAAATTTCATTATCAAAATGATGGGCATACGACTGCATAGCTGTAAGCGATAATCAGCTATAGCTGAATGTCCATGCTGAAGTCAAGCCACCGGGCATCCCGCGTCAGGGCACCCAGCGATATGACATCCACGCCAGTCTTCGCATACTCGGAAATATTCGAGAGCGTGATGCCGCCCGAAGCTTCAAGCAGGATGCGCTCATCCACGGACTTCACAATCTTAACACCCTTTTTTATCATCGCAGGCTTCATGTTATCGAACATGATGATGTCGGCCCCGGCCCGTGCGGCCTTCTCCGCATCCTCGAGCGACTCGACCTCGACCTCGATCTTCTTGGTAAAGCTGGCGACCTTCTTCGCTTCCCTGATGGCGTTTTCAAGGCCCATGATGCGGATCTGGTTATCCTTTATCATCACGGCCGACGACAGGTCATAGCGGTGCGTGTCCCCTCCGCCAAGCTTGACGGCCTTCTTTTCAAATTTACGGAAACCCGGCGTGGTCTTACGTGTCGCGGCGACCCGCACACCAGGCGCAAGCCCGACACACTTCGCCGTAAGAGTGGCTATGCCGCTCATGCGGCCCAAAAAATTCAGGGCAAGCCGCTCTCCCCGCATAAGGTCCCTGGCGCTGCCCCGGGCCTCAAGGATAATGTCACCCTTACGGACAGGCTGCCCATCAACAAGATCCGACCCCACGGAAAGCCCCAGGTGCCTGAACACAGCGCAAGCCTCCTCAAGCCCTGCAAGCACGCCCTCCTCCTTACAAATGATCTGGCCCAGAGCCTCAACAGCCGGCACAATACCATTAGAGTCATCATCGTCGCCCAGGTCTTCCTCGAAGAAAGCGTCCAGTTCACCAGCCGTGAGCATCAACAGCACCGTAAATCATTTGAGCAATCAAGATTTAAGAGACTTGCGATAACATGTTCAAGATCGGTATTGTCGGCGCAGGGGCCATCGGCAAGGAGATAGCCCGCGCCATTGACGACGGCACGGTGCCGGCGAAGCTCGTGGCCATATGGGACCGCCAGGTAGACGAGGCCAGGGAGTTCGCCGCCTCGCTCAAGCAGAACCCGAAGGTCCTGCCGCTGGAAAGGCTCGTCAGGCAGTGCGATATCGTCGTCGAGGCGGCCTCGCAGGCGGCCGTACGCGAAGTGGCCGTTGCGGCCCTGTCAAATTCCCGGAGCGTCATGATCATGAGCGTCGGCGCGCTCTCCGATAAGCAGCTTCTCGAGGAGCTCAGGACGCTCGCGAGAGAGAACCACTGCCACATTCACGTGCCGTCTGGCGCCATCGGCGGGCTGGACGCGGTGAAGTCGGCCTCCATCAAGCGCATCGACTGCGTCACCATCACGACCCGCAAGCCCGCTAAAGGCCTGAAGGGCGCCCCGTTCGTCATAAAGAACGACCTCGATCTCGATAAGTTCACCGTTCCCACCGAGATATTCTCGGGGCCGGCGGCGGTCGCCATCAAGGAGTTCCCGGCCAACGTGAACGTGGCGGCATCGCTTAGCCTGGTAGGGGTAGGATTCGAGAAAACCATGGTGAAGGTCGTGGTCGACCCCACCATATCGCGCAACGTGCACGAGATCCATGTAAAGGGCGAGTTCGGCGACTTCCACGCGAAGATCGAGAACGTACCCTCGGACACTAACCCCAAGACGAGCTTTTTAGCGGCGCTGTCCGCCATAGCGACGCTCAAGCAGGTTTGCGAGCCGCTAAAGATCGGAACTTAATCGACATAAAATTATATATATACAACGTATAAATGTGTCCAATGTCCCTGGACACGTATCTTCCCGAAGGCGACGGCAAATATATCGTGGGCTCGACCCGCGATACCCGGAGCTTTTACTATTTTATCCCGAAGAGGCGGGGCCAGGTCAAGATCGGTTTTCTTGTTACCAATACCGGGGAGTACATCGACTCCGAGTACAAGGACGTTATCATCTTTAACCCGGAGACCGAGTTCAATACCGTGGAGTCCGGCGATTACCATATCTCCAGGAAGGGCCGCTACACGCATACCGTGGAGCTGAGCTGCAACGACAGTACACAGCGCTTCGAAGTCTACGCCCAGCCCCGCCTGGGCCGGTTCAGGCTGCTCGCTGAATCGCAGTAACGAAACTGTTTTATCGACGGAGCCCGATTATTCTACATCCCATGATAATACCTGAAAACGAGCGCTCCACGGAGCCCATGAAGGGCGAGCGTGTCCTGAACCACCCGGACATGTTGCGGGCAAACGAGTGGATATTATCGGAAGCGTACGAGGCGCCGAAGAAGGACTTTTGCGTATTCGTCCCGTGTGCCAAGGTAAAGCCTTACCACCTGAGCCCCTCGCATAAGATGTACGACCGCATCATCTTCAGCATCCTTACGCCAGAAGAGACGCATATCGTCACGTTCGGCACGTGCGGCATCACGCCCCGGGAGCTTGATGAGGAGTACCCGTTCATGAACTACGAGTTCATGCTGGGGCGGTGTAACGTGGTCTCGGTGAAGGACGAGTTCGTGAGGAATGAGAGTAAGAAGCTGGCCCGGTACCTGGAGAAGACTCGGGACTGCTACAGGCACAGGGTAGCCTATTGTATTGGCGATTTCCGCAAGGCCATGGAAAAGGCGCTGACCATGACGGATGTCAAAGTCGAGATCGTGCCCCTCCAGGAGACGCTGGACGCGAGCGTACAGCCGAACAAGCCTTTCAAGTTCGGGAGCCTGTCGAGGCGGCCCTATTTACAGGACCTGAGCAACGCGCTGACCTCGCTAAAAGGCGTAGAGCCGCGCACCGTCGGCGTGACAGAACAGTCGCTCAACGATACGGACTGGTACTTAATATAAAGGGTCCTTGTATGTTTTTAAAACATGATGTATTGCTTTAGCTAATGAAATTTCTCACCATTCCCTGTTATGCCGTCTCGGAGTGGTCCAACCACAGGGACATGGAGAGCGCCGAGTTTCACAGAGTTTTCTTATAGATGGAGGCTCAGAGGGCACGGAGACGGGTTTATACTTTCCTGAGGCACGGAGTGCTTAGAGGCACTGGCGAGGATAAACCTGCTAAATTGTTTATTGGTCAACCGTGCCTCGATAAACTCTGTGTCCCGGGTAAGCCAATAAACCGGGCTCTGTGTACTCCGTGTCTCAAATTATTAAAAAAACTCTGTGAAACTCCGTGCGCTCTGCGCCTCTGTGGTTAAGGACACTCCACGAAGGCATAACGAGAAAAGGATAGAATTTTTCCATAAAATCTCGGAATCTCAATTAAATATCCTTTGCCCAGACGACCCGGTGCTTGCCAGGGCCGTTATAGTCTTTTACGCAGGGCATGCCGTTTACATCGACCGTGTTCTCGCCCGCTACGGCCTCGAAGCCCATAGCCTTGAAATAGCGGTTACAGCTATTGTTCTCGGGCCGGGTGTGCGTCATGATCTTCTTGCAGCCCATCTTAATGGCCGAAGCCTGGAACTGTTTGAACATCCTCCGGCCGATGCCATTGCCCCTGAGGCGGGGCGCGACCTGGACGAGGTGTATCAGCGCTATGTCGGGGCTGGACTGGGACCTGAACCCGAGCATGTACCCGATCATCTCTCCCCTGTCTTCTGCGATAAAGCAGGTGCTCCGGAAGTGTTCCGTGAATATGTGATATATGGACTCCCGCTCGATGACGATGTCCGCCCATTCCTTTGACTTTTCGGCGACCTTTGTGAAGTCGGCGGGAAATGCGTTCCTTACCAGCATTCTTGACCCTTTCTCCACAATATTGGCATGATAGAAGATATATGTAATCATGCTATTATACTCATAATTATTATGCTGGATTATCTTTACTCTGATTACCTGGGCCTCTACGTGACCGTCGAGTATGATAAAAACGTTATTAAAAGCCTGTCTATGACTTCTAATAAGCCGGCTAAAAAGCCTGTGGGCTCGAAAGTCATACGCTCCATTGAGACGTATTTTAAAAATGGTCAGGGGGACTTTTCCGGATACAAGTTCGACCTCGAAGGCATGACGCCCTTCCAGCGCTCGGTACTCGAGGCAATATCGAGGATCCCTGCGGGAGAGACAATGACCTATGGCGAGGTCGCGGCCGCGGCAGGGAAGCCCGGGGCGGCACGCGCGGTCGGCAACGTCATGGCACACAACCCGATACCTCTCATGCTGCCCTGCCACAGGGTCGTCGCCTCGAACGGCCTGGGCGGGTTTACCGGCGGCCTGGAAGTCAAGCGGAAGCTGCTGAAGCTCGAAGGTGCCCTGTGACCGGCAGCCTTCTAATTTAATGTCCTGATACCGTTAAAAATGCCTGTCTATATTTTTATATTTGTATATTTATACTGGTATTGGGTGTCGTGATTTGAATCGTGCCTGTGCCGCCGTACTTCTGCTAATCGCCTGCGCTGTCGCCGTATCCGGCTGCTCGTCCCAGGCCCAGGACCTGAGGAACACCACGCTAGGCGGCAATTTTTACAACTACGATAAAGTTCATCACTGGATGTATAACGTCACCATGATCGCCGGCGGAGCGACCTCCGCCTGGAACATGACCGTCTACGTCAGGAACGACACCTTCGGAGGCGCCCCCGCGAGGTACATGCAGATACTCACCGAGGGGAATGGCATGAATATCACCTATGACGTCTGGAGCGACCCGAAGAACTACGGCGTACTGAAAATGCACGCAAAGGGCACCACGGGCGACTTCTTCCAGGACCGGGACGTCTCCAATCTGCAGATCGGCACGCTCCCCGATGTGGGCCTGAGCTACTATTTCGTGCCCTTCTGGGCCATTAAGAACGGTACTGCTACTACGGCGAGCGGCAGTAAGATACCCGTGACCGTGTACTCCGCATCGGATAACAAAGGGCTGACGGTCACCTACTGGGTATGCCCGTATGTGCCAGTGCCCCTGCAGGTCGAGGTCTCTGACCCGAATGTCCGGATAGTCGAGACGCTCGTGGGATATGAATAAAATATTTATAGGAACTCCCAGCGCTTAATGGACCTATCCCGGCTGCCCGTAAGTACGAAGCGCCCGTCCGGGGACACGGCCACAGTATTGATCGTATCATCGTGGGCCCGTATGGTCTGGAGGCACTGCCCCGACTCGACGTCCCATATTTTCAGGAACTTATCGGCGCCCGCAGAGACGGCGTATTTTCCATCGGGCGTAAAGGCTACGGCTTTCACATGGTCCATGTGGCCCTTTAATGTTTTTAAGCACTGGCCGGTCCCGATGTCCCAGTACTTTACCGTCATGTCGCCGCTTCCCGACAGCAGGCGGTCTCCATGGACGGCGATCGAATAAACGTAGCCCTCGTGGCCGTCGAAAGAGCGAATGTACTTGCCGGTCCTGGCCTCGTTGAGAGCGATCGACTTATCCCAGCTTCCGGATACGGCCAGGTCACCGGCGAAGGCAACGCAGCTCACGACGTTATTATGGCCGGTTATCTTCTGAATGGTATCGCCCGTCTCGAGGTCTATATACCTTACCGTCTTATCGCCGCAGCCCGCCAGCGCATAACGCCCGTCGGCCGACACTGCGACCGAGCGCACGTAAAAGTCGAAGCCGCGGATGATGTGCTTCCTGACGCCAGCCTTCAGGTCCCAGATCCGAAGCGTGTTATCCCAGCCGCCCGAGACCGCCGTTTCGCCTCCGGCAAAAGCCACGGCGCTGACCTCGTTGACGTGGCCCTCGAACGCATGAAGCTGAGCGCCCTTTTCCAGGTCCCAGAGGCGCACGACCATGTCGGTACCGCCTGACAAGGCCGCCTTACCGTCCGGCGAGACGGCGAGCGATAGTACCGGCCCCTCCTGGCCATGATAAGTCCGATAAAGGGCGACGACCTCTTTTTCGGGAGAAGTCCCGGCCTCTTTGCCGGTGAGAGGGCAATTCGTATCGTCAGTACAGTCACCAATGAAGCCGCATTCTTCGGGGGAGCATTTTTCATCCGGGTTGCCGTGCATAAGTATCAATTCATTTTTATTTTACAACCTTAAATACTTCAGCATGGGTAAGCAGCATAGCCTTTTATAGGGTAAAGCCGATTTTTCCTATTATGCCAGTGATCGACGTATACATGTGGGCCGGCCGAACGCCGGAGCAGAAGAAAAATATCATAAAGGGCATCACCGACGTCTTCGTCAAGGACGGCGTGCCCGCCGGCGCTGTCACCGTCATACTCCACGATATTCCGAAGGAGGACTGGGGTACGGCCGGAAAGTCTGCCGACGAGGCTTAACATGCGGATGCTTTGCTGGAATGTGAACGGCCTGCGGGCCGTGCTTAAGAAGGGATTCGTTGACTGGCTTCGCAGGGAGGATGCGGACATCGTCTGTATCCAGGAAACGAAGGCTGCCGCAGAGCAGATGCCGCCTGAGGTCACCGGGATACCCGGTTATCATTTTTACAGCACGTCACCTCTCGAAAAGAAGGGCTATAGCGGCGTCGCCCTGTTCACTAAGGAGGAGCCGAAGAGCGTCAGCTACGGCTTCGGCATCGAAAAGTACGACATCGAAGGCCGCACCATCATCGCCGACTATGGTAAGTTCGTGCTGCTGAGCATTTATTTCCCGAACGGCAAGATGTCTCAGGAGCGGCTGGACTATAAGATGGGATTCTATGACGCCTTCCTTGACTATGTGGATAAGCTGAAAGCAGAGGGAAGGAAAGTCGTCGTTTGCGGCGACGTGAACACGGCCCATACGGAGCTGGACATCGCACGCCCAAAGGAGAACTCGAAAAAATCCGGGTTCTTACCGATGGAGCGGGAGTGGATGGACAAGTTCGAGGCGCACGGCTTTATCGACACCTTCCGGGTTTTCGAGAAGGCCGGCGGCCACTACACCTACTGGGACACCTTTACGAAAGCCAGGGAACGGAACGTCGGGTGGCGCATCGACTATTTCTATGTGAGCGATAACCTCAAAAAGAACTTGAAGGGTGCCTTCATCGAGCCGGACGTCATGGGTTCCGACCACTGCCCGGTGGGCATCGACCTGAAAATATAGGCTTACCAGTAGCGCTTGCCCTGCACGAACACTTCAATACCTTTTTGCAGGAGGGGTTATATAACTGGCCATAGTGCGGCCTGATACTTATCTCGGGGCACAGAAAGAGTCATAAATGAGTACAAACTAATACAAAACAGGTCATCGCTATGGAAATCACTCAAATGCTGGCGTTCGCGGTCATCGCGGCTGAGCTCATACTGATCCTCATCTCGATATACCTTTATAACTCTTACAAGCTCCGGATCTTCTATTTCCTGACGTGGGGCTTCGGGGCGCTTCTCCTGGCCTGTATCCTCCAGGCGTTCGTGCTCAACGCGGACATCTACTCGAGTATCCTGAACATAGCGGCGGCCTTGTTTTTCATCACCAGCGCGCTTACGGCGGTATAGGCCATGCTCCTGCCATCGGATAAGCCTCTCTTCGAGAACGTAAGCTCAAACGAGTACTATGCTCGGGCCGGGAAGCTTAAGGACGAAGGTGTGGACGGCATTGTCCATTTCGTCTTCCCCGACTTTGAGGAGGCCATCGTATTTTCGGGAGGCAGGCCGATCACGGGCATCCATGAGGCGAAACGCTGGCTCACTATCGGCGACGCGATGGTCGAGGCCGTCGAGAACAAGGCCATTACTGTGCCGGGAAAGATGTCGGCATACCGGCTGGACCCGGCGCTGGTCCAGGTCTTTGCCCATAAGGATCTTAAGAACATGGTCGAGACGACGCTCGGGAAATACCTTACCCCCGCGCTGCTCATCGGCTACCTGGAGGGCGAGGGGAGCACCAGTATCCTAAAACTTAACGATGATAAGGCGACGGCCTACGTGTTCATTAATAATGGCAAGAGGGCAGGAGCTGCTTACGTGTCGCCGGAAGGCCGCTCTAACGGCGAAAGTGCTGTCAAGGACATGGCCCGGTTCAAGGAGAATACGTCCGCCGCGATATACTTCCTCGAGAGTGTCGTAAAGCCGAAGGCTGAAAAGCCCGCAGTAGAGCCTGTTGCGCCTCCTGCGCCAGCGGCTGCCCCGGCGCCAGTCACAGCCCCGGTGTCGTCCAAAGCGCCCGAAGAAAAGCCAGAACCGGCGAAAGCTGCACCCGGCAAAGTCAAGCCCGTACTGGCAAAGCCACAGCCCGTCCCGCCAGTCCAGAAGCGCCAGGGCATCAGGCTATCGGTGGCAATGAGCGCGGACGAAACACCAGCGCTCAGGCACCGCTCCCGCCAGCAGGTGCTGGAAACGCTCGAGGAAGGCGACGTCGCCTGGGTGGACAGGAAGACGCTCGCGTCGCTCCAGACCTTACATGCCAGCCTCGTCCTGCCCGACGGGCGGGAATACCACGTCACCCTGAAAGAGGCGCCCATCGAGCCCGTGGAAAACCGCTATATCATCCTGCCCAGGAAACTCAGGTCAAAACTGTCTCTCGACAGGGGCATGACCATCGAAGTCAAAGAATAGCCTTTTTTTAGCAGGCGCATGGGGAAAAATTAAAAACGTATAGCCGCCATTACACTTTGGTGATTATTCTGGCTAACAATTATAAGGACATTAGCATCAATGATCGCGCTTATGAGATCGTCGGCGAAATGATCGACTACCCCGAGGACTTCAAGGTAGATATCCACACCCTGGGGAACGACTCGATCGTCATCGACTGCGGCGTCAACACGAAGGGCGGCTATGAGGCCGGCCTGGCGTTCACCAACGTCTGCATGGGCGGGCTCGCGGTGCCCGCTATCACGCACAAGAAGCTCAAGCACGAGATCTTTTACCCGTTCATAGAAGTATACACCGATTACCCGACGCTGGCCTGCCTCGCGGCCCAGAAGGCCGGCTGGAGGGTCAACCAGGAAGGCTTCTTCGCAATGGGCAGCGGCCCGGCCCGTGCGCTGGCTCTCAAGCCGAAGCACACCTACGAGGTCATCGAGTACGAGGACGAAAGCGACTTCGCCGTCATCGCTCTGGAGGCCAGCACGCTCCCCAACGAGAAGGTCATGGACTACGTCGCCAGCGAGTGCGGCGTTGAAGCGTCTAACACCGTCGCGATCGTTGCCCCCACCAACAGCCCCGTGGGCTCCGTCCAGATCGCCGGCCGCGTCGTCGAGATGGCCATCTACAAGCTGAATGAGATGGGCTTCGACACCCGGCACATCGTCAGCGCCTACGGCAGCGCCCCGATCCCGCCGGTCAAGAAGGACTCTGCGGTCGCCATGGGCACCACCAACGACGCCTCGATCTACCACGGTACCGTCACCCTTATCGTGGACGGCGGCAACATCAAGGACTTTGTCCCGAAGCTGCCCTCGTCGACGTCAAGTAGCTATGGCAGGCCGTTCTATACCGTGTTCAAAGAGGCCAAGTTCGACTTCTATAAGATCGATACGTCTATCTTCGCCCCCGCCGAGGTCGTCGTCAATGATATCTCCACGGGCGAGACGTACATCGCCGGCAAGGTTGACGCCGACGTTCTCATGGAATCGTTCGGCTTTAAGAAGATATAAGGCATAGAACCCCCACATTTGGGGGCTCTATATATTTTACTTCTCTTTTCCCTATGCCCAAAAAGTATTAAAACGTATAAATTGCATGAATATTCAACATTCACACAAGTGATACTATCATGATATTACCCGATGTTCAGGCCTCTAAATCGGAAGTGGCCATAAACCTCTCCCGCGTAGGCGTCACGAACGTGAAAAAGCTTGTCAAGGTCGCGCGGCAGAACAAGCGCCCGGTCATTCTCATTTCGACGTTCAACATGTACGTCGACCTGCCTTCTGACCGCAGGGGCGCCAACCTCTCCAGGAATTTCGAGGTCATCGACGAAGTCCTCGAAGAGAGCGTCAAGTCCGCAGTCTTCGACATCGAAGACCTCTGCGGCGAGGTCGCCCGCCGTTTACTCAACAGGCACGAGTACGCTACCCGCTCCGAAGTCCACATGGACAGCGAGCTCATCGTCAAGCGCAGGACCCCCAAGACCGAGGTCATGTCCCAGAAGGTCGTCAAGGTATTTGCCAGGGCCGTCGCCGAGCGGAACGACATCATCAAGGTAAAGAAGGTCATCGGCGCCGAGGTCGTCGGCATCACCGCGTGCCCGTGCGCACAGGAATTAATGAAGACCAGGGCCGAGGCCGAGCTGCAAAACCTGGGCATCGAGCAGGTGAAGATCAACACGTTCCTTGACCGCATCCCCATGGCCACGCACAACCAGCGCGGCCGCGGCACGATCACGATCGAGTTCACCGGCGACTATAACGCACCGCTGGACACCATCATCGACATCATCGAGCGGTCCATGAGCACCACGAGCTTCGAGCTCCTCAAGAGGCCCGACGAAATGGAAGTCGTCACCAACGCCCACGAGAACCCCAAGTTCGTCGAGGATTGCGTGCGCGACATGGCAAAGAACGTGCTTACCTCATTCCCGGAACTGCCGGAAGATGCCATCATTACGTTAAAGCAGGTCAACGAGGAGAGCATTCACCAGCACAACGCCTTTGCCGAGCTTAAGACCACGATGGCCCGCCTGCGGGAAGAGATCAAGGCCCACTAAAACCCTATCTCTTCATCGATGATGAGAAAAGGTTTATCTCTATTACCTCAGTACTGAGTATATACCGGAGGTACAGGGTATTACATCAATATCGATAGGCAAGTCCGTTTTTATCCTGCTCGCAGGCTTTATTGTCATGGCAGGGCTGGCGCAGGCCCAGACCTCGCCCTTCGCGCCCAACGGCATCGTGTTCGTGGACAACACGAGCACGCTCTCCACGGGCACGGCTCAGAACATCACCGTCCAGATACTTTACGAAGGCGGGCCGCTCAAGTCCGAGGGCGTCCGCGTGTATATCCTGTCGAACGATACCTCTATCGTCCCCGCCGAGATGGGCACTTATGTCCTTACTGACCCGAACGGTATCGCGACCTATACTGTCACTGCCGGTAAGGCCGGTAACGTGAAGCTGACTATATCGGCCGGTAGCGCGACAAGCGGTGTCTCGACCGAACGGGTCTTCCAGGTGACGTCCGGCCCTGTAGCGACTCCTACCGCGACGGTCACTGCAACTCCATCTCCTTCGGCGACAGCTGAACCCACTGCAACGCCTACAGCAACACCGACTGTGGAGCCCACCGTGACTCCCACGGTAGAGCCAACTCCTACGCCGACCGCCGTGCCGACGGCTACACCTGAGCCGGGGACTAGCGAAGCGCAGGCCACCGGCATCATCGTAACGGGCATCGTGCTAGCCATCGTTATCCTGCTGATCGTCGGCGTAGCTCAACAGCTTAGAAAGAAATAGGGGCCGAATAAGCTCCATTTCTTTATAGTAAATTATATCTTTTAAGTCGCTATCATCCATTTAATCCGAGGTTTCATTCATGGCCAAAACTACATATGCGTCACTATTGTCCGAAGTCAGGGCAAAAAGGCCGCTCGTGCATCACATTACCAATTATGTTACCGTCAACGACTGCGCCAACGCAACCATATGCATCGGCGCCTCGCCGGTCATGGCACACGCCGGCGACGAAGTCGCCGAGATGGTCTCTATGGCGGGCGCCCTTGTACTGAACATCGGCACGCTGGACGACATTCAGGTCGGCGCCATGCTCCGGGCGGGGGTTAAAGCCAACGATATCGGCGTCCCCATCATTCTCGACCCGGTGGGTGCCGGGGCGACCAGGCTACGGACTTATAGCGCGCAGCGCCTCCTGCACGACCTGGATATCGCCGTGCTCAAGGGCAATGTGGCCGAGATCGCCACGCTGGCAGGCGCCGGGGGCGAGATCAAGGGCGTCGACTCTCAAGGCATGAGCGGAGAGCCGCTTGCCGTGGCGAAGAAGTTCGCAAAAGATATGGGGATCATCGTGGCCGTCAGCGGGCCTACAGATATAGTCACTGATGGAGATAAGGCATTGCTGGTGGATAACGGCCACCCGCTGATGGGCCGGGTCTCAGGTACTGGCTGCATGGCCGCATCCCTCGCCGGAGCCTTCACGGCCGTCTCTAAAGACTATTTATCCGCTACAGCTGCGGCGTTCGCCTCGTTCGGGCTGGCCGGCGAGAGAGCGGCTCCGCAATCCCGGGGCCCGGCATCCTTCAAGGTCGCCCTGCTGGACGAGCTTTATCGCCTGACGCCCGAAGAGCTCGAAAAGGGCGCACGGGTACGGGAAGCATGACCGCATACGACCTTTACGTCATAACCGATGAGGGCCTGTCGAAGGGCCTGACCCACGTTGAGATCGCCAGGAGAGCCATCGCCGGTGGTGCAGATGTCATCCAGCTCAGGGATAAGAGCATGAGCGGCGAGGAGCTAATGGAATGTGCAGTCCAGATCCGCACTCTGACGAAAGAGGCAGGTGTGCTGTTCATCGTCAATGACAGGCTCGACATCGCTATCGCTTCAAAGGCCGACGGCGTCCACCTGGGCCAGGAAGATATTCCGGTGAAGCTTGCCCGGCCTCTGGCGCCTCCGGGCTTCATCATCGGAGTATCGGCGGGCACGCTCGAGGAGGCCTTGCAGGCTGAGCGGGACGGCGCCGATTATATCGGGCTCGGCCCCATCTGCCACACCGGCTCAAAGAAAGACGCCGGCCCCGTGTGCGGTTTCGGCCTGATCACCGGGGTAAAAAAACACGTATCGATCCCTGTAATAGTCATCGGCGGTATCGGCCCGGACAACGCAAAAGAATCCATCTCCGCTGGTGCGGACGGATTAGCCGTCATATCGGCCGTGGTCAGCCAGGACGACGTGACCGGCGCCGCAAAACACCTCAAAGCCCTCATCAAAGAGGCGAAGCGCCAAAAAGTCTATGAAGGCTAAAGACCTAATCAGGGGTGGTCATCTCGATGGAATTCCTTGACATTATGCTCTGGGCATCGCTGTTCATCATCATAGCGGGCGCCGTCCTGCCTAAAAAGTACGGCTACAAAGTGGCAGCGGCAGGCTGGGTACTGTTCGGGCTACGCTGGGGCCTGTCCACGCCCGAGTTCTACCTGGTCGAGCATAATATCATGTACACCATCGCCTGCGTCCTCGCCATACCCGTGACGCTCTACCTCGCCTACGTTATGGTCAAGGACGAGCGCGAGTCGCTCATGGTGCTTACCCGGGCTGCCGCCATCAGCTCGATATTCTATTTCCCGTTCGCGTATTTCACCTGGCTGGGAGACTGGCTGATCGGGGTCACTACCTCTATTACGCTGGCCGCGGTGAACGCCCTGGGGAACAACGCGACCGCTTCGGGCAACATCGTTACGCTGAACGGCCTCAAAGTGGAGATCATCCTCGCCTGCACCGCCATCCAGAGCATGGCGCTCTTCGTGGGTGTCGTGGGATGCATCCGCGCCCCCGCAGACCGGCTGTTCAAGGCGTTCATGGTCTCGGTGCCGGTCATCTACGTTTTAAACGTCGTGAGGAACACCTTCGTTATCACTTCTTATGGCAACCAGTGGCTCCAGATCGCCCCGGACATGATCGTAGAGTGGACCGGCGAGCTGCCGAGCTATGCCAGCTTTTTCTGGGCTCATAATGTACTGGCTGAGGCGGGATCTCTTATTGCATTAGTGGTCATCTCATATGCGGTCATATCGATACTGCCAGAGACGCTGACCTATATTAGGGATATCTTCAGCCTCATACAGATCGACAACATTAAAAAGAACCTGCGCGGCGAAAAAGTGGTCGAAGCAGCCCCGCTACAGCGCAATAAATGATCAATAATTTTTTGGTTCATCTTGTGCATTTTATGTGATTAATTGGTCTAGCCGATGCGAATTTTCACATTTCCATGTTATGCCTTCGTGGCATGTCCTCAACCACAGAGGCACCGAGAGCACGGGAGACGCACAGAGATTTTTTAATAATGGAGGTCACAGAGGGCACGGGGACGGGTTTATAGTTATCTAAGGCACGGAGTCTTTAGAGGCACTGGCGGGGATAAACCGGATAAGTTTTTTATTGGTCAACCGTGCCTCAACAGTCTCTGTGCCCCGGGTAAGCCAATAAAACCTATTCTGTGGCCTCTTTGTCTCAAATTATAAAAAAGTCTCTGTGAAACTCCGTGGGCTCTGCGTCTCTGTGGTTGAGGACACGCCACGAAGGCCCAAAGTAAAATGGGAAAAATGTTTATCCCACAACAGCCGAGTCGATTTTTATTTTATCGCCTATAGCTATGCCGTGTGCCTCGCAGAAACCGCCGTTGACCTCGACGACGTACTTACACGGCTTTGCAGACGTGAATATGCTCTCACTATACGGGGTGGCGTTATGATTGATGTCGACAATGGTGAGCCCGCTGTCGACGAATATCATGTCCAGGGGCAGGGGAGTGTTCTGCATCCAGAACGACCTCGGCATGTCGCCGCTGAAGATGAACAACATGCCGCTGCTCTCGCCTAGCGACGTCCGGCTCATGAGCCCGTGCTGCTGCTCCTGCGGCGTGTCGGCGATCTCGACGTCGATGGTCGTCGTGCCTTTCATGCCGATCAAGTCAACGCGGCTGATCTCTCCATTGCCGTTCGCGTGCGTGCTCAAATAATAAGCCGCCCCGATCAAGGCCAGAATAACAATAACGGCCGCTGCGATCCATTTTGTTTTCACTGTATATCCCTCTGCGACATCTGCGCCGCCCATGAAAGGTATGACTGCTTCAACTGTATCTCGTCGAGCACGGGCTTAATGCCTTTCCACCGCTCTTCCAGTAATTCTAACTCCCGGCCGGCATTCTTAGCGCACCGCATGCCCTGACAGGTGCCGAAGCCCACGCGGTTGAACTTCCAGAGGTCCTCCGGCCTCATGAAATCCATCTCCATTATACGGCCTGCGGCCCTCTCACAATTACAGAGCAGGCTTCCGTCGGGCTGGTCTTTCATTATGTCGGGCAGGGCCGCCTTAGTCCGGCATTCTCCCCTCTCGCCCAGGAGCCTCATGGCCGCATTCGATACCGTCTCAGCGATGAGCCGGTATGTCGTCAGCTTGCCCCCTGCGACCGTAATAACGCCTTCATCTTCCTCGACCCTGTAGTCCCTTGACAGGGACCGGCCGTCACCGCTGCCGATAAGCGGCCGTACGCCCGAAAAGGCACGGATTATCCTGATCTCCTTATTATCGGGCAGCAGGGCCTTAGCCTCTCGCATGAGCGCCCTGTACTCGTCCCTCGTTGGGACTGTGCTCGTTGAGCAGGAAGACGTCGTGCCTATGAGCGACGTCGTGTGGCTCGGGACGATGATATCCCCGTCCGTGGGAGGCCTCATCCTGTTGAGCACCACGTCGCATAATCTCCGCTCCGTTACGAGTATGGTGCCTTTATCTGGCTGAACGCACAGGCGCAAGTCCCTGTTGATGGCCCCACAGGCATGCCCTGTAGCATTGATCACTATGTCGGCCCTTATCGTACGGCCGTCATCCAGGCGGACGCCGCTGTCCGCGATCGACTGCACGCCCGTCCTGGTATGAATTGCGGCACCGTTGCAGCGGGCCTCATAGAGGTTGGCAAGTGTGAGCAAGAACGGGTCAATGGCCGCATCGTTGGTCCTCATGCACCGTACGGCCTTTTTATTAAGGGGATCTTCGGGAGATATCTCCTCCATCGGGATCGAAGCCTTTTCGCAAGCAGCTAACAGCGTATCCCCATAAGCCGCCTCATCATCGCTCGTGGCAACGAACAGCCCGCCGGTATCTTCCACATAGTGAGACGCAATATCTTTTAGAATGAGGTTCTCCCTGGCGCATTCGGCGGCCGCGGCAGGGTCTTTAACCGCGTAGCGGGCGCCCGAATGCAACAGCCCGTGGCACCGGCCGGTAGCGCCGGCGGCAGGCGCCTCACGCTCTAAAACCGTGACAGGCAAACCACGCAGGGCGAGGTCTCTGGCGATCCCCGCACCAACGATACCAGCGCCAACGATCACGACCCCGCTCATAACTACAGAATAGCCGGATATGTCTGATAAATCTTATGCGAGATAAAAATAAAAGAGGGGGCGATAATCGCCCTCGGTGAAATCTACTTAGCAGGGAACTTAAAAGCGTCCTTCGGGTTCCTGGCCAGCTCATTATACTGGATATGCTTGATGCCGATCTTCTCGACGCTGGCCTTCCAGATCTTAGCGGGCAGCCATGCCGGAGAGTTCGCGGGCTTCGGGACCTGCTTGCGCTCACCCTTGAAGAAATGCAGCTTCTTCGTGCCCTTTTCCCTGAGTATGATCTTCGTGATGTTCTTGTTCGCGACCTTTAATGCGGCATCCCTGGGCTGGGCGCCGGTGAAAGTGCCTATCTCCTCCCCGTTTTCGTTGAGTAAGCCGAAATTCTTTTTCTCTCTTGCTACCATTGAATCACCTTTCCTTGCCGTTGTTTTAACGGCCCTCGATATAAAATAAATTGGAATCCTTCTATTTATAGGTTGTGAAATTAACCCTCCTCGATATATTGAGCGCATTTAGGGGTTTTTTTGATAGTATAAACTGATTCGGGGAAATATTTAGGCATATCATGCACAAAATAAAAAAGGAATTGTAGTGGAGAAGAACAGAATTAGCGTATAGCGTGCAGGATAGTCGCTGCTGCTCTGCCATTCTCCGTGAGCTCGTATTTGCCCTTTAGCTTTTTAATGACGCCCTTCTCTGACATGTCCCTGAGCGCCTTTTCCAGCAAGAGCTTCGGCGCCCTGGTCAGCTTTCCTAAGGCCTCTTCGGTCTCAGCCCCGTTCTTGTCAAGTACGTCGACGATCTGCTTCCGCTTGACGTTGCCGCTGATGAACCCGGCCAGCTCTTCGATGGTAGCTTCAGCCATTTTATCACTATACTCCTGTATGTCCTTATTGTGCAAAAAGTTTTAGGCCATCTTCTTTTGTGCGATCTTCATCATTCGCCATACGTAAATGACGAATCTTAGCTGTGCCTCAGGGTAGCGTACGTTTTCGGCCTCGTTCTGGTGCCCTCGCGCCAGCAGCATCAGTTTTTGTTTCATCGTACCTCCGACGGTGACCGTTATACTGGCGGGCTCTTCGGCGATTTTTTCCGACATCTTCCTGATAACGTCGAACGTTCCCATTTCATTCAACATACACTGGGCTTCCACTTCTCCTATGACCGTCGCCAGGTCGATATCGTCCGGGTCGACATTATCCAGGGCCTCATATGCCGCGTTCCTGAGGGCATAGTTATCGTCCTTTAATGCTTTGATGAGCGATCGTGCCGCCCTTTTTCCGCCTAAAAGGCCAAGCGCTCGTGCCGCTTCTCTCCGTGCCTGGTTTTCCCTGCCCTCCATGAGGGCTGCGAGGGCCTCTGTTGCCCTCTCGCCGCCAATGGCCATTAGCACGTATGTCAGGCATTTTTGTGTGTCCCTGGAGAGCGACGGCCAGCATTCGAGCATCGGGCCGACCGTCATGTCGCCCATCTTGATCAATGCGTCCATGGCCGACGATTGTAATCGGCCGCCGTCGTCATTTAACATAAAGATCAGCGGAGCGACGGCCCTTTCATCCTCGATCTCCTTGATCCGGCTTATGGCGTTCATCCGCTCTACATAGTTCCCTTTTCGAAGAATTTTGATCAGTTCATTCGTATCTTCACGCTTTCCAGTAACGGACAAACCTTCTAACATAAGCTAATGCTCCCCATATACTTGCCTAATTATATATCGAGGATCAAACCAATAACAACCTTTACCTCCAATATCACAATACAATGCTTAAAAAACCGTTATTATCACAATTTTGGAAGGATAAAGTTTATTTCATAGACGGGACATTTGTTATCGGCGAGCTAGCCCGGGTGGTTCGGCGTCACCTATTACCTTCAATCGTCGGCATGTCGGGGGCGAAGCTTGAGGAAGGCGTTCCTGTTGTATGAAGGCCTTACTTCTCGACAGTGAAAGCCCGTCCCGCTTGGTTGGCGGTGGCGCTATGTCATGCTGGAGAGCATGACGTACGCCTTAATTACGGGGACCGGCACAGGCCCGGAAGGGAGCATGCTTACCGTGAACAACTAACGCTTGTGGGGTCGCGGGCTGGAGGGAAGGGGTAAGATAACTTTCATATTGCTCGGCGTCGACTGATGGCGTGCTCGCTACTTTAACATAAAATCTTTTTCCTCATGTTACATTACTATGATACTCTAAAGGCTGCATTTTGATTTGATGTTTAAACACACGAGTTTAGAGTGTTGCAAAAGTCTTAGAAAGTATTTGGGTTATCTGGACAAGCTGTGTTTATGACGAGTAAAAACGGCTTGCTGATAACCCATAGTTGTCTTGATTGTCAGATACGAATACTTTCTGATGTGCATATTGAGGTTTTGGATTCGTTTGACTGGCAATGCCTCGTTTTTCTGGAACGTTACCGGGGTGTTGGAAGGCCTCTCGAGTATAGCGTGATCGCCTTTCTGCGGGCCTTCGTTTACATGGAGCTAAGCGGTATGACTTCGGTAAGAAAGCTGGTGAGGATGTTAGCTAGGGATGAGAGTGTAAATTTTTTTGTTGAAACTTCTTTTTTCTCTTTTGTTACTTTTCTCTTTTATACCAACCGTTCTATATACATGCTTCCACGCGGTCTTTGAAGTATACCATGAGTTGGTTCATGATCGTGCCCCATTCCCTGACTGCCATCTTCCATTTCTCCGACTTGTCCATAACGATAAGGTAGAGTATTTTGAAAAGGCTGTCGTCCGTGGGGAAACTACTCTTGTTCTTAGTGATCTTTCTGATCTTCCGGTTGAAACTCTCGATGGGATTCGTCGTGTAGATGAGCCTTCTTATCTCCGGAGGGTACTTGTAGAACGTGGACAGGCAAGGCCAGTTAGTCCGCCAGCTCTTTATGGCGTACGCGTACTTAGCGCCCCATTTCTCCTCCAATCGGTCCAGGGCATCGAGCCCCGCCTCTTCAGTTGGTGCCGTGTACACTTCTTTCATGTCCTTGCAGAACGGCCTCCTGTCCTTGTAATTAACGAACCTGGTACTCGTCCTGATCTGGTGGACGATACACCGCTGGACCTCAGTCCTGGGGTACGCGGCATGGATTGCGTCCTCGAACCCATTTAGCCCATCCACGCTTACGATTAGAATGTCCTTCACCCCACGGTTCTTCAGGTCGGTTAGTATGCTCATCCAGAACTTGCTGGATTCTGCCTCCCCAATCCATATCCCAAGGACCTCCTTGCACCCCTCCACCGTGATGGCATACACCAGGTAAGCAGTCTTCTTGACAACGTGGCCGTCCTGCCTCACGTTAAACATCACCCCATCCAGGAATATGATCGGGTACAAGGGTTGCAATGCACGGTTCTGCCACTCCCTGGCCACGGGGAGGATCTTGTCAGTAACCCTGCTGACCATCTCGGCCGACACTTCCACACCGTACACCCTCCTCATCTGCGCTTCGATGTCCCGGTTACTCAACCCGCTGGCAAACAACGAGACGATGGTATCCTCCAGCTCAGTACTGATCGAGCGCTCATACTTTTTAACGATCACAGGCTCGAACTCCCCCTTCGAGTCCCGGGGAACGTCCAGGCTTATCTCGCCAAACTGGCTCTTCACCGTCTTCGATGAATGACCATTCCTCGAGTTATCAGTATCCTTGTTCTTCCAATCGTACTTCGAATACCCCAGGGCACAGGTCATCTCTTCTTCTAAAGCTTCCTGCAGGACTTCTTTGATTTCCCCGACGAAAGCCTTCTCAACATCCCCGCCCCGTTTCAAATTATTATCCTTGCTCGAATGCGAAGCAAAGCCAAGCCCTAATTTGCTCCTTAGTAAACAACTTAGACATGCTAAACCATCCTTTACACAGTACTAGGTAAAAGAAGTATCAGCAAAATTCCTTACACACCCCTAGGATAAATATAAAATGAAAATTCTCGGCTTTCACCGTTTGCCAGATCATAGCCTGTTCAGCAGGTATAAAGAACGGTTCGGAGACCACATACCGAGGATCATGACGATCATTAATACAAGCATAATGCTTGAGGAACCCATGCATATGTCCATGCTTGGTATCGACAGCACCAAGCTGGAGGCCTTCAGCCGGAAAGATGATGACGCCGACTGGGGATTCGATCATGTAAGATGAAAGTTCTACTACGGCTACAAGGTTCACCTGATGTACGATCTACAGTCCATGACACCGGTATGTTACACGGTCACCGGGGCTAACCGTCATGACAACACTCAGACCATCCGGCTAGTAAAAAGGCTCGGAGCACGCCTATTAAAGGTAAACACGATACTCGCCGACAAAGCCTACGACACCAGGGAGAACATAGAAAAACACCTAACTGTAGGCGTCCTTTTCATAGCAGCAAGGAACAAAAGGAACACCAAAAAACCGGTAAACAAATACAGGATACAGGACCACCTCGAACTTGGAGATGAGGAGCTAGACCATATTTATAAAAACAGGATGGACTGCGAACACGCCAATTTCCTACTCAAAGAACACCTAGGCCTAACAAACTTAAAAACTACTGGGCGAGAAAAAGTCCGAGTGAAAGTAGGCATAACACTAATCGCAAGACAAATCCAAGTACTACGCCAGCTAATTAACCAGAAAAACCCACGAACAACAATCACAAACTAATTATGCAACACCCTAACACGAGTTGAATAAATAGGCTTATAATGAGTAGAGAAAGTCGAAGCGGAACAACGCAACATTATCAAGCAGGCCTAATTCGATATGACGAGTGGTGGCGAAATGTTCCTGAATAAGCGATTATGAAAAGGCAATCTCCGTAAATTATTCTACAAGTTCGAAATGTCAGAGAGAAATTACTTATAAATGTCAAATTTACTAATTACTTGAATTGGGAGCTCTTATAATTAGAGTTCAATCCAAATCCACTATAGGAGGATCTTGTACGAAAATAAGCTTTGTGAAATTTTCTGCGATGTTAATTGTATTATTAACTTCCACAGCATCAATTTTGTGTACTGTAAATGCACAAACTTTGGATGTCAAAACTAATAATTTAAATACTGATTTACAGTATTCCGAAAATTTCGAGAATATACAATATGGTGAATGCATAGATATGTCTGGGATCGATCCAGTTGTAAGAGATTTAACAGGTACCTATAAAATATCAGACAATAAAGATGGTACTGTTGATATAATCGTCAGCTTTAAAACTGATGACGGTAAAATTTTAAAAGAAACTTATAAAAATATACCGGTTATCTGGAAATACCATATGTCTTCGGATGGTCGAAAGATCATTGATACAATTGATATTATGGATTGGACACACGCAGTATACGCATGTATAGACATTGCTAATAGTAGCTATGGTCTATTCCATATTGCTATAAATACTGAACACGGCCAATATTCCGCAAGTGGTTATATTAAAAACCCGCTTTCAATAAAATATAAAACTGCTGAAAATTACGGTACAATAGTGCCCATTTCCCAAGATGGAACGATTGAAGTTACAAAAGGGAATCCTGTAAAATTTACGACAATTGATGTTGGCAGTGAAAAAGTTTATGCTGTTCCGATAGGAGATTTAAAAGCGCATAATAAAACAATTATTATAAAAAATAAGACTTACAGCGAATCAACAGGTACAATAAGTCCAATGTCTGTGCCACATCCAACAACATATGGTATTGTTGAAGAGGCTATGCAGGCATATGAACTTACGAATCATCATGTACCAACTCAGATTCCAACGTGGTTGATGAATGCTGGTGTTGATTATGCGTTTTATAGAAATCAACCCGATAGAGCTACTGTCATATCTGATATTGATTATTATACTAGGCTTAATAGATATGATGACTCTAAATCCAGGATTCTATCTGTCTTCGAAATTTGCTGTCATGGAGCAGACGGTGTAGGATATACGGAGCCTGACAGGATACTTTGTTATTGGGGAAGCGGGCTATCTGTATTATATCCAAGCGACGTAACCAATATTTTCCAGACACAGCATACCGATTACATTAACAGTGCGGGCGGATGTATTGCATTTTTCCATGTCTGCGAAGGCCTTTGGGATAATAAAGATGCCAATGGGAACTATTTGAATCCTGATTCACCCGAGATGGGACATGCATGGGTTGACTATGGAGCATCTGCTTACATGAGTTTTACTGGAGACGTTAATATAGCAATCGATACTTTTGAAAATACACTCTGGAACTCAATTTGCTCGTCAAATACTGTCGGTACTGCATGGAATGCAGCTTATGCAGCTCAGAACCCCGGATGTTCCGGTGGGATATGGGGTAATTCAGGAGCGACACTATTTACAATCTAATTATAAAATTAAGTGATAAGTTAATTTACTGAAGAAGCGAATTAACTTATCCTATTATTTAAAATTAGTTAGCCTAGACAAATAAATCAATATATTTGAATCATATTACATGTAATAGACGAAATATAATCTATATTATTCCTTGATTCTATCCTTAGTGATCTGAATGAAGAAGCCGATGATATTCGAAGGTATCCTAATAATACTCTTGATATTCCTCGTTTTCATTATGTACTGTATGTTAACGAATGATGATCCAAGTAAGATGAACGGGTGGGAAATCAATGGTATAGCTCCTGTATCATACATACATCCAGGAGTTAATAAGACGTTATATGCGTTTATGGGATATACCGGAAATTCGATTTACTCTATAGATGATAATGGAAATATTAATTGGAAAAATACTATTTCAGATAAATGGTGTGTATATAATACGTTTTATCGCCCTTCTACGATGTACCTAAATTATATGGGCGATTACACCATGCATGGCAAGAAAGTTGTTTGTTGTTCAGAGAATGGAATATTATATCTTTATATCAGGGAAAATAAGACGACTTACTTGAATCATGATTATTTAAGTAACGAATATACACCGTTAAAATATAATTGTTCAGAATTAGGGGAAAGGATCGTAGCTATCTCTTCACATGGTAAAATTTTATGGAATGTATCTATTAGTGAAAAATACAATCCATTCGATAACGTCAATATTGAAGCAAAAAATGGCAGAATATATGTTTTCAACGATTATAATGAAACAATACTTAATAATAAAGGCGATATTTTATTTAAGATATGCAATATTTCAGATCCTGCATCTATTGATGAAAATGGGAATATATATGTCGTAATGAATAAGGATCCCGAAATATTGCCTGTTTTAAATGGAAGTTTGTATAATTATAAGGAGCCATCAAATATCATCAATGCATATGACAGTAATGGTATTTTGATCTGGCAAACAAAAATTTCAACGCTTATTTATAGAGAGGAATCTTTACATTCGTTGCCATTACAAACAAATTTGCCTTTGTACCAAAATAATACCTTATATTTACCGGTAAAAGACGGAGTTGTAGCTTTAGATCGTGATGGTAGCATAAAATGGTCAAAAAATTTTTCCGAAGGATATTTCCGTCTTTTTGACCTCCTGCCTATCGACTCTCAGGACAATGTTTATATTAGATATTATGATTTTGACCCAAATCTAAATGATTCTTATATTATGGCTTTGGCGTCTGATGGGTCTATTATTAGTGAGACTATTATTAACTCCGATGATTACTATCAAGGACGTGCATGTGCTAATAATGGTACCCTATATTCAATAAAATCCATGTCTGCCGGTGACGCTCTAAATATTGAAGACTTGCCTATTTATTGTGTCACAGCCTATGATATGATAAATGGTGCCTCTCTATGGGAGTACTATATTCATCCCGATGGTCAATTTATTACTACAATTAATAAAAGTAACATACACGAATTCATGAGCCCGATGCCAGCCGATTTTATATTAAATACTATGGTGGACCCACATAATCGAAATTATACTTATTATCCTCAGAGCGATGGCTATTCTTATATTTTACACAATAATAATGTAACGTACTTTGGGTATTACATAACGAGATTTGAATGGCCAGCCCTTCTGGATAAAACAAATTGCACTTATTCAGGGGGGATTTATGCTTTTGATAATAATGGTAATCTTTTATGGAAAAAGCCTGCCGCGTACTTCGTTACATCCATGATCGGAGATGACAAAATCTTATATTACGGTAGCAATAATGGAATGTTATATAAGGAACAGATAGATCAAACAATTGGTGGCATCGCCGCAGCCGCCACAATCTATATATTATTCCGTTTTTTCCTTATAGGAATTTTTTCCAGAGCTAAGGATCGTCTTGATAATAACGAGAACAGGAATACAATATTGAGATACATTACAACTCATCCGGGTTTGACGTTATATGAATTAGCACGTAATCTCGATATGAACGTAGGTACAGCGAGATACCATTTGTTTATATTAAGCGTTAATCACCGTATTCTTTCATTTATAGCTACCGGAAAATATTCACGGTATTTCATTAATTCCAGCCAATATAGCAAAGAAGAACAATATATAATATCTTTAATGAGGCGTGATACTGCCAGAGAATTATCAAACTTACTCCTTAAAAAACCCGGGCTATCCAATATCGAATTATCAAAAGAACTTGATATGCAAAAAAGCACAATAAGTGCGTGTGTGAATGAACTTTTAGATCGAGGTATTGTAATAAAAAGTCCTTCACTACATGGAAAGGTGACTTATTTAATAAACCAAGACTATAAGGATTATATCGTTTCTGCCATTGAGCTCATAAAAAGTGAGCCAAAATAATTGGATTCTAATTTTGATATATTATTAATCTCATGATTTGGTATGTGCTAATTATACAGTCAAATTCATATATGGACTTGGCACCATATATTTGGTATAAATTACAACATTAGCCTTAATTGCGAGGACCGGCACAGGCCCGGAAGGGAGCATGCTTACCGTGAACAACTAACGCTTGTGGGGTCGCAGGCTGGAGGGAAGGGGTAAGATAACTTTCATATTGCTCGGCGTCGACTGATGGCGTGCTCGCTACTTTAATTATAAGTAATGGTACTTTTCTGTAATTTTCGTCAATGCGCATTATGGCGGTATAGTCCGATAGTGACCTTAAGTGGTATTATATGGGTCTTGGGGATGTGATAAAATCGGCGCTGGGCGGCGCTAATGTGCCCCCGGAGCTCCTGGAGATGGCGAAGAGCGGGAACATCAACCTGCCGCTATCGGGCGAATCGGAGAACATGTTAAGTGACCTGCTCAGTAAGGGGGTCTTCAGCAGCAAATCCGACTTCCTGACGTTCATCGTAAAACAGTATGTCCTGAACGACGTGGGAAGCATGATGGGCGGGGACAAAACGCCCCCGGAATCGGCCATTCTCGACATTATCCATAAGACGGGGCTGGACAAGGGGTATCCGGATGGCGATATCAAGAATATGATGGTGCCGCTGCTGATACAGGCGTTCTTTGCGGTCTATAAGCTGATGAGCAGGATGCCGGCCATGAAGCCCGCCTGACGCCTAATCGCAGTCGCCGGGCTCCAGCTGTATCACGTATCCGTCGGGGTCCTCTATGTATATGAAATGGCCGGCGCCTCTGGCCGGATTATGGTGGACCCTGATGTTGTTCCTTTTTATATATTCAAGGGCTTTCTCGAAGTTCTTATCGTCGATGCGGAAGCCGAAGTGCATGTGCGTCAGCCCGCAATCTCCCGGGCTTACCGGCCCGTCGGCCTTGAAGAGGAATATGCTGTCCCGGGCGCCCGCAGTCCGGACGTGTACGTAACGGTCGGTGCGCTCTACGATGTTCATGTCGAACATATCGGTGTAGAATTTGAGGGACCTGTTCAGGTCGGATACGTCGATGGCTATATGGCAGAGCCCGCCGGTCTTTACTTTTTCCTGCGTCGTGGTCGCATACATGAAAACTACCCTGTAAATAGTCGCAGCAGCGAGAAAATAGCCGTTCGTAATAAACCGGGCGGGTTTAATTGCTCACGATATCGAGAAGCTTTTCCAGGCTATCGATCTCGTAGTCGGGCGTGGTCCGAATGGGACGCTTGAAGCGGTTGATATAAATGCTCCGGACGCCGGCGTTCTGCGCGGCCATGATGTCGGAGAGCGTATCGCCCACGTAGGCGACTTCTTCGGGCTTGAGCTTCATGTCGACGACACAATAGATTATGGGCAGCGGAGAAGGCTTGTATCCCGTGTCCTCGGTACAGGCGATTATGGGATTAAAGTACTGCCGCATGCCGACCATTTTCAGGAGCATGTCGGTATGGTCGTACGACGTGTGGGTTACGATGCCCTTCGGCACGTCCAGCCCCTTGAGTATGGCCGCATCCTCGTGGAGGTACGTGCTACGCAGCTTCTCGTCGATGTTCTCATACCTGTTAAAGACGGTCCAGAACTTATCGGGATCGCAGCCCCAGCGCTTGATCACGTTATCCCGGGACTCCGAGTCAATGGCGTACCAGAGCTCTCTAGCATGGCATAAATTAAAATCATAGCCCAGGTCACGGCCGACGCGATGGAGCATAAGCTCCATGTAATCGTCGTCGTTGTCAATGATCGTGCCGTCCAGGTCGAAAATGAGCCCTTTGATGCGTTCCATAGGCTTTAACGATAGAATAAGCACGACCCGCTTCAAAATACTTTGCGGTTCGTACAATATAGTAAAGCTTTTACCGGTTCATAGCGATGATATGGGCATATGAGCGGCTACAGGAAGGGCACGCGTAAAGAGAAGGTGCCGAGGATACGGGAGTTCGAGGTCGGCGGTTTTAAAGTGCCTCCTGCTTTGCTTATCTCGTCTCTGCTTGCGGCTTTGTACGTGCTGTTCCTGCTGGGCGGCCAGCTAGAAAAGGGCCAGGACGCCATTATCCTTTCTGCCTTTTCGGTGCTCTCGTTTGCCGTTTTTGCCTACCTCTCCCGCTCGGGTAGCGTTGTGGGCCTGCGGAACTTTATCCATCTGATCGACGCTTTCCTGGCGTTGTCGTTGCTTACGTTTATCGTGGATGCGGCGTCTTATTTCGGCGTCCTTCCCGCCATGAGCGGCCTCATGCAGCCGTTAACGATGAGCTTTATATTTGCCGTTTTAAGCGCGCTGCTGATATGGCTGGTACTGTACTTTGAAAAGGGCGACCTTGATGACGACTTTATCCGGGATAGCAGCCGCTCAAGCATGCTCTACGGTGCCGCCGCCTTTGTTCTTTGTATCGTGCTGGGCCTCGGCGTCCTGTACTTCGCCTTCGGCGGTTCAGCCATGAGCTTTAACAGTCTCGGGTATCTGGCCTGGATGACGATCATTTTTAGCCTTCTCCTCGGCATTAGCGAGGAGGCGTGGTTCCGAGGCCTTATATTATCGAGGATGGAGCCGCTGGCGGGCGAGAAGCGGGCCAACATCCTGCAGGCGCTTATCTTTGGCGTGTTCGAGGCTTTCGCGGTCTATGCCATCAGCCCGCAGCTCATCTATTTGCCCGTCATATTCGTCGCGGGTTCCCTCCTGGGCTATTATTTCGGGCGGCTGACGCTTAAAGAAGAAAGTATCGTCCCGGCGGCGCTTTATCATGCCGGATTCTACGTGCTCATCGGGCTGCCGCTGTTCGCCGGCATCGCTAAATATCTATAATATTCCCTGTGGTGTTGATTAGTTCGGTCGGTATCACGAACCTCTCCAAAGGAATTAAAACACTAATTTTTCTTTTTAGATTTTTCTCACTAAGCCTCTAAGCCTCGAACTCACCGTCAACGCACGAGCTCTCAAATACACAGGGCAGTGCTCGAATTCTCGAAGGCTCTAACCCGAAACGAAGGCTCTAAATCTCTAATTCACGTTTGAAACGCTAAACAGTGGAGCACGAACACTCTAAAAGCCCGGTCGATCCCCCGCATTTTGGCAGTGTCCCGTATTTTCTGTAATTTTGGTTTTAGCCCTTGTATTCGTTATTCTAGTCATTGCGTTCCAGGTCTATATGTTTTTTGTCTACTGCATATTCCTCGTTCACGTCCATCAGGATGTTTACGATGACTCGTAACGCGGATTGGTTGCTTGGAAATGCTCCGATGGGCCTGGTTCTTCGTTTTATGAGACTGTTCACGTTCTCCAGGGTGTTGGTCGTTCGTAGTTTTATCCATTGGTGTGGGGGAAATGCCAGGTAGTTATAGAGGCAAGGCAGGTTTTTATCGATCAGGCTGCTGGCCTTGTCAAAACCACGGGCTTCGAGATCTTCGGCCAGGTTGGCCAAAAGGTTAGGAGATTCCATGTGATCTTTCAGTAATTGGTTGATCTCGCCTCTCTGTTTCGCTGGTACGGTCTTTATCACGCTTCTTCTGAAGTGTACGTGACACAACTGCCAGCTGGCACCCAGAAAACACTGCTCAACAGCCTTTTTAATCCCCTTATGCCCGTCGCTGATAACCATTTTTATGCCTGTGAGCCCCCGTTTCTTGAGATCATCAAAGAACACGGTCCACCAGTCCTCATCCTCCCGGTCCATGATCCTCGAGTCAAGTATCTCCTTGTACCCATCCTGATTGACGCCCATGGCGATGAACACGGGCTTCGAGACGTACATCCCATTATCTCTCACCTTGATGTAGGTGGCATCAACGAACAAGTACGGAGTACCTCCAAGAGGCCTCGCGAGGAAATGTCTCACATCATCATCCAATTCCTCACTTATTCTGCTTACACTGCTTTTACTCACCTCAACACCAAGAGTCTGTAATACCTTCCTCATTTTCCGCGTGCTGACGCCCTGAAGATAGGATTCGCTAATGACATTCACCACCGCCTTTTCAGCCCTGCTGTACCGGTCGAACAGACAGGTCTCAAAAGGCACCTCACGAAGCTGAGGCTTCTCCAACTCCACCTTACCATAACGAGTCACCAATCCACGAGACTTATACCCATTACGACGAGCCCTCCTTCCCTCCGCCCGCTCATAATGCATAGCCCCGGCCTGCTCACACGCCTCTTCCTCAAGAATACTATTAAGAAGATCCCTGATAAGATTCTTCATAGCATCCGAGTCTGCCCTAATATATTTCAACGCGTACTTCGTATCACTGTATGGCCTTGTATTCCTCATATTTTGTTCTCCAAACAATAAATTGAGAATACAGGGCTAAAAATATTAACCAAATAAAAACAAATTACAGCAAAATAGGGACAGAGCCCGCATTTTTGGGTGTTTAGGGTCGTTGGCGTTTTAGCCGAGCCTTAGAGAGTTAGTGCAGGCTTGTTTAGCGTTTCGAACGTGTATTCGCGTTTTAGAGCCTTCTTTTCGGGTTTGAGGCTTCGGGCGTTCGTGCAATGCCCAGAGTATTAGGGAGTTCGGGCATTGACGGTGAGTTCGAGGCTTAGAGGCTTCGTGAGTAAAATTATAAAAGAAAAATTAGTGGTTTAATTCCTTTGGAGAGGTTCGTGATACCAACCGAACTAATTTGCTTAAAATTACGGATTCTTATGTTTTATCTTCCTCGATTTCATCCTGCACGTTATCCAGGGGCATCTCGTACTGCGCATACCGGATAAAGTTGTACAGGAACATCACGAACACGATAAAAGAGATCGCAGCCAGTAAGAAGAATGCCGCGCCGATAAAAACATTACCCTGGACCGTCGCGCCGCCGAATACCAGCCCGACGATGGTGCCGATCAGCGACAACAATCCCACGAGCTTACTATATACGAACTGCATGCGTACCATCTTGAGCATTGTATCATATTAAAACTATGTCGTGGCTGATGATAACCATCCGTCAGCGTCCCTGCCCTTAAAGATGAAGCTTCCGCCCTTCGCGCTCTTGAACATGATCATTATCTCGCCCGGCTCATGGATAAGTCCCTTCTTTTCGCCGGGTTCGATGTGGTAGTAGAACATGACCTTTTTGCCGCCGTTCGGCTCTATGGAGACGATGACGTACTCCCTGTCCTCAAAGTTCGTGACCTTCGTGTGGATGTCTGCGCCGTTCTGCTTCCCGAGCGCCTTCTTTACGTCCTTAAAGTCCTTTTCAAAGAGCACCAGGGCCATGATATTATCGATCATGCCCAGCGCCGAAGGCTCGAATGAATAAACGCCGTTAGAGCCTTTCACGGCTTTCTTGAACTCGTTATAGAAGCCGCTCAGGTACATGTTCATGGCGCCCTGGTAATACTCGTCGGTGCGGCACATCGCTTCCCGCTGTACGGACTGGTTGAGTAATGTCACGTATATTTCGGCACGGAGGTCCAGGTCTTTTAAGTCCTCCAGCGACTTTTCATAATACGGCGCGGCCGTCTTCTCGTCGAACCGGCCGTGTTTCTGGATATACTCATCCGTGGCATTCACGAGTATGTCCATGTCGATCAGTCTATCATTATCGCCTTTGACCATGGTATCGTAAGGATATTCGTTGATGCGGCACTCGTCCTCGATGATGCCGAAGACCTTGTAGGCCGCAAGTGATGCTTCCATATAGTAGAACGGGTTTCGGGCACAGACCACCGGCTTCATGTCCTGCACCGAGCACTGGCTATCCCTCAGGAACGGGCATCCGCCGTCCGCCTTTAGATAGAAGCGCCGCAGGCCGTTGCTGTTGAACTTGTGGGATATCGTGCAGTATTTTCTGAAAAACTCGCCTGGCTTCATTTTGAGCTTTTCAGATAGGCGATAAATATCATAAATAGTCAGCAGCACGACTTTTTGCTTTTTGCAGCAGGTGCCGCACTTTATACATTGAAAATCATCATAGGTAAGGACGCCGGAGGCCATGATTTTTTATTATTGGCCATCCTTTATCAACTATTTCCTCTTGCCAGTTTTTCACGGCTATTTCAAGAGAATTTACTATTGGTTGCTCGTATTGGTATCGGTTGTTGAGGGCATATCACCTTTAAACTTGCTCCACGCATATACTAAACGTTTAAAACGCCGTGGCAGTCAAAGATATGAATTTTAGATATAGAGTATAAATTTGATGTTCAGCATGCGCTTTTTATCGCTTTGATTATATCGTATATGCTTGCGGGCTTTTTAAGGAATATGAACGCCCCGGCATCCAGGGCATCGTTCTCAACTTTTATATCGGCGCTCAAGAAAATTACCCTGGTCTTAGGCTCTATTTTAAGAATTTTCCTCGTAGCTTCGACGCCATGCATTGACGGGAGGCGGTTGTCCATTATCACGACGGACGGTTTGGGGTTACATTCAGCGAATTTATTGATGGCTTCATGGCCATCGTGAGCAACAAAACAAACGGTTAAGCCCCTTTTCTTTAAAATTTTTCCATACATATCGACGAGGTCTTTATCGTCATCTACGATGGCAATGCCCCTCCCCATGCACGCATCAGCAGTCATTCATGGCCTCCGGATGTTTAAAGCGGCTTTTGTTGTGTTTCCTTATTCTCTCGCTTAAGCCGTCGGTCACGGATGTACTCCATCAGTTCGTTTGAGCTTTTTTCGACCTTAACAGATTCCTCAACCATTTTCTCCATGACATCGAGGTATCTCTGGAAATCCTCGGGGGTCTTGTTCTCCTTGTTCATGATTCTCTTAACATCATCGCGCAAGCCCTCCATTAGTTCTGCGTGTAAGCCAATCACGTGCGTTAACTTGCGAATATTATAATCGAACTCCGCATCATCATTACGTGGCATCTGAACGCCCCCCAATATTGTTAATCCGTTCGATTATAAGATATTATGGGATTACACAATTAACATAGGGTTTGATCAAGGCTGCCGCAAGTCCCCGGCGATACGTTTTTACTTGCGATGACCCGCAAAACACAACAGACTTTTTCGCACAAGCGCCAAATAACGGCCTGATGTAACCGTGTTTACGCATTTTATTTGCCCCCGTCGCCCTTGCTTCCCTGAAGGTATCGTTAATAACGGCTTTAGTTAATGTAATAATCAATAATCCATATATCCTCTGAAAAAGAATTTTTTTTTCGGGTGATTGGATTGTCAAGAGAAAATATGGCAATTAGATATGCAGCGCTAGTCATGGCCATCGTCTTGATCGGGTCCGTTCTAGTCGTTGGCCTCGCCACGGCTAAGGCTCCCGTTAGTGGAACAGATAAAGTAATGCAAAAAGCAAAAAATACTCCCGCCGTGACAAAGAATCCTAATCCGTCCATTAAAGCGATCATGTCGGACCTTACCACCAGGGCAAAGGCGGCCATAAAATCTACGCCAAAGCCAACGATAAAGCCTACCATGCCTAAAAAAATGGTGGCGATAAAGCCTACGGTATATCCTACTGTTAAGACAAAGGCAGCCGTAAAGCCGACGGTAAAACCAACGATAAAGCCTACCACGGTTAAAAGTAAACCCTAGGAAATAGACTTAAAATTTTTTTTAATTATGTCAGTTAAAGCCTCACGGTGAAATACTGGGTTAATTAGCAAGCCTTCTACTTACCGGATCATTACCAGTTAAGCCTTTTTACATTAACAACGCCCGCTATAACAATAGTTATTCTATTTGTCTTATTTTTGTGGCACTTCGTGATTTACGTCGTTCGTTGGTGTCTTCTAAACCGTGAGCCTGGTGTTTTAATTCGCTTAATGGGGGCTTTGAGTTTTCATGGCTTGATCGTGTTTACAGTGTCTTCATGGCTTAGTGTTCGTAAAATCTGAAAAAATTTTGTGTCTTCGTGTCTGAAACCGAAGGGCTGTACGTGAGTCGCATCGAGGGAAATCGATAAAAGAGCGAATACGAAACTACTGACCTCTATGGTGAAACCGATACCAGCCTAAAGTTACAAAAAAATGTATAGCGATATTAATCGAAGTAGTCCTTGTTCTCGATCTTGGCGGGCAAATAGTTGTTCGCCGTGAACTCGATGGACTTAGAGACCAGCGCGTCCTGCTCGATCTTATACCCGAACTTCTTGAGGTCGGCCAGCTCTTTCTGCCACTTGTCCTTTTTAAACCAATCGTAGCTGGCGATCTCCTCCATACGCTTGAAATCCTCATCGTTCAGCTTGACCCATGAGCTCCTGGGAATGTCGAATTCCCGGACGTCCTTTACGGACAGGCCGATGTACTTCGCCCGCGGGCATGCCGCTTTTTCCGAGAAGAAGGCCAGGTTGATGGACCCTGATTTATACACGGAATAAATGTAGTATCCCCACGGGTCCATATCGGTGAACACGTAGATGGGTATCTTGTATTCTTCGCCAAAACGGGCAAGAAGGCGCCGTTCGGCACGGGCCGGCTGACCTTTACCGGTAAGCAGCAGGCAATTATTCTTCTTCCAGTACTTCTCCTGGTTCAGCAGGTTCCAGACGGCATATTTTTCGACGACAAGAATATAGTCGGCGCTCATTTCCTTGATGTGGAAGAAATCGTCCTCGACGATGGGAGGCACCGCGCCGCCGGCCGAGCCCATTTTAGTGAAATCAAGCACGTCGCCGGTCTTATCCTCGACGACCATCGGCCCTGAAAGCACGCCGTTAGGCGTGGCGATGAGGTTCAGCTCTTCACGCAGGCTGTTTGTCACGAGCTCCATGTCCTCGATGATGGGGTCGGACTCTTCCTGAAGGTCGAAGGTATTCTCGCCCGCGCCGGGTATCTCGTGCTTCAGCGTGTAGAACAGCTGACGGATGGACAGGGCGGGCTTATCCTGCTCTAACAGGATCTTGATCTGCTTCGCGATGAGCATGGTCTGGAGGAACTTCTTCGCCTGGCCCAGGTTAAAGTAATACCGCTTTTGCTTATCGTCGCCCAGCTTGATCAAGCCCGACTTCTCGTCATAATACACGTTACTCAGCGAGCGCATGGTGATGTCGATGGACGGGTTCTTGCCTGCTTTGATGTCGCCCAGCACGTCCTCGCCGACCTGCGTCAGCTTTTCCACGATCTCCTTACTGCGGGCTGTCATTTGCCGCCTCCTGCTTCACCGGCTCATCGGTATCGATGAACTTCGTAAACTTCTTTGCCAGGACGTCCCGTAGCTGGGCCTCGATGACGGCGTGGTCCTTGCCCGTCAGGTCCTGCAGCGCGATGGCGAGCTCCTTCGTATAGGCTTCGAACATCTTGATCTTCTTGCGAGCGTCCAGGGCCTTCTTCTGCTCTGCCAGATACCGGCCCAGGTCCCTCGCCGCTTCCCTCACGGCCAGCTCGATCTCGTCCTCTAGCTCGGGGATATCCGCTATGGCATCTTTTGATTCTGAGGTGAACGGGACGTTCGTTGAGGCAACGTGGACCATTATCATGATCGGCCCCTGGGGCATCTTCGCCCCTTTAGGCTGCTCCATATTATAGTTCTTCCAGTTGATGCGCTCGATGGCGTGCGTTATGGCGCATGCGCCCTGCTGGTACATGAGCGGCACGCGGTTCGCAATACGGTATATTTCAGCCCTGCCTTCCGTGTCGATGTCGCCGCCGTAGGCGATGGCCGCCTCGACCAGGAACGGGTTGCCGCGGGACACGTTCACCGGGCGGGACACAGTAGAAATGAAGTCAACTCGATGATTCTGGGTCAGGCCCTTCTTTAATAGATCGCCAGTAATAGGCGAAAGACAATCCTTAGGCGGTGCCTGTATCTTGATCTTCTGGAAAGCTGCCATAAGGCGCTTCACGCCGTCGATATCCTGGGCCAGGTCCTGCGGGGCCATGGCGGGGTCTAGATTGGCCTCCTTACAGATAGAATCCATCGTGTGGCCGCCGATCTTCGCAAAAGACAGAGAAAGGAAAGAGCTCAATTTCAGATTATCCGTCGACTGGAGCATCTTAATGAGCGTGCCCAGCTCGATGCCGTGCGGGTGGGGCTTGATCTCGATGGGCTGCTTCGGGAGCACGTCGCAGGCCCGCTCGAAGATGACTCTCTCGTCGTACGGGTCGACGAACGTGATGCGGGCGTGCGGGTTCACTATTGCCGTATTCTTTAAGTATTCCATTACTGATTGCCGGCCCCTGACATACGTGGCCTCCATGTTCAGCTCGATCCGTGTACCCCTTGAGGTGAAGAAATCATCGTAATTTTCAGAGAGCAGCTTCGGCTCGTTCGTCTGGGTATCGATCTTCAGCTCATAAACATAGGCGGGCAACTTGGGGTCGATGCGGGACGTGATGCGCACGGGCTTACCGCTCGTAAGCTGAGCATAAAGCACGGCAGCGGATATACCGATACCCTGCTGCCCCCTGCTCTGGCGTATCGCGTGGAAACGGCTGCCGTACAGCAATTTACCGAAGACCCGGGGCAGCACGTCCTTCTGGACGCCGGGGCCGTTATCCTCGATGACGACGTTCAATATGCGCTCATCGACCTTCCGGACTCTGATGTAAATGTCGGGCAGTATCTGGGATTCTTCACAGGCGTCGAGGGCGTTATCGACGGCCTCCTTGACGCACGTTATCAGGCACCGCGGGAGCGAATCGAAGCCCAGCATGTGCCGGTTCTTCTCGAAGAACTCGGCGACGCTGATCGCCTTCTGTTTTTTTGCCAGCTCGACGGCGATGGGCGAATCCGCTTTTGGGAGCTTAGCTTCCACCTTCGCCTCCGCCTTGGTACCGGCCTTAGCAGGAGTCATCGTGCATTAAGGTATAACGCGCGTTTATAAAAGCTTTCCATCGTCGCGCTTTTCCGATATTATATTTATCCTTCCACAAGTTCATGGACTTTGTAGGGATCTGTCGATGATATTCGAAGTCACCGGTGAAGAGGCGATCAAGCCCCGCGTCTGGGAGACGGCTGTGGCCGAGGTCATCCCGCGCACGAAAGACGTCAAGAGTTTCCGCTTCCCAAAGCCGGAAGGCTTCCAGCACAAGGCGGGCCAGTGGATGTATATTAACATTAAGATCGAGGGCACGCAGAAGCTGCATCACTTTACCATCTCCAGCAGCCCCACTGAGAACTACCTTGAATTTACGAAAAAGATCACGGATAGCCAGTATTCTCAGGCGCTTGATAAGATGAAGCCCGGCGACTGGGCGAAGATCAATGCTCCTTTCGGCGAGTTCACCTATAGCGGGGAGAAAATAAAGATCGGCGCCCTCACGGGCGGCATCGGCATCACGCCGCTACATAGTATATGCCGGTATTGCGTGGACGAGAAGCTCCCGACGAGCATTGTCATGCTCTACTCGAACAAAACTGAGGACGAGATCGTCTTTAAGGATGAGCTCGAGGAGATGCATAAGGCTGATCCGAATATTGTCGTGAAGAATGTACTGACCCGGCAACCGGACTGGAAAGGGTTGAAAGGGCACGTCAACACAGATATGATCAAAGAGCAGATACCCGACTACCGGGAGCGTGTGTTTTATATCTGCGGCCCGCCCAGCCTGAACGAGGCCATGAAAAAGGCGCTGGAAGGGTTGAACTTAAGGGAAGACCAGATCAAGCTCGAGGACTTTACTGGATATCAATAAACTGCCAGATTTATTATATCCCGGGCCAATATTTACGTTATATGGCCACTAGCCCTAAACCAACTAAAGCCCGGGAAAAAATCTATTTTCAGGTCTGGGAACGGACCGGCGTGACCGAGCACATGGGCGGTATCGAGGCAACTGAAGCCCTCGCCCGGATGGCACGGATCGCTTCGGGACAGCTGATCCTGGACATCGGTTGTGGTACGGGCTATACGGCCGCATATATCGCCGGGGATCATAAGGCAAGGGTGATCTGCATTGACCTCATGCCCGGACTTTTGACCATATCCCGGGAACGTATCACCCGGGAAGGCCTCGACGACCGCGTATCGTTCATCAGGGCGGATGCGCACCATATGCCGTTCCGTAACGCCGTTTTCGACCGGGCCCTGGCCGAGTCGGTTCTGGTCTTTTGCGATAAGGGCCGTGTAGCGAATGAGGTATCCCGGCTCCTCAAGCCTGGTGGGCTTTTCGGCGATAATGAGCTGACCTTCCTGGAACCGCCGCCGGCGGAGTTGCATGAAATGTTATCGATGGACAGGGGCCTGGGCATGGAGCCGATGACGGAAAATGGCTGGGAGGAAATATATAAGAATTCGGGCTTATGTCCCGTCAGTCGTCGCGTACGCCCGGTCAATTTCCTGTCCCAGCTGATCGATCATATACGGATCGACGGCCCGATAAGATATTTTTCTTCGACGGTCAAGGGCATAACCGATGTCCGCTTAAGGAAAGGGTTTTTTAATAAGTATACGGGCAAGGCTGCCCGTAAGTTTTCGTCATACGTCGGATACGGGCTCTACATTAGTGAAAAATCCATGACAGATGACGGGCCCAATTAGCTTTATATCGATGAGAGCACAACTCGAAGTAGTGGTCGGCCCATGTCAAGGAAACGATGTGACGAATTTTCAATAAAATACAACATGGCGGCCCCCTGCGGCATGTATTGCGGCTACTGCCGGCAATATCTACAGCGCGAGATGGGCATAAAGAAGGGCTGCGAAGGGTGCCGGGTGCGAAATAAGAACTGCGTGTTCATCCGGAAGGATTGCCCCTACCTGAATAAAGGCGTCTACCAGTTCTGCTATGAGTGCAAAGAGTTCCCGTGCGTCGACCTCAAGGCCATCGACAGCCTGTATCAAAAGAGATATCATACGAGCTTTATCGAGGACCTGAAAAGGATGAAGGAGGTAGGTGTCGATGCCTGGCTCGAAGAAAAATACGTAGCATCAAAGTGCCCGGCCTGCGGCGGGCGCCTGTGCATCCACGATGCAAAGTGCTACGACTGCGGTGCGCCGCTTATCAAGGAATGATCTCACAGCTGTTAAACTTCGTGTGTTCGAAGTCCTGCAAGCTTATCTTTCCTTCTTTTATGAGTTGCCTGATCTCTGGTAGGGCACTCTGGAGTCCGCTTACAAGGTTCCTGATGGTGCCGCAAACTTCAGCAAATCCCTCGTCGCCCCACTTCACGGTCACGTTAGCATAGAGGCACCGGCCTCCGCAGATATCGAGGATATCGCAGCCCTTGCAGGGGCCGGCGATGAGCGTCTGCTTGAGCTTTAACGGGTCGCCAGTAAGGATGTCGCCGGCATAATACGATTTCATTCCGGACATTACGGGGCAGGGGGATATTTTTCCGTCCGTCTGGATGTTGAATTCCGCCCACCCGGCGCCGCAGCGGAGGAGCGTCTTTTCGTCAAGCAGCATCGAGCGCATGACGGACATGAACGGGTACATCCTTAGGACTTTGCCCTCTTCCCTCATTACCCGGACCCATTCTTTTATGAGCCGGTTGATGCCAGGATTGTAACTGTCCCTGGCCCACTCCCTGAAGTGGCGGCGCTGGTAGTCGTTCTTCCAGAAAAGGGCGTTGAGCTGCCAGTGGACGCTGTCGAAGCAAAAGTCGGGATTATTTAATAAGAATAAGGCCTGGCTATAGATATCGCAATCCTCGGTGACGGTCATCCGGGCGATGGTCTCGCCTTTGAAGCCATTCTGCCGGATGAGCCGGGCGTTCGCCATTATTTTATTGTAGACGCCTTCGCCCCGGTCATAGTCGGTAAGCTTCTCGTCGCCATCAAGCGATATCGATATAGTGTGAAGGCGGTTCAGGTACTCGGGCTTTACCTTATGGAGCATCGTCCCGTTCGTGTGGAGCATGAAGCGCCGGGCAGGCAGCGAGTCCATGAGCTCGTACATCTTCTTAATATTGAGCAGCGGCTCGCCGCCATAGAAAATAAGGGCGGCTTCAGGGTCTTTTTCAATAAAGGCTCTCAAGGCCGACGACTCGCAGCTCAGGTCACGAGGCAGGAAATAATCGATATCCTCGTGGTCCCCCGACTCATCGAAGTCGTCGCAGCACTCGCCATAGCAGTAGCGGCACTGCAGGTCGCAGGCCGTGGTCAGCGTGATGAAAAAGTTCATGCCTGGTCCGCTCTCTCGAATAACGGTCTCCCTAATTGACGATATAATATTTAGGATTATCTATCGGGGCTCAGGAAATATCTTTGATGATCATACGAAGGTTGACCAGTATCATTAGCAACAGAACGAGGACCATTAGTATGACTGCCCACGTGAATTGCTCTCTCAAGAAAAGCCAGCAGAGAATGCCGATCACCAGCACGACCATCAGGCCCGCGTAATTAAATATTTTAAGCCGCTGCTCGCCTTTCGGGTCCGGCGGCGTGTTCTTCATTCTCTTGCGGGCCTCGATACGATCGATAAGAGGCTGCCGGACATTAGCGTAGGTCACCACGATCAGTAAAAGTAATATTAAATAGACGCCCCAGAGGAACTGTTCCCTCGGCACGTAGACCCAGAAAAGCACGACTATTAAAATGGCGGCCACTGCAGCAACTATGTTAATGATAGTAAGCCTTTTATCGGCCATATCATGCTCTCCTATCCCATATTTGTCTATGCCTTGAATAAATAAGTTGGCATTTTTCGGGCGTGCGGCATCACGATCAATTAAGAAATATCCATGATGGCCTTTGCAAGGTTCACGACGATAGCGGTCTGTAATACAACCGTGAAAATACCTATTTTTATGATCGTGCTCCCAATGTTCAGGGTTAAATACGGGTAAAAGAAATAGGCAACGATCAGGGCTAAAAACGCCAGAGAATTAAATATTCTAAGGCTCTGTTCGATGTTCGTGTTTAAAGGCTTATTATTAATATACTTCAGGAAATTGATCGTTTTCCTGGCACGATCATAGGCTATCACGCCCAGGAACAACAGAGTAATACCGATAAAATACCAGGCGAGCTGATACCGTAGGTATATAAATACGGCAATGCCTAATGCAACAAATAACACGGCAGCTATCGTGATATTACTATAATTGATACGGATACTTTTTGATGAATAATATTCGGCAGTATAGGATAGATCGATAAGCCTGGCCAGATATAGGCACGTTAATAAAAACAGGGCCATGATTAACAATAACCCATAAATATGCTGCTCAGGCTCCATATACCATAAGAGCGCGCCGCTCAGGATAGTGATCGCGAGCACGCCAACGTATAGCGAGTTTCTGATAATGCTCAATGGTTTTTTTCCAGTTTCATCGAGTGTTCCATCGGCTTTTTTATAGACTCCTACTTGATCTAAGACCGATTTTCGAATATTCACGAAGAATAAGATAAACATATATGGTATCGGTAAGGCCTCGATCAATACCAGCGGCCAGCTTAGGGCCGGGAGCGAAAAGACGATAATGGCCACGAGTACCAGGGCGATGGAAATAATATTTATTCGCTTAAGCAAAACACGGTCCATCTTCATCGCCTTCTCCCTTATATTGGGATAGCGGTTATTTATAATCCCCTGTCTTTTAGCCGTCCGGCGATATTCTCGTTGATGCGCTTCTCCGCCCAGCTAACATAATGGCAGGGCCCCCTGTTATACCTGGCCACCGCCTCGCGGCATACCTCGAATATCATCGCCTGCCCCTCTTCCCGTGAATACACACTCCTTAATCCGCCGATATCGAGCGCCCACCCGATATAGGAGTTGTCCCCCGCCTTCCAGAAGTCGGCCACTAGCGCCGGGCTGCGGGCGAATAAAAACAGATCGCACTGGCGTTCGCCTTTTGGCAGCGTCTTCCCGTTAAAATGCGCCTCGTCCTGCAGGAAGTGGGTGATCTCGTGGCCGATGACGTAGTTGCTGCTGATTTTTGTAAGGCGTACCGTGCCCGTGCCCCCGTCGTAGTAGGCACTACGGGACGCCCGGCCGAACTTGATATTTATAACTTCAGGGAAAAACCACAGCGTATACTCGATACGATCCTTAAGCGCCGGAGCCTTTACGAACAGCTCCTGCAGGTCCTTCGTATAATGAGCGTTTACCATGGCCGTCACCTACTTCTTTTGTATCCTCCGCAAATTCACGGCCATCTTCAGGAACAAGTACGTAAAGAATGTAAAAATAGCAAGCAATACTACGATCAGGAAGATAACGAGAAAAACAATGAACAGAGGGTCATAGGCCATAACTAGAAGAACACCCTGGAGAAAAGCTTCACGAAACGCCACACGCGCTCCTTGGTCGACAGCTTAAAGAACTGTCTGGCCAGCAAGGACGGGCGGTCGATATCGCCATACTGCGTTATCATGTCCAGGATCTCGGGGTCGTCCAGCGCCGTCACGGCCTCGTTAAAGTCCTCGTCCGTCATGCGGCCGAAAATTTTCCTGAACTCCAGCCCGAACGCCAGCTCCCGGCCGAACTCGCCGCGCCAGCGGCGCTCATACTCTTTAAGCCTCGCCGAGCAAACATTATCCTCGATGGCTGCTTTAGCGGCCACCTCGCCGGCGATCTTGGCGCACCTCGTGCCCATGTAGATGCCGCCGTACGATACCGGCTTTACCTGGCCGGCAGCGTCGCCGACGATAAGCACTCCATCGGTCACCGTGCTCTTCAGCGTGCCTACGGGTATGCCCCCCATAATTAGATCAACAGTCCCCCGGGCCTTCTTTGAGACGATCTCGTGCTCCTTCAGCAGCCGGTCAAGATACATGTGCGCGTCACTGTCGGCGTTCAGGCCGATCCGGCAGCAATCGCCGGATGTGGGCACCGCCCAGGCGAAAAATTTTGGCACGTACCTCTGGCCCAGAAATACCTCCACGAACTCGTCGTCCCGGGGCTCGTAGCTCGCCTCCACCTGGATGCCCGCACAAACGTGCGGTATGCGGCCAAGGCCGGCGCTCTTTGCGACCATGCTCTTCACGCCATCGGCCCCGATGACGACCTTCGCCGGTATCTCCGTTCTCTTACCTTCGCTTACCGCTTCGAGCACGACCCCGCCATTGACCTTTTTAACAGAGCGCACGGCCGTATCCACCCATATCTCGGCGCCCGCGGATGCAGCAGCCTTGGCCATCTCCCGGTCCATGATCTTGCGCTCCACGACATAGGTCATGGTGCGCTTACCGTCAATAGGAATAGAATGATAATTGGGCGCATAGACGAAAGCGCCTCGAATACGCTTGTTAATAAAATTGCCCTCGGGCAGCTCGCACTCGTTGAGCGCCTTCACGCTGATGTGGCCTGTGCAGGAGACCGGGGACCCTATCATGGCGTGCTCCTCGATGAGCAGCGTCCTGGCACCGTTCTTCGCCGCATACTTCGCCGCCATCGAGCCCGCAGGGCCCGCGCCAACCACAACAACGTCGAATTCCATATTCGTTCAACCTTAAAGCGTGATACGTTTAGCATTCTCTATAACATTTAAAGTTTATCATTCTTTGGCTGCGCCCTTGTTATAAGCCCGCGAAGAGGAATAAGCCCGCGAAGACTGTTTCGAGCCCAAAGACCGCGAAGCTTGCGCAAAGACCGCGAAGATACATAATAAGATTAAGCTTTTCTCCATATTTTGGATATGCTGGCACAGCCCTTTGGTTTCTCACCACGGAGACACCATGGCACTAAGGTTCACGGAGATTTTTTTTAAATGCAAGGACACCAGGGACACGGAGGGAACAATGACACGGTGACAAAAAGTGCCGTATAAATGAAAGTTAATATTTTATTCTTTACGATCGCCTTCGCGGTCTTCGCGCAAGCTTCGCGGTCTTTGGGCTCGAAACAGTCTTCGCGGACTTGCACCTCTTCGCGGGCTTCGATAGCTACAGCGAACAATTAGAAATATTCAACTCAACAGCTTTTTAGCATGCCGGGACAAAATGGATATAGGAAGCCATAAATTAATAGCTCTCATATAATACGGTAATCAGAATGACCGAATACAAGCAGTGCATACTCGTCAGGGACGACTTGAAGCTCCCGAAAGGCAAAATGGCAGTACAGGTGGCCCACGCGTCACTCGCGGCGTACGAGTGGGCGAAGCCATCGGTACAGGAAGCATGGAAAAGGGAAGGCATGAAAAAGATCGTCCTCAAGGTCGATAAGGTAGAAGACCTCTTCAGGTACAAGGAGGAGGCCAGGAAAATGGACATACCGACGGCGCTCATCCAGGACGCCGGGCTCACGACCGTGCCTCCCGGCACGATAACGGCGCTGGGAATGGGGCCGGCCGATGCCATCATACTGAACAAGATCGTCGGCCATTTAAAATTAATGTAAGGGATCGAAATGATCGTAGGATTTGCCATCAACAAGGTCGAGTCTGCCAGGCACGTTCCCCTGGAAGAGCTCTCGAAATACCGGAACATCAACGTAAATTACGACATCAACCTCCGGAACCTGTCAGCGGTCAAGGTCCCTATGGCGCCCGAGAAGGTGCTGCGCATCGAGTACGGCGTCACCATCAACTACATCAACCCGTCCATCGGCTTCATCCGGTTCGAAGGCTACAGCGACTATGCGGGCGCTAACGCGGAAATAACGCTGAAGGAATGGGAGCAGGGAAAGCCGGACATCGCCATCCAGAACGAGGTATCGAACAACATGATGGCCCGCATCATACCCCTGGCCATGCTGCTTGCCCAGAACCTCTGTTTGCCCCCGGCCGCCCCGATGCCCGTGATCAATTTCCAGAAGCCGGGCGCAGCGGGACAAACGGGCGAAAAGGATAAGTTCGACGCATATCACGCTTAATTATGGTCCGCCCTACGCATTTTGAGCTTGAGCGGCTGATGGGCATCGATGCCTACCTTACGGATGAGGACGGCGTAGGCGGCGACCTGCGCGTCGAGCCCGGCGACTTTCGCGTTAAGGAAGTCTCTGACTTCAAGTACGGCACGTCCGGCGATTTTTTGATCGTGAGGCTCACCAAGGAGAACTGGGAGACTCACCACCTTATCCGGGACCTTTCCCGGCAGCTTGGCATCAGCGAGGAGCGCATCGGCATCGCCGGCACCAAGGATAAGCGTGCCGTTACTACGCAGCTTATGAGCATCCGGGGCGCCTCCGAAGAGCAGCTTTCCCGTATCGATCTGCCTCGAGTGAGGCTGGAGCCCCTCGGGCGCGCTAACAAGGATATCGGGCTTGGAGACCTCCGCGGCAACGACTTCGACATCACGGTCCGGAACATCTCTCTGCCGCTAGCCGAATGCGAGGCCCGCCTCAGGGCCATCGACGCAAACATGGCAAAGGCAGGCGGCATACCCAACTTCTTCGGGTATCAGCGCTTCGGCATCGTCCGTCCCATCACGCATCTCGTAGGTAAGAAGCTGCTCACAGGAGATGTCGAAGGGGCCGCCATGGACTATATCGCCCGGTCGTTCCCGGGCGAGTCCGAAGAAAATAAAAAAGTACGGAACATGGTCATGGGCACGCGAGACTTCAAGGAGGGCATACGCCTCTATCCTCTGAACCTGCGCTACGAGCGCACCATGATGCACCATCTTATCGAGCGTCCCGGCGACTATGCAGGCGCATTCCGCTCATTGTCCCCCAAACTCCTGAAGCTCTTCATCCACGCGTACCAGTCATATCTCTTCAATAAATTACTGAGCCGGCGCCTTCTGGACGGGCTACCGCTCAACGAGCCGCTCGAAGGCGATGTCGTGTGTTTCACGGATGCGCAGGGCCAGCCCGATACGTCGAAACTCGAGACGGTAACGAAGAGGAACCTGCCCGACATCAAATTTTTAATAAAGCGGGACCGGGCCTACGTGACGCTACCGCTCATCGGCAGCGACTCAGGGCTTGATGCCGGCAGGGCAGGAGAGGAGGAGCGCAGGGTACTCGACGAGGAAGGCATTAAGGCCGGGGATTTCACGGTCGCCGCCATGCCGGACCTGGCGTCGGCGGGACTACGAAGGCAAATACTGCTGAACGCCAGGCCTTCGATAAATACCGGCGATGGTAACGCCACCTTCAAATTTTTCCTGCCGCGGGGATGCTATGCCACGACCGTCCTGCGGGAGTACATGAAAGCAAGCCCCGAACAGATGGATTAAATCAGCGGCTCATGCCATATATCCCCGAAACACACTTTTTATAATCGCTCGGGCCATAGAAAACGGCAAAATATTATAATTTTGCATAAATACAATAATTTATAACGTGGTGATGATATGACCGAGAAGAGTACAACGATGCTGGGCGAGGAGCCGTCGCCCCAGGATATCGAGGCGCTGGATAAGCTTAAGGTGGATATCGTCGAGCAGCTTCGAGCGGCCGACGTGAAGTTCCCGATCAAGACCAAGGCGGACCTGGCGAACATATACCCGAAGGGGACGCGAAAGTCCTGTATGTATAAGGGCCAGGAAGTTTCGCTCCACGACATGATCAATAATATCGATGACCGCGCGTTCCCGCTTGAGAACGCCGGCGATACGGCCATTGCGCTGGTATCCAGTTGTCAGATGAACGTAGTGAAATAAGCTTGTTTTCCGTGATCGGCCCCCTCCCGACGGCAGGGGGCTAATCTATCTAATATAGCTTCGCTTAGAATATTAAACGGTCCTTTTAAATTATCTTAGAGACACTTCAGGCATGCTTCGAGTCACTTCGTAGCTGAAAAAGTCTTTGAGCATTCTTATTATGCTTAGCGTAGCTTAATTGGTCGTTTTTCGGTGCGGCCCGCCCGGGCAGTCAAGGTGTAGTTATCGATACGGGCGGGCCGCACGCCATTTATCGGATCGTTTAAATGCCTTTACCCATTCCTGCACCCATGCCCTTGCCCAGGCCTGTATTCATGGGCATGTTCGGCGCTGCCTTTGCCAGGCCGCCCGGGGCGTTAGCGCCCATCGGCAGGGAGCTTAAGGGCATCGAGTAGACCTGCGGCACCATGCTGGTCACCGGCTGATATGCCGTGCCCGGCACCTGGACGGGCACCTGCTCGGTCACACATGTGGTCGTAAATGTCGTTATGGGCACCTGCTCGGGCACCGTAACAGCACGGGGAACGGTGACCGACGACGGGACCATGACTACCTGTGGCACCTGTATCGGGACCTGCTCGGGCACGCACACCTGCCTGGGGACCGTGATGCTCGACTGGACCGGGACCTGGACCGGGACCTGGACCGGCTGCATGACGGTGTTACACGTCGGGACCGGCACCATCTGGGTTACCGGGACATTACAGCTGACAGTCGCGACGCAGTCCTGCGGTGCGCCATACACTGCCCCGCCGCAGGCCCCGAACTGGGCCATTGCGGGAGTGGCGGCCGCGAGGATCATGATCGCTGCCAGAGCCGCTAACAAGATTTTTCCATTCATACTATAAACCACGCCTCCTTAACACGGAACTGTTGATGGACTAAAAATAAAACCATTAGGCCCAAAAAACGCCAAAAATCAGCAGTTCAGGTGCTATTTAAGAAAATAGGGGCTAAATACGTATTATTAATTGTTTTTGGGCTCATAATGGTCTTTAAATATGCAGTGAATTCGATACCTGTCCCTGTTATCACTCATAGCCGTATTATGGCTAGCCGCGAGGTAAAGTTAATATGCGACGCTCGCCAATCATTAAGCTTGTGAAGTCGATATTCGTAAGCTCCATAACGTCCCGGAGCGGCAAGACCGTCATTACTCTCGGGCTGGCACTCAACTCTAAAGTATTCACCGGGTTCTTCAAGCCGTTCCAGGAAAAGATGATCACGGTCAACGGCCACCTGGTGGAGGAAGACGCTTACCTGATGCAGTCGGTCATCGATTTCGAGGCGAGCCCGGCCGAGCTCTGCCCGTTCCCCCGGGAGTCCATACCATCGCTCACCATGGACCAGGTCATGGAGGCTTACGATCGCGTGAGCAAGAACAAGGAGCTTATGATCGTCGAAGGTGTCGAGCTTATCACCGCCGGGTTCTTGTACGGCCTGTCGGGCTTCGACATCGTCGAGCGCCTGAAATCCGATATCATCCTGTTATCCAACGCGGACCCCGAGTCCCTGGACCGGCTGGCGATGATGAAACATTATATGGATTATCGCGGCATCCCTCTCAAAGGCGTGATATTGAATTTTTGTGATGACGTGGGGATCGAGAACTTCCTGAAGAGCAAAGGCATCCCCGTGCTGGGCTCCATGCCGTATACGCCTTCGCTGAGGACTCTCCATGTATACGAGATCGTGGAGGAGCTCAACGGCCTCGTGCTGGCGGGCAACGAGAACCTGAATGGCCTGGTGGAGAAGACCATTATCGGCGCTATGAGCCGGGACTCGGCGCTTCGGTACTTCGAGCGTGTCCCCAATAAGGCCGTGATCACGGGCGGCGACCGCAACGACGTGTCGCTCGCTGCCCTGGACACCTCTATGGCCTGCCTGATCCTGACGGGCGGCCTGCTGCCGTCGCAGGAGGTCGTCGACCGGGCGCGGTCGCTTGGCGTGCCGCTCATCTCCGTAAGGGAAGACACTCTCGCCGCATCCGAGGCCATCGATAAGCTGATCGCCCGCATCGATCCCAACGACGAGAAAAAGATCAAGCTCATCAAGGATGAGGTCGCCAGGAACATTGACGTCGGGCGTATTTTACATTGAGGGGCTCGTTCACAACTTTTTGTGAACGCGTATTTGTGAATTCATTTGAAAAATAACTATAAATTTGTCTGTTATTGGATTTTCCGGCCTTTCAGCAACTCAGACACAAACCATTAAATACCAAAAAATATGTACATATTAGGTGTATAACTGTCGTAACGTGTATTCAAGTCATATAGAACCGTAAAAAACCTCTGATTTTCCAAAAGTCTTATATACTAAGAAGTCCTAGTAGATTATGTCGTTAGGCGGCAAAGGCTCGCAGCCCAAATCCGGGCTGCAATGCTACGATTTCACCTATACATGGGGATGGATAGGATTCGTGCAGCGGACGACTAAAGATCATCTCAAAACGGCAATGTAGGGATTGGATTGGGTTAAATAAAAACGCAAAACGTAAAAACGCATTAACAATAAGGCAGTCGGGCGGCGTGCAGTAAACGGCATTGGGGTGGATTGGACCGCTTGACTGCCTTTTTGTTTTTCCGGGCACCTGCCCGGAAGAAATGGGGATGAAGCCGATGGAAATAAAAGTGAACGTGGACGAGAAAAGCGGCAAGATCACCCAGTTGACCGTTTCTGCGGACGGCGTCGACATGGCCGCCATCCAGAAGGCCCTGAGCTCGATCTCGAAGAATCTTTCACAGCCCGAGGCGCCTGTGAGCGAGCCCCAGGCTATGGAGAGTAAATTAGCGGAACTGATGGCCGATAAGCATAAGTATACGCTCAAAGAGCGGCTCAGGATGTTCCTCAAGTACGAGTTCCAGAGCGAGTGGTTCACGACCGTGCATGTGAAGGAGAAGTACGATGCCATGTACGGCGAGGAGATCAAGATCAGTACCGTGTCGACTTACCTGACGAGGCTCTTTAACGAGGGCTATCTCGAGCGGCGCGGTAACCGTGTCGAGCGTGAATACCACGTCATCGCTGTGAACATAGAAGAAAAAGCCGTGGAAAGGGCTGTGCAGCGGCCTGCCCGGACTTAATTCACTTTTTGTTCACTGTTCACATTGTTTTGTGAATCACTGTTTTGTGAATTCGAGTAGTGATGTTTGTAAATTTACCGGGCCTTTTCCTTGTTCTACGTCATACCCGATCAGGCCATCCATGTTTATAACGTATAGCGTGCTGCCCTTCTCGATGACCAGTGCCTGCCCTTTCACGCCCAGTACCCGCCCCGATATAGCCCCATTTTCGTGCGGCTCCAGCACGATGGGCTTCATCCAGGGCTTCTCCCTGAAGTAGTCGAATCGCATGACCCGCCCGGCGTCGTATCGCGAGTAGACCATCTGTAGCGTTTCACTGTTCACGGGCTGTGAAAGCCCATCGATCTTATTCTCGAACGTCACGCGGTCCGGGTACGTTGCGGCGAGCTCTTGCTCCCGCTTCCGGGCCAGCTCGCCATCGGGGAAGCGTGCTATCTCTAATCCCACGTCCGCGCCTTGCTCCATTAGCCGCGTTTCGAGGCGCCGCGTCTTCGAGACGCCCACCTTCACGAGGTCTGGCGAAAAGATGGCAAGGTATACGGAATGCTCCATGGTACAGGTCTTCTCCCGCTTCGTGCACTCGCCCCGGCACATGATGCATGGGTCGGGCAGGATGCCGCTGCAGCGCTCGCAGAACGGGGCAGTATCGCTGTCGCAGGGTATGTACCTGTCATCCTCCCAGCGTCCCGCGCAGCCGCGCTTTCGAAGGATCAGGCCGATATCGTCTGCAAGGCTGATGTTGCCCGTGTCCGTTAAAAGAGTCCTGTCTATTGAAGAGTAGCCGATGATCCTCATACGATAGTTGATAATTAGGCCGCCATCATTTAAAATGTTCTTCCATGCCGGTTAATTTTAATTGATCCACAGTCTAATGTTCACATTATGATAACTCGTGAAATTACTTATTTTGATAACGCGGGGCCACAAAACACAGATGACACGATACGGCTGGCAGTGAAGAGGGCGAAGGAGCTGGGCATCAAGTACATCGTCGTGGCCAGCGTCAGCGGCGAAACTGGGGTTAAGACCGCCAGGGCCTTCAAGGGCACGGGTGCGAAGGTAGTAGTCGTAGGGCATCACGTCGGCTTCTCGAAACCCGGCGCCCGGGAACTTGAAGAACGGCATATCAAAGAACTTCAGGAGCTTGGCGCTGTCATCATCGAGCAGACGCACGCCCTGTCGGGCGTAGAGCGGTCTATAAGCCGGCGCCTCGGGGGAGCGTCACGAGTAGAGGCGATCGCCGAAGCGCTGAGGACCGTGGTCAGTGTGGGCACAAAGGTAGCCGTCGAGTGCAGCATCATGGCGGCCGACGGAGGCCAGGTGCCGGTAGACGGCATGACGGAAATTATCGCCATGGGCGGCACATGGCCCGGCGTCGATACGGCCTGTGTCATACTACCGGCGCACGCCAACAACTTCTTCGACCTCCACGTCCTGGAGATCGTCTGCATGCCCCGCAATAAGGCAAAGCCCGCTCACTGAAAAACGACTTCGAACTCTTCGCAGACGACCTGCATGTCGGGGCCGAATTTTCTTCCGATGGACTCGCAATCCAGGGTAAAGACCCGCTCATGGACCTCTCTCCAGCTCCTCAGGCTGCGGTCGTCCTCGCCCTCTTTCCAGGCGAACTCTTCCGGCACATCCCCGAAGGGCATGATCCGGACCGACGTGGTGCGGATAATGCATCTCGCTCTGCCGTCGCCGCCGAGGACAATGCTGAGGTCGCCTTTCTTCGGCAGGGGCTCGCCCTCGAGCTCATACTCGAAGGCCAATCCCGTGGTCGCTCGTTTTCTGCCTTCGATCACCAGGGCCGCCAGCTCGTCGGCGACTTCGGGAGTCCTGCCGAATTGCCAGGCCGTATACGTGGCTGATGATACTCCTGCTGACTTCAAATAATCCTTCCACATCTTTTCTACCGATTCGTCCACCATGCCTATCGCCCGTAGCATTACGCCCTGCATTTTTATAATCCAGGCGGCATATATACTATTATTAAATATTGGGCCCGCAGGGCCGTAATCGCTATACGGAAACGCTATAAGGATAGATATATTTATGGCGGCCATGGCCAGCGCGGCCGGGAGCATGGAAGTGACGGCACAAAAGCATACCGATAGCCCGTTCGCAAAATATCATCTCATCTTCGACAGCGTACGGGACATCATCCTTCTCATGGACGAGGACGGCACTATCCTTGATGCTAACCAGGCCGCAGTCCAGGCATACGGCTACTCGAAAAATGAGCTGCGGGCCATGAACGCCAGCAAGCTGCGCAGCCCAGAAGAGCGGCAAAAGATGCGCGACCAGTGGGAACAATGCGGCGAGGGCGGCCTGTTCGAGTCCCTGCATATGCGCAAGAATGGGGCCACGTTCCCCGCCGAGATCAACCTTCGGTGGCTGCAGCTTGACGGCCGGCAGGTCATCGTGGCCGTCGTGAGGGATATCACCGAGCGTAAGCGTGCAGAGGACGAGCTTCAACGGGCGAACCGGTCGCTTCATGCCCTCTCGAAATGTGATGACGCGGTGATACATGCCGGCGAAGAAAAGAGCCTTTTAGAAAATGTTTGCCAGATCATCGTCGAGACGGGCGGGTACAGGATGGCATGGATCGGCTACGTGGAGCACGATGAAGCGAAGACCGTGAGGCCGGTGGCCCAGAAGGGCTACGAGTCCGGGTACCTGGAGAGCGTCCGCATTACCTGGGCCGACCGCGAGCGAGGACGCGGCCCGACCGGGGCGTCCATTCGCACGAAGTCCCCACACGTCATAAGAAATGTGCTTACCGACCCGAGTTTCGCCCCGTGGAGGGAGGAAGCGGTAAAGCGGGGCTATGCGTCGGTACTCGGCCTGCCTTTGATCTCCGAAGGTAACGTCTTCGGCGCCCTCACCATCTATTCCGGGCGCCCGGACGCCTTTGACGAGGTCGAAGTGGCGCTATTAAAAGAGATGGCCGACGACATCGCGTACGGCATCGTGTCACTTCGGTACCGGCTTCGGCAGACAGAGATCGAAAAGGCCCTGCGTAAGAGCCAGTATATTCTTGCGAAGGCCCAGGAGATCGCTCACGTCGGTAACTGGGCATGGAATCCGAGGATCGACGAGATGAGCTGGTCCGACGAGGGGTTCCGGATATTCGGCTATGAGCCCGGCTCAGTCCGGCTTACCCTCGAATGGTTCATTTCGCGCATATTTGAGGGCGATCGGGACAATGTCAGGGAGTTCGCGTACGCGGCAAGGGACGATAATAAGCTGGGCAGCATCGATTATCGTATCATGATGCCGGACGGCACGATCCGGTATGTCACCAGCGTGGCCGACAAGGTAGTGCGGGATCACGACGGCACGGCAAAATGGGTCTATGGCATCAGCCAGGACATCACGGAGCGCAAGCAGGCCGAGGTCGAGCTGCAGGAGGCAAAGGAACAGGCCGAACTATATGTCGACCTCATGGGACACGACATCAATAACATGAACCAGATCGGCATGGGCTACCTGGAGCTCGCGCTGCGGGCGCTCGAGCTCGAGGGAAGCCTGGGGCCGCAATACCGGACTTTTATCGAGAAGCCCTACGAGGCGTTCGAGAGCAGTTCCCGGCTCATTGATACCGTTATCAAGCTCCGGCGGGCGAAGGCCCTCGACATCCGAATGGAAGTCGTTGACCTTGGGCGGATCCTGGATGAAGCGAAAGCCCGATATTCTCTTGTCCCCGGGAGGAGCATTACCATTAACACGCATTACAGCCACGTCCGGCGATACCCCGTCATGGCCAACGTGCTGCTCGCCGACGTTTTCTCTAATCTGCTCGGGAACTCGATCAAGCATTCGGAAGGCCCCCTCGCCATCGACATCCGCCTGTCGCCCCGGGCTGAGCCGGATGGCAAGTACTATGTGGTGACGATCGAGGATAACGGGCCCGGCATACCCGACGACTTGAAGGCCGGCCTGTTCGCCCGCTTCCACCGTGGCAGGACCAAAGCAAAGGGCACGGGGCTCGGGCTGTTCCTGGTAAAGATGCTGGTGGAAAGCTTCAGCGGTAAGATATGGGTAGAAGACCGGGTGCCCGGGGACTTCAGGAAGGGCAGTAAGTTCGTGGTGGTGCTCCGCGCAGCCGATGAATAAATGATTTATAGTGCCTGTATGATTGTCATATTCGTCGTGGTAACCGGATGACCGACGTTTTCGAGATCACCAATAAGGACCTTTTAGGCCGTACGGGGAAGCTATATACGCCTCACGGCGTCGTGGACACGCCTACCGTCATGCCCGTCATCAACCCTAACCTGCGCCTCATCGAGCCCAAAGAGCTGAAACGCTATGGGGCACAGATGCTCATTACGAACTCATATATTATTTATAAAAGCGAGAAATGGCATGACAGGGCCCTTAAAGACGGTCTCCATGCCATGCTGGGCTTTGACGGCCCTATAATGACCGACTCCGGAGCCTTTCAGCTATCTGTATATGGCTCCGTGGAGGTCACGAACGAGTCGATCATCTCTTTCGAGCGGGATATAGGGACCGATATTGGCGTGCCTCTGGACATTCCCACGCCGCCTGATGTGCCTTATGAAAGGGCAAGGCAGGAGCTGGATATCACGCTGGAGCGGCTCGCTGCAGCCCGTGGATACTCTGGCAGGATGATGCTCGCCGGGCCCGTCCAGGGCTCGACGTACCCGGACCTCCGGGAAGAGGCGGCCCGCCGTACATACGCAATGGATTTCGACATATATCCACTGGGGGCGGTCGTGCCCCTGATGGAGGCTTACCGGTACAGGGACCTTGTAGACGTTGTCGTACGGAGCAAGATGGGCCTGGGCCCCGCGGCGCCCGTTCACCTTTTCGGCGCCGGCCATCCAATGATGCTGGCGCTCGCGGTCGCGCTGGGCTGCGACCTCTTCGATTCGGCAGCCTATGCACTATATGCAAAAGACGGCCGCTACATGACCGTTGATGGCACATATCATCTTGACCAGCTCCAGCATTTACCATGCAGCTGCCCCATATGCTCTAATTATTCGGTAAAAGAGCTGGCTGAGCTGGACGAAAAGACCCGGACCAGGCTGCTGGCAGAGCACAACCTGTATGCGACGTTCGCCGAGCTAAAGCTCATTAAACAGAGTATCGTGGACGGCGACCTGATGGAGTTAGTCGAGCGCCGCTGCCGTAGCCACCCGAAGATGCTGTCCGGCCTCAAGCGCATGATGGACTACTCGCCGTACATCGAGCAATTCGACCCGGCCACTAAGTCGACTTTCTTCTACCTGGGCCCCGAGTCATGCCGCAGGCCCGAAGTCATCCGGCATAATAGTCTTCTCAATAATATTCAGATATCCGGCAAAGCGCTGATCACGACCAGCAGGAGCGTAGACAGGGCCGGCTTCGACCAGGTATTTTATGTCAAGGTGCCCTTTGGCGTATACCCGGATGCACTTGGCGAAACCTATCCCATCGGGCAGTCCGAGAACATCGATGAGCTCGAGTGCGAAGCGAGGGACACCACGCTGGAGAACGTGCTGCAATTCATCATCGAGCATAACGAGGCCGAATTCACCTTCGCCTATGCGCCCTCCTGGGAAAGCCCGGTCATATCGCGCATCGGTGAAGTGGCCAATATTGCCCTGCTCGAATGAGCCGGCGGCCCTTCGACCAAAAACTACTTTTTTAACTTTGAACATTAATCTAGACATATCTGGTATACCTGGTGTTCCGATGTCCGATCTCTTTGACCTGAAAGCGGGTTACATAACCTTCAAAAATCCGGTAGCCGTCGCCTCGATGGCCGGCACGACCGATAGCGAGTTCTTTAAAAACTTCCCGGAAGCCGGCCTTTACATCCTGGGCGGCTACAGCATTGACGAGGCCACGATGAACGCGTCCCGGGAAATGGTGAAGCGGGGTAGGAAGGAATTTATCTCCGACGATATTTTTGCGTTTATAGAGTCTGAGCTCCGGAAAGTCACGGGCAAAGGCGTGGTTATCGGCATTAACGTGAGGGCCACGACACCGGAGCCGTTCCTCAGGGCGGCCGAGCTCGCGAAGAAATACGGCGCCATACTCGAGATAAACGCCCACTGCAGGCAGGAAGAGATGGCCGCCCTGAACGTGGGCGAGGCCATGCTCAAGGACCGCATCGCCCTCGCTCGCCTGGTATCGGACATCAAGAAGACGGGAGTCGTCCTTTCATTAAAAATGCGCTCCGGCGCCGTGGACGACGTCAAGCTCGCACGCATTCTCGAAAAGGCGGGCCTTGACATTCTCCACGTGGACGCCATGGGCATGAGGGGCACAAACTTGAACGCAATTAAAAAGCTCCGCGATTCTACAACTCTCTTTATAATAGGTAACAACTCAGTCAACAACTATGAGACCGCTCAGGCCATGTACTCGGCCGGCTCCGACATGGTCTCGGTGGCCAGGGCCGCCATGGCCAACCCGAAGCTCATCAAAGGCATCGTATCGTACATCGAGGACCAGCAAAAACAGACTGGCTGGTACAACGCCCCGTCTCACATATGCCGCGGCGGCGACCTGAGGGGGCTAACGTGGTGCTGTCCCCCCATCAAGGAGTGCCCGGTGCATGGGGCGCTCGCCCGGGCAAACCTGAGCCCCGAGAAGTTCGCCCGCATCAAGCTCAAATTCGGCGAGGGCACGAAGCTCGAGCGGGGAAGCACGACGTGCTTCGGAAGCATGGTCTGGTGCTGCAAGTTCAACAAGTCCTGTTATCTGCGGGAGGATTCCATGGCCGAGAACAAGCTCGACTATAAAGAATATACGGCCCTAAAAAAGAAGCTCTCGGAAGAGATCATGAGGAACATTGATAAGGAAAAAGTCGTGACTTAATATCTGTTATGGCTGGCCGTCTTACCCCTTCTTTCATCGCACGGTGTGCCGTGCTCTCCATGGCCCTGGAGGTTTCGGGCACCCCCAAGCCGGGCAACATCGATAGAGAACACGACTACGTGGGCACGAAGTACGAGGATTTTCTCGCTTCGGCCATCGGCGTGTATCCCGTCATGGAGAAGGCCTGCCGCGAAGGCGTAGGAGAGAGCGCTCCGCGCGGCATCGGATCCTTAATTCTTGAGGCTTCTGGCGAGAGCGTGCGCTGGCAGGGCGGCGGCAACACGCACTTTGGCGCCTACATACTGTTATTCCCTCTTATTAAGTCGGCCATGCGCGGGCCTCTCGACGAGCTAAGAGATAATGCCATCCAGGTCGTAAAAGAGACTACCATCCAGGATGCAGTCGACTTTTACCGTGCTTTCTCCATGGTCGATGTCCGTATGAAAGAGTCAAAGGATCTTAACTCAAATGAACGATCGCTGGATGTCAGCGACAGCAGCGCCCTGGACGAGCTTGGTAGGCGGGGGACCACCATGTACGACATCATGGAGATCTCTGCGAAGAACGACATGGTCGCCCGTGAGTGGGTAGAGGGTTTCCGCCTTAGCTTCCGCGCGGCGGAAAAGATACAGGGCAAGCGACGGACCGGCACGATGAACGACGCCACTGTCCTTACATTTCTTGAGCTCCTCGCCGAGGAGCCTGACACGCTGGTAGCTAAAAAATACGACATGAACAAGGCTATTTACGTGCAGGGCCTGGCAAACGACGTACTGGAGCGGCGCATGACACTTAAAGAGCTATCGAACAGGCTCTATGTCGAGAAGATCAACCCCGGCTCTACGGCGGACATAATCATAGCAGGGCTATTTATCTCCCTGCTCAACGGCATGAGGGTATGAGCCATGCCCGCTGCCATCGAGGACATACTCAGGGAAGGCATCAGCGAGGTCGTGGTCACCACTGTTTCGAAGAGCGGCATCCCGAATGCTGCTCCCATGGGCATTATCCGAAAAGACAATACGTACATTATCCGGATGTTTTCCGATACGACGACGTTCCGCAATGTCTCGGACACGGGCTTTCTGGTAGCCAATTTCATCACGGACCCTCGCATTTACGTCATTTCTGCTTTTCAGGATCTCTCGCCGGAATATTTCCGGTTCGAGGACGGCATGGTGCCCCCGAGGCTGAAGGACGCCGCAGGATGGGCATACTTTAAATGCCAGGTCGGGGAAGTCGTAAACCTGGAGCCCGTAACGGCAAAGACCGCAAAATGCACGCTGCCCGTATTCAGCAGGGCATTCGCTGCTGTCATCGAGGCCACGATAGTCGGTACCCGCCTCCGGTTCTACAAGAACAACGAGGGCGTTAAAAAGATCAAGGAGCACGAGGCCATCGTGAAAAAATGCGGCAGCCCGGCCGATATTGAGGCTATGAAAAAACTAAAAGAGATACTGAATATTTTTTAGGCAATTGTACGTTTATATGATGATAATTTTCTTCTGATTTCTATACTTGTTTTCCTTTATGCCGTCGTGGAGTGTCCTTAACCACAGGGGCGCAGAGCGCACGGGAGTTTCACAGACCGTACTTCCGATGTGGTCTTTTTTGGGCTGTTATCTAAGTGGTTGTTTTGTTGTGGGGTTTGTTGGTTGTTATTGTTAGAATTGGCTGAATAGCGGGGGTTTTTCAATGTTTTTTGATAGCTTGGGCTATCGGGTTGTCGCTAAGCAATCACTATCAGGGTTCTTGAGAGCCTGTGCTCTCCTATCAGCGATCCTTCAAGTCTCAGTAATTGTTTTACGAGTTTTTTCATCTCGTCGTTCCTGAAAAAGGTGTTGTTAACCATTCTTACGACCTGTACGAGGTTCATCAGGTAAAGGCTGATGCAATAGATAAGGTATCGGTAGGCTTTGTCGGTGCTGCATGTTCGTATCTTGTACTGGTTCTTCTCTTTAAAACCTGTTTCCACGTTGTTCCTTACGAAGTACCAGTCCATGAAATTCTGGACCAGTTCCGGGCACACGTCCATATTGCTGATCACTCCCACGTACTCCCTTTCTCGCTTCTTCTTGCTCTTGTTCCGTCCCTTTCTTTTGCCCTTTTCTTTTCTACCATCCTCTTTTTTCTCTTTCTTTTTCTCTTCGAGGTATAGCCATGCCCGTACCTGGTCTGTTTCGCCCTTTACTGTATACCGTAATTTGTATTCTCCCCGTTTTTTCGATTCCTCCCAGACATTGTCCGATGTCATGCTTTTCCTGAGGGGGATCACGAATTGCATGCCCAAGTCATCCACGGTTTTGAGGATGGTGGCATTGTAGAATCCCCGGTCGAACAGGACGACGTCAACCAGGACATGGCTCATTGTCTTTTCAAGGAGGACTCGTACAATGTCCGAGAGTTTATCGTTCGTAGTGACGGGCATACATGCCAGAGCGAGCTTGCGGCTCTCGTCTACAAGGGAGGCCACGGCGTACCGGAGGACGTACGTGTTCTTGTTAAGGCCCTTTTTAGGGTGCACGTACTCGTCCTCCACTCCCCAGTGCTCCACATCGTTCAAGTCGATGGCAATAGCACAGCCATGCAGGTCCACCAATTTGGCCTGACACTCGAAGAACCAGTCAGCTCCCCGTATCACATCGTCCATGGAGTACTTGAAAAACTGGAAGAAACTGTCCGGAGGGAGCCCCCCGTAATTGTTATACACAGATTCCAGGCTCTTCATTCTCACGGACGCGTTAACAAGACACCTTGCATAACCCATGCTTCGGGGAAAATCAAACAGGCTTGCGAACCGGCGCGCGAAAAGATTTATATCAACATGCCTAACGCTACAAACGCGGGGACTGTGAGGAGTTTTCATTCTTACCAACAAGCCCCTTACACCCCCGCCCTTAAATACTAAAACTTATTCTACCACCACAACCCCTAACAAAACAACCTCGGAACTACGGACAGAGTTTTTCTTTTATTATTTGAGGCTCAGAGGCCACAGAGCCCGGTTTATTGGCTTACCCGGGGCACAGAGTTATTAGAGGCAGGGTTGACCAATAAACAATTTAAGAGTAATAGAATAATGCAAGTATGGAGTGGTTTATCTTCAGCTATGCCTCATTAAACTCTGTGCCCCAGGCATATTATAAACCCGTCCTCTGCGGCCTCTGAGTCTCCATCTATAAAAAAATCTCCGTGAACTCCCGTGCGCTCTGCGCCTCTGTGGTTAAGGACACTCCACGACGGCATAACATGAAAAGGATTAAAATGTATTATCCCCGGAACAGCGGATGAATCAAATTTAGGGGCTCAATGCTTTCTCGCGAGCATACTGATGATGCCGCCCAGCAATCCAAGGATAAATCCCACCGCCGCCAGGAACGGCGCAAGCCCTCCCATTGCGCCTATGGGTATGCCGAACGCCTGCAGGCCGCTGACGAGCGCATTACTAAAGTTCGGGAAGAACCCAAGAAGCCAGCCTATGATATAGCCGAAGACCGCGCCGAAGACGGCGCCCAGTATGACTCCTAAGACCATCGTGACACCTTTTAATAATTGAATATTATTGTGTGAATATTAAAAGGTTTGGTCCTTTGAGGCCGGCTGTTCCGCTGGCTGTACGGGCTGGACCGAAGGGTCGGACACGTTCATGACCTCGAAAAGCTTATCCCAGTCGAGCACCGTGCTCACGCAGCCGGACTTATCGAGCACCACGCCCACGGCGGGTATCTTATTCTTATGCATGAGGTCCAGGCCTTCCTTGACCTCGCACAGGCAGCCCACGCCGATGATGCCCTCCGGGCGGTATTTCCGGATCATGCGGACGATGAAGCTGGAGCCGGGCACCACGAATAACATGTAGCCGAGCCTCTCGGCCTCTTTCTTCGCCCTTGTGATGTCGCACAGCCCGCAGTCCTTGCACTTGATGCCTTCCGGGGACAGCCTGGCGGGGCAGTCGACCGAGCGCAGGCACTGGGGGATGAAGACCGCCCTCTTTTCGAAGGGTATCTTGCTGAACGTGGCCCACATGGCCCTGTTCTTCATGTCGATGCTGATGCGGTCGATGTTAGAGTCGTCGAACCCGAACAGCCGGGTAACCGCCTTTATGGGTCCCTCGAAGAACATGATGCCCAGGACCAGCAGGTTAGGGAATAGTACTTTGCCCGTCTTGATCGTATAGATAAGCAGTAGCGTGGCGATGACCACGATCATGATCGACAGGATGAGCAATAAAAGTAATATGGAGCCTAGTATTATCGCTAGAAAGTTGAACACCGATATTATGTCGTCCAGGAGGGCCATTAGATTAAAACAAATTACGGGTAGATATAAATATATTGTGGGTAAAGGGTTGCAGTGACGGCGATATTCAGCCTGCCGTCACTTTAAAGTTTATATAGTTACGTTCTAAGTTATCTAAGAAGGTGCCATATGAGTAAAGAGTATATGCTGGGTAATGATGCCATTGCCCGAGGATTGCTGGAGAGCGGCGTCGACGTCGCCACGGGATACCCGGGCACGCCTTCCTCCGAGATCCTCACGACACTGGCCCCGTCGGCCAGAGACCGCTTTCATATCGAATGGTCCGTTAACGAGAAGGTGGCGCTCGAGGTGGCTGCCGGCGCGTCCTGGGCCGGCGCCCGGTCCGTCTGCACGATGAAGCACGTCGGCCTCAACGTCGCTGCCGACCCCTTCATGACCCTGTCGCACACGGGCGTCGTGGGCGGCTTAATTCTTATTTCGGCGGATGACCCTGCCTGCCATTCGTCGCAGAACGAGCAGGACAGCCGCATTTACTCGAAGTTCGCCAAAATTCCCTGCTTTGACCCGCAGTCTCCCCAAGAGGCCAAGGACATGGTGGCTTACGCCTATGCCTTCTCCGAGAAGCACGGCATACCTGTCATGCTACGGCCCACGACCCGTATCTCCCACGCCAAGTCGGACATTGAGGTCCATGATATCACGGAGCGCCAGAAAAACATCGAGTTCAAGAAGGACGCCGAGCGGTTCGTGGTGCTGCCGAAGCACACGCGTGTCCTGCTTAAGAAACTGAACGCAAAGCAGGACTCGATGCGAAAAGAGCTCGCCGAATCGCCCTGGAACAAGCTTGATCTAAAGAAGGGCGCAAAGCTGGGCATCATCGCGTCGGGAGTGGCCAGCACCTACGTGGAAGAGGCGCTGGAGACCTTAGGCACCCCCGTCTCCTACCTCAAGATCGGCGCATATCCCATAGACCCCGAGCTAATAAAGAAATTAGCCGGCAGTGTCGAGCGCATCCTCGTCATAGAGGAGCTTATGCCATTCGTGGAGGAGCAGGCCCGGATGTATGCCGATAACGTGCTCGGCAAGATGACCGGCGATGTGCCCCATGAGGGCGAGTTCGACACGCTACTCGTATCGAATATCATCCGCAGGGTCGCCGGAAAGCCGCTGCTGCAGAACCATGACGTTAAGCTCGACTTCGAGCTCCCCGCCAGGCCTCCGGCAATGTGCGCCGCATGCCCGCACAGGGCTACCTTCTACGTCCTGAAGAGCGTCTTCAAGGAGGACTCCATTTTCGCCAGCGATATCGGCTGCTACACCCTGGGAACGCAGCTATCCGCCGTCGATACGTGCATCTGCATGGGCGCGAGCATCACCGTCGCCTCGGGCCTGAGCTTTGCCGGCGTGAAGAATAAGATCGCCTGCACCATCGGTGACTCGACGTTCCTGCACACGGGCATTCCCGGCTTGATAAATGCGGTATACAACAAGGCCGACATCACCGTCGTCATCCTCGACAACCGGACCACCGGCATGACGGGCCACCAGCCCAACCCGGCGACCGGCGAAACCATACTCGGCGAGCCGGCGGCCGAGATATCCCTCGAGTCCATCGTGAAGGCGTGCGGCGTCCAGTCCATGCAGGTCATCGACCCGTTCGACCTGGAGACCTCGAAGGCCGCCTTCAAGAAGGCCTACAACACGGAGGGTGTCAAGGTCATCATCGCCCGCCAGCCCTGCGTCATAACGGCAAAGAGAATGGGCATCCGCAGGCAGCAGTACGAGGTCCTCGAGGACTTGTGCGAGGGTTGCAAGCGCTGCGTGAAGTTCGGCTGCCCGGCCATGGAAGTGCGGAATGGCAAGGCGTTCATTAACGATACCTGCGCCGGATGCGCCATGTGCACGAAGATATGCCAGTTTGGCGCCATTAAGGCGAAGGGGGTGTGAGCATGGATAAGTTCGACTTACTCATCGTCGGCGTCGGCGGCCAGGGCGTCATATTAGCCTCGGACATCATCGGAAAAGCGGCAGTACAGGAAGGCCTGCCCGTCCGCTCAGCGGAGACTCACGGGATGGCCCAGCGCGGCGGCGCCGTGGAGAACCACGTCCGGATCGGCTGCAAGTACGGGAGCCTCATACCCGCGGGCGGCGCTGATTGTTTAATGAGCATGGAGCCCCTGGAGGCGCTCCGGTTCGCGAAATACCTTAACACGAAGGGCCTCGCCGTCATCAACACCGAAAAGATCGTGCCGGTGACCGTGAACCTGGGCAAGGTGCCTTACCCGGAGCTTGATACCATCCGGGATACGATGAAGGGCCTGTGTGCCGAGGTCAAGATGGAGGACTATACGGCGCTGGCGAAAAAGGCGGGCGCCGTGCAGGCGCTCAACGTCGTCATGATCGGGGCCGTGTCGAAGTACCTGCCCATCAGCCAGGAAACCCTTAAGGAAGTCATCGCTAAGTCCGTGCCGCCTAAGACGGTGGCCGTGAACCTCAAAGCGTTCGACCTCGGGCGTGAGGCATAACTCGCCCCTTTTTCCTTTTTTATCAATATTGCCAATCACGAAAGATATTAATATAGTCAAATACACCTACGTATATAGTTGTACGTAGGCGACCAAAAATGAACGCACAAGCTTCATTTCATGACGACGCTAATAGTCCCAGCACTATGAGCGACATCCTTTATATGCCCAGGAAAGAGCTGGAGGAACTACAGAGCAAGCGGCTCCGGGCTGTCGTGAAGAAGGTTTACGAGAATAACGCTTTTTACAGGAAAAAGCTCGACGATATGGGGCTCAAGCCCGGCGATATCAAGGGCATCGAGGACATTCGCAAATTACCGTTCACCGAGAAGACCGACTTCAAGGATAACTATCCATATGGCCTCCTGTCGGTCCCGAGAAATGAGATCGTGCGGATGCACGCATCGTCAGGGACGACGGGCAAGCCCACCGTGGTCTTTTACACGAAAAATGATATTAAGACGTGGGCAAAGATGTTCGCCCGCTGCCTGGAGATGGCCGGCGTCAGGAAGGACGACGTGTTCCAGGTAACGCCAGGCTATGGGCTGTTCACCGGCGGCCTGGGTTTCCATTATGGCGGCGAAGAATTAGGTTGCATGGTCATCCCGATGGGGCCCGGCGACACTAAAAAGCAAATTGACATGATGCGGGACTTTGGTACGACCGTGCTCGGCGGGACGGTCACGTACTCTCTCCGCCTGGCGGAAGTCTGCAAGGAGATCGGCATCGACCCGAAGAGCCTGGGTCTCAGGGTCGGCATCTTCGGCGCCGAGCACTGGTCAAACGGCATGAAGGACAAGATCGAGGGCATCTTCGGCTTCGAGGCCTTCGACATCTACGGCATGACCGAGATGTTCGGCCCGGGCATCGGCCTGGACTGCCCCAGGCACGAGGGCATCCACATCTGGGAAGACCATTTCATCATTGAGATCCTGGACCCGAAAGGCGAGCCATGTGCCGAAGGGGAGAGGGGCGAAGTCGTGCTCACGACGCTGACGAAGGAAGGCATACCCTTACTGCGCTATAAGACGCATGACCTGAGCCGGATGCTGGGCTATTGCTCCTGCGGCAGGACGCACCGCATCATCGACCGCGTCAGCGGCCGTACTGACGACATGGTCATCGTCCGGGGCGTCAACGTGTTCCCCGGCCAGATCGAGTCCGTGCTCATGAAGTACCCGCAGGTCGGCCCCGAGTGGTACGCCTATGCCTACCGCAATGAATTCGGCTCCATGGACCACCTGCAGGTCAAGGTCGAGGCCACCGGCACCACCAAGGAACTGCTCCAGATCCGGGAGCCCATGATCAAAGAGCTTACCTCGACGCTGATGGGCCTCAAGCCCGAGCTGGTCTTCGTGCCGACAGGCACGCTTCCGAGACAGGAAAAGAAGACGAAGCGGCTTATTGACCAGAGGAAATGAACCATTCGCCTTAATTTCATCGCAGAGGAACCAATAGCTTAATGATATATCGCTACTATTATAATTTTAAGGGGGTAGAGTATGAAAAAAGAGATGATATATTATTACATGGCGCCGGGTGACCGGAATACGAACACGACCCTTAAAACGGTCCGTGAGTGGGCCCTGAAGTATAATATCAAGAGAGTCCTTGTGCCTTCGAAAAGCGGCCAGACCGCCCAGAAGGCTTACAACTTATTCAAGAACACCGGAATTATCCTGACGATCGTGGGCACTGATCCCAATATCTTTTCGAGCGAGATACTGGCACAGTTACGGAGTAATGGCACAAAAGTCGTCTTCTATAAGGACGTGCCGTACACCTATACTCAGGACATGAAGACCGCCTACCGGCGCATGGGCGAAGGCTTCAAGGTCGCCGTTGAGCTGGGCATCATCGCCGCCTACCTGGAAGAGGGCGATATTAACGACGTTATAACGCTCGGCGGCACGAAAAAGGGCGTCGATACGGCGCTCGTCATCCGGCCTGCAAAGTCAGATACGTTCGACCAGCTAGAAGTCAGAGAAATCATAGCCAAGCCGCGATCTATTAAAATGGCATAAAAACATTAATAAAAAAATTAGATCTGGCTAATTTCTTTATCGTCGACAATACGGATCTTAGCCTCTTTAAGGACCTTGAGCGCCTCTTTGACGTTATCCACACGGATAATGAGCAATGCCAGGTTAGAGGTCGTAACGAACGCGTAAGCATAGTCGATGTTCACGTTATTCTTGCCCAGCACATTGGCGATCGCATGCAGCCCGCCGGGCACATCCTTCATCTCGACCCCTACGACATCCGTCTCCGAGACGGCAAAACCCTGCCCCTGCAGCGTCTTATAGGCCTTATCCGGGTCGTCGACCACCATGCGTATAACGCCAAAATCGCCGGCCTCAGCTATCGTAAAAGCACGGATATTGACCTTAGCCTTCGACAACGTCTCGGCGATCTTCGAAAGCCTCCCCGGCTTATTCTCAGCGAACAGCGAAATCTGCTTGATCGTGCCACTCATAAACAACTCTCCGAAATGTAATCCCTTAAACCTTTCTCCTGTCGATGACCTTCTGCGACTTGCCCTGGGATCTGGGCAGCGTTCCCGTCTCGACCAGCTCCACTTTCGTCGCGAGCTGCAGGACCTTCTTGAGCTCGTACTCGATCTTCTTCTCGAGCTTCATGAGGTCGGCCAGCTTATCGCTGAATGCGGCCCGGGTGACCTCGACCCGCACCGTCAGGTCGTCCAGCTCTCCTTTGCGGTCGGCTATGATCTGGAAGTGCTCCCCGACTTCGGGGATGGTCATCAGGACCGACTCGATCTGGCTCGGGAACACGTTGATGCCGCGGATGATGAGCATGTCGTCGGCCCGGCCCAGGATGCGCATGATCCTCGGGTGGGTCCTGCCGCATTCGCACTCCTCGTTATTCAGTATCGTGATGTCGCCGATCTTATACCGTATCAGCGGCAGCGCTTCCTTGGACAGCGTCGTGACGACCAGCTCGCCTTTTTGTCCGTCCTTGACAGGGTCGCCGTTCTTATCGATGACTTCCAGCAGGAAGTGGTCGGCCCAGACGTGGATGCCGTTCTGCGCTTCGCATTCCGTGAACAGGGGCCCGGACAGCTCGGATGTGCCGTAGATATCATAGGCCTTGATGCCCATGCTCGTCTCGATGCGCTTACGGGTTTCAAGCGACCATGGCTCAGCGCCTAATATCGCTGTCTTGAGGCTGGTATCGTCCTTCACGCTGATGCCCATCTTCTTCGCCACCTCGTTCATGTGCAGCAGGTACGAAGGCGTGCACGCGATGGCCGTTGCCTTGAGGTCGACCATGAGCTCGATCTGGCGCTCGGTATTGCCTACGCCCATGGGGATGACGCTCGCCCCTATCTCCTCGGCTCCATAGTGCAGCCCGAGGCCGCCGGTGAACAGGCCGTAGCCATAGCTCACCTGAATGATGTCTTTCCGGCCGAGGCCGCAGGCCGTCAGCGCACGGGCCAGCGACGTGGTCCAGCAGTCCACGTCCCCCCGCGTATAGCCGACTACCGTGGGCTTGCCGGTGGTGCCCGACGAGACGTGGAAACGCACGACCTGGTCTAGCGGGACGCAGAACATGTTGGTCGGGTAATTATCCCGCAGGTCCTTCTTATAAGTAAAAGGAAGCTTCGTGATGTCGTCAAGTGTCTTGATCTGCTCGGGCTTCACGCCCGCCTCTTTAAAGCGATTGCGATAGAAAACGGATGACCTGTATACGGTATCGACGAGCTGGCGGAGCTTCCTTTCCTGGATCTCCTGCAGCTCTTCCAGGGGCGCTCTCTCGATCCGAGAGTTCCAGTAATCAAGCATAGGCATATTTTTACCTCACTATCTTATGCACGCTGAGCGATATTTATAGTCTGTAACGTCGCTGTCCGTACTTCAACGGACTAATATATTATCCACATTCGATTTATCGGACGATATACAATTATCTGCTGCAATATATATTAAATGCTCGTCCTCATGTCGATGACTTTCTTGCTCTTGCCCTCGAACCGGGGGAGGCTGCCCTTTTCGACGAGCATGACGTTCGTACGCAGGTTTAGCTGCTCCTTTAGCTTCTTCGTGACGGTGCCGGTGACCTTCTTCAGGTCGCCCAGCTCGCCCGAGAACGCCCGGTCGCTCATCTCGACCTTTACCGTCATCTCGTCCATGTGATTGACCCGCTCAAGCACGACCTGGAAGTACTCGCCCACTTCGGGCATGTCCATGAGTACGTGTTCGATCTGGCTGGGGAACACGTTGAGCCCTCTAATAATAAGCATGTCGTCGGCGCGGCCAAAGAACTTTGTTATTTTCCGGGCCGTACGGCCGCATTCGCACTCACCGTCCATGAGTTTCGTGATGTCGCCCGTACGATAGCGTATCAGGGGCATCGCTTCCTTGCACAACGTAGTGAGCGTTAGCTCGCCTTTTTCTTCGGGGTCACATGGCTCGCCCCGCTTATCGAGCACTTCCAGGATAAAAGCATCCTCCCAGATATGGAGGCCATCCTGCTCCTTGCATTCGAAGCCGACGCCCGGCCCCATCATTTCCGACAGGCCGTATGAGTCGTATGCCTTGATCCCGAAGGACTTTTCCAGCTCTTTCCTGGTATTCACGGACCACGGCTCGGCGCCGAACAGCCCGATCTTTATAGGCAACGAGCCCGGCTCGATGCCCAGCTTCTTCGCCGTCTCCGCGATGTAGAGCGCATAGGAGGGCGTAGCGTGAAATGCCGTAACTCCGAAGTCCCGGATCATCTCGATCTGTTTCTGGGTACTGCCGGTGCCACTCGGGACGACAGCGCATCCCAGCCTTTCGGCGCCGGCATGAATGCCCAGGCCCCCTGTGAATAATCCATAATTGGCCGCGTTCTGGAACACGTCGCCCGGCCTGACCCCGGCCATATAGAAGCATCTTGCCATTAACTCGGCCCAGACCTTGAGGTCGTTCTTCGTGTACCCGACGACCGTCGACTTGCCGCTGGTGCCCGACGACGCATGTAACCGGTTGATCTTGCTCCGGGGCACCGCGAAAAGCCCGAACGGGTAGTTATCCCTCAGGTCCGTCTTCTTCGTGAATGGCAGCTTTCGGACGTCGTCAACGGATTTGATGTCTGAAGGCCTGACTCCCGCCTCATCGAACTTTTTCTTATAGAACGGCACATTTTTATAAACGCTGTTGGCTGACTTCTTGAGCCTCTTGAGCTGCAGCTCTTCCAGCTGCTTTCTCTTCATTGTCTCGAACCTGGGCTGCCAGTATTCCATGTAGCTTCCTCAATTGAGATATATGCTACCATATAACATGGTTTGGGCATATAAAGGTGTCGATTGTCGTTACATGGGGCTTAAAATTATTTATTCTGGATTGTGTTGAGTAAATGGTTCAAAATATCTCATATTCTCGTTTTTCGGCATACTTCCCGCAAATTAGTTCGGTCGGTATCACTCACATTTCTTCGATCTTGTGGGCGCTGGATTGTCCGGTCGGTATCACGAACTTCACTAAAGGAATTAAAACACGAACTGTTTTTAAGATTTTACTCACAAAAGCCCTGAGCCCCGAACTCACTGTCAATGCCCTAATGGACTAATCCACAGGGCAGTGCTCGAAATCACTAATGCTCTAACCCGAAACGAAGGCTCTAAAACACGAACGCACGTTTGAAACGCTAAACGATAGAGCACGAACACTCAAAGGCACGGCTAAAACTCCAACGACACCAAGCTTAAGCGCTTAAACCTTATGGTTCCTACCGGGCTTTTAGAGTGTTTGTGCATGACTGTTTCGGGTTTCAAACGTGTCTTCGAGCTTTAGAGCCTTCCTTTCGGGTTAGAGCCTTCGAGAATTCGAGCACTGCCCCGAGTATTGGAGAGTTCGAGCGTTGACGGTGTTTTAGTACCTTAGAGCTTTCGTGAGTAAAATCTTAAAGAAAAATTCGTGGCTTATTTCCTTTGGTGAGGTTCGAGATACCGACCGAACTAATCAGCACACACGGGGCATAAGAAATGTGAGTGATATCGACAGAACAGTTCAGCTCTATATGAAATAACGCATAAAATAAAACTATGATGTCGGCTTCTCATCGGAAATATCGTAATGGCCCTGCTCTGGCGGCACATCGCTCGAACCGTCGATCTCCTGGGGCGGAAGCTCCTCGATGGGATATTCCTCGACTTCCCGGTGCTTTTCGGGCAGGTCGATGATATTGAAGATACCGTGGCCCTCGGCCAGGTCGAAGTAGGCCGCATAGTCGAGCACGGTCTGCCTCAGCTCTTTGGTCGCCGAGATCTCCTGAAGCTGCACGACAGCAGTATTCAGGTTATTGATGTCGGCGTCCTCGCGGTAGACGAGTATGAGCTCTTTAAGGGGAGCATAAACGATCACGCGGTCGCCCAAATTAACATTCACCGCGTCCAGCAGCCCTTTCACGAAGGCCGGGTGCACCATGATGTCGCAGGCGTTGTTGCTCAGGGCGCCAACGATGACGTCCTTGCCGAACTTACCGGCATGCGCCTCTACGTTGATGCGCAGGCTGTCCAGCTCCTCCTCGAAGGCGTCGTCGAGGTCCTTACGCTCGACAAGCCATTCCGCCAGGTCGGTCTTCCTGACCGGGTTCACGTGCTGGCCGCAGGCCGTCGAGTACAGGATCACGATGCCTTCCCTCTCCTCGTAGACGAGGTCCAGGACACCGGGCGTCGACTTTATCCAGGAGGCGGGCTCGATGGACTTGAGAATGAACGCAGGGCGGCCGCACTTGCAGACTGGATGGAACTTCTCGTTCTTGCTGAGCACGTCCTTTAATTCCGCGGTCAGGTCGCGCGTCCCTCCCTTAGGCATGGGCGAGTAGGGGTCGATCTTCTGTGATTCGCCGGTGCGTGGGTTGATGATCTCCAGCATGTCCCCGTCGAGAGCGAACTCATAAGTCGGCAGGTCACGGCGTAATAACTTCAGCAACGACTCGGCGGAGTACACCTTATTAACGGCGATATCCACCTTCTCGTCGATGGCCTCCTGCAGGGTCTTACCGCGGAAGGCGGCCGAGCGGATGATATCCTTGAACGAAAAGTACGCGCTGAACGGCTTCTTCTCTATACGGCACGTATCCTCTTTGATCGTATAGCCGATGTCCTCGCGCTTGAGCGTGCCCTCCACCAGTTTCTTGACGACCTGGGAGTCGATGACGACCGAGGCGTCGATGCGGTTCTTCTTAATGTCGTCCACGAACTCAGGCATCCACTCTTTGAACGAGTCCTTAGGCGCCTCTCTCTCGCCGTCGATCTCGCTGAGCTTGATGACCACGGCGCTGCTGCCAGGCCAGCTCGGCCCGACGATCTCCCTGGTCGAGACGTCGGCGTGGGGAATATCTCCGGGAACGGCGACGATAACATAGCCTCTCTCGATGTTGTAGGCCTGGATGCTCCGGGTCTCCTTGACCGTGCTGAGCATCCGCTTCCAGGTCTCGCGGACGCTGAACACGTGGCCGAAGGCGTCGTACATGTACCGGAAGTCCATGATGTTGCTAAGTTCTTCCCGCACTCCCTTCAGGTCCATCCGGTAAAAGGTCACGAACTCGCTGTCCGCCGTGACCTCGGCCTCCAGGTCCAGCCCGACGTCGGGGAAAAAGTGACTGTACTGGGCGATGATGATATTCTTATAAGTAAGCTTGTTCCCGCACACGCAGTTATGGGTCTCGAAACGGTATCCTGAGACGGTGTGCAGGAAGCTGTCCAGGCTCAACGTATGGAAGAACAGCGGCTTCATGACCGTGTTGTTATGCGAGCACCGGGGGCAGAAGAACGTGATGATGGCCCCGTCGTTGTGTTTTTTATCGCTGATGGCGTAAAGCCTGGCCTCGACCAGCTTTTCGACATATTTAGGGTTAAGGCTACCCTCACCCTGTTCCGGTACCGTCATAGTGAACAGTGTTTATAATGTAATCATAAGCTATAATCTTTTTTCTTATGGCGCCTTTTAAAAAAAGAAGGGTAGAGGTAAAACCCCTACCTCGTCATCGCTCTCCTGAACACCGGTATGGCGATCAGCAGCATTATCGCGCCGAAGACTATCAGGATCGCCACTTCGGGAACTATATCGCTGATCCCCGCCCCGAGGATCATGACTTTCCGCATCGCCGTCACGGCATAGGTCAGCGGCAGCAGGTTCGAAACCCACTGCATGAACCACGGCATTTGCTGAATGGGGAAGAATACGCCCGTCAGGAACATCATGGGGAACTGCAGTACGGTCATCAGGATCATCGCCGTCTCCTCGTTATTCGAAAGTGCGGTCAGCAGTATGCCCAGGCCGATGAAGCTAAAGATCCCCAGCAAAAGCACGCCACCTGTCAATAGAATGCTCCCCTGTACCGAGACTCCGAATATCAGTATGGCGATCGCCATCACGATAATGCCCTGGATGAACCCGCGTACCGTCTGGGCTAACGTCTTGCCCATGATGATCGAGATCTCGTTCACCGGGGCGGCCAGGATGCCATCGAAGGTGCCTATCTCCTTCTCATGGGCAATTGCCCGGGGGATGCCGGTCATGGCGCCCATCATAACGATCATCATCAGCAGCCCGGGGGCCACGAAGCTGAAGTAGTTCATGTTACCGGGCACTGTTCCCTGAGCGTTCACCTTGAGCGGGGCGATCACAGCCTGCGGGTCCACGGTCTGATTGGCTTTAACGCTGAGCATCTGCACCTTCATGGCGCCTTGCATGGAGCCGATGATGTTGATGACCGACGTGCCGATGCCCTGCATGACCATCGATATCTGGGGCTGGCTGTTATCCGAAAGGATGGTGATATTCGCCTGCCTGCCCTGCGCCTGCTGGGCGCCGAAGCCCTGCGGCACGATGATCGCTCCGTACACCTGGCCCCTGGTGATCATCGTCCTCGCCTCGTCCTCGGTCGCAACGGAGGTGAGGGCCATCATGTTCGATTTATCGTTCAGCGTCTGCATCTGGGCGATGAGCTGCTGGCTGGCCTGGCTGTGGTCCAGGTCCGCCAGCGCGACCGGTATATCGCTATACGTATTTCCCGTTGGGAATATGAACCCCGTCATGATCAGCATGAAAAACGGCATGAGGAACAGGAAGATCAGGCCGATGCGGTTACGCTCGAACTCCAGCAGGTCTTTGACGGCGATGCGGTAGCTGTCCTGTAAGGTCTTGATAACGCCCATAGCCTTACCTCCCTCTCGGCCGTGGCGCAATACTGGGACCGCGGTGCCGGGTCACTTTCGGCTTTTCAGCCTGGTCACGCATCGTCTTGCCGGTGATCGAGAGGAACACGTCCTCGAGGGTCGGCTCGTTCGTGTTGATCATCGTGATATTGCCGCCGTCGTGGCGAATAGAGTCGATGATCCGGTCGAAACCCTCGCTGCCCCGGGCGCTGACCTTGATGTCATAGGCATCGGGCTGGTCGAAGGCGGTGACGCAGTCCAGGGCCTTGATGTGCCCGGCAATGGCCGGCGTCATATTCGGTATGCGGGCGCTGATAACGGTCATATCCGCTTCCTTGACGAGCTTTTTCAGGTTCGCGGGCGTGTCCAGCGCTACGATCCTGCCGTGGTCAATGATGGCGACCCGGTGGCTGAGCGCCTCGGCCTCGATCATCGCATGCGTCGTCAGGATGACCGTCGTGCCGTTCTTGTTGATACCCCGGATGAGCTCCCGTATGGAGAGCGTCGTCTGCGGGTCGAGGCCGAGCGTCGGCTCATCCATGAATATGATCTTCGGCTCGGTAAGCAGTGCACGGATCACGTTGATGCGTTGCCGCATGCCTGTCGAGTATTTTTTGATCTGGGTATCCTTCCAATCGCTCATGTTTACCAGGCCGAGCAGCTCGTCGATGCGAGATTCCAGCTTCGGCCGCGGCATCTGATACAGGTTACCGAAGAAGCGCAGGTTTTCCGCGGCGGTCAGCTGCTCGTACATGATCATTTTTTCCGAGACAAGGCCGATGCTTTCCCGGACATGGTCCGCTTCTCTGACCAGGTCATAGCCGTTCACCTTCGCTTCCCCGCCCGAAGGCCGGGCGAGCGTGCAGAGCATCCGGATCGTAGTGCTCTTGCCCGCGCCATTCGGCCCTAAAAATCCGAATATTTCCTTTTTATTTACGTTGAACGAAATATTATCCACAGCCGTGAAATCGCCAAATGTCTTCGACAGGCTGCGGACTTCGATGGCGTGATCTTCTGTCATTATTTTCCCTCAATCGTTGAAGAGCAGGCTCATCTCTTCGGTCAGCTGCCTGCGTTTCTCTTCGATGGCCTCGAGGGCCTTTTTTCCTTCCTCTGTGATGGTATAGACTTTTTTACGGTCTATCTCTTCCATTGAGACGTATCCTCTGGCTTCCAGGAAGTCGAGTACAGGGTATATGGAGCCCGGGCTCGGCACCCAGTGACCATGGGTAATTGTCTCGATCGCATGGATGATATCGTAGCCGTGTATGGGTTTCTTACTGATGATCTTCAGGACGATCATCTTCAGAAATCCTTTACGCATTTCTCTTCCCATTGCATCATCTGTCATGTATCTATTTCCGATATATCGCTATTCGATATATTGGCTCCAGATATATCGATACTCGATATAGTATATATATTTTAAGCTCCCGTGGAGCGTATATACAAAGACTAAAATACCGGCTGGTTAATATAAATCAATAAATATCCTGGTGATATCGTGAGTGAAATGATATCCGTAGAAGGCGAAGAACTGAAAAAGACCTTCGATAGCGTTCCCGCCGCGCTCGTCGTGGTCGACGGCGAGCTTAAAGTTCGTTTTTTTAACAGTGCATGGGCTGAGCTCTGTGAGCAGTGCCTGGGTAAAAAGGCCGCCCCGCACATGAGCATCACGACGCTTTTTAAGGATGAGACCCCGGCGCGGATGCTGGCCGACGCCCTGCATGGAAGCACCGTGCGGGAGAACGGCTTCCGCTTCGAGTCCGCATGCGACCGCTTCTATGACCTCACGGCCGCCCCGTCCGACAGCGGCGCCGTGCTTATGGCCGTTGACTCCACGGAGCGCTGTAACGCCATAAACCGGCTGGAGTCGGCAAAGTCCGAGGCCGAGTTCTATGTTGACCTCATGAGCCACGATATCCGGAATTTCAACCAGGTCACCATGGGCTACATCGAGCTGCTCCAATTAGCCGATAGCCTGAGCCCCCGGGATATCGAGTACCTTGAAAAAGCCCAGAAAGGCGTCACGGGCAGCAACAAGCTCATCGATAACATCAAGAAAATACGCCTTATCCGGCAGTTCGCCGGTAAGAACACCGTAAAGACGGACCTGAACGCCATACTTAAACAGGATGCGGACGACGTCCGTAAGGCCTCGCCTTCGGCGAAGATCCGCATGGAGTTCGACCTGAAGGAAAAGCGTGCCGTCATGGCCGACGAATACGTGCACGAGATATTCCGCCATATCCTGGAGAATGCGGCTAAATATGACCCGCATCCCGAGAAGCTCATTGATGTTACGGTATTGCCGGAGAAGATCGACGGTAAGGACTACTGGTCCGTGCGTATCTCCGACCATGGCTCGGGTATTCCGGAGGACAAAAAGAAGTCCGTCTTTGAGCGGATGACGGGGACGACAAAGGGCGCCGGCGTGGGGCTGTCCATCGTCCGGGTGATCGTGGATAAATACGGCGGCCGGATCCGCGCCGAGGACCGCGTTAAAGGCGACCCGTCGAAGGGCACGATATTTGTGGTGGATCTGCCGCAGGCGTGATGTTATAAATTCAACATCTAAACGATGGTTTGTTCGGTCGGTATCACGAACCTCTCCAAAGGAATTAAACCACGAATTTTTCTTTTTAGATTTTTCTCACGAAGTCTCTAAGCCTCGAACTCACCGTCAACGCACGAACTCTCTAATACACAGGGCAGTGCTCTAAGTCTCTAACGCGCTAACCCGAAACGAAGGCTCTAAGTCTCTAAATCACGTTTGAAGCGCTAAACGACATAGCACTGACACTCTAAAAGCCCGGTCGTTCCCCAGTACTTTGGGGTGTTAGTGGCGTTGGCGATTTAGCCGAGCCTTAGAGAGTTTGTGCAGGCTCGTTTAGCGTTTCGAACGTGCATTCGAGTTTTCGAGCCTTCTTTTCGGGTTTGAGGCTCAGGGCGTTCGTGCAATGCCCAGAGTATTAGAGAGTTCGGGCATTGACGGTGTTCTAGAGTCTCAGGGATTTAGTGAGTAAAAATTATAAAAGAAAATTAGTGGTTTATTTCCTTTGGTGATGTTCGAGATACCGACCAAACAAATCAACGCCCTATGGAAGTACGAAAAAATTTCAAGCGAGTGTCGTAAAATAGAGATTCGCACAAATCGCTTCTCAATTAAATATTGCTTAACAGTTTACTAACTGTCGGCTCGACGTAATACTTCTTGAACCTGCCGTCCTGCTCGAACGTGACCAGGTTATCGTTCAGGAACCGCTCGATGTGCCAGTGAACGCTGCTCTTGTCCAGCCCGAACCTCTCCGACAGCCGCTGGTTCGTCACGCCGGGCTCCTCCAAAATGGCCCAAAGAATATTCCGGCTCGTATCGTTCTTGATATACGCCAGCACCGTCTTTTCCTGCTCGGTATTCGCCTTTGAAGTATTGAATATGCGGGTGTACTTGCCCATCCGCTTCAGGATGATCTTGCCCTGCGACTCGAGCATCTGCACGTGGTACTTGACCGTCCCGTTCTTCATGTTCTGCCTGGTCGATATTTCCGAAGGCGTGCAGCCGGGGTTGTTAGCGACATAGTTGAATATGTTAAGCCGGTTGCGGTTATCCAGCACGTTCTGGATCTTGCCGATAACGAAGGGGGCCGCATTCATCAGGCCTATCGCGATGAGTATGCCGTCCAGGGCGCCCGCCACCTGTATCCACAGGGGCAGGTCCCAGAATGATACGGCCGCTGCGTCGGTCGCCTTCACGCCCGCGGGTATGCCGCTGCCCGGCGTCACGACGTATCCGCCGGTGCCGACAGTCGCCTGCAAAAACAAAGGCGAGACCAATAAAAGGGCGGATAAAAGGATGACCGCCACGATAAGGATCTTCATGTTCAGCCGCATAGCTACCAGGTCTTTAAATAATATTCATCTTTGCCGGTAACGCCGGTATCGGTCACCTTGAACGTCCACTCGCCGTTCGCCACACCGCCCGGGTTACTGATATCCATGTTGATGCATCCGTCCGTTACGCCGTCCGAGTCGTCATAGTACGGGCCGAGCTCATTACCGTCGGGCGTATAGACGACGACCCTGAGCGAGTCGTCCGTATTGTTCCACTTCAGCTCGAAGCTGAACGTCGCCGGAGACCCGGAAACATATGCCTGGTGCCAGTTCGTCTCCCCCGACATGATCTCGTTATTAAATACATCGGCTATCTCGCCAGTAACGATAGTGTCGTTCAGGAGCTGTACTTCGCCCTTAAAGCTTAGCTCGGAGCCGTCCACGTCGAACATCGTGTCGGCCATATAGCTGACTCTGTCCGCTCCCTCAGGCCCCTGATGCTTAAAGAAAAACACCGGGAACACCTTTGGCATGTCCTTTCCGGCCGGTATGACCATCATCTTACCTTCGATGAACTCGTGGCCATGGACAGGCCTGAAGCCGAAGATCGGCACCTCGGGCATTGCCCCAGGGTATTGCATTGCACGTACGCCGAACCCACTGCCCGGATAGTTCTCCGTCATGTCCAGGAAGATCTGCGTGAACATCATATCCTTGTGGAAACCGTCGGGAAGACGGCCCCTGTCGCCAGTGCTGTTGACTGGATCGACAGAGCCAATGGTGAACGAAACGACCATCAATAATAGTATGGCCGTTGCAATGCTCTTCTTAAGCATTTATATCAAGTAAATAAGCCTTTACCGGACTATAAATATGTTCTGGCTCCAACATCCAACTATTTTTAGTAAATAAATGCGTTTTATAATAATTCCTGACTTATAGTCATCGATTCTCATGGCGTCCCCTTTAAAGCTTATGGCCGAATCGTCAAACTGTGGCCCGATAGTTTGACGATCAGGCGAGAAATGATTTATATGCTACCCTCCTTTGCTCGATTGCAGGCGCTCACAGGAGGAAGCCTCATTTGATCAAGACAGAGAATTTAACAAAGGCCTATGACGGTGTCAAAGCCGTGGACTCCCTCGACCTTCACGTGGAAAAGGGGGACGTGTTCGGCTTCCTCGGCCCCAACGGATCGGGCAAGACCACCACCATGGGCATGATGATCGGCGAGATCGAGCCGACGTCGGGAAAATGCTTTATCAACGGCATAGACGTTCTCCGCCATCCGCTCGATGTCAAGCGGATCATCGGCTATATGCCCGACGGCCTGGGGTTCTACGAGAACCTCAACGCACGGCAGAACCTGAAATTTTTCTCCGAGTTCTACGACCTACCTTACGATAAGGCGGATAAGCGCATTACGGAACTGCTCAAATATGTGGGGCTCGAAGGCGTGGAAAAGAAAACGGAAGGATATTCAAGAGGCATGAAACAGCGGCTCGGCCTCGCGCAGGCGCTGCTCAACGATCCCGAAGTCATATTCATGGACGAGCCGACCAACGGCCTGGACCCGCAGGGCGTCATGCAGGTGAGGAACATCATCAAGGACCTTTCCTCCCGGGGCAAGACGATCTTTTTCTCCAGCCATATCCTGGAGGAAGTGCGCCATGTATGCAAGACCGTGGGCATCATCTCTCAGGGTAAATTGATCGCAAAGGGCTCGCTGGACGATGTCATGCATAAGATGGATAAGGGCACGGCCCCGGAAAGGTCGCTGGAAGAAATATTCCTGCAGACAGTATACGGAGGCGCTTAAAATGATGCCGGAGCTCATCGTAGCGAAAAAAGAGTTCAAGGATTACCTGACGAGCAAGAGGTTCTTGTTGATCTTCGGCGTGCTGATATGGATCACCATCGCCGCCGTGATCTCGGGCTTAAGCTCCTATAACTCGGAGCTGGGATCGTATAACTCCATGCTTTCTCGTGCGTCCACGATGGTCGCTAACGCGACCTTCCAGGGAGGGAACGCCTTCCAGCCGACAATGCCCTCGATGCTGCTGATCTTCGAGAACTTCAGCACGAGCTTTATCACCATCGGCTGGCTGCTTGCTATCGCCATCGGGTTCGACCTGATATCTAAGGAAAAGGAAACGGGCTCGCTAAAATTATTACTCGCCCGCCCCACCTACAGGGACTCGATCATCAACGGCAAGATCATCGGCGCGGTGTCCATACTGGTCGTCTCGCTCCTGGCCACGTTCCTGATCGCCCTCGCCATACTGCTGTTCGCCGGCGTCGTGCCGACGGGCGATGACCTGGCCCGGCTGGCCATGTTCTTCGTCATGATCGTGCTGTTCAGCGTAGCGTTCCTGGCTATCGGTATAGCGGCATCTGCGATAGCGAAAAACTCGACCATCTCTATACTACTGGCCATCGGGTTCGTCGCTTTCAGCCTGATCCTGCCGAGCTTCACCGGATCGATATACGAAGGCATCATGGGCCAGTCGCCGTCGGCGATGTCGATGTCGAGCGCCGTAACTGCGAGCTCATCGAGCACGAGCACGTCGGGTACGGCGGCTTCAGGGACTTTCGACCCGGCCAGCGGCGGAGGGCCTAACGGGAACAGGAGCATGATACAGATGACGGTCAACCCCGAATATACCAGCTACTGGACGACGAGGAACCAGGTCACCGAGCTGGTCAACCTCCTCTCGCCGACCAACGATCTGAACGGCATATCCCGTGTCGTGGTCAGCGGCGAGTCCGGCCCCACGGAGAATTCGGCGAGCGGCCAGTTCGACTTTAGCTCCAGGGGCATGACCTCGTCGACAACTCTGAGCGAGTCGCTTTCGTCGATACTGCCCCAGGTGCTGGCCCTCCTCGTCATGTCCATCGCCGGGTTCGGTATCGCATATGCGAAATTCGTAAGGATGGACGTCAGATGAAGCTAAAAGCGGCATTAAGCACACTCCTGCTGCTCTGCCTTATATCGGGGGCCCTCATGGCCCCCGCTCAGGCGGGCACGGTGTATTCATCCGTTTTCAGCGGGACGGTAAACGACGGAGAGACTAAATCCGCCGGCGGCTGTTTCGTCAGCTTCGAGATCACGAACGGCTCGGTACACGTCGAGGTCACGAGCCCCGACTATGGGTCGGACGATGCGTACGTTCCGGCGGGTAACGCCTATTACTTCAAGAACGTGCTGCGCATATACATCGCAAGCATCCCCACGACATCTTCGGCAGTAGTCGATATTTCGAAGACGACCTCTTCGACCTCCGGGACGGGCATCAAGGTCTATTGCGATACCCCGGCACAGAATACGCTGGCGGGTGACGAGGTCTCGTTCCCCATCACTATCCAGAACAACCTGGCGTCGGACGAGACGCTGAGCCTGTCGTCGGAAAGCCCTGGCGGATGGAGCTCTAAGTATGATTATAATGGCAAGGACATCTACCAGATCTATGTGCCTGCATCCTCTACAAAGACGGTCAACCTGGTGGTCTCGACGCCCTATACCTCGAGCATAGGCCAGCAGACGGTCTACGTGAAGGTCGGCGATTCAACGCTGGAGCTGTACGTCGATATCACCAGCGTCAACGAGTCTGTGGACGTCTCCGCCAAACTGAGTTCCCAAATTGTGTACATTGGTGACAAGATCTATTATGACCTGACGCTGGATAATCTCCAGGCGGCCGAGAATGTCTATCAGCTCTCCGTCATGGGCCTGCCCGAGAACTGGTACTACATGTACCTGGAATCGCGCAGCAGCTCGAGCGAGCTGGCGGAGACAGTCGTTCCGGCGTCCACCCAGAAGAGCCTCGTGCTCTGCATCGTGCCGCCATACTCGGTAAGCGCCGGGGACTATAACTTCACGGCCCGGATCACGGCCTCGTCTAACCAGACCATAACCAAGGACCTGGCGCTGAAGCTCAAGTCCGGGACCAGCATGACAGTAAATGTGGACAAGCTGGCATATACGGCGAGCGCCGGGCAGACCTTCACCATGAACGTCTACGTGACCAATAGCGGCACGGGAAGCGCGCTGACGAACGTCTATCCGGAAGTCACTGCGCCCTCGGGCTGGGTGGTCAGCTCTTCGCCGGAGACCGTGAGCACGTTAAAGTCGGGAGAGACGCAGACGTTCGTGATCAGCGCACAGCCGCCCGGCAATATCGTGGCGAGCGACTACGACGTGAGCGTGGATATAATGAGCGATCAGGCGACGGATACGGAAGAGTTCCGTATCACTATCGCGACCAGCTCGTACGTCCCGTTCGTTGCCGGCGGCATCATACTGGTCGTGCTCGTCGGCCTGGTCTTCCTCTACAAGAAGTATGGGCGGCGTTAAACGCCCTTTTTTTAGGCTCTGGACAGATCGCTCGATAGTACCGCTATTTTATTCCTGGCCCGCGAGATAGAACGCTAATATACGCTAATATACGCTAATATACGCTACAATATATTTTATCTGTGTTTATAGTTCAATGAGAATGGGGAGACTGGTATGGACATGAAAAAAGTATTTATCTTCGTTCTTTCCGTGCTGGCGATCCTGGCGATCTCTCTTCCGGCTGCTGCCAGCTTCGCCCCTGACGCGCGACCACTCAGCGCCGACTCGAGCATCAAGAGCGTGACTCCGTTCGACGGGTCCGTAGTAAGGGCGCAGCAGGTAAGAGATCCAACGGGAGCCGCAGGCATCTCCAGGCAGGAGGTCACGGGGGAGGAAACACCCGTAACGATGAACTATAATCCTTACTACCCGGTTACCACATATCCCGCCTGGATACCCAACTGGTGGGGGAGCTGGGGGTGGGGTGGCCCTGGCTGGGGCGGCTGGAGCTGGCCCTCGTGGAACACCTGGGGAGGCTATTGGTAAACGAGAGATAAAGCTGCCGGTAAGACCAATAGGACGATAAAAAAATTAATGAGGCGCGTTTTCAATCTGATACCGCCGCCTCTTCGCGAAACGCCTAGAGGTCCCAGAACACAGGTGCTATATGAGCACCGGCCACCGTCTTTTTACGTGCCAGATCCAGCATCGTACTCCTGTTGGTCGGATTGAAACACCCCGTGCCATTTTTATAGGGCGTGATCCATTCCGGATACGATGTCTTGCCTTCGTATGCATTGTGCATCGTGGAGCCTACGAACGCATTCCGGTACATGCGCTGCAGGTTCGTCGAGTTCGAGATCTGCGTCTTATTCCACTTTGGATCGGCAACGGGTGGCTTCCGCGTTCCCCAGCCATCGCGCATCTTCGTAGCGGCGCTCGATGTGCTCGTGGCATTGGTCGTACCCGTTACATTACTGGCGCTCGTCGTATTCGTGACATTCGTCCGGGGCCTGGCGTCCGACGTAATGTCGACCGTGTCGCGATTGATAATGTTCACATCGGTACTGAGCGACTTCACATATGGGCCTATGGCCGGGGATAGGCTGTCCATATCGAGCGCCAGGCTACCGTCGGCAGCCTTGGCGACCGGAGTCATGTACGGCCAGACGAACTCGGAGCCAAGCATCTTCGGATTCTTGAACGGGTGCCCTGATCCGAGGTAAGTCCCGATCGGCTCTGTTCCCAGGTTGCTCGCCGCGGTGTCGGCCATGAAAGCCCAGTTCGCCGTGAAGAACCCTGTGTCCGTAGTCTCCAGCTCTTGCGCCGCGTCCTGGTGAACGTCCGGGAAGGCCAGGTTGACCGGCCCGAATGGCAAAACATTCGCCGTCCCACTTGTGCTAAGGCCGACATCATCACCGATTGCGGTCACGCCCGTCGTCGGACCGAGCCCCAGGTCGTCGGCAGTTATCGGGAAATCGATCTGCAGGTTTTCTTTATCGCGCGCGAAAGCTGTCTGCTGGTGGAATATTGCGGCCATCGGTTTCTGTACGCTGATGTCCTCGCCTACGATCACGTCGCCTGCCTGGAGCGCCCATTGAGCCTCCATACGCGCTGACACGTCCAGTGCCATAGCCCCCACCAGTATACAAACTATGGTCACGATGACAGGCACAACTCTAAGTATGCTCATAAACACCCTCCTCAACGGTATTCTACTAACCCTCAACTAATAGATAGAAAAGCCGTGCGTTTAAAGGTTCACGAAAATTTAACCGAAATAATGGCGTTCTATGGATTATAGGGGACAGCCCGCCGTAATATTTGAGAATGGCCCGGATCATTCCAGGTCCAATTCACTGATTCCCTATCTACAGAGCCCTCTGGATAGTTTCGGTATTGTGACCGGTGGTTCGCTACAAACGCAATGAATAGGCCTGAGAAGTTTAACTAATCAATACTAATCAATCGTATTATTATTATTAAATTTAATTACAGTTAATAATATACTGATTATAAGTTTGTTTTAGAGGTATATTGAGAATCTATCCGGTGAGCCTGTTGAGGGTCAGGAGCCGGTCGGTTCATGAGGAGGGTAATATGAGGGTAGAGTATACGCTGAGAAAACCATTAACTATATTGTTAGTTTCAATCCTCGTGGTCATATCGACCATGCCAACGGTATCATGGGCGAGGACGGAAGCGAGGTATGAACTGATCGCGGGCGACGTGTTCTTCGGCAACGATCTGGGCCAGTGGGTTACTAAACAGAGCTTATTCCATCAGAACACGCTCCAGACGGAGGACCTGGAACATCTGAACATTGATTTTCCGATAAAAGCTGATGATTTAGGGCTTGGCCCGACCATTGGCACTGCGGAAGCTGATGGCGTTGCTCTTACTGGTTCGGCCAACGTTTTGCCGTTCGGTCCCGTGAACCTGGCCTTCCCGGACGTTCACCAGGACGCCTTCCAGTCGATAGCTGCGACGCAGACCGGATTCTTCACGGCTAACACGGTGGGCATACCTCCGGCGAATCTGGGCTCCTACGAGCTGATATCCGGGCCGGGAGCGTTCTTAAGCCCGGTGTCGGCACCTTCATCCATCGCAGGGCCGTACATGCCCTACGCTGAGATGACGAACATCATTCCGGGGTACGAACGACAAAAGGCCATCATTAAGAAGAAATCGAATTTAGCGGACCAGGAGTTCGTCTGGCCCTACTCGATCCCGACCGCCAAGGCTGCCAGTGGCAGCCTGGCCCTCGATACGAGTAGCCTGTCGTCCCCGGGGTATGTTCCGGACGTGCCGTCGCTCGAAGGCGTCAAGAGCGTTAATCCCAATGCGGGGTCAGTATTGAAATCGCAGGTGCGGGATCCAACGGGCGCCGCAGGTATCTCCCGACAGGAGGTCACGGGAGTGGAAGGAGTGGTGCCAGGGAGCTATATGGGCGGTGGTGCGCAGAATTATCTGGCGTATCCGTTCTTCCCGTTCGCCGCAAAGGCTGAGCAAATATCCCAGATGTCGCTCCTTGACAGGATGTGGCGGAACGCCCACCTGGGCACAATGGGCCGGGCTTACGAGGGCCTGACTGCCTATCCGACCTGGATCCTGCCCCTGGATTATACGAAATCCGCCATCAACATGGCGGACTGGGCGGCAGTGAACCGTGAGGCGCTTAAATACACACTGCCCGGAACTCATATAATGCCCAGGCTGTGGGACATCAATATAGTTCCAGGCGCATAACGTCCGTAAATTGATCAACCGGCGATCTCATCATCGGGCCTTGAATCTCAATTCGGGCCCGATGGTGCACGAGCCTGTGCGCTCGATGGGTGGGGCTCGACCAGTATTTCACAGTGATTACGGGGAATGGCATTATATCATAACGCATTTTTATATTTTCCGATGCATTTCATCCATTTTTATGCTTTTTTTATTCCATCGATTTTTACTTAATAAAGCCTTGTCGTTATTAGGGGTAAATATGAAGATGGATTGGAAGATCATAGTAGTGACCATGGCACTGGTCGTGGTCCTATCGGCGATCATATTCGTACCGGTATCCATTGCCGTAGACGGTGGTAAGGCCGGCGGCGGCAATAATACGAGCGTCAAGGCCAATAATACGAGCGCAGCCAACAAGACAAGCAATCAAACTAAGGCATTCGTGCCTGGCGGTGGACCGCATGGCGCAGGATTAAAAACCATTGAAGGCATCGGGCCCCACCAAAAAGGCTGGCTGGGAGGCCCGATGAACCCGTGGGTTTATGGCACTGCGGCATACCCTTCAAGGATGTTTTCGTTTGGCCTGGGCATGCCGGCAACATACCTGGGCGCAGGCATTAATAAATAATTTTTTTTAGAATGGGATCGTCGAGGTGGAGTTAACTTTATTTTACGTAATTGCATACCCGGCTTATTAGCTATCGGCGAGTTTATTTATGACTGAGCCATCCCAGCAACTTCTAATGACTTTAACCGGCCATACAGCACCCGTGATATCCTGCCAGTTCTCTCCCGATGGTAAAAAGATCGCCTCGGCATCCTATGACGGCACTGTCCGGATATGGGATGCTGCGGACGGGAAACTATTGCAAAAGTTGGAGGGCCCGATGAGCGCAGTGTTCTACTGTGTGTTCTCTTCTGACGGCAGGAAAGTTGCCTCTTTATCACGTGATGGCGCCGTGAGGGTATGGGACGTCGAGACCGGGAAGCTTATGCATACGCTATACGACCAGGCGGATAAGGTCTATCACTGTGCATTCTCTCCGGACGGTAAGAAAATAGCGACAGCGTCGCACGATGGCCTTGTACGGATATGGGACGCCGATACAGGGAAATTACTACAAACCCTGGCCGGCCATAAAAAAGCAGTGCTTTCCTGCGAGTTCTCTCCAGACGGAAAGCGGCTGGTCACTGTCTCCAGCGATAAGACCGTGAAGGTATGGGAAGCCTGAAGCGCGGCTACGGCTTAAGAACCTCTTCGGCCGCCTGGAAATCGTCCTCGTAGATGTGGACGTTATCCCCGAAACACCGCAGCGTGCCCAGCATGAAGTCCGTGGGGCCGATCAGCTCGTCCTTGACCAGCTCCTGGAAGGCCATCAGATTTGCCTCGAACGCCTTGAACATGTCCCACGAGCGGTAGTGGATGTGGACGTCAAGCTTGTTGTTCTTGTGGGGGAACACCCAGATCCGCTGAAAACACGGCTGATCCTCCTTTTTCATGCAATCTATTTTGGGCATCCACGTAATGGCCTGGATGCGCTTTGATTCGTACCGCTTATTCTGGAGCTGCTCGCCCATCCATTTTAGCTGGTCGAAGCCCTCGTAATTCACCAAACGGTCGATGTACGTGTACTCGAAACCATGCCTGCCGGCGGACTCCCGCTTGAACTGCTTTTTATAGAATTCGACGCGCTCCTTCGTGCAGAACGGGTCCTTCTTGTGCCACACCTGCACGGGGTTCCGGACCTCCAGGAGCATGCCGTTGATGCATTTTGCCTTGATGCCGTACTCGGTCTCCACGAGCTGCCCGTTAGTGTAAATTTCCTTTATTGCCCAGTACCATGCTTCTGACAGCGTGTCGAATGTTCCGGCGATCATCTCCTACACAAATGCCTTGTTCGATATTAAGCTTTTTGTAAGTATTAAATCGTCGTATGTCGAAGGCATGAAATGAGTTCATGCCCGAAAGGCGATTACTTTCACCATGCACTTGGTCAGCATATATAAACCCGAATGATATACTAGTGCTTAGACAGAACTTATCGCACACGCCCTACACGCTTCAGGGCCAGGCTGCGATACCATCCTGACATCCCCAACCTGTGAGGCGGGCACCATCCCTTTTTTGCCCGCCCCGGATTATCTTTACACAGAAAGCGATATACAGGGTAAAAATATAAATTCCGTTATAATTACTGCTATATATAATAATTTTCGCTATATCGCTGTTTTTTCAATTGATTATACCAAAAAAAGCCGCTTTTTATGGGATTAACCTAGTTATACAACCACTTGATTATGGTCTGTTATCGAGGGCACATCATGATCGTATCTATGAACAGCGATGCCAGGGGCATCACGCTGGACGAAAAGGAGGGCCTGAGACAGGCTTTACGCTGCGATGATATCAAAACACGGATATATGCAGTGAAGGCGCTGGAAGGGCCGGGGGACGAGCGGTCGATAAGCCTGCTGGTGGACGCTCTGAGGGACGAGCAATATGACGTCAGAGAGGCCGCCTACATGACACTCCGCAAGCTCGGCCACAGGGCATTGCCCGGTCTCGTATCGGCATTAAGGGATGAGAACTTCTACGTCCGAATGTACGCGACACTGGCCATTACCGACGAGATCATCGGCAACCCCGGCAGGAAATACGATGAAGCCGTCGTCGACGCCCTCACTCACGCCCTCCTCGATAAGAGCATATATGTCCGGCGCTCCGCATACGATGCCCTGAAGGTGCTGGAATATAACAAGATCCTCCGGTCCCTCATAAGCTCGCTGAAAGATCCCGACCCCGGTATTCGCATGGAGGCAGTCGTAGCGCTGGGCAAGATCGGCGATAAGCGCGCGGTGAAGGCGCTCATCCGTGCGCTGTCCGAATCGGACGCGGGCATCCGGCGGTGCGTCGTATCCTCCCTCGGCCGGATGAAGGATAAGAAGGCCACTGGATATCTCCTGGACATGCTATATGACCTTGATGGGAGCGTAAGGAAAGAGGCCGTTCGGGCGCTGGGCGCCATACAGGATGAGAAGGCCGTTCCGGGCCTTCTGCAGGCCATAAAAGACCGGGAACCCTCGGTTCGGGATGAGGCGCTTTATGCGCTGGACAGCTACAGGTCATTTAAGTACGTGACGCCGTTCGTGTCGGTCCTCGATGATGCTGTCGATGTCCGCAGGGCAGCCATCCGGGCCCTTGGAAAAGTGAGGGGCTGTAAATCCGTGGATACTCTGATAAGCGTGCTTGGCGATGAAGACGCTGAAGCCAGGGAACTGGCCTGCGCGTCCCTCGCCCGCCTCGGGAACTGCGCAATAAAGCCTCTCAGGTCGGCGCTGAACCACGACAACGGCAACGTAAGTAGCGGCGCAGCCCGCGCCCTTGAATTGATCAGTAAGGCCCGGGCGATGAAGCGTATAGATAGTGCCCGTAAACCCAGGCCGCCGGAACTCTGGATGGAGATCGAGTCTGCCGTCTCCGCCGGCCCGAAAGAGACTCAGTCGAGGCTATCATCTTTTGATATTTAGATGCCGCAGCCTTTCAGGTTATTTTTTTCAAGGTACTGCTGATGGTATTCCTCGGCTCTCCAGAATTTTGTTGCGGGCACGATCTCAGTGACGATGGGCTTCTTGAACTTGCCCGACTTTTGTAGCTTCTCTTTGGAGGCACGGGCCGCCGCTTCCTGCTCCTTATTATGATAAAAGATGACGGATCGGTACTGGGTGCCGAAGTCCGGCCCCTGCCTGTTAGGCGTAGTGGGGTCGTGATGGCTCCAGAACACGTCCAGCAGGACATCATATGATACTTTCGACGGGTCGTAGGTGACCTGGACGGTCTCGGCATGTCCGGTCCTGTCGGTGCAGACCTCTCGGTAGTCCGGGTTCTCGGTCCGGCCGCCCTCGTAGCCGACGGCCGTCGATACGACGCCGGGGATGTGCCTGAAGGCTTCCTCTACGTGCCAGAAGCAGCCCGCGGCGAAGTCGGCTTTTTGCAGGTTCTCGCTCACGATAGTAACTTGTCCTTTCATCCTTAAATTTTTGTCCGGCCCGGACACTAAAAAATATTTATTCTACGCTCGCCATATGCTCGCCATATAGGAATAAATATGGCCAGCACAGAGGACATGCTAAAGATCATCGGTTTAGCTTTCATCGGCATACTGGGCATCTTCGCGGTGGTGGTCATCCTGTCCATCCTGTGCGCCGGTATCGCCATCTTCGCTTACGTTTCGATGCCCGCCACGCCCACGGTGACGATAACGCCGATCGATTTTCCCTTTCCCTAGTCATGGTATAGCTACTTTTAAACACTATTCCTGGCCGAGCCCGGCATCTTCAACGGATTATATTTATATAGACACAAATATATAAGTAAACCTATAATTTGCCAAATAAATGCTTGAGGTGCCATATTAATGTCAGGGAAACGCTCACTCTTCGGGCTGCTCATTATCGCAGCGCTTTTAATCGCAGGCTGTACCGGGACGAAAACGATGGCGGGTAACAATGGCCTCTCCGCGGACGGCCAGTCAGCTCTGAAGGATTATCAAAAGTATTCGAGCGAGCTCAAGGACGAGATCAGCTACATGAAGTTCCATTACACGCTCTCCGAGAACGCCACGCTGGACGAATACAAGGCATGGCTCGGAGGATATGCCGAAAAGCTGGACCTCTGCAGGAAAATGTACAATGACACGAGCGCGGCCTCGAAAAAGTATCTCCCCTACCTGAACAACTCGAGTGAAGAGTACCGGAACGTGACCTCTGACGACGCCATCTTCCAGTCGGACATCGAATCCCTGAACCGGTCGTACGATCAGTTTGCCGATTATCTGGACCTTTCCATAAAAAGGGCGACTGCCCTGGGAAAATATACTCAGGCGATGAATGAGACCTACGATGCCTATAACGACATCTCCTCCTTCGCAGGCGGGGCGAAGGTAAGCTCGGAAGAAGATTATGCCAGTTTCCTCGACGGCTTCGACAGGAAGGCACAGGCCTATAAAAAGTATGCCGGCGATGCCGTTAAGGCGGGAGAAGAGTACCAGCAGTTCTTCGACCCGGAGAGCGCCGAGTACGCCGCCATCGAAGAGAACAACAATGCCCTGATCGACAGCATCCGCCAGTGCGAAGCTACCTATACCAAGTATAAAATGGACTACGATAACGGCATGGCGGCTAAAAGTGCCGCCCAGTCGGCCTTTAGCGATTATGTGGATAAGGCCGGCAAGGTGAGCGCCATGAAGACGGAGCTGGATGGATATCGCAACACGAAAATCGCGTTAGATAAGCTCGACCGGAGCTGGCTGGACGGCTACCGGCAGAAGCTGGACGCCTTCAACGCTGCCTGCAACGATGCCATCGCCGCGGGCGACGCCTGCAAGCAATATCTCAACACCACCAGCTCAGAATACAAGAGCATCGACGATAATAAGAAGAACATGCAGGATACTATGGCCGCCTACGAGGAGAACTACAAGAAGATCGAGGCGACCTACCGCAATCTCCACCCGCTGGAAAGTTTGAAACGATGATCCGGTAAATACCTCAAGCCATTGAATCGGTGCCGGGGGCCTGTCCCCCGGCGCACTATAATATTATACTATGTATTCCTCGCCGAGCCTCGGCGCGAACGCGTTGACGCCTATCTCTTTCTTAACCCACCCGGCGAACTCTTGGGTGTGGTCCCCGTGGACACAGAACACGTTCTCGGTGCCCTGGTCGCACATGTGCTTCACGATGGCCTTGAGCTCGGCATCGCCGCTGTGGGCGGAGAAGCTGTACTGCTCCAGCTTACACCGGAGCGGCAAAATCTCGCCGTCGACATCGATGGTGTTCGTGTCCAGCGCCATGCGCCCGTTCGTCCCGTCCACCTGGAAGCCGGTCAGCATGATCTTATTCTTCGGGTCGTC